>NZ_JAMFTH010000009.1 GCF_024195295.1 Gilvimarinus xylanilyticus | reverse complement strand
CGTTCAGCGTTCAGCGTTCAGCGTTCAGCGTTCAGCGTTCAGCGTTCAGCGTTCAGCGTTCAGCGTTCAGCGTTCAGAAATTATGCCGGCTGCTTATAACAGACCACCCCCACTTCAACTTTACAGTCCACCACCAAATCACACACCGAACAAATGCGCGCGGGTGGGTGCTCGCCAAAGTTTTCTTTAAACACTTTGTTAAACGACTGAAAGTAGCGGGCGTCGGTTAAGATCACGGTTAAGTGCACCACATGTTCCTTATCGTAACCGGCGTTTTTCATAATTTTTAAGCAGTTATCAATGGCCAGTTGCGACTGCTCTACCACCGAACCTTCCACGACCTCGCCATCCAACATGGGCGTCTGGCCGGACACATATAACCAACCGGCCGCTTCGGTGGCCATCGAAAACGGCAAATGCTGTCCGCCGGTACCGGTGCTGCCCTCGGGGCCATAACGTTTAATACTCACAATGTATACTCCTTACTGAGACTGTCGATACAAAAACTGGCCGGCTCGCCCGGTGGGGGCGGCGCCGTATTGGTAACTTAAAACACCGTTTACCCAGACTTTTTCAATACCCTGCGCGCGCTGTTTAGGATGAGAAAAACTAGCGGTATCTAGAACCGTGTCCGGGTTAAACAACACCACATCGGCGCAGTAACCGGGTCGAATAAAACCGCGATTGTGCAAGCGAAATTCAGTGGCGGATAAGCCCGTCATTTTGTGCACCGCCTGGGGCAGTGACAGCGCGTTTTTATCGCGACTGTAGTGCCCCAGCACGCGAGGAAAAGCGCCCCACAAACGCGGATGCGGGTGTGGATCGTTGGGTAAACCATCGGAGCCGATCATGGATTTGGGGTGGCGAACGATGTTTTCCACATCGTCTTCACTCATGCAGTAGTAAACCGCCCCGGCGGGCATTAAGCGCTGCGCCGCCTCCATTAAACTAAGGTTCCAGTCACGGGCGATATCGCCCAAGTAACGCCCGGCCTGTTCACTGTGGGGGGTCGACCAGGTAATAAAAATGTCGGTGTCTTCGGTGACCTGGGCCAGGTCTAAGGTGCTGGAGCTGGCGGCATACGGGTAGCAATCACAGGCCACCGATTGCTGCCGCGCAGCATTGTGCAAATGCGTCAGCAGTTCGTTGCTGCGTCCCCAGTTGCCCTTACCTGCACATTTTAAATGCGAAATAATCAGCGGCACTTTGCCACGGCGGGCGGTGTGAAACGCTTCATCCATAGCCTGAATAACGCCGTCAAATTCGGTTCGTAAATGAGTGGTGTAGACACCGCCGGCCGCGCCCAGCTCTTGCACCAGAGCAATTACCTCTTCGGTATCCGACTGCTTGGCGCTGGCATAGGCGAGCCCCGAACTCATCCCCAGGGCACCCTCAGCCAGAGCACTGCGCAAATCCTGTTGCATCGCCGCGATTTCATCCGCGTTAGCGCAGCGCTGCAAATCATTCATATGATTGTTGCGCAGCGCGGTGTGACCAATCAGAGCTCCCACATTAACGGCTGGTCGGGCGGCGACAACGGCGTCGGTGTAGGATGAAAAACTGGGATAGGTAAAAGCACTTTGCCCGCCCAACAGGTTTAACGGATCGGGCGGCTCACCCGTCAATACCACCGGGCTGGCGCTAATGCCGCAATTGCCCACAATAACGGTGGTGACGCCCTGGCTGATTTTTTCCAGCATGGGCGGATTGTGAATCACGTTCAGGTCGTCGTGGGTGTGCACATCGATAAAACCGGGCGCCAGGCACTGGCCGTGTGCATCGATAACGGTTTGTGCGCAATCGCCTAAGGTATCTGCAATCGCGGCCACTTTGCCATCCTGCAGAGCCACATCGGCGCTAAAGGCGGGCGCGCCCGAGCCGTCAATAACCTGTGCCTTGCGAATTAAGGTGTCGAACAAAATTTCTCCTCAACACCCTGTTCACCGCGGCAAACGTTAATCGCCCAAAGGCAGGCGGTCGTCCCCTTGCTTGTGGTTATCCAGCGTGTGTTTAATGCGCCGCAGTGTTTCCCGGCTTTTGCGTTTGTGCCTTACGGCTAGCTCCATTACCAGTACATCAATGGCCGCCATCATTACGTAGCGCGAGGCACTGGGCTTAAAAATATAATCTGTCTCTTGCGGCTCCATGGGCACCAGGTAATTAGCCACGGCTGCCAAGGGCGAGCCGTCGGTCGTAATGGCGACGACCTTAGCGCCATACTCCTGAGCAATTTCCGCGGCCTCCTGCACATCGGGGCTGTAACCCCCGGCGGACAGGGTAATAACCACATCATTGGCATCCAACGCCGCGGCCGCCATGCGCATCAGCATGGGGTCCGAGTAAGCCGAGGCGGTAAACCCCAGGCGAAATAAGCGATACTGGCACTCCTGCGCCAACACTGTGGAGCCGCCGCCCACCCCGAAAATCAGAATTTGGCGCGCTTCGGCCAAAGCGTTTACCGCCGGTTCAATCACCGCGTCGGTCACCAGCCGGGCGTTGTGGTCCAACGCTTTTTTAATCGCCTCGTACACCGTATGCAGGCCTTCGGGCTCGGCGGGCACATCGCTGTAGAATCTCTGCCCCACCGCCAGCGACTGGGCCAAACGCAGTTTTAAATCGCGCACATTTTTGCAATCCACCGCCCGCGCAAAGCGGGTGATGGTGGCCTCGCTCACATCGGCGCGCTGGGCCAGCTCGCCGATACTGGCCTGCGAAGCAAACTCAATATCTTCCAGAATGACTCTGGCTATTTTTTGTTCGGCATCGCGCAGCTGGCCAAACAGGGCATTAATGCGCGAGACAATATCCGGTTCATGGGTCACCGCCGGGCTCCTTGTGTTCATGGTTGGCGCCCCGAGTGTACACCCGCTCGGGGGCAGTATAAGTGCTTTTGATATATACTAACAAGAAAATATATATTATCGTGTTACTAAATATCTATTATTGGTTCATGCACTAGCGTGCAGTTTATGGCTTTTACTTATGGTTTCTCCTCCTCGTTCGCCGTCCCTTACCCCCACGAAAGGCCGCACTGTCGGGCCTCGGGCCTTGCCCAGCTTGCTGAGCGAAAACATCAGTTTACCCGCCGCTGTTGTTTACCGTTCGCGCCTGGCCAACAACCTGCACTGGATGCAAAGCTACGCCGATTCGCAGCGGGTTAAGCTTGCCCCCCACGGCAAAACCACCATGACCCCGCGCTTTTTTCAGCTACAGCGCGAGGCCGGCGCCTGGGGCATTACCCTGGCCAGTGCACCCCAGGCCATCGCGGCGGCCCAAGCGGGTATTGACCGTATTCTTATGGCCAACCAATTAGTGGGCAAAGCCAATATGCAGCTGGTGGCCGAGCTGATGGAAACCACCGGGGTCGAGTTTTTTTGCCTGGTTGACTCGCCAGACAACGCCCGCCAGCTGGGGGATTACTTTCACCAGCGCGGCCTGGTTTTAAATCTATTGATTGAAATGGGCGTACCCGGCGGCCGCTGTGGTTGTCGCAGTGAGGACGAGGCGCGCCAGCTGGCACAATCCATTCAGCCACACCCCGGACTAAACCTGCGCGGCATAGAAACCTACGAAGGGGTCATTGGCGGGCCGGATGCCTGCGACAAAATCCGTACCCATCTGGAATGGGTGAGAGATATCACCCTCGGATTCCAACAGCAGGGGTTATTTGCCCACCCGCAAGCCATACTGACCGGCGCCGGTTCGGCCTGGTACGACCTGGTGGCCGAGGTGTTTGGCGATACTCCTGCCGATCGCATTATTCCGGTCATTCGCCCCGGCTGTTATTTAATTCACGATAAAGGTATTTACATGCAAGCGCAGCAGCAAGTGCGCGAGCGCTTGGGCGACAACTGCAATGTGGCCGGAGACTTACAATCGGCGCTGGAAGTCTGGGCCTATGTTCAGTCGCTGCCCGAACCGGGGCTGGCCATTTTAACTCTGGGAAAACGCGACTGTGCCTTCGACGCCGGACTGCCGCAACCGTCACTGCACTACCGCCCCGGCACGGAGGTACCGGTTGCGCCCCCCGAAGACTGGGAGGTTTTTCATATCATGGATCAGCACAGCGCCATGCGCGTGTCGCCAAGTGCAGATATTAAGGTGGGCGACATGATTGCCCTGTCGACCTCTCACCCGTGTTTAACGTTTGATAAGTGGCGCCAGCTGCATATCATTGACGATAACTACACCCTTGTGGAACAGGTAAACACCTGCTTTTAATATGCTCAGATTCGTTATTAGTTTATTGCTTTACGCCAGCTGCGCATTAAGCTCTATCAGCTTTGCCGAGCCAAACTCCGCGTCCCTGCCGCTTATGCCCTGGCCGCAAAACCTGACTCCGACCGATGAAGCCCTAGCACTCCAGTCGCTGCCCACTGTTAAGTTTAAAGGCGCCCACAGTGACACTCTCGATAAAGCCATAGAGCGCTTTACCCAAAGGCTGCAGCGGCAAACAGGTTTAACAAAGTCTCCCGATGCCCCCGAACTCACGATTTCGGTAGCGCGGGACATGTCGCCGGTTAACACTCATACTCTGCCAGAGGCCCAAGAGGCGTCCTACGAGCTTCGTGTTCACTCGTCGGGTATTGAACTAACCGCGGCCACCACCACGGGCGCGCTACACGGTTTAGAGACCTTACTGCAATTGGCGGGCACCCATCAGCCAGTGGTATTACCGGGGGTTCATATTAAGGACCATCCGCGTTTTGCCTGGCGTGGGCTGCTGCTGGATTCGGTGCGTCACTTCTTTTCGGTAGCGACGATCAAACGCCAGATAGATGGCATGGCGGCGGCCAAACTGAATGTGCTGCACTGGCACTTAACCGACGACCAGGGCTGGCGTTTTCCCTCGAAAGCCTACCCCAAACTGCAGCAAAAAAACCAAGACGGCCACTACTACACCCGCGAGCAAATTAAAGACGTAATCACCTACGCCCAAAGGCGCGGCATTTATGTTCTACCCGAAATTGACATGCCCGGGCACGCCAGCGCCATAGCCGTCGCCTACCCGGAACTGATGTCCGCGCCGGGCCCCTACGCCCAGGAAGACCGCTGGGGCGTTCACAAACCATTGCTGAACCCCGCTAACCCACAAGTTTACGTTTTCGCGAACAAAATACTGACCGAAGTTGCGGAGCTCTTTCCCTTTCCCTATGTGCATATCGGCGGCGACGAAGTCGACCCGGAACACTGGGAACAAAACCCGCAGATACAACAATTTCGCGAACAACATAAGCTGGCGGATAGTCAGGCATTACACACCTATTTTAATCAACGTTTAGCGGAGCTTTTAAAAAATCTAGACCGCCATATGATCGGCTGGGATGAAGTGCTCCACCCCGACTTACCCCAAGGCACCGTCGTACAATCCTGGCAAGGGCCAGACGCTTTAGGGCGCGCCATTAACATGGGCTACCCGGCTCTGCTTTCCACCGGCTTTTATCTGGACCAGCCCCAGTACGCCAGTTACCACCACCGGGTTCATCTGCTTCCCCAACCACTTAGCATAGAGACAACCCCAAATGCCGATGAACCCTGGAACACGTGGCAGTTTAGCGCCCCGCGCAAACGCGGCAGTGCCATTAGCGGCACCCTAACGGTTATAGGTAAGGCGGATAACCCGCGCGGCTATATCGACTTTAAAAACAAATCCCGTCAAGCGCTTCGCGATCTAAACCTCGAGGGTCAAACCCTCAGCTTTGCGGTAGACACCTGGATGGGGCCGGTCAAAGCCAAACTGACCATCCGGGACTCTATGATCGAAGGCCATTTAATCGCGGGCAATGCCCCCTACTCGCTGCGCGGTAAAAAAATTGCGAGCGACTCGATTGCCAATAGTCATCCGCCTGTCGCGCTAACAAAAGATATTGTTAGCGCCGCCAAACAACCTCTGCTTTGGGGCGGCGAAGCCGCACTCTGGGCAGAAATGATTGACGAAAACAGCATTGATTTGCGCCTCTGGCCCCGCGGCTTTGTGGTCGCCGAACGCTTGTGGTCCAGCGCCCAGGTACGGGATGAACAGTCCATGTATCTGCGCCTGGATCAAATAACACAGTGGGCAGAAATATCGGCAGGCTTGCAACATTTTGCACAGCAGCAAGCGGCCCTAAAAAAACGCTACCCTGACGCGTCCTTGAGTGATCTGCTCGTGCTCAGCTCGGCGCTGGAACCGGCTCATTATTATCATCGTCATCACGAAAAGTCGGCACACGAAACCTACTCACGTCGCGATCCGCTGAACCGGCTCGCTGATAGTCTGCCCGCCGAAAATAAAACTCTGCGACAGTTTAATCAGTGGGTGGACGCCTGGACGAAAGATCCCGCAGACTCGGACTTAAAGCAGCGCATTGTCGGTCAACTAAAACGCTGGCAAAGCGCGGCGAACCGCCTGACTGCCTACAGCCATAACAAACACCCCGAGTTGCATCAGTTAAGTCAACACCTTGAGCAAGTCTGTGCGATTGGTTTGAGCGCGGTGGCCCAGATTAGCGAGGGCGAAACGTTAACGCCTCTAACCACACAGCAAACACACACTCTTCATCAAGCCGTTAACATTCAACACGAAATTATTATCGCCGCCGCTTACGGCGTTAACACCTTGAGAGCGACCCCATGAAAAAAAGCCTTTTGATTATTTTAGCAAGCTGCCTGAGTGCGGCTACCGGCCTTAAGGTGACAGCGCAAACGGTGAGCGAAGACTGGCTGGCAGAAAACACCTTTACCCAAGGAATAGAGGGACCCGTGGTGGGCCCCGACGGAACCTTGTACGCGGTTAATTTTGCCCGCGAGGGCACCATAGGGGCGGTAAACAATAAAAATGCCGCACAACTTTGGCTAGAACTGCCCCAAGGCAGCACCGGCAATGCACTGCGCTTTGCTCCCGATGGAACCATGCTAGTGGCCGATTACACCGGCCATAATATTCTGCGCATTGATCCAGCACAGAAGACAGTGAGCACCCTGGCCCACAACCCCGAGATGCACCAACCCAATGATATTGCGGTTGCCGATAACGGTTTCGTTTATGCCTCCGATCCCAACTGGACCGATAACACCGGCCAGTTGTGGCTGATAAAACCCGATGGCGCAACACGGCTATTGGAAAGCGATATGGGTACCACCAATGGCATTGAATTATCGCCGGATGGGCACACCCTCTACGTCAACGAAAGCGTGCAACGTATCGTATGGGCCTATCGTGTAAACGCCGATGGAAGCCTCGACCATAAACGCGAGTTTTTTCGTTTTACCGACTACGGCCTAGACGGCATGTCGACCGATACGCAAGGCAACCTGTACATTGCCCGCTACGGCGCTGGGGAAATCGCCGTACTCACCCCCCAGGGCGAGCTGGCCCAAACGATCCAGCTAACCGGGCAGCACCCCACTAACATCACCTTTGGCGGCCCAGACGGCAAGCGCGCCTTTGTCACCATGCAAAAGCGCGGCACTATAGAATCGTTTAGCAACGCTCTACCGGGGGCGGACTGGAGCAAGCTGCAGGAAACGGCAAAACAAAGAAGGTAGCAAGACGGAAAAACTTCTACATCTCTCAGGCGGATCGAGCACAAGAAAGACACAGCTGCCCGGCGTTCATTACAAGTGCTGATCGACACTGGAGACCATGGCGGCAATACCTCCGCCTTTAAGCTTGCCAATCAGCTGGGCCAACTCGTCCAGCTGCGCCTGAGTAACCCGGCCCTCGGCATCGGGGGTCAGGCGCTTTTTGTCGACCATGGTGCGTACAAAGTTTTCACTCACCTGCAAATATTCGGCGCTTTGGGCCAGGGTGTAATGATCGGTCATGGAATCTCCTGCGTGTGAATAGCGCCTGCGGTGTTCGGTATTGGCGCGCTTGTGCCATAATAACCGTTTTAAACCCTCTCCAGAAACGGACACATTCATGAGCAAAGGCATTCTCTATACCGTCTCTGCGCCCTCTGGCGCCGGCAAAACCAGTCTGGTTAACGCCCTGGTTAAATCCAGCCCAGAAGTCTGTGTCTCGGTCTCCCACACCACCCGCGCGATGCGCCCGGGGGAGGAGAACGGGGTCAACTATCATTTTGTCAGTCGAGAAAAGTTTGAAACCATGCTAGAGCAGGGCGCCTTTTTAGAGCACGCCCAGGTGTTTGGCAATTTGTACGGCACCTCGCAAAAATGGGTAGAAGACACCCTCAAAAGCGGGCTGGATGTCATCTTGGAAATCGACTGGCAGGGCGCCGCCCAGGTGCGCCGCCTGATGCCGGACACCGTCAGCCTGTTTATTCTGCCCCCGTCGCTGTCGGCTTTGCGCCAGCGTTTGACCGGCCGCGGCCAG
Organism: Gilvimarinus xylanilyticus; assembly: GCF_024195295.1. GTDB lineage: Bacteria > Pseudomonadota > Gammaproteobacteria > Pseudomonadales > Cellvibrionaceae > Gilvimarinus > Gilvimarinus xylanilyticus. The sequence goes on along the minus strand of NZ_JAMFTH010000009.1, from coordinate 36,019 downwards.
GACGACCAGGCGGTAATTGACGCTCGCATGAGCGAGGCGATCAGCGAAATCTCTCACTATGTGGAGGCTGACTATATGATCATTAACGACGACTTCACCGTCGCTCTCGCGCAGTTTCAGGCGCTAATCACCAGCCAACATTTGCGTCAGTCAGCCCAGGCCGAACGCCACGCGCCTTTACTGCAAGAATTATTGCCCTAGCTCTTCCCAGCCTGAGCAATTTGTGTACAATATCGCCCCCGCTCGCGACCGCCCTCGCTGGCTCTTGGCGCGTTTCTCGCGCATAATAGCCCAAAGGCCGCGATTCTCGCGAGCTCCCGAACATTTTGAGTAAAACAACGGACATTTTATGGCACGTATTACAGTTGAAGATTGCCTCGATCACGTCGACAACCGCTTTGAGCTGGTGATGGTAGGCAGCAAACGCGCTCGTCAGATCGCCGTGGGCGGTAAAGACCCCCATGTTCCGGAAGAAAACGATAAGCCCACCGTGATCGCCCTGCGCGAAATTGAAGAAGGTTTTATCGACGCCAGCATTCTGGCCGAGCGCGACGAGCCGGCACCCACGCCTCAGCTTGAAGAAACCAACTTCGACCCGCAGATATAAGCTATACGGCCTGTTACCATTAAAGGCGCGCTCGTTAACCGGATCGGAGGAGTACTTTGTTAACCATTGAGGCACTGAGCCACAGGCTTTCGTCTTATTTGGAACCCCCTCAGATCGATAAGGTCAGGCGCGCCTATTATTACGCCGAACAGGCACACGACGGTCAAAAGCGCCGCTCGGGCGAAGACTACATCTCTCACCCATTGGCCGTCGCCGATATTCTCTCCGCCATGCATATGGACCATCAGAGCCTGATGGCCGCCATGCTGCACGATGTGATTGAAGACACCGGCATTCCCAAAAAAGCGATAGCCGGACAGTTTGGCGATACCGTGGCCGAGCTGGTGGACGGCGTGAGCAAGCTCACCCAAATCGAGTTTGAGTCCCAGGCCGAAAAGCAGGCCGAAAACTTCCAGAAAATGGCACTGGCCATGGCCGATGACCTGCGGGTGATTTTGGTCAAGCTGGCCGACCGCCTGCACAATATGCGTACCCTGGGCGCCATGCCGCCCCACAAAAAACGCCGCATCGCCAAAGAGACCCTGGAAATTTACGCCCCCATTGCCCACCGCCTGGGCATGAACGATTTGCGCCTGGAGTTTGAAGATCGCGGCTTTTACGCCATGTACCCGCTGCGCGCCACCCGAATGCAGGCCGCCCTTAAAACCGCGCGCGGCAACCGCAAAGAGCTGGTTGAGCAAATTCAGACCTCGATTGAAAAGCGCCTGGGGCGGGAAAAAGTCAACGCCGTGGTGATCGGGCGCGAGAAGCATCTGTACAGCATCTACCAAAAGATGCGGCAGAAGAAAAAATTCTTTAAAGAGATTATGGACGTCTACGCGTTTCGCATTATTGTCGACAGCGTAGACGCCTGCTACCGCGCGCTGGGGGTTATTCACAACCTGTACAAGCCCGTCGCGGGCGAGTTTAAAGACTATATCGCCATCCCCAAGGCCAACGGCTACCAGTCGCTGCACACGGTGCTGGTGGGCATGCACGGGGTGCCCATCGAGGTGCAAATACGCACCAAAGAAATGGACGAAATGGCCAACACGGGTATCGCCGCGCACTTTTTGTATAAATCCGACAGCAGCGACACCCTAAGCAGTAGCCACAACCGCGCCCGCCAATGGGTCAAAGGCCTGCTGGAAATGCAGCGCCGCGCCGGTGATTCGCTGGAATTTATCGAGAACGTTAAAATTGATCTCTTCCCAGACGAAGTTTATGTGTTCACGCCCAAGGGCCGGATTGTCGAGCTGCCCCACGGCGCCACGGCGGTGGACTTTGCCTACGCCGTGCACACCGACATCGGCAACACCTGCGTCGCCTGCCGCATCAATGGCCGTTTAGCGCCCTTGTCGCAACCGCTGCAAAGCGGGCAAAAGGTGACCATCATTACCGCCCCCGGCGCCCAGCCCAATCCCACCTGGTTGAATTTCACCATTTCGGGTAAAGCGCGCAGCGCGATTCGCCACTTTTTGAAAAACCAGCGCCATCACCAATCGGTCGCCCTGGGCAAAAAGATGCTGGGGCGCGCCTTGGCGGATCTCGATTTGGACATCGACAACTTAAGCGAAGAACACGAACAAAAGCTGCTGGCGGGCACGGGATTAAGCTCGCTGGAAGCCATTTGCGAAGATATTGGCCTGGGCAATCGCATTGCCTACGCCGTCGCCAAACTGGCCCAGCCCGATGCCGATATTACCCCGCGCGGGGGCAGCATTTATTCACCGCTTACTATCGACAGCTCGGACGGGGTGTTAATTACTTTCGCCAAGTGCTGCCGACCGATTCCGGGCGACCCGATTATCGGCCATATTAGCTCGGGTAAAGGCCTAGTCATCCACCAGGAAACCTGCCATAACCTGGCCGAAATTCGCCACAACCCCGAAAAAATTAACCATGTGAATTGGGCCCCCACGGTGTCCGGCGAGTTTTTGGTGGATATACGGGTTGAGGTAGAATCCGAACGCGGTATTATCGCCACCCTGGCCACCCGTATTACCGAGCAGGGCGGTAATATCGAGCACATCCATGTGGATGAGCGCGACGCTCACAACAGCGTGATCAATCTGTGCATCGGGGTGCAAAACCGGATTCACCTGGCCAATATTATGCGCCGTATCCGCAACCTGAGCTTTGTCATTCGGATTCAGCGGGCGAAAAATTAATTCTATTCGGGCGCTAAATCGCCTTGTTAAAAATTGTTACAACGACTCCTTAAGCAACATTAAATTGCTTACACTCTCCTCCTGAACACAATACTTGTCTCAAGGAGTCGAGAATGCGCCTGGCACTCACCCGTTTATTTTGTCTTTGTATTTTGCTCAGCGCCTGTGGCGGCGACTCTTATGTTCACCCTTGCGACTTGGAGGGCTATTACTCTCACTTTAGCATTACCGATTACACCAGCCGGGCAGTCAACCACGACCAGCCTATTACCCGAGAGACCAACTTCTGGGCAGAAGCGCTCGAGGGCACGGCTGTGCCTTGGGACCATGTAGGCCTAGAGCTTGAGGCGGAAATCGTCAAATCCGTTGCTCAAAACACACCAGATAAAATGCGCTTTAGCCTATTCGCCCAGTCTCAGGCATGTTCGCTACCCGCACCAGAACCTATACAGTCCATCACCCACATTAGCCTGGTCAGCGACAATGCCTATACCGACGAGTATCCGGCGGGTAGTGACTTGTCCGAACTTATAGCCGTGTATGGCTACCACAGCGTGGAGGGCAATCTCCAGGACTTTGTCGCCAGCCAACCTCCGGCCCGGGAATGGCTAAGGCTATTTTTTACCCTTGAGCCCCAGTACGAACGACACACCTTCACCATTACCGTCGAGCTGGACGACGGCAGCGTGTTCGTAAAGGATTTTCCCGAGCTGGCTTTAATGCCCTCAATCACTACGCAGCAATAGCAATCGCCCGCGCTTAGCGATACCGGACCTGGAACGCTTACAACCGCTGTGCCCAACGAACCACGTAAACGAATTAAAAGGAAACACCATGCTCTATGGTTTTAGATTGGGTTTTATCTGCGTGCTCACCGGCGCTCTTGTAAGCGTTTCGTGTGGCGGCAGCAGCGACGGGGTGGCCGAATGCGGAGATTTACCCCCGTACCGGGAATTCGTCATTACCGATTACGATATTTCCACCCGACACCACAGCGAACCGGTAACAACGACCACCTACGTCTATGGCGAGGCGACCACCACCGAGCCGGTGCCATGGAACCACTTGGGTATCCAACTCGAAAGCCAGGCGAACGTCTATGTGGCGCGCGAGGCGACCACGCGCTGGAGTCTTTTCCCCACCGCCAATGCCTGTAGCCCCGTGCCACCGCAGCCCACGCAAACCATCCAGTCTATTGAAATAGTCAGCGATAACGCCTATACCGATGCTTACCCGGCGGGTACCGATTTGGCCGCGATTATGAACCGTTATGGGGATGACTATGGCGTGCACGCCGACAGTGTTTCCGCCTACATTGCTGAACAACCCCCGGCACGGCGCTCGCTCAATTTATTCTTTACCCAGGCCCCGCAGTACGAACGACACACTTTTACCATTACCATCGAGCTGGACGACGGCAACGTGTTTGTCAAAGATACCCCGGAGGTTTATCTGGAGGTTCAGGACTCGCCCGGCGAGTGATTGGCGCACCCATGGGCGAAAGGTTATACTCGATCGTTTTTGCACAGACGGATTTAAACATGCCTAACAAAGCGATTATCCATACCGAAAACGCGCCCGCGGCCATTGGTACCTACTCTCAGGCAGTAAAAGTAAACGGCACCGTTTACCTGTCGGGCCAAATTCCGCTGGTGCCCGAAACCATGGAATTGGTAGAGGGCGACTTTGCCGCCGAAGCTCACCAGGTTTTTAAAAACCTGAGCGCGGTATGCGTTGAGGCGGGCGGCAGCTTGCAGGATATCGTAAAGCTGAATATTTATCTGACCGATCTGGGCAACTTCCCCATCGTCAATGAAGTCATGACTCAGTACTTTGACGAGCCCTTTCCAGCCCGCGCCGCCATCGGCATCAGCCAGCTGCCCAAAGGCGCTCAGGTCGAGGCCGACGGCATTATGGTTACCGCCGGATAAGCTCGGCAAAACCCGCTTTAAACCCTGGATAACGCAGCGGATAACCGCTGGCGCGCATCGCGCGGTTATCGATGCGTTTATTCAAGCTGGCGCTCTCGCCTTCAGGCGGAGGCGCCACCCCCAACTGCTGGGCTAACCAGTTAACCACTTGCCCTTTGCGCGGCGACTCGCCGTCGCTTAGCAAATACAGTGACGCCGGCTCGTCCATTTTTAGCACCCAGGCCATAAAACCGGCGGCATCGTCCGCATGAATGCGATTGGTGTAAGCCTCGGTCGCCTCAGTTTTACCCGCCGCGACAGAATCCATCAGCCTTGTGCGGCCGGGCCCGTAAATACCCGCCAGGCGCAGCACCACCAAAGGCAAGCCGGCAGCGGCCAGTAACTGCTCGGCCTCCAGCACGCGCTGCCCGTTGTAACGCGGCGGCCGGGCAGCGGTAGCCTCATCCACCCACTCGCCATTAGCCTGGCCGTAAACCGAGGTACTGCTAATAAACAGTATCCGGGGGCTGCGCCCCGCCAGGGCCTCAATCAGGGTTTCGCAGGGCGTCACATAGCCACGGCGATAGCCCTCGTCGCTGCGCGCGGCGGGGGTCAGGGTAAGTACAATGGCGTCAAAGTTTCGGGCTAGCACCCGGTCCATCGTCGCCCGGTCTGAGGCATCGCCGCGCAGATAATGGATACCAGCCCTGGCGTCGGCGGGTGGGTGGCGGCGTAAACCGTAGACGTCAAACTCATCTCCGGCACAGGCCGCCAAGCGCTCGCCCAAATCGCCGCAACCGATTATCAATAGTTTTTTTCTATCCATTTTGCTAGATTGTTACCCAACGTTCATTTAAAGATTAAGAATACCCATGACTCTGACAGAATTGCGCTATATCGTCACCCTCGCTCAAGAACAACATTTTGGCCGCGCCGCCGAGCGCTGCTTTGTCAGCCAGCCCACCTTAAGCATTGCGGTTAAAAAACTGGAAGAAGAGTTGGGTGTGGCCCTGTTCGAGCGCTCTAAGTCGCGAGTGTCGGCCACCCCACTGGGAGAAAAAGTAGTCGCCCAGGCAAACCTGGTGCTGGAGCAGACCTCGGCCATCAAAGATATCGCCAACGAGGGTAAAGACCAGCTCTCAAGCCCCTTGAGCGTGGGGGCCATTTTTACCATTGGCCCCTACCTGTTGCCCTACTTTATTCCCGAACTGCAAAAAGAAGCCAGCGCTATGCCCCTTTACGTCGAAGAGGGCTACACCGGAACTCTGCGTACCAAGCTGCGCAAAGGCGAGTTGGATGTGATCATCGTCGCGCTGCCCTTTACCGAGGCGGACGTGGTCACCCAGCCCTTGTACGAAGAGCCCTTTGTGGTGTTGTTGCGCAGGGATCATCCCCTGGCGGACCACCCAGAGATTGAGCCGGGACTGCTGGATGAGCAAGAGGTCTTGCTTCTGGGCGAGGGCCATTGTTTCCGCGATCAGGTGTTGGAAACCTGCCCCAATCTGAAAACCTCGCTGGAAGGCAGCAAGGGCAAGGTGCGCACCGCCGCCGAAGGCAGCTCGCTTGAGACTCTGCGCCATATGGTGGCCTCGGGCCTGGGCATTACCATCTTACCGGTCTCAGCGGCCAGCACCACCGGCTATGGCGACGATGTACTGGTAACCCGGCCCTTTAAAGGCAATGGCCCGCGCCGCACGGTGGCCCTGGCCTGGCGCGCCAGCTTCCCCCGTTTTAAAGCGGTGGATGCCCTGCGCAACGCCATCCGCCGCTGCCAAAAAGGCAACCCACTGATTACGCTGCTCAATTAAGGAAACCCAGTGGCGGAAGACACGCTCGCCACCCGCCCGGTCAGCACTCTTAAGGGGGTGGGCCCGGCGCTGGCGCAAAAGCTGGAAAAGCTGGGCATTTACACGGTCCAACAGCTGCTGTTCCACCTGCCCAGCCGCTACGCCGACCGCACCCGGGTGCAACCGATCGGGGCGTTGCAACCGGGGGTAAGCGCCGTTATCGAGGCTCAGGTGCGTGCCGCCGATGTGGTTTACGGGCGGCGGCGCTCGCTGGTGTGCCGGGTGCAGGACGGCACGGGTAGCCTTACCCTGCGCTTTTTTCATTTTAGCGCCGCGCAAAAGCAGCGCTTAAGCGCTGGAGCAAGCATTCGCTGCTTTGGTGAAGCCAGGCGCGGCGCGGCAGCGCTGGAAATGGTGCACCCCGAATACGAGCTACTGGACGGCGCCAGCCCCAAACCCCTCGCCCAACGCTTAACCCCCCATTACCCGACGACTGACGGGCTCACCCAACCGCGCCTGCGTGCCCTTACCCAGCAAACGCTGGAGCTGTTGGAGCACACCCCCATCGACGAACTGCTCCCGCAACGAGTGCGCCGCCAGCTGCATCAAATCCCCCTGGCCGATGCCCTGCGACTGCTGCACCACCCTCCGGCTAATGTCGATCAACAACAACTGGCCGACGGGGTGCACCCCTATCAGCAACGCCTGGCCTTTGAAGAGCTATTGGCCCAGCAACTGAGCATGCTGCAATTCCGAGCCCGCGCGCGGCGCTTACAGGCCGCGCCTCTAGTGGATAAAAAAGGCCTGGGCGAGGCGCTAAAACAGCAGCTGCCCTTTGCCCTGACCGGGGCCCAAACCCGGGTACAAAACGAAATTGCGCAGGATCTGGCGCGCCGCGAACCCATGCTGCGGCTGGTGCAGGGGGACGTGGGCTCGGGCAAAACCATTGTCGCGGCGCTGGCGGCACTCAGTGCCATCGCCTGCGACAAACAAGCGGCGGTCATGGCCCCCACCGAGATTCTCGCCGAGCAGCACCGCCTTAACTTTACCGCCTGGCTAAAACCGCTGGGCATTACCCCGGTATTTTTATCCGGACGGCTGCGCACCAAAGCCAAGCGGGAGGCCATGGCACTGATTGCCTCGGGCGAGGCGCAGATGGTGATTGGCACCCACGCCCTGTTTCAGGAAGACGTAGCGTTTGCCGATTTGGGCCTGGCGATTATCGACGAGCAGCACCGCTTTGGGGTTCACCAGCGCCTGGCGCTCAGTGAAAAAGCCGCCACCGGTTTTACTCCCCATCAGCTGATTATGACCGCCACCCCCATTCCCCGCACCCTCGCCATGAGCGCCTACGCCGATTTGGACTGCTCAGTCATCGACGAGCTGCCCCCCGGCCGCACCCCGGTAGCCACCGCCGTGATTGCCGACGAGCGCCGCAACCAGGTGATCGAGCGGGTACGCGCCGCCTGCGCCGAAGGCAGGCAGGCCTACTGGGTGTGCACCCTCATTGAAGAATCCGAAGCGCTGGAGGCTCAAGCCGCCGAAGCGACGGCTGAAAACCTGCAAGAGCAGCTGCCCAATCTCAAGGTCGGGCTGGTACACGGGCGCCTGAAAGCCGCCGAAAAAGAGGCGGTAATGACTGCGTTTAAAGCGGGGGAACTGCACCTGCTGGTCGCCACTACAGTGATTGAAGTGGGGGTAGACGTGCCCAACGCCAGCCTGATGATCATCGAAAACCCCGAGCGGCTGGGCCTGTCGCAACTGCACCAGCTGCGCGGTCGGGTAGGGCGCGGCGCAGCCGCCAGCGCCTGTGTATTGCTGTATGGCACACCTCTGTCAAAACACGCCAAAGCGCGCCTTAAAGTCATGCGCGAGAGCACCGACGGCTTTTATATTGCTGAGCAAGACCTGGAATTACGGGGCCCCGGCGAGGTACTGGGGACCAAACAGACCGGCGAAATGGAATTCAGAATTGCCGATTTAGGTCGCGACAGCCATCTGTTGCCCCAGGTACGCCAGGCCGGCGAGCTGATGATGGCAGACTACCCCGAGCTAAGTGCCGCCGTGGTAGAACGCTGGCTCGGCGGTCGCGAACGTTATTTGGGCGCATAATGAGACATAAATCCGGCTGTAAGACTCACGAGCCATAGAATTGCCCTCTATAAAACACTATATTTACTGCTACTTCGCATAAGACGCGCCGCGACTTACCACTATACTTGCGATAATAAAACACGAACGCCTTCTCTTCGATAGAGTCTGTCAGTTCAAAAGGAGACGTAAAACGTGCCAGTACCTACTAATGTTGAAACACTGCTAAGCACCCAGAATATTCACTACGATCTGGCGGCTGCGCCGGTAGACAAGGATGATCGCCCCCTTTGGCACGACGAGCATTTACGCAAAGCCGGGGCGGCGCGCTCGGTTCTACTGCAAGACAACATCAGTCAGGTGCAGGTTATTTTTTCCGCCGACAGCCTGTTGGATATTGAAGCGGTCAACCGCCACTTAAATCGCCAGCTGCGCGCCCTGAGCGACCACGACCTCAACCAGTTTTACGAAACCCATCAGTGTCAGTCAATTCCCGCACTGCCCCAGGTGGCCGGACTGCTGACCCTGGTGGATAAAACCCTGCTGGATAAAGACGATTTGCTGCTGGACTCGGGCGACGAAACCCAGCTGATACGGGTGGACAGTACCCAGTTTCAGCAAACCTTAACCGACGCCATTGTATGCGAGCTTTCCACCCCGCTGGATCCCCTGGAAAACGAGTCGGACACCTCGCAAGATAGCGAGCAGGTGGAGGGCGCGATTCGCGGCTTTACCCAGCTGCGCATTAAACAGCGCCTGGAGGAAACCTTAGAATTACCGCCACTGTCGGACACCGCGCAGCGCATTATCAAACTGCGGGTGGACCCGGATGCGGATATCTCCGATCTGGCACAAATTGTCGAAACCGACCCGAGCCTGGCGGCGCAGGTGGTCAGCTGGGCGGCCTCGCCCTATTACTCCGCGCCGGGCAAAATCAAATCCATCCACGACGCCATTGTGCGGGTGCTGGGTTTTGACATGGTGCTCAACCTGGCACTGGGCTTGGCGCTGGGTAAAAGTATTTCCCTGCCCAAAGACGGCCCCGAGAGCGAGCTTCCCTATTGGCAGCAGTCGGTCTACATCGCCGCCACCATTGAGGGCCTAGTCACCGCCATTCCCCGCGAGCAACGCCCGGGGTTCGGCATGGCCTACTTAACCGGTCTGCTGCATAACTTTGGCGCTCTGGTGATGGCCGAAGTTTTTCCGCCTCATTACAGTCAATATTGCCGTCTGAGCGAGGCCAACCCCCACGCCTCACCCCAAGCCATCGAACGCCACCTGTTGGGCATTAGCCGCGATCAGATCGCCAGCATGCTAATGGAAATGTGGGGTATGCCCGAAGAGGTTGTAGTGGGCCTGCGCCACCAGCAAAACCCATCCTACCAAGGCGAAAACGCCGCCTACGCTAAGCTTGTCTACCTAGCCAAAGCACTCCTGCGCCAGCACGGCATTGGCCGCGGCCCCAAACACTCGATTCCGGACGCCCTGTTCACCGAGCTGGGCCTGAGCCGGGAAAAAGCCGAAACCACCGTGCAGCATGTACTGGAGTCTGACGAAGACCTCCAACACATTGCCAGCACCCTGAGCCCCGGCGCTTAACCGGGGGCGGGCAACGCCCCCGCTCGCTAGCGATCCGCGGGGGCCTCATAGGTATCGCTATCCAACAGTGACTCGCTGTTCGCGACCACGGTGGTCACCGCCGCATCGCCGGTGACATTGACCGAGGTGCGCAACATATCCAACAGTCGGTCGACGCCGATAATCAACGCGATACCCTCTTCGATCGGCAGGCCCGCCTGCTGCAGCACCATGGTTAAGGTCACCATGCCCACGCCGGGCACGCCGGCGGTGCCAATGGAGGCCAGGGTCGCGGTCAGTACCACCATTAGATAACCCATAATGCCCACATCCACACCATAGGCCTGGGCGATAAACACGGTGGCAACCCCCTGCATAATGGAGGTGCCATCCATATTAATGGTGGCCCCCAAAGGCAGCGTAAACGAGGCCACTTTGTTATCCACACCCAGCTTTTTTTCCACGGTGCTCAGGGTATAGGGCAGGGTAGCGTTGCTGGAGGCAGTACTAAAGGCAAACACCTGCACCGGGTACATTTTGCGAAAGAAGGTGATGGGGTTAACCCGCGCCAGAGCGCGCAGCAGCGCCGGATAGACCAGCAGACACTGCATAAGCAGCACACCGACTACGGTGAAAAAGTAAAACACCAGGTCTTCAAAAACCTCAAAACCCATACTGGCAAACAGCTTGGCCAGCAGACAGAAAACCCCATAGGGTGCCAACTGCACCAGCATCAGGATCATCTGCATAACCACTTCATTCAGGTTATTAAAAAAGCCGGCAATGGCGCGACCCTTTTCCCCACTGCGACTAATGGCAAAACCAAACAACAGCGAGAACACAATCACCTGCAGCATGCTGCCATCGGCCATGGCCTGAATGGGGTTGGAGGGGAAAATATTAACAATCGTGTCTTTAAGCGACAGCCCCACATCCATCTCAGCACCACCGGTGGCGGTCAGCGACAGGCCTTTGCCCGGCCCCAATAAACTGGCCACACCGATCGCTAGGGTTATGGCTATGGCTGTAGTAAGTACATACAAACCTACTGTTTTGCCCGCCATGGGGCCCACCCGGCTGGTCTCACCCAGCGAGGCGGTACCGCACACCAGCGAGACAAACACAAGTGGCACCACCAGCAACTTAAGCGAGTTAACGAAAATGGTGCCCACCATATCGAACAGCCCCTCGACCAGGTAGCGTTCAATCCAGCCTCCGGGCGAGGTAAAGCCATTAAGCAACAGCCCCAGGGCAATCCCTAATACCATCGCCAGCAAAATGCGCTTGGTTAAGCTCACAAGTCACCCCCTAGTCGCTGCCGGGGTTGTCGTTTCGCTTTTATTCTTGTTTGCCAATCCATAGGTGTTCCTGCGCCAGTTATCATCAGCCGCCATTAAACCAAGGCCGGGGTGACGGGTAAAGGTGGCGATGCCGATTGCGCCTGTTAGAATAGCGCCTCTTTCAGACCGGTCGCGCCGAGGTTTTTTTGCCCCCTGCCAACTCTCAATTATTGCTCAATCGTCGTTTTGCCCGCCGGGGCCTGGGCCTGTGGCAGCGCGCACCGGGCGGCCATCTGCTGCCTGCGGGGGTAAGGCCCTGGCTGTTGGATCCCGGGTCGCTGACGCGCAAATTGCGCCAACTGAGCCATAACCAATTAAGCGTACACATTCTGCGCCAAAGCTGGGGCCGCCCGCGTCTGAGCGAGGCGCGGGCGCTGGGAGTCGACATCACGCAACACGGTTTGATTCGCGAAGTGATTTTGTGCGGCCCGTACGAAGAACCCTGGGTGTACGCCCGCAGCCTGTTCCCGGCCGCCAGCCTGACCGGCTCGCTGCGACATTTGCGCCAGCTGGATAACCGCCCCCTGGGGGGTTATTTATTCAGCCACCCCCACCTGGGGCGCTCGCCCTTATCAGTGGCGGCCCTGCCCCCGGGCTCGGGTGTACCCGAGTCACTGCAAGGGGATAAACTACTGTGGGGACGCCGCTCGGTGTTCTCACTTAAAGGCAAACAATTACTGGTCAGCGAAGTGTTTTTGCCCGCTTTTGCGGCGCGTTTTTTCACCGAGGAAGACACATGAAATCTAGCCTGACGGAGCGGCTCGCGCTCTACATCCAGCTTACCCGCCTAAACCGGCCCATCGGCTGGCTGCTGGTATTGTGGCCCACCCTGTGGGGCCTGTGGCTGGCGGCCGACGGTTTCCCGCCGCTGGATTTGCTGTTTATTTACTCTCTGGGCGCCATTGTCATGCGCTCGGCCGGCTGTGTGATTAATGACTTCGCCGACCGCAAAATCGACAGCCACGTTAAGCGTACTCAGGACCGTCCTCTGACCACGGGCAAGATTTCGGTGCGCGAAGCCTGGGGCGTGTTTGCCGCGCTGGTGGCACTGGCGTTTATTCTAGTGCTGTTCACCAACACCCTCACCCTGTGGCTGGCTTTTGGCGGCCTGGCGCTGGCCTGCTGCTACCCCTTTATGAAGCGCTATACCCATCTCCCCCAAGTAGTGCTGGGCGCCGCCTTTGCCTGGGGCATTCCCATGGCCTTTGCCAGTGTGCGCAATACCGTGCCCGCCGAAGTATGGCTGGTGTATTTCACGGTACTGATCTGGACCGTGGTATATGACACTTTTTACGCCATGGTCGATCGCGACGACGATTTGCGCATCGGGGTGAAATCCACCGCCGTGCTGTTTGGCGATCAGGACCGGGTAATTACCGCTACGTTGCAGGCCCTGGTCATTTTGGGGCTGCTGATGATCAAAAGCCGCTTTGAGCTGTACAGCGTGTACTACCTGGGCGTTGCGGCGGCCGCCGGCTTATTCGTATACCAGCAAAAGCTGATTCGCTATCGCCAGCGCGGCCCCTGCTTTCAGGCCTTTTTAAACAACCACTGGGTGGGGGTTGTGGTGTTGGTGGGCATTGTTGCAGGAACTTACTGGGGTGCACCCAGCGCACAATAGGTAAAATTGAGCGCCGAACTGTCATAAATATGCAACAATTTATACATTAAATACGCTTGCACGGGAGGGGCCCTAAAGCACCCGCTCCCGCCACAAGACTCCGCTATACACTGATGGACCACAGGCAAGCACTATGACAAGTCGCACCATCCTTATCGTTGACGACGAATCCGCTATTCGCGATATGCTGCGCATTGCGCTGGAAATGGCCGAATACCGTTGTTTAGAGGCCTCCAATGCCCAGGACGCCCACGGCCTGATTATCGATGAAAAGCCAGATTTGATTCTGCTCGACTGGATGATGCCCGGCACCAGCGGCATTGAGCTGGCCCGACGCCTAAAGCGCGACGAGGTCACCGCCAATATCCCCATTATTATGCTCACCGCCAAAGGCGAAGAGGACAATAAAATTCAGGGGCTGGAAGTAGGCGCCGATGATTACATCACCAAGCCTTTCTCGCCCCGCGAGCTAGTCGCGCGTTTAAAGGCGGTATTGCGCCGCGCCGATCCGCAATCGTCCAGCCAGCCGATCAAAGTACAGGGCCTGTGCCTGGACCCGGCCAGCCACCGCGTAACCATTAACGAGCGCGAAGTGGACATGGGCCCCACCGAGTTTCGCCTGTTGCAGTTCTTCCTGACACATCAAGAGCGCGCCTACACCCGCAGCCAATTGTTGGATCATGTGTGGGGTGGTAATGTGTATGTGGAAGAGCGCACGGTGGATGTTCACATTCGCCGCCTGCGCAAGGCGCTGACCGTTGACCAGCACGAAAACCTGGTGCAAACCGTGCGCGGCACCGGCTACCGCTTTTCCACCAAAGCGGGGTAAACACCCCTTCACGCCCGGCCCGGCCGGGCACCGACCCGAGAAGGCTCCGCATTGTTACAGGGATTTCACGCTGAAGTTAAGCGTCTGGTGGTCATTCTGGCCATCGCTATTGTTATCGGTTTATTGATTGACCAGCTCGCCTGGACCTTACTGTTTTGCGCCAGCTGGTACATCGGCTGGCACCTGTGGCAAATGCTGCGCTTAAACATCTGGCTGCAGGGCAAACGCAAAGCCCAGCCCCCCGAGTCCAGCGGTTTGTGGGGCGAAGTCTTTGATGCTATCTACCATCTGCAGCGGCGCCAAAAGCGCGAAAAGAAAAACCTGCAGGCGGTCATCAACCGGGTGCAGGAAACCACCTCGGCCCTTAAAGACGGCGTAATACTGCTGGACTGGCGCGGCTATCTGGACTGGTGGAACCCCTCGGCGCAGCGCTTACTGGGATTTTACAACTCCGATCAGGGTCAGTCGGTGATCAACTTTATTCGCCACCCGCGCTTTGTGGATTACTTTGAGGCGGGCGAATACGCCGAGCCGCTGGATATTCCCTCGCCGCGCTTTCCCGACAAACGCCTGCAATTTCAGATTACCCGCTTCGGTAAAAACGAACGACTGATTGTGGTGCGCGACATCACCCAGATTTACCACCTAGAGCAAATGCGCAAAGACTTTGTCGCCAACGTTTCCCACGAGCTGCGCACCCCGCTTACCGTTATCAGCGGCTACCTGGAAACCCTGGCCGACAACAACGCCATTGCCGCCTGGGACAAACCGCTGGAGCAAATGCAGCAGCAATCCAAACGCATGTCGCTGCTGATTAACGATTTGATCATGCTCTCGAAGCTGGAAACCACCGACACCGGCTTTAACCAAAAGCGCCTGCCGCTGGAGCCTTTGCTGCAAACCATTAAATCCGAGGCCTCGGTGCTCGCGGGCGAAAAACACCAGACCATTACCCTGGAATCCAGCCCGGATATCAGCATTATCGGCAACGAAAAAGAGCTTCACAGCGCCTGCTCTAACCTGGTTATTAACGCCGTTAAATACACCCCCGAAGAGGGCAAAATCGACATGCGGCTGTGGCGCAGCGGCCCCTATGTGTACTTTTCGGTCACCGACAACGGCATGGGCTTTGAAACCAAACACATTCCTCATTTAACCGAGCGCTTTTACCGGGTAGATGCCAGTCGTAACAGTAAAACCGGCGGCACCGGACTGGGGCTGGCCATTGTTAAACATGTACTCTTGCGCCACGACGCCGAGCTGCAAATTAACAGCGAAGTGGGCCAGGGCAGCGTATTCACCTGTGTATTTCCCGCCAACGATCAACAAACCGGCGTGCGCCCTGCGGACAAGTAAGCGGCTAAGAGGTACACTAGAGCATCGGAAGACTATTTGAGTACTCTAATGCTGACACGTGTGCTGCTTTCAGGGGCCTTCATTTGCGGGGTTTGCCTTTCCGCGCTCGCCAGCGAGCCCCCCTCGGACACTCACCCCGGCTTTTACGTAGAGGGGCGCCAGCTGTTTGATGCCTGTAACGCCCCCATCACCCTCATGGGCCCCAACCGTATGGTCTACTGGATGGACCGCACCGGGCTGTCCAGCTTTAGCGAGATTGCCAAAACCGACTCCAATACCGTACGCATCGTCTGGACCACCGAAGGAAAGCCGGGCGAGCTGGACACGGTCCTGAAAAACGCCCGCCGCTTTGAGCTGGTGCCCATTATCGAGCTGCACGATGCCACCGGCGACTGGAGCAAACTGCAATTATTGGTCGATTACTGGACGCGCCCGGACATTGCCGCCGTTATCGCCCGTCACCAGCGCTACACCATCGTCAACATCGGCAACGAGGTAGGCGACAAAGTCCCCCTTGAGGAATACACCCAAGGCTACAGCAAGGCCATTAAACGCCTGCGCGAAGCGGGCTACCAGACCCCGCTCATGATCGACGCCCCCGGCTGGGGTAAAGATATAGACACCTTGCAGGCGGCCGGTCCCACTCTGATAGACGCCGACCCCAAACACAATATTCTGCTGTCGGTGCATATGTGGTGGCCGCAAATGTGGGGCTACAACGATGAACGAATTCGCGCCGAAATAGTCGAATCGGTAGAAACCAATTTGCCGCTGGTGATCGGCGAATTCGGCAACCGCTGGGACGACACTGAGGGCGGCGCCATCGCCTATCGCACCATTATTAAAACCGCACTGGAGTTTGACGTCAGCTTTTTGCCCTGGTCCTGGGGCCCAGGCAACAAACCGCAAAAGCACCTGGATATGACCGACGACGGCTCGTTTGAGGGGCTAACCGGCTGGGGCCGCGAGGTGATGCTGGACGAAGAATATGCCATTGCCAACAACGCGGTAAAACCCGATTGGGAATGTTTAGTGAACGGTGAACGGTGAACGGTGAACGGTGAACGGGGAACGGTGAACGGTGAACGGTGAACGGTGAACGGTGAACGGTGAACGGTGAACGGTGAACGGTGAACGGTGAACGGTGAACGGTGAACGGTGAACGGTGAACGGTGAAATTTTGGATTTCGTCGAACACCCTGTCAAGCTCGGGCAGAGCGGCACCGTACCCCGTACCCCGTACCCCGTACCCCAAATAATCAACAACGAGTCACGCAATGACACTACCCGAAAACGAACTAAAACCCGAATACAGCCGCAATATACTGCGTCGCAGTTACGACAACGTGCGGCGCAGATACGCGGGTAAGATTCGCGACAAGGCCATTGAGCGGGCCAAAACTCGTATTTATCTGCACGGGCGCAGCCCCGAAGATTACGAGCCGGATATTCTCGAGGTGATCGTTAAAGAGGAAGAGGATAAAATCATCAGCGAGTACAAATCTCGCGGCCTGGTCGCCCTGGTCGCGGCGCTTGGCATCAGTTTGTTTCCCTAATTACTCACAGCCCATGTTTCGGTTTCTCGCCAAGTCCGCCGTCGCCACCGTTATCTGGAAGCGCTATAACCGCGTCATTATCTCCACACTGACCCTGCTTATCAGCTACTTTTTGATTGCCGCCCTGCATAGCGACTATACAGACTATGCTCGCAGCACTGGTGTCACCGGCTTTTTATGGCTGTCTTACTTTGCCAAGTGGGGCGGCTATGTGCTGGTCACCAGCCTTTACTATTGGTATCTAAAATACGCCCTGCGGCCCAAGCCCAAAAAGCGCGACGACGCCTTCGCACAAACCCGTTCGCAACCGAATAAAAAACGCGCACAGCCGCAACAACCCAGCGAGCCAAGCGCCGATCCGTTTGCCGACATTCGCCGCAAAGATCGCTTAAAAAATCGCGCCGACTTTGCCATGCAAGACCACCGCTCTCAGCCAAAAGATTAACTTATGCACTGGATCAAGAACCTGGGGCTTTTACTCGCCCTTGTTAGCTGCTTCACCTACGCCTCTGTTAGCCCGCAACGAGCCGAAAACGCCCGCGCCGAGCATTTATTCGAGCGATTTTTTAACGAGCAGGTCTCCCTCAGCCCCATGTACCAGGCGAGTCTGGGGCGCAAAACCCACTATGGCGAGTGGGACGATATCAGCCCCAAAGGCGATGAACTGGCACAGCGTCTGGCCGCTGACCAATTACAACGCCTGGCGCGATTGAATACCGAGCAACTCACCCCGGCCAATCGGCTGAATGTGCAGCTGCTGCGCGCCGAATTAGAGCAACAAATAGAACACTACCGCTGGCGCGACTACGGCTATCCGGTGAACCAGATGTTTGGTCTGCACGCCGGGGTGGTGTCTTTTTTGATTAACACCCATCAGGTCGATACCCAGGCCGATGCCGAGGCCTATATCGAGCGCCTGCGGGGGATAAAACCGCTGTTTGACCAGCTTATAAACAACCTAGAGCGCCGCGCCCGGACGGAGATTATTGCCCCGGATTTTGTCTACCCTTATGTGATTGATGACAGCCGCAATATCATCAGCGGAGCGCCTTTTGACGACCAGCCAGCAAGCCCTTTGTGGCGCGACTTTACCCAAAAGCTGGAAGCTCTGAATCTGTCGGCCGAAACGCAGGACAAGCTAAGCAATAACGCCCGTGTGGCACTCGTCGAGCAGGTTAAACCCGCCTATCAGCAATTGATTGAGGCTCTTGAGGGACTCCAGCAGCACGCCGACAAGCGCGCCGGGGTGTGGAAATTCCCCGCTGGCGAGGCCTACTACCGCGCTCGCTTACAAGCGACCACCACCACCGACTTAACCGCCCCGCAGATACACCAAATCGGTCTGGACGAGGTCGAGCGTATTCACCGCGACATGCGTGCGATTATTCAATCGCTGAATTTTGATGGCGACTTAACCGACTTTTTTGCCACGCTCAAAGAAGATCCGCGCTTTTACTACCCGGACACCGAGGAAGGCCGAGACCAGTATTTAGCCGATACGCGCGCACTCATTGAGCAAATGGAGGCACACCTACCTGAACTCTTCACCCGTCTGCCCCAGGCGGAGCTCAGCGTGAAAGCGGTTGAACCCTTCCGGGAAAAGTCCGCGGGCAAAGCCTTTTACCAGTCCCCCGCCCAAGACGGTTCGCGCCCGGGCATTTACTACGTCAACCTACACGATTTGCGCGCCATGCCCCGTTATCAGATGCGCGCGCTCGCCTATCACGAGGCGGTGCCTGGCCACCATATGCAAATTGCCATCGCCCAAGAACTGGACGAGCTGCCCGAATTTCGCCGCCACAACCACTACACCGCCTACATAGAGGGCTGGGGGCTGTACGCCGAATGGATACCCACCCAGCTGGGCCTGTACGACGACCCCTACGCCGACTTTGGTCGCTTAAGCTTTGAACTGTGGCGTGCGATTCGCCTAGTGGTGGACACCGGCATTCACCACCACCGCTGGAGCCGCGAGCAGGCCATCGACTACTTTGTCGCCAACTCGCCCATGACCCGCGCCGACGCCACCCGCGAGGTCGAGCGCTACATCGTGATGCCGGGCCAGGCCACCGCCTACAAAGTGGGCATGATGAAAATCATGCAGCTGCGCGAACACGCGCAACACACCTTGGGCGAGGATTTTTCGGTACGCGAGTTTCACGACCTTGTCCTAAGCGGCGGGGCGCTGCCGCTGGATATTCTCGAACAGCGAGTCCAGCAGTGGCTGGACTCTCAAAGCGCACCGTAAGATGGTAGAGTGTGCGCTTTTTAAAATCACAGATAAGCCTTTTACTATGAAAACTACCGCTAGCATCGTTTTATCTTGCCTGCTGAGCTGCGCCAGCTTGACCGCCACCGCCAGCCCGCGCCAGATGGGCCTGGATTTTCGTACCATGCTGTCTAACTACAATATGCTGAGTAATATTAAACAGCGCTGCGCCGAGGCAAGCTTGCCGGATATTCCACCGCGCCAATCGGTGGAAAAGCAAATGCAAAACAAGGTGGGCATGCAGAACTATATTAATTTGATGATCAAGATCAATCAGTCCAACCTTAAAAAGGACGCCGCCGACACCGTGGAAAAGCTCTTTGGGCAGCTGGAAGGCTGCGAAGACCCGCGCCTGGAGCAGGCTCTGGCCCGCATCGGCGAGGTGCATAACGACGCTTACCAGCGCTTTGAAGCCGAGCCCGCGCTGGTAGAACCCAACCCTGTACCCGTGCCTTTGCGCCGTTAGCAGCTCCCAAAGGTACCAGGGATAAAATCCAAACGCAGGACGCAAATGATCGACGCCAATGAGCTTTGTCTAGATGCGCTTCAAGCGCTGCCCGACCCGATGTTTATTATCAGCGAGTCGGGCCGCTATATTGCCCTGCTGGGCGGACACGACCGCCAGTACTACCACGACGGCCACCACCTGGTGAACTTTCACTTAAACGACGTTCTGCCCGCCGATAAGGCCGCCTGGTTTCTGGAACAAATACAATTGACTCTGGAAAAAAACGCCCTGCGCATCGTCGAATACCCGCTGGCGGCTGAAGATGTTGAAGGGCTGCCGACCGATGGCGGGCCCGAAGGCGAGCTCTGGTTTGAGGGCCGAATTCAACCGCTGCCCAAGCCCATTGAAGGCGAGCGCGCAGTCATCTGGCTGGCCAGCAACATCACCGAGCGCCACCGACTGCAAAACCAGCTACAACATTTAAGCGAAACCGACGAGTTGACTGGCCTTTACAACCGCCGCAAGCTTATCGCCGAGCTGGAACGTCGCTTCGCCGAATTTCGGCGCTACCATCACCCGCTCTCACTGATTATTTTCGATATTGACCTGTTCAAACAGGTCAACGACAAATACGGTCACCTGCGCGGCGACGCTGTGCTACAGGAGCTGACCGAACTGTGCGCCGAACTGATTCGCGACCACGACACCCTGGGCCGCTTTGGCGGCGAAGAGTTCGCCTTAATCCTGCCTAACATCCGTGCCACCGAAGCTGCCACCACCGCCGAGCGGCTGCGTAAAGCCATCGCCGAGCACAGTTTCCAGCATATCGGCAATATCACCATCAGCCTGGGCCTGACCATTGCCCGCGAAGACGACGACACCATCGAAAACCTGATCAGCCGCGCCGACGAGGCCCTCTACAACGCCAAGCGCAATGGCCGCAATACCTACTGCCAGCAACTCTAACCGCTTGGCGAACGGGCCCGATTGCCTCTATAGTTAGCTAAAGAATTACACCGGCACCAACTCACGAGGGCTCATCTATGCACGCTTTACGTATGGGAATAACGACTGGATTGTTATTTTGCTTAAGCATCAGCGCTGGTGCCGCCCCCATTGAAGGGCAGTGGGTTACCATTGACGATAAAGACGACAGCCGCAAAAGCCTGGTCAGCCTTGCGGTAACCGACGGCGAGCTAACCGGCACCATCACCCGACTCCTGCAGCCCGAAAGCCAGGGCAAGTTGTGTAAGAAATGCCCCGGTGACTTCAACAATAAGCCCATCCAAGGCCTGCAATTTATGTGGGGGCTCACCCAGGACGAACCGGGACAGTGGAGCGGCGGCAGCATCCTCGACCCCAAATCCGGCAAAATCTACAAAGCCAAAGCCGAGCTGGCAGAAGACCACAACTCCCTGACCGTTCGCGGGTTTATCGGCATATCATTATTCGGTCGCAGTCAGACCTGGATTCGCGCTGAGGAGGAGACCTCAGCACCTTAACTGAAGGTCGAAAATATCAGTTTTACAAACGGGGAAACGACCTTTAACTGAGGCTACCGAACAACTTACTGAGGGTTTATCCAGGCGGGATAAAAAACTATCAATTACCCGAGCCAATTCTGCCCATTAAAAACAATTGCTACATGCACAAATGCTCAGGCGAGTAACACAACAAATTTAAAGCGCCATTTATTATTCACATTTATGTCGCCGCCGCTTGCCCCACGTTTGCCAGCATACGCTCCACCTCGCTCTCCTTAACACCCAGCATCTGTAAAATATTACGTTGGGCGATGTTAAGGATGTCGTTGCCTTCCTGCCCGGTAGGTAGGCTTTTGGCAATGGCTACCGCGCCTATCAGTGACGCCAGAATAGCGCGAGACTTATCCGCAACAACCTTGCGATCTGGGTCGAATGGGAGCTTTTTTAGGCGACTCAGCGCAATGAGGCGGGTCTCCAGCATTTTCTTCATGCGCAAGTATGACGCTTCGAACAAGGTACGGATTTCAGCGTTCTCATTGCCAATTTCATTGAACAGTACCGATTCGGGCCCCGGTGTACGGGTTCGCTCCAGCTCCCGAAGACTGCAACAATTCGCCACCAGCTCCGTCAAATGCTGCACCGATAGGGGCCCTTTAACCAACCTGGCCGCACGGCTGCGCTCCAAGGCTTCTCGTACCGAGGCTTGATAAAGCGCTTCTTTCGAAGCGAAGTGCGCGTAAAAAGCACCATGGGTCATCTTGGCAAGCTTCATAATCTGGCCGAGAGATACCTTCTCAAAGCCCTGGCGGCTGAACAACTCGATAGCCGATTTGAGGATGCGCTCTCGCGACTTGGCCTTGCGATTTGTCGGGTGGGTCATGAAGGGCTCACTTTTCCATGCTTAATATTATCTTGATCATATTAAGACCGGTGGTAGCGTAGTACAACATCCACTATGCAGGAAAACTACTATGCAGTCACCGCTCGTCATCACTGGCATGGGCACAGTCAATCCACTCGGCAGCGGGGTTAAGGCAAGTTGGGAGCGTCTTCTGGCTGGCCGTTCCGGCATTTCTTTAATCAGCCGATTCGATACCGCCGAGCTACCCATCAAGGTGGCGGGCTCAGTCCCTGGGCTCAATGTGGATCCGGAAGCGGGCTTTGACCCAGATCGCGTGGCCAATGCAAAAGACCGGCGCAAGCTGGAGCTGTTCAGTCTATACGCTTTAGCGGCCGCCGAAGAGGCACTGACTCAGGCCAATTGGTTTCCGGCGAACGACGCGGACCGACTGGCCACGGCGACCATTATAGGTTCTGGCATCGGCGGCTTCCCCACCATTACCCAGGCGCAAAATACTTTGTCGACCCGTGGACACCGCCGCCTTTCGCCTTTCACTGTGCCGGCTTTTTTGGCTAACTTGGCGGCGGGGAACGTCTCCATTCGTTATGGCTTGCGCGGACCGTTGGGCTGTCCCGTTACAGCCTGCGCCGCCGGACTGCAGGCTATAGGCGACGGCATGCGTTTGATACGCAGCGGCGAAGCGAATGTAGCCTTGGTGGGCGGTGCGGAAGCCTGTATCGATCCGCTGTCGCTTGCCGGCTTTCACGCCATGAAAGCGTTATCCACCGAACAGGACGATCCCACCTGCGCATCGCGCCCGTTCGATCGAGCACGCAACGGTTTTGTCATGGGGGAGGGCGCGGGAATGCTTGTGATCGAAACCTTAGCCCACGCCGAAGCACGAGGGGCAACACCATTGGCCGTTCTCAGTGGCTACGGCACCAGTGCCGATGCACATCATATTACCGCAGGCCCCGAGGACGGCGGCGGTGCGGCGGCGGCCATTCGAGCGGCCCTGCAAATGGCGGGATTGGCTCCCGGCGCGATCAATCATATCAATGCTCATGCCACTTCGACGCCGGTGGGTGACCGAGCGGAAATAGCGGCACTACGCAACGCTTTCGGCGATGCACTTGCCGGTATTCCAATTTCCGCGACTAAGTCGGCCACAGGCCACCTACTCGGTGCCGCTGGTGGCGTGGAAGGGATTTTCTCCGCCCTATCGGTAATGCACAATCATCTGCCCCCGACCCAAAACCTGACAGATCCTGATGAATGTCTCGATGACTTAGACTTTGTCTGCGCCGCCGCGCGCGAGCACCCAACAGAGCACGTACTGTGTAACGGATTCGGCTTTGGCGGAGTGAATGCAGCTCTGATCATCAGTAAAGTAAGGATGTAGGAACCTATGAAAATACCAGACCACCTGCAAGCCATAAAAATGGCTACCATATAATGCGCAACCGCTCCTTCAACCAAGGATCCAGGCGAGCTTCTATTCGGCCAATACGGCAGTGAAGCCTAGTATGGCGGCAGAAGAACTGGCATAGGTGATTCGTAGATAACCTTAAACACCGGCTTCGACCATTTTTCTAATTTTACTGGCCTTCTCGAAATGATCTAATTGATGGGTTTCAATCCACCACCGAGCGGCCTCCATAAGAACCTCGGGCTGATCGTTTTTGTTTTTAAAAAACG
This sequence comes from Gilvimarinus xylanilyticus, assembly GCF_024195295.1. Classification (GTDB taxonomy): domain Bacteria; phylum Pseudomonadota; class Gammaproteobacteria; order Pseudomonadales; family Cellvibrionaceae; genus Gilvimarinus; species Gilvimarinus xylanilyticus. The sequence continues at coordinate 12,433 of NZ_JAMFTH010000009.1, read as the reverse complement.
CATAGAAGGATAACCCCACATTCTCGCCCTTTTTCGCAATTTTAAGATTACAAATTTCAATAATCTTTTTTCTAAGATTTTCTCGCAAGCTACTATTCCTTGTTGATTTTCTTGTTTTTTTAATTGCTTCGGGGAAGTTTACGCAGTGCAGCCGATTGTTAACCCTGTGCCGAAAATTCCTCATGGTACGTAACTTCTCCCTGCGGAAAACCACTACCGAACGACAGTGCCTGAAAATACTTCACCGGAACCCCTGGAAACACGCCCCCATCGACAACCTTGAAGCCAAAGCGCCCATAATAACTAGGATCTCCGAGTACTACGCAGCCTTCCGCCCCCTTTTCTCTGAGGCCTGCAAGGGCGCTCTCCATAAGCTTTGAGCCAACCCCCTTACCCTGATACTCAGGCAGCATCGAGATCGGCCCAAGCCCAAACCAGTTGGTTGAGCCATCAGAAACTTTTACTGGAGAAATGGCAACGTGACCTATAACTTCGCCATCTGATTCAGCGACCTGAGACAGAAACAATGCGTCAGCCTGACGAAGAGCCTTCACAATAAATTGCTCGGTGTGATCAGTATGAAGGGCATCCCGAAAAGCCAACACTGTAACTCGGTGGATTGGCTCAACATCACCTTTGCCCTCATTACGAATCTTAATGTCCAATGTTCGACCTCTTGAGGTATTAACATTTGTATATCGTGCGTGCGCGTTATCTCGCACACCCCGGTCTTGTTACTTCACCTTCCACACTGGTTAAGTGATTGACTATAAAAGTTTTCTGTTAATTGAAAACCGAACCCCGCTTCAAGCAGAGCCGACGTCGCTGTGCAAGCCAGCAAGGTGGTATCAGATCGGATTCACGTTCTCTATTAATCGAAAAAAGGGCAGCTAAAAGCTGCCCCTATGTTTTTCCGTCCTACGTTTACTGTAGCCCGTAAACCAATCAGCTACCCCGCCAACTGCCGCAGTACGTAGTGCAAAATACCGCCGTGACGGTAGTAGTCCCACTCTACGGCGGTATCAATACGCACTCGGACTTCAAACGAAATATCTTTTCCGTCTTTGCGTGCGGTTACGCCGAGGGTTTTGGGCTCGCCTTCAATGGCGTCAAAGTCGAAGGTTTCCGACCCGTCCAATCCTAAAGACTCGACGCTTTCACCGTCTTTAAACTGCAGTGGCAGCACGCCAAAGCCCACCAGGTTAGAGCGGTGAATACGTTCAAAGCTTTGCGCGATCACTGCTTTAATACCCAACAAGTTGGTGCCTTTGGCGGCCCAGTCGCGGCTGGAACCGGTACCGTATTCTTTTCCGGCTAATACGATAAGCGGGACGTTATCGGCCTGATATTTTTGCGAGGCTTCATAAATACTCATTTGCTCATCGGTGGGCAAATACGTGGTCCAGCCGCCTTCGGTGCCGGGGGCCATTTGGTTTTTAAGGCGCACATTGGCAAAGGTGCCGCGTACCATGACATCGTCGTTGCCCCGGCGCGAACCGTAGCTGTTAAAGTCTTCGGGCTCTACACCTTTTTCGCGTAGGTATTGCCCGGCCGGGCTGTCGGGTTTGATGGCGCCGGCTGGCGAAATATGGTCAGTGGTGATGGAATCGCCCACCTTAACCAGGCAGCGCGCGTCGGTAATCGGCTTGGACTCGGGCAGCTCCATGGTCATGCCATCAAAGTACGGGGGTTTTTTCACGTAGGTGGATTCGGGCCAGGAGTAAATTTCATCTTCCGGTACCGGTAGCTGCTGCCAGGCCTCGGTGCCTTTAAATACATCGGCGTATTTGTCGGCGTAAATACCTTCGGTCATGGCGCTGGCGATGGTATCGGCCACTTCTTTGGGGCTGGGCCAGATGTCTTTCAGGTACACGGGTTTGCCGTCTTTGCTTTCGCCGACCGGATCGTTGAGTAAATCCACGTTCATATTACCGGCCAATGCATAGGCAACCACCAGTGGCGGCGAGGCCAGGTAATTCGCACGCACGTCCTGGTGGATACGGCCTTCAAAGTTGCGGTTACCCGAGAGCACCCCGGCCACCAGCAAATCACCTGCGCGCACGGCGTTTTGCACCGGTGGCGGCAGCGGGCCGGAGTTACCAATACAGGTGGTGCAGCCGAAGCCGACAATATCAAAGCCCAGCTCGGCCAAAGGCTCTAGAAGCCCTGCGTTTTTCATGTAGGCGGGCACCACTTGCGAGCCGGGGGCGAATGAAGTTTTCACCCAGGGCTTGGTGGTTAACCCCAGATCGTGCGCTTTTTGTGCAACCAAACCGGCGGCTACCAGCACGGCGGGGTTAGACGTATTGGTGCAAGAGGTAATGGCGGCGATGACCACCGCGCCATGCTCCAGCATAAATTCTTGCCCGTTCATTGCAACCGGCACGGCACCCCGCTCGTGCAGGTTGGTGTTGTCCACGGCGGTCTGCCCACCTTCGCTGGTAAAGCGCGAGTCATCGGTACTGGCGATGACGGTTTCCTGCTCTTGCAGTTCTTGTTCAAGCAAGGTGTTAAATTCAGCTTTGGCGTCGGTCAGCGCGATACGATCTTGCGGGCGTTTAGGACCTGCCAGACTGGGTACCACATCGCCCAAATCCAGGTGCAGGGTGTCGCTGTAATCGGCCACGGGGTCGTCGTCATGGCGCCACAGGCCCTGCTCTTTTGCGTAGGCTTCGACCAGGTCAATTTGCGCTTGCTCGCGCCCGGTTAAGGCCAGGTAGTTCAGGGTTTCGTCATCAATGGGGAATATGCCGCAAGTGGCGCCATATTCGGGGGCCATATTGGCAATGGTGGCCCGGTCGGCCAAAGGCAGCTTAGACAGGCCCGGGCCGTAAAACTCCACAAACTTACCCACCACACCGCGCTCGCGCAGCATTTGCGTGACGGTCAGCACCAAGTCCGTGGCGGTGGCTGAGGGCGGCAGTTCGCCTTTTAATTCAAAGCCCACCACCTCGGGGATCAGCATGGTGATGGGTTGGCCCAGCATGGCGGCTTCGGCTTCAATGCCGCCTACGCCCCAGCCCAGAACGCCCAGGCCGTTGATCATGGTGGTGTGCGAGTCGGTGCCCACCAGAGTGTCGGGCAAAGCGACTTGTTCACCGTCGTGCTCTTCTACCAGCACGGCCTTGGCCAGATACTCCAGGTTCACCTGGTGGACAATACCGGTGCCGGGTGGCACCACGCGAAAGTTGGAAAACGCCTGCTGGCCCCAGCGCAAAAATTGGTAACGCTCGTTGTTGCGCTCAAATTCTTTCTCGGTGTTTTTGGCCAGTGAATCCGGGTTGCCGTAATAATCCACCATTACCGAGTGGTCGATCACCAAATCCACCGCCCCCAGTGGGTTAATCTTGGCCGGGTCACCGTTCAGTTGGCGCATCGCAGCGCGCATGGCCGCCAAATCGACCACCGCCGGTACGCCGGTAAAATCCTGCAGCACGACTCGCGCGGGGGTAAAGTTAACCTGTTCGCTGGCCTCGTCTGAGCCCTTCCAGCGGCACAGAGTGTGAATATCGTCCACGCTCACGCTTTTGCCATCTTCTTTGCGCAGCAGGTTCTCCAGCAACACCTTTAGGCAGTAGGGCAGTCGGTCTAGGTTGTAGTCGCCTTCCAGCGCTTTCAGGCTGTAGTAGCGGTATGACTTGCCGTTGACATCGAGGGTGCTTTTGGACTGAAAACTATCGCTCACGGTTGATTCCCCTTTTGGCTAATCCATTTAACTTAATACAGGAAGCAAGGTTTGCGCCGAGCCCTGTTCGGGTGAATATATCTGTAAAGCTTAGGCTATATAGGGCCCGTTGATAAGAGAAACACGGCGAGTCGTGTAAATAGGAAAGCGTGAGCGTAAAAGTGGCAAAAAAATGCGGCGCTTGCCGGGGCAAGCGCCGCCCATTAACGATGCAAAACATCAGCTCATGTATAGCGGAGTCAGTCTCCGTGTTTGGTACGTTTGCTTAGCCGGTAAATACGTCGCACCGTATCTATCGGGGTAATGTTGCTAAGTACAGCTATTTTATAACTGATATTTTTTACTTGTGCAAACATTTTTATATAAAAACTAGCGGCAAGATTGTCAGTGAGCAGCTAAATGCTCCAGGTAGTACTCGTGTGAGGGCATTTTGCTGACAATAGCGGCAATATCGCGACGGCGCTGCTCCAGTAGTTGCACAAGTTGTGACGCTGGCATCTGATCGGCCTGCAAAGCCCAGTGCTGAGGCATTATATTTTGGCCCGTCAATATAGCGACCCAACTGGCCTCACTATAAGACTCGTTATCGTATAAAGGCACCCTGCCCGAGTCGCGAAATACCGCTATTTTATGGGCCAAGGCAGCGGGCAAAGCTTGCTCGCGACAGTAGCGCCAAAAGTCGCTACCGGGGCGTTGGTTAGTGCAGTAGTGCAAGATAAGAAAATCCCGCAGACGCTCGTACTCGGCCCGAGTAATTCGGTTGTACTCGTCTTGCACCGAGGCGGGGTTGGCGCCGCTCGGCAACAGTTCCCAAAAGCGTAATAAACCCGTTTGAATCAACTGAATGCTGGTGGACTCAAGGGGCTCTAAAAAGCCCGCAGCCAGCCCCAATGCCAGAGTGTTGCGATACCAAAAGTGTTCACGGTGGCCGGTGGTAAAACGCAGGCGCTTGATATCGCCAATGGCATCGCCCTCCAAGTTGTGGCGCAACTCGCGCTCGGCCCGCTCATCGCTTAAATAATCGCTGGCGTACACCAGGCCATTACCCACCCGGTGCTGCAGAGGAATACGCCACTGCCACCCCGCACTGCGCGCGGTGGCACGGGTATAGGGCGTCAAGGGTTCGCGGCGCTCACAGGCCAACGCCAGGGCGCGGTTGCAGGGTAGATGAGCACTCCAGTTGCAATAGGGCACCTGAAGCGCGCAGTGCATCAACTGGGCGTGAAAGCCGGTGCAATCAATAAAAAAGTCGGCGTTAAGGGTGCGGCCATCCGCAAGGCCGACAGAGGCCACATCGCCGTTACCGGGGTCTAGGTTTGCACCTTGTATCTGCCCCTGTAGATGCTCAACCCCCCGCTCACAGGCCCACTCTCGCAACAGCTGAGCGTAGAGGCCGGCATCAAAGTGATAGGCGTAATCAAAGGCGGCAATAGCGGCCAGGCGGGGTTCATCGGGTGGCGGTGCAAAGCAATTATGGCGCGCAGCTTGCGCGGCAAAGCAGTAATCCAGCAAAGACGCCTGGTTACCCAGCGCCTGCGAGCGCAGCCACAGCTGGTGCGCAGGCACGCCCTGCACAGCGGCTCCGAAATCGCCAAAGCCATGAAAATAACGGCTGCCGGGTTGAAGCCAATCACAGAACTCAATACCCAGTTTAAAACTGCCCTGAGTGCGGCGAATAAAGCTGTCTTCGTCCAGCCCGAGATAGCGATTGAACTGGCGGATAACCGGTACGGTGGCCTCGCCTACCCCCACGGTGCCAAGCTCGGGCGACTCTACGAGTTGAATGCTAACCGGCTGCCCGGCGAAAAATTTACTCATCGCGGCAGCGGCCATCCAGCCGGCGGTGCCGCCACCGAGAATAAGGATATTGTTAATCTGCGGGTGACTCATAAGGAGAGCGCATCACGATCAAAAGGATGCTTGAGTGAAGCAAAAAGCCACCCCTGGCACAAGGGCCAGAGGTGGCAGGCGGGCTTAAAACTGCGTACGCACCACAAAGGCAATGCGACGGTCACCCTGAGTCCAGCTGTAATCGCCGGCGATTTGAGTGTCGCCCACTTCCAGCTTGGTAGACTCGGCGGTCAGGTTAGTCACCTGCAGACCGACCTTCACATTGTCGTTAATGGTGTAGAACACCGAGCCATCCAGCTGACCATAGTCATCAAACCAGACCGGACGGTTAATGTTCGCCGCCGAGGTAGTCAGCAGGTAGCGCTCGCGCCAGTTGTAGGCCAAACGCGCTGACACATCGTACTTTTCGTACATCAATGTCAGGTTGTAGCTGTTGTCCGATATACCTTCAATGGGCAACGACTCATCGGTAGAGCCTTCAACCTGCGGCGCCTCAAAGATGTTAACCGCCTGGTTCATACCGCCTTCGTTGTCGATAAAGGTGTAGTTAGCTTGCACCCCTAAACCATCAAACGGGCTGGGCAGCATATCGAAAAACTGCTGGTAAGCCAGTTCGGCGCCCTGCAGCTTACCTTCGGCTGCGTTCACCTGACGGGTGACTTCGAAGTCGTAGGTTTGTCCACCCGAGGTGATACTTTCAACTTGGTTAGTAGTGGCAATGTAATCTTCAATATCTTTGTGGAACAGCGCCAGAGTCACACTGTTGGCATTGCCAAAGTAGTACTCCAGACTCAGGTCAATCTGATCCGATACCGTGGGCTCGAGCTCATAGTTACCCCCAGTACCCGTACCCTCGTAAGGGGTGTTAGGATCAAAGGCGTTATCCATAAAATCAAAGCCGAGAGTGGTATACGGCTGAGTTTGGTGGAAGCCGGGACGAACCATCGCACGCGATAAACCAAAGCGCGCTTGCAACTGCTCGGTTATACCAAAGCGCAAGTTCAGACTGGGCAGTACGTTGGTATAGCTGTGCGTGTAATCGGCGTATTCGCCGTAGGCGGCATTGTAGGCATCGGCAAAAGCCTGGGCGCCGTCACAGTCGGCCGATGGGTTGGCCGCGCACGAATCACCCGCGCCACCAGCTGCGGAGCGGCCACGGGCGGTCAGTTCGGTTTCAACGAAGCGCACACCGACATTACCGTCAAACGGAATGCCAAACAGATCCCCGCCGTCATCGCCAAAACGCGCCATCACATAAGCGGCAGTGTTCACTTCGTTTTGGTTGTTGATACCGGCACTCACGTTATCCGCCCGAGGGTTCAAGTCGTAAGCGGTTTCAGGGTCCAAAGGCACCCAGCCCCAACCAGCACGCTGCACGTCAGCCAATTGTTCGTAAGCGTAGTTGGGATCGCGAGTTAGCTCATAAGTGGGAAACCAACCCACTGCAGGCGCATCGGTATCACCCCCGTAAAAGTTATCAAAGGTGTATAGCTCGGTTCCGTCCTGGGTGTCTTGATCCAGGTAAACAATGTCTTCGGGGGTTGGTGCACCGCCCCAGAATTGGTTGTTTAGCAGCGACCAGTTCCAACCAGATTGACGGGTAATGGCTTCACGATCCGAGTGGCGCACACCCACAGATACACTGCGCATGAAGTCGCTATCGGTAAAGTGATAATCCACATCCACCCGGCCCGCCAGCGAGTCAGCTTCGTTGTCTTCAATATGGTCCATGGCCGCGCCCCACCAGTAGGCGCTTTGCTGCGCTTGGCGAGTGTCGTCGGTCACGTCCATCCAGGGGTCGCTGCCAAAGCCGAAGTCCACCTCAACGTTTGAGTTGGACGACGGTCCGCGCTCTTCGCCCGCCAATTGCGTAAACAACGCGTTGCTCAGCACTGCGGTAGTAGAGTCGACGTATTGCAGATCGCCTTTAATGGTCCAGTTTTCGGTGGGGGCATACTCGACCGCGAAAGAGTAGTCGCTGGTTTCGGCGTCGCGCTCGCCGTAACGCAGGTTGTTGCTCATGCCGGCGTTAAAGAGTGTGCCGCCGGTTAAGAAGCCTTCGTCGTCGTATGTGAAATCACCGTTCCAGGGCATGATGTCATTACCCCAGTCGGCATTTAGGCCCACAGCGCGCTCGATATCTTCGGCGTAGGCCGAAGTTTGAATCGCTTCCAGGGTAAATTCCAGGGTATCGGTAGGCGCCCACTGCAACACCCCAGCCAGTGAATCACGCTCTTGTTCCCAATCAATACGGCGGAATCCCAAACCATTGGGCAGGTAGTTTTGTGCCGCCAGACCACTGGCGCTAGAGGCCTCACCATTGGCGTCATAACCCACGTAGCGGCCAGTTTGAATACTGTCGGTACGGTTGCCAATCTCGGCCACACTGGCCGACACCAAAAAGCCAATTTCACCGATGGCAGTATCCCAGCGGTTGCTGAACAAACCGTTAAACGAGGGGAAGCCCTCTTCGTACAGCTCGGCGTAGTTGTAATCAGCCGAAGCGGCGATAATCATGTCGTCCGAGTCAAACGGCTTGCGGGTACGCAGGTTAACCGTGCCGCCAATACCGCCTTCAATCATGTCGGCAGTGGGGGCTTTATACACGTCTACCCCGGCCATTAAGTCGGCGGAGACGTCCTCAAAACCCAGCGAGCGGCCGTTGGAAGCCGAGAAAATATCGCGGCCATTCAGCTCGGTACGCACCCAGTTCAGGCCCCGTACAAACACATCACCGCCCTCGGCGGCCAGACGGGCCGGGTCGCGGGCCTCGTTAGTGCGCTGCAGCTGTACCCCGGGCACACGCTGCAGGGCCTCGGCGACCGAGCGGTCGGGCAAGGCGCCAATGTCTACGGCGGTAATGGAATCCATCACCATTTCCGCATCGCGTTTAATTTCCTGAGCAGACTCAATACTGGCGCGCTGGCCGGTAACAACTAATTCTTCAATGGCGAGTTCTTCATCAGTTTCCTGCGCTACGGCAGAGCCGACAACACCCAGAGCGCATAACACCAGGGCAGATACGCTGGTTTTCGCCAATGGACGCATATTACGACGGATTGAGGGGTGAGCAATCACAGTTCTCTCCTATTATTATCGTGTGATTCCAGATAGCGCCGTCTGTCAGGTTTGGTGTACGACGCATAAAACTGGGTTATATTTATAAAAAGTGCTTTTATTTGTAAAAATACACCGTCTAATTTATAACCTATATGTTTTACAGGCGCAAATATTTTCTTATGTAAAACCGTATGGATATTAAATCAGATAAATACCAATACCAAAGTGATACCGCAAAAAGGTTGAGGCGGGCATAGCGCACCGCAATCTAGAGCGATGGCCGAATAGGGAAGGGATCAAAGAAAGAGAAAATCGACGCCCGCACGGGCGGGCGTCGGGGGTGATTAAAACTCCGCTTGCAAAGTCACACCGTAGCGGCGATCGCCCAGATAGCTATCGCGATAGCGAGACGATGAACCCTGGTAGGTATCGTTGCGCGAATCGGTAATATTCACGGCATCGAACTGCAGGGTGAAGGTGTCGTTCAGGGTCCAGTTAATCGAGCCATCCAGCTGACCATAGGCGTCGTTGTAGATGGGCAGATTACCGGTACCGGTACCGGCGGTCGTATCCAGGTAATCGTCGCGCCAGTTGTAGGCCAGACGCACCGACCAGTCGCCATATTCGTACATACCCACTAGGTTGTAGCTGTTTTCCGACAGGCCTTCCAGCGGCACCAGCATCGCATTGCCCTGAATATCCGTGGCGAAGGGGCTGGGGGCTTCACTGTCTACGTAGGTGTAGTTCGCCTGGCCACCCAGACCATTCCAGGGCTCGGGCAGGAAGTCGAAAAAGCCGGAAACACCCACTTCAAAGCCTTCAATTTTGCCGTCTTCACCGTTGAGCGGAATATCCGAATCAAAGGCGCCGGTTTCGGTCTCGCCTGTCAGTGGGTTCTGGTATTCAAAGTCGCGAGTCACGGTGCCGTTGGCAATAAAGCTTTGCACGTCTTTGTAGAAAACGGTGCCGTAGGCCATGCCCGCATCCGAGAAATACCACTCCAGCGCCACATCCGCCTGGGCCACTTCCATGGGCTTCAAGTCTGGGTTACCGCCCGAGGCGCTCAGGTCGGTAATGGTGCCCGACTCGTTATCCACCGATACATTCAGGTTGATGTTGGGGTCCATCTGGTCGAAACCGGGACGGCTGATGCCCTTAGAGGCGGCAAAGCGCAGGTACAGGTTTTCTTGCAGCGACCAGCGCAGGTTCAGGCTGGGCAGCGTGTTGGTGTACTTGTTTTCGAAAATCGAGTCGGTGTATTCGCAATTGTTGCCATCGGCATCGCACGAGGCATTGGCGCCGCGCGCGGTGGTTTGAGTTTCCACCACCCGCACGCCCACATTACCGTCCAGCGGCATACCCAGCAGCTCAGAGGCAAAGCTCACCATGCCGTAGGCGGCCAGGGTGTCTTCTTCCTGATCGTTGATTTGCTGCGGGCCATAGTCGGGAATGCCGTCCAGGCGATACTCGGGGTTGGGGTGATTGCCGGTTAAAAAGCGAATGGTTTCATCCGAGAAACGTCCGGCCAAGTCGGATGAGGCGGCCAGAGTCAAACCAAACGCATCGGCACTGCCGCGCATAAAGTCGGTGAACTGGTTTTGTGCCCAGTTAGCGCTGCCGTCGTCGTTGTAAAAACGCGGGTCGTCTAACAAAAAGGTCTCGCCCCAGCTGCCCTGGTTAGCCGGGTCTGAGGGGTCGAGATTGTCCGGGTTACACTCGGGTGTGCTGGGTCCCATGGTCGCCCAGTCGGTGCAGGTCCAGGCCGGGGCATCGATTGTGGTCCAGGGCGTCCACTCCATGGATTTGGTGGTGGCTTCGCGGTGCGAGTAGCGCACCCCGGTCGAGACCGCGCTGATAAACCCGCCGTCGTGGAACTCCCACTCGCCGTCAAAGCGCGCAGCGGTCTGGCTGCCATCACTTTCCTGGTGGTGCGGAATCAACCAGCTCCACTTGTAATTGTCGGGATCGGATAAATCGGCCGATTCGGGGTCGCTGGGATCTGAAGGGCGCACTCCCAATTGCGGAAAGCTGGTAGTGACATCCACATCCAGCACCGGGGCCTGAGCATTAACGCTGAGAATAAAGTTTTCACCCTCGGTGGTGGCTTTAACGTGCTGCACATCACCGCTCAGGTTGAGATTATCGTTGGTTTGCCATTCAAACCCTACCGCAAAATCTTCGGTAATCGAGTGACGTTTGTTCAACCCGGTGTTGGAGTCAATATTCACCCCGGCAAACGAGCCGGTCAACATCTCGCCCTTGTCGTTAAACGAAAAATCGCTGTTATCAAACGGCACCAGGTTATCGCCGCCCTCACTCGCCTCGGCGGGTAAAAAGGCAAAGTAGGAATAGTCAAACAGGCTCATGGTGTAGTCAGAGCGGATGTACTGGGCGTAGATGTCCAGATCATCGTTGGGGCGCCACTGGAACGCCGAGGCCACCCCCAAACGCTCGCGATCGCCAAAGGAGCTGTTAATACCGCCGCCGGCGGGTACGTACACACTCTCACCCTCGGTGCCACCAAACTCGGCGGCGTCGCGCTCCCAGTAGGGCTCAATAGAGGTGGTGTCCTGGCGGAAGGCCGCCTCCTGGTAGGAGACGTTGATCATAAAGCCCATTTCACCCATGCCGGTATCCCAGCGGTCACTAAACAGGCCGGATACATTGGGGTTGAACTCGTCGATCAGATCGTAATAGGTGGAGCCCACGGTGGCGCTGATTTTACGGCCATCAAAGTCGAAGGGCTTAAAGGTGCGCAAATCCACGGTGCCGCCAATGCCGCCCTCAATCATTTTCGCCGAGGGGTTTTTGTACACATCTACCCCGGCCATCAACTCAGAGGGAACGTCCTCAAAGCTCAGGCTGCGGCCTTCGTTGGCAGTAAAGCTGGAGCGACCGTTCAGTTCGGTGCGCACCTGGGTCAGGCCGCGAATGGCAATGCCGCTGCCCTCGCCCATATTGCGGGTAATTTGCACCCCCGAAATGCGCTGCAGCGACTCGGCGACGTTCATATCCGGCAACTTACCGATATCGGTCGCGACAATAGAGTCCACAAATTGGGGCGAGTCACGCTTGATGTTTTGCGCCGAGATAACGCTGGCACGCTGGCCCATTACCACCACTTCTTCCAGCGCAATTTCCTGTTCGGCGGGCTCGGTGGTGTCGGTATCGGTCTGCGCCCATGCGGGGGCCATTAAGGCACTCAGGGTCAACACAGAGGCGCTGGTTTTCAACAGCTGTTCAACGTTAACGGCTTGGGCAAGCGACTTGAGTTTAGTCACAGGGATCTCCTCAGGTTTATTATCTTAATCTTGGGTTGTTCAGGTATTGCTACGCGAACTTCCAGCGGCGCCAGAAGTGATGTCGGTTTTTTGTCAGAATTTTTACCGCAGTTGTGGTGGGACGTTATAAATTAATATTTTATTGGTGGAAATAGTTTATCTAGTAAAAGTTTGTAATCTGTGTTCAATGAGTAGTCGGAATGACCAAAAGTGCTGCACCAGCGCACAGTTTGGTGATTTACTGACCACGCATGGCAAAACCTGGCATGACCTTACGGTGCCGGAGGGGGATCGGGAGGTATAACCCCCAAGCACCGTTTTTACGATGCTTGGGATTGGCTCGCTAGGGCCTGTTCACGCTAATTAAATGCAGCCTGTTGTGACTAAAAATTCGTCAATCAAGGCGCGAGGAGAGTGGTTTGGTTATTCCAAATGAACGACGAGCAACGCAGGGTGGCGGATTTTTAGCCGCAACCCGAAGGGCTGGAGCCAGTTTTGTCCCCAGCGTTGTTGCCGATCGCTTATTTGGAGTAACCAAACTTCGCTCACGGCGCCT
>NZ_JAMFTH010000008.1 GCF_024195295.1 Gilvimarinus xylanilyticus | reverse complement strand
CCCTGGGGAAGAGGCGCGCATTATACGCACCAATCCAATCCGCGCAAGACCCAAAAACAAAGTTTTTACAAAAAGATTAATGCTCGACTATTACCCCGACAAAACGCTCACAAATCACCCAGCGCCATCCCGCTGGCACACCCCAATCAGGCGCGATACCATTGCGCCTTCTATAAGTCGTTAGCAACTTTCCCTATGTCACTTATCACTTTGCTTTTTGTTGCCCTGGCCATGTCCACCGACGCATTTGCCGCCGCGATTGCCAAGGGTGCCAAAATGTACCACCCCACCCTCTTAACAGCCGCAAAGACAGGCTTACTGTTTGGCTGCATTGAAGCCTGCACCCCACTGCTCGGCTGGCTTATTGGCCGTGCGGCGGTTAATTGGATGGAGGCCTGGGACCACTGGATCGCCTTTGGCCTGCTTGCTGCTCTAGGCGTTCATATGATTATCCAGGGTTTTCAGCCTCCGGACGATGAAGAAGATAGCCAAACGTCATTATGGGCCTTACTGATCACTGCCACAGCGACCAGCATAGACGCCATGGCGGTGGGCGTGGGCTTAGCGTTTGTGCAAGTCAATATTTTAATCGCCGCTGCGGCCATTGGCCTGGCAACCTTTACCATGGTGACCATAGGGGTATTGTTGGGGCGCGCCATTGGCGCGGTAGCAGGGAAAAAGTCAGAAATACTGGGGGGATTAATATTGATTGCCGTGGGCACGCACATTCTGCTTGAGCACCTGCGCGACCACGGCTAGCGTTAAGGGCACCTCTATTAATCCAGAATTGTCTCTGCGCGAGTCCAAAACGCTCACTCCGCACGGCGCTCTTCGCCGCTAATGGCCGTAGCCCTTAGCAAGAAGAGCAAGCCTTCCGCGTCCTGCTCACGGCCCTTACCTACATCCATGTAGGCAACACAGCGGATGGGCGTTTTGGCCGCGCCCTTCGGGGCTTTCAGGGCTTCCCGATCTCTGTGTTGGCTATACTCGGCGGGCAACCAGCCCGACATCGCAAAGCCGCCTTGATCTCGGAAAGCCCTGAAAGCCAGAGGCAACTCTGGATTAATAGAAGCGCCCTAAGTCTAGTCGGTTGGATTATCGCTGCTTTCTTTCTGTTCAGGTTTTGAATTTTCACCTTTGGCGCGTGCACCGGCAAGGATATTCTTGCGCTTCCAAACCCAACACGCCGGGCCCGATAGCGCGTACAGCGTCGCCATAACCAAGAGCACCCGCGCCGGGTCGATACTAATAATGACAAAAATCAACACCACCACCAGCATAGCGACGAAGGGGACCCGACCGCGAAAGTCGATATTTTTAAAACTGGTATAGCGCACATTAGAAACCATTAACAGAGCCGCCAATACGGTAACCACCATGGCGAGAATCGCCAGAGGCAGCGACACATCGACATCGTGGCCGCTCCACACCATTGCCGCAAGCAAGGCCGCCGCCGAGGGACTGGCCAAGCCGACAAACTCCCCCTTATCGACGGTTCCTATCTGAGTGTTAAATCGGGCCAAACGCAATGCGGCACAGGCAGCGAACGCAAAGGCTGCCGCCCAACCCACTTTACCTAAATCGCCGAGTGCCCAGTTAAAAAGCACCAACGCGGGGGCCAAGCCAAAGGACACCATGTCAGACAAACTGTCGTACTGCTCGCCAAAAGCACTGGAGGTGTTGGTAAGACGCGCCACGCGCCCATCCATCCCATCAAGCACCATAGCGACAAATATGGCGATAGCGGCGGATTCGAACTGACCATTCATGGCCGTGATGATCGCGTAGAAACCGCTAAACAGAGCAGCCGTGGTAAACAGATTGGGCAACAGATAGACGCCGCGATGGCGGACCTTCTTGTCACCTTCTTGCACCTCTTCGACATGCTCGTCAAACGGCAGTAGGCTGTCGTCGTCTTCTTCAGAATGGGTCTTGTTAAGCTCGTCACTCATATTTGCAAGATCTCTACAGCGGTGTATGAAGGCTTAGCCTATCACAAAAACGACAAACCCCCGCCCGAAGGCAGGGGTTTGTCCAATCCAGCAACTCCCGCAGAGCGGGCGCCAGCAACTTAGTTTTTAGACTTGTCGACGATTTTGTTGGCTTGAATCCAAGGCATCATGCCGCGCAGCTTCTCGCCCACTTGCTCAATGGGGTGAGCCGCGTTGTTGCGACGGTTAGCAGTCATGGAAGGATAGTTGTGCGCACCCTCAGCGATAAACATTTTGGCATACTCACCATTTTGAATACGCTTAAGCGCATTGCGCATAGCTTCGCGAGACTCGTCGTTGATCACCTCGGGGCCGGTCACATACTCACCATACTCGGCATTGTTCGAGATGGAATAGTTCATGTTGGCGATACCACCTTCGTACATCAGATCAACGATCAGCTTCAGCTCGTGCAAGCACTCGAAGTACGCCATTTCAGGGGCATAACCGGCTTCGGTCAGGGTTTCAAAACCAGCTTTCACCAACTCTACGGCACCGCCACACAGAACGGCCTGCTCGCCGAACAGGTCGGTTTCGGTTTCATCTTTAAAGGTAGTCTCGATAATACCAGTACGACCACCGCCCACGCCGCTGGCGTAAGACAGGGCTACGTCTTTGGCTTTGCCAGAAGCATCTTGGAAGATGGCGATCAGATCGGGAATACCACCGCCTTTAGTGAACTCGGTACGCACAGTGTGGCCCGGAGCCTTAGGGGCAACCATAATCACGTCCAGATCTTTGCGCGGCACGATCTGATTGTAGTGGATGGCAAAACCGTGAGCGAACGCCAGGGTAGCACCGTCTTTTAAGTTAGGCTCAATCTCTTCTTTATACAGCTGCGCCTGAAACTCGTCCGGAGTCAGAATCATTACCACTTCGGCGCCGGCAACCGCTTCGGCAACTTCCGCTACCTTAAGGCCGTGGGCTTCAGCTTTAGCGACAGACGATGAGCCTTTACGCAGACCTACGGTAACGTCTACGCCCGAGTCGTTCAGGTTGCACGCGTGAGCGTGGCCCTGAGAACCGTAACCGATAATGGCAACTTTCTTGCCCTGAATAATGGAAAGATCGCAATCTTTATCGTAGTAAACCTGCATAGCAGACTCCTGTTAACTGGGTGAATAGAAAAATCCCGTGCAGTGTAGTGAATACACAGCGTTACGTAAAATGATATATTCGCAACTTAATATTGCAAAAACTGAAACACATTATGGATATACAAAAGCTTAAGCTCTTTACCGCCCTGGCATCGGCGGGCCATTTTGGCCGCGCCGCCCGCGCCTGCTATGTCAGCCCTTCCACGATCAGTCGCAACTTAAAACAGCTGGAAGAGGAGCTAGGCGCCGAGCTGGTGCTGCGTGATAACCGTTCGGTGGCCCTCACGGAACAAGGACAGCAGTTTCTGCAGTTTGCCCGCGAGACGTTACAGCAATGGGAAACCTTCCAGGAATCCCTCCTAACCGGCAGCCAACAATTGCGGGGACAGCTCAGTATTTACTGCTCTGTAACCGCGAGCTACAGCTTTTTATACGATATCCTCACCGAATTTCGCACCCGCCACCCGGGCATCAACATTAAGCTGCACACCGGTGACCCGGCCCAAGCCATTGACCGGGTAACCTCGGGGTTTGAGGACATCGCCATCGCCGCCCGCCCGGACCGTTTACCGGCAGGGCTGGATTTCAAGCCCATTGCCCGCTCCCCCCTGGTGTTTATCGCACCATTGCAAAAAAACACCCCTGGGCAATGGTACCGCCAACCGATTATTGTCTCGGAAGAAGGGCTGGCAAGGGAGCGATTTAACCGCTGGTGCAAACAACAAGATTTGACTCCCAACATTTACGCAGAGGTCAAAGGCAATGAAGCTATTGTCAGTATGGTCAGCTTGGGGTTTGGGGTGGGCTTGGTCCCCCTGATAGTGCTGGAGAACAGTCCACTGCGAGACAAAGTACAACGCATTGCGGATCAACCCGACCTGGGGCCTTTTGAGACGGGGATTTGTGTCTTAGAGAAGAGGCTGAAAAGCCCTATAGTCTCGGCGCTTTGGCAGGAAATTGCCGACAAAGCGCCTTGACGAAAAGGGGCGCCGCAAGCGGCGCCTAATCAAGATTACTCAAACATAACCGGCATAGAGGTGGCGGTTATGCCATTTTCACCATTGACGATTTCCTCGCCGCGCTCAGTTAAC
Source organism: Gilvimarinus xylanilyticus (assembly GCF_024195295.1). Lineage (GTDB taxonomy): Bacteria > Pseudomonadota > Gammaproteobacteria > Pseudomonadales > Cellvibrionaceae > Gilvimarinus > Gilvimarinus xylanilyticus. The sequence continues at coordinate 124,012 of NZ_JAMFTH010000008.1, read as the reverse complement.
ACCTCGCCCAGAACATCCTCGGCAATGGTTAACGCACTGTCGTCGTACCACGTGCTGGCGGTCCACCCGAACGGCACCACATGATAGCCGGTCATCTTGGCTGCCAACATGCTGCCAGCATCCAGCGCGCCCGCGGTGAAGTCTACCGTCAGATCATCCACCGACCCTTCGGTTTCAAACCCCTGCTCGTAGATAGGCTGCAGATCATCCACGACGCTGTCGCCGATAATTTCAATATCATCCACCATAATGTCGCCGGCGACGGTATCACCGTATTGGAAGCCGAACATTTGTGGAGACAAGGTGCGAGCGAAATCTTCGGGGTAGTCTTCGTCCGTGATTTCAAATTCCACTTCACTCCATTCGCCAAAGGTAATCGCTTCCATATCCACCGGGCCAAAGGCAAAGTGCTGCCAACTACCACTTTGGAAGAAGAACTGCATCCAGAAATCGGTTCCCTCAAAGCTTTCGGGCAACAAAATCTTCGCTTTAACGGACAAGTTACCTCCGAAATTAATCTCGCGCACCGAATTAACGTCGGCCTTATTCACCGCTCCAGTATCGCCCGCTGGCACAGTAGCTACCAAAGCATCATCGACGTTGGCCAACTCCACCTGGCCACCATCCCAACCCGCATTGACAAAACCTTCGGTGCCATTGCTAAAAGTGGCCTTGTATTGCGTGTCGGTCACGATTTTAGTCGGCCGAGCTGAAGGGTCTTCGATCACGATAGAGTCGATCATGATGGGATCGGACTTGGGCGTAGAAATACCACCTACCTGCAAACCAAACGCCTGGGCGATATCAATATCCGATGGAGGCTGCACGGTTTCATTAAAGTTCATAGTGTACTTGACTTCCGACCACTGCCCAGCCACTAGCGGCGCAGCTGCCACAGGTACAGCATTCCATGACCAACCTTCGCCAAATTGACCAAAGCCCTGCATCCACATATTGGGAATATCACTCGCGTATTCTTCCGAAAGGAACATACGCACCGTTACATTCAAGGTTTTACTAAAGTCGATCTGTCCAATAGCGTCGCCATTCCATGCCGCCATACTAAAGTCAACCTGATTACCCGTGGGCAAAGCCTGCAGACTACCGCCGGCAACCGAAAGTTCAGAATTGGTGGCCATCCACTGTTCAGTGTCGCCATCGGTGTTAAACTCAGCGGTATACATGGGCGGCACACCGGGGAACAAGTTCATATTATCGAACTTAATTTCACCTTCGGCGGTATCGGCTTTGCCGTTGGCCATAATCTCGACCCCCACATGGGTGACAGAGCTCTGATCAAACGCGGTAGCACCATCCATCAGATCGGCCGGATCAATTTCGGCGGGCACATCAAAGCGCAGCTTGTTCCAAGTGTTTTCTCGTAGCTCACGAGCCACTGACGTTCCCAAGCGCAGGCGGTTCCCATCACTATCTTGCAAGTACATGGAAATACCGGTGGTGCCGTTAGGGGCATAATTAGAGCTACCCGGCGCCACGCGCATAAACTCAAGGTAACGGCGATCCATATACACATCCAGCGAAGCGGCACCGCCGGTTAAATCCAGGGCCTCACCAAAAGCGTTAAGATATCCGACACCGTCTTCGCCACTACTCCAGGGAGTATCCACAACGAAGGCTACATCGCCGGTTGCTTGGGCCATAACCTCACTGTGATCGATGGGAAAATCTCCAGTCTCCGAGCCCGCAAAAGCACTCATAAGAAAAGGAACATCTTCCTGTGCCAGCAGAGTATTCGCAGAGACAATTTTATCGGCACTATCCCAGCGCTGGCCGCCAGCCGCAGCTGAAAAGATCAGGTTACTCTCACTATCGGCCGCCAAAAGCTCACCGCCGCGCCCCAGTAAGAAGGCGTTAAAGTCCTGGCCGCAGTTGGCGCCATCAATCATCAAAGGCAACTTAAACCCGGCTTCGCGGAAGCGGCGAATCAAAGCCTTATAAGTATCCACATACTCTTGATAACCAAGGCTAGAAGGGTTAAAGATTCCCATGGGGCCCCAGCCATCGGCGATGTTAATAATTACCCGGCCCTGATACCGATCTTGCGCAAGTACCGCAATCCACTGATCTAACCACAGAGTGTTCACGGCATCCACCAGAGCACCCGGATCTTCCTGGCAATGAAGTGCAGAGCCGTCATCGGTCAAGGAAACCACAGCCACCATATTATTTTCAGCAACCTGAGTCAGCACACCGTCAAGCTGATCCGACGTGACACTGCTGTCAATCATCAAGCGCACGGCGTTTGCTCCGGTTGCGGCAAGTGGCTCGATTGCCTGAATCATCTGAGCCGGGTCTTGCGCATACTCAAGAGTTGCACCGCGCAACTGTACAGGGCTTCCTGTTACATCCAGCAGGAAATTATCACTGGTGGTCATGGTGGGTTCATTTTCCGGAGGGCGCGGACGATCGGTCGGATCTTCCACTCCGGCTTCCGGATACATCATATCGATATCGTTATCTTCCCCTAACAGGCCGTCGTCACCACCGCAGGCCGTTAGAGTCAATGCGCCGGTCATTAAGACCCAAGGCAATAATTTCATTTTCATAATCAAACTCCATCATTATTCTTTTATCCCCCGCACAGGCAGGGGATGGATTACCTGATTGACCGGGCGTTAGTAAGTTAGCGTTACACCCACTGCGTAACGGCGCTCTTGCACCCAGATGTTCTGCAGCTGATCTTCGTACTGAGCATAAGAGCGTCTGTCGGTTGCCGTCAGGTTGGTGCCGTTGGCATAGAGGCTGACATGCTCGTTAATCCAGTAGCTCATCGACAAATCCAGGTAGCCGGCAGGCTCGCCCCAGTTAGCCAGATTCACCGGAACACCACTGGTGTTTAAGCCGGCGTAACCCTGGTACTCCTCGCTGCGCCAGTTGTAGGCAATACGGCCATTAAAGCCTGCGTTGTCGTACCACAAAATCAGGTTGGATTGATGCGCAGAGTTCGAAGGCAAGGGTAAAGAATTCCCTTCTAAGTCTTCGTTGTTAGACTCACTGTGGGAATAGGTATAGTTAAACTCGATACCCGTTGAGCTTAAGAAGCTTGGCAGGAAGGTAAACGGTTGACGGTAACCAAACTCGACCCCGTAAAGAGACGAGCCCTTAACGTTTTCTGAAACCCAGACGTTGGCGTTGTTACCACGATCGACCCCGTCACCATCAACAAAACGGCGACGCTCCTGGAAACTTTGAACCGAGGTGTCCACATCCATATAAAACAGCCCCAGACCAATAATGGCATTTTCATCGAAGTACCATTCGGCCGAGGTGTTGTAGACATCAGCTAACCAGGGATCAATGTTGATATCGCCCTGGTCGCTACCGCCACCCACACAGGTCACTTCTTCACCCACCAAGTTACCCGAGCTGTCGACGATCAATACACGATCGCCATTCTCGTCCGTTTTCTCGCAAGTGCTATACCAAAGGCTCAAACCTGAACCTACGTTTTGCAGGTCATTGCGCGAGGTTGTCCGCGCAGCGGCAAACCGCACCACAACATCGTCCGCGGGGAACATGTTCATGTTGAATGACGGCAGGTATTGAGTAAAGGAGCGCTCTTTGGTTTCTATATCGTAGACAAACGCCAGCTTCTGATAATCTACCGCACCGATGGAATTAAACACATCCAGAACTTCGGGCACGGTATTGCGCTCAACGGTGCGATCGGTTTGCATCACCTTCAAACCAAAGTTACCGCTGTAGGGAACTCCGAAAAGCCCCGTATCAGAACCGAAATTAAGTTGCCCGAACACTTCCGCCGATGCCTCTTCAACATTGTAGGCGTAAGCCGGGTCTTCTACGGTGCGCGTTCCCGGATAAAGACGGTTCATAAACGCCAGCGGCGAATCCCACTGAGCGGGATCGAGCGCAGACACACCCCCTTCGAACCCTGAGAAAGGACCAAAATCAGTAAACACTGAGGTATCCGCTGCGGTAAAGCCGTTGTTGTATAAACCGGCATCAATCAGCTCCTGTGGCTCTTCATCGTAGTTAAACAAACGCCAATCGGGGTAACGCTGCCAAACGCGGTTACCTGAGTAGAGCTGGTTGCGCTTGTCGATGGGAATACGCTGATCGTTGGGGTAACGCTCGGTAGGCGTTACATAGTAGTACTGCGCGTAGTCAGCCTCGCGAACGCCATAGCGAACCCCGAAGTCAACTGAACGGAAAAAGTCAGTGTCGGAGAACTCGAAATTAGCATCCACTCGCGCCACATTGAGCGTACCTTCGGTGTTGTCCCCGGTGGCAATCGCTTGATAGCGACCCAGCAGGTTTGCATCGGACACATCTTTAGCAAAATTGAACGAAGGATAGTCGCCTGTGTAGTCCACAGTCACTTCGTAGGGGTCAATCGGGTCTTTCCCAGGAATGCCGTCCACATCGACCCACTCCCATGCGGGAGTCCCCTGCTGCAGCGACGCATTGCGGTGGCGCTTTTCAGCTTCGGAGTATATGTACCGCGCAGTAACCGTCAAATTATCATGGTTGGTGTAATCGAGCTGTATATTGGTATTTAGGGCAGCGGTTTTGTTGATGTCGTTAGACGAGGTAGTAGTGAAATCAGGCGCCAGAACATCAGCCACACGTAAGCTATGGATAGTGGCAGTTTGTGATTCGCCATTTTCATCGACATAAGAGAACTGACCACCTTCACTAAACTGAGAACCTTCCTCAAGCACATCGTACAGGCTCGATTCAGTGCCCGGGGTTCCATTGACCGAGTATGAACTTACCGCGCTGTTACCATTAAAGGCAACGCGAACCCCGCGGTTGTACTGATCCATACGCGTGTAGAAAGCATCACCACGCAGATTAAAGTTATCGTTAATCTGCCACTCAATGCTTGCAGAACCACCTTCGCGCTCACGGGTCACAAAGCTGCTTGAGGCGCCGTAACTGCCGGGCACCAAATACCAGTCGTTTTCCAGATCGCCATCGCCGTCAAAGTCCATGGGATCGGTGGGCGTACCATTTTGCCGATCCAGGAACCCGAACTGGGGGTTCTCGTACATGGAGTAGTTAGCGTTGTAGGTCTCTGAGCTGAACAGGCCTAAGTTGAAAGCTACATCGTCATTCAGCTTAAAACCGAAAAAGCCGCTAACGTTATAGTCCGGGTCGCGAGTACTGGTGCTGCCATCGGGGTTCACTTCGTCCTTAGAACGGCTACCCATCGAGCCCTCGGCGCGCAGGTTAGCGGTTACGCCCTCGTCCATAGCCAAAGGCGACAAGGTTTTCAGATCCACCACCCCGGAAATACCGCCGGCGACCATCGACGCAGACTGCGATTTATATACGTCAACCCCGTTAATCATACCGGCGGGAATATCCGAGTAATTGGCGCCAACCCCGGTAATGCTCCACGGACTCAAAAACTGCTCACCGTTTAAAGTGGTTAACACCTGCGGCATACCGCGAATATTCAGGCTGGTACCCTCGTTAGCCTCGCGGGTAATCTGTACCCCGGTGACCCGTTGCAGGGAGTCGGTAATGGTCAAGTCCGGCAACTTACCGATATCTTCGGCGACGATCGAATCCACGATTCGATCCGAATCACGCTTGATATCGATGGCCTTAGCCTGAGACTGGCGCACGCCCCGAACGATCACTTCCTCTAACAGCAGCTCGTCCTCGGCCGCAGCGTCGGTAGATTCTTGGGCATAGGTATACTGGCCTGCCGCGGCAACACCAATGGCTAATGCCAGGGCACTCTTGCGCGCGAAAAGCGAATGGCTTTTTCTCATAGGAACATCCTCGTGCAACTTTATTGTTAATTATGTTGGAGCTTTTGATCTAACAGTGTTCTTCTATTGCTGCAGTCGGCACGGCAATAGCTATTGTTATTTTTAGACGGCATCCGTTCTACCGGTCTACCGAAACCAAACTGTAATCGATTACAGTCACATTTGGCAAGCATGTACGATTGATTATATATGAACTCTAATTTCCCATATAAAAACCAAAAAGACAATTAAAAATACTTTTTTATATAAAAAGCCTTAAAAAACAGCAAGAAGGGCTAGCTGGATCAGCTCTGACCCAGCTAAAACACGAGGAAAATTGGACTCAGAAAAACTAGAGGAAGTAATCGTTTTCAATGCCGAGTGACTCAAGCACGTCAATGCCCACCATTCCTGCCCGCTCGGCAGCCTCTAACCCAAGCTTGGAATCTTCGAAAACCACACACTTTTCCGGCGCCACGCCCATCAACTCGGCGCAGCGCAAGAAGGTATCAGGGGCGGGCTTGGGATTCGCCACCAAATCCGCTCCGACAATATGCTCTAACAAGTGGCCAATGCCACAGTGCTCAATAATGCCCCGCGCCTCCTCAGTATAGGCGCCAGTTCCCACACTCATGGGCTTTTTACCGGCATAGCGCTCGGCCACTTCGAGCAACGCCGTGGGCTTAACGTACTGCTGGGCCACCTTAGCCACGACAGCCTCTTTATAGTCGTTCATCTCATCCAGGCTGGCGGGAGCCTCCAGAGAAAACTTATCCAACAGAATTTCAATGGTTTTCTTGGTCGGCACTCCGGCCAAAGAACGCATTAACGGTCGGTCAATGGGAATACCGTACTGATTGAGCGTTTCGGTCCAGGCCACCTCGTGCAGCTGTCCACTGTCCACCAAGGTGCCATCCATATCAAAAATAATCGCTTCGTATTGATCGAACAAAAGAATTTACCTACTACAACAAAAGAAAGGGCGCCTACTTTACCGCGCCCGCTCTAAGGTTGGAACCACAACCCACTCTGCTCCAGAGGAGTTGAATCAGACAGATCGGGATTGTGCAGCGGGTAAATACGGCGCTCACTCAAGCGCGAGCGCTCGATAGCCTCGCCGTAATAACGCAAAAACAACCTATCGAAAGAGCCGTCCTCAAACGCAGCGTGCAGCCCCTCACTCAACAGTTCAGCAAGCGCTTCGTTTTTGCGAGCGGTAAACATATAAAAAGCACTGGGATAATGGATCGCCACGCAACACGCCACTTTCAACGGCATTTGCCGGTAGTGCGCCATTTCATCCCACACTTCGATGACCGAACGGGACACATAGTCGACACGGTTGCCCATCAACATATTAACGAGGCTATCGCGGCTGACTGAAGTCACCACTTCATAGCCATTTGCTTTCATATAACGCACATCAGGCCAGTCATGACCCAGGCCTGCACGTAGGCGTTTAAACTCACTCGGCATCAAATCGCGACCAAACCGGCTCGCATCGGCTTCGCGAACCAGCAACAAACGCCACCCCGCCAACCCCTTGAACATAGGAAAGTAAACCGGCCGCAGGGTTCTCTCACGGTCTGGGTTTGTATGCATAAAATTGACATCGTAAACGCCGCTGTCGAGGTTGCGCATAGCTCGCCTATCGGTGACGGCCTGCCCTTCTATAGGCACCAGGGTATAGTGGCGCCCCGTTTTGGACAGAGCCAGATCGAGCAAGTCAGCGAAATACTCCGTCAGACGAGAAAAAACCGGATCATCTCCTACATACTCAGGGTACCTCACCGGAATAGACTCATTCGCAGAAGGCTCAACATCACACATCCCACCAGCCGCAAGCGTAAACAATATAACGCCCACCACCGCAGACCGCAGATGCAACATAGATGGCCCTCCAGTTTATTATTATGAGCTCAGTATAGCTCGCATACCTTAAATTCCCAACCACCCGGGCACGCCTTTAAAACAGTCGTATCACCGCCAAAAATGCTCACAAAATCATCAAGTTGTGCATTTTTATCGTTTTTTTAAGGTTTTCCTAATTTAGCCGTTGACAAGCAATTTCTTCCCCCCTATCATGCGCGTCCTCAGTTCGAGGTCACACCCGAATTGAATTGCCCAGGTGGTGAAATTGGTAGACACGCTAGCTTCAGGTGCTAGTGGCCTCACGGCCGTGGAGGTTCAAGTCCTCTCCTGGGCACCAATTGCAAGATATTGTTTTTATTGACCGTATCTTTATCGAAAGGCCAAACACTTATATCAAGTGCTTGGCCTTTTTTGTGCCTGAGACCAAATTGAGGCCGTTTTGCGACCGCCGGTCATTCTCTCTCCCATCAGCCCCATCCCTACGACAACCAGCCAGCACGAATCGAGATGAAACACACACTCCACTCAAGGCCGCCTTTATTTAAAGCCCACTCGCGCCTCTGCCACAACCATCTGAATGCTGAGGCAAATAGAAGCGCTACTGATCAACGTCTGGCGAAATCTCTAATAAATCTGAAATTTCACACTTGAGATAACGGCATAAGGTTTCCAGCACCTCAAACTCTACTCGCACTGCAGTTTCCTGATAGAGCCGAGTCACTGTCCCTCGGTTTATCCCTGTATCTCTGGACACATCAGCAATCTTTAATTTTTGCTCACCCATTATTCGTGACAAATGGCACTTTAGCATTACTGTAAGCCCTTTTGATCTTCTGTAGATCAAAAAAGCTTGCATTAGATCACTGCAGGGGCTATATTGATCTACAGCAGGTCATTAAGACCTGCAAATGATTAACTTGAATCCAAGGGGATTATTATGACACAAACCTACCTAACAACGGCAGAGCTATCCACGCGAATTAAGTACAACCCGCGCACCATCCGCAACCAGTTAAAAGACTCCGTGCTGCTAGAAGGCATCCATTACATACGCCCTTTTGGGGGACGCAAGATTCTGTATGTGTGGGAACAGATAGAAAAAGACATGATTAAACCCCTTGGGGTCGATCAGTTGATGGCTGGTATTCAATAGGAGGATAAACAATGTCCAGTATAAATCAACGTCACGGAAAGCTCTTTTTTGATTTTCGTTATCAAGGTATACGTTGCCGGGAGTACACAAAACTTGGAGATTCACCAGCCAACAGAAAGCGCTTACTGGCAATTCTCGACCGCATTGAAGCCGAAATTCTGCTCGGAACGTTTAACTACGCTACTTACTTTCCCGGCTCCAATCGAGTCGAACAGTTTAACTCGATAGACCAAAAGAAAGCGATCACCCGAACATCAGTGCCCACATTGGTTGAGTTTTCAGAGGTTTGGTTCAGCGAAATGACGCCGCAGTGGCGAAACTCACACATTAAAAGCACTCGGTTGATTCTGGATGTGCATTTGCTACCTGAGCTGGGCAACCGCCCATTAAATACTATAAAAAAATCGGACATACTGGCCTTTCGCGCCAAACTAGTCAGCAAACCGTCCATAAAGGTCAAATCAAAAAAGCAGATGAGCGCCTCACGCGTTAATCACATAATGATGCCGTTACGCATGATCTTAAACGAAGCAGCAGAACGCTATGGCTTTGTAACGCCCTGGCAGAACATCAAGCCCCTAAAGGTCAACCGCACAGATGTAGAGCCGTTTGACCTTAATGAGGTGAAAACCATCATCAACACAGTAAGAGCTGATTTTAAAAACTACTACATTGTTCGTTTTTTCACGGGATTACGCACTGCCGAGATAGATGGCCTTACATGGAAAAAAGTCGACTTTAAACGACGACAGATCTTGGTACATCAGGCATGGGTTGAAGGCGAATTTGTACCCACCAAAAATGATGGGTCTCATCGCTCCGTGGATATGTCATCCATGGTGTACGACGCCCTGAAGGCCCAATTTAAAGCCACCGGAGACAAGGCAATGGTTTTCTGCAACAGCCTTGGTAATCCGCTATCGCATCAGACCGTCACCAACAAAGTATGGCACCCACTGCTTCGCCATTTAGGCCTGAACAAACGCAGGCCCTACCAAACGCGACATACCGCAGCCACTCTATGGCTTGCCGCCGGAGAGTCCCCCGAGTGGATAGCCCGACAGATGGGGCACAGCACGACCGAGATGCTCTTTAAAGTGTACAGCAGATATGTCCCTAACCTAACCCGCCAAGACGGCAGTGCAATGGAACGTTTGCTCACCGAGCACGCGCTGCAAACTCAAGACGCTAAAGAGGAGGAGTAACCAATGTCGAATGTTATCTATCTAGACAACTTTAGCAGCTACGATACAATTCCCCAGCTTCACTCCGATATTTCGCGGCGTAAGTTCGCGAGAGCACTATTACTTAAGCTTAACGCGCCAAAGGATGGTGACATTGCCACCATCTTAAAACCCACATCTGACCAAACAGACCTAGAGTGCGTACTCCGTTGGCTAGCTGACAGTATTGATCACGAAGCCATACCGCTCGATCTTGATCAATGCTATGAGCTTTTATGTAGCGAGCTAAACGATCGACTTAGATCGCCTTAAAGTTAATGCTCGTATTAATATCGTCATCAAAAACGAAGTAAAGAACGATTACAATCCCTCCGCGACTTGTCAATGCAACAGGATTAGTTGCCCCCGCGCCATAGCAATTTATACGTATTTATCTCTACTGCGTGTAATTACACACAGTAGAGATAAATACGTATAACCGCGAAATTTAAGTTCAGAACAAAAATTTTCTACCCCCCCCCACACACTACGAGCCTGTTCAGCATGATATTGAATAATATATACTATATATATTTGAAAAATATTCCGCATTATCACCAACTGTTCCTTTAATAGCGTAGCCGGACAGGCACTGCATATAGCCGCTCAAATCTAATCTTAACGGCCCAAAGCAGAAAACAATTGAATACCAGACCAATCTTGAACTACGAGAACCTGGGTACGTATAGCTAGAGTATCCGCTTACATCTAGCTCCGAAAACCCGACATCTTCCGCTGCAGGCCGAGGAAAATTGATTCTTAGTTTCGCACCAGAATACTCAGCTAAACCAGTGCTTGCGCTTTGCCGTCGCTTTTCTATTCGGGCGATGGGGTAACACCTTGCGTCGAAACTTTCTCCTCCCAAAGAGAGCGAAGCCACACATTGGCCTGTATACGAGTATCGCCCCAATCCTCATCCGCCCACAAGGCTTGAGACTCCCAGTCGGCGTTAATATAGGCAAAAACACCAATGATATCGGCGTGCTGCTCGATATGGGCAAACACCGGGCGGTACCAGCTATCCCACAGAGCAAGCGATTCGGACTCGGAGAGTTCATCCAATTGATAACCTCGCGGCGCAGCTTCGGCGATAAACACCGGCTTTTGTTTGTTCCGGGCGAACTGCACCGTAGCGGGCTCGGATGCACCTAAAACCAGACCACTGTCAAACAGCGAATACCCCACCCAGTGCACATAATCATCCCCGGGCCAATACTGCTCCCAGCGGCCCGCCTTTGTGGCGGGTGTGACCGAGCTCATTACAGTATTAAAGTTGCTCAATTCATACTCAAGGAAAGTATCCACGATACGGCGGTAGGCCTGTTTGAAGGCCTCGGGCTCGTAGTGGTTATGCGCACCGTCAAATTCGTACCCCGGACGTACAAAGAAAAACACCTCTGGGTAATCGCCCATAAAGCGGGCCATTTGTTCAATGCAGGCGTCTTTGTCGCCATTGGCGATGGCCACTTCTGAGTCACCATAGGCCATGTCAAGGGACAGGTGTATCCGTACTCCATCGAGGGTGCCCGAATCCAGATAATGTTTCAGGTTAATGGGGCCAGCGCCATAGTCGACGCTGGTGGCCAACCCAGGTAACACCGGTAGACAGTCAAACCCAAACCCCAGATAAGAGGTAATTCCCGCCGGCACACCCAGGTGATCGACATAGCCGTTGCTGTAGGTGAAGTTGCCTCCGACGGACGCATTATCCTGGCCAATAAACACCCAGGTCTTCTCGGTTTCAGGGCGATTCAACGAGGGCATGTCCGATACCGGCTCTTGCGGAGTGCTGGGCTCAGGCTCAGTTGGTTCGGGGGCCGGGGCTTCTGGGTCAGGAGAGCCGGACCCATTGGAAGCCGGTCCGGCAGAACCACCGCCCGCCCCACCACAGGCAACGAGGCTCAGTATTAACACGGCCATCAGGGCCAAAGCGGTTTTAGTGAGTATTTTACGCTTCATCGGAAAACGCCTCACGAATCATGGCCATTTGGCGCTGAATGGCCAGACTGTCTCGCGCGGCCACCACCGAAGAGCCTGCCCTGCCCGCAAGCAGATCGTTGGTGACGGCCTGAGCTTCGTAATGAAAGCCCTCGGTAGCACGCTTATCTACAAAGTGATCAACTCGATCATCCAACACATACAGAGACGCTTCGCGTGCGCGCCAAAAATCGGGGATAGCGATATAGCCTTGCTCACCAATGATGTACGCCCAGTTTTGCAGCTTACAACGGAAGGACGTACCTAAGGTCACAACGGATTCTGGATAATTAAATAAGATGGCCAGATCATCTTCGACCCCGTTAGGCGCATGACGGGCCACTACCTGAATCTCCGCCGGGTCTTGCCTCATAAATAGCCACGCCAACGCTACGGGATATACTCCCATCTCCAACAGACAACCGCCTGCCAAGCTCGCATCGTACACACGCTTTTTAGAATCGAAAGGAAACTGAGGGTACCCAAAATCAGCTTTAATCTGGCAAATGCGACCAATGCGCCCCTCTTGTACCCAACGCAAAGCCGTCTGCACCGGCGGGAGAAAGTACGTCCACATGGCTTCCATCAAGTAGCCACTTGTACGCAAGGCGACACGCTGTAGCTCTTCGCATTCTTCGGGGGTTACCGTCATCGGCTTTTCGCACAGCACTGCTTTGCCATGCTCCAACGCGGCCTTGGCATGTTCGAAATGCAAGCTGTGGGGAGTCCCGATGTAAATCACATCGATTTCTGAATCCGCCAGCAGCGGTTCGTAACCTGCGTAGGCCTTCTCTATACCGTGCTCGCGGGCGAAGGCGCGAGCAATGTCACCATTGCGAGCGGCCACTGCATGGATTACCGCATTTTCCACCGCGCTAAAGTCCTGGGCAAATTGCCCCGCAATATTGCCCGCACTTAAAAGCCCCCAGCGAATAATTCGGCTCATGGCGTCTCTGCCCGGGTAAACTCCGCCTCTAATTGTTCTAGGGTTTTACCCTTGGTTTCCGGCAGCAGCCAATACACCAGCACCAACCCAATAATTGCAAAAACCCCGTAGTTCAAGAAAGTAATGAATGAGCCCCAGTTGGACAGCTGCCACGGAAACACAAATTGCACCAAAAAGCTGACACCGCTGTTGATCACTCCGATGAAAGCCATACCGATACCGCGCAAATGATTAGGGAAAATCTCCGACAGCAAGACCCACATCACCGGCCCTAGCGACACCGCAAAAGAAGCCACAAAACCGAGAATACCGATCAGGATTAACGTCGGCTGCATGTTGATAGCCGCTTTAATAATTTGTCCCTGTTGCTCGCGTAATTCACTTTCGCTGAGATACGCTCGCAAAGCCCGTTTAAAAGCCACATCGCTCTCGTACACCACCCCCTCTAATGGCTTCAAACGGCTTTTTAACTCGGTGTTTTGAATTTCAATGGCCTGAATATCGTCTATCACGTAAGTGGCCTGCTTGAACCCATAGGCACACACAGCCATGCTGATGACGACCCCCAGTAAACCCACAAGCAACAGCGGCCGTCGTCCGTAGCGATCTATGCAAAACATCGCCACCAAGGTGAACACCACATTGGTAACGCCCACCCAAATAGCCTGAGCAAAGGCGGCATTGGTACCCACACCACTTTGCTCAAAAATGGTCGGCGCATAAAAATATATCGCGTTGACCCCGGTAATCTGCTGTGCAACCCCAATCACAAGTCCCACCACCAGCGCGAGACGTACACTCGGTTTCATTAACCCCGACAGCCGCTTTAAGAAAGGCTCCATCGCGCTGGAATGGCTCGCGCGAATTTCACGTACTTCTTGCTCAGCATCCACGCCGGGCATCAGTTTGTGTATCACGCGTTGGGCGCGCTCGGGTTGATGATTTAAAACCAGCCAACGAGGGCTTTCGGGTATGTGCAACAACATTAATACGTAAATGCCGGCGGGTAGCAGCTCAATACCAAGCATCCAGCGCCAGGTGTTTGAATCCAAACCAATCGAGCCCACCCAATCAGCGCCAGAGGCGGCTGCTTGCAACAGGGCATAGTTGGCAAAATAGGCGGCAGAAAATCCCACAACGATATTCAGCTGGTTGATGGACACCATTCGCCCGCGCTGGGATGGGTGAGATATCTCCGCTATGTAAATCGGAGCCAGCGTTAACGAACCAAACCCCAACCCCCCGATAAAGCGAGCTAGCGTGATGGTAAGAAAATCTGGTGCCAGCGCCGAGAAAGCGGCTGAAACGGTGTAAAGAATAGCGATAACTAACAGTATCGGCTTGCGCCCAAAGCGGTCACTTAACGGCCCGGCGGAACCACCCGCGATAATGCCACCCAAAGTGGGTGAAGCGACCACTAAGCCCATCTCCCAATCGGATAAAGCAAAATCAGCCGCAATGGCGTTAATGGCTCCAGAAATAACGGAGGCATCAAAACCGAAAAGAAAGCCACCTAAAGCAACCACAATCGCCAGGCGAAAAGTCTGAGCGGAGCCGCTCACGGGTGCTGTCGGCACCGACGACGTTGGCTGGCTCATGCATCACCCCCCGCCATACGATCTTCCACTACCGAACTGGTTTCAAACTTGTAACGCATGTTGCGGTAAACACACACATCGGTAATATTTTCCGGCGTACCTTGCGGACAGCAGCGGTAATTGGTGGACACCCGATAGCCTCCAATAACGGGGCGAACTCGATGCCAGGTATGGCCATGAAGCATCACTAAGGTCCCTTTTTTAGGTGTCAGTACTGTTTGATCTGCAAAATCCTCGTTCACGTCACCCACGGTGATAGTGCCCCGCCGATGAGAGCCGGGTATAACCAGTGTCTGGCCGCCGATCTCTTCGCGGATATCCTCAGTGTAGATTAGCCGATTCACGTTGAAGCGGGCGGCGCTTTCCTGCGGATCGCAGTCCTGATGCCACGCCTGACCTTTGGTTCCTTTGCGAGAAAACATGGTCATGCAGTACAGCGAATACCACCCCTCGCCTAAAATCGCTTCTGTCAGCGCTTGCAAGCGCTCATCATTCTGCGCCACATCAAAGGCGTTTTGCCCCTCTTGCTGAGGAAACCAGGGGATGACCTCTGTAGCAGATTTGTTCAAAAATTCATCGGTGTGAAGAAATGCCGGACTTGAACCAAAATGACGAACTATCAACTCCTGATACTGATCCATCAAATCGGCAGAAAAAAAATCCTCTAGCACCAAATAACCATCGCGCCAGAATTGCTGGGCCAACGCTTCGTAGTTCATAAAACCCCCAGAACCATAGATATTTCGTTATTGTTAAGTCGGGTATCAACAGCGCAATTACGCCGCACTCACTGACCGTGCTCGTGCGGCTTATTAACGTTATTCGTCTCGTTGGTAATAAAAATGATGAAAATCAGCAGCCCGCGCTGTGCCGGTTAAATCCTGACACGCCATACCAATAAAGGTACCAGTAAAGCTTGCGCCCTCGCCTTTTCCCGCTTCGCAAGACAAATGCCGATAATCTAACGTAACAGGCAACTCACACCATTCACTATCGTCATAGCGATAACTGAAAGTCAGTTCAGCCCGCCTAATCACGGCTTTTAAATGCACTTTCTTATTCTGCTCCAACGCAATCGGAGCAACCGGGAAACTCGCCTCCAGCCCCAACTTCGCATCGCAGGACATGATCGCCAAATGTTTGCCAAGTGCCTCATCGTGAGAGATGTATAAATAATGAAACTTCTGCGAATTGTAGTAACACACCAAACCAGCCATTTGCTGAAAATTTTCTGGATTAAATTCCACCAGTGTTCCCGCTTCACAGCTCAGACAGTCTTGGCGTAAAGCTACTAATGCCGATTCAAAATGGCTCCCCAAAGATTCTCGTCCAAACAGCCGCAAACACCCGGCCCGCTCCGTCAAGCTAAATAAACGTTCATGGCGCGGAGTTCGCAACCACTGAAACGCTTGAGGCAGTTCGCTGCTTATAAAATCAAAATCAGTCGCTTCCGCTGGCCACGGGTGTTCTGGCAGGTTCGGCGCCGGCACCGAAGTTTCCGGCAAGTTCGAATCATTGTCGAGGCGCAGCCAGCCTTGATCATCCCACCGCACTCGCTGTATCGCCGACTCTCGCCCCAACGGACTGAAGCGATCATTAGGCGAAAACGGCCGCGAGCACAAGTGAACAGCATAGTGCTCACTTCCGTTAGGCGTATCCACTACCGCACCGTGGCCACATCTTTGTATGGCAAGCTCAGGGTTATCTTTAGCGGTAATAAAGTGGCCATTGGGGTCCAGCTCGTAAGGGCCGGTTAAAGAACGCGACCGGGCTAAGGTCATTGCATGATCGTAGCCTGTACCACCTTCAGCCGTCAGTAGATAGTAATATCCATCGCGCTTGTATATATGGGGCCCTTCCGTAAACCCTAACGTCGAGCCTGCAAAAATATTTTTCGCGGTGCCGATAAGCTGTTGCGAAGATACATCGTATTCCTGCAGTAAAATTCCGCCGAAAAACGTTCGCTCGGGTCGGTGGTCCCACACCATGTTCACAAGCCATTTGCGGCCATCCTCATCGTGAAACAGCGAGGGGTCAAAACCACTGCTGTTTAGGTACACGGGATCGCTCCACTCACCATCAATACTTTCGCAAGTGGTGAGGTAATTATGAGTGTCTTTAAAGTTACCATCAAAGCGCTTCACATCGGTGTAAATAAGCCAAAAGCGCCCATCTGCCCAACTGAGACAGGGAGCCCAAACACCGCAAGAATCGGGTTCACCCGTCATGTCCAATAACGCAGGGCGGTTAAGTGGACGACTCACCAAACGCCAGTTTTTCAAATCGCGAGAATGGTGAATTTGCACACCGGGATACCACTCGAAAGTTGACGTAGCGATATAATAATCATCGCCAACTCGAACAATAGATGGGTCAGGGTTAAAGCCCGGTAAAATGGGGTTACGAATATTTTGATTCTTCATGGCGTAACTTCTGCCTATTACTGATGGTAAGGTCTATCGGTGCACAGTGAGCGTTACACTCACCGAGCTGCGTGCGCGTACAAAACGCAATTACGGCCCACTCAGTCAGTACCACTTCAACTTGAGGGCTCGTGCAATTTCACGATGCTTTCAATTTTTTATGCTTTATCGTTTTTAAATTCACCCCTGCCGACCACAAACTAACGCCTCAGCAAAAAATAGCTGCCCGCAGGCAGCCCAAGGCACTTAGGGAGGAGGGTTACCTCTTACTAAGTCTAGCTTTGGAGAGCTCAGCTAGAAGGTTGCGTAAACTTAGAATCCAATCCGTCAACTACCCAGTTTTCTAACGGGACACTTACCTTGATTGTTCCAGGCCCTGCTTTATTAAGCTTATCCGGCGTCACAAGTAGAGTATGAACCCTGCCAAGCACGACGCTATACCAAGCATCACGACCAGTTTTCAATACTCCGCAGCCACTTTAATTTCGTTATCGTTAACGTTAACAAAAGTGCCTTACGGTGGTCAATAAATAATTAACTCAAGCGGTTAAAAGCTCTCGCCAATCAATCAAATTTACGCAGAATAAATAGCCGTTGCTTGCGCAAAAAAACTGATAACAACGAAAGCAGCTCAAAGAGGCAAGCTTTTTTAAGCCAGCCTCTGACTACTCACTAAGAGCAGCACTTACGGCAAAGCGAACTTGTTTTAATGCTGCAACGCTCAATGAGTCGAGAAGATGCACCTAACGTTAAGCCTGTAGGCACGCCTTGCTAAGTCGACCCCACCAAACTCTGATGAGACCTTTACACCGAAAGGTAGCGCTTTAGAAATTCCGCGTGACTGGGTAGCTTGGCAATATGCGACTGCACACTTTGAGATAATTGCTTTAGCATTGCGGCCAGCTCACTCTCTGGCATTTCATCCACAACGGCGTGATAGGTTTTTGGAATGAGGCCCTGCCCGATCATCACCTGAAACCAAGAGTCGACAAACAGCTCGCCATCTTCCAGAAAGAATCGCCCCGTTTCCTGGAACTGCTCCATACGATGTGCCAGAGAGTCAGGCACGCTCATGGTGCGACAATGCCGCCAGAATGGCGAATCACTTCGCTCGGTCAAGCGATAATGCAAAACGATAAAATCCAGCACCTGGCGATACTCAGCATCCGCCCTTCGGTTAAATTCATCGCGGTCCAATGCGCACTCAACACTGTCCGGAAACAACTTAATGAGCTTTAAGATATTCTGCTGAATAAGGTGAATACTGGTGGACTCCAAAGGCTCCAAAAACCCGCTGGCAAGCCCCAGAGCAATACAGTTTTTATTCCACTGCAGTTTCCGCTTTCCTGTCACAAACCGAATCTTATTGGGCTCTGATGTCAGCCCTCCTTGGACGGAGTGGTTTAATAAATTTAGCGCTTCATCGTCCGGCAAATATTCGCTGGAATACACAATCCCGTTACCACGACGATGCTGAAGGGGAATCTCCCATCGCCAGCCAGCCTTGTGCGCGACTGCGCGAGTATAGGGCTTGGGGTCTCCGGTTAACTCAGTTTGCAGAGCAATCGCCCTGTCGCAGGGTAACCAATGGCTCCAATCTTCATAACCTGTCTGCAATGTCTTTTCAATCAGCAACGCTGCAAAACCCGTGCAATCAATAAACAAATCACCGTCAACACTTTTTCCGTTATCCAAGGTAACCGACAGAATATTTCCGCTATCTTTGCATTGATCCACTCGCGTGACTTTGCCTTCTTCTCGTATTACTCCGTTACGCTCAGCTATTTTCCGCAAATACTGGCCATATCGGGTAGCATCCAGGTGGTAGGCGTAGTTCAAGCCACTGTCAGGGCCAATTGCAAATCGATCCGCTTGGGCAGCCTGAACTTCACGGCAATACCTTCCGAACGATTCAGCGAGCCCCAACTCGTCACCACGGCGCCAAAAATTATGAAAGCCCGCGGCCCAATAGTTCTTGCCGGTTTCACCAAAACCGTGGATGTACTTTTGCTCCGGTGAACGCCAGCCCTCGAATTGAATTCCAAGCTTAAACGTGGCTTGAGTCTCTCGAACAAAGTCGCGTTCATTAATGCCCAGCAGCTGATTAAAAAATTGCAGTGTCGGTATGGTGGCCTCACCGACACCCACGGTACCGATGGAATCCGATTCCACGAGAGTGACTTTTAATCTTTTAAAAACCTTGCTCAACGCTGCAGCGGCCATCCAACCTGCGGTGCCACCGCCAACAATGGTTAACGACTCGACTCTCTGGCTCATATCCAACCTCTGTTATTATTTTGACTCAACAAAAAGAGCCGCTATCGCTGATACGATAGCGGCTAAATACCACTAACAACAAGTTTGGTTAAGTGTCACGACTAGAAAGAATAGCGTGCACCCAATGCATACCGAGCACCTTGCTCACCATAAAACACCAGCATGTTGTCAGTGCGCCCATGTACACGAATATCTTCTTCGGTGATATTCAAGCCTTCCAAGAAAATAGACAAATTATCCGTCAGGTCATAATTAACAGAAATATCTACCTGGCCATACGCCTCGGTGTATACAGGCTCCTGCTGACCATTCCCTTGCTGTGTACCACTTAGAAACTCGTCACGCCAGTTATAAGCGATACGAGCTTGAAGACCATAATTATCATAAAAAGCAACCACGTTAGCCGAATCACTCAAGCCTAACAAGGCAAACTGATTTTCATTAATCACATCATTGTCGTAGCCGATATCGCCATCTACGGTAGTGAAGTTAACAATACCCCCGAAACCTGACTCGCCAAACATATGCTGCAACGCAAATTCAAAGCCATCGATAGACGCTTCTTTTTCGTTGACCGGCACACGTATGGTGTACATCAACGGGTCGTAGCTACTGCGATCTCCCAGCAGCTCACCGCTGGTTCCGTCAATCCAACCTTGCGCGACGTAATAGTCGCGAACATCCTGACCAAAGTTATCAACAGACGCTTGAGCAGCGGCCTCTTCGTAACGGGGACCGGTTGCGGGGTTTGCTACTGAGGGAAACAGCACTTCGTTTTCAATGCTTGTGCCGATAAAGTTTTCTACGTCTTTTTGGTAATAACCCAGAGAAACATAGCTGCCTTCACCGTAATACCATTCGGCGGAGAAATCAAAGTTAGTGGATTCAAACGGATCCAGATCCGGGTTTCCCGAACCTGCGGTACTGTTATCGAAAGTACGCGCCTGCGGACTATCCGGAATAGCCGTGCCTTGTAAGTCGCCATAATTAGGACGCGCAATCGTCTGACTGAACGAGGCACGCACAACTACGTCTTCTGTAGGCTGGATGGAGAAATCAATATTGGGCAGTAAATTATCGTAAGAGCCCGTTCCCTCACGGAAAATTCCACCATCGGCTTGCAGCAGCAATTCGTTCGGCGTGCGCCACTGACCGTTAAAATAATTCGGCAACAAAGAGTTAGACGTTACGTCAGTTTCTTCGTAGCGCAAACCCAGCGCCAAGTCAGTCGGCATGCCGGCGGTATCCCAGCCCAGGTTTACTTGAACGTAAGCGGAAGACTGCTCTTCTTCCATGCGGTTATCGACCGCGTATTCAGGGTTGATGCACAGAGTGCCCGGGTCACAGAAAGCAAAGGCATTGCCACCAGCGCCCTGCCCATCGGGATACTGCTCGTAAAAACGCGCAATGTCACCGGCAAACTGATCGTAATTTACATCAACAAATTGACCATAAATCCCGCCAGCAGACAAATCATCAAACTCACCCGCCAGGCTCTTAAATTCAAACGCGGAATCATCAAAGTTATTGTCGCCATCACCTGCAGCAGAGTTCCAGTCGCCACCGATATTGGTGTAACCCAGCCCACCCCAGTTGCCACCCTGATTGAGGCTAAACGCTGTGCGGTTTTCTATTTTGGTGGCCGCCAAACCAAAGTCCAGACTCTTAACCACAGACTCATCGAACTCGTAGCTACCGTCTAACTTAACCTGATCGATTTCGGTTTTCTGGTATGAGTTACGGTGACTGGTACCCGTAGCAATAATATCGCTTGCCGTAAGAGCACCATCATCCATTTCGACCGTCATTAACGGTAAATCCTGGCGGAAGTCGACGGTCGTTCGGGTACGGGTAAATGCAGCAGCGGTCACTACGTTATCACTGCCACGATAATCCTGAGGCTTGGCTTCTGCTTTTGACGAATGTGCATCCAAGGCCAAGGTGAGGTTGTCGGTCGCTTGCCACTCTACATTTAAGCCCAAAGAATCCATCTGGCTGTCGGTGCCCCAGCTACCCACACCAAAACCCACGTCACAGCAATCTGTAGCCACCAGATACGAGGGGGTAACGACACTGCTTTCGCTGTACAGCTCGCTATCACCTTGAGAACTGAAACCGCCACCAAACCAGGCCGAAAGCTCTTGACGCTCACGATCTACGGACTGCTCGGTGTAGGTGTAATCAGCTGTAGCCGTAATACTGTCGACAGGCTGCCATTGCAAGGTTGCCTGGGCGTTGGTGCGTTCGCGCGAATAGTCATCCACACGGTACATATAGTTTTGCGGGGTAGACATTAAATCGCCAGCAGCTACTGGGTAGGCGTCGATCAGCGCATCCCCCTCACCGACCCGCAGACTGTTCCAGCCGGATGAAACAGTGCCAGATAATTGCGCTGAATCGCGCTTCTGATAGCTCGCCGATACCGCCACACCAAAGGTATCGTCGGCAAAGGTGTTGCTGTAAATACCGGAAATCTCTGGGGTTACATCGTCGCCAATACGATTGGTGCTGTCTGCAACGGCTTTTACCCCAAAGCTCGCGTTCAACCCGGCGTTTTCCAGCGGACGAGTCGTTTTGATATTAATGGTCGAACCTATGCCACCGGTGGTTAAGCTCGCCTTGCCAGTTTTGTAAATTTCTACACCACTGACGCTTTCCGCCGCTAACTGAGAGAAGTCAAAAGAGCGGGAATTGTTGGTACCGGTTTCCCCGAGGTTGGCCGTGGGCATTTGACGACCATTGAGGGTAATCATGTTGTAATCGGGTCCAAAACCACGAACGGTCACACGAGAACCTTCGTTGTTCTGACGGTCAATGGACACACCGGTCACCCGCTGCAGAGATTCAGCAAGGTTGGTATCGGGGAAGTCACCGATATCCTCGGCAGAAATCGCGTCAACCACACCCTGAGAGTCACGCTTAACATCCATTGCTCGGTCCAAAGAGGCGCGGATACCCGTAACCACCACTTCTTCTAACAACTCAGCATCAGCTTGACCACTTTGCGCCATGGCTCCAATGGCGCCCCCGCCCATCACCAGGGCAATGGTCGAGGATAAAAGACGTTTTTTAACAGTAAATTGGCTCATTATTTTTTTGCTCCAGTTATTACTTAACGGTGAGCTGGAAATGGCCTCGTCTCCATATCCAGCAAGCGCACCTTAATGCGCGTTACCGTTAACGTTAACAAAAGCCTTCAGAGTGCGTCAACAGAATTTTTAATAATTACATTCGCCCTCTAGGGGTCGGCTATTTTTACGTGCGAAAAGTAGATACTGCAGGCTGGGTGAGCTTACTCAGGAGCCGTTGAGCCGCGCTGCACAAGGGAGTGGGCCAATACCTCATGTTTTTGAAGCTTTATCCCCAATAAGCTATCGGCCTTAACCACTTCAATTAACAAGTTAACGGACTGAGAGGACAGCTCTTCAATCGGCTGACGCACGGTTGTGAGCTGAGGAAAAATAGAGGTGGCAATGTTCGTATCGTCAAAACCCGCAACGGCCAAGTCCTCAGGAACCCAAAGGCTGCGACGGTGTGCCGTTGCAATGACCGCGCTGGCCATATCGTCATTACTGGCAAAAATTGCCGTCACAGGTTTACCGGCATCCAATATTTTCGCGCAGGCCTTCATCCCGCTATTAAAAGAAAAGTCCCCTTCTGCGACAAGCGCTTCATCAACGACCAAGCCATGCTTGCTCATTGCATCCTGGAACCCTTTGTAACGGCTGACGGCGATTCCTTGGTGGGTATCCCCCTTTATGAATCCGATAGACGAATGCCCTTGCGCAATCAAGTGCTCGGTCATTTCAAAGGTGGCCCGGTAGTCGTCGATAGAAACGTAGGAGGATCGCTCCAACTCTAAACCCGGCCCCACACGCACGTAACGCACACCGGCTTTATCCAGCGCATCTAACAAGGGGACATATTCACACAGCGGCGGGGGGATGATCATGCCATCCAGTTTGTAACGCTTGGTTAACTCGCCAACCACAGCGTCCACGTCATTGTCGCCGTAAGAGCAAGGCTCAATGACGAGGTGATACCCAAGCTCATTGCAGCGCTTAAGAACACCAATCAGATACTGACTGATGTAGCTACCGAGAGAGTTATCGTAAAAAAAACCGATCAGATAAGACTGCGCCCCAGATAAGCTGCGAGCTGACGCGTCCAAGCGATAGTTTAACGCCTCTACCGCTGCCATTACCTTGTCGTAAGTGGCGGCCGCCACTCGATCTTTATTGAGAACCCTTGAAACCGTCATTAAAGACACGCCAGCTCTTTCGGCGACATCTTTCATGGTGACCCGTGTCGATTTACCCGCGCGTTGTTTTTTACTCATCCAGCGTCCACACCATCATGTTACAGCAAGCCATATTTTCTGCGGCCACAACCCCGCCCCTATCGGGACGGGGTCACTAAGTAACACAAACCCAAGGGAAATTCTATGCCCAATTACGGTGAGCCCCCTGACTCTTAGCGACTAAAGCGACATCAAAAAGTCGATCATCGCCTGCCGCGACCCACCGGTAGCGCCGTTATAGGCGGCCTTGCTCGCCGACGCATCGCCGTTGTGCCTCTGTACCGCCTCATCAATCGAGGCAGCCTGACCGTCATGCATCAACTCCAGCGCAGAAGTCGAGCCATTGCTGACGTAGCCGGACAAACCCAGCCCCCAAAGCGGCGCCGTACGAAAGGCCCCCTCACCCAAATCGTGCAACAGCAAGTCCGTGAACGGATGAATCGTCTGGTTAGCAATCTCGGGAAAATCAGTATTGCTGCCAGTGGTGGCTGTGGGCCTGTGACAGCCGGCGCACCCAAAAGACTCGAACTGCGCCAAACCTGTCGACCCGGCCAGGTTATCGCGCGGCACAGGCACCGCGAGCAAAGAAGAATAAGTCACCAGATCCATAAGCTGGGCGTCAGTAAGCTCCGAAGGACCAAAGTCGGCCACACTGGTGCCCACGCCGATGTCGTCGTGAAGCGCCTTGGCGACCTGATGCTCGACGCTCACGGCCTCCGCGCGCCAACCAAAACGCCCGATCTGCTGGGCGCCACCCACCGTCACACGGCTGACAGTGCCACCATTCTCCGCGGCCCAGGCCTCAATCTGGCTGTCGGGAATAGCCCCCAGCAACCCCAGGCCAATCATTTTGGGCGGCACCACATCCGCACCGGTCTGCATGGGGCCCACGCTGTTGTTGGTATGACAGGCTGTGCAGCTCGTCTGTACCGGGTTGGTCGCCTTGCCGGCCATGGCCGGGAACGGCAGATTACCGCCAATGGCCTGAGGCCCGGGAAGCAACTGCTCCACATGGTTTCCATACGCAAAGTCGGTATGGAACAGGCGTCGCCCCTGCAACCAGTTCTCGATGTTTGCAGGGCTTATATTGTAGGCGTGCTGCATAAATGACAGCCGGCGCTGTTCACCGCCCGTGTCAGACAGGTGAGGCACCGTGGTATCACCGCCCAGTTTGGCAAAGCTGTCATTAATGCCCACCGGTCCAATGGCCGGATCCTGATTGTTGACCACAAAACCCTCCCCCAATACATAGCGGAAGGTCTGACCATAGTAGTTGACGTTGTCACCCGTTACCTGGGCCCGGTCAAAGTTAATGGTGACCTCAAACTCCACTTGTGCGCCGCGCTCAAAATCCCGCGGAATATTGGCATCGGTGCGCATCACAGCCTGCCAGCTGGTGGCGTTCGCGCGCTGGCTCTGCGTGGCACTGCACGCCGGCACCACGGTACCGTCTGGCAGCAAAATATCCATAACGTAGCCGTAGTAAAAGTTGGTCTCATCCCCGTAAAACTTGTGGTACCGGAAGTTAGGCGATTGCTGATTGCAGT
Organism: Gilvimarinus xylanilyticus; assembly: GCF_024195295.1. Taxonomy (GTDB): domain Bacteria; phylum Pseudomonadota; class Gammaproteobacteria; order Pseudomonadales; family Cellvibrionaceae; genus Gilvimarinus; species Gilvimarinus xylanilyticus. The sequence goes on along the minus strand of NZ_JAMFTH010000008.1, from coordinate 98,952 downwards.
CTTTGCTGTTGCCCGCCCCATCCGTCATAGACAGCGGCACCGCGCTATCGAGGCGAACCACCACACAGGGGTCTGTGCTGCCACACGCCGCTTGGCGCTGACTGGCGGCGGCCGCACGCGTATAGTCGCGCAACTGCAGGGCGCCATAGCGAGCACGCCAATATTCCACATTGAAGTTATTGAAATTACTTGCAGACAATTCGTGACGCACGCGGTAGCGCTCGCCCACCTCGGCAATCACCACGCCGTTCTCGACGCGCACACCGCCAGCACTGCCAAAGCCGTTGCCGGCACCGCCATTACCTCCGGTATCGTCATCGCCAGAACCGTCATCGCCCGAGCCCGAGTCGCCCCCAGAGCCACCCGTGCTGCCACCCGCGGCGCAGGGCGAGCTGGTCACACCGCCACCGGGGGTGAGCCCCGCCGCATCGGCAATACACTGAGAGCTGGCATCGTCCTGGACTTTAAACTGCACATCATAGCTTTGAGCGCTGGAGACATTGAACATGTACTCGTAGCGCCCACCGTTCAAACTGGCCGCGCGGCAGTCGCCGTCCAAACACAGATAGACCCAATCGCCGGTCTGTCCACCGTCGGTGTGGTAGGCCGTGCCGTCCGATTCCAGGCCAAACACATTGGCGCCACCCCCACCTCCGGTGCCGACCGTCTCGGGCGTGGCGTTCACGCGTGGGGACACCGCTTCACCCTCGCTGTTCACGGCGGCCACCGTGAAGTCGTAGGCCACACCGTTACTCAGTCCGGCCACTGTATAATCCGTCGCAGAAGTGGTAACACTATTGTCCAGCGCGCCGGTCGCCACGCCGTAATCCACCCGGTAACTGGCAGCGCCGCTGACGCTTTGCCAGCTCAGGCTAACTTCGCCATCGCCTGCACTGACGCTCACACTGGGAGCACCGGCAGGAGGCTGAGGCGAAACGCTGGAACTGGAAGCGGCGCTCGAACTACTCGAACTACTGCCGCCACCGGCAAGGCCGTCACAGCTGACATCCAGGTAATCCTCCGAGGTAGGCCCCGGCAACCAATCCACCTGTGAGTAGTTGCCCTGAATACGCAGGGAGAGGGAATTCCCTGAGCTGCAATTCAAATTACTTTGGTAGCTATAGCGCCACTGACCACCACCAAGGTTGGTCTCTGTGGCGCCCTCGATGATGGTGTAAAACCACTGGCCATTGTCGTAACCCGACAACCACATACCACCGCTTTTTTGCTCATCGAAAGTGTATTCCAGCAACAGCTCGCCACTGGCGTTCAGGCTGACATCAATGGGGGCGGCCTGAGTTGTAGTGGCGGCCGCTCCCAGTGTGAGCGCCGCACTGGCGGCGAACGCTCGTTTGAACGATATAGGTGTAGACATAATCACGTCCCCGTTATTGTTATTGGCTGTGTGGGGTGGAGTCCGCTTCCGGCCCAACGTTTTGGATGTCCGACGCTATCGGGCGCCGGTTTAAGCGGCAAGTTCGAGTTTGCCCGGTACCCGTCAGGGGGTGGATAAACTCGAACTCCCAATATCTTCAACCGGCCGGCAGGCCCCGCCAGCGCGAGACTTAATCAAAAGTGCCAACCGGTAAACTCGGCCTTAAGGCAAAGTGCAGGCATTGTTGAACGTAAAGGTCTGCGGACCGGCTATAAACTGACCGGGCGCGGCAGTTTGCTGCACTTTGAACTCAACACTGTAGCTCTGCCCCAATTGACCGCTCACGGCCCGCGTGTAGTAGCCGTTATTGAGCGTGGCCGAACGGCAATCACTATCCAGGCACAGGTATTTCCAATCGGCGGACCAACCTTCGTCGGCGTGGTAGAGCACCATGGTGGTGTCGTCTTGATAGGCGATGCCAAAATCGCCGCAGTCATTACCGGCCGGCGGGTCGATAGGTTCGCCATCACCGCCGCCATCATTGGCAACTGGGGTGAACTCCACCCAGTTAACGTTGAAGCTGCCGCCGATAATACCCAGGCGCAGTACGCGGTCAGCACCGCCTGTGATGCTTACCGCCGGTACAGTAACGGTCTGCCAGTTCTGCCAGTCACCGGTTTGTGGTACATCCACGGTGGCCAGCGGGTCGCCGTCCAGCGACAAAGTCAGCGCGCGGTTGCCCGCCGTGTTAGGCGTAGCCAGACGTACGTCGATGTCGTAGGTATCGGCAACGACACTGTCGAGAGTGTACTCAAGCCACTCGCCGTCTTCGGTCCATCCCAGATTCTGGCCGGCGTCATCGCTGGTAGCTTGCAAGTCCACCGCCTCGTTTGGACGCAGGGCACCGCCGTTGTTGGTGGCATCCGTGTCGCTGTAGGCCACTCCCTGACCTCCACTATCGAAGGCTTCGACCTCAATGCGACCAGGGATTGACTGGCTGGTGTAGGCACTTTGCTCAGGGTCGTTGGTGCTTCCATCATCACCAGAGCCACCGTCACCACCGCCGGTGTGGCCCCCACCCACAGCACTGCCAGCGGTAGCATAAAGGCTGCCGGAGACTTCGGCGGCGAAGTTATTGAGTACAACGGTATCGGCCTGCAGCGAGGTCACGCCCCAGTAGCCCGATGCGCAGGCGCTGGCGCCCGGCGCGCAATACCAGCGGCCCTGAGATTGCCAATCGGTGTTGATGTAGGCAAACGCGCGGACTTGGTCGGCGTTTTGCTCAATCCAGTTAAAGTAGTCGACAAAATAGGCATCCCACATGGCCTGGGAGCTGGCAAAGCTCTGAGTGTTGGTGCGCGAGGCGGTACAGCTATACGTTTTTGCAGCCATATCAAAGCCCTGGGGGGCAGACTCGGCAATCATCGCCGGCTTGCCGCGATCGCTGGCAAATTGCACCAGAGTATCTTGCAGCGCACGAGGGCTGATATCCGGTACCGTCCAGGGCTTAGAGCCGTCCTGGCAAGACCATTGATAGGCCAGATACTCGCTACCGGCAAAAAAAGAAAGACCCACCCAGTCAACCGCATCATCGCCCGGATACCAGTCACTGTAATGCTGGTATGGGTTGTTGCCGGCATCGAAGTCATAGGCGGAATCGCCATTATCCGGGTAGGTAGCGGCCTGCCACACGGTAGCCACGTTGTTGGCGCCCAAGGTGTCGATGCGATCGGCAATCCAGCGGTAGGCCTGCTTGTAAAAGTCCTGGTTGTAGCAATTCCACGGCCCGTCAAACTCGTAGCCGATACGCAGATAAACCGGACGGCCATCGTTCTTGAAGTAGTTCAACATTCGGTCAATGGCGTAACGGTACTGAGACGTCAGTGACTGCGGGTCGGAGGCACTGCCTACGTCACTGTCGCCGGTGCCGGCAATAGCGCGCAGCGGTTGGTTACCGCAATCGGCCCACTCATCAGACAAATAAAGCCCCACCGCCAGAGCGACCGAGTCGCCACCGGCGAGCTGATCGTAGTCAGCCAACGTTTCCGCAAAATCTACTTCACCGTTGGAGTTATCAACCGGTGGGCCTTCAATGCCGCTCACGTACAGGCTGGCATCGGCCGGCGCGGAATTGGCATTGACCTCCACCGGCAGCAGCGAACTATAGAGTGTTACACCACCGGGCACCGGGGCGCTTGTACCCACCTGATTTTTATAGTCGCGCAGCGTAGAAGTATCCTGCCCGAGGATGTAAAGCACCTTGTCATCGGCGGGCAGATTGACCGCGCCGGAATCAATCGCGGCCGACGCCGCGCCCCAATAGAGCGCGGGCAATACCGCCACAGTTTTCAGGATCTTATGCATTATTGTCACCCGTTCTTTGATTGAAAGTTGAGAGCGTGGAGCGATTCCACGCAAAGCAGAGAAACACGAGGGTGACCCAGGTAAAAGTTTGATCTTAGACAGGAAAAACCGGAGTTTGCGTTTGCGCTACAGTCCGAACAATTTGAACTTACCTCAGAACCAGCGCTGCCAGCCTGGGTTACCAGCTAAGTGCCGAAGCGCATCAAAGGTACGAGTTCGAGCCTTGCGGTTAAAGTCGAACTCGCACTGCCCCTACTTCGTAACCTTTTGGCTCTGCTCCCGGTACTGGTTAAGGGGTATATGCAGACAAATTTATTCAAAGCGGCAACTTATAAGCTAAGACTATACGCCAATAATATTTGCACTATTTGACTTTAAGAATAGGATGTAAAAAAGCCGCTTTAACCAGAGACCAAAGCGGCAAAGAGCCCGTAGAAAACCATCGGGTATAGATGAGGATTAACGACTTACGGCGTCGTCAGACCGTATTTTTCGTGCAGCTGACGCAACTCGCCAGCGGGGATTTTCTCTACCGCACGGTCATAAGTCAGCAGGCCATTGATCTCAGTTTCAACATCCGTAGTTTGGGTGTAGACACCCGCGGCAACGCCACGCTTTTTGTAGTCCCCCAAACCCCGTATTGAGTTTTCATAGCGCGCTTTGTACTCGTCCAAAGACGCTGGCATATTGCCGTAGATCATTTTCTCTCTATCCGGTGCCCATATGTGTCCATCCACCGGCCAGCCGTGCCCGCCAAACTCGCCGATGACTTTGATGTAACCGTCAAACTCGGCGGCGTCCATCAAGAATTTGGGTTCGGGATAATGGTGCGCATCGGCGATGTCTCCTACCGGGAAAAAGTTGCCGCCACTGGCAATATTGAGGTGCCGGGTGGTGTCGTAAGACTCCACGAAGTGTCCCACCTGCAAGCTGTTGTGCTGCCCCCAGCGCTCGTTAAAGGTCGTCCAGACTACGATGGACGGATGGTTGTAGAGCGTGTCGATCATCACCGTCAGCTCCCGCATGTACTGATTGTGCGCCCACGCAGGCCAGGGAGCGTCAATCTCTCCCTGCATACGGTCCTCGTAGGGCTGAGATACATGGTGCCATACGGGCCACTCCTGTTTACCGCCGTCGGTATCGGCGCCGCCGGACACCTGATCCTGCCATACCAAAAATCCCAACCGATCGGCGTGATAGTAGTAGCGCCTCGGTTCTACCTTTTTATGTTTTCGGATCATATTGAAGCCCGAAGCCTTGAGATACTCCATCTCAAACACTATTGCTTCGTCGCTGGGCGGCGTCAGCAAGCCGTCAGGCCACCATCCCTGGTCCAGCGGCCCCCAGTGAAATATCGGCTCACCATTGAGGGTAAACTGCACATTGCCCTGCTCATTGGCGATGCGCCCAACGGAGCGAAACCCCACATAGGACTGTGCACTGTCGAGTACGTCTCCAGAGGCCGATTTAAGCACCAGCTTTAGGTCGTAGAGCTCCGGCGACTGAGGGGACCAAAGCTCGGGGTTGTCTAGTGCCAGCTCTACGCGGTTACCTGAAGCGGCTTTTGTCGCCAGCTTTTTGCCGTTTTTTGAGATAGTCACTTCCAACAGCGTATCTTGCTTATCTCCAGCAATGGACGCATTGACCGTCAGTGCCCCGGTATCGGTTGCCTGGTTGCGCAGGCTCTCAATGTAGGTTGGCCCCGTGCTTTCCAGCCACACTGTCTGCCAGATTCCCGATACCGGCGTGTACCAGATACCCTGATTGTTACGTGTTTGTTTACCGCGGAGTTGATAGCGATCAGCAGCGTCGGTATCGTCAATCACACGCACGACGATCTCGTTGTCGCCATCTTTAAGCGCGTCAGTAACATCAAAGCTAAACGGCAGATTACCGCCCATATGGGCACCAACAAAAGCATCGTTTACCCACACCTTCGTTGCGTAATCCACAGCTTCAAAGTGCAGCAAATGTCGTTTTCCGGCCTGAAGCGCATACTCAAAGTGTCGGCGATACCAGATAGCGCTCAAATCCCCTACCCGCTCGCTGATACCTGATAAAGGGCTTTCTACCGAAAAAGGCACCAGAATTTTCTGATCCCAATTATTCGGCTCAGCGCTTTTGCGATCGATGACGGCCAAATCCCAAAGACCGTTAAGATTGTGCCATTGTTCGCGCCTAAGCTGCGGCCGAGGATATTCCTGCCAGGCGTTGTCAGCATTTACTTGCTCGCCCCAGCGAGTCACCATGCCGGCACCCTGACCAGCGTCAGCAGCTTTTACCAACACACTTGTCAGTGACAGTGCAGCTAGTATCAACCAAAGGTTTTTTGTGCTCATCGAATACACCACGTCTATTGTTTGGAAAAGCGATCTTCTATGCCAAATTCATCCACCAGCTTGTCAAACTCTTTGCGGCTGATGGTGATCATAGCTCCATGGCGCAGCTTTTCGGGTACAGCGTATTTGTCCCAGTCAGAGAAAAAGGTATAGCCCGAGATCTGATACCAGGGTCCGCTTAAACTGTCGGCCACAGACAAGCCATAAGACACTCCCGGGTACTGCTCGTAGTAGAGGTACCAAACCTCTCCGTTGGGGGAGGGAATCAGCATGGGCGCTTCGCGAAAATTTGGACTTATGGGGTCACTCAGCTCTTTGTATGGCCCTAACAGGTTGTCTGAGCGCGCAATGCGAATAGTTTTACCCGTCACCCAATCCAGAGTCGGGTAACGCTCGTCTTTGATCACCGCCCAGTAGCTTCCCTCATCTTTGCGAATAAAGACATCAATCGTACCCATATCCCAGTCAAGCAAACGTTTGGGCGGCCCTTGAAAGTGCTTTAAATCTTTGGACAAAACGTAGAGCGTTCGCTGGCTGGCCCAGTAGCGTTCCGGGTCTTCCTTTGTGCCCTCTTTATGCGGCGTGTGCCATGTCATCACAAACTGCTTTGATGCTTCATCAAAAAACAGCTTGGGGGCTCCAATCCGTTGCAGGGCCTGAGAATAACCAGGCGTTGCTTTTAGCTCGGGCCGGTAGGTGCTGTGTAATGTCCATTGGATCAGATCTTGTGATGACCAAATATTTATATCGGGCGAAGAGTCTGAGGTGTTCCCAGCAATATAGTAAGTACCATCAGGCCCCCGTGTAATGTCCGGGTGCCCCTGGTACTCCGGGAACACGCGCTTTCCCTCGTTCAAACGGTACCAGTGCAGTCCATCGGTACTGACCGAATAGTACAAACGCCCGTAGTCGGCGTGCGTCATATGGGCGAACAAGTATGCCTCATGAACGGGCTTTTCACCTTTCTCCACCTGCCCCGGTGGATCGGGCTGCTGGGCCAGCGCGCCCGCCCCTATAAACAGCGTCGCGAAAGTCGCAACAGTAACCAAACGATGTGCTATTTTCATACGTCAATACCTCATTGAACGATCAGGGAATTCAGCCCCGGCACCTCACGATGCCGGGGGTAAAAGGGAGGTTGCTTCGGCCTACAGCAAATCCAGCTTCCAGCGCTGGCAGTCACCGCCCAGCCATTCCCACTGCTGCACATTCTGACCATCAGCGGTTGAGCAGGCATCCACATCCAGCACACGCCCACTGTTGCGATTGACCAACCGATAGAAACCCTCTCCCACCGGTTCGATACGCCACTGCTGACAGCTCGCACTGTTAGCCGTCCATTGCTGGGCATTGCCACCATTACCCGTCGCACAGGCGTCAATATCCAGGGCCTGGCCACTCAGACGGGAACGAATCTCGTACCAGCCATCGTCAATATGCGTCAGATCCCAGCGCTGGCAGTCCGCTCCGTTCCAGGGCCATTGCTGAACATTGGCAGCAATGGCAGTGGAACAGCCTTGCACGTCGAGCACTTTGCCGCTGTGTTTGGCGGTCAGTCGGTAAGTACCGTTGGCCCAGGGCACATTGAATTCGCCAATGCCAACAAACATTCGGCAATCCCGATTGGCTAACTGGATGATTTCCGTTCCGCCATTTCGAGCGACAAACTGTGTGCTGTAATTGGAGCAGGGGTTGGTACCATCACTGGGGGTCACCAGAGGTGCTTCGCGCTCGGCCCACAAGCCGTTTCCGTTATTGTTGTTGACCATGTACACACGGCCGTTACGCGCCACGTTATTGCCGGCACCATCGCGTAATACCTGTCCGGCAACCAACAGTTCACCGTTGGCGGTGCCATTGTCAATCCACGTAACCGTGGGCGCGTGAGAGAAATGATTGCCGGACACCGACTCAATGCGAGTGCCAATGTTCGTCGGACTGCCCCAGCTGACTGCATCCGAAGAGTGACGGTAGAATGTGTCGCAGTTGTAGGTCGCTCCACAAATTTCATACACCATGATGTAGTCATTGTTTGGCAGACGGGTAACGGTCGGCATTCCCGGCCGCTGAATGGTATCGGCGATGGCAATGTCAATCTGTTCAGCCCCCCAACTTACGCCGCCATCCGTCGACACTTTATGTGCGATCAACTGATTGTAGCCAGACCCCTTGTGCTCCTCGGTGGCGTAGTACATAACCAGTCGCCCCTGAGGGTCCACCGTAAACTCGGCTTCCCACAATCCGGTATTGCCGGTTACGGGTGATGAGAGATAAGTCCACGTGTAGCCATGGTCCGTACTTTGATAAATTTTCAAAGCCCGACTGGCCGGTGCCGCGCCATCGTGTGCCGACACGACCCAAAACAATGTACCTGCCGCCGTACTCCCCAGGTTTTGGGGCACTTCGTACAGTTCCGAGCAGCAGGTATTAGCGAACTGATTTTCGTCGATGGTAGCAATTTGCGACCAGCTGTCACCGTCATCAGTGCTCTGGTAAATATGGCCCGCACCGATCACATCAAAACTCGCGATCAGCCGACCGTTGGCGGCACCGCTGGCCTCCAGACGAATGAGTCTCGGATAGAAGGAATCCACATCTTCCAGCATGACTTCATTGGCCAAGGCACCGGGGGCGACGAATAGGCAGACTAAAATTGTCCACAAAAAAGTGTACAGTGAAGATTTCATAGCGTGTCTCCATATTGGCATTATTTTCAGGTAGACCAGACCGCAGGGCATGCTCCGGTGCTTAAGCGTTTGCTCGGCACCGGTTTGCCCCTGGCATTGATAAAACGATGGTGGATCAGTAGGTAGGGTTGTCCTCCGTCAGCGTTTTGAAAATGTCGATTTCGCTTTGTTTGTAAGGCGAACCATCCCGGTGCAACAGGTCATGAAACCAAAGCTCCGGTTCCGGACTGCCCGGCTCCGAGCCCCAGGGAAAAATCGTATTGCTCTTGCCGCTCACTAGGCCCCAGTTGATGGCACCGACGTTTTCTTGTTTCAGCAAAGGCAGATGACTCTCCACCAAAGAATCATTCGTGCGGGCCATCCACTCGGTACAAATCACCGGCCGGCCCATGCCCTGCATTTCATGGATGCTGCGCTCCATCGCTGCAAGATCGTTGTATTGGTGGAAGGTGATGATGTCCGAATGCATCTTTTGATAGGCATTGAGCAGCTCAAAACCTTCCGACCAGTTCCATATTCCAGCGGTCACTGGCTGTGATGGATTTCCGGCACGCACCCAAGCGAAGGCTTTTTGCAATAGCGGCAAGGATTTTTCCTCGCGCCCGGTATTGCCCGGCTCGTTATACACATCCCAATAGAGTATGCGGTCATCGTTGGCAAACCGGCTAACAACGCCCGTAACATAAGTTTCCAGGCGACCCCAGTTTTCGGGCTGATCTTTCACTGATGCCACCGGACTTTGCACCCACCCCGAATTGTGCACACCCGGTTTCGGTGCTGGCTGCCCGCCTATTTCAGCCGTGGGGTTCCAGCAATCGTCAAAGAAGACAAAGTTGGGCTTGATACCATGCTTATCGGCGATAGACAGGAAGGTGTCAATCCGCTCCAAAAAGCCTTTCGGGTCCGCTTCCCAGGCCAGATCGTGAAGGTAGACTCTGACCGTATTCACACCAAAGTCGGCAGCCCAGCCCAACTCCCGGTCAATGGTTTCAGGATCAAAGCTGCTCTCTTGCCACATTTCCAGTTGGTTGATTGCTGTGCTCGGCAGAAAGTTCACACCCACTAACCAAGGCAGTTGGTCATACCACTGGTTTGCTTTCTCCCGACTCCAGCGTTGATCACTGGGCCCGTCGATGCCAAGGTGCTTCTCTGGCGAAGCTGCGCAACCTGCAAGCAAGGCCAAGAAGAGTAATGTCACCAAGGTACTAAAGCCTGTTCGAATCATATTAAGTTTTCTCATACCCATTGATCCCACTTTTAGTTCACCACCGAGAACCGGTAGATGGTTGTGGTGGTGAAACTCTCACCCCCACGCAAGGTGGTGCGAGGGAAATGAGGCTGATTAGGTGAGTCGGGATAGTGCTGAGTTTCCAGTGCGAGCGCGCCGCGATACGCATAGGCCACTCCTTCTTTTCCCGTTACGCTGCCATCAAGAAAGTTACCGGAGTAAAATTGCAGACCAGGCTGATCGGTTAAAACTTCCATCTTGCGGCCTGAACCGGGATCTGTTAACACGGCCGCCAGATGCATTTGACCTTCGAATTCTGAGCGGCGCAGCACCCAGTTGTGATCGTAACCACCGCCAAAACTCAGTTGTTCGTGCTTTGCTTTAATGTCGCGACCGATTGGCTTGGGTTGGGTAAAATCAAACGGGGTTTGCTTAACAGAGAGAATCTCACCCGTCGGGATCAGGGTTCTGTCCACGGGCGTATAAAAGTCAGCGTTAATCTGTAACGTGTGGTCCAGGATTGAACCATCACCCTGCCCCGCAAGGTTAAAGTAGCTGTGCTGGGAGAGGTTCACCACGGTATCGTCAACCGCCGAGCTTTGGTAGTTGATCTCCAACGCATTGTCATCGGTAAATACATAAGTGACGGCCACAAACAACTGACCTGGGTAACCTTCATCACCATCATCTGATACGGTTGAAAAACGTACGCCGGTACCGAGATCGGTCTCAACTACCTGCCCGTCCCACAAAAGCTTATCAAAACCTAGGTTGCCACCATGCAAATGGTTTTGATCATTATTGGTCGCCAGACTGTAGTTATTACCGTTAAGGCTGAACTCACCTTCATCGATGCGGTTAGCATAGCGCCCCACAACAGCTCCAAAATATGGGCTATCGGTTAGGTAAGGTGCGGGTTCATCAAAGCCCAACACTACATCGTCTAGCTTTCCCTTCTTATCTGGAACTTTAAGCGATAAAATAACCGCGCCCAGATTCGTCAGTTGGATGCTTGCACCACTGCTGTTCTCAATGGTGTATCGATCAACACCACGACCATCAACCAGCTTGCCAAATTCGTCTACCACTACTTTCATACGACTGTCTTGCTCCGCCAAAGCCCAACCGGCATTTAACATGCTGGCGGCAACCAGTAATAAGGTTCCAATGCGTTTCATCACTCACCTCTGTCATTATCGGTGTTGTTACTTATCCGTTCTCGAAGCAGCTTCAGCCTATTTTGGCATTGGCTGTGGTGACACGGTTGGCCCCCAGGCCTCAAGTATGTCCGGGCCATTTTCCTGAGGCACAAACTGCATCCGGTCGATGGACATCTGGCGTGGCTCCGTGGTGTAGAGATCGTTGTGCTGGTGATAGACGATAAACAGCTCGCTGTCATCGGGTGATCTCACCAGGCTGTGATGCGCCGTTCCATGGGCGTAGCTGGTAGACTTCATGATCGGATTGTTTTCATATTTCGACCAAGGGCCCAGCGGATGACTGGCCGTGGCATAACCCACGGAGTAGTGTGGACTCTCAAAGTGGCTGCCTGAATAGGTCAAATAGTAAACCCCCTTGTGCTTGATGATTTCCGCCCCTTCAGCCACATTCGCCATGTGTGTCTCCCAGGGCTCTTCTGGGCTGATCATCAGTTTGACGGAGTCAGGCTTGATCGTTTTCATATCATCATTAAGTTCGGCACCCCAGATGTGATTGCCATTATCAAAGCCCACATAGTAGAAGTAGCGCTTACCATCATCGTCTTCAAAAACATAGGCATCGATTTTTATGGACTCAGGGGCCATAGGCTCCTTCACATCCTGCACAAATGGCCCCAGCGGAGATTCTGAAGTGGCAACGGCGATCCGCTCGTCCACCGCGTAGTAGAGATAAAAAACGCCGTCGCGCGCCACAATGTCCGGAGCCCAAAAGCGCGACTCACCCCAGGAGTCTTCATTTTTTAGTACAAAGCCCTGGTCCTCCCAGCTCACCAGATCATCAGAGGTATAGAGCCTGATTCCGTTTACCATGGTGGGATAATCTGGTGTGTAGGTACAGTAAGCATAGTAGCGACTCTCATGCTTCATCAGGCCCGGATCAGCGCAGCCGGGCTGCACGGGATTCTGATAACTGATCTGGGGGAGTGGTTTTTCAAATGCAGTGACCTTCACATCTTTAAAATCAGCGCTACCACTTGCAACCCTCAGGGCCAAGTCACCACTAGTGTAAGTAGAATCAACGGCGTCGTATTTGGGGAACTGATTTTCGGCCAGCGGATTGTCGTTAACGTACAGCACATAGTTATCGCCACTAACCTCTAGGCGTAACGAGTACCACACACCCGGCTCAACGCTAACAGAGCGGCGCGCCATTTCTTTATTGCCCTTCAGTAAGAATACGGTGTGGGATTTAGCATCAAGCCCAGTGTAAAAACCTTTAAAATTCTCTGCCCCGGTTTGCGCATGAAAGGCCAAGCCCGCATTGGCATTCGCATCCGACAACCGAACCTTTGCTTCTACTGCGTAAGATGTCAGTGATGGAGTGTCCAACCGCTGACGTTCACCGCTGCTGAGCCGATAGTCGGCACCGGACTCCGTTTTCGCTGGAGCATTAACCTTGGATTCGTTACTGCAGCCAAGCAAGGCGATGCAGGTGAAAAATACCAAAATCACATATCTCATAAACACTTTCTCTTTATTATCAATCATCGGTTTTCAGGTTCAGCCTAGCTGATTGTCTGCAGGCTTCTAACGCAGGGAAACATTCTTCCTACTCTTGGTGCGACACCACGACGGTAAACTGTGTCAGGGTTTCAACGTCGGGATTATCAACGCCGCTCACCCGCAGGACCCCTTGATAGTGAGTGGTGACTGTGTTGATCGAGCCACCTGGCGCTGAATTACCGCCACCGCCGCAGCTCGACAACATCAGAATCGTTGTAGCCAAAGTGGCACACACCGCCAATTTGACTCGCCCGCTGCGCATAAGCAACATGCTGCAAAACCAGGGCACTAACAGGGCGCCGGCCATTAAGGTCATATTCGCCGGGCTCAGGTTCTGGACCAGAGTTTCAGGTACTACAGTAAAACTTATGGATTGCTCCCTATCCCTAAGCAGGGTTACCGGAGACTGAGAAAGCTCGACACGTCCTTCCAGCCCTTCGACCTGCAAGTCGAGCGTATAGTCGCCGTCATAGCCATCACTGACTCTGAGGTGTACGGTGCCCGTCAGAGTCTCCCCTGCACTCCCTCGAACCTCATCCACTTGCGCCCGAACGCCACCAAGCGGCGCGACGTTAAACCAGGTTCGACACACCCCGTCATCGGCAAAATCAGAGGACAACTGCAGTAATTTCAACCCACCAGAAAGAGGCAACAGTGGTGAAGAATAGTTTTCACAATAGTTAACGCTGGTTCCTGCGGGAAGGTCTACTGGCGTGGGAGCATCGTAGGCATACCATTGGCCATTAACCGGGTCTGCGCTGGAGTTGATAAATACCGTTGCGCCATTGCCTGGTTGGTCTGCGCCACCTTGAACCAGCGTATGCCCCTGCAGCAGCAACTGCTCGCCGCCACTGGCCTTGGGCGCCAGAGCCAATGTTGGGGTTGCCCAGAAAGTCAATCCATCCGGGGTTTCTAATGCTTGTCCGAGGTCAGTGGGATCCCCCCAATCCAGCCCATCTTCTGACAACCGATAGTAGGCGGCACAATTCAAGCCACCGCATATCTCATAGCTCATCATGAACTGGCCACTTGCTAGGTGCACGACTTCCGGCATGCCTGGCCGATCATTTGGGTTAGTGCTGGCCACTACATTCACCGGATCGCTCCAATTGATACCATCTGAACTCTTCGTGTAGCGGAGTGTTTGCGAGTGATTCTGCGGCGTCTCATCAGCGAAATAGCACACTAATTCGCCAGTCTTTGCGATGATAAACTCGGCCTCCCAAATGCCGCCCTGCCGTTTAGGGGCCTGAGCATCGACGCAGTTGCTTAGGTAGTCCCAACTCTGCCCCCGATCGACACTGTGATAGATTTTCATCTGCATGGGAGTATCTGCGGCTTCCTGCCCTACGGAGCCGGCCCAAAGCAAGGTGCCAGCTGCTAACTCGTTGACGGCACTGGGCAACTCATAGAGGCCCCCGCAACACAATCCTGTCAGAAAATCTTCATCGTAAATTTGACTGAGCCGCTCAAAGCTCTCACCCTCATTCCGACTCACAAAGATATCCGCATGGCCCTGACCACCGGCAAAGCTGGTAACGCTGGCAATGATATCACCGTTATTTTCAGGATCTGCCTGATGGTTGAGCTGCACAAGGCGCGGGTAGAGCGCATCGTCGGAGCTGATCAGCTGAGGCTCACTGGCCTTGGCAGCCAAACCCGAAGTTAAAAACGTACTCAGTAGTAGCGTGGAGACACTTCGGCTCAGCTTGGCAAATGTTATCTGCATTATCTTGCCTTTACTCTGACTGTGGGTGTAAAAAAGGCCGGGCAAGTCATTGCACCCACCCGGCCAAACCATGCACGTTAAAAGCGAGCGCGGATGCTGCCTCCCCAGAATGTATCGTCAATTCTGATATCATGGGGGAACAGCTCAGTGTCAAAGTAGCTGTAGTACGTACCACCATTGACATTTACCCCATCAAGGCTAACGGTAACTTGTGGCGTAATGTCATAACCGATCGACAAATCCAGGCGACCGTTGGCTTTAACGGTATTGAACTTCGCTCCGTCACCTGGAGTGACCAGACCGCCACCAAAGTAGCCGTCATCGAATGACGAGCGCCAGTTGTACATGACCCGCGCGGTGATGCCGTATTTTTCATAGAGCACACCGACGTTGTAGGCATGCTTGGATACCCCCAGCAGTGGCTCACCTTCCAGTGGATCGCCCTCGGTATCAATGGAGGAATCGGCAAGGGTATAGTTTGCAGTCAGACCAAGACCATCGAAGCCCTCAGGCAAAAAGTCCAGGAACCATTGGGCACTCAGCTCTACCCCTTGCAGACTGGACTCACCAATATTGCGCGGACGAGTAACGCTGTATTCAATGCCGTCAATTTCTTCGATCTCGGTACCCGCAGCTACCCGCCCCTCAATCGTGCGATAGTAAACCGCTGCCGACATGTACGAGGAGTCGCTGAAGTAATACTCGATAGTGGCATCATAGGCATCCGACTCCTGCGGCTCCAGATCGGGGTTACCGCCACCGCCGGTCGGGCGAATGTTGGCGTTCAACGGTACATCATAGGTTAACCCTGGATTGAGATCGCCAAAGAAGGGCTGTGCCTGGGTTTTTGCATAAGTAAAGCGAAGCTGAAGATCGTCCGTCAGTTGTAGACGGGCCGATGCATTCGGCAGAAAGGTGCCCTCAGACGTATCGCGGGTCTGCGGCGTAAGCTCACCATTGACGCGGCCGGTGCCGCTCAGGCTGCGGTCAGTGTGGCTATAGCGAACCCCGATGAGACCGTCGAGCAAAATACCCGAATCAAATTCCAAACCGTATTTAGCTTGCAGATAAACAGAGCTGGTAGTTTCACTGGCATCGTAGTTGCGTGAGGGATCCCAGGCCGGATCGCCCGGCTCGGCGCCATAGAGCTCGCGCAACACATCTGTATTATCACGTAAAAAATCCGGGTCGGGGGTATACCAGTGCTCTCCGTTGTTAATAACCGGAATAGTATTTGGAGATTCAATCAAAAAGTCATCAGGCAAGCCGGACTCGCTCACCAGAGTCACGCGATTACCGCCTGGCGCTCCAGGGCCGCCCGGCGCATTCGAGTAAAAACTGGCATCGCGATCAATGATGCGCCCGCCAAATTGAATCTCCTGAATAAAGCCCTCTTCGAGCTTGTACTTCCCGTCTAAACGGATCGCGTTGGCGACAGATTCCGCTCGGTTGTAGTCCTGAAAAAGACTGTTGGCCAGACGGAAATCATCAGGTGTGCTCAACGGCGAACCGGGCATAACCGTAGTACCGTGGCTGTCATCGTTGACAATGATATTAACCGCGTCAATCTGCTTGCCAATATCGACGATGGTATTGCGATTGCCGTTTTCTGACTCCACGCGGGAGAGGTCCACATTCAAATCCCAGCGATCAGAGGTGTACTTCACGCCGCCGCCAAACACATACTGGTCGGTTTCGCCGGTTTTTGCTTGGGTGGAGGTCAGACCGGGCACGTTATTAAAGGTAGCAGTCTGCCCCAGGCGCAGGGACTGGATGACACTCGAGTTGGCGTCGTAGAAACCGGCGTCGTTGACCGGCGCGGTAAACTCATCGCCATTGGCCGTCACACCAGTGATGCTTTGAGCCGAAAAGATGTCAGAGAAAATAAAGTGAGTGGCAAACTCAGCCCGATAGCCCGCGTAGAGCGCATCGGCATACACTTCCAGATTTTCAGTGGGGCGCCATTGGTAGTAAAGGTTTGCCTGAGGACGCTGATACTCCCCCGTATCCGTAAGGCCACCCACACAGGTCGGAAGCACGACACCCGCCGCACCTTGCGGGCCGTTGGTGGCGGAGCGCGGGTCACAGTTAAACGATACCGGGCGATTAAAATCCTGATCCGAATAAGACACATCTACCAAGATACCCATTTCACCGGCATCTGTGTCAAAACGGTTGGACACCAGGATACCACCAGTCAAGCCGAGATCATCGACTTCATCGCCATACATACCTCGAAGGTTTGTGGCGACAGTAAGCCCCTCATCAAACGCGAACGGCTTAACGCGAGTCAAATTGATGACCCCGGCAATACCACCCTCAATCAGATTGGCAGAATTGGATTTGTAAACCTCGGCACCTGACAGCGCCTCGGCGGGCAAGTCCTGGAACGCAAAGCCACGACCCACGCCGGTAAAGATTTCGCGACCATCCAACGTGGTCACAATATCGCCAATACCGCGAATCAGGGGGCTGACGATTTCATTGTTAAAGTTGTTCACCACCTGGACACCCGGCACACGCTGCAAAGCGGCCGCTACGGTATTGTCCGGGAACTTGCCAATGTCCTCAGCGACAATGGCCTCAACCACCTGATCTGCGTCACGTTTAATATCGGCGGCTTGATTTAGACTGCTGCGCAAGCCTCGAACCACAACAATTTCTGTTAAGACTTCACTATCGGCATCTGTGTTTTCACTGTTTTGCTGAGCGACCACTGGCGCACCCCCAGCGATCAACACTGATGCGATGGCGCTGCTGAGTAACTGCTTCTTATACTTATATTTCATACTGCCCTCCTAACCTGACGTAAATCAGAAAGCTTCTTTTATTATTTACTGACCCAATCCGAGCGAAATCGGCCAGACCCGAAAAGGTAAACGTTATCCCTAACTATATACTCTTAAACAGTTAAAGCAACCTTTTTTTGAGGGTAAACGTTAACTTTTTAACGTTAACGAGAACGTAATAATAAATAATTCTAAAAAAGGAAAGGGTTATCCTCCCTTCGCCTATCGAGCACTCACCACCACGCGGTATAAAATGCGATCAAAACCAGTACAACGGCCAGACTGGCCAAGTTGAAACCTCCCGTTGTCGCAAAATCGACTTCATCGAGCTTGACCGCCTGCTCTTTCGTCGCACCCTGCCCCAGTAGCGACACGACAACAGCCGCCAGCACACAGAGCAAAAACACAAGCCCAACTCTGTCCATAAATGGCAACTCAGGCCAAAGCAATTTAAAAGCGAGACTGAGAACGGCCGAACCTACTGCAGCCACCAGGCCTCCAGTAGCCGTTGTCTTCGACCAAAACATACCCAATGCAAACAGCACCACAATCCCCGGGGTAAAAAAGCCGGTAAACTCTTGAATGTATTGGAATGCCTGATCAAACTGCCCAAGCAGAGGTTTAGCAGCAAGCATGGCGACAATCAACGCGGCCAAACTGATCAGCCTTCCCACGCGCACATAGTGCTGCTGACTTTTATCCGGCTGCTTGCTGGCGTAGATATCCATGGTAAAAATCGTCGACACACTGTTGGTCATAGACGCCAGAGAAGACACTATCGCCGCCACCAAGGCGGCAAAAATCAAGCCTTTAATACCCACAGGCATTAAATTCATCAGCGATGGATAGGCTTGATCGGGCTTGCCCAAATCCGGCACCAACAGAACTGCCGCAATGCCTGGCAACACCACAATTAACGGCATGAGCAATTTTAAAAATGCCGCAAATACAATCCCTTTTTGCGCCTCGGTTACGCTCTTTGCCGCCAAGGTGCGCTGAATGATGTATTGGTTAAAGCCCCAGTAAGACAGATTCATTATCCATAAGCCACCAATCAATACCGAGATCCCGGGCAAATCCATGTAGTGCTCGTTCTCCTTGGCGAGAATCATGTCAAATTTTTCCGGCAACTCCGCAGACAGGGTCAAAAAACCCTGGACGACACCGCCGTTATCCGATATCAAATTCAGCGCCGTGTAAGACAAAAACAGACCACCCAATACCAACAGCACCACTTGGATGATATCGGTCATGGCAACGGCTTTTAAGCCACCGTAAAGCGAGTACGCCAGGGAAAATACTCCGAGAAAAGCCATGCCATAGATTAGATCTACTCCAACGATGGTGTTAATTGCCAGAGCTCCCAACCAGAGCACTGCCGTCAGATTCACAAAGACATAGACACCCAACCAGAACACCGCCATGACAATTCGAACCCGGTGGTCATAGCGCTGCTCCAAGAATTGGGGCATTGTGTATATTTTGTTTTTCAGGAAAATCGGGAGAAAGTACTTCCCCACCAGGATCAAGGTAATAGCGGCCATCCATTCGTAAGAGGCAATCGCTAATCCGACTTGATAACCCGAGCCGGACATACCAATGATCTGCTCGGCCGAAATATTAGCCGCAATCAAGGATGCGCCTATTGCCCACCAAGGCAAGCTATTTCCCGCCAAAAAATAGTCATTAGTGTTTTTTTCGTGGCCCGACTTTTCTCTCGACACCCACCAGGCGATGCCAATCAAAGCCACGACGTAGACCACGAAAACGGCTAAATCCAGAGTCTCAATATTCATTGTACTTTGCTCTCGCTGTTATACATTATTGTATTTTCGGTCGCCGCCCTATCGGGAAAACGCGCCGTCTTCTGCGGTACAGATATACACCTTTTCTTCAATACCGGTCTTTGCTTGATACTTATCGGCCACTACACGCTTGACGTCGTCAACCAGCACTGTTGGGCACAGAGCAACTATGCAGCCACCAAAGCCACCGCCGGTCATGCGAACGCCGCCGGCATTGCCGATCACTGAGTGCACCAGATCCACCAGATAATCAATCGGCTCGACGGTAATCTCAAAGTCATCACGCATGGACAAGTGCGAGTCGCGCATCAGCGTACTGACCAGATCGTAGTTTTTCTCGCGCAGGGCGCTGTACATTTGCACGGTACGCTGGTTTTCCGTAACGATATGTCGGGCTCGGCGGAACTCCTTGTCCGCAAGAGAGGCCTTCCCCTTTTGCAGAAGGTCATCGTCAGCCTCTCTGAGCGAAGCTACACCGAGCTTTAGTGCTGCGGCCTCGCACTGCTGACGACGCAGATTGTATTCGCTGTCCACCAGTCCACGCTCGACATTGGAGTTAATGATCACAATCTGATGGTCGGCCGATATAGGCGTGTGAGCCTCCTCCAGCGTGCGGCAATCGAGCAGCATGGCCTGGCCCTTTCGGCCATTCGCCGAGATTAACTGATCCATAATGCCGCAGGAGCAACCGACAAATTCGTTTTCGGCACGCTGACCAATTTTCGCCGCCTCAACACCGTTTAACCCTAGGGAGAAAACGTCGTTCACCGCTTTGAGCAAGGCGACTTCAAACGATGCCGATGAACTCAGGCCGGCGCCGCGCGGCACATTTCCGGAAACCAGAATGTCCAGACCATCAATGGGCCCCACCGCCTCTTGCATCACCCGAAGCACACCACGCACATAGTTACTCCACGTAGAGCTTGCATCAAAGCCAATTTCACCTGCCAACGAGAAGCTATTACGCTCACCGCCATAATCCAGAGCGACAATATTCACATGGCGGTCTGTCCGGGGAGCGGCCAACACTTGAGTTCCAAAGTTAATGGCGGCGGGAAACACAAAGCCCTGATTGTAGTCGGTGTGCTCACCGATCAGATTAACCCGGCCCGGCGCAGACGCCGACACCGAGTGACGTTGATGAAAAAACTCTTCAAAGCGATTGAACTGCATGGAACCACCAAATCGATTTATTGTTTGCTTTTGTAGTGAAGGCTGGGCAGCGAACGGAGCCGCTCTGCGGCCTGCTCCGGCGTAATGTCTCGCTGCGCTTCGGCCATCATTTCATAGCCCACCATAAACTTGCGCACCGTGGCGCTACGCAGTAACGGTGGGAAGAAATGTGCGTGCAGCAGCCACTCGGGGTGATCTTGACCATCAAAAGGTGCCCCGTGCCAACCCATAGAATACGGAAAAGAGGTATTAAACAAATTGTCGTAACGCGTTGTTGTTTCTTTGAGTATGTCAGCCAAGCAGTAGCGCTGCTCATCATCCAACTCAGTCATACGCGTCACTGGCGTACGCGGCAACACCAGAGTCTCAAATGGCCAAGCCGCCCAGTAAGGTACGACCACCACCCAATGATCGTTAAGACATACAACCCGCTCATTGAGTATTAACTCGCGCTCGACATAATCACTCAGCATGTTGCTCGCATGCTGAGCGTGATAAAGGGAAAATTGCTCGCATTTTTTCGCCACCAGTGTGGGCAGCTGACTTTGCGCCCATATCTGGCCGTGCGGATGGGGGTTGGAGCACCCCATAACCGCGCCCTTATTTTCAAACACCTGTACCCATTGATAGCGCGCCGACAGCTCTGCGCACTGCTCCTGCCAACAACGAATAACCGCTTCGATCTGCTCAGCAGGCAGCTCGGGTAGCGTTTTTCCATGATCCGGCGAAAAGCAAATCACCCGACTGCAGCCACGCTCAGCCGCCAAGGTGAACAGCGGATCGTCATTGCAAAAGTCTGGCCCCTGCTCGTGCAATGCGGCAAAGTCGTTGTCGAACACAAAAGTCGAGCGATATTCGGGATTACACTCGCCATTGACGCGCTGATTACCGGCGCACAGATAGCAACTCTCGTCGTAAGCGGGGCGCGCACCGTCATCGGCCGACTCTGACTGCCCCTGCCAGGGACGCTTAGCTCGGTGAGGCGACACTAGTACCCACTCCCCCGTCATAGGATTGCGGCGGCGGTGGGGATGCTCTGCCGGATCAAAAGATTCGTTCATGGTGAAAACCTGTACAACAGTAACTGTTTATCGATCTATTCAATGACTGGTATCACAATAGCCAGCCTATAAGTCACGACGCTTACCCACCCTGCATTTCCTACAGCGACACAAGGTTAAACGTTTACACTTTTGCGCCATTTAATTTTTGCGGCGTCAGCGATAGCCCTCGGGATTCGACGACTGCCAGCGCCAGAGGTCAGCGGTCATCTGCTCAATACTGCGCTGCGCTCGCCAATCCAGCTCGCGCTCGGCCTTCGTAGCATCAGCCCAGCACTCGGCGACATCACCAGGCCGGCGCGGCTTAATCCGGTAATCAATGGCTCGCCCCGAAGCCGCCTCAAAAGCTCTGACCATGTCCAGGACACTACACCCTCTTCCAGTGCCCAAGTTAAATCTGTGCACCCCGGGCCGGGCCGCCAGTTTTTCCAGCGCCGCCACATGTCCGGCCGCCAGATCCAGCACATGGATATAGTCTCTAACCCCTGTGCCATCGGGCGTTGGGTAGTCATCGCCAAATATCGACAAGCTCTCACGCTTGCCGATAGCCACCTGAGCAATAAATGGCATCAGGTTATTGGGAATACCGTTCGGATCCTCGCCAATCAAGCCACTCTCATGGGCTCCAGCGGGGTTAAAGTAACGCAAGAGGACCACACTCAAATGGCTGTTGGCGGCGGCCACATCGGCGAGCAGAGTTTCTACCATCAGCTTGGTTCGACCGTAGGGGTTGGTCGCACTCAAAGGGAAATCCTCACGAATCGGTACCGTCTCAGGGTTGCCATAAACGGTTGCCGAGGAGCTGAACACCAAACAGTTCACGCCGTGGCGGCCCATGGCCGCGGCCAATTCGCGGCTGCCGCAAAGGTTTACATCGTAGTATTCCAGTGGCTTTTCATTGGATTCTCCCACCGCTTTGAGCCCAGCAAAGTGAATCACCGCATCAAATTCATGAGCGGTAAACACTTGGTCTAGCGCCTCAGGGTCACGCACATCACCCTGCACACAAGGCACCTCACTCCCACTGAGTTGCTCGAGCCGCCCAATCACCCCGGGCTTGCTATTGACAAAATTATCCAGTATGACCAGGTCGTGCCCGCTCGCCAGCAGCTCTAGACAAGTGTGGGAACCAATATAGCCGGCCCCACCGGTAACCAAAACCTTCACAGTATCACCTCATGGGTACGCGATTTTCGAACAGGGTATACGTTTTACCTAGAAAAGGGAAGATCTGAATCGAAAATGCAAATACGGGCAGTTTTATCGGGAAAATAGGGTTACATCCGGACAAATTGTCCGTTAAAATTTGTAGAACTGAGGGGAAAGGTTTACATAAGACAGGAAAATCGAGGTTAAATGGCCACTATTAAAGACATTGCGGACGTCGCCGGCGTCTCGCTCGCAACGGTATCTAGAGTGATCAACAACGGCCCCAAGGTGGGCGATGCTACCCGCGAACGAGTCAAAAAAGTCATGGAAGAGTTGGGCTATCGCCCCAACGCCAACGCCCGTGCTCTGGTAACGCGCAAGAGTGCTTCACTGGGCGTGGTAATCGCCGAGCTGCTGGATCCCTTCTTTGCCACTCTTGCCCACGGAATCGATGCCGTAGCACGTCGGCAGAATGTGCAAATTCTAATGAGTGCTGGCTCCATTGAAAAGCAAACCGAACTAAAGGCTATAGACACTCTACTACAACATCGTTGCGAAGCTATGGTGGTTCACAGTAAGGCGCTGGACGACAAAACCCTCGTAGAGTTCGCCGCTCAAGTGCCAGGCTTTGTCCTAATTAACCGGTATATTGAGGATATAGGTCACCGCTGTGTGTGGCTAGACAACGTTGCAGGCGGTCAGACTATGGCGCGCCACATGCTAAGTCAGGGACATAAGAAATTCGTGGTGGTCAGCAGCAAATACCAGATTGACGACCCTATCCAGCGCTTGTCCGGTATTCGAAAAGAGCTGGCGCTCTCCGACATTGAGCTCCCAGAGAGCCATATTGAGTTCAGCACACCTGACCAAGAAGGTGGCGAAATCGCCATGCGTAACTTGCTTGCACGTGGGATAGAGTTTACTGCAGTACTTGCCTACAACGATGCGATGGCTTCGGGCGCCATGACCTTGCTACAAGATCACGACGTAAACGTACCCACTGATGTATCTATTATAGGTTACGACGATGTTCTATTGGCTAAATATTGTCGCCCTAAACTTACCACTTTGCATTACCCCGTTGAAATGATGGCAACAAAGGCCGCAGATTTAGCATTGGCATACGCTAGAGGCGATGTACCTGACCCGTCAGTCACTTATAAATACACCCCCACTCTAGTGAAACGCGACTCCGTTATGAATCGCCACGCAGGCCAGAGCACGTGAAGCAATTTAGTGTCAGCCACCTCCGCAACTTGACCTTTACCAGGTCTCGAATAACTAAGCTCTCTCGTGCTGCGCCCGCTGACGGAGGTTTAAACACCTCCACAGCTGTCAGGGTCATTATTCGCACCCGTTAGCGAGCTCACGGGCTTTAGAGAGCCACGCGGATGACTTGCCTGAAAGTTTGATCTTAGACAGTAAAAACCGGAGTTTGCGTTTGCGCTAAAGTCCGAACAATTTGAACTTACCTCAGAACCAGCGCTGCCAGCCTGGGTTACCACCTGCGCGCCGACGCGCATCAAAGGTACGAGTTCGACCCTTGCAGTTAAAGTCGAACTCGCAATGCCCCTACTTCGTAACCTTTTGGCTCTGCTCCCGGTACTGGTTAGGGGTCATGCCAGCGTACTTGCGAAACAAGGTGAAAAACGAAGATTTCGAGCGGAACCCCACCGACTCGTATATCTGCTGCACAGATTTATCGGCCCAGCCCGGCGAACGCAAACGAACGCAGGCCTGCTCCAGGCGGTAGTCATTAATAAACTCGAAGTAATTTTTGTGGAAATAGTGATTGATCACGTGGGATAACTGACGAGGCATCATATCGAGCTCATCGGCCAGACGCTCAATATTCATTCGAGGTTGAGCATAGAGCATCCGCTCTCGCATGGTTTTATCCAGCTGACGCAACATTTCGCCGGTGGGTTGGCCAGTGTCGGGGCGGGGCTCGTCCCATACCGGCTCTTCGCTCACTCGCTCCAGACGCCGGGCGTTCATCAAACCGGCGACGATCACAAAACTGACCATCAACATCTCCACAACGCTCGGTAGGTGGGAGATCACCTGCTGCACAAACCAGGGCACCAGGTGGTAGCTGAATGGTGCGATCACCTCCATGATCCAGATGCTCAAAAAACCCCAGGTGAACACTCTAAGCCAGAGAAAATCCAGACTCTCGATCGTACAAAAACGGTCCTCAAGACGCTGTGAGTAACGGCGAATCACGCCAATGCTGGCCATTCCGTAAACGGTAGACACCACGAACCCTACTGTGCCAATCAGCACAAACGGTCGCCAAAAAAAACGCTCCAGCAGCGGCGGCCAGTACAGCAAAAAAACGGCGGAAACAGCCAGCCAAACACCCACCGGAATCCAATTGACGCGCCGGTGGCGGTAATGACCAAACGTCAGCGTTCGCAAGTAATGAAACAGCAGCGGCCCCTGTAGATAAAACACTAACGCCAGTACAGCGAAGCTCCACTGCCCCAAATGACCTAAAATACCGGCCAAGTAAGGATTGTAGCTGGCAAAAAACACCAATTGGCCAACCCCTACAGAAGCCACAAACAGGGACAGCAAATGATGGCTAGCGCTTTTTTCACACCGAAACTGCAAGAGCATGGCAAAAATCAGCCCCTGCAAGGCCGTCATCCAAAGAATGAAGTCGTATAGATTAAAAATAGGTTGGTTGAGCGTTTCCAGTATCGTCATCGAATGGTACCTTTACACAACTCGGACTAAACACCCTGCCTTGCCACCGATCAAGGCAGAAGACGACCGAGTATTATTTCTATCATCCGTGGTGATTGCGCCCTATGCCGACTGACAACACGCCCCATATCGACAGGCATTGATAGCAGAACCGAAATTCTACAGTAGGCCCGTAGGATGAAACTTGATGTTCTTCCTCAGCCCAGGGGTTGATTGGCCCTTCTTGCCTCATTTTTATTGAAGTAACGGCGATGCTGACTCTACTTCGAGCTTCTGCTCCAGCATTGTCGCGGGCTGCGTTCTAGTATAGATAATGCACCAAACAAGTCGCCACGTCTCCCCATCAGGGACCCTCGACAAAAGGTCGCTAATGCATGTGTGTAAACTCGAACTTTTTTCTGACAAAATCGAACTCTATTTGAGAGGTTTTACAAAGGTACCGGCCTGCTTAGAACGCAGGGGACTGGCATAATAACGCCAATCAATTTCCAGTAAATTCGAATAATCAGGAACGTCTATGAATTACCAATCACTGTCCCGCTTAGTGGCCTTTTTCTTTATTACGCTAGCTTTAACGGCTTGCCAGCCCCTAAATAAAACCGTCCACGACGTGCGAATTTATCACGTCGCGCCTGATGGTAAGAACCAGGCCAGCGGTACTGTTGACGATCCTTTCAAATCGATCAATGCTGCCGCACAAAAAGCGCAGCCAGGCGATACCGTGCTGATACACGCCGGGACCTATCGCGAATGGGTTAACCCGCCGCGCGGCGGAAACGCCGAGCAAGGCCCGATTCATTTTAAAGCGGCCGATAATGCGCAAGTCCGCATCCTCGGGTCCGAGCGCGTAACTGGCTGGCAGAAACAAGCAAACGGGTTTTACCGAGTCTCTCTCAACCCCGAGTTTTTTGGTGAATTCAATCCCTTCGATCAATTAACGCGTCACCCCGAATACGTCAGCGCTGACGAAGAAGGTGACGGATGGGGCTGGCTAAAGTACGGCCGCTGGACTCACCTTGGTGACATTATCGCCGACGGCCAAGGACTGACCGAACGCAAGACACTGGAAGAGCTAACCGATAACCCCATGAGCTGGCATGTCACAAAAGACGGCGAAAACACGGTCTTGTGGGCTAACTTTGCCGCGCTAAACCCCAATGAAATTAACGTGGAAGTCACCAGCCGGCCTTTTGGTTTTTTTCCAAGCAAAGCGGGCCTTGGCTATATCACTGTTGAAGGTTTTTCTATTGAGAATGTTGCCACTCACTGGGCACCACCCACTGTTTTTCAGCCTGGAGCGATTGGCCCAAATGGGGGCCATCATTGGGTGATCAAAGACAATACCGTGCTATACGCCAAAAATTTATGCATTTCTCTTGGCAATCCCAACAGCGCGGCGAACGAAGCCGCCAGCGGCCACCATCAGGTGATCGACAATGTTCTGCTGCGCTGCGGCCAAGGCGGTATTGCGGGACAAACCTGGAATAAAAATTCAGTAATTGCCGGCAATCGTATTGAGGATGTGAATTACCGCAAAGAGTTTGGAGGCTGGGAGACCGCCGGAATCAAACACCACACCACCTCGAACCTGGTGATCAAAAATAACCTTGTTCGCAATGTGTACACGTTGGACCCAGAGCGTGGTGCAGCTCACGGCATATGGAATGACTTTCAAAATAAGGACTGGCGCATTGAAAGCAACGTGATCATCGGCGCAGAAGCCTCATCAATCTTATTTGAGGCGAACTGGGATGGCCACCCGAACGTATTCGCTAACAATATTATCGTCGGCGGACGAGTTTCAGCTTTTTCGTCTCGGGGGGAAGTCATGGCGCACAATTTATTTCTAAACACAGAGCACACCTGGGGAAACCAAGATTGGCAAGACCGCCCTACTATTGCCGACAGCTATTGGCTAAACAATCTGTTTATTGGCAATGGACTGGATCCGGAAATTGAAGCTACCAATTTTCACTATAGCCACAACGTGTACCTTGCAGGCTCCAAACCTTTACCCAACGAAGACAGCGCCACCGTCATACAAGGCGAAGCGGAGTGGTCATTACAACAAAATCTGACGAGTTTGAGCCTGCAGCTGACCTTACCCGAAGCCGTTGCAACATTATCAGCACCACCCGTAACGGCCGACAACATTGACCTATCACTTACCATCAACCCCTCGGTACCTGATACCTTTAGCGGCACGGCTCGCCCGCCCGGCAATCACACGCCAGGCCCTTTCGCTCAATTAAAACCCGGAACTCATGTTTACCCATTGCTACCTCTAAACAACCGGTATCGCCGAGCGAAAGCCTTTGTAGAGAGCAGCCACTAGACACTAACCGCATCCTTTACGGCAAGAAGCTGGGCCTGCATATGTGGGCCCTGAACAAACCGTTACCGAAAAATTTACCGTGTTTTTCCAAGAACCCAAACCGCCCCACACTTCGCCGATTGGCCGCACGGTGCGCTGGGGGCTTAAGCAAAGAGGCACGGTCACAGCTTAGATTAAGGAGCGATGCAGCAGAGCTGCCAATTAAAACCCTTTACTGAAAAGATAGAGCAAGCTCAAGACAAGCTATGCACGAGGCTCTAACGCGACATCAAGGACAACATTTTCCTCGCGATATTGACTGGGCGTCATACCCACATGCTTTCGAAACAATGTAAAAAACGACGAGCGTGAACGAAAACCGACAGACTCGTAAATTTCTTGTACCGACGCTTGGGACCACTGTTCACTGGTCAAACGCTGCTTCACCTCTTCCAGTCGATACCCATTGATAAACTCAAAAAAATTTTTCCCAAACTCCCGGTTAATAACTTGAGAAAGGTGGCGCGGAGACAGAGCCAACTCTTCCGCCAAGCGCTCGATGTTTAAGCGGGGGCGGCAATACAATTTATCTTCCGCCATACGCATGGCTATATAGGCCTGCACTGTTTGAGCCTCTTGCTGGCAAGGCTCATCACTGGCGGCCTCTCTCTTTTCTGACGGCGCGGGAATCTGGCGTGTGGCAGCCGCATAAAACAGCCCCGCAAAAACAATGAAATAAATTAATCCCAACTCCAACACTCCCGGCAAATGAGCCACTGTTTCCATCAGCTGCCAGGGCGCCCAAGGGTAGAAAAACGGCGGCAGAACCTCCAGGCACCACACTAATAGAAAACCCCAGACCATAAGCCTGAGCCACCCGTGCTCCATCAGTTCGACCGTGCAGAAGCGATCTTTTAACTGCTCAGAGTAACGTTTGATATGGGTAAGCGCAGCGACTGCAAAACCGACAGAAATAGCAAACCCCAGCACACACACCAGCACAAACTCTCGCCAGAACATTACCCCAAGCATCGAATGCCAACCCAAAGGCTCAGAAGCTACAACGACCAGCCCCGGCACGAGAGGCCACAAATAAGACCAGCGCCACGGGTATGACTCTGAGGTTAACGCGCGCGTATAGTGGAACAGCAGCGGCCCATGAACACTGTAAACCAATGCCCAGAGTGCAAAGCCGCTATCGCCCCAGATAGGGTGCAAGACTCTAAACAATGCGGGGTTATAAGTGAAAAGAAAAACCAGCTGCCCTGCCGCGAGCGAGATCAGAAAGGCAGACAGTAATCGCTGACTGAGCGGCCGCGGGGGCCGAACCAGCATCAACAGCCCAAACATCAGGCACTGGAACATCAACATGATCAAGATCAGATCATAAACATTAAACTGAGACTGGTTGAGCCATGCGTAAAATAGGTGCATTACGGTACCTTGACGTTGCTTTTGCGCCGGTATGCTTATCGTTATTGTTGAATTCCGTGCTCTACCCAAGCTTCAACTTGCCCACCATCATGATATACGTTACAGTTAACGTTAACAACTGGTCACGGCACAACGGCTAAAAACTCAGTCGGAGAGGCTCCAACATCAATAAACCACGAGCCCTCTGAAGCCAAAGTAGTTCTTTTACCGCTTAATCCAGGCAGTTGCATTAAAGGGGACTCCGTCGAATAGATCATTAACCTAAGTGAGGCTGGATGACGGATTGGTGAATGTTTCCACACGGTCTTTGATCGAATTACGACGCATCTGGACTCGTCACATAATGTTTTACTGCGGCGTGCATCGTCAGATTGTGTGCGATTCCACCGCAGCCCCGACCAATACTGGCCCCTAATAAAAAACGAACACAACGAGACACACTATGTACTTTCTTGGTTTAGATATCGGCAGCTCCTCGGTTAAATTGTCCGTTATTGATGGCGACAGCGGCGAGCGGGTGGCCAACGCCACCTACCCTCCGCAAGAGATGACCATCAAGGCCCCTCAATCTGGCTGGGCCGAACAAGCACCGGAAGATTGGTGGGACGCCGTTAAAAAAGGTTGCGAGCAGCTGTGGCAAATCAAACCGGAAGCCAGAGATAACATCGGCGCTATCGGGATCTCCTACCAAATGCACGGCTTGGTCGCCGTGGACAAAGACGGCGAAGTGCTGCGCCCGTCCATCATCTGGTGCGACAGCCGCGCGGTAGCCACCGGCGAGCTGGCCTTTTCTGAACTGGGCCAGGACTGGTGCATGGCGCACTTGCTAAACGCCCCCGGCAACTTCACCGCGGCCAAACTGCGCTGGGTTCAGGAGAACGAGCCCGAGCTCTACAGCCGTATCGACAAGATTCTGCTTCCCGGTGATTACATTGCATTCAAACTGACCGGCGAATGTACCACCACCGCCTCCGGGTTATCCGAAGGGGTGTTTTGGGATTTTTCAGAAAATCAGGTAGCGGATACGTTGCTAAAACATTGGCACATTGACCCCGCTTTACTGGCCAGACAAGTGCCTAGCCTAGGCATACAGGGTGAGGTGAATGAAATCGCCGCCCGCGAGCTCGGTATCAATGCCGGTGCCAAGCTGGCCTTCCGCGCAGGCGATCAAGTTGCCAACTCAATAAGTCTTAATGTATTAGAGCCCGGCGACGTCGCCACTACCGCTGGCACCTCTGGGGTCGTGTACGCCGTGACCGACAAAAACATCGCCGATCCAGATCAGCGCATCAACACTTTTTTACACCTAAATAAAGGTAATGCCGAGGCACACCGCGGCCTACTCGCTTGTATTAACGGTGCGGGGCGAATGAACAGCTGGCTGCGCGGTGTGCTGAGCACAGGCGGCGACCTTTCTTACCCCGAATTAAATGAACTGGGGGAATCCGTAGCGCCGGGCAGTGATGGATTAAACGTATACCCGTTTGGTAACGGCGCCGAGCGCATCATGCGCAACAAGTTATTGTCTGCACAATTGGACGGTTTGGATTTAAACCGCCACGGGGTCAATCACATCGCCCGTGCCACGCAAGAAGGTGTGGCCTATGCAATGAACCTGGGCTTTGACTTAATCAAAGGTTTGGGCGCCGAAACCCGAGTTGTTCGCGCCGGCCACAGCAATATGTTTTTGAGCCCGGTTTTCACTAGCGCCTTCGTCAACCTGATCGGCGCACCACTGGAGTTGTACCAGACCGACAGCGCCGACGGCGTCGCCCGTGCCGCAGCCTGGGGCTGCGATTTCTACGCCAGTCGTGACGATGTGTTCCGCACCCTAACGTGCAAAGCCATACTCGAGCCACAAGCCCAACTGCAAAACCAATATCAAGATCTGTACGCGCAATGGCGCACGGCGGTCGAGCAGCGTTTAACACAAAACCACTAACCCACAAAAACACAGGCCACCTTTAGGGCAAGGCCAATCTATTAACCACAGAGCCAAAAGGTTTTTTTATGAGCATTACATTAGGTGATAAAGAGTATTTCCCCGGAGTCGAAAAAATCGAGTACGAAGGTGCCGAGTCCGATAATCCACTCGCCTTTAAATGGTACGACGAAAACAAAGTCGTCGCCGGCAAAACCATGAAGGAGCACTTCAAGTTTGCAGTCTCCTACTGGCACACCTTCTGCGGCGCCGGTCACGATCCTTTCGGCCCTGGGCCCTTCATCTTCCCATGGAACGAAGGCAAAGATGCCGACACCCGCGCACGCATGAAGTTGGACGCAGCTTTTGAATTCTTCACCAAATTAGGTACTCCCTACTACTGCTTCCACGATGTAGATGTGATTGAAGAAGGCAGCTCCCGCAGCGAAACCAGCGCACGTTTAGCCAAATGGGTAGGCTGGGCCAAAGAGAAACAAAAAGAGTCTGGCGTTAGACTTTTGTGGGGTACCTCGAACTTGTTCAGCAACCCACGCTTTATGAACGGTGCCTCCACCAACCCAGACTTTAACGTGGTTTCCTACGCTGGTGCACAACTTAAAGACGCTATGGATGCCACCATCGAACTCGGCGGTGAAAACTACGTATTCTGGGGCGGCAGAGAAGGTTACATGAGCCTTCTGAATACCGATGTAAAGCGCGAACAGGAGCACCTAGCTCGTTTTCTGACGATCGCCCGAGATTACGGACGCGCCAATGGTTTTACAGGTAACTTCCTGATTGAGCCCAAACCAATGGAGCCGACCAAGCACCAGTACGATTTCGATAGCGAAACCGTTATAGGCTTCTTACGTCATCACGGCCTCGATAAAGACTTTAAGCTGAACATTGAAACCAACCACGCCACGCTGGCACAACATACCATGGACCACGAAATGCAAGTCGCCGCCAACGCCGGCATGCTGGGCTCCATCGATGCAAACCGCGGTGATTACCAGAATTCGTGGGATACCGATCAGTTCCCCTACAACATCAACGAAACCGTTGAAATGATGCTGGTACTGCTGCGTCACGGCGGCTTCCAGGGCGGCGGTGTAAACTTCGATGCGAAACGTCGTCGCAACTCCACCGACCTGAATGACACTTTTCACGGTCACATCGGTGGTATGGACGTGTTCGCTCGTTCACTGCTGATTGCAGATGACCTGATCCAAAAGTCTCCGCTAGAGAAAATGCGGGCCGAGCGTTACGCTTCGTTCGATAATGGTAAAGGCGCCGATTTTGAACAGGGTAAACTAACTTTGGAGCAACTGGCTGACATTGGCAACAGTGTAGGTGAGCCTAATCAGACCAGTGGACAGCAAGAGCTGTATGAAAACATCATTAATCGTTATGTACGCTAAGCGGCTCTCGCGATAAGGCAACCACACCAAAGCGGTCTTTGCCGCGTAAAGACCGCTTTCGACACTAATCGCATATCGATAGGAGCTTCTGCTTGACATTTGAGAGGCAGTTGAGAGAATGGACACGCATTTTATTCATGGATACAAATGGAGCATAAAATCATGGTCGGACCTCGATTACGCTAGCGACCTGCTGAACTGCAGTAGCCTCAGATACTGCAGCCTATTCTAATTTTAGGGCTGAGCGATGGAGACTTGCTCTGTGAAGACCCATGGCGAAAGGCAACCGGTAAAACCTCCCGAAAAGCGATTATTGGTTTTAGATGTCGATAATACGCTGCTTCACCTTCCCCGCTATGATCCCATGTTATTTGCGCTAGCAGAGCTTAAGGTTTCTAGTGAGGACTTTTACCGCGACCTCCCTGCTGGCGGTGTACCGCTAGAAAAGGCCTCACCCGTCAAGGTCTATCCGCGACCACATTTACAGGAGTTTTTGCACTCCGCACAACAGCTAGGATATGACCTCGCTCTCTGCACGACAGCCACCTCTGATTATTTGGACGTCGTTTTGCCATTGTGTGGCATTGATCGTGGGATCTTCTGTGAAGTCATACACCGTGACACACTGAAATATAATCCTAAACGGCGATGTAAGGATCTTGGGCAATTTATTCACCTCGGGTACAGCAAAGAACAAATGGTCGTCATAGATGACCGACCGGACCTTTACTTCCAACGGGAGAATGTCCTGCAGATAGAGCCATTTGAAGTAAATCCTGAATTGGGTGAGTATCACAAGGATGCCGAGCTCCTGCAGATGATCGAAAAGCTTAGATATCTTGGCGATGCATCATTAGCCAAGCTCAGAAGAGACGCTCGTACAGAATCCCAGCGTGAAGCTGCCATTCGCGACATTGCTCTCAAGGCTTTCAATCGCAACAAATACCGGGACTTGCCGTTCCACCCTGACATTACAACCAAATTTACGCCTGATATCGATAGGTACCCTAACATTGGGCCCGTGACGTTAGACATCGTCACATTTCTAGTCTTTAAGGACTATGGGCTCGTTGGGGTAATAAAAAAGGAGGAAGGTGGCTACGCCATCAATAATTTATGCCCCAAAGAGTGGACAGAAGTGCCTGGCGGGCTGAACCGTTATAGCACCTCAGATCCGTTACTGGAGCGTATGTTTTGGTTCCGCAATGCCCCCCCCAGCCTGGCCGATGTCTGCGCTTCACTAGGGTACATCGTCGCAGAAAACGACCCCCTGACCCTGGGCGCGGTGACTTTGACTGAAACATGCGACAACTTGCATTTTTTAGCTTACTTTAATTGGTTTGATGATGAAGACCCGATGCTCTTCAAGTAGGTCATGCGGAACCGGTCGCGTTCACACGGCAACCGAAGAAGTATAATGAAATGTGGCATGCGGCAGAAACCTACGTATCAGGAATTAACTTTAGCCATTTTCCGCAGGATAAGTCTGCAGAATTACCTATGTTTATCTCCTTCGTGTGTAAATACACAACAAGTGTGTAATTTTAGGTAATGGCCACCCCAATATGGCAAGGTGTTCTGTCTCCTTGAGTTTAACGTATGGAGCCTTGAGCCGTACAATAAAGTTTCATAGTCATTTGGGGGATGGCCTTTCTAGTCCGTGGCTCAGATAATGCATTCCACCCCCTTATTGATGAGTGTTGGGGCGCAGTGTTTTAATCGACTCCCTGTCGAGTAACTTTTGCCTTGTTAAGAGTGAGTGAAAATGGTAAATGACCCCTCGCCGGAACCCTCAGATAAGGCTCCGCCACGTAAGCTAACCCTTGCATTCTCTGAAAAAGAGTTATTGGTAGATCTTGATACACGTAGCTCGCATGCAGATGAGCTCTTTCCCTTGCTTGCTATAGAGGCTAGGAAAAGAGGCGGCGAGCAGGAGATATGAGCTTAATATGCTCAGCAGCCTTATTGGAAAAGCACAGTATGAGTTTTGGGTATAAGCGTTCGTTTCTACGCTAAACGACTAGTCCTCGAGGAGCACCTTATCGGGATCCTAGCCACTCGCTCAGATAGCGACTTATTAAATTACCTACGATTACACGCCTAATGTGTAATTACGCAAGTTTTGAATAATCGTAGGTAATGGCCTTGTTTTAAAGTGCAGAAGTTTTCAGTTTTTAAGTTCGTTACGTTGAGAGGTGAGGCATTCACAGTCCGCCAAGCTTGGTTTCCATGATGCTCAAATCGTAAGATAATTTAGAGTATTCAGCTGAATTGCACCACGGGGAAAAATACGTCCATATTGGACCTTTTAAGACGAGGAGCTTAGAATCAAGAAATACTTTCCGAAAATTTACGTTAATGTGCTGATTTGATCACAAGGTAATAGAATGAGCGTAGAGAATAAGCCGCCTGCAGGCATTGATTACAGCGAGTTTTATCGCTTGAGCCCTGAAGAGCAGAGAAGAGTTATAGCGGAAAGCCGTGAAAACGGTTCATTTAACGCGGCCGGTCATTTGGCCGCCAGCCCTATAGGAAGGGCGTTCAAGCAAGGTCTCCCTATGCCTAAACTGTAAAGTTTTGCCCATCGGTTCCTGCTAATTAAGGTGCAAAGCATCTAAACCAAGGCCTCCCAATGACTTCTAACTCACTCTGTAAACATCGGGAAAGATTACTTACTGCAAGGCCAGCTATAGCTCAGGCCTAGAAAATCAGCTAATAGTAACCAAGTCCGAGCTTTTGGTCTGCTTTACTCAATTCTCGCAAGTCTGCAAGACGATCCGATTGAAGCTTACTTTGGTAAGCCACCAGGTCAAGATATCTTACTTTTAGCGTATTGCCATTGAGGACATGCGGGATCTGCTCTTCATCCATCAGTTTTATCATGGCCTTACGAGGAATATTAAGCAGGTCAGCCGCTTCTTGGGTGGATAGTTCGGCTCGGACCGGCAATAAATTAACAGCATTACCTTCTCCTATCTCCTCGAGAGCGCTGACCAGTAATCGTAAAGACGATACTGGCAGTGTAATACTGTGGAGCACACCATTCGTATCGGTGATACTCATAGCCTGAATCTCAGAGCTAGTCGAAAGCAGGGCCTCAAGTTCTCGACTAGATTTTTTGGCTATAGCTGCCTCCTCTGGAGTAGGCAGCCTTGCTTTAAGAGTATTCATGCCATTACCAGCGATCTTTTCGAAGTATTACCTTAATGTATTCCAGACCAATATAGAAATCAATTCACAACCGCGGGTCGAACGATTACGGCTCGCTAAGACAAAGTAGCTGCGCCTATATTTATTTGACAACAACTCTCAGTTCGAGTTTATAACTGTCACTTTCTGTATCTTAGGACTTCAAAAGGCTGAAGGCGCTGTACACCCAAGTATTTTGATGGCTAGATATTCAAACTTATTAAGTTACCGCTAATGTCCGTAAAAATATTAACTTAGGAGCGTACCCTAAGTAACATCTGAAGGCCGAGGGTTTATTTACTCCCCTAACATTAACGTCAAAAGTACGAATTTAATAAATCGCCGCCCATGAGCCAAAAACATTAAAGAATTCCGGTCCAGACACACTCACAACCGACATAAGTAAAGGGCATTTATGGCTCTGGGGGGGAGCCAAAACCGCCTCTGATAGCCGCATAGCACTATAAGTAAAGGGCATTTTTCGAACCTCAGGTGGTGTCGAAAGGCTGAAGCCTTTACTTATGTCGCTAAAATTAACTTCAAAACCGCGAATTTAATAAATCGGCGCTCATTAGCCTTAAAACATTAAATAATTCCAGCCCAAGAAACTCTCACAACCGACAACCAACATAAGTAAAGGGCATTTTCCGCGCTCCAGGCGATGTCGAAAGGCTGAAGCCTTTACTTATGTCGCTAAAATTAACTTCAAAACCGCGAATTTAATAAATCGGCGCTCATTAGCCTTAAAACATTAAATAATTCCAGCCCAAGAAACTATCACAACCGACAACCAACATAAGTAAAGGGCATTTTCCGCGCTCCAGGTGATGTCGGAAGGCTGAAGCCTTTACTTATGTCGCTAAAATTAACTTCAAAACCGCGAATTTAATAATTCGGCGCTCATTAGCCTAAAAACATTAAATACTTCAGGCCCCTGACATGTTCAGAAGCACGAGCCGTTTATAAGTAAAGGGCGTTTCGAGTTTGTAACAGTCATTTTTTAGTATCCTAGGTGACTTAAGAAGGCTGAAGGCGTTACAAACTCAAGTATTTTGATGACTAGACATGAAAATTTAATAGTTTACCGCCTATCGCCGTATAAATATTAAATCAGGGGCGTACCCTAAGTAACATCTGAAGGCCGAGGGCTTTATTTATTCCCCTAAAATTAACATCAAAATCGCAAATTTAATAAATCGGCGCTCATGAGCCTAAAAACATTAAATAATTCAGTCCTCTGACAAGTTCAGAAGCACAAGCCGTTTATAAGCAAAGGGCATTTCGAGTTTGTAACAGTCATTTTCGGCTGTTAGCGTGAAAATCTCACCAGATTTAAGTTCCAAGTTCGGCTAGCACCTTTCGGAAGCTATCTAACCCTGCCTCCAGGTTCTCGATAATTTCCTCTGCCAGCTCGTCGGGCTCGGGCAGATTATCCAGATCCGTCAGGCTTTTGTCTTTTAGCCAGAACACATCCAGGCTGGTTTTATCGCGGGCAGTGAGCTCCTCATAGGAGTACTTGCGCCAGCGTCCGTCCGGTTTTTTCTCAGGGTGCCAAGTAGAACGACGCTTGTGACGATTCTCGGGCTTATAGCACTTGATGAACTCCGCTAGATCCTCATAGCGTAATGGCTTTTTCTTCAGGGTGTGGTGAACATTGGTGCGGTAGTCGTAATACCAGACGCTCTTGGTCCAGGCCTTGGGGCTGGCTTCGCGGTTATCAAAAAACAGCACATTTGCCTTTACGCCGTGGGCATAGAAGATCCCGGTAGGCAAGCGCAAAATGGTATGTAGATCAGTTTCTTGCAACAACCTCTTGCGAATAGTTTCACCCGCACCGCCTTCGAACAGTACGTTATCCGGCACTACCACAGCCGCCTTACCTGTGGTTTTCAGCATGGTGCGAATATGTTGCACAAAATTAAGCTGCTTGTTTGACGTCGTGGCCCAAAAATCCTGGCGGTTGTAGGTCAGCTCGTCTGTTTCCTGCTCACCTTCCTCATTGGTAAAGCTCATGGAGCTCTTTTTCCCGAAGGGCGGGTTGGCTAATACATAGTCAAAGGTCTGAGGACTCTGCGCTACCAGGGCGTCATTGGGGAATACCAGGCTCTCACCGTCGATCTCACCAATATTGTGCAGGAACATGTTCATCAAACACATACGGCGGGTGTTGGCGACGATTTCATTGCCGTAAAAGGTGTTGTGCTTAAGAAAGGTCTTTTGAGCCTTGTCCAGCTTGTAGTTTTCCGGGTTGGTAAGAAAATCATAGGCCGCCAAAAAGAAACCGCCGGTACCGCAAGCCGGATCGGCAATCGTTTTCTTCGGCTCAGGCCGCACGCAGTCCACCATAGCGCGAATCAAAGCACGAGGCGTAAAATACTGGCCCGCGCCCGACTTAGTATCTTCAGCATTCTTTTCCAGCAAACCTTCGTAGATATCCCCTTTAACATCGGCGTCCATCACGGTCCACTGGGTGCTATCCACCATCGCGATCAGGCGAGCGAGTTTGGCGGGGTCCTGGATCTTGTTCTGGGCTTTGGTAAATATTTGCCCCAACATACCCTTCTTTTTACCCAGGGCCTGCAATAACTCGTAATAGCTGACTTCCAACTCCGACCCGGTTTTTCGTTTTAACGTGGACCAGGAATACTTTTTGGGTATGCCCACGTCACGGTTATGGGGCGGTGCAGCGTACTCGTCCGCCATTTTCAGAAAGATCAGATACGTCAGTTGCTCCAGGTAGTCACCGTAACCCACGCCATCATCGCGCAGCGTGGTACAGAAGCTCCAGACTTTGGAGATAATTGGGGCCGTAGGGCTCATAGCCGCTCCTTTCGGTTTACTCGTTTATACCCAATACCCGACGCAACTCGGCCAGTGAGGCCTCTCGCTTGCTGTCCGGCATCCTGGCAATATTGTTCAACTTCCACTGCACCGCAGGAAGGTTGCTCGCGCCTTCCAATCCCAACGCCGCCCAATTCGCAGAGCGCTGGTATAGACTCATTAAAAACTGCTTTTCCTGGTCTGTCAGAGTGGAGAGTACTGTATGCAGGGCCTGGCTTCCCGCCGCCTCAAGATCCTTAACGTTCACTTGTCTGAACGCCATGCCTTTAAATTCATTTTCAAACGTTGTTTGCAAAGGCCCCCAGCGCGGTTCAAGCAATTCTTCCATCGGTCTGGCATGACTCACCAAATAGACTAAAAAAGCCTTGCGGAGACTATCACCAATGCCCTCATTTTCGAGAAGCAACAGCACATCGAAAAAGTCCCTTGGGTGCTGCCGGTCCAGTGCTGCGCAGATCTTCCCCGCATACAAATCCGCAAAATCCACCACTGGCGCTTCTGCAAACCCAAACTGCTCCTCAACCGACTCCACTACGGGTCGGACTTGTGGTGTATGGAGCACGCCACGCAGTACGGGTGACAGCTCCACCTTAATCGACACGCCTTTGTGGCCAACAACCAGGCGCAAGGCGTCTGGCTTTTGTTCATAACTCTTTTTGACTGAAGTCCCTCGGAGCGCCTGCTCAATGGCCGCAGCAACGCGATTCAGGGCTTGATGAATTGCAGGCAGCGCTGACTGTCGATCGCCACCGCCCAGGTAGACCAAATCAATGTCTACCGAGAGTCGCGGGAGATCCCGAACAAATAAGTTAATGGCGGTACCGCCCTTGAGCGCAAAACACTCCTGCTCAAATACAAAAGGCAGCACTCGAACAAGCAGTTGCACCTGCCGGTAATAAGGATTATTCCGATCCATGAAATGACTCCGGCACCGTAATAAGGTAGGTTTGATCCAACTTGCCACCGGGCACTATGCTGCGCTTGCCAACGCCAAGGTCATAGCTCTCCGCGGAAAGGTGCTTGCGCCAGGGGTATTGATGACGATCGGCAAAGAAGAAAAACAAGCGTTTGACCTGCACGTGGCGACAGGCGCGTAACAGGGCATCCAATCGCCGGGGGGAGAGCGAGCTGAGCCCCTGCATCAGGTTGTCCGCATGCTCAAAACTCACCTCACTCGGCACTCCGGCCAGCATCTCAAAAAATGCCTGCTCTGGCGAAGCCAGCCGCCAAGACCAACCCGCCTCAGCCGTTTGCTCCCGCAAGCTTTTGGCCATCTGTAGCCCACGTTCATCCCATAAACGCACCGTACTGTGCCAGAAGAGCTCTACGTTTAACTTCAACTTGGGCAGCCAGCTCGGCTGCGCAGCGGCGGAGTATAGGTGCATCTGTGAATCAAAGTTGACGTAATGGCCCAGACCATGCTGATTCAAGGCCGACAAGCCACCGACATAGACAGCCGAAGGCAATATCCTGTCCAGCGAAGCTACTACTCCCTGCCAGCCCAGGGGGATCTCTGGCCGCGCCACAACACCCCGAGCTACGGCAACCAGCTTGCCGGATTTGAGGGCATTATCCAGTGAATGGCGGGAGACGCCTCGTTCTAGCAGCCATTGGCGAGTAGCCAATTGGCCTAACGGTAACCATTCGCTTAGATTGGGATGTGGCTTGGTCATGGCAAGAGGTTTACTTAATGCTATATATACGGCGTTTTTCGCCGCAAACTTGAGCTTGGTAGAACTATAGCATAATATTGGTTTATTAAAATATCGATTTGCGGCTTGTATCGCCGTACATTAACAACTTTTCAAACTTAAGTCTTTGGCTGCGCCAACAGCTATTCTTGCTGGTGCACGCAAGTCCCCCAGCGCGACAACGCAAACCAATACACGCTACTGGGCAACCGCACCAAGGAGGCTCGCGCCTGAACACCGATGACCCCGTCCTCCCCGGTAGCCGCCAAATGGTCTATCAATTCCACTTCTTTTTTGCGAGCGGCATCAACCACATCACCACCGGCGCCTCGGTGTTCCAAAGCTTGATACAGCCAGGGCACGAACAAGACGTACCGCAAACGCGTATGCAGCACCGACGTGCCGGGGAACAAGGCATCGGAAAAGGCATCACGCAGACTGCCTAACCCGAGCTCATCAACCGTACCTTGTTCGCTGAACAGGTCCAGAATGCCACGAAATTTTTCGCGGTCCGAGGAAGTGAGGTCCAGCCAACTAAGAGTTGCAGACATATGCACCCGCGCATCTAATCATCCGACACACCTTCCTGCGGCGATTAGGGCGTTGATATTTTGGTGCCCCCAAGTGTCTTTCAGAAT
Organism: Gilvimarinus xylanilyticus; assembly: GCF_024195295.1. Classification (GTDB taxonomy): domain Bacteria; phylum Pseudomonadota; class Gammaproteobacteria; order Pseudomonadales; family Cellvibrionaceae; genus Gilvimarinus; species Gilvimarinus xylanilyticus. The sequence goes on along the minus strand of NZ_JAMFTH010000008.1, from coordinate 58,369 downwards.
TATCGTCATACTTTTGTTTGAGTCTCACACTTGCTTATTCGCTCATTTAGCCTGGATATAGCTATCCCAGTTCTTCACCAAAAAGCCCCGAATGCCCATTGCCATATCGCATGGGGGATATAAAGCCTTGAATTGTTGTTCAGCCTCCACAAAGCTGCTTTGTGCTATAAGTCCTTGCTTAGCGAGAAATAGCAAAGTAATACCAGCAGAACGACTCATCCCTTGATTGCAATGCACAAGTACCTGTTTTCCAGCGCTCAAGCTTTGGTCGATAAACAACAGCGCAGCATCTATGATTTCCTTCGGGATATATGCTGGATTATCAACATCAACCATGTTCAAAATCAAACGATTATCCCTAGTGGCTACCAAATATTCAGGATGGCTTTTGGGCGCACCGCGCCCCGTATAGCCGAGCGCCTGTCTATGATAGGGTTCCTTACAGGCATGGACTACACACCAACCTTCGGAAAATCGTACTTTACTTTCATAAGCCAACTGATCACCGACAAAAAGATTTTTTGTTACTTCGATCATTAGATAATCCTCTATAGGTGGGGTAAGCCCGCAAACCTTAACGGGTACTTGTCGAAATCATGGTCATATTGGGATTCATATTGCCGCTTTCCATCAATTCTTGGTCGTGTCGTGGCACAGCTTGTGGGTTTCCTCGACTTGTCCGAGATGGGTTGCAGTAACGCGCATGGTGGAAAGCTTCCTATGGGGTTAAATTCTAGGCGGTCGAGTTAGGCTTTCTATCTGGCAGAATCAAGATGCTGGCCTAGCAGGTCTTTTACGCCAACGTACGCCGCATGATTTCAAAACGAGTATCAGCAATCAGTGCTGCTGCTCCACCGGACTGGTCGCCACCTGCGTTCAATATCTCAATATCCCTACGTGTACCCGCGTGAATAATTATAGAAGCAGCAATTTGGAGTGCTTTCCTAGACTTGTTCGAGCGAAGCCACTGCTTGAGGATCGCGAGAATATTCTCTCTGCTACGCCCATGGTCGAGATGACGATCAACCCAGTGATCAAGCCAATGTGGCCTGTCATATGTGAGTTCCTTGTCGAGTTCGGCAAGTAAATGCAAATCATTCAGGCCAACCCGCTCTTTCCATTCTCCCAAGCGTGAGTCGAGATATTCACGGCGCAGTCTTATCCATCCTCTCTCATTACATACTTCCCAGAATTGATGGATTGAAGACTCCGAAAGGTAATCAAGATAAGGAATGAGCGCTTGAATCTGGTCAATACGTGTTACTCCTGCGCGTCCCGTAGTTTTGATCCCATAATGCATGTCGATATGCTTAAACATATCTTCTGGAGCGGGGCACTCTCGGATCGTCTCATCTACTAGGGTCAACAAGCGCGGTGTAGCTGCATAAAAGGCGGCTTGTACATAATTTGGCGAGAATCTCATAAATTCCCAGTGCTTGAGCAGAATGTCTTCAAGCACTGAAGTTTCTTGCTCCATGATCAACTCAGAAATAATCCATGCGGATTGCTGGGAGTCTCCCCAGGTCGGACTTGTAGACTTTTCCAGCCGATCCAGATATTCATGGAGTGTGGCAGTTAGGGAATCAGACCAGATATGCCGTGCTGATTGCCACCAGCTACCATGTTGGTCATCGTCAGTTAGGAGCTTCTCGATAAATGCTGGTATCGCGGTTTGATCTGATCGCTCCAGTCGTGCTCGGAGTATGCTGTCTGCTAGCTCGCCAGAGTCCTTCTGAGACCTAAGGAGCTGGGTATCTTCAGGAGCAATTGTCGAGGCCCATAGCCCGAATGCGTGCTTTCGCAAATGTTTGTCGTGAACTTCACTTGTCCAAATTTCCTGAAGTCGCACACGGGATTGCTTGGACATCGTACTATTTCGCTCTCTTTGCCAACGTCTCCAGTGATCCTTCACTGTGCTCTGAAAGATATCGAAACCATTAGTTCCTTCCAATTCTCTCGATCTTTCGGCCATGTAGCCCACAAGGAAAGTAACAGCTTCCGGGTGATCCATGCCGTGGAGCATATATATGACGGGCCAGCGCAAATCATCGTCAGAGGCGCGTTTTATAAAGAATCTCAAAGCCGGTTTGGGCAGAGACCGCCAAAATGCCCAGGCAACATGGTGGGCAGCGAGTGAGTTCCGGGGCGAGGGCATGCCGTTACTTTCTGGGTCGTCTGGCAGCTCTGCCCATGCATCGCAAATTGGTGAGAGCAACTTTTCTGTTTGATCTCCTCCGCACTGCGCAGCGGCCCAGAGGTAGTCATCTAAATGTTTCGCCCTCTGGACGTCGGAGTTCCAGCAGGCTTCAATAGCCGGAGCCAAGGAGGTATCGGCTAGATGACCCGCCAATCGAAGTCCTCCCACGATACCCGTATCTTTAGTTTGAGGATTTTCGAGAAGCGCTTCCAGCTTTTTTGTGAGATTTGGGCCAAAATTAAGTTTTGCATGCTCTATCGCCCGATCTCGCCACAGCGCTCCAGAGCCTGGCTCTATCGAAGCGCATAATTTTACGCCGGATTTCAAATCCCCATTTCGTAAACCAGCGATATTTGCAGACCACGAACGATCCTTAAAATTAGGCAGGATTTTGAGAACATAGGATGATTTCGTTTCAGATAGCACTCCAAGTGCAGCATGCCTCAGGGATTGGTAGGTACACGAATGAGATTCTTTTTCCGTCAGCCACCGGTCTATGGCTTTGATTGTCGCATCATGTGAAGGAAATGACGGTGCTCGAAAAGACTGTAAGGCGTAGAAGAGTGCAAGAGGATTCAGTTCGCGAGCCAGCTCTACGACAGACACTGGCGTGGCCGCATCTGCCAACGCGGCTCCGATTATATCCGCAAAATAGGGGTCTGAGAATATATCCTCTTCAAGGTCGTTGTTTTTTATGGCAGAAGCTGCGGCGTCCACCAGAAGCCACTTTCGGACGCGATCATGCCGGAATACGATTTGTGAGTCTTGGTTGGAATTTGTAAGGCGGATCACTTCACCGTATTTCGTCTGCTCTCGCAATGATGCTAGCAGGTCAGTCGAATTGCTAAACCAAGAGAGTACATCGTCCCATTTGGGAGCCATTTGTTTTTGCTTCAACATCGCCCTCGCAAAGGCGAGAAGGGAGGCTCGGTACTCATTTGCCATATACGCCCCTGTTTGAGAAACGCGCTCGGTGCTTTGGGAGACAAAAGTTGAAATCACGTTGGTTGGCGCTGTTGTGGAATTTAGATCGTGCAGGCCGATCAACAGGGGATCGCAGCCAAGAGCTTCAGCGATTGAATCGGCATCAAGTTCTGACAGTTCAATGTTTGCACGGGCTGCGCGTTTTAAGATGGCTGTGCGAGCTTCTTGAGGGGTAAAGGTGTTTAATCGGCGAGTTAGTGGCTCAATCCGCTTGCGAGTATCGTCTCCAAGGCCGCTGAGCAGCTCAGGCCATATTGGGCACATGATGCGCCAATTTGGACGCTGATCGCTGGTTTTTATACTCGCAGACCATTTTGCTAGCCGCTCGATTAGTACCGAGCTTTGCCCAGACCTAGAGATGTCCTCTACTGTTATTAGAAGAGGTAAGTCTGCGGAGCACAAAGTGCGTGCTTGTGAGCCCGCCCCTTCAGCAAGAGTGGGGTGAAGCTGACGTAGCGTGGCATCAATGGCTTGGTCCAACGTTATTGAAGTTGCCAGAACTTCATGAGGGAGGACCAAACAGCAGCCGCCCAGGGCAAGGTGGCGTGCCAGATGTCGGTAGCATGCAACGCTTTTTCCGAATCCGGACTCTCCGGCAAGAAACCCAATGGGAACGGGCAGATTCTGAATTACTGTATCGGCGCTGGCCCGCGCTATCTGCTCCTGCTCTCTGTCTGGCGATTGATGAGCTGTAAGACTTTTCCGCCCCAGTTCCCTCAGCAGGTCGTAGGATAGCTTTTCCTGAATAATGCCAAGATATTTCCTTCGGAGCCATTGCCCGTTCGGGTTGTTATCAAGGAATTCGGCAATACGAGAACGGGACCAGATATCGAGCGTAATTTGGTGGGAGGCTGCCATGTGCTCGGCTTCGCGGGTCACATCTTCCGGCGGCTCCTCATTTGTGGTCAGAGCCAGCGTCACGTGTAGGTCGGGTGACTTATTTCGCTCCTCTACAACGATAGAAACAGTTTTGACCAAGTCACCGGGTTGCGCCGTGGATTTGCCGCCCTTCGGTGTCTTAACCGTCGTTGGATCGAGGAGCCACTTCTTCCTGAGATCGGCTTGTTTGCAGGTTGTATGATGGACTGCCACCATGTGCCGTGGATCAGCATTTGGGACAAACGAAATGGCATCAACTGGCGATTTAACAGGTTTACCTTCCGCGTTCGTTCCTGGCTGGGTCAGGTTGTTATATAGATCGGAGCGAGCTTCGCGAAGCACTGCTGCGGCAAGATGCTCAAATAATCCTGCGTCCGTAACCTGCGATAGCTCGAGGGCAGTTTCGTTGAAATGGCTCATGCTTTTTTGCCACGCTCCTCAGGTTATGAATAGACGGTTCCGATGCCGTCAGTTCCCTTGCAGATCGCCTTGCGGCTCTTCCTCATCCACACTGTCTTTTGCCACACTGGCATAGTGCAAGTTCGTGAGTTCCGAGGTAAGAAAGTCATCCATCAATAGCTTGATGAGCAGATCCTGAGAAACCTTGGTGTCTAGGACTATTTTGTCCTGCCCTTCATTAAATCGAATTCTCCCGGATAGATTTGGAAAGGTCTGGCAAAACCTGAGGATGTTCTCATTGGAAACGCCTGCTTTCAGCACAGGAGATGACCTCGCGATCTTCGTCAGCCTTCTCGCATATTTGACATCATCCAGCAGCTCATGAAGCACTTCCGGATTCTCGATAAGGCTGATGGACTCAATAGCGGTGACTCCCAGCGCCGCTTCTTTTTTAATGACATCGTGAAAGCCAAAACTTCTTTCCAGTGTCTCAAGATCAATCACCAACAGAGAGCCGTTGATTCTGAGCATCTGAAACCCGGCGCTCACCCGGAGAAATTCGTCATTGATTTTCTCAAGCCGGGTGGCCGCTTTTTTCAGAAAAAAGCTCATTCTGCCAAAGATATTGACGGGGGCCATGGTTTTGTACAGCACCATCTGGCCCACATTGTTACCGATCTCGATCAACAGCGCCTTGATGGAGGAAAGACTCTGATCGTTCAAATCAAGCAAAGGCAGATTGTCCTGAGCAATGACGGTTTCCAGTGCAGCCAACTCCTCGGGAATTTCAAGGTCATACACATAGACTGCATCGAGACGCTCATCCGAGGATGAAAGGTTGAGCAAAGGCAACTCATCCCGGTCAGATATATTGTCGCGCAGGCTTTGAATAAAGAGTGCTTTTAGGCCACCCAGGGCATCGGCTTCAATATCCAGTTTGACCGGGGCAGTATTATCCTGATCCTTGAGAATGGCATACACAGAAACGCCGATATCGTCGTATTCATCATAAAACGCCTGTAAGGACGCCTTGAGATCAGCTACATTCATACTTTTGCACCCTTTACATAGTAAATTCGTTCATCCAACTTTATGTAAGAAACTTTTTGATTTTCTACTAACCTGCTTCGACAAATCAAAACAATCCCGTCACGCTCACCATTCTTGAAACTTCCGCTGGCTCTGTAGATGTGAAAACCGAGAAGTGCTAACGATGGATTGGCGTAAAAGAGATCCGTTTTTATGTAGATAAACCCCATAACCACCAAAAGAAGAGCTAGTACAATCATTTGTCTACCGCTACCAAAGTCGAAGCTGATTAGCGGTACAACATAAGTTGCTAGGAATGTCAGGTGCTCATAATTTATGTCTTCGATTTTGGTAATCTCAAATGGTATGTCCGTCGCTCCGCTCAACTCAAAGTCAAAGCGAAGGTAAGCCCAAAAGCAATACAGTAGCGCCAACATTGAAACAATTGGCAAAGGGTTATTTGCTGCTAGAAGCTTCCACGAAGCTAATTCCCTGTAGGAAAAAGATGATTCTGGAAGCTTAGCTGAAATCACTAGAAAGAAGACGAAAAGCAAGCCTAGAGAAAGCAGATAAAGGTCAATTTTTCGTCGGGTATTATTCATATTCCCTCTCACACATTAATAATGGTTACAACAAGAACTTCCCGCCCCCTCTAACTCGTTTCCAATCTTCGCTCTAACGGGTCACACAGGGTTATCAACTGATCGCTCTAGCGGGAGAGCGAAAACAAATGGCCTCCAACTACCCCTTCATCTTTGCTGTGCGCACAGCTAGATCTCGATTCTACTGGCTACCTGTAAGCGTTCACTTTTTGGATCATGGGCTTGTATTGTACTACGTGCACTGTCTTTCGAATTGTTCGATACAAGCTGTCCGGGCGGTGAAAGTTGAACACTTCACGGGAGCGCGGACTGGGGTCCTGGCCATTGGTGAAGCGGGTGATTACGCCCGTGCTCTCGTACACATAGGGCAGAGGGCCGCCTTTGTTGACCCACTTCAGGTTGGCAGCGGCGTAGGCCTGGGATTGCAGCTCCACAGTGGTGATTTTGTGGCCCCAATCCTCGGGTTTGGCTTCAATGACGCCCACGGCCACTTTGTCGACAAACAGCACGTAATCGGCAGGGCCGACGTCGGTCTGGTACTCGCGCACCGCTATGCCGCGCCCGGCGCTGAAGTCGATGGCGTTTTTGCCTTGGACGACCCAGCCGGCCTGCTCAAGCTGCCGGTCGATGCGGTCCCGCGCTCGCTGTTCGGGGTTTTGATTGACCATCCGGTCACCTTTTTATCTGGTTGCGTTTTATACAGCCAGACAGCCCCGTTGCGCTTTACACCGGGCCACGTCCTTTTTGCTGATGGCGTCTGTTATATCATAGATACGGGGTATCGTCAGGGCTATGAAGGCCCCAGTAGCTTCACTAGTGCTTCTGTCACTAGCATGGCCCGGCAAGTGAAGCGGCAAGGCACTGGTATTTACGACGCTTACGCCTTTAACCAAGCGCGCAGCGCACGCTCTACCGCATTCTGGGGTAAGTATTCTTGCTCTAATCGCCCTCGCTCCTGACTCAATAGGTAGCAGTAAAAACTCGCCTCTTTGTCGGTCAAGCCATCCGGTGCTGTCGACTGAGCGGTAACGGGCTCAGGCACTGCGCTGCCAGCGGCATACTGGTCAAACAGCGACCGACTCATCAGCAGTGGCGTTAACCCCGGGCAGTAGCTCCGGGCCCGGGCGAGCATCAGAAGCCCCCAGGTATCCATATCGCCCCAGTAACCCAGTTTCTTTTCCCTCCACTGAGGAGCACTCAACCACTGCAAGTCCAGCCCGGCGCCCAGGATGGCGACCGTGTCGGGCAGGTCGGGCAACAGGTGCAGGCAACGTTCGTTTTCGACAATCAACACCTGTGCACCGGGCAAGGCCGTTTGGGCCAGCTCTGAGGTGGTCAGCCTCAGGCGCTTGAAGGGCAAAAGAGCCTCGGACAGTGGCGCTATCAACACCCAGTGATCGCTCTGGTCTAAAGCGTCCAGAAAAGTTGTCAGGCCCTGCTCACTGGCGGCATTGTCAAATGCGCTCATCCAGCAATCGCACTAAAAGCCTGCCGTTACGCTCAAAAAACTTGGTGTCCACGCCGTGACCGGTAAGCAAGCGCAAAGGGTGGCCTTCGGCGCAGCCGGGGGATGAGGATAGCACTGGATTATTGAGAAAAGCAGCAAATACACCGCTAACCAGTAAGGCCGTACGGCAAGGGCTGAGAAAAAGGCTTTTCACCGCCGGGAGAAGCTTACGAAAGGTGTATTAGCTGAGATTCATGCAGACTGCTTTCAACATTCTCCCAAAATGAAACGGATGCTTTCATTTAAACCTTAGCGGAAGTGGCTTGCTATATAATTCTTCAATCGAAAAATATTCATCAAAATCACCAGCGGATATTAACTCCAAAAACTCTTTCTCATCAAATAATCGAACAATCTCCTTCACAACAAAGCTCGAGCTCTTTCGTTTATTTCCTACATACACACTAGTTCCTACGAGCTCTGCATATCTCAACTCAGCGCGAGCCCTATCCAATGATTGCCTTAAAGATCCAGTCGGATCAAACGTAGCTGATATTTCACCCCATCCATTGCAGTTGATAAGAACGCACCGAGACTTTGTACTCGAAACAGAATCGACTCTATAGATTCCCGTTTCCCGAGCATGAGACTCTAGCACTGGAGAGATCATAGGAATATGAATAACATGCGGATCACCCAGAAATTCAGCTTCAACTTCAATATCCCGCTCGTGACTAGAAATTATCTTTCTAATATCTCTACCAATTTTCGACTCGGACACTGGTCGACGCAACTTATCCAAAACAGACTCAATCACAGCATTCATAAACTGAGCACGATCCCCGTCGCTATCAAATAGCCCTGCGCCATAAAGCAGTTTTGAAAGATCGCTCCTCTTCAGCTCGAGACTGACTCCACCTTCGCTACATATAGAAAATGCGGATGCAGTTGGGTAATCAGACAAACCTAGATCCTGTAAAATTTTCTTTGCCATCTCTTGTAACAACCGATGCTTCCCACTCAACAGACCGAGCTCATCATCTTCTTCATTGCCGCCATAAATTTTAACAATTATTTGATTCACCACCCTACCCTCACCGATAACAAGATGCAGCATAACAACCGTTCAAACAGTTAATACCAAAGGGGGAGGCATTATTCAACCTTCTAATTATCGTGCATTTTTTGGCTCTATGACTATAGAGGCATGACCATCATGGCGATATAGACATATCAGTTAAGAAAATTATTGATTATGCCGTTAACATGGTATTCGAGAGTGAAATTTACGAGGAAAACAAGGGTCATCTATGATGATACAACCATGATCTTTTAATTCATGGATGAAGAAATTACAAAAAACAGTCTGTTAATTTGTTTTTTTGTGGAGAGGGATCCGCCTACGCGCTTGAGATTCAGACAGATAGACCGCTTTCTCGTTTTTGTGCCTTTTCCTAAACGATGATAACGAGGCCGAACCGATTCCTCTATCACACCCAATCCCTTCAAATGCTCAATTGTTTGACTATCGCGATCCACTCGACCTATAACCCGGAAACTGGCCCGTTCAATCACCATATCAAGAGCCATCAAACATCTTAAAAAGCATATTAGATCTTCAAAATCATAAAAGAAGTAGCTTGTACTTGATGTATGATATGAACCAGCCCACGACAAAACTGCGCGCTCAACTACCCCACCATCAATAGAATTGATTTTATTCAGAGCTTTATCTATATTTTGCCACTCCGTCATATTACGGAATTCACCATCGGAGGCTAGCGCCAGACCTGAATTTAGCGAGAAGCGTTCATACCCCGAAACCCGCTCCATTTTAACGCCCGCCTTTATGACGGCACGCACAACATCAGTATCCACTCCGGTGCGCCTTGCCAAGAGACTGAACTCCTCCCGATACATTGAGTATCTCACGAGAATTCGATGCCTGACCCCAAATAAAATACTCTGCTGAACGCGAGTGTCAGGAACGACAATCTGAAAAGATCTAGCGCCCTGTACTGGATACACAGGAGTGCCATCCTCTCCAAGCTCCAGCATCATCCACCTTTGTACGGCACTGGCCTCTCGCTCCACCTGTGAACGCTGCCTCTTCTTACGCACAGCAGATTCACTCCTTCCTAACACAAGTGCCATAAGGCGATCACTAGGAGCTGGTTCCAATGGAAAGGAAGTTCGATCCTTTCCCAAATCAAAAACATGTACATAACTATGCAAGGTAGTGGCCATATCCGCATGCCCCAAAAGATCACTGATAGCGCGAAGACTAAGCACCCCCTGCAGAGATTGATTTTTTGAGATGCCAGCCAGATCAGCAGGGTCGAGAGGCTCCAATAGAGCACGAGCAATACTGTCAGCTGTCGATTCACCACTCTCAGTCAACACCATCAATCGACTCGCATAGCCATGACGCAGATGGTGAAACCGCAATCGACTGTCACCCGACGCTTGCTTTAATACAGAGTTGACGATTTTACCTATACGGAATTCATCTATAAGAACATTTCGCGCGGGATCCATACATAACAGCCTAGAGCCCGCCTCACCGCTCTCCCCTGTCGACTCGACCGTCGAAAGCATTGAATCCACAAGAGACTTTTCAACCCCAGACAAACTACCGATGAGGGGTATTATTCTAGTAGCGCTAGGTGTTTTTAATCGACGACGGCTATTTTCACACACCCGAACATACAAGCCTGCGGACGTGTCCACAATTAGGTCTCGTTCGGTAAGGTAATATGCCTCTGACCACCTCAAACCAAATCTAAAACCTAAAAAAAGCAACCAAGCGGAAAATCTAAATTCGTAGTTATTCGCGTGATGCTTGACTAAGAACTCGACCGCCGACTGATATTCATCAAAGGTAACTATATTGACATCGACCCGTGAAGCTATATTTTTACTTCCAGCCGTCGCAAAAATATCGTCCCAAACGATTTCCGGAGCATTCCAATTCTCCATAAGATAAACATGGAAGTCGTACAACCTGGAAGCCAGAGAGCTCATCCCGCCTATAGTAGAACCCTCTATGGCACCAAGATAAGCCTGCGCCCACTCATCTTGGTCATACTGCAGCACAAGATCACCTGCCGAGCTTCGGAGACTTTTGGCAATAAGGCTGACGTATTCCACTATTGTTTTTGCCTGAATAGCGTTCTTATAGCGTGTTTTATTTTCGCACAGCCAAGCACCCCAATACCCGATCAACTGCCCTAGCGCAGGAAGTGAATACTGTTTCAAATATTTTTTTATGTGACGGGACAGGTACGCTCGCTCCTCTTTTAAAGAGAGCGATGAGCCCACAATTCGTTCCGAATTTTTATTGTCGCGAATATATCCATCAATTGAATCACGACTCATGGCCTCTCGAAGCGTAACAATAAAACTGGATATTGATTTTATGGGATCAGTGCATTCACGTGAGCTAAGTTGGATTTCTGGCCCTGAAACCACATTAGCCTCAAGTTCAAAAGAGCTATCCAGTGGCTTTCGATAAAGCAATCGAGTCAAAACCTTTAAGTCGATTGCTGTTTGTTTTAGCAAGCCCACCGCCACAGCATGTATAGGTCCAGAGGATTCCAGCCGTGAAATGGCTAATACATCGCGAGACAAGCTTGCGAACAATTGTTTTAAGTTCTGATGGGCAAGCCCTAAATGCCTGGCAACTCGCAACAGCTCAAGACGTCCAGACGTACCGTTACTGTGGGCGCTTGACAATAGCATCCTGGAGAGTGCTGCCGAGTAGGCATCAATCGGGATTGCATTCAAATCCTCACTGCGTTCTGTGGATATTTTTAATAAAAAATTATTCTTTACTTGTATTAGAGTACATTGATTAGCCTGAGCCGCCTCAAAAACATTAACGGTTGACAACCCCGACATGAAAGCTAGAGTAAAAATGCGAAAAGCAAGAGATTCTTCATAACTTAAATCTTTACGCTGTTTTGCTCGCTCCTCCAGTAACTCAAACAATTTTTGACGATGAGATGCTGCCACCTGGTATCTCTGCAAGTCTCGCCGCCCCCAAACTGAGGGCTCCAAACGCTCTGAGCGACTCCAGATCAAGTTAGTAATTTGGGGGTTATCTCTGGACCTCTTCGCTAAATACCTCGCAAATAGCTCAAAGGCGTATTTTAGGGGTACGCTTTTGGCCTTTAGTGTTTCAATTAACTGGTCCCTGAGGTTCTGCATTTTAGCCTCAGAGGAATAAAAGCTCTGCCCCTCACGCTCTAGTGAGCTGACAGTCTCTCTGATAATCGATTTGGCCTCTCTGCGCTTGCTATCTCGCCATTTGAACCGCAGCTCTGGGCCCAGCTCACGCCCTACATCGATAAAGTCTGGAAGACCGTCATCCCAACCATATTGGGGACGAAACTTGCTGGTCACTGCCGTCCACCCCGCGGACAGCAATGCTGGATTAAGTCGCTCAGACACGGCCGCACGTATCTCTAGCTGTGACTCCCGGCAGAAACGGCCGTTCGGTAGGACTGCAGTTTCCATATGCCCCATACAAGAGGCGACCAACCAAGCAGGGGCATTCCTACTGACGAGCTCGGTAGCCAGCCATTTACGATTAATATTGGGAGGAGCGTGGGAATAACGACTGGAAATTCGGCTTAGCGCCTCATAGCCCACCCCCGCTACGCCATCCTTAGTCAGATAGAAGAAAAATGGTAGTGCTGATGCGAAACTGCCTGACAAGCTGCTCTCGAGAGCAGTCCTCAATTCTTTATTACGCCTGGGCCGTAGGTAATTAACCACCTGCGCGAGGTGATCCAGGTAATATCGAAGCTGCTCGCACGCAACATCGGGCAGGTACGCTACCCTGTAGCGCCTTGCTTCATTCGTGGCCTTGTCATCTATAATGACTAGACCAGCCTTTTCGTCCAACTGAGCCCTGTAGCAAAACACATCATCGACCGGGCGATGACCAGAAGCAAACATCAATAGAGACACCACATACTCTGTGTAGGCATTGTGGTATTTAACTAAGTCTCTCCGGTTTACTGATGCGAGTTCTGACTTTAAGCCCGCCGCCAACTGTGACGCTGCCTCTTTAGGGGATACCCAGCTTTTATCCTCGCTCACGGCCAGAGCTCCTCACGCGCCTCGCGGTAGCACTCAAGTAGCTGCATGGAGTCCACAGACACATAATGAATCAGAACAGGCGGTCTCTCCTCTACGCCTCCCGTGAGGAGATAAACAGCCAGAGCCCCTAGGGGCGAGAGCGACAGCTGCTTTCTCAGCGAATGCCGTACGCGCGATTCCGTAAGGTTAAATCGACCGCTATCTCTAGCGCTTGACAAAATGCTCCGACATTTTTCGAGAATTAGGCTCTCAGACTCAAACCCCGCGGGCATTGATAACTGGCCTTCTGGACTAACATGGCGGCTCAACCAGCGTTCCAGCTCTGACGGCAAAGACAGGTGTATTGACCGGCAAACCTCCTTAGGCCCCGCCGCCAATCCGTGAACAACTATGCCAGCAATGTCCGTTTCAGGAAAAACCCGAACAAACTCTCCTGCCACGGTAACCTCATTCCCCGCCCAGTCTCGTAACAGCTGAGCCAAAGAACTCGACGTTAAATAGCTTAATGAGAGCAGGCCACCACAAAACTCTAGGAGTTGATCTTGAGACGCTAAACAGCTTTTAAGTACCTCTGTGAGTCTCCGGCACTCAGGGGGAACCAACACTCCCCGGTTGACTGCAGACACCAACGTTGATTGCTCCAACCAATACGCTGATTTTCGCCTTTTTTGTTGCAGCTCGACATCAAAACCAAACTCTGTCTGATCAACCACTTGCTCGAAGACCGTACTCACCTCTGGCTCGCCACTGGCATCAAAACCCTCATGAAGCGGCTCGAGAACTTCATAAAGCCCCTCCACCGCTAGTTCAGGGTCTGCCATGGTAGATCTCACGGGACGCACCAGAGGTCGTGTTGGCGAGGGACTTGTTATTCTATTTTTTATAACGGTTGTTTTTCGGGGCCTAACTTCGCAGAGGCTCAGCCCCACAAGTCGCCCTAAAGCTCGGATATACCGTTTTTTTGTCTCATTCAGACTAGGGCGCGATGCTTCGTTGCGCAGAACTTCAGACAACCGACCTATATAATCCTGCTCCATGAACGAAGGAAGCCTTTCAAAAACTTCTCGCCTGTGAGGCGGGTTAAGTTTTAGCCCCTTACGTACCTCTGCACAGGATTCAAACAAACTGGAATTGGGGGCTTGCGTCGAGAGCGCATAGCGAATAATCAGCACCTTGAGCCCATCGAATTTATCTCGGTCAGCAGCTGAGGACGGCTGCAATATACACCCCAGTAGCTCGCGCTCTTTAAATTGGCCACTTACCGGATTAGCCTGCGACCCTTGGGGGGCTGGCCGAACAGTGACTGGAAACTCAAGTAGGTATCTCTGGGCATGTTTTTGTATCGCCACCCAATGGGCAGAGTCGGGATATTCCAAATAAGGACTACCGCCTAGACTGAGTCGCAGCACCTCATCCATGTAGACACCTGCAAACTCCGAACGCGAGCTTATTCCGGCCAACCGCAAGAGCTCGTCCGGTGTCTCAATAATCCTCAAATCCGAGTTATAATTTGCGCCCATCTCTGGGACATTATTTCCGGCAGATGTCGATTTCGGCAAAAATGCGCCTCCTTAGATGTCCTTTAAGTTATCTAAATATATAGCCAATATATCAATAACTTACAACACTTAGAGATCTTTTTAACCATTTATGCAACTTAATATACAGCTTTTGAGCATGTATATTATTAGCTTCAGGTGCTAGGCCTCACGGCCGTGGAGGTTCAAGTCCTCTCCTGGGCACCATATTAAAAGAAAGGCTGAATCCTCTGGGTTCAGCCTTTTTTTGTTGGTCCGGCGCTATCCCTTAACGTCGTCGAGGACTACGTCCTGCGTCGCTCCCGGCATCCTGCCTCCCGCGACACTTGCGCATCCCTGCGCATCGTCCTGGGCACCATATTAAAAGAAAGGCTGAACCCTCTGGGTTCGGCCTTATTTGTTGGTCCAGCGCTATCCCTTACACGTTGTCGAGGACTACGTCCTGCGTCGCTCCCGGTACCCTGCCTCCCGCAACGCTTGCGCATCCACGCACATTGCCTTGTATCACATAGTATTAACTTACAAAAAAGCCCCGACCACTGCTGATCGAGGCTTTAATTGAACAGCCGCTTAGGCTATTACTCAACCGTCACCGTGCCTTTCATCAGGGCATAGTGGCCGGCGAAAGAGCAGAAGAAGCTGTAGTCGCCGCCTACTTCCAGCGCGGATGGATCGAAGGTGACCGAGGTGCTTTCGCCGCCGCCGATAACGTCGGTATGGGCGATAACACGCTCATCACCGGGCTTGATGTAGTTGTTGTCCAGGCCGGCGCTCATGCCGTCCATTGCCACACCCTGCAGGTCTGAGGCTTTGGTCAGCACCCAGTTGTGACCCATGACATTTTTAGCCATGTTGCCGGAGTGGGTCAGATTAACGGTGAATTCATCGCACGATGACGGAATGGTCATAGCATTGGTGTCAAAGCGCATCTGATCGGTGCTATCGATGGTCACCTCGCACTCTTGCGCCTGAGCGGCAGAGCCCAATAGCGCGAGAAAACCGATTGAGAACAGTTGTTTTACAGCTTTCATAAACATCTCCTTAACGATTCGGAAACAGATTATTCCCGATTAAATACGGCCAGCGGATGAGTTGTGATCACTTTAAGTTGTACCCGGCTGCCGGGCTCGGCGCGCACTTCGTGGCTTACACGCACTTTTACCTGAGTGCCGTCGTCTAAGTTTACGGCAAAAAGTCGGGTACCGCCCTCGTAGCGTGCCCAGGTGACTGCACCATTGCCTGCGGCGCCGGCAGGGGTTAAGGCAACATCATCCGGGCGCAGCAGTAAATCTACCTCGCCCGTGGCGCCATCCACAGGCGTACCTGGGGCATCGCCTATAGCTGTGACCACACGGCCCTGCTCAAGTTTACCGGGAATAAAGCTCGCCTCACCCAAAAAACGGGCCACGAAACGGCTGGCCGGTTCGCAAAAGCAGGTTTCCGGAGTATCCAATTGTTCCAGTTTACCGCCATTTAAAATACCGACGCGATCACCCACCGATAAAGCTTCTTCCTGATCGTGAGTGACCCAGAGTGCGGGCACGCCGGCGGTTTTGAGCGCGTGGCGGATTTCCCACCTCAGGTTGTCTTTAAGGGCGGCATCCAGATTGGACAAGGGCTCGTCCAACAAAATAAAAACCGGCTCGTGAGCCAGGGTGCGCGCCAAAGCCACCCGCTGCTTTTGCCCACCGGACAATGTGGCCGGTTTGGCATGGCGCAAAGCGCTAAGGCCCAGCAAATCAATCCAGTGATCGGCCAGAGCCGTGTCTTTCAAGCGAAAGCAAACATTCTGCTGCACGGTCAAATGGGGAAATAGGGCAAAATCCTGGAAGACCATGCCCACATTACGCTTCTCTGGGGGCACGGGTTTCTTAGCGCTGGCGCGCCAGGCGCCCAGGGTAATCTCTCCCTCGGAGATAGGGATTAGCCCTGCCAGGGCCTGCAGAATCGTGGTTTTACCGCACCCGGTGGGCCCCACCAGCATCAGGATTTCATCGTCCGCTAACGCCAAGTTAAGCTTGTCCACCACCCGGGTGGAGCCGTAATCGACCGATAGGTTATGCACGCTTAGCATTAGCGTTTGGAGTCCTCTGTTACGTCAAATTCACCCCGGCGCTCGCCGGTCAGCATTAACGCCAAGCCCAAGCCCGACATCAGTACCAGTAATAATCCGGGCACGGCGGCGCGGCCAAAATACCCCGCCTCGTACACCCGCCACAAGTAGGTGGCCAGAGTTTCAAACCCCGTGGGCCCTAGCAGCAAGGTAGCGGGCAGCTCGCGCATCGCCTCTAAAAAAACCAACGCAGCGCCTGCGATCATACCGCGCAGGGTAAGCGGCAGAGTAATTCGGGTAAAGGCCTCTTTGGGGCTGGCGCCTAACAAACGCGCCGCTTTCACCAAACTGGGGTCCAGGCTTTCTGCAGAGGACCTCACTGAGCCTACCGCCAAGGGCAAAAAGCGCAATACGTAAGCAAGCACCAACAAACCCAGGGTTTGATACAAAAACGGCAGCTTGAGCCCCACGTACACCAGTGCGGTGCCCATGACAATGCCGGGCACGCCAAAGCCAAAATAGGTGACCCGCTCCATCAAGCGGCCCGCCTTACCGCTAACCGCGGCGTGGGCTACAGGCACTGCCAGCACGACTGCAACCACAGCGGCCAAGAACGAGGCATAGGCTGAGTTCCAGGCGTAGCTAAACTCGAATCCGCCCGTACCTTCGCGCACCAACCAAAGTCCGAAAATGGCCAAGGGCAAGACAATGGATAATAACGGCACGGGCAAAGCCGCTGTCAACAAGGCGTTTACCTGCCAGCGCGAGGGCCACAGAGTTAAGCGGCGTCCGGGGCGCTCGCGGGTCGCCTTAACCCGCGACTCTAAAAACAGCACCAAGCCCACGATCACCAAAAGCTGCAACGACAACATGGCCGCCTGGCTAAGACCAAAAGCGTTGTACTCGACATAGATAACCCGGGTAAAAGTATCCAAACGCATAATGGCAGGCGTACCAAAATCTGACAGGGTATAAAGCGCGGCTAACAGTGCGCCAGCGGCAATGCCATTAAACACCCGCGGCAAGACCACCTTCCACAAGCTCATGCCTAACGACATTCCCAGCGTGCGGGCGGCGTTCACTAGGCTGGCATCCAAGCCGAGCAGAGAGGCACGCGTGGTCAACAGCACAAACGGGTAGGTATACAAGGTCATTACCAGGGCGGCGCCGGGCAAGCCGTAAAACCCGGGAGTGGGGATACCGGTCAGGTGGTTAATTTCACCGCCAGGGCCAAAGGCGGCGTACAGGGTAAAGGCGCCGATATAACTGGGCATCGCCAAGGGGGCGGCAAACACAATCAGCCACAACCTGCGCCAGGGAAGGTAAACATAGGCGGTCAGTAGCGCCAGGGGCACACCGATAAGGATTGAGCCCAGCACGGTCAGGCCCATTAGCGCCAGGGTATTGCCCAGCACTTTCAGGTTATGGGTATCGAACAACTGGGCGGTGTCGCTGGCCAAAGACACCAGCACCCCCACCGGCACCAGCGCAAACAGCGCTATCAATAGCGCCAGGGGGTAAGAGCCGGGCAGTCGGGTCATAGCACTCCGACGCGGCGCATTAAATCCAGTGTGGGGCGCAAGTCCGCCAGCTGAGTTAAATCCATTTTAGGTGGGGAAATGGTATCCAGCGCGGGTAAACCCTGTGGCGGAACCACACCGTCTACCAGGGGAATTTCGTAGGCCTCGCTGGCCAGATAGGACTGAACCTCGCGGGTGAGCAGATAGCGGATAAAATTAACCGGCAAGTCTCCCTCGCTTAACGCCAAAATACCCGAGGCATTCACCAGGCAGCCGGCGTCATTTTGGGTAAAGGCTAAACCTACCCTCGCATCCGGCTTACCGGCTTTTAAGCGCAGGGTGTAGTAGTGATTGGCAAAACCCACATCCACTTCGCCCCGCTCTACCGCCATCACTACGCCCAGCTCGCCGGCGTAGTTCTTGCCGCGCTTATTCATCGCCTTAAGCCATTCACCGGTGGCTTTTTCACCTTCAAGCAAACGCATGGCGGTAATAAAAGACTGGAAAGAAGCGTAGGCCGGCGCCCAACCAATAGACAGGCCGCTGTCGGGCAGCGCCATCACACTGGCGGGGATTTTATCCGCAGTGAGCTTATCGGTGTTGTAAGGCAGGGTGCGAATGCGCCCGGTCACCGGCGACCAGTTATCATAGCGAAAGCCTTCTTTTAACTGGCCGGTTAAGTCGGCTGGCAACTTGCGGGCAAGGCCTGCCTCATCCACCAGGCCAATCGCGCCGGAATCCACCGCCCAAAACACATCGGCGCGGCGCACGCCGGCCTGGGCCTCGGCCACAATGGTATTGGCCAGGGCTGCGGTCACACCGCGGCGAATATTCAGCTTAAAGTCCGGATTGCGCTTTTGAATCGCCTCTAGGACATTTTCATACAAGCCACCCTCGCCTCGCCCCAAATACAGAGTTAGCTCGCCTACCAGGGCGGGCAAGTCGTCCACGGACAGGGCTCCGGGTGTTTGCGCCAGAGCGCGCGCGGCCGTTAATGGCAGGCTGCCGAGTAAGCCAGCACCCGCCAGGGCCTGTAGAAAATGTCTGCGTTGCACTTAAAAAACGTCCTTACGCTCGGATTCGGCTTGTTCTAACAATTCTTGGGCGCTGTTCAGCTTGGTTTGCATATCGCTAACCACTCCGCGCACTTCTTCGACACTGCCATTGCCCGCGATGGCCTTGGGCAGAGTGACGTTAAAATCTTTTTCCAGGCTTTCTACCAACGCCGCGTCTTGCTCAATCAGCGCACCCTCTACCCCTTCAAACAGGTTCAGGTAGGTGTCGTGCACAATCCCGGTGGCCTCATCGGGCAGCTTTTCGGCATACTTGGCCACCACACGATCCAAACGCTGCTTCACCTCATCCAGTGTGGCTACCGGTGTGGTGGGACCTGATGTGGTTTTTACCTGTTCTAGCAAACCGCGCTGCTGATACAGGGCCGCCAGTTTAACCGCACCCAGCGCCTGCCACAACGACTGCTCCAGCGCCGCTTGCTCGGCGCGCACCTCATTGACCGGTTTTTCCGCGTCAATGGCCTCTTTTACACCGTACAACCCCTGCCAAATACTGGCATAAATGGGTACGTAGTTGACTTCAATCGCCGAGTGAAACAGCACCGACTCCCAGATATCCACGACCTTGTCAGATTCCGCCGCCTCGGCGCCTTTGGCCTCATAAGTGTCTACCATGGCGTCGATACGCTCGTTAATCCAGTTCACCTCTTTGGTGTACTTATCCAGATTGTCCTGCAGGTGATTAACATGCTCGCCGATATCGCCGTTGGCAGAGACCTGAGCGGCCGCTAAGAGTAAAGAGCAGACAAACAGTGCCTTGTGACAGCTTTGCAATAAAACCTTCATAAAAAATTCCATTAGTGAGACTTGACCTTCTAAATGATACTTATTATCAGAAACAAGGTAAAGCAGCCTGCCACGTAAAGAAACGAAATATTGTCCTGTGGGCCTACTTGCTCGCTCTAGCAAACGCGGTAGACTGAGCACTCAGGATTAAGGATGCTTTTATGGACAGCTATACCACTCAGTTTTTGATTGTATCCGAGCGCCCCAACCCCAACTTACTGCCACTGATCGACTCGCGCCTTAAGCCCGATGAGATCATCCTGCTCACCCCACCCGACGCGCACCTCAATGACTACCAGCAGTGGCTCATTAACACCTGCCGCCCCATGGGAATTCACTGTACGGCGGTGGACCTGACCGAGCCCTGGGATATCGACGCCCTGCGCCAGAGCCTTGAACAATTGGTGGACGAACGCCTGGCGCGCGGACGAAACCTCACCCTTAACAACAGTGGCGGGAATAACCCAGTGGGCATTATCGCGCACGAGGTATTCTTTTACCGCAACCTTCCGGCTTTTTATGTGCACGACGACTGGGTTCGCTGGCTGAGCAACCCCGAGCAAAAAGCCGCGTTTAACCTGCAAGACAAGATTAAATTGCCCGCCTTTTTGCAAAGCCACGGCCTTGATGCCACCGGCCTTAACCGTCACCCGATCGCCAGCGCTCAGCGCACTGTGGCCGAACGCTGGCTGGCCCGCGCCGACAGCTACAGCAAGGCAATGGGCGCTCTAAACTACTATGCCTCGCGCGCCGAATCCGACCTATCCGCCACGGTGAGCGACAACCACTTGCGAGACCAGACACCTTTCACGCAAATGCTGGACGACCTGCTGGAGCAAAAGCTGGCTCAGCTGCACGGTAATCAACTGCATTTTGCCAGCGAGGAAGCACGCTTTTTTGCCAACGGCGGCTGGATGGAAGAGCTGGTGTTTAGCGAGCTTTTGCACTTGCGCAGCGAGTTTCCGCAACTGCAAGACGTAGCCCGCAGCGTGCAAATTAACTGGCTAGAAAGCCGTCGCCAGCGCCCGGTGCGCAACGAGCTTGATGTCCTGGCGCTGATCGACAACCGCTTGCTGGCCATTGAGTGTAAAACCAGCCGCTTCGAGCAGGGCAGCGGCAAAAAAGTCGTCTACAAGCTAGGCGCCATGATTAAACACCTGGGCGGCCCTAGCGCCCGGGGGCTAATTGTGAGCTTTCACCCGATTAAGGAGATTCACTGCGAGCGCGCCGAACTGTTTGATGTTAGCGTTTGCGAGCGCCGCACGCTCCCCAACTTAACCCACTTTTTACGCACACAGATAAGGCAGATGTTATGAAAACCGCCCTCGCCCTTTATCATATTGATTTTGAAAAACTGGGCACGCTGGAGCCCGTGCTGGCCGAACGAGGCTATCAGCTCGAATACATAAATGCCTGCACCGCCGACTTAACCCGCATAGATGCCAGCGAACCCGAACTGCTGATTATCTTGGGCGGCCCCATGGGTGTGGATGACGGCGACCTATACCCCTTTATGAAAACCGAGCTGGAGCTGGTTAAGCGACGTCTGGAAAGCGGCAAACCCCTGCTGGGCATTTGCCTGGGGGCACAGTTTATCGCCCGCGCCGCCGGGGCGGCCGTAAAACCAAGCGGCGTAAAGGAAATCGGCTTTGTTCCGATCAAGCTTACCCCCGAAGGCGAAGCCTCCCCGCTAGCCGCGCTTAAAGACACCCCGGTGCTTCACTGGCACGGCGATGCCTTTGCCATTCCCGACCAGGCAGTGCATTTAGCCAGCACCGACATTTGCGCCACCCAGGCCTTTAGCTTGGGCGACAATGTACTCGCACTACAGTTTCACCTTGAGGCCGATCCGCAGCACATTGAACGCTGGCTGGTGGGACACAATTGCGAAATCAGCGGCGCCGGCATCGACCCGAGAGACATCCGCCGTCAAGCCGGGCAAGCCACAGGGCTGGCCGCCAAAGCGCGGGAGGTGCTTAGCGCGTGGCTCAATCAATTAGGGCCTGGCTCTCTCGCCTGAGAAGCTCGCGCTTGCGCTCTACCCCCCAGCGGTAGCCGGATAACCCACCATCGCGGCGCACCACCCGGTGGCAGGGTACCGCCACCGCCAAGGGATTGGCCGCACAGGCACCGGCCACGGCACGCGCCGCCCCGGGTTGGTTAATCGCCTCGGCCAGCTCGCGATAACTGAGCGTCTGCCCCGGAGGGATACGCCCCAAGGCTTGCCATACCCGGCGTTGAAACGCTGTACCGCGAATATCCAGGGTTAATGGGTGGCCACCTGCGGGCCGCTCAATCAAACCAATCACCTGGGCGACGGCTTGCTCAAGTTCGGCATCTGCACTTACCAAGGTCGCGCGGGCAAAGCGGCGCTGCAAATTCTGCCATAGCGCGTCCGGCTCATCGCCCAGCAAGATGGCGCACACGCCTTTTGCGGATTGCGCTACCAACACATGCCCCAGTGAGCACTGAGCCTGCGCAAAATAAATGGTCATAGCGTCTCCTTGCGCCCGATATTGACGCGCGTCATAAATAAAATCCGGTCGATCACCCCGTCCATTACGGTGTATACCCGACGGCTATTCGCCCAATTCCTAATCCCTATAATGCCCAGAGAGTATCGCGATGTCACTCCGCGTCTTGCGAATAACGTTTATCACCGGCGCACCAAACGAAGACGCTTTTCACAATCTTTGCCCGCCATTAGGGCAAGCTTGCACTTTTTTACTTGAACGCCTGTTCATTCTGCCCTACCCTCCTGTAACCGTTTACAAAATGTGATGTAGAAAACGGCTTTCCCATTCGTTTTTTTACACGTCAAACACAATAATTCCAAAAATACACCAACTGAGCAGCTTTTAAGCAAAAGCCTGCGGTGCATTTTTATGTGTGAGCTTTGTAACCGGTTACTAAACTGGCCTTTATTGCGCCACAAAACTCCAAACAGCAGTAACGGCCATGCCTATAAAAATGGAGACCCTGATCGATGAAAGTTAGCCATGTACTGAGCAAAAAACGTCTTGCAGCCTGCGTATCCGCGATTGCCGTAGGGGGCACAGCCCTTCCCGCGCTGGCACAACTGGACACCCCGCAACTGGAAGAAGTTGTGGTCACCGGTGTACGCGCCGCGCAACAAAACTCTGTCAACATCAAACGCGATGCCGATTCGGTCGTGGATGCGATTTCCGCCGAAGATATCGGTAAACTGCCCGATGTCACCATCACCGACTCTTTGCAGCGCATCAGCGGTGTGCAAATCCGCCGCAACGCCGGTGAAGGGACCGCACTGAATATTCGCGGCTTGCCACAAGTACTGACCACCTTAAACGGCGAGTCTTACCTGGGCGCCAACTCAATTACTACGGTACAGCCCAACTACAGCGACATTCCCTCGCAGCTGTTCTCCGGCGCCGAAGTGGCCAAATCACAAACAGCCAGCATGAACGCCGGCGGCATTACCGGTATTGTCGACTTGCAGACCTACCGTCCGTTTGATTTTGACGAAGGCTTTACCGTTTCCGGCGCCGTCAACGGCACCTATGGCATGGATACCGAAGAGACCGATCCGTCGGCCAACCTGCTGCTTAACTGGAACAGTGAGCGCATTGGCGTTATGGCGGCGGTAAGTCGTCAGGAAGCGACTCTGGCCAACTACTACTCGGGCGTTATGGGCGATGGCGGCTGGACCGGCTTTACCAACGAAACCGACTACGGCTGGGTCAGCCCCGACAACGATCAATTCGCCGATCGCTACACCGACGGCGCGGTGGATATAAACAACGACGGCGACCTGGACGATCGCTACTGGGCCTATGTGGGGCACACCGCCTACAACCGCGAAACCGAACGCGAGCGCACCGGTGCCAATCTGGCCGTGCAAGTCGATTTGGGAGCCGGCTTTGAGTTTGTGGCCGAAGCGCTGGTTACTGACCTTGAAGACAACGACTATCAGGTGGGCATTGCCAACTCTGACAAATGGCAGAGCTGGAGCTGGTACGACGCCACTCAATCCACCGATCACGGCAGCGTAAACACCGTGCAGGAGTACACCACCTCGGGTCGCCGGATTAAGTCTTACTCCTCTGTGCAGGCGCAAACCGCCGAGTCGCAGAACTACAACATCGAGCTTAACTACGACAACGGCGGCGAGTTCACAGGCTCGTTCCGTTACATTCGCGGCGAAGCCGAGCAAGAGCGCCTGAACAGCTACACCGACGTGGACCTGGCCAACGGCAGCCAGTGGGGCGTGGAGTGTCAGTACTACCCCGACGGCACCGCGGGTGAGCAGGGCGACTGCGCCGACGGCCAACTGCAAACCAACCCCGGCGGCTACCTGGGC
This sequence comes from Gilvimarinus xylanilyticus, assembly GCF_024195295.1. Classification (GTDB taxonomy): domain Bacteria; phylum Pseudomonadota; class Gammaproteobacteria; order Pseudomonadales; family Cellvibrionaceae; genus Gilvimarinus; species Gilvimarinus xylanilyticus. The sequence goes on along the minus strand of NZ_JAMFTH010000008.1, from coordinate 34,417 downwards.
TACCCCCAGCTTAGCATTGACTACAGCGGCGACGATCCGCGCTGGAGCGGCTTTGACAACAACGCCAACCTGAGCATTAACGGCGACTCGGTGGGCGAGGCGCGCAGCATTGCCGACTACATGGGCGATGTGAACAGCTACGCGCTGGGCGCCTTTGCCAGCGAGAACAACTTCTCGCGCGAAGGCGAGCTGGATGTCGCACGCTTTGACGGCGAATACCGTTTTGACACAAACTTTTTCACCTCGGTGGAGTTTGGTGTGCGCTATAGCGAGCGCAGCGTCGACAACTTTGAGTTCGACCTGCTGTCTCCGGTAAACGGCTGCGATGTTAAATGGAAAGCCACCGACGTGATTATGGACGGCGGCGGTGTCGACGGCGCCTGTGTCGCCGGCGATGGCGAAAACTACTACGCCGCTGGCGTACCCACACCTTTGGCCGACCTTGACCCCATTCAGGTAAGCGACTTTGGCAGTGTGTCGGGGGTTCCCAGCATCTGGGCGGTAGACCCGCGCGCCATGGCTGATGTTGAGGCCTATCACGAAGCCCTCTACCCCGGCACTCACCGTTCAATCTTCCCCGGCCGCTCCTACGAGGTCGAGCTGGAAGAGCTGAGCTACTACGCCAAAGCCAACTTCGAAACCGGCATTATGAGCGGTAACTTTGGTCTGCGCGCGATCGATTCAGACCTGACCGTGGTGCAAAATGAAGTGGGTGCGGCACAAGCCTATGGCGCTGCCGCTGTAGACGCCGGCGACATCACTACCGAGCGCTCGCTGGATTATCTGCTGCCCTCGCTTAACCTGCGTTTTGACTTGAGCGAAGACCTGATTCTGCGCGCCTCATACGCTCGCACCATGGCGCCACTGGATCTGGCTCAATGGGGCGGTGGCCTATCACCCAACTACGTGCTGGACAGCAACCCCGACAGCGACACCTATAACCAGTTTATCGTCAGCGGCGGTAACGCCAACGGCAACCCCGAGCTGGATCCGTGGGAAGCAACCAACTACGACTTGTCGCTGGAGTACTACATGGGCGGCGCCAGCAGCCTGTCGGTGGGCTGGTTCTACATTGATGTAGAGAGCTTTATCGAAAGCGGCACCGTACAAATGGAGCTGCCCGATCAGGACGGCGTCGTGCGTCGCAGTGTGCCCATCTCAACCAGCATTCAAGGTGATGGCGGCGTACTGAAAGGCGTAGAACTGGCAGCCAAGCTGGCGTTTGACGACTTCTTGGACGTTCCCATGTTGAGCGGCTTTGGTGTCGATGCCAACTACACCTACTCCCCCAGCGAGTCTGGCAACCAGGGGATGGACGGTCAGGAGCTGCCCTTCCAGGACAACTCCGAAGACGTAATTAACCTGGTGGGTTGGTATGAAAATGGCCCTCTGCAAGCGCGCCTGGCCTACAACTACCGCAGCGAGCGGGTAGCGGGCTTCAACCAAACCTGGGGTGAAGGCACCTTGTGGCAAGAGCCTACCGCCTATGTGGATGCATCGGTGAGCTACGACATTAACGATTATGTCAGTGTCTTCCTGAACGCTTCTAACATCACCGAGGAAAAGGAAACTTACTACCTCGAGTACGAAGACCAGTTCGCCTGGCAGAACGAATACGAGGCCCGCTACACCATGGGTGTACGCGCGACCTTTTAAACACGATTTAGGGGCCTTTGGCCCCGCCTCACTGTCGTGTAGCTGTAGGGATTACCCCTACTCTCCTGTTGGGCGCTCGGGCAACCGAGCGCCTTTTTTATGGATGTAAGATTTATTAATGCACGGGATATTTATCGCTCCGCCACTGGGTTAAGATGGGAAATAAAGCCTTAAGGGAGAAATAAGTGACCACCTACGACTGGATAAACATCGGCGCGGCCATTTGGTTTTTTGCGGCCTGGATAGGATACGCCCGCTTCGCCCGGCACCGGGCGCGCACCGATCACTGCCTGGCCTCAGTGCTGCATATCTATCGCAAAAGCTGGATGGTGGAAATGCTCAGCAGGCAAAACCGCATTGCCGATACCGCCCTTATTGCCAGCCTGGAGCGCAACGTCTCCTTTTTAGCCTCTACCGCAATCTTGATTATCGCCGGTTTGGTCACCATCATGGCGTCCATCGATAAGGTGTATATCACCATCAGCGCCCTGCCCTTTGCCAACGAATCCATGACGGCCCGGCAATTACAACTAAAAGTAATATTGCTGTTGCTGATTTACGTGTACGCTTTCTTTACTCTCACCTGGGCCATGCGCCAGTATGGTTTTTGTGCAATCTTGTTTGGCGCGGCACCCGCCCACGATGCGGCCATAGCAGAGCAAGACCGCCGCCGCTACGCTACCAGTACCGCCAAAATTATCGATCAGGCTGGGCACAGCTACAACTACGGTCTGCGCGCTTACTATTTTTCGCTGGCGGTGCTGCCGTGGTTTTTTAATACTTGGCTTTTTATCGCGACGGTGGGTATTGTCGTAGCTGTACTCTACCGGCGGGAATTTCACAGCTCGACATTGCAGGCGCTTCTGCGCGAGATTAGACAGCGAGAGCCTTTAGAGAGCAGCGCAGAATAATCTCGCAATCTAATCTGTTCGCGACACCAAGGTAAAGCGCTGCCCGTCGCGCGCGCTGAACAAATAATCGGCCCAGCGTTTCAGACGGGCATTTGCGGCAGGTACTTTGCGGTACAGAGGCACCTGGGCAAAAGAGAAGTTTCGCAGCGCTTCAATATCGTCCTCAACCGAATGTGAGTGCATCTTCGAGCGTAAAAAGAACTGCGTAATCACATTATTCCATTCCGGTTTATTACCCCAATAATGCCCCACCCACTGGTCCGCTGGCTGCAAGGGCACGGCGTGGTTCAAAGCCAACGAGAACGCAAACTGCTCCAATAACTTGCGCGGAGCGCGCGTGGTGCAAAGGCTATCGCAAACGGCGACCGAATGGTCAGCCACAGATGAGGCTATAGTCGCGGGTAACGCAATCAACCCCGCGTTCCACATTTGTGTACGAGCACGAATACTAACCCCCTGATGCTCTGTGTACTTAAGCGCCTGCCACATGCTGCGGGTAGTTTTCGTATTCAGGTTGGACAGGTTGCCCTCGCACAGGTGCATAAAAGTTCTACCCTCTTGTAGTCCTTGCTGGAGCTCATCCAAACCGCCCGCGCAAAAAGTATCCGAATCTACATAGACTATATGTTCACCCGGGTAGCGCTGAGTCATATCCAGTACCGCCATACATTTAATCCGCCAGAAGAACTCTGCCGAGCCCTGCCATCGCTTTAACGTCTGGGACGATATTTCAACAATAGAAATATGTGCGCTGAACATACGATAAAATTCGGGCACATCGGTGTAGAGGGTAATACGGGGGACTGGGTTTTCTTTCAAAAGCGATAAAATACAAAAGCACGCTTGGTAGTGATTTTGAATATTATCCCCGAAAGTCAGTAACAAAATATTGAGATCGGCATCCTTCACCAAACTGCTCCTATCAATAACATTTACCGCAACATTTTATAACGCTCAATTAACTGAACCAACCGATCAAGCCTTTCGTTACTCAATTGCCGGTAGTCTAAGTAAGGCGATACGACGATATGAGACTCTGAATTCACCGCAAAGTTCGCATCCAACCACTCTAAAGAAGACAAATTTAAACTCTGGGCGTAGGTTTTCCCCGCCACGATGTGCAGCTTATGGGAGTCACCTTGGGGAGGGCTGAAGAGCAGCGCCGTTCGCGAGCCGGGCTGCAGCAAAAACTGATCGCGATAATCCTGCCAGCGCTCGGGCCAGTCAAGTTGCGGCCCCAGCTGATACATAAATTTGGCGTACACGCTAAACAGCTTGCGCCAGTGATTGCTGGTATTTGCGACAATATAGTTTAGCTCACCCGGCGCCAGGGGAACCATCCCATCCAATGTGGGGTAGTGATCCAGCGCCGGGCGATTGGCAATGCAGAAGGCGATACGGTAATCCGGATCGCCCAACCCCACTGGCGCTACCAAGGCAGTTGCTGGCCGTTGGAGTGCCAGAAGGTGCCGGTATTTTGCAGGTTTAATTCATCGATGCGTGCCACTAAACGCTCGGCTGCCTCATCGGGAGTGATATCACCGTGGCCGCCGATCATTTCGGTGCCCACCAACCCCGGGTGCAAAATCGCCACCGCGATACCGCGGTCTTTTAAATCGCACGCCAGTGACACACCGGCGGCATTCAAGGCCGCTTTGGACATACGATAACCGTAACGCCCACCGCTGGTGTTATCGGCAATCGAACCCATGCGGCTGGTGATCAGGGCAACTTTCGCGTCGTCGCTTAGCTGCGCTACCAAGGCCTCGGTCACGCGCAGGGGCGCCAACGCATTCACCTCAAACTGATCGCGGATGGTTTTAATATCCAGCTGCCCCAAACGTTCGTCGCGCAGGATACCCGCATTGTTGATCAACAGATCAATAGAGACACCCTCAAGGGCATTTACCAAATGCTTTAGCCCCTCGTCAGTACCGACATCCACCCCATCGATAATGCGTGCACCCGAGCCTTCCAGTTCGGGCGATGCGCTGCGACAAGCCGCGTAGACCGTATAACCGCGCTGTAAATACAATTGCGTAAATGACAGACCAATACCGCGATTGGCGCCGGTAATCACAACGGTTTTAGACATATTCACCTCTTAAATAGGTTACAGTGGCTTAACAAAATTGCTGTTACTTTAACACACCCCCAAAGGAGCCTTTATGACCACATTAGTCATTGGTGCCGCCGGGCAAATCGGCCGCATGATTGTGAGCAAGTTGCACGAGCGCGGAGAACCGGTTATCGCCATGCTGAGAAAACCCGATGCCGAGCTGGAAGCACTGGGCGTCGAGATTCGTTTTGCGGATTTAGAGCAAGATTTTAGCCACGCGTTAGCAGGTTGTGATCAGATAATCTTTACCGCCGGGTCAGGCGCCAAAACCGGCGCCGACAAAACTATTCTGGTGGATATGTGGGGTGCCATAAAATTGGTGGATGCCGCAAAACAAGCGGGAGTAAAACAATTTGTTATGGTCAGCTCGCGCGGCGCCGAAGATCCGGACAATGGCCCCGCCGCGATTAAACACTACTCGGTTTGCAAAAAGATAGCCGACGATTACTTGTTGGCGAGCGGTGTAAATTACACCATTTTGCGCCCGGGCCGCCTATTGAACGAACCTGCCACCGGCGGCTTTAGCACCACCATGCCCGACACAAAAGATGCGCAAATCATCACCCGCGAAGACGTCGCCGACGCCTGCATTTATTGCCTGCAAACATCGGGCACCCTGAATAAAATCTACCCGCTAGTAAACGGCGACCAGCCCTTAACTGAATCTCTTATTTAATCCAACCCAGATACGGGCACCACCCAGTTGCCCGTATTCCGTTCTCCATGCTCCGCTGTGTGAAGCGGCCCACAGCATCAGACTTCAGACATTCGGCGTCGGACGTTAAAACCTAAATCAACGGACTAAACAAATGGGTAATATTTTCAAAAAAGCGTGACACCACGCTGCGCTCGCGCCAGGACTCGGCACTGACCTTATCGGCATCGGCGCGGTACTCATCCAACAACCGTGATAGCTCACGGGCCGCCTTTTGATCGTAGATAATCATGGTCATTTCAAAATTGAGCCAGAGCGAGCGAAGGTCTAAATTAACCGTGCCAAAAAATGCCAAGCTCTGATCAATAACCACGGCCTTAGTGTGCAACAAGCCGGCGCGGTAGGTGTATATCTCAACCCCCGCCGCCAATAGCCCCGCAAAGTACGAGTGGCTGGCGTGGCGCACTAAAAATGAATCGACTCTTTCGGGCACCACCAAACGCACCGCCACGCCCCGCCGGGCGGCAATTTTAAGGGCCTGCTCCAGGGCCTCGCCAGGTACAAAATACGGGGTCACGATATCCACCGACTGTTTAGCGGTATAAATCGCTTGCAACAAAGCGTTTAAAATACTCTCTTTGGCCGCATCCGGCCCCGAAGGCGCCAACTGCACCAGGGCGGGGGTGGGGTCGGCAGCGAGCTTTTCTTGTAATAAGGGTAAGTCTTCGCCGGTTTCGATATTCCAGTACCAGCGAAATACCGAATCGAACACCGTCACCGCAGGGCCTTCAATACGGGCCATCATATCCACCCACTGGCCCACGCCGGCATCGACTTTAAAGTACGCGGGGTCCACCAGATTAAAGCTGCCCATGTAAGCCACCTGATTATCCACCACCACGGTTTTGCGATGGTTGCGCAAATCGTAGCGAGCCAGTTGCCAAGGGGTCATGTTAATCGGGCAGGCCTTTACGAGCGCCACTCCGGCCTCTTGCAGGCGGCGATACTCAGAGGTGCTAAAAAACGCCGAACTGCCCACGGCATCGAGCATTAAACGGCAATCCACGCCGCGACCGGCAACCTCAAGCAATGCATCCACCACCCGATTCACCTGGCCACCAGCCTGGCAAATATAAAACTCCAAATGGCAAAACTGTTGGGCCTGATGAATGTCGGCCACCAGCGAATCGATTATGGATTCAGTATCGCGCAAAAAAGTCAGCCGGTTTCCCCCCACCGGCGGAATTCCCGAGGTGCGATACTCCAGGTGCGACAACGCCTGCCCGGCGGGGTGATACTCTTGCCACTGAATCGCCGACTCGTTTTGCTGACGGGTCTGCAGATACGCCTGACGCAGCCGCACACTGCGCTGGGAGCGCTTAACCCCCAGAAACCGCTCGCCAAACAATAGGTAAAGCCCTACCCCCACATAAGGTAAAAGCACTAACACCAGCAACCAGGCGAGCGACACCCCCACGGGCAAGCGCTGCATAATCACTCTGACGGCAAAGGTAATCACCAACAGCAAATGCCCCCAGATAAGCAACTGCTGCAAAACGCTTAGTAGCACAGCCAAACCAGACTCCTTGGTTTATCGGTAATGTTTGCGGCAAACACGGACAGAAAAACCCGTTTCGCGCTATTATAGGCAGATTAAGCGATTCATACCCATCCGCACAATCAGCATTAGGAGATCGCATGCGCTATCCAGCCTATGCCCTTTTGACCGCCGCCCTGTTGGCGAGCGGCCCCAGCCACAGCGCCAATTTACAATTTATGGGCCGCAGCGTGGCCAGTGAAATGAGCGCCGAGGAAGTAGCCGATTTCAAAACCAGTATTGCCGAAGCTCTGAACGAGGCCCCGGATTTGCGTACCATTGCCTGGCAATCGGACAACTCCAGCCGCCGCGGCCGGGTAAAAATTAAATACAGTTATGAAAATAACGGGCGGGAATGTCGCAAAGCCATTTTGGATTTGCGCAACGACCAGAATCGGCGCGATTTTTTCCACTTTGACGCCTGTCGCACCAGCGAGGGACGCTGGCAGGTGAGCGAAACCGCCGCCGCTGATTTCACGCCGCAGGAGTGGAACATGCTGAAATCGGTCTTTGTGGACGCCATTGAGAATAACCAGGACGGCGAGCCCGCCCAGTGGCAACGCCAGGAGCACAGCGCCACCCTCACCCCCCTAAGCACCAGCCAGAGCGAGACAAAAACCTGTCGCCTGATGAAAATTGAGCTGGCATCGGGGCCGGAGTCTAAAGCCGAGGGCGTGTATAACTTCTGCAAAGAAGATTATACTTGGCAACGTCAGGCTCCCTAGGGCCTGTTCACGCTAATTAAGTGCGCCTGCTGGAAGCCAGTTTTGTTTCCAGCTAGGCGCAGTGAGCGAAGTTTGGTTGTTCCAAATAAGCGATCGGCAACAACGCTGGGGACAAAACTGGCTCCAGCCCTCGGCAATTGCTCCTGCATTGCTCTAATACCTTACGTCCATGTAAGTATTCGGGTTGCGGCTAAAAATCCGCCACTCTTCGTTGCTCGTCGTTCATTTGGAATAACCAAACCACTCGCCCAGCCACTCCAGGTCTTCGCGGCGCCTTCGGCCCTCGCGCCTTGATTGACGAATTTTTAGTCACAACAGGCTGCATTTAATTAGCGTGAACAGGCCCTAGCGTCAATCGACAGTTTATAGCTGCGACTCTATAGGCAGCCAGCGCAATAGGCTGGCGCCTGTGCGGCGAGTCCAATCAGCGTGGGGCTCGCTGTGGTAAGTTTCCCCACTGTACAGGTCCTCCCAGCGCAGTTCGCCCTCATTCAGTGATACCCGATAGGCGATATTTCCCAACAGTTCGTGCACCCCGGACAGCATTTGTTCAGCCAATTCGGGCGAATCGATAAGTACTCCCATTTCGGTGTTCAGCCAAGCCGAGCGCGGGTCCAGATTAAACGACCCCACAAACACCCAACGGCTATCAATCACGAAGGTTTTGGCGTGTAAGCTGGATGAGGACGACAAACTCCAGGCCTTGGGATCGACATTGGGACGCGCTTTAATTTCATACAATTCCACCCCAGCCTTGAGCAGCTGTGTACGCTTTTTGGCGTAACCGGCGTGTACCGCCACCACATCGGTAGCCGCCAACGCATTGGTGACCACACTCACCTTGAGGCCCTCGGCGGCCTTGCGCGACAGCAGCTCACTGCCACTATCACGAGGTACAAAATAGGGCGAGATTAAAAAGAGCTCGGAATTTGCCTCGGAAAAAAGCGACAACAAGCGGTTAATGACCAGGGCGTTGCTTGAATCGCGAGCTTCCATAGCCGCTAAATCCGGCTTATCGTACCAGAGCTCAATGGGCGCCCAGGTAACGGGCAAGCTGGCGTTTTGCAGCATCTGCAGAATTCTTCCATCCACCAGCGCCTGGGCGTACTCCGTACCCTCCAGCGCCTCGACCGCTTGGTCAATCTGCTCGCTGGCGCGGCTGGTATCCCCCTCGGGTACCACCTCATCGTTGAGCAAATGCAGAGGGAAGACCAATTCGCTGTTCCAGTAACGATCAAACTGTTCCGACACCTGGCGCACCGCAGGTCCGAACAAGAGCGCATCCATATCGCCAAAATTGACCTCTTGATTAGCGGCAAAATACTCGTCGCCCACATTGCGCCCGCCAATGATCGATGCACGGTTGTCGGCAGTGAGAGATTTATTGTGCATTCTGTGGTTCAGGCGCCCAAAATCCGTCGCCAGCTGCCAGCCGCGCCCACCGCGCCAATAAAACGGGTTGTACATACGCACATGGATATTGGGATGACTGTCGAGAATGTTAATGGGGAAATCGTTGGGCCGCTTTTCCATATCATCCAAGAGCAGGCGCACCCTAACCCCACGCTCGGCGGCCTCCCACAACGACCAGGCCAAAATAGTCCCCGTGGGGTCCTGATGAAACAGGTAATACTGCACATCTAGGGTTTCGCTGGCATTGGCAATAATAGCCAGACGCGCGGCATAGGCGCGGGTTCCTTCGCTCAGTAAGTGCGCACCGGAGATGTCTTCGGCAACCCCGTCGCGCTGGCGCAGGGCCTGCTCCATATCATAGATAGGCGATTGCACCGAGGCGGGTGTGGCTTGCTGTCGGCTGATCCCCTGGCGATCGGGGGCCGAGGCGCAACTGACGAGCCCGAGCATTAGAATGACAGCAACCAGTGGTTGCCCCCATCGACGGATGGATTGAAACAGTCGAAACCTCTCCATAATGTTCGGTCCTTAGCTATTAACCTAGCAATTAAGATGCTCGTCCTGAGTAGCTTAATTGTCGCCCCGTAAAACCGGCGGAATTTGCCAAACCCCTTCATTTTACAGGACTCGCACACTCCTTCGGCGGCATCGGCGCACTCTGCCCCGACATTCATACCTGCCGGAGTAACAAGCACGGCTAAAAAAGCGCTTTGCTCAGACTAAGGCAAACGGGCCGCACTGCCAAGCGCCGGCTGCGCCCGCAACAGCACGGGGTTAATCCAGTTAGCGTGATCACAGGCACGATCACCGGCGCTATCAGTGGACAGGCGCACGCTGAACAAGTTGGACACATCCACCTCAGCACTGCCATATTCACCGTTGCGCAGGCGCTTGCTGCGATACAGCGCACGCTCATTGGCGTAGATCGTGAAAACGGCGCCACTGCCACAGGTGGACTCGTCGTCCAACCCAAACCCCACCGTCAAGGTTATATACTCCTGACGCAAGGGCACGGTGTGATTGGAAGCGGCGTGGGTTCCCAAGCCAAAGCCATATACCTTGCCGCCGATGCGCAGGGGGCCACCGCGCACACTGCGGTTAATGTTAAGCTCGCCCCACTCCTGCGAACCGGCAATAGGCAGCTCGGTTAACAGTTGAGCCTGTTCCGATTCGACGTAAACATCGCGCGCGACGTGAGAGCGCAACTTGCCATCGCGATACACCGAAAAACTTACCCGGTTAACCCCCGGCATCAAATAATCGGCTGGCACTTCACTGGCCGAAAAATCGCTAATCACATTATCAAGCTCGCGAATACCGGCACTAGTATACGCGTAGGGCTGGACTTTAAGCGCGATTCGGTAGCGCTCATCCAACTCCCCCAACACCCGAAACGGTAGGGGCTGGTGTTCGCGCAAGCGCTTTGCGCCGATCTCGACACGGAGGCGATCGGCATCGCTCGCCGGGTAAATCCGGTCTTCTTTGAGAAGCTGTTCATTGCGCTGCAAGGCGGCGATATCCTGCTCAAAACGCTCAACCTGAGCGCTCGCAATAGGCGGTTGGGCGCCCCATAGGTTAATACTCTCGCGCGGGTCGTCTGCCAGGTTATATAAATACGTCTGGCCGGTTTTAATCTGGCGCACATACTTATAAGGGTAGCGGATTGAGGCCAAATGCGAACCATCGAACGGCTGCACCAGAGGCACAAAATACTCGTCATCTACCGGCTGGCGCAGTGTGCGCCCTAAAAAATGATGTTCCGTATCAATCGACAGCAAATCCACAATGGTCGGGGCGACATCAAGCTGCGAGCGCGCCTGATCGGTGATTGCCTGCGGTTGCAGGTGCTGCGGCCACCACACCAACAAGGGGGTTTTGAATAGCTCGTTATAGTGGGTTTTGGTGTTGTGGTAATTGCCGTGCTGGCCCATGGGAAAGCCGTTATCCCCCAAAACCACCACCATGGAATCCTGCAGATAGTCCCGTTTGTCTAACTCCGTAAAAAACGCTTTTAAATACTGATCCGTCAGATACATGGAGTTGGCGTAGTTTTGCTTGTGACTGTTTGCCAGAGGATAGATATAGCGTTGCTCCTCGGGAATATCGTCAAACATCATGTGGTTTGTGACACTCATAGTCATCACAAAAAACGGCCCGCTTTCGCTTCGCTCGCGCTGCAGTTGATCCAGATAGGCAAACGTTTTCTGGTAAAAAATATCGTCCTGAATGCCCCAACCAAACTTGTACTTCTGTCGCTCGCGGGGGGTCACAAAGTTATCGTCCATACCGTGGGCATAGGCAAAGTCGTTATTGCTGACAAATTCCCCGGTGTTTTCAAAGTCTAGGGTATGAAATGCCTTCATAAACACATTGGTATAGCCCTGCTCGGCCAAAATTTGCGACAAGCAGCGAAAATTATTATTTGGATAACTGGTAAAAATATTGGTTTTGTAGCTGGGAAACACAGAGCACAAGGTGGCGAATTGTCCCTTGCTGGTTTCGACCGAGGCACTGTAAAACTCATCCACATACAGTGACTGTTTTTTTAGCTGATTGATAAAGGGCGTTACTTCGCGACCATTCTCCTGGGCGTCAATATACTCGGCACTGAACGATTCCAGCATGACAATAAAAACATGAGGGCGCGCGCCATCCGAACCGCGATTGCTATTGCCCGCGGGGGTCAGGTAAGGATACGGGGTTTCACCACTGGCAAAGGCCGCATGCGGTTGCAAATACAACAACACCGAGCCGGCAAATTCGGCATATTCGTTACGCGAGCTGGAAAAAGGTAAGTTAACCAGCAAATAACCCACCAGTAAAATACCCACCGATCGTTTGGGCACTGCGAGACTCAGGGGCGCGGTAAACAAACGGTGGCGACGCTGAGCGTAAAAAAAGCCCGCCACCAACAGCCCCAGCCACAAATAGTCTGCGGCCGAGACACTGCTAAACAAAAATCCCACAGCTTCAAACGTTAAGGCATTACCACTGTTTTTAACCAATAATAAAAAGGTTAACGGCTCCAGACGCAACCAGTGATAAGCCCATAACAACAGATAAACACTCACGGCAACGAGCGTAACCCAGCGCCCCCAACGGCGCGGCAGCATGGCTAGCAAGCCGTACCACAGCCCCCAGAAAAACGTTACCGATACAGCCGCTAAAAGCGCTCCGGCAATGGTTTGCGAGATAGGCGCCGCGCTCAGCCAAAGTACTCTGGCGATCAGGACACTTTGCAGCAGCGCCCACAGCGCCAAAACCATTGCCAGAGCCCGGACGGGAATAAGTGCTTGTCGGTCCATAGTGTGTGCGTGTCACGGTTTGTTATTGTTCGCCCCAATTCCATTGCGGCGCTGTGGTGGGTGGTTATAGCAAAGTTTCGGGGACCATACCGAGATAGAGTTCACCCTCGCTGGGTGTTATCGCTCCCATACTAAAACACCGCCAGCGGCGGTGTTTTAAACAGGATGCAAACGGCCACTTACTCGTCGAAGGGGTGGCGCAAAACAATCGTCTCAACCCGATCCGGCCCGGTAGAAATGATATCCACCGGCGTATCCAGAATTTCTTCCAGACGCTTAATATAATTGACGGCGTTTTGCGGCAACTCGTCCATAACGTGAACGCCAAAGGTAGACTCACTCCAGCCCGGCATCTCTTCGTAGATCGGCTGTACACGATCCCAGCCATCGGCATCGAAGGGAATGGGCATAGGGTTGCCGTCTTTATCCTGATAACCGATACAAATTTTCACCGTTTCCAGGCCGTCCAGCACATCCAGCTTGGTCAGACACATACCCGATACCGAATTGATCCGGTTGGCATGGCGCACAGCCACGGCGTCAAACCAGCCGCAGCGACGCTGGCGACCGGTGGTCGCGCCAAACTCATGGCCCTTCTCGCCCAGGTGCTGGCCCACTTCGCAGCCCAGTTCGGTGGGGAATGGGCCAGAGCCCACGCGAGTGGTATAGGCTTTGGTGATACCCAACACATAATCAAGGTACAGAGGACCAAAGCCCGACCCTGTGGCGGTTCCCCCGGCGGTAGTGTTAGAGCTGGTCACAAACGGGTAGGTGCCGTGGTCGATGTCCAAGAGCGAACCCTGGGCGCCCTCAAACAAAATGCTCTGGCCGTCTTCGCGCGCCGAGTGCAAAATTTCGGTGACATCGGCAATCATGGGTTTTAACTCTTCGGCCCAGGCGGTTACCGTCGCCAACACCTCGTCGTAGTCCACCGGGTCGGTTTTGTAGTACTCGGTCAGGGCGAAGTTATGAAACTCCATAACGTCTTTAAGCTTGTCGGCAAAGCTGTTCATATCCAGCAAGTCGCCCAGGCGCAAGCCGCGACGCGCGACCTTATCTTCGTAGGCGGGACCAATACCTCGCCCAGTGGTGCCGATTTTAGCCTTGCCGCGCTTGAGCTCACGGGCCTGATCCAGGGCAATATGGTAGGGCAAAATCAGCGGGCAAGCGGGCGATAAACGCAGTCGCTCGCGCACGGGAACGCCCCCCTCTTCCAATTCGGCCAGCTCTTTAAACAGCGCTTCGGGTGACAGTACCACACCATTGCCGATTAAGCAGGTCACGCCTTCGCGCAAAACGCCCGAGGGAATCAGGTGCAATACGGTTTTTTTGCCATCGATCACCAGTGTGTGCCCGGCGTTGTGTCCGCCCTGAAAGCGCGACACCAGCGATACCTGATCGGTCAGCAGGTCGACGATTTTACCTTTACCTTCGTCACCCCACTGGGTGCCCAGTACCACAACATTCTTGCCCATGGTTGGCCTTACTCTCTTAACTAAAAAATGAATGATTTACAGCGATGCCACAGTGTAGGCATCGCCTTCTTTAACCAGTACTTGGTCGCAGCCCAGCGCCTGCATTTCGGTGCGGCTGCCTGCGGCCACAACTCGCTCGCCGCGAGCGCGCAGTTCGGCTACCGCCTGCCACTGGGCGTCGCTACCCTCATCGGAGTAACCGATTAGGGAGCTGGGCGCAGCACTTAAAAGCCCCAACTTGGACAGTGCGGTAATATCCACCGCAAAACCGGTGGCGGGACGGCGACGGCCAAAAACCTCGCCAATATGGTCGTAGCGACCACCGCTGGCAATGGGGTTGCCGTAACCCGGCGCAAACGCGGCGAATACGATACCCGTTAAATAGTGATACCCGCGCAGCTCGCCCAAATCGAAATAAAGCTCGGCCTCGGGGTAGCGCGCCGCGACAATATCGGCCACCGCCGCCAATTCGTCTACCGCATTAACCGCGTCGCTGGCCACAGCGGCAAACAGCGTGCGGGCTTCACTTAAAATCTCGCGACCACCGGCCAGCGCTGGCAGTGCCAACAGCACCTTGGCGATGGTTTTATCGGTAATGTTTTCCGCCACCCAGGTGTTCATTTCGGCCACAGCCTTGCGCTGCAGCATGGCGAAAAAGATATCTTTTTGCGCCTCGTCTACATCTACCTTGGCCATCAGCGAGCGGTAAATACCCACGTGCCCCAGGTCGATATGCAGCTTGGGTAAGCCCGCCGCACGCAGCGACTCCAGCAACAGAGACACCACTTCGCCGTCGGCATTGGTGCTGGCATCGCCGTAAAGTTCCAGCCCCGCCTGAATCGGGGTGCGGGTAGCCAGCGGATTTTTGGGGCGGGTATGGACTACATGGCCCGCGTAACACAGGCGATTGGCGCCTTCACGCTTATAGCTGTGGGCATCCATACGAGCGGTCTGCGGGGTAATATCGGCGCGAATACCCAGGGTGCGACCACTGAGTTGGTCGGTCATTTTAAACGTCAGTAAATCGACGTCGCGCCCCAGACCAATTAGCAGGGAGTCGGTGTATTCCAGCAGAGGCGGAATCACCATTTCATAGCCCCAGCTGCGGTAAAGCTCCAGCAGCTTGCGGCGCAATAATTCGATGGGGCGGGCCTCGTCGGGGAGAATTTCTTCAATCCCATCGGGCAATAGCCAGCGGTCGGCGTAGGTCATAGCAGACTCTATCGGTTTGGATCTTGGTTGAAACTGTGCAGCAACGCCAAGGAATATCTATCGGTGCGACACAAAAAAGCCGAGCCTAACGGCTCGGCTGGGGGATTCTACCACCTTTAGACGACAAATGTTGAGCGAAAAATCGCCTATTTTTGTCCGTCCATACTGTTGAGATAGCGGTAAAAATCGCTTTTGGGGTCAACCACCATCAGGTCTTCTTTACCGGCAAAGGACTTCTTGTATGCATTCAGCGAACGCACAAACGCATAGAAGTCGCGATCCTGGCTGTAGGCCTGGGCAAAGGTCGCCGCTGCCGTAGCATCACCCTCACCGCGAATCTTCTCGGCGTCGCGATAGGCGTTGGCCTCCAACACCGCAACCTGGCGATCGGCGTCGGCGCGGATCACTTCGGCCTGCTCGGCACCTTGCGAGCGGTACTCGCGAGCTTCTTTTTCGCGGTCGGCCGACATACGGTCAAACACCGACTGGCTGACATCGTCGGGCAGATCAATACGCTTCACCCGTATATCCAGTACATCAATGCCCAAAAGCTCGTTGGCCGATTCGTTAAGGCTTACCGTTAGCTCGTGCATCAATTCATCACGCTGCCCTGATACCACTTCATGCAAGGTGCGGCTACCAATTTGGTTGCGCAGCTCATCGGCCACCCGGTTAGCCAAGCGGCTGGCCGCCACGGTTTCATCGCCGCCGGTCACTTTGTAGTACTCATCCACATTCTCGATTCGCCACTTGGCGTAAGAGTCAACAATAAGACGCTTATTTTCGATGGTGTAGAAGCTTTCGGGGCGCGCATCGGTGGTCAGAATACGACCGTCGAATTTGCGCAGCTTATCGGCAAACGGCACTTTTACATGCAGCCCGGGCTGTACATCGGGGTTAATTAAGCGCCCAAAACGCAGCACCACGGCGCGCTCGTATTCCGACACAATGTAAACACTGTTGGCAACGACCAATAGCACCACGGCTAAGGCGGCCAAGCCAAAAAAAGATTTGTTAGACATTAGCGGCCCTCCCGGTAATTATTGGCGTTGTTGGTACGGCCTAACTGACGCGCCACTGCATCGCTAATTTGGCGCAGCTGGTCCGCCGTAATGCGGGCTTGCCCCTGCTGGCTTTGGCTCGATTGCATGAGCTTATCCAGCGGCAGATACATCATATTGTTACCACCTTCTACGTCTACCAACACCTTAGAGGCATTGCCCATCACCTCTTCCACGGTTTCTATGTACAGACGCTCGCGGGTAACCTCGGGGAATTTTTCATACTCGGCCAAGAGGTCCAAAAAGCGCGCGGTTTCACCCTCGGCGCGGCTGGTCACTTCGGCGCGATAGGCCTCGGCCTCTTCCAGCATCCGCTGGGCGCGACCACGGGCGGCAGGCACCACGGCATTGGCGTAGGCCTGGGCTTCGTTTTTCAGGCGCTCTTCGTCTTCTTTGGCTTTAATTACGTCATCGAACGCGGCGCGAACTTCTTCCGGCGGACGGCCTTCTTGGATATTTACATCGCGCACCAGAATGCCAGTACCGTAGCTGTCCAGGTACTGCTGCAGACGCTGCTCGACTTCATCGGCAATTTTGCCACGCCCTTCCGAAAGCACTTGTTCCAGCTCGGTAGAACCCACCACATGGCGCAACGCAGAGTCGGCCGCGTGACGCAGGCTGACTTCGGGTTGACGCACATTCAGCACATAGGCCTTTACGTCATTGACGTTGTACTGCACCGTAATCGGCAGCTCGACAATACTTTCATCCTCAGTCAGCATTAGGCCGCGGCTGGGGTACTGACGCTCCTCGGTGACGTTCTCGACGAACACCTCGGTAACCAGAGGTGCGTTCCAGCGCAAACCGGGCTGTTTAATTTCTTTAAACGCACCCAGTTGCAAGACCACGGCGCGCTCTTTTTCATCGACCTGATAAAACCCGGTAAATCCATACAAAAGCGCGGCGATCACGCCAACGGCGACAAACAGAGACGCAAAACCTTTGCCGCCGGTGCCTCCATTGCCATTGCCGCCGGATTTACCGCCGAAAATACCGCCCAGCTTTTGCTGCAGCTTTTTCAGCGCTTCATCCAAATCTGGCGGACCGTCATTATTGCGATTGCCCCAGGGATCTTTATCCCCGCCTCCCGGTTCATTCCAGGCCATAGGTAAACTCCGTTATCGTAAGAATGCGGCGGACCGATCAGCCCGCCGTTTATTGTGCTGGCGCAATTCTAGCACCGGCTCGTGTCCTGTCCAAACACTTGCGCCGGCTATCGTATTTTGCACCTAAAGAACGAGTGAATGGATTGCTAGAACCCAGCCGCCTGATAATCCTCGGGGGCTTCGCCGTGCCATTCAAGTTCGGCAAAACTGAGATTCAGCCCACTCAAGATGCGCATAAAATCACTGTAGGGAATGCGCAACGAGACAATACTGCAGCCATCTTCGCGGTAGCTTTCCTCGCCCACCGCATGCTGCTCAAACAATCGGGCGCGCAAGCGACCATCGGTGGGCGCCAGAATCAGCTCGCCCTCGATCATCTCTTCGCCCACCAACTCGGTAATGGCCTGATAGAGCAACTCAACCCCGGCACCGGTTTGCGCCGACAACCACACCGCAATCGGCGCGCCCTCGTCGTCGCGGTCAATACGCGGCTCCATATTAAGCAGATCGATTTTGTTAAACACCCGCAGCTGCGGGAGCTCGCCAGCACCAATCTCGCCCAGCACCTCATCCACCTGCTCGATGTAGTGCATCCGCTCATCGGCAGCGGCATCAATCACATGCAACAGTAAGCTGGCGTTGCTGGCCTCCTCGAGCGTGGCGCGAAATGCCTCAACCAACTTGTGAGGCAAGTGGCTGATAAAGCCCACCGTATCGGCCAGAATCACCGCACCGATATCGTCCAGCTCAACCCGCCGCATGGTGGGGTCCAGGGTGGCGAACAATTGATCTTCGGCGTAGACGTCTTCGCCGGTGATATTATTGAACAGGGTGGATTTACCGGCGTTGGTGTAGCCCACCAGCGACACGGTAGGGATGGATGCCCGCTGGCGCGAGCGACGCCCCTGTTCACGCTGGGTACGCACCTTTGACAGGCGCTTCTCGATGCTGGAGATACGTCCGCGCAACAAGCGGCGGTCGGTTTCCAGCTGGGTCTCACCTGGGCCGCGCAGGCCAATACCCCCTTTTTGCCGCTCAAGGTGAGTCCAGCCGCGCACCAAACGCGTCGACATATGCCGAAGCTGTGCCAGCTCGACCTGCAATTTACCTTCAAAGGTACGGGCGCGCTGGGCAAAAATATCCAGAATCAGACCGGTACGGTCCAACACCCGACACTTAAGGGCGGTTTCCAGGTTGCGCTCTTGCGAGGGACTTAGGGTGTGATTAAAAATAACCAGTTCTGCGCGGTGCTCTTCAACCAGCCCCTGCAGTTCTTGCAGCTTGCCGGTACCGACAAAGTACTTGGCGTGGGGAGTGTCGCGCTGACCGCCTACCATAGCCACAGGGTCGCCCCCGGCAGACAGAACAAGTTCTTCAAATTCGCGTGGATCTTCGGGCTCTTGCCCGCTGGAGAGCTCCAGATGAACCAGCACTGCCAGCTCACCTGAATCGGGTCGATCAAAAAACAATGACTTACCTCGTGGAATTACTCGCCCTGAGCTTCGCCACCGTCTTCACCCTCAGCAGCGGGGTTTAAGAGCGGTACGCGAACAGCGCGCGAAGGCACCACAGTCGAAATAGCGTGCTTATAAACCATTTGACTGACGGTGTTTTTCAGCAGCACCACAAACTGGTCGAATGACTCGACCTGGCCCTGCAGCTTAATGCCATTTACCAGGTAAATGGATACCGGAACACGCTCTTTACGCAGCACGTTCAAGTAAGGGTCTTGTAAGCTATGCCCTTTTGACATCTTTGTTCTCCTTTTGATAATAAAAATACGCCTAAATCTTTCTAACCAATACGGCCCGAAAGGGGGCGAGGAAAGCATGAAAAACTGACTAGGATTCTCACAGTTGTATTATATGGCCCCCTATGGCAGATATTTCAAGCTAAATCGCACAATTTCTTCGATCTTTAACGTTTTACCCGTCTCATTTTCGGTAAAAACCCAATTTACCCCGGGCCAACCGTTAAGCCATGTAAATTGCCGCTTGGCTAACTGGCGGGTGGCAATAATGCCGCGCTCGATGGCCTCATCCAAACTGCAGCGCCCTGCAAGGTAGTCCCACACCTGGCGATAGCCCACCGCCCGAATCGCGGGAAGATCTTCACTCAAGTCGCCGCGGTTATAAAGTGCCGCCACTTCATCCACCAGCCCCGCTTCGACCATGGTAGTAAATCGCTGTTCAATACGCCGGTGCAGGATTTTTCGATCACGGGGTGCAATAGCTAATTGAGTCACACTAAAGCGATCGTTAAACGTCGGGCCCTGCTCGCGCCTTTGCCGCGCCCGCAACTCGGTCATAGTCTCGCCCGAGCTTAAATACACTTCCAGCGCGCGGGATAAGCGCTGGGAATGATTGGGGTGTATTTCGGCGGCGCACTCGGGATCTACCTGGGCCAGTTGCTGGTGAATATAGGGCCAGCCGTGTTCACGGGCATCGCGCTCAATGCGCTCGCGCACCACTGGGTCGGCTGCCGGCATGGGGGCTAGACCATCCAATAGGGCTTTAAAGTAGAGCATGGTGCCGCCCACCAGTAGGGGGATACGTCCGGCGGCGTGAATGTCGGCGATTTCGCGCTCGGCATCGGCAACAAAGTCAGCGGCGGAATAAGGGTCGGCCGGATCGCGAATATCCAGCAACCGGTGCGGCGCCCGGGCTTGTTCTTCTGCACTGGGCTTAGCGGTGCCAATATCCATGCCCCGGTACACCAAGGTGGAGTCAACGCTAACCAGATCCACCGGCAAGCGTTCGTGCAGCTCACAGGCGAGGTTGGTTTTACCCGAGGCGGTGGGCCCCATCAGCAGATACACGGGCGGTTTTTCGTCTGCGGTCCAGGCGCTCATCCTATTGCCCGCGCATAAAGAGCTTGTCCAGCTCGTCCAGCGACTGCAGGGTCCAGGTGGGACGACCGTGATTGCACTGGCCACTGCGCTCGGTGGCTTCCATATCCCGCAGCAGGGCGTTCATTTCGGCAATGGTCAACTTGCGGTTGGCCCGCACCGAGCCGTGACAGGCCATGGTCGAGAGAATTTCATTCACATGGTGCGCCAAACGCTCGCTGGTGCCGTGCTCAATCAAATCGGCCAGCACGTCGCGCACCAGCTGGTCCACCTTGGCGCCGTGCAAAATAGAGGGAATTTGGCGAATCAGCAGCGATTCGGGCCCGGCGCGCTGCACCTCGAAACCCAGGGTGGCGAAGGTCTCCGGGTGCTCTTCGGCGCAGGCGGCTTCTTTTTCACTGACGGCGAGCGTCACCGGCACCAGGAGCGGCTGCGCCTGAATGCTGCCCCCGGAAAATGCCGTCTTCATTCGCTCGTAGGTGATGCGCTCGTGGGCCGCGTGCATATCCACAATAATCAGCCCCTGGGCATTTTCCGCCAGGATATAAATGCCTTTCAGCTGAGCAATGGCAAACCCCAGCGGTGGAATTTCACCCTCGCCCGCCGATAAATCCGCCATGACCGGACGCGATCCGGCGCTTTGGGGCGGATACGCCTGAGGGGGCGGCGCCTCGGCCACCGCAGCTTCCTGAGAAGCCTGCATAGCGGCGGGAAAATAATTTTGCCGCCAGTCGCCGCTAGGCCGCTCGGCGCCTGCCGAGGCGCCCGCCAAAGCCATGGGCGCCTGCTGTGACATTTGCCCCGGCGCATCGTCGCGCGGGCGCTGATACTGCTGCTGCGCCTGATGATCCAGCCGCTCGCCGGGAGAGACTTCGGCCAGCGCGTGGTGCAGCGAGCTGAAAATAAAATTGTGCACCGTGCGGCCGTCGCGAAACCGCACTTCGTGCTTGGTGGGGTGCACATTCACATCCACCGTGGCCGGATCCACCTCAAGATACAACACAAACGCCGGGTGGCGGCCGTGGTAGAGCACATCCTGATACGCCTGGCGCACCGCGTGGCTCACCAGCTTGTCGCGAATAGAGCGACCATTAACGTAAAAGTGCTGCAAATCGGCTTGCGAGCGGGAAAAGGTCGGCAGTGCGACCCAGCCCCACAGCCTCAAGCCACTGCGCTCGATATCCAGATGCACGGCATTATCCATAAACGCCGGGCCGCACACCTGGGCCACCCGGCGCTCGCGCTCGGGCTGACTGGCGGCGCCGCGCCAATTGTGAATCGCTCGACCGTTGTGGCGCAGGCTAAAAGTCACATCGTAGCGCGACAGGGCGAGGCGCTTAACCACATCTTCCAAATGGTTAAATTCGGTTTTTTCGGTGCGCAAAAATTTGCGTCGGGCGGGGGTGTTAAAAAACAGGTCGCGTACCTCTACCGTCGCGCCCTGTGGGTGAGGCGCGGGCGCCATCTCGGTTTCCATATCGCGCCCGGCGGCAGTTACCTGCCAGCCCGCCCCCGACTCGTCGGTCGCACTGGTGAGCGCCAGACGCGCCACCGAGCTGATACTGGCCAGCGCCTCGCCGCGAAACCCCAGGGTCGCCACAGCCTCTAGATCATCCAGATCGGTAATTTTGCTGGTGGCGTGACGCGACAGGGCCATGGCCAGGTCTTCTTTATCAATGCCCGAACCATTGTCGCGCACCCGCATCAGCTTTACCCCGCCGTCCTCAACATCCACCTCCAAGCGGGTGGCGCCGGCGTCCAGACTGTTTTCCAACAGCTCTTTAATGACCGACGAGGGACGCTCGACCACCTCACCAGCGGCAATTTGGTTGGCGAGGCGCGGGCTTAACAGCTTAATTTTTGACATGAATACTTCTGATTTTAAGAGGTTGGGATGCGCAGCACCTGTCCCACCTGAATTACATGATTATCCAGGCCGTTGTGCTGGCGCAGGCGACTGACACTGATGTTAAAGCGCTTGGCAATCTCGCTCAAGGTGTCGCCCCGGCCAATGGTGTACTCGGTCTCGACACCGCCGTTTTGTTTTTTCCAGGCCAGCAAAGTACCCGCTGGGGGATGCTGATAAAAATACTGCTTTACCCCCGAGACCAACTGATCGGCAAGTTTATTGCGATAGTTGCGACTGCCCAGGTTTTTCGCCTCGGTGGGGTTAGAGATAAATCCCGTCTCCACCAAAATGGACGGCACATCGGGGGATTTAAGCACCGCAAAACCCGCCTGCTCAACTTGGTGTTTATGCAGATGCGCCATCTGCCCCATGGATTTGAGCACATAGTCACCGACCTGCAAACTGGCCCCCAGGGTGGCAGTCATGGACAAATCCACCAGCACACCGGCCAGCACTTCGTCCTTGTCCTCTAAGCTGACACTACCTACCCCGCCAATCAAATCCGATTCGTTCTCGCGCTGGGCGAGAAAGCGGGCCATTTCACTGGTGGCGCCGCTGTTAGACAGAGCGAATACCGACGCGCCTCGAGCCGAGGGTTTGGTAAAGGCATCGGCGTGAATCGACATAAACAGGTCCGCCTGCATCCGCCGGGCGATATTGCGGCGCTCGCGCAGGGCTACATAGTAATCGCCGGTGCGCACCAGTTTAGCGGTGTAACCCGGCTGGGCGTTCAACTTATCCACCAGCGATTTGGATATCGCCATGACTACGTCTTTTTCGCGCAGACCGTTTGGCCCCAGGGCACCCGGGTCTTCGCCGCCGTGACCGGCATCAATAGCGATAATAATATCCCGCTTGCTGCCCTCCACCTCGGGCACCGTAACCGGCGGCGGCCCCTGTTCGGGCTTGGGCTGCAAATCTTTTAAATCCACCACCAAGCGATCCGACGAGCCCGCCTGGCGATGCAAAAAGAAACTGTCGGGGTTAACCTTGACGGCTAAATCCAGCACCACCCGCAGGTCGGTGCCGTTGCGCGGTGAATGGCGAATATTTTTAATCGGGGTTTCGCTTAAATTAAGCGAGGCAAAATCGGCCTTAAAGCGGGTATTACTGACATCAATCACGACCCGCTCTGGCCCCTCCAGAGTAAACAGAGTGTGTTCGGCGGCATCGGATAAATCGAACACCAAGCGGGTGTGATCCGGCGCGCGCCACAGACGCACACCCTCGACCTGAGTAGCAGCCCCGGCGAGACCGCTCAGAAGCACAAGGCCGAGCAGCAGAACGCAAACGCCTTTTTTCATACTGGCTGGGGCCATAGATGTTTCAGCTCATTCATCTGTTTTTATTCGCTCAATCAGCGCAGCGCCCGCATCAGAGCTGGCCTCTAGCTTAACAATTCGGCCGCCATCTTGCACCTTGAGCGTCGCCACCAGATCCGGCGGCGGCAGCACGCCCTCGCCCCGACTGGGCCATTCGATCAAACTGACGCTGCCGGGAACAAAATAATCGCGGATACCCATATATTCCAGCTCTTCGGGGTCGCCCAGGCGGTAGAGGTCAAAGTGATACACCGTGCGAGCGGGCAGCTCGTAAACTTCTACCAGGGTATAAGTGGGACTTTTAACCGCACCTGAATGGCCAAAGTACGACAACACCCCGCGCGTAAAAGTGGTTTTACCCGCGCCCAAATCGCCGCACAAATGAACCGTGAGCAAATCACCCCCCGCCCCCATGGCGCGCCCCAGGCGTGCACCGGCAGCCACGGTGGCAGATTCATCCGGTAAAAAAGTGGACCACTCAGTCACCCAGCAATGCTCCCAGATAATCCAGTAAATCGGTGGCCAGCAAACTCACCTGGCCGTGCTCTTCGACGGCCAAGTCGGCGGCGTGAGCGTGCAGGCTGGCGCCCAGGGCGGCGGCATCGGCGGGACTCATTTTTTGCGCCAGCAATGCACCTAAAATCCCACTGAGCACATCGCCCATACCGCCCGAGGCCATGCCCGGGTTACCGGCGGTGATTATCTGCACAGGCGTATCAGCCGCAGCCACCAGCGAGCCCGCGCCTTTTAAAATGACCGCGCCGCCATAATTTTGTTGCAGTTGCTGCACGGCAGCAAAGCGATCTTGCTGGACCGAGGCGGTGTCAGTTTTTAACAACCGCCCTGCCTCGCCGGGATGAGGAGTTAAAATCCAGTTATCGCGGGTATCGCCCTCGCGCCATAAACGACCGGCAGCGATCAAATTGAGCGCGTCGGCATCCAACACCAGGGGCAAGCCACTGGCCAGTGCCTGTTGCAGCATTTGCTCGGACCAGGGCGAGTCGCCCAAACCCGGCCCCACCACCAGTACCGAGGGGCGCTCGAGCCAGGGCTCCAACTCTTGCCCCGAAATCACCCCGCAAGTCATCACCTCGGGGCGGCGCGCTAAAGCGGCGCCCACATGCTCGGGCCGGGTAGCCAGGCTAACCAAGCCGGCGCCGGTGCGGGCCGCGGCCTCGGCGGCCATAAGCGCTGCTCCGCCGCGACCGGTGTCGCCGCCAATAACCATGACATGACCAAAATGCCCTTTGTGGGCATCCGCCTCGCGCGCGGGCAAACGCGCACGTAACTCGGCGTACTCGGGCCAGGTGATATCGCTTTGCACCTGCTCGTAAATAAATTCTGGGGCACCCAAATCATCAAACACCAGCTCGCCGCACAGGGCCGGACCGCGCCCTGTCAGCAGACCGCGCTTTAAACCAATAAAGCTGACCGTCAGCCCCGCTTTTACCGCCAGGCCGCACTCGGCGCCGGTATCGGCATTGAGGCCCGAGGGGATATCCAGCGCCACCACCGGCAGGCCACTGGCGTTGATTTGCTCGATAACCTGACGGTACTCGGGGCGGACTTCCCCACTGATTCCGGTACCTAAAAGCGCGTCAACGATGACCCCGCTGGTGGGCGCGGGGCCCGGCGGCATCACAATCACCCCCTCTTGGCGGGCGTACTGGTAGGCGGCCTGAGCGGCCTCACTAAACTTTTCCTCATCGCCCAAGAGCACCACGTTCACCGGAATGCGCTGGGCAGCGGCCAGTGCGGCTACGACAAAGCCATCGCCGGCGTTATTGCCGCTACCGCAGTACACGGTAATCTCTTCGGGGTGACTCCAGCGTTCCAGTAGGGCTTCAAAGGCGGCGCGCCCGGCGCGCTTCATTAATTGGGTCGCCGGGGTGCCCGAGGCAATAAAGGCGCTGTCTAGGGCGCGAACCTGGGCGGCGGTGTACAACTGCTTGGCGGTCATAAAAACGTCCGGTGTGTGATCTGAGTGTATATGACAGGTATTATAAGGACTTTGATCCACGACACCCAACCGGAGATCGCTTGAGCGACTTTGACTACCACCAACTGGCCCGCGACATTAAGCGCTGGGGGCGCGAACTGGGCTTCCAGCAGATTGGCATAACCGATGCCGACCTGTCCGCCCACGAGCCCGGCCTGCAAGAGTGGCTAGCCAAGGGCTACCAGGGTGAGATGCAGTGGATGGGCGAACACGGCAATAAACGCTCACGCCCCGCCGAATTGGTGCCCGGCACCGCGCGGGTGATTTCGGCGCGCCTGGACTATTTGCCCGGCGATACCGCACAAATCAAAGTATTAAAAGATGCCGACAAAGCCTATGTCTCGCGCTACGCCCTGGGGCGCGACTACCACAAATTAATTCGCAAACGCTTGGCAACGCTCGCTAAAAAAATCGAAAACGCACTGCCCGATGAACTCAAACCCAACGGCGAGCGACAAATGCGCCCCTTTGTGGACAGCGCCCCGGTACTGGAGCGCCCGCTGGCCGATAAAGCAGGCCTGGGCTGGACCGGCAAGCATACGCTGATTCTTAACGACAGCGCCGGCAGCTGGTTTTTTCTGGGGGAGCTGTTTACCTACTTACCCCTGCCCATCGATAAAAGCGAGCAACCCAACCGCTGCGGTGAATGCACCGCCTGCTTAAAGGTGTGCCCCACCGACGCCTTCCCAGAGCCCTACACTCTGGACGCACGGCGCTGTATTTCGTACCTGACGATTGAGCTCAAAGGCGCCATCCCCGAGGAGTTTCGCGAACCCATGGGCAACCGGGTGTTCGGCTGCGATGACTGCCAGGCCATCTGCCCCTGGAACAAATACGCCAAACCCACCTGCGAGACCGACTTTTTACCCCGCCACGGACTGGACAACAGCGACCTGTTAACCCTGTTCAAATGGAGTGAGGCGGAATTTCTCAAAAACACTGAGGGCTCGGCGATCCGCCGTATTGGCTACCAGCGCTGGCTGCGCAACTTAGCGGTGGGCCTGGGCAATGCTCCCACTCGTCCAGACATTATCGACGCCCTGCAGGCCCGTCTGGGGCAACACGGCGAACTCGTCAATGAACATATCCAGTGGGCCCTGGCGCAGCAGGCGCGCCCCAACAGGCGCCGCAAGCGCAAAATCAAGAACCCCCACGCTAACGCCCGTTAGCGGCACTATTGACCCAATTGAGAATTAAAATCACCTCGCAGCGCGCAAATTAGCGCAATTTCAGGTACAATTGCCGCCCGCTGAAACCGGCACCGCCAATGCCCAGAAAGAATGACGCGGTGATAACCGGTTACACAAGCTCCAAAACAGCTTCCTCTCAAATCACTGACAAAAAGTACGGTTTGCTATGAAAACACTGTCTGATATCGGTTTGGTCGGTCTCGCCGTTATGGGTGAGAACCTTATCCTCAACATGGAAAGCAAAGGCTTCACAGTTACGGCGTATAACCGCTCTGTGGAGAAGGTCACTAACTTTATTGAGGGCCGCGCGAAGGGTAAAAACATTCGCGGCGCCGAGTCGATTGAAGAGCTGGTGAACTCGCTGGAAAAACCTCGCAAAATTATGCTGATGGTTAAAGCCGGTGCCCCGGTGGATGCTTTTATTGAGCAACTGATCCCGCACCTGGACAAGGGCGACATCATCATCGACGGTGGCAACACCCACTTCCCCGACACTAACCGTCGCGTAGAGTATCTGCGCGAGAAAGGCCTTCACTTTATCGGTGCCGGCGTATCCGGTGGTGAAGAAGGCGCCCTGATCGGCCCATCCATTATGCCCGGCGGAGCCCCCGAAGCCTGGGAATACGTTAAGCCTATCTTCCAAGGCATTGCGGCAAAAGTTGAGGACGGCTCACCTTGCTGTGACTGGGTAGGCGAAAACGGCGCTGGCCACTTCGTAAAAATGGTGCACAACGGCATCGAGTACGGCGACATGCAGCTTTTGTGTGAAGCCTACCAGATTATGAAAGAACTGCTGGGTATGAGCGCCGACGAGATTCACGAAGTCTTCGCCGCCTGGAACAACACCGAGCTGGATTCCTACCTGGTAGAAATCAGCCGCGACATCATGGCGTTTAAAGACGAAGACGGCGAGCCGCTGGTTGAGAAAATCCTGGATACGGCCGGACAAAAAGGCACCGGCAAATGGACCGGCGTAGTCGCGCTGGACTTTGGTGTGCCCCTCACGCTGATCGCCGAATCGGTATTCGCACGCTGCATCTCTGCGCTGAAAGACGAGCGCGTGGAAGCCTCTAAAGTGCTGAGCGGCCCGGCCAAAAACTTCACCGGCGACAAAGAAGCCTTTATTGAAGATCTGCGTCAGGCGGTACTGGCCGCCAAAATCGTTTCCTACGCCCAGGGCTACACCCTGATGCGCGAAGCGGCAAAAGAGTTTGGCTGGAACCTGAACTACGGCGGCATCGCCCTGATGTGGCGCGGCGGCTGTATTATCCGCTCGGCATTTTTGGGCGACATCAAAAAAGCCTTTGATAAAAACCCAGAACTTAACAACCTGCTGCTGGACGACTACTTTAAAGAAGTTGTGGTTAATTCGCAGCAAGGCTGGCGCAATGTTGCGGCCACTGCCATCACCAACGGCGTTCCGGTGCCCTGCCTAACCGCCGCACTGAACTACTTTGACGGCTACCGCACCGAACGCTTGCCCGCCAACTTACTGCAGGCGCAGCGCGACTACTTCGGCGCCCACACCTACGAGCGCTTAGATAAACCACGCGGTGAGTTCTTCCACACCAACTGGACCGGTCGCGGTGGGGATACGGCGTCGACTACTTACGACGTGTAAGTTGCGGAAAACGGTGTTTGGGGAACGGGAAACGTTCGCTGAACGCTGAACGCTGAACGCTGCACAGCGAGCATAAAAAACGGGGAGCAGTCTGCTCCCCGTTTTTTGTTTCAACCAAAAAACAAATTAAGCTTTTTTCACAAACTCACTTTTCAGCATCATATCGCCGCCTTTGGCGAGCTTGCAGTCGATATTGTGATCGCCGTCGACAATACGCTTAATGGTGATTTTGGTTCCGACCTTTAACACCTCCGAGGTGCCTTTTACCTTTAGATCTTTTGCCAAGGTAGCACTATCGCCTTCCACTAATTTGTTGCCGTTGGCGTCGCGCACAAACGTTTCTTCTTCAGCCTCACTTTCGGTATTGGCGGACCATTCGTGACCGCACTCGGGGCAAACCAGTAAGGCTTGATCTTGGTAGACAAATTCGGAGTTGCATTGAGAACAGGGCGGGAAAGACATAGCGTTATCTCGGCGTAAATGGGCCGCT
The DNA here is from genome assembly GCF_024195295.1 of Gilvimarinus xylanilyticus. Taxonomy (GTDB): domain Bacteria; phylum Pseudomonadota; class Gammaproteobacteria; order Pseudomonadales; family Cellvibrionaceae; genus Gilvimarinus; species Gilvimarinus xylanilyticus. Next base: position 5,803 of record NZ_JAMFTH010000008.1, on the reverse strand, counting down.
ATTATCGACGGCAGGCGTGAGATTAGCAAACGCGCCCTGCAGATGAGGGACTACTCGACCATGGATTCAACCGTATCCGCCAAGAGAGTTACATCCATAAACAGCGGATCGATCAGATCAAAGTGATCCGCGCCCGTTATCGGTAAATGCTCACTGGTATCGCCAGCTTTTATGGCGGCATCGACATAAGCCTCGGAAATAGACGAGACCACAATGCCATCCCGTGTCCCGCTAAATAAAACCGTGGGAACACCTGTCGGCAGCATATTTATGGGCGATGTATTGCTCAGCCGGTACTGTAAGGCACCGGGGCTAAGCGCTTGCGCATCGATTAATCGTCGAGCGCTGTCGCCACAGGCCGGGGCTTCCAGATCGGCCACACCCGCGAGGCTGATCGCACCTGCGACGAGCTGAGGATTTGAACGGTAAAGTGGACTGATGGCATCGATATTTTCGCGGCTGGCCAGCCACAGGGCCAAGTGCCCACCGGCGCTGTGCCCCATACTCACCACCCTGGAGGTGTCTAACGGATAATCGACGGCAAGCTGCGGTAAATAATCAGTGGCACTGGCGACATCCTGAAACAATGCGGGCCATTCACCACCCCCACCCAGACGGCGATACTCGATATTCCACACCGCCAAATCACGCGCCGCCAGGGCGCGGGATAATGCATCTTGTAACTCCAGTCCATAGGGCTCGCGCCAGCAACCGCCGTGAATCATCACCACGACCGGCAAAGATGTGCGCTCGGTCTTTTGCGGTAAATACAGATTGCCAAACTGGGAGCTGCGATCACCCCACGAGATTTGCTTAACCGTCAGCTCGGACTCCTCTGGCGGGGTGACCGGCACCGACGACACCGACGACGAGGATATTGTCGCAAGACTGGAGCTCGAGCTTGTGACTGGCGCGGAACTAGATGATTGACCACCGCAACCGGTCAATAAAACCGCGCTACCAATACCCCACAACCAAGCTTTTAGCATAAGCCTCTCACAATCTCTCAACACCTATTGGTTACGACTGAATTGGCCTTTTGGATGCAGTGCCTGGCCTAGCGGGCGAGTGAAAGCAACCGAAGCATTGTATCTAGGCGCCATGCGTGCATAATGCGCGCACCCGGCGTAAACCGCGCCCCTCATTCACTAACGCCACGGGCGTTCACAGAGGTTTTCACTATGGCCACAGGCAAAAAGTTTGACTATCGCGTGAGCGAATCCAATGGCAGCTGGAGCGCTGAGATTACCCGCCGCGCCAGCGCCCGAAAAACCGTTACCTCTAAAGTCCAAGATGGGTTTGCCAGCGAAGCTGAAGCCAAGCAATGGGCCGAGAGCGAACTTAAAGCCATCTTAGAAAATGTGCGCACCCGCCAGGAAGCCAAGAAGCAATAAGGGGGTCGGACCTCGGTTAATCCACCAATGGCAAACAGCGGTTGATAAACGCACTAATATCCACAATCTGCTCACGACACACTTCATGGGCCATTGGGTAGCGATGGGCATCAAAGCGATAACCTTGCGCTTCAAGCGCCGCCTCCGCGCGGTCAGCCAACTCGGGCAGTACTACATTATCTTGCGTACCATGCTGCACCGAAATAGGGATGTCTTTGTTTTCAGCCGCGAAACGGCAGCTATCGCTGGTGGCAAAATACGTGGACAAGGCCATCAGTCCGGCCAGTGGTTTAATGTTATTCAAAGCGACATCATAGGCCACCGCGCCGCCCTGAGAAAAACCCGCTATTAAAATACGCTGACTGGATATACCCGCCTCAACCTGCTCATCAATAATCTCATCAATTGCCGCACTCGCCTGTTTTAAATGCTCAGCGTTAAACTTACGATCCACATCCAGACTTAACAGATCGTACCAAGCGGGCATTTGATAACCGTTATTCACACTGACCGGCATGGTCGGCGCTTGGGGGAACACAAACCGAATCCGCGCCCCCGGCGTCAGGTTAAGCTCGGGCAACAAGTTGGCAAAGTCGTTACAACTGGCCCCTAATCCGTGAAGCCATATTACACAGGCATCACTTTCCCCGGCATTGGGGTTTTCTAAGGTTAAGCATTCTAGGTTTTCAAATGGATTAGGCATTATCACTCGCCTTTTTGGTTAAAAGGTTTTGACCGCCGGTGGCGGACTCGTTATAAACTCGTACTATCAGAGCTGCGATTTACTTTTTCGGGACATAGTAACGCAGCGGTTCATGTGCAATCGGCATGAAGATTCCCTTCACGTCAAAACCTCGCCCCTGAGTATGTTTTCACTGCAACCGATTTAGGGGCGCCGTTACCCATTCCCCGGACACCGTTCTACCTCTCTACTCACCCAAATCAATAAACGTCTCGCGATAATGCACCAACTCCGCAATCGAGTCCTTAATATCATCCAACGCCAAGTGCGCGCCGGACTTTTTAAACCCTTCCAGCGCCTCGGGCTTCCAGCGGCGGGCGAGTTCTTTTAGGGTGCTGACGTCCAGGTTACGGTAGTGGAAGTAGCGCTCAAGATTAGGCATGCCGCGGGCGAGGAAGCGGCGGTCCTGGCAGATGGAGTTACCGCAGATGGGGGATTTACCGGCGGGTACCCACCGCTCCAGAAAGGCGATGGTGTCGGCTTCGGCCTGGGCCAAGGTGACGGTGGAGTCTTTGACCCGCTGGGTCAGGCCGGATTTGCCGTGTTGATTGGTGTTCCACTCGTCCATCCCGTCCAGAATTGAATCCGGCTGGTGAATCGCCATTACCGGGCCCTCGGCGAGCACGTTAAGGTGGGCGTCGGTGACAATGGTGGCGATTTCAATGATGACGTCGTTGTCCGGGTCCAGACCGGTCATTTCCAGGTCGATCCAGATTAAATTATCGGCGTTAACGCTAGGGCTCATAAGACGTTTTTCCTTTACAATGCGGTATCAGATTCTGATACCTATGTTAACACCGCAGACCGGGGCCTGCTTTTGAGCAAACGCAAATTGACCCGCCGCCAGGCGTGGCGCATTGAAAAGATTCAGAAGGAGCGCGAAGAGCGTGTCGCCAAGCGCGACCAAAAGGCGCACGAGACGCTGGGCGAGAGCGATTTGGGGCCTGAGCAGGATGGCTTGATTGTGACTCACTACGGCACCCAGGTGATGGTGGAGGACACCGCCACCGGCACCGCCAAGCGCTGTCATTTTCGCAGCAACTTAGGCGGCCTTGTGACCGGCGATAAGGTCACTTGGCGCGACGGCAAGCCCTATGGGGTGGTAGTCGCCCGTAGCGAGCGTAATACCGCACTGATGCGCCCCGACCCTTACGGTGCCATGAAAACCGTGGCGGCCAATATCGACCGGATTGTGATTGTATTGGCGCCCTACCCCGAGCCTCACTTTAACCTGATTGACCGCTATTTGGTGGCGGCCGAGGCCATTGATATTGAACCCGCTTTGGTGATCAACAAGGTGGATTTAATTGACGATGAGCAGCGCGCCAAGGTGGAGGCGATCCACACCCTGTACGAGGGCCTGGGCTACCAGGTGATTCGCGCCTCGGCCAAGCAGGAACAGGGCCTGGCGCCGCTGCGTGAGTATTTGGCACACTATACCAGTGTGTTTGTGGGGCAATCCGGGGTGGGCAAATCGTCGCTGGTCAACGCCCTGCTGCCCGAGGTGAATTCCCGCGTGGGCGATTTAAGCGAAAAGCAAACCGGCACCCACACCACCACCAGCGCTCAGCTGTATCATATTCCCACGGGCGGCGAGCTTATCGACTCGCCCGGCATTCGCGAGTTTGGCCTCTGGCACATCGAGCCCGAGGACGTACTGGCGGGTTTTAAAGAGTTTCGGCCGTTTATCGGAGCGTGCAAATTCCGCGATTGCTCACATACCGTTGAGCCCGGCTGTGCTATTTTACAGGCGCTGGAAAATGGCGATATTAGCCCCGGAAGGCTTGCAGGCTACCGCCGCATACTGGCAGATCTTCACCCGGGCAGGCTCTAGCAAATGATCCAAACCCGCTGATTCGCCGAAATTACCGTTGTAAGAGATTTAGTTTAAAAGGATTGCCTTATATGTCCCCATTACCCCTAATCCTTGAGCCCGCACAGCTGTTACCTTTATTAAACAGCCCGCAGGCGCCGTTGATTGTGGATTTATCCAGCGAAGACAATTACCGCCGTGGCCATATTCCGGGCGCCGCCCATGTGCCGCCGCAAATGATGCTGTGCAACCGGCCACCGGCCCCGGGCCGTATCGCCCCGGTCGAGCAACTGAACCGCTTGTTTACTTACCTGGGCCTCACACCCGACACTCATGTAGTAGTTTACGATGACGAGGGTGGCGGCTGGGCGGGCCGGTTTATCTGGACCTTGGATGCCATCGGCCACAAAAACTACAGCTACTTAAACGGCGGCCTGCACGCCTGGCTGGGCGAAGATTACCCGGTCACCAAAGAGGTGGAAGACCCCAACACGGGCGAGGTAGAGGTAGAAATTGACCCCGAGCAGCTGGTGGAAATACCCGATATTCTGGCGGGACTGGAAGCGGACAACCTGCAAATTTGGGACGCCCGTGGCCCCCTGGAGTATCGCGGCGAGAAAGTGGTCGCGCAGAAGGCGGGCCATATTCCCGGCGCTATTAACGTGGAATGGACTGAGCTGATGGACCGCGCGCGCGGTTTGCGAATTCGCGAAGACGCCCGCGAGTATTTGGCGGCCAGAGGCATCACCGGCGACAAGCCTATCGTCACTCATTGCCAGAGCCACCATCGCTCGGGCTTTACCTATTTGGTGGGTAAGTCTTTAGGGTTTGATATTAAGGGGTACCACGGCTCCTGGGCCGAGTGGGGTAACCACCCAGATACTCCGGTTGAAGTTTAATGACTCAGTGGCTAAACATCACCCTTCTTAAGGTTGGCGAGTACACTCTCACCAGCGGCGCCTTGTGCGCGTCGCTGGTTATTATTGTCGCGACATTTGTCATTGCCAAGCTCGTCAGCCGCGCCATTACCCGGCTGGCGCTTTACCGCCACCCCACCGTCAGCCATCAAATTTACACGATCAATAAAATTGTCTATTACTTTTTGATTGTGCTGGGCTTTGTGGGCGCGCTGTCGGTGTTGGGGTTCCAGCTCGACAAACTGGTGATTGTGGGCGGCGCTCTGGGTATTGGTATTGGTCTGGGGCTTCAGTCCATTGTTAACAACTTTGTCTCGGGCATTATTATTCTGCTGGAAAAGTCGATAAAAGTGGGCGATTTTCTGGAGCTGGACTCGGGCTTAATGGGCGAGGTAAAAGCCATTCGCCTGCGCTCCACGTTAATTCGCACTAACGACAATATTGATATTCTGGTGCCCAGTTCCGAGTTTATTAGCGGCCGGGTGATTAACTGGACCCTGGAAGAAAACGTCCGCCGGTTTCGCATCCCGTTCGGGGTGGCCTATGGCTCCGATAAACAAAAAGTGAAAGACGCGGTACTCGCGGCAGCCAAGAAAATCAGCTACACCCTCGATGATGACAAACACAAACCCCTGGTATGGATGACCGGTTTTGGCGACAGCAGCCTCAATTTCACCTTGGGCGTATGGGTCGCCCCGGATGCGGTAAAACGCCCCAGCCAGGTTACCTCAGACTACTTGTGGTCCATAGACGACGCCCTGCGCGAAGCCGGGGTGGAAATACCCTTCCCGCAGCGGGATTTGCATTTGCGGTCTAGTAGTATTGAGTTGGGAACAAGAAGGTCGGAGGACTGACGTCAGACGCTGAACGCTGAACGCTGAACGCTGAACGCTGAACGCTGAACGCTGAACGCTGAACGCTGAACGCTGAACGCTGA
>NZ_JAMFTH010000007.1 GCF_024195295.1 Gilvimarinus xylanilyticus | reverse complement strand
TCTGCGTTCTGCGTTCTGCGTTCTGCGTTCTGCGTTCTGCGTTCTGCGTTCTGCGTTCTGCGTTCTGCGTTCTGCGTTCGCTAGTCCTGCTACTTCATATTGTTGAATAAGGCAGCGTAATGTCTTTTGAAATGCCGAACGTTTAAATCAGTGCAGAAGATGTGGACTGGAGCGTCTTAGTAGTAGAAGTGGTCGCAAAGGGATAGGCTAATTTTAAGAAATTAACGCGGGTCTGCGCGGTGGTTAGAAACGTTGAAATCTTGCGATGGTTAAGGTGATAAACTTGCAAGCCTACTGCTCTTTTATGTTGTCCTTAAAAGAGCAGTAGAGATTCCTGGATCAAGACTAAGTTTTTGTAGCTGCTGTTACCTGCTGACCCGCCAGACAGAGCTTCCATAAATAACAAAACCAGTTAGGACGGTATGTAAGTATAGGGACAAGGGAAAAGCCCGCTACATGAATTATACCTACCCAAATGGCTATGCCGACTTGAGGCCCCCATTGGTGAACGCAGGGATACAGCGCGAAAGCAATGTGCAGGTAACCAAATCCGTGCAGTATCCATTTGCGCTTGTCAGACAGCTTACTTTTTTTCCCGTGTAGCAATTGAAACGGTTTTTTAATGGTTGCCGCAAAGTAGGTTAAACCGATCAGAGACAGAATATAGGCGATGATTAACATGTCTCCCCCTTATGCTTGTTGCTCGTAAATAGCTTGAAGTTTGCCAGGCGGAAGCCGCCGTTTTCATCTCTTAATGCGAGGTAATAAAAAGCGGTGAACATACTGAAGCCAAATAATAGCGCTATGCCATCAAAGCCCAGCCGTATCCAATCGCCAATCTTTAGTGCTTGCAACAGGCTGACCGGAGAGGTGAGATGGTCCAGTAGCGGAATCGCAATGTATAACACGGACGCCAGGGCAAGAAGCGCGGCCCAGCCTTTGCGGTGGCGGAAAAACGCAGAGTAGACTAGGCAGATGCCCCAGGTGATAAAAAACACATTAATCTCCCAGGCGCGGCGCTCGGCTAGCTCTATCGGTAGCAACCGGTTAGCCCAAAACAGCGCGCCTGTTGCGCATATCAGCCCGGCCATTCCGCCCACATTGAGCGCGCTGACCAGCTCAAAACCAAATTTTCCCAGCTGTTGTCGCGCACGTTTTATAACCCATAGAATGGCACCAGAGGCGACCATAAATGTCCCTAATACACCGCAAAAGAAAAACAGCCAGCGCATAGTGGTGTCTGCAAAATGAGCTTCATGCAGTTGTCGCAGTGAGCTGTAGGTGGCAAATATCACGTTATCGGCACTGCCGGCGGAATGATGCTCTAAAGGATCACCGGCATAGTTAAAGCTCATGCTGGCGTGCCCGCCGCGTCCGGCGGTCAAGGTATCTTGGGTGCTGGACTCCAGGGTAAAGCTGGCATTGGCTTGGCGTGGATTATCAATGCGTATCTCACTTACCTGCTGTTCCCACTCGTGCTTTGCGTGTGCCATCATGGCGTTGAAATTGGGTTGCCAGTTGTCGACCGTGGGAGGGACCACCTCGGTGATCTCAGCACTATCGCGCCCGCGATCAAAGCGGCCGCGGTTATCGTCGGTATTCAAGAAAAGCAAAGTGTTGGCAAACAGCATAAGCCCTGAAAAGGTGATCATAATGTGAAAGGGCAAGGCCATAAGTCCAGCCACTACGTGAGCATCAATCCACGAAAGTAAATTTTTACCGGGGCGGTAGGTGAAAAAGTGAGCGAACAGTTTACGCCTAGTAAACAGACCCGTGATAATGCCGACAAACATCATCATGGTCGCTATGCCCACTAGCAAGCGCGCGGTGCCGCGTGGAATGTGATAAAGCTCGAAATGAAATCTATATAGGAATCCACCTCCGGCGGTCTCACGGTTATCGATGGGTTCGCCGCTGTCGGCGTTAATAATCTGCCGTGGCCCGCGGCGCCTTTGTCGCTCTTCGTTATAGTTTTCCCAGGATACCCCCGTTGTGCGAGTGCGTGAATCTGGCAGACTGATTTGCCAGTTTTTCGCGTTTGGTGCGTGTTCGGTTAAGTAATCCAGGGCAACTTGCAGAGATTCTTCCGAAGGCGCGGAGGCATGACTTTCCGGTTGCATCCAATGAGTAATTTCGACACGGAAGAACGCCAGGGTGCCGGCAAAGAAAATCGCGAAAAGAATCCAGATGAGTAGCAGGCTGCTCCAGGTGTGCAACCAGGTCATCGACTGTTGAAAGGCCTGTTTCATGCGCCTGCCTCCTGAACGAGAAATAACCAAGGCGCCCAGAGTACGGCATTGCCCACCAGGGTAATGGCGATAATACGGCGGTGATTACTACCGCAAAATAGCGCCATCAAAACCAGTAGATAAATAATAAAAAAGGACATGTTGACCAGTAATCGCGCCTCCTGGTCAGACACAGGTACCAGCCATTTAAGCCAGTGGCAGAGGGCGGCGGTGAATGTATAGCCGCCGACGATGACGGTAGCGATTCTCGCCACCTTCATTAGCGAACTTTGCGCGCTAAAAAAAGAATGAGTAATCATGGGTTTGGTTGCTTAGCTATTAAAAGTAAGGTGCTGCTTGGGGGCGCACATTGTTAAGGAGCCAGAAGAAATTATCTGGCGCCGTTTATCAAAGACTGCTTAAGGGGCTATCTGCGTAGCCTTTACTTTACCTGTTCACTTTTTCGAGACGTTTGTAGCCACCTGTCAATTTGTATCGCTTTACGCTTGATTGCGAACAATACGTTCCAGCGTTTGAATGTTCTCAAAAACCTGTTGGCGGTTGGGCTCTTCTTTGTAAAGCTGGCGCAATAAATCCAATGCGGCGGCGTAGTCCTTACGGTCAATTTCGACTTGGGCTCGTCCCTGTAAGGCGCGGGTTTTAAATTCGGGTAATGTCTCGGCACGCAGGTAATACATCACCGCGCTCTGCTGGTTGTTTCTTAACTTTTGTACATTGGCCATGGTGATTAAGGCCTCGCCATTGCCAGGTGCCAGCTCGATAGCGGCAGCCAATTTGCTGCTGGCGGTTTTGAAATGTTTGCGGGCGATTGCCGCTTGCCCTTCCACCACCAAAAAGTCAGCTTGTTGGTCGCCGGATAATGAGCCCTTAACGTCGCTGACTGCTTTTACCAAATGTTCAAGTGCGGACCATTCATCACGCGAGGCCAGCCAGCGGCCCATTTGCAGTACGGTGTCCATATCGTCGGCCTTGGCAAAGCGGCGGATATCCCCCGATAAAAGTTCTACGGCGCGACGTGGATTGCCCAGTTCCATATGCAGCCTTGCCGCTAAAGCGATGTTGTCCACCCGATCCGCCCCCAGGGCTAAGGCCGTTTCCATACTGCCTAAGGCTTTGGTTTTGTCGCCGGCGTTCATGGCAATTTGTGCGCGCTGAACCCACAGTCGGCGACCCTTGGGTTTGTCGATTAGCATTTCGTCGACCAGGCTCGCCGCCTGGGTGAAATCGTTGCTGGCGGTGAGGGCGTAGAGTAAGCCTTGGTACCACTGACTGTTTTCCGGGTCGAGATACAATGCTGTTTGATAACCGGCCACTGCCGAGTGAGGCTTATGCAGCTGTAAATTTACGTACGCCAGTTGGCCGTAGGTTTGGGCGTCGTTACCGCCCAGCTCGAGCGTTTGGCTCAGGTGTTGTTTGGCATTTTTAAATTCCTGCTGCATCAGGTAAATCATACCCAGCGCGCGGTGGGATACCGCAAGCCCCGGTTGCATTTCCAGCGCTTTATTAAGGGCGGCGGCCGCCTCGTCGTAGCGCTTTAGGTTCAGTAGCACCTGGCCTTTAATTTCATAGAGCGCAGCACTGGCATCGCTTGATGTGTTCTGTTCAATTTGCGTCAGCGCGCTCTGGTAATCACCTTTGGCCAGCAGCGGCTGGATCTCGCGAAAAATTTTCCCCTCCTCGCTGGTTAAGCTGGCGTTGCCTGCTTGCTGATGGCTGCTTTTAAGTAAAAACGTCCACTCAGGGTCGTCCATTTCCAGGGTGATGTTTGCCGCGCTAAGGCTGTGGGCTAAACTTATGCTTGCCACAAGAGCCAGGGGGCGAATAAAACGGTGCAAAAGTGTCATTGGGTAATCGCCTTTATATTCGCAGTCGTTAAGAGTTAATTTCCAGCGGCCAGATAAAACGAGCCCGAACTTTCTTGCCGTCTTTTTGCGGCGGGCTGAACTGGCTGCGGTCAACAAAGCGTTTAATTTCACCCACCAGTGAGTGATAGGGGTTGTCGATAATGTCCAGCAGAGTGACATTGCCGTTTTCATCGATCATGACTTCCAGCTTGAGCATAACCTTCTCAATGCCGCGGCTTTTAAGCTCGGGTGGAAACCGGATATTGATCGGCGTTAACAGCGATGGCTGGCTGTCCAGATCGGCCAGGTTGTAGGCGTCCAGATCAATTTTGTAATCGGTCCACTGGGTGGCTTGTATCTGCACCTCGGGCATGTCCGGGTCGTCCACCTCAACGTCGACTTCCATATCGTTCATCACCACCGCGGGGCCGTCGCCCTCTACCTGAATACGGAAATCGGTTTTTTCCACCACCTGCTGCGTTTTCGGCGTGGGCGGTGGAGGCTCAGGTTGAATCACCTGAACTTCCAACATCTCAGGAGGCTCGGCGGACTCGCGGTTAAGCGCCTGAGAAAGCCACAAGAAGCCGACGGCTAACGCCAGCAGGCCAGCGCTTAATGCCGAGGCACTTAAGTGTTTTTTATCCATACCGCGACGCCTATTCCTTAAGTGCGGCGATGTTGACGCTGACGGCACCGGCAATTTTTGCCTCGTCAATGACTTCCATCAACAGCTCGGTGGGCACGGTGCGGTCGGCCTGAATTACCACCGGGCGGTCTTCGCCGAGTAGTAGTTGTTCTACCGTACCGCGCACGCCCGCCACGCCAATGTTGGCGCTGTCGTACATCACCTCACCGTTTCCGGTAATGGCCAAAAGAATGGATTGTTGATCTTGCGACTGCGCGGAAATGGCCTGGGGCTTGTCTACCTCTACCCCGGTTTCTTTGACAAAAACTGTCGAGACAATAAAAAAGATCAACAGAATAAACACTACGTCCAGCAGGGGCGACATATCAATGCCCTGAGGCTCCTGGCTTTCCAGGCGACGCTGCAAACGGCTGGTCATGTCAGTTACCTCGCGGTCGTGGTGGCGTAGCAGCTTTTGCCCTTGGCGTTTACAAACACCAGCAGCAGCCAGCCGGGAATGGCCAAAACCAATCCCAGTTGTGTGGTAAACAGCGCGTGGGCAATACCGTTGGTTACCATCTGGCTGTCAGCGCCGCCCAGCATCATGCCGGTAAAACTATCTTGCAGGCCGGTGATGGTGCCAAACAGGCCCATCAGCGGTAAGGCACCGACTTTTAGCGCAGTGATTTTGCGCTGATACTCGGGCGCATTGTGTTCGGCCATTTCCGGCGCCTCTAAAAGATGCAAATAGTCCATCCACAATTGCTGATAGATGTAGAGCGCCAGCAATAACATCAGCCAGCACACCCAGCTGTTGGTGATTTGCTCAATCATGCGGTTGCCTCTTGCGTGGTTTTGGCCGTTTGTGGCTCGGCATCTTCGCCGCTCAGTACCAGGGCAAAGCTTTCCAGGCCGTGGTAATAGCGTTTCGCTTTGCGTGATAAAACAGCGCCTAACACCAGCGCGGGAATGGCGACTACCAGGCCCAACTCGGTGGTTACCAGCGCCTGGGCGATACCGCCGGAAATGACTTCTGGATCGCTGGAGCCGAAAGTGGTCATCATGCGGAAGGTTTCGATCATGCCGCTTACCGTACCCAATAGCCCTAACAGGGGCGACACAGTGGCGGTAACGGTAATAATGGTAAGCCAGCGCTCCAGCACGGTTTTGTCGTCGTGCAGTTGGGCAAACAAGCGGTCGTCGCGCTCGCGCGGATTTTTGCTGTTGAGCGCAGTATCCAGCAGTGCTTTTTGCATGCTGCCTTTTTGCGCCTGAATGTTGGCGCGCTGTTGTTGCAGTTCGGATCGGGTGCGCGCCGGAATAAGTTTAGGCAGCTGCCACAATTGCCAGCCTTTAAATAGCGCGGTAGCGGTCGCGATTAACGCAAACAGTAAGATGGGGGCGGCCCACAATCCACCTTTGGCGATATGCTCAATTAAGGTTTCTGAGGTTTGTTGCGCGTGCAAAGCGCGGCCTTGCGTCGGGTCGAAGGTGATCGCGCCCTGGGGATTGTTGGTCAGGTTAACGATATTGTCGCTCTGGCCGCCAGACAGTTGTGCCAGGCTTTTAAGATGGCCATCGTTATCTGTTTCGGCCAAGCCCGCTTGCTCGGCATCCACATACCAGCTGGCTGGGCCAATGTGCAATGTGGGTAGCGGCGCGATGGTGCCATCGGCGCGCACAACCTTTTCTTCACGCCATTGTGGCGCCATGCGTTCGCGCAGCTGTTCGCTGAAGCGGTTGGTGGCGTTGATTTTTTCGCTTAGAGAGAGTTCAGCCAGTTGTTGGTTGCTGTAACCCTGCTGTTTCAAAAAACGGTTCAACAGGTTTTGTTGAAACCTCTGTTGCTCTTTCCAATCTTTCAGGCGCGATTCCAGTTGCCCCAGGCTTAGGGTTTTCTCGTCCATTTTGCGGCGCGCCACGGCGGTTTTATCCCGCAGGTTTAAAACTTCTTCTTCCAGCCTGCGTAACTTACCGGCAACATCGTTGCGCTCGCGCAATACCTTCTGTTCGGTGCGCGCCAAGTTACTTTGCGCGCGTTCAATTTTTTTAACCAGTGAGGCTTCCACATCTTGTGCGGCCGCGGGTGCGGTGTAAGCCACGCAGAGAGCTAGCAGACTACTGAGAAGTGCAGCGGTTAATTTCATGGCTGTACCTCCTCGGTGCCAATAATAATGGGCAGTTGTACCAGTTGTGGCGGCTGGCGTTTTTCGAAGACATCAATCGCGCGATTAATCGCATCGCCATCTACCTGGTCGCTAAACTGCCACTGCCAGGTATGGTTCACAATACGACCGTAACCGGCGTACTCCCCTCCTTGGCTGGCAAACCAGGCGTAGCCGGCGCCAAGATAAATTTGTTTCACCAGTACATCGTCTGTGCCTGTACTCATTACCGTCTCGTGGGTGGTAATGCGCTGGTTAAATTCGTCCAGGTCTGACAGCTTGGCCAGTGTGCCTTGCAGTAGTACGGATGTTTCGGCCTGGTCGCCAACGGCTTGCTGCTCTTTTTCCCAGTTGTTGCGTACCAACTCTGGCAGCATGGGTGACAAGCCATCGGTGGTGGCGGCCAGTTGCGCCAAGGCTTCGGTGAGTTTTTCTTGCTGTTGTTCCAGTTCGGCCTGTTCGGCCATTAATTCTGAACGACGTTCTTCTACGTCGTCCTGCCCGGCGCTGCTTTCTTGCAGCATTTGGGTCAGCTGTTCTTTTTCGGCTTGCAGCAGGGATAAACGCTGTTGCATGGCCGGCTTTTGGACTTTCCAGTCATTGATCAGCGCGTGATTTTGTTGCTCCACCTGTAACCACTTTTCGGTTAAGCGGTCGATCTGTGCTGGAGTGGCGGCGCTCAGTTGTTGGGCGCTGCATAACGTCAGGGCTGCCAACAAAAGGTTGCGCGGGACCGTAAACGAATGATGGGATGGGGCTATCAATCTAATCATGACAAAAACCATGTCATTAAGGGTCAATGGGCTTGGCTCGGTTACTTAGCTAAATAACCGAGCCAAAATGAAAAAACAGCGACGCCCAAGGACGCCGCTGTAAAACGCTCCTAGTCGTTTAGAAGGTTTTGCTCAACGACACCAAGTAGCTGCGGCCCGGTTCGTTGTAGGTATTGGCACCGGCGTTTGTCGAGGTGCCTTCACGCTTGAGCTGGTCATTAACCAGGTTTTTCACCGACAGGACAACTTCAAAACCGCCGCCAAAGGCGTAGTTGGTGCTGAAGTTAATAACGTTGTAGGCGTCGCGATCCATTTGGTTTTCAACCACGTCGCCGCTTGCTTCGAGTTTGGGGCTGTCGGTTGGGCCGTAGTGTTGGCCGCTCAGCACCATGTCCCACCGGTCGGTTACAGACCACACCAGCATAGAGTTCAGGGTGTAGTCCGGAATAATACTCAGCGGCTCACCGGTGCTGGTGTCTTTGGATTCGAGCATGACGGTGGCGTTTAAGGTAAAGGTCAATGCCTGGGCAAATGGTACGCTTAAGTTACCTTCCAGCCCTTCAACAATTGCCTCGGGGGCGTTTTCCCAGCGGAATACCTGAGTGCTGTCGTAAACGCCGATTGGGTCGGTGCCCGATGTGGTGATCTTGTTTTCGTAGTCGTTATGGAAGTAAGTCAGGCCGGTGGCAAAACCACTGTCGCCGGTGTAGTTGACACCGATCTCAGAGTTAATAGAGGTTTCTGCTTCCAGATCCGGGTTGCCCAAGATAGTACAGCCGCCGCCAAGGCTCGGATAAGCCAGCGGGCAGCCATTACCGCGAGTACGGTAGGCATAGTTGGGGTTCAATTGATACAGGTTAGGCGTTTTAAACGCGCGGCTCACACCTGCTTGCAGCGACAGGTTAGAGGTCGCTTGCCAAGAGGCGTTTACGCTGGGTGACCAGTTGGTACCGGATTCGCTGTGTGAGTCAAAGCGCACGCCGGGGGTCAGCATAATGGTGTCGGTAAGAGCGATGTTGTCTTCGATGTAAACCCCAAACAGATCGGCGTCGGTGGTGGACGGACGCAAGTCAGGGTCGACAATGGTGCCAGGGATATCGCCTTCTTCAACATTGCCCAAGCCGTTTTGATTGTGGACATCGTCTTCCAGCTCTTCACTGCGGTACTCAGCACCGTAAGTGATGGTTTGGTTTAAACCGCCCAATTGCACGGGAGTATTCCACTCGGTTTTTGCGCTGATGTTTTGCAGTTCAGTGGTGACAAACTCTTCAGAGTTGATGGCGCCGTCGCCACCACCAGCAGCCCCTTCACCCAGGCGAGAGTTGTTGGTGTTTTCCCACTGAATGTAGCTGAACGAGTCGCCAAAGCTGAAGTTGCCCTTGTGGGTCAGCGACAGAGTCTTGCGGCGCATAACATTGGTTTCTTCGCCGACCAACAGGTTGGACATTTCGTGATCCACACCCTGGAAGGCATTATCACCAGCGTAAATGTTGCCCTGACGGCTGTAGGCACCTTCCAACTCCCAGGTTTGGGTTTCGCTTTGGTCAAAGCGCAGCATGGTGCGGAAATCCTGGTTCTCTACGCCTTCGCGGCCAGCGGCAACACGTGAGCCCTCAACGGTTTCGTCGCGGTTGATATCCACATCGTCAGCGTCTTGTTTGTTGTAGCTAATATAAGTGCGCTGCGAAAAGCGCTCGGTCAACGGGCTGGCGGCAACGATGTTAGCGCGGTACTGATCGCCTTCCATGCTGTCTTCAGACAGCTGAGTTTCGGCGGTGATAGTGGCCGTGGCTTCATCGGGCTTTTTCGTGATGATGTTAACCACACCACCGGCTGCGCCGGAGCCGTAACGGGCGGCGGCGGGGCCGCGAATCACTTCAATACGCTCAATCGCTTCTGGTGGAACCCAGTTGCTGTCGCCGCGAGTGTTGCGCTCGCCAGAGCGACCCATTTTTACCGAGTTGCGCGACAGCACAGGTTTGCCGTCGATTAAAATCAGAGTGTTTTCGGGGCCCATGCCGCGAATATCAATTTGGCGGTTGTTGCCGTACTGGCCCGAGCTACTGTTACCGGACAAGTTAACGCCGGGCATGGTGCGAACGATTTCGGCAATATCATTGGCGACCGGGCGGTGCTTCATGTCTTCTTCGGTGACAATAGACACGCCCTGGGCTTGTTTTAGCTCTTCAGAGGCGGCCTGTACCACGGTGGTTTTAAGTACTTGGACTTCGTCGTCCTGGGACTGTTGTGCCAGTGCTACGGTGGAGCACATGGGAAAAAGGGCGCCCATTAGGGCTAGTTTACTGCTCAGCTTATTCATCTGGGGTCATCCTATACGCTTCAATGGTGAAAACGGCCCGACTCTTAGCGGTCTCTGCGTATTGATTTGGTTATATGCACTCGGCCGAAAATGATACTGATAATGGTTATCACTTGGTTGTGGCGGCGAATTGTAGTGGGTGTGAAATCTAAATGTAAACAATTATCACTTGAGGTTTACGTTTCTTTTAATTCGGGCGGGGGAGCTCTTAGTTATCCACAGGGGGTGAGTTTTAGCCTCTACAGCTTTTTATCTTTAACTTTCTTTAATCTCGCTTAAGGTTTAATGGGCGTTAACTTGCTATAGTAGGTGCCTGTTTTTATTTGTGTTGCTGGGTTTCATATGTAAAATCAGCAACTCTCAGCCTATGTTTAATCAAGATACTAATAAGCGAGATGCCTCATGAAGAGAACACTTTTTGCCGCCGTAACCCTGGCGGCTTCCGTGATAGCACTGCCCACTACTGCCGCCGAAAAAGAGCCCTGGCAGCAGGCGCAAGAAACCGAAGTGTGGGAGCCGGTGCCCACCAAAGTCAGTGTCGATGATGCCGGGGTGCCGTCGGACGCTATTGTGTTGTTCGGTGGTTCGGATTTGTCCGCTTGGGAATCCGCGAATGATGGCTCCTCCGCTCCCTGGAAAGTAGAAGGCGATGTGATGGTGGCGGCCCCCAAATCGGGCGATATTCGCACTAAACAAGAGTTTTGCGACATACAGCTGCACATTGAGTGGCAGCCGCCGGCCGAAAAAGATATGGAAGGCCCTGAGGGGCAGGGGCGCGGCAACAGCGGGGTGTTCTTTCAGGAGCGTTATGAAGTGCAGGTACTCGACTCTTTTGGGGGTGAAACCTACCCGAACGGCCAGGCCGCTTCGGTGTACAAGCAACATATTCCTCTGGTCAATGCCACCAAGCCGCTGGATGAGTGGAATGTGTACGATATTATCTATAAGGCGCCGCGCTTTAGTGATGCCGGACAGCTGGAATCGCCCGCCTATATTACGGTCTTGCACAATGGCGTGTTGGTGCAAAACCACGTTGAAGTGCAGGGCCCCACGGCCTGGATTGGTCACCCGCCCTACGAGCCTCATGGCTGTGCGCCCTTGCGATTGCAGGATCACGGCAACCCGAGTCGTTTCCGCAATATTTGGGTTCGCGAACTATAAAAACAAAGCGGCGTAACACAACAGAGAGTCATCGTATGAAACGCTATTCAATATTGCTGGGGGCCGCGCTGGCCCTCGGTGTCAGTCAGGCCGGTATGGCAGCGCAAGGGGCTGATAACTTCTTTTCCTATTTGCAAAACAGCGATTCTTTAGCCGGAGTCGCTGTCGATTATAGCAACGGTAAGCTAGTCCCGAACGGCGATGGCAGCCAGCTGTTGTTGTCTGGTGGCGAGAGCATCGAGTCCAATGTCTACTTGGGGGATAGCGTGCTGACCCTGGAGTACCTGGCCGGAGCTGATACCAATGCCGGTATTTACCTTCAGGGGCGCTACGAAGTATCGCTGGCTGGCGAGCAAGTTGTTCCGGGAGGTATACGTGGGCGTGGCGACGACGTCAGTGCCATCAAGCCTCTGGCAGAGGCCGCCCAAGCCCGCGGCGAGTGGCAGACCCTGGAGCTTAAGTTTCGTGCCCCACGCTACGACGATGCTTCAAATAAAGTCGATAACGCCATGTTGTTGGAGGCTCGTTTAAACGGCGAGCTGGTGCAAAAAAACACAATACTGACAAGCTTTAGTGAAGGTCCTATCAAGCCGTGGGAGACGACCAGTGGCCCCGCTTTGTTGCGCGTGCGTGAGGGGCAGTTGGCCGTGCGCGCGCTCAGTGTGCATCCAGCGGATTTTGCTCGCGTTTCGCCTCCCGACGCTACTGGTAGCGAAACCAACGAATCTGAGTTGGTCGATTTTGTCGCGGTGGGGAAGAAGGCCTTTCAAGATTTAGGCTGTAAAGAATGTCACGCGGTGTCCGCCAGTGATACCAGCATGAAAACCGGCCCTAACTTATTTGGCCTGTTTAAGAGCACGCCGCGCGATCGCGAAATTATCGAAACCGCCGAAAACCATCACTTTACCGTTAAGGCGGATTTTAGCTATCTGGAGCGCAGTGTACGCAGCCCAGGGGCCGAGTTGGCCATTCGCGAATCGGGGGATAAAAAGGGCGAGTCATTTATGCCCATTATGCCCCCTTATATGAAGCAAACCCTGCCCGACAAACAGTTGGACGCCATTGGTTACTACCTGCAAACCCTGAACACGCCCTGGGAGCAGGGGCCGGTCATTAAGCTGGTGGAATCTACCGGGCCGCAAAAATATGACCCGCTGCAAGATGATTTGCAGTTTTTGGTCACCGATAGTGTGCGTATACAGCGTGGTCCTATGGAAGGGCTTTCGGCGCGCAGTATTCACGTGGGGCAGCCCAATGCCGTGAACTACAGCTTTGATCCGCGCATCCTGGGTATCGCCAAGGTTTGGCAGGGCGGCTACCTGGACATGACTGGCGAGCTGACCAACCGCGGCGGTGATGGAATCAAAACCGGCTTTGAAACCCGTGAAATTGATTTGGGGGAAACGGGTGTATTGTTTGCGCCGCTTAACGCCAGTGGCGAGCCCATCGATTTTTCGTTTAAAGAATCTGTGTTTCGCGATACTGAGACCATCAAGCAAGCTCTGTGGAGCGACAAAGATCAAGCCGAGCTGATTGCGGAGCAAAATGCCCAGTTCTTGGGTTACGAGCGCCCTTCGGGCAATCGTGCTGCGGCGCCCACCTTCCGCTACCGGGTGGGGAACAATACCTTGGCGGTACGGACTCAAGTTGCCGACTCGGGGGCCGTCACTATTCAGGTTTCGGGTAAGCGCGAGAGCGATCAGCGCTTTCAGTTAAGTACCGCAACACTGAATGAAGTGGCGGTGACCGAAGGCTCTGTGGAAAACGGCGTATGGACGCTTCCTCAGGGGGAAAAGACGGCTGAGTTAACCGCCACCATGGCACTGGCAGCCAACGCCTGGCAGCCCGAGGCCACGGACTTTGACTATCGCAAACAGCCGTTAAAAACCGTAGAGGCTGTGGCCGATCTACCCGCGGGCTATAGTATTGAAAATTACCTGCCGCCGCAGGATAACTATGGCCGCGATCAACTGTTCGAGGCCCTGGGATTGGCGCTCGCTAAGGATGGCACCATTGTAGTGGCGACGCGCACCGCAGGTATCTGGCGGATTAAAGACGGCCAGTGGCAGCTGTTTGCCGAGGGCTTGTTCGACAGCCTGGGGGTGCAGATTGAAGACGACCACGGCCTGCAAGTGGTGGTGGGACAAAAGGCCGAGCTGACCCGCATTACGGATACAGACGGCGATGGTATGGGCGATAAGTTTGATACTTTATTCGATGCCCACGGTTATCACGGCAACTATCACACCTATATGCATGGTCCGGCTCGCGCCGCCGACGGTGCCTACCATGTCAGCCTGAACCTGGCTCATGCCGATGAGGCTGTATACAAAGCCGACGGCGAATTTATGGGATCGCAAGGCGGTTACAGCGGTTGGAATATTCGCGTGACTCCCGACGGTGAGTACAGTCTGTACGCCAGCGGTTTGCGCAGTCCGGCCGGGCTTTCAACGGGGCCGGAGGGCAAGCTGTGGTACACCGAGAATCAGGGCGAGTTTGTGGGCACTTCCAAGCTGTTTATGCTGGAGCAAGACAAGTTCTACGGTCACCCCAGTGGCTTGGTAGATCTGCCCGGCAAGAAGCCCGATTCATCGGATATTCAATGGGAAAACGTAGCCGATACCCGCGAGCGGGCGGTGCTGTTATTCCCTCATAATATTGTCGCCAATGCGCCGGGCCACCCGGTCTGGGATACCACCGGGGGCGAGTTTGGTCCCTTTGCCGGGCAGATGCTTGTGGGTGATCAGACCCAATCCAACCTGTTGCGGGTGGTGACCGAGAGCGTCGGCGGACGGCTGCAGGGGGCGGTTATTCCGTTTATGTCGGGGCTCGAGTCCGGGGTCATGCGCGGTCTATTCCTGCCCGATAGCAGTTTGCTGGTAGGGCAGACCGGGCGCGGCTGGCAGGCGAAAGGTGGCCACGTCGCAGCGCTGCAGCGCATCCGCTATGATGGCGAAACCGTTGCCCCGGCAATTAAATCAGTCAATGTGACCGAAAGTGGCTTTAGGTTATCTTTAACGCAACCACTCAAAGAGGCGTTGATCGATGGTTCGGTGCTGGTGCGCTCTTGGGTGTACCGCGATGCCCCGGATTACGGCTCACCGGAAATGGATCAGCGTGATGAGTCTGTGAAGGTGAGCCTTAGCGATAATGGCCAAGAGTTGCTGTTAACCCTGGCTAATACCGAACAGACGCAAGTGCACCCACAGCAGACGGCACGGGTGTATCAAATTACCCTGGCCGAGGGGTTGTTTGGTGATCAGTCGCCGCCCCTAAGTGCTTTCTACTCACTCTGGCAATTTGCCGAGTCACCTTAATGCCAACACGCCGGGTTCAGCCCGGCGTTTTTTTATCTCATTCTTTTGCATTGTAAAACACTTCCATATATCATATAGTCAACATGACTAAAAAGGGGTCGTGCGGCTCCGTGACAATAATGAAGCGAAGATAACGTTATGAATTCACGCGTAGAAAAAATCTCTGTTCTGGAGAAGGTCGGTTACAGCTTGGGGGACCTAGCTGCCAATTTGATCTTCCAAACCCTGGTTACCTTTATTGCGTTCTTTTACACCGACGTATATGGGCTGCCGCCTGCTCAGGCCTCAATGGTGACTGGTGTCTGCGGTATTCTCGGCGGGGTTATCTTCGCGCCTGTGGTCGGGGTTTTAGCCGATCGCACCAATACCCGCTGGGGTAAGTTTCGCCCGTGGATTCTGTTTACCTCGGTCCCCTTTGGGCTGGGGGCGTTGCTGTCATTCACGACGCCAGATCTCGATCCCTCGGGTAAGTTGATCTACGCCTTTGTCACCTACCTGGCTCTGATGATGCTTTACTCGGCCAACAATCTGCCTTACTCGGCGCTCAGCGGTGTGATCACCGGCAATATGCAAGAGCGAGTGAGTCTGTCGTCCTACCGCTTTGTGGCGGTGATGGTGGCCCAGTTTATTATTCAGGTGCTGCTGCTGCCGCTGGTACTGATTTTGGGCGACGGCGACAAGGCCGAAGGTTTTAAGCAGGTTATGACGATTTTTGCGGTGGTGGGGGTGATTTGCTTCATTGTCACTTTCCTGACTACCAAAGAGCGGGTAGTGCCCCATGTGGAGCAAAAGTCCAGTATTAAAGATGATCTGGGCGATCTGTTTAAAAACCTGCCCTGGGTGATCATGCTGCTGGCGACCATCTTGGTCTTTATGATGTTGTCGCTTAAAAGTGGCTCGCTGATTTATTACTTTGAAAATTATTTGAGTGAAGCGCATCTGGCGCGCTTTCTCGACGGCTCCGGCTTTAACAGCTTTATTGCCGGGCTGAACTCTATGCTGCAGGGCGCCGGTTTAACCCGTTTCCGCTGGCCCGAAGATGCCCCGACCTCTGCTTTTAGCTTGTTCAATGGCATTGGCATTATTTTTATGATTGTCGGCATCGGTTTTTCCAAGCCGTTGACCAACCGCTTTGGCAAGCGCGATGTGTTTGGCTGGGCGCTGGCGGTTTCCATGCTGTTTGTACTGGTGCTGTACTTCCTTTCGCCCGAGTCTATCGGAACGGTATTCGCCGCTCAGGTTCTGCACGGCTTTTCTTATGGCATCACCATTCCGCTGCTGTGGGCGATGATTGCCGATGTGGCCGATTACTCTGATTGGAAAAACAACCGTCGCGCGACGGGCATTATTTTCTCGGCAATGATTCTGGGGCTCAAACTCGGTTTGACGCTGGGTGGCTCTTTGGTTTCAGCGCTCTTGGCTGTATACGGTTATCAGGCTGGTGCCGCCGTTCAGTCAGCGGAAACCATAGGGGGCATTATCTTGGCGGTGAGTGTTTTCTCCTCTATGCCCGGGTTCATTGCCGCGGGGCTGCTGTTCTTTTATAAGATCGATAAAGCCATGGAGCAGCAAATTGAACGCGACCTTGAAATGCGTCGCAACGATACAAGTGTAAGTGAAACTATTTAATTGAGAACTGAACATGGCCGATGAACAATACGCGGATATCGATTACGACGAGCTGAATCAAAAGGCATTGTCGCAACCGCTGGTAACCCACATGTACACCGCTGACCCGTCAGCCCATGTGTTTGATGGCAAAATCTATATTTATCCCTCGCACGATGTCGAGGGCGGCGTACCCTTTAATGACAATGGCGATCACTTCTGCATGGAGGACTACCATGTGTTCTCTATGGAGTCGCCCGAGTCCGAGGTGGTGGATCACGGCGTTGCCCTGCATGTCGACGACGTGCCCTGGGCGGCGCGACAAATGTGGGCGCCGGATGCGACCCGTAAAAATGGCAAATACTATTTGTATTTTCCGGCCAAGCGCGCCGATGATATTTTCCAGATTGGCGTGGCGATTGGCGACTCTCCCGCCGGTCCTTTTAAGGCCGAGCCCGAGCCGATTGAGGGCAGCTACTCGATTGATCCGGCGGTTTTTGCCGATGACGACGGTGAGTACTATTTATATGTGGGCGGTATCTGGGGTGGCCAGCTGCAGAAATATCGCAACCACCAGTATGATGAGGCCAACGAAGAGCCGGCGGATGATGAGCCCGCCCTGGGCCCCACCGTCGCAAAGCTTAGCGACGATATGAAAAGCTATGCCGAGCCCCTGCGCGAGATCAAGATTCTGGATGAAAATGGTGAGCCGCTTAAGGCCGGTGATCACGAGCGCCGCTACTTTGAGGGCCCCTGGGTCCACAAATATCAGGGTAAGTACTATTTGTCTTACTCCACGGGCAATACTCACTATCTGTGTTATGCCACTTCCGATTCGCCCTATGGCCCTTTCACCTACGGTGGGCGTATTTTAAATCCGGTGGTGGGGTGGACCACTCACCATTCGATTTGCGAGTACGAAGGGCGCTGGCTGTTGTTCTACCATGATTCATCCCTGTCTAAAGGGGTGACCCATTTGCGCAGCATTAAAATGGCTGAATTGCACCATGATGAACAAGGGCGGATTGCTACGCTCGACCCTTATCCTCGCTAGGTTGGTTTTTCTGCGTTGTTAGCCCCGCTTGCGGGGCTTTTTTGTATTTGCAGGACTGCTTTTCAATAAAGTCCCCATTATCTTCGCTGCTGTGAGCTTTGAGTGCTTTCGGGCTGGATTTTAAGGTGCAGTTTTGTAACTATGCCGGTTTCCTTTACCCGCCGAGTGTTATGAAAGCAGCGACTGGTTTGTTAACCGTTAACCTGGATGCCCTGGTTGAAAACTGGGAGAGTTTGCGCCGCCGCGCCCCGCAGGCGAATGTGGCCGCCGTGATCAAGGCCGATGCCTATGGGTTGGGGGCGGTGCCTGTGGCCCGAGCGCTCGCCCGGGCCGGCTGTCGGCAGTTCTTTTTTGCCACGGTGCCCGAGGCTTTGGCGGTGCGCCATTTGCTCCCGGACTCCAGCGAGTGCTTTATCTTGGGTGGAGTAGCCCCGGATGATATGTCCGCCGTATTTGAGCATCGGCTAACGCCCATTCTTTCTTCCCAGAGCGAGTTTGAACGCTGGAGTGAGTGGACAGAAGCCTACGGCCATTGCGGCGCCGGTTGTGGTTTAAAGTTTGACTCGGGTATGACCCGAATGGGGCTAGAGCCCGACGAGCTGCTGGCGATCGCGCGACAGCCCGAGCGTTGCGAGCGCCTGGGGGTTAAGCTGGTGATGAGCCATCTCGCCTGCGCCGATGAGGCCGCTCACCCGCAAAATGCGGCCCAGCTAGAGATGTTTAGCCGCGTGCGTACCCAGGTGGCAAGTTACCTTCCCGGAGTTAAATTCAGTCTGGCAAACTCCTGCGGCATCTATTTAGGTGACGACTATCATGCCGATTTGGTGCGTCCGGGCGCTGCCTTATACGGCTTTAATCCCGCGCCTGGGGCTGCAAACCCCATGCGCCCAGTGGTTACATTGCGCCTTCCTGTTTTGCAGGTGCGTTGCTTGCACCATTCCGCCAGCATTGGCTACGGCGCTGAGGCGACTCGACCCACTGGTGCTGTGTTGGCGGTAGTGGCCGGTGGATACGCCGATGGTCTGCACCGGATTCTGGGTGCCCAGGGCGCGGCCGAGTGCGCCGGGCAGGAGGTGCCCGTGGTGGGGCGAATTTCTATGGATACCACTTTGTTCGATTTAACCGACCTTCCTGATGCGCAAACACTGGCCGGCGGCAGTATGGACTATCCGGTGCTTACTGTTCTGGGGGGCGCCTTTGATGTCAATCGCGTGTCTACACGCAACCGCGCACTGGGCTACGAAGTGTTAACCGGTCTGCGCTCGGGGCGTTATCGGCGCGAGTATATCGGAGGCGAAGGGTGAGCGATTCCGTGCTAATGCAATTGCTGGCGGTGCTCGCTGACGGCAAGTATCACTCGGGGCAAGAACTGGGCGAGCGCTTGTCTATTTCCCGCGCCGCTGTGTGGAAACAGCTAAACAAGTTGCCCGAGCTGGGGGTGACGCTGGAGAAAAGTCGGGGGCAAGGGTACTGTCTGCCCGGCGGTTTGGAGGTTTTGGATGAGTCTAGTATTCGTCGGGCCGCTCCCACGTGGGGGGCGCCGCTGATCATCGAGCAGGTGATTCCGTCGACCAATGCCCTGCTGTTGGCGGGTGCGGCGGAATTTAAGTCCGGGACCGTTTGCCTGGCCGAGCGCCAAAGCGGCGGTCGCGGGCGCCGGGGGCGGGTGTGGCAAAGTCCGTTCGGCAGTAATTTGTACCTGTCTATGCTATGGCAATACGAGGATGGCGCATCGGTGCTCGAGGGCTTGAGCTTGGCCGTGGGAGTTTGTATTGCTGAGGCTCTGGAGGGGCTTGGGTTTAGCGGAATAGCGCTTAAGTGGCCCAATGATCTATTGGCCGATGGTCGTAAGCTCGCCGGTGTGCTTTTGGAGATGACCGGCGACCCTTCGGGGTTGTGTCAGGTGGTGGTGGGTGTCGGTATCAATCTGCAGATGCCCGCTGCCGTGGCCAAGGATATTGATCAGCCCTGGGTCGATTTAGCCACTTTGGCGCGCGAGCAACGGTTGCCTCGGGTGTCGCGCAATGAGTTGGCGGGGCGCTTAATTGCCCGTCTGGCGCAGATGCTACAGGAATTTAATCGCGAGGGTTTTTCGTCGTGGCGCTCGCGCTGGCAGGATCGGGCCGCTTATATAGGGCAGCAGGTCGATTTACAAACCGTCAGTCGGGTACAGTCCGGGCGATTTGTCGGGGTGGAGGCCTCGGGCGCGCTTATGCTCGAGACTGACGCAGGCGTTAAGAGTTTTTACGGTGGCGAGGTGTCATTGAGGCTCAGTTCGTGAATCTGTTAATTGATATGGGTAATAGCCGGGTGAAATGGCGTTTGTGGCAAGATTCGCTTACGCTTAATTCCGGGGCCGTTTCCTACGCCGGGGGCACTTGTGGACAGTGGTTCGCAGGTGTTCGCGAACGGCCTGCCCGGGTGCTGGTGTCCAGTGTGGCTGGGGTCGAGGCTGAGCAGCAGTTGCAGCGTCAATTGCATGAGCTGGGTTTTCCGGCGCCGGAATTTGCAGTCACTCAGGCCAGTGCGTGCGGAGTTAGCTGTGGCTACCAAGATTATCGGGCTTTGGGTGTCGATCGTTGGCTGGCTTTGCTCGCCGCTCACGCAAAAACGGGTCAGGGGTGTGTGCTGGCCGATAGCGGTACGGCGTTGACCGTTGACCTGTTGGCGCCGGATGGCGTTCACTTGGGTGGCTTTATTGGCCCAGGTGTCGGCCTGATGCGCCGCTCGCTTGCGGGCGAATCCCGGGCTTTGGCCGCGGCTCTTAGTGAGCCTTATTCGCAGATCGAGGGCCCGGGGCGAGATACTCGTAGCGCCATTGATGGTGCGGTGGGCGCTATGGGGGCCGGCTTGATTGAGCGCGGTTTGGCCCTGTTGCCCCAGGTGCCTCTGGTGTTAACGGGGGGTGATTCCCGTGTCTGGGCGTCTATGTATGAAAAGGCTTTGGTGTATCCGGAGTTGGTGTTCGATGGACTTGTGCGGTATTTCGCCGCATCTCGCTAGGAATTGCTATGAGGCTCGTTTTCTTTGCGTTATTGGGTTTGAATGCGGCGGCGCTGGTATTGCAGCTGACAATATGGCAGCCGGAGGTCTCCGGGTCGCCGGTTCAACCCGCTGATTCAACTGAGGCTGCGACGCAGCTTCAGCTGGTATCTGAAACGGGTACTGAGAGTCGTTCGCGCCCCGCGCCCCCCGTCGAGCCTACTCGAACTCTGGCCGAGGTGGCTCAGGACGAGCAGGCGTTGTGCGATCTGGTGGGGCCTTTTGAGCGCTTGTTGCATGCGGAGTATCAACAAGAGGCATTGCAGGCACTGGGGGTGGCAAGTCAGGTGCGTCAGTTGCAAGTGCCCGAGTCCGAGGGCTACTGGGTGCATCTGCCGCCGCTGGCAACTAAAAAAGAAGCGCTACAACAGTTGCGCGATATTCAGGCCAAGCAGATTGATAGCTACCTTATCCCCAAAGGCGAGCTCGCCAACGGTATTTCTTTTGGTATGTTCACCCGCAAAGAGCTGGCCGAGGCGCGGCTTGCGCAGATGCGCGAGCTGGGTTATCCAGCTGAGAGCTTACTGGTGGAGCGCTCGCGCACCGAAAACTGGGTGCTTTTACTGCCTGGTGAGGCGGTCAAGCTGAGTGCTGCCAAGTGGTCGGAGTTGTTAGGGGAGCAAAATGGGGTCAAGAAGCAACAAAAATTTTGTTCAGGTGTTGCGTCCGAGTAAAAGTTTCACTAGAATCCCGCCTCCACGTTAACACGTGGTCTAGAGAGCGCTGGCGTAGCTCAGTTGGTAGAGCAGCTGACTTGTAATCAGCCGGTCGGGGGTTCGACTCCTCTCGCCAGCTCCATATTCTCTAGAAGGTTGCTGTAAGCAGGTGAATTTCTTAGGAAAACCAGTTGACAGCAGCTGGCTCGAGCCGGACAATGCTCGGCTCAATTTGGCAGGGGTTCCCGAGTGGCCAAAGGGATCAGACTGTAAATCTGACGCGAAAGCTTCGGAGGTTCGAATCCTCCCCCCTGCACCATTTTATATAGCCGCGTAAGCGGTGGCGGTAAACGCCAAGAAAGCTGGGAAGCGTCAGCTAAGGTTGAGCTTCGCGTGGCACCTAGTGTAGGCGGGCATAGTTCAATGGTAGAACCTCAGCCTTCCAAGCTGATGATGCGGGTTCGATTCCCGCTGCCCGCTCCAGATGCTGATAGGTTTTAAGCTCTTGTAGCTCAGTTGGTAGAGCACACCCTTGGTAAGGGTGAGGTCGGCAGTTCAAATCTGCTCAAGAGCTCCATATCCCGGCTGCGGAAGAGTCTCTTTCGCGGCTGTTTTTTATGTGTAAGTAAATGGCTTGTTTTGACGGCTAGTTTGAGGAGGCGCTCGCAATGGCGAAGGAAAAGTTCGAACGTAATAAGCCCCACGTCAATGTGGGCACCATCGGTCACGTTGACCACGGTAAAACCACCCTGACAGCGGCCCTGACCCGCGTATGTGCGGAAGTATGGGGTAGCGGTTCTGCGATGGCGTTTGACGGCATCGATAACGCACCGGAAGAGAAAGAGCGTGGTATCACCATCGCGACCTCTCACGTTGAGTACGACTCACCGAACCGTCACTACGCGCACGTTGACTGCCCCGGGCACGCCGACTACGTGAAAAACATGATCACCGGTGCTGCTCAGATGGACGGTGCGATTCTGGTATGTGGCGCGACCGACGGTCCTATGCCGCAAACCCGTGAGCACATCCTGCTGTCTCGTCAGGTAGGTGTACCTTACATCGCCGTATTCCTGAACAAAGCGGACCTGCTGGCCGAAGATTGCGGCGGCGTAGGCACCGAAGAATACGAAGAGATGCTGGAGCTGGTTGAGATGGAGCTGCGTGAGCTGCTGTCTGACTACGACTTCCCAGGCGACGACACTCCGATCATTGCCGGTTCTGCCCTGATGGCCCTGAACGGCGAAGACGACAACGAGCTGGGTACCACCGCTGTTAAGAAGCTGGTTGAGACCCTGGACGAGTACATCCCCGAGCCAGAGCGTGCGATTGATCAGCCGTTCCTGATGCCCGTAGAAGACGTGTTCTCAATCTCTGGTCGCGGTACCGTAGTAACCGGTCGTGTAGAGCGCGGTGTGATCACCGTGGGCGAAGAGATCGAAATCGTTGGTATCAAAGACACCACCAAGACCACTTGTACCGGTGTTGAGATGTTCCGCAAAATGCTGGACGAAGGCCGTGCGGGTGAGAACGTTGGTGTTCTGCTGCGTGGTACCAAGCGCGACGAGATCGAGCGTGGTCAGGTTCTGGCCAAGCCAGGTTCTGTAACGCCGCACGCTAAGTTCGAAGCGGAAGTTTACGTACTGTCTAAAGACGAAGGCGGCCGTCACACTCCGTTCTTCAAAGGCTATCGTCCGCAGTTCTACTTCCGTACCACCGACGTAACCGGTGCGTGTGAGCTGCCTGACGGTGTAGAAATGGTTATGCCAGGCGATAACATTCAAATGAGTGTTACCCTGATCAACCCAGTAGCCATGGAAGATGGTCTGCGCTTCGCGGTTCGCGAAGGTGGCCGTACCGTAGGTGCTGGTGTAGTAGCCAAAATTCTCGACTAATCACTGATTGTTGAGAGTGTGGGGCAGCCTTGCTGCCCCTTTCGATTTTAGGCCAGTAGTTCAATTGGTAGAGCATCGGTCTCCAAAACCGACTGTTGGGGGTTCGAGTCCCTCCTGGCCTGCCATTTTTGTTTCGCTTGTGTAGGTTATCTTACGAATGAGTACAAAAGCCGAGCCCAAAGAATATCGCCTTGATGTCGTAAAATGGCTCCTGGTGGCGGCCGTTGTCGCGGTCGGTGTGGTCGGTAACTCAATGTACTCCGCCCAGCCGCTGCTTTATCGCGTGCTGGTGTTAGTGGCTTTAGGTCTGGTAGGTCTGGCGATTGCGTCAAAAACTGCTAAGGGAAGCGCACTGATTCAGTTGTTGCGCGAGTCTATCGTCGAAGTTCGTAAGGTTGTTTGGCCCACCAAGCAAGAGACTAACCAGACCACCATGCTGGTGGTGGCTGTGGTTATTGTAATGGCATTGATTCTCTGGGGGCTCGATACCATTTTCGGTTTTGTCGCCTCCAAGATAATAGGATAAGCATTCATGGCGAAGCGTTGGTACGTGGTACACGCGTATTCCGGTTACGAAAAGAAAGTGGCCGGTTCCCTGCGCGAGCGAATTGAGCTGCACCAAATGGAAGATCAGTTTGGTGAAGTGCTTGTTCCCACCGAAGAAGTGGTGGAGATGCGTGGCGGTCAAAAGCGCAAAAGTGAGCGTAAGTTCTTTCCCGGTTACGTGCTGGTGCAAATGGAGCTTAACGATGACACTTGGCACTTGGTAAAAGATACCCCGCGAGTAATGGGCTTTATTGGTGGTAAGGCGGATAAGCCGGCGCCAATTACAGAAAAAGAAGCCGAAGCTATTTTACAGCGCGTGGATGACTCCATTGAGAAGCCCAAGCCCAAAACTATGTTTGAGCCGGGTGAAATGGTGCGTGTTATCGACGGGCCCTTCAACGACTTTAATGGTGTGGTTGAAGAAGTTAACTACGAAAAGAATCGCCTGCGTGTAGCAGTGTTGATCTTTGGCCGCTCTACTCCGGTAGAGTTGGAGTTTGGTCAAGTCGAAAAGACCTGACATTCCCGCTAAGGGTTTGAGATTTTACGCCTTCCTTTGCTTGTGCAGAGGGAGGTTTTTGCGTCCTCGGGTGGTTTTCTAGCCCGGGAAATCAGGGGAGCCTGGGAAAGCGAGACTTGTTCTTGCCGGAGGCGTTACTACCCATAACTGGAGAGTGATATGGCTAAGAAAGTACAAGCCTACATCAAATTACAAGTTGGTGCAGGCAAAGCAAATCCAAGTCCACCGGTTGGTCCCGCTCTGGGTCAGCACGGTGTGAACATCATGGAGTTCTGTAAGGCGTTCAACGCTCAGACTCAAGGTTTAGAGCCGGGTGCCCCGGTTCCTGTTGTGATCAGCGTGTACAACGATCGCAGCTTCACCTTTACCATGAAGACTCCGCCAGCTTCTTACTTGCTTAAGAAAGCCGCTGGTATCAAGTCTGGCTCTAGCAACCCCAACACCAAAAAAGTGGGCACGGTTACCCGCGCTCAGTTGGAAGAAATTGCAACGGCTAAAGAGCCCGACCTGACTGCAGCCGATATGGATGCAGCGGTACGTACTATTGCCGGTTCTGCCCGTGCAATGGGTCTTGATGTGGAGGGTGTGTAACATGGCTAAATTAACTAAGCGTCAACGCGCTATCGCCGAGAAAGTTGATACCACCAAGCAATACTCTGTCGCTGATGCCGTCGCTCTGCTGAAAGAAGTTTCTAGCGTGAAATTTTCTGAAACCATCGACGTATCGATCAACCTGGGCATTGATCCGCGTAAATCAGATCAATCTGTTCGCGGTGCCACCACTTTGCCTAACGGTAATGGTAAGGATGTCCGTGTTGCTGTATTTACCCAAGGTGCGAACGCCGACGCCGCTAAAGAAGCCGGTGCCGATCTGATCGGTATGGACGATCTGGCCGCTGAGGTTAAAGCGGGCAAGATGGACTTCGACGTGGTTATCGCCTCGCCCGACGCCATGCGCGTTGTGGGTCAGCTGGGTCAGGTTCTGGGTCCCCGCGGTCTGATGCCAAACCCGAAAACCGGCACTGTTACGCCGGACGTTGCTACTGCCGTTAAAAACGCGAAAGCCGGTCAGGTGCGCTATCGCGCTGACAAAGGCGGTATCGTTCACGGCGGTATTGGCAAGCTGACTTTTGAAGCAAATGCTATTCAAGAAAACCTGCAAGCACTGCTGGACGACTTGAAAAAGTCTAAGCCCGCAACTGCCAAGGGTGTATATCTGAAGAAAATCGCACTGAGCACGACCATGGGTCCGGGCCTGGTGATCGATATGTCTTCACTGGCTGTATAAGCCCAAGAACTTTGGGGTCCGCGCCGAGCGCGGGCCGTCAAAGACCGTAGGCGACCGCGCAAATTGCAAGGTCTTAATACGCAAGCCTACGCAGACGGTGTCCCTCTTCGGTTAATCCGAATGAACTCACCGAATCATTGCCGAGTAGCTGTCATGGTTACCCGGTTGTTAGACAAACGATAGGCTGAGGTCTATCAAACCCAGGAGAAATCCCGTGGCATTAGGACTTGAAGGTAAAAAAGCGATTGTCGCTGAAGTCCAGGAAGCTGCGAAGGGCGCTCTGTCAGCGGTGGTAGCCGATTCACGCGGCGTTACCGTAGACAAAATGACTGCCCTGCGTAAAGAAGCCAGAGAGAACGGCGTTTGGTTGAAAGTTGTTCGCAACACTCTGGCTCGTCGCGCTGTAGAAGGTACCGATTACGAATGCTTGGTTGAAAGCTTCGTCGGTCCTACTTTGATTGCATTCTCTACCGACCACCCAGGTGCCGGTGCGCGTATTCTTAAAGAGTACGCCAAAGAAGATGACAATCTGGAACTGAGAACCGCAGTGTTCGAAGGTGAGATCGTAGACGTAGCCATGCTGGCTTCTCTGCCGACTTACGACGAAGCTGTGGCAAAGGTTCTGAGCGTGATGAAAGAAGCAGCTGCTGGAAAACTGGTTCGCACTTTGGCGGCCGTGGGCGACAGCAAAGAACAGGAAGCGGCCTAAGTTATTTAGGTTGGCTTTTCTTAACGTTTACTAGAGCCTCGGCTCTAAACAGATGGGAATATAGACATGTCTGTATCTAAAGAAGATATCATCGAAGCGATTGCTGAGATGTCAGTAAAAGACGTTGTAGAGCTGGTTTCTGCAATGGAAGAAAAATTCGGCGTAACTGCAGCGGCTGCTGTTGTTGCTGGTGGCGGCGGCGACGCCGGTGGCGCTGCTGAAGAGCAAACCGAATTTGACGTAATCATCACCGCTGCTGGTGAGAAGAAAGTGAACGCTATTAAAGCCGTTCGCGAAATCACCGGTCTGGGCTTGAAAGAAGCTAAAGCGATCGTTGAAGAAGCACCTAAAGCTGTTAAAGAAGGTGTTTCTAAAGAAGACGCTGAAGCCGCTAAAGCTAAGTTGGAAGAAGCCGGTGCTTCTGCAGAGCTGAAGTAATCGCTTTTGCGCATTAGTCTGACGACTCGTTAGACGCTGGGCTGGTGGGTTTTACCCGCCAGCCTTTTTCCGTTTTCGGTCGATTGATCTGACCGGGCAGTTCGACTGCCAAACTGCAAGCCCGAGCGCTAGCAGTGAGGGAGAGTTTAGACAACGCGACTTGCGTTGGGGCGCTTCAAGCCTTATCCGTGAACAAGCTGGGGAATACAGATGGCTTACTCATACACTGAGAAAAAACGTATCCGCAAGGACTTTGGCAAGCTGCCACACGTCATGGATGTGCCGTACCTATTGGCGATTCAGCTGGATTCTTACAGAAAATTTACCCAGGCCGATGCGTCTGGAGAAGAGCGTTTTGATGTGGGTTTGCACGCCGCATTCCGCTCTGTATTCCCAATTGCCAGCTACTCTGGCAATGCCGCACTCGAATACGTTAGCTATGTGCTGGGTAAGCCCGCCTTTGATGTTAACGAATGTATTTTACGTGGGGTGACCTATTCGGCACCGCTGCGTGTAAAAGTTCGGCTGATTATCTACGATAAAGAGTCAGCGAACAAAGCGATTAAAGATATTAAAGAACAAGAAGTCTACATGGGCGAGATCCCGCTCATGACGGACAATGGTACCTTTGTGATTAACGGTACCGAGCGTGTAATTGTGTCGCAGTTGCATCGCTCTCCAGGTGTGTTCTTTGACCACGATAAGGGCAAAACGCACTCCTCCGGTAAGCTGCTTTACAGCGCCCGTATTATTCCTTACCGCGGCAGCTGGTTGGACTTTGAGTTCGACCCCAAAGACTTGGTTTATGTGCGTATCGACCGTCGCCGTAAACTGCCCGCTTCTATTTTGTTGCGTGCCCTGGGCTTTAGCTCACAAGAAATGCTGGAAATGTTCTTTGAAACCAGTACGTTCACGTTGGGCGAAGATGGTCAGTTCACCTTTGAAGTGGTGCCTTCGCGCCTGCGCGGTGACGTGGCAACTTTTGATATCAAAGACAAAAACGGCAAGATGCTGGTAGAAGAGGGCCGCCGTATTACCGCGCGCCACATTCGCCAGTTGGAAAAAGCCGGTGTAAAAGAAATGGCTGTACCGGCGGATTATCTGCTGGGCCGCGCATTGGCAAAAGACATTATCGATGTCGATACCGGCGAAGTTCTGCTCGAGTGTAACACCGAGATTACCGTTGACTCGCTGGAAGTCTTGCTGAAAAACGGCGCCAAAACCGTTGAGACTCTGTACACCAACGAATTGGACTGTGGTCCGTTCATGTCTGACACCCTGCGTGTCGATCCTACCCGCACCCAATTGGAAGCGCTGGTAGAGATCTACCGCATGATGCGCCCAGGCGAGCCGCCTACCAAAGAGTCTGCCGAAGCGCTGTTTAACAACCTGTTCTTCACCCAAGAGCGTTACGACTTGTCGGCCGTGGGCCGCATGAAGTTTAACCGTCGCTTGGGCCGCGAAGAAGAATTCGGTGAAGGCACGCTGTCCAACGACGACATCGTGGACGTGATGAAGACCCTGATCGATATCCGTAACGGTAAAGGCGTTGTGGATGATATCGACCACCTGGGTAACCGTCGTATTCGTTCCGTGGGTGAGATGGCCGAAAACCAGTTCCGCGTGGGCTTGGTTCGCGTTGAGCGCGCCGTAAAAGAGCGTTTGTCCATGGCCGAAAGCGAAGGCCTGATGCCGCAGGATCTGATTAACGCCAAGCCTGTTGCCGCCGCGATTAAAGAGTTCTTTGGCTCGTCGCAGCTGTCGCAGTTTATGGATCAGAACAACCCGCTGTCGGAAGTCACGCACAAGCGCCGTGTGTCTGCTTTGGGCCCCGGTGGTCTGACTCGTGAGCGCGCGGGCTTTGAGGTTCGCGACGTACACCCGACGCACTATGGTCGTGTTTGTCCTATTGAGACACCTGAAGGTCCAAACATTGGTCTGATTAACTCGCTGGCGACCTATTCGCGTACCAACAGCTACGGCTTTTTGGAAACCCCTTATCGCCGCGTAAAAGACGGCCAGGTTACTGACGAGATCGAATTTCTGTCAGCGATTAACGAAGCCGAATATGTTATCGCTCAGGCCTCGGCCAAGCTGGATGAAAGCGGCACTTTGATCGAAGACCTGGTATCGGTTCGTCATTTCGGTGACTTTACCCTGAAGAGCCCGGCCGAAGTCCAGTTTATGGATGTATCGCCGCGTCAGGTGGTATCGGTAGCGGCCTCTTTGATTCCGTTCCTCGAGCACGATGACGCCAACCGCGCCCTGATGGGTTCCAACATGCAGCGTCAGGCCGTTCCTACCCTTAAGGCGCAGAAGCCTTTGGTAGGTACCGGTATGGAGCGCAATGTTGCCGCTGACTCGGGTGTGTGTGTGGTAGCCAATCGCGGCGGCGTGATCGATCGTGTTGATGCCGGCCGTATCGTGGTTAAAGTGCACAACGACGAAGTTGAGTCGGGCGATGCCGGTGTGGATATTTACAATCTGACCAAGTACACCCGCTCGAACCAGAATACGTGTATTAACCAGCGCTCTATTGTGAACGTAGGTGATATCGTTCAGCGCGGCGACATTCTTGCCGATGGTCCCTCGGTGGATATGGGCGAGCTGGCTCTGGGTCAGAATATGCGCATCGCGTTTATGCCCTGGAATGGCTACAACTTTGAGGACTCCATTCTGGTGTCCGAGCGTGTGGTGCAAGAAGATCGCTTTACCACTATTCACATTCAAGAGCTGACCTGTATCGCTCGCGATACCAAGCTCGGCAGTGAAGAGATTACCTCGGATATTCCCAATGTGGGCGAAAACGCCCTGAACAAGCTGGACGAGTCCGGCATTGTTTACATTGGCGCCGAAGTGGGCGGCGGTGACATTCTGGTGGGTAAGGTGACGCCGAAAGGTGAAACCCAATTGACCCCAGAGGAAAAACTGCTGCGCGCGATCTTTGGTGAGAAAGCCTCGGACGTTAAAGATACCTCTTTGCGTGTGCCTTCCAGCACCAAAGGTACCGTTATCGACGTGCAGGTATTCACCCGCGACGGTCTGGAAAAAGATCAGCGCTCGATGGATATCGAGAAAGCCCAGCTGGACGAAGTGCGCAAAGATTTGAACGAAGAGTACCGCATTATGGAAGCGGCCACTCTGGAGCGTTTGCGCGCGGTTATTGGTGGCCAGAAAGTGGCGGCCGGTAAAGGCGTTAAGAAAGGCGAAGTTCTGACCGATGAGGTTTTGGACGGTCTGGAAACCGAGCAGTGGTTCAAGCTGCGCGTCGACAGCGACGACCTGAACGAGCAAATCGACCGCGCCGAAGAGCGTTTGGCCGAGTGCCGCAAAGACCTGGATGAGCGTTTCGAAGACAAAAAACGCAAGCTGTCTACCGGCGATGATCTGGCCCCTGGCGTGCTGAAAATCGTTAAGGTTTACCTGGCGATCAAGCGTCGCATTCAGCCCGGTGACAAAATGGCCGGTCGTCACGGTAACAAAGGTGTTATCTCGGTGATTATGCCGGTTGAAGATATGCCTTACGACGACAAAGGTCAGCCCGTGGATGTGGTGCTTAACCCTCTGGGTGTGCCCTCGCGTATGAACGTGGGTCAGATTCTGGAAACCCACTTGGGGATGGCGGCGAAAGGCCTGGGCGTTAAAATTGATGAGATGGTACGCCAGCAAAAAGCCGTTAACGAAGTGCGCGGCTTTTTGGAAGAGATTTATAACGAAACCGGCGATGTCTATGCCAAAGAAGACCTGGCCAGCTTCTCCGACACAGAAGTGATGGACCTTGCCAACAACTTGCGCGGTGGTGTGCCCATGGCCACTCCGGTGTTTGATGGTGCCAAAGAGCACGAAATCAAAGCGCTGCTGCGTCTCGCTGATCTGCCCGATTCTGGTCAGATGCAGTTGTACGACGGCCGCACCGGCGATTCATTCCAGCGTCCGGTGACCGTCGGCTATATGTACATGCTGAAGCTCAACCACTTGGTGGACGACAAGATGCACGCTCGTTCTACCGGCTCGTACAGCCTGGTTACCCAGCAGCCGCTGGGTGGTAAGGCGCAGTTTGGTGGTCAGCGCTTCGGTGAGATGGAAGTTTGGGCACTGGAAGCATACGGTGCCGCTTATACGCTGCAGGAAATGTTGACCGTGAAATCGGACGACGTGACTGGCCGTACCAAAATGTACAAAAACATTGTCGATGGTGATCACCGTATGGAGCCCGGCATGCCCGAATCCTTTAACGTACTGGTTAAAGAGATCCGCGCGCTCGGTATCAATATGGAGCTGGAAGAGGACGAGTAATCGTCCTCGCTGTTACTAAATCGGTTAGTGCGGGGCATGTGCCCCGCCTTGTGTGCAAACTGCACGACTGGAGCCCACTGGAGGAAGCGCCTTGAAAGACTTACTTAATCTGCTCAAGTCCCAGGGACAAACTGAAGAATTCGATGCGATTCGTATCGGCCTGGCATCGCCGGAAATGATTCGCTCTTGGTCGTTTGGCGAAGTTAAAAAGCCAGAGACCATTAACTACCGTACCTTTAAGCCCGAGCGCGAAGGCCTGTTCTGTGCCAAAATTTTTGGCCCGGTAAAAGATTACGAGTGTTTGTGCGGTAAGTACAAGCGCATGAAGCACCGCGGCATTATCTGTGAGAAGTGCGGCGTTGAAGTGACCCTGGCGAAAGTACGCCGTGAGCGTATGGGCCACATTGAACTGGCGTCGCCCGTTGCGCATATTTGGTTCCTGAAGTCTCTGCCCAGCCGTATCGGCTTGTTGCTGGATATGACCCTGCGCGATATCGAGCGGGTGTTGTACTTTGAATCCTACGTGGTGACCGATCCGGGTATGACTACCCTGGAGCGCGGCCAGCTGCTGACCGACGAGCAGTACTTTGAAGCGATGGAAGAGTTCGGCGACGAGTTCGAAGCGCTGATGGGTGCCGAGGCGATCAAAGCGCTAATGTCGGATATTAATCTCGAAGAAGAGATTCAGTATCTGCGCGAAGAGATTCCCAACACCAACTCGGAAACCAAAATTAAGAAGTTCTCCAAGCGCTTGAAGCTTTTGGAAGCTTTCTATTACTCGGGCAACGACCCCGAGTGGATGGTAATGGAAGTGCTGCCTGTGTTGCCGCCGGATTTGCGTCCGCTGGTGCCGCTGGATGGCGGCCGCTTTGCTACCTCTGATTTGAACGATCTGTACCGCCGCGTTATCAACCGTAACAACCGCTTGAAGCGCCTGCTGGATCTGAACGCTCCTGACATCATCGTGCGCAACGAAAAGCGTATGCTGCAAGAGTCGGTGGATGCGCTGTTGGATAACGGTCGTCGCGGTCGCGCGATTACTGGCTCTAACAAGCGTCCGCTGAAATCTCTGGCCGACATGATCAAAGGTAAGCAGGGTCGTTTCCGTCAGAACCTGTTGGGTAAGCGTGTGGACTACTCGGGTCGTTCGGTGATTGTGACCGGTCCGGCACTGCGTCTGCACCAGTGCGGTCTGCCCAAGAAAATGGCCCTGGAGCTGTTCAAGCCGTTTATCTTCAGCAAGCTGGAATTGCGCGGTCTTGCCACCACCATTAAAGCCGCCAAGAAAATGGTCGAGCGCGAAGAGCCTGTGGTATGGGATATTCTCGACGAAGTGATTCGCGAGCACCCGGTACTGTTGAACCGCGCTCCCACCCTTCACCGCCTGGGTATTCAAGCGTTCGAGCCGGTACTGATTGAAGGTAAAGCGATTCAGCTGCACCCGTTGGTGTGTGCGGCCTATAACGCTGACTTTGACGGTGACCAGATGGCCGTGCACGTACCACTGACTTTGGAAGCTCAGCTGGAAGCGCGCGCGCTGATGATGTCTACCAACAATATTCTGTCACCCGCCTCGGGCGAGCCGATTATCGTGCCCTCGCAAGACGTGGTTTTGGGCCTGTACTGGATGACCCGCGAGCGTATCAACGCCCAGGGTGAAGGTATGGTGTTTGCCGATACCGCCGAGGTGTCGCGTGCCTACTATGGCCATCAGGTTGATCTGCAGGCGCGCATTAAAGTGCGTATTGATGAAACCATTATCGGCAGCGAAGGTGAAAAGCAGTCTTCTACCCGTTTGGTGGAAACCACTGTGGGTCGTATTCTGCTGTGGGAAATCGTTCCCGAAGGTATTCCCTTCGAGATGATCGATCGCGCCATGGTGAAAAAGGCAATTTCTGCGGTGATTAACCACTGCTACCGCGTGGTGGGTTTGAAATCGACCGTTATTTTTGCCGACCAACTGATGTACATGGGTTATGACTTCTCAACCAAGTCGGGCTCATCCATCGGTGTAAACGATTTCGCGATTCCCGACGAAAAATATGAAATTGTCGATCGCGCCGAAGCCGAAGTAAAAGAAATTGAAAGCCAGTTTGCCTCGGGCTTGGTAACCGCCGGTGAGAAGTACAACAAGGTAATCGATATCTGGTCGCGCGCCAACGACTTGGTGGCCAAGTCGATGATGGACGGTATCAGCTTTGAAACCGTGGTAAACCGCGACGGTGAAGAGGAGCAGCAAACCTCGTTCAACTCGGTTTACATGTACGCCGACTCAGGTGCTCGTGGTAGCCCGGCACAGATTCGTCAGTTGGCGGGTATGCGCGGTCTGATGGCCAAGCCAGATGGCTCGATCATTGAGGCGCCTATTACCGCTAACTTCCGTGAAGGTCTGAACGTGGGTCAGTACTTTATTTCCACTCACGGTGCGCGGAAAGGTCTGGCCGATACCGCTCTGAAAACCGCTAACTCGGGTTATCTGACTCGTCGCTTGGTAGACGTGGCTCAGGATCTGGTGGTGACTCACACTGATTGTGGCACCGACGAAGGCCTGGAAATGGCGCCCGTTATTGAGGGCGGTGACGTTATCGAATCGCTGGGCGATCGAATCCTCGGTCGTATCGTAGCGCGCGATGTCGTGCGTCCTAACTCGGATGAAATTCTGGTGCCTGCCGGTACCATGATTGACGAAGCCTGGGTTGAGCGTGTTGAAGGCATGGGTATCGATGAAGTGCTGGTGCGCTCGCCGATTACCTGTGAGGCTCGCACCGGCATTTGTGCCATGTGTTACGGCCGTGATTTGGCCCGTGGTCATCGCGCCAACACTGGTGAAGCTGTGGGCGTTATCGCCGCGCAGTCAATCGGTGAGCCCGGTACTCAGCTGACTATGCGTACCTTCCACATCGGTGGTGCGGCTTCGCGTGCTTCGGCGGCTGACAATGTTCAGGTTAAGCAGGAAGGTAGCATCCGCCTGATTAACATTAAGCTGGTGACCAACAAAGACGGCAACTTGGTGGCGGTATCTCGCTCCGGTGAGCTGGCGGTGGCCGATGCCCAGGGCAGTGAGCGTGAGCGCTATAAGATCCCCTACGGTGCGGTAATTACCGTTAAAGACGGCGAGCAGGTCGACGGCGGCCAGATCGTTGCCAAGTGGGATCCGCACACACACCCCATCGTGACTGAGGTGGCGGGTAAGGTGACCTTCTCGGGTATGGAAGATAACCTGTCCGTGCGTCGTCAAACCGATGAGCTGACCGGTCTGTCCTCAATCGAGGTAATGGATCCGTCCGAGCGTCCCTCGGCCGGTAAAGACATGCGTCCGGCCATTACGCTTTTGGATGAGGCAGGCAACGAGCTGTGTCTGCCCAATACCACCATGCCGGCGCACTACTTGCTGCCCGCCCATGCGATCTTGAGCATTGCCGATAATGACACCATTGAGGTGGGTGACGTGGTTGCCCGTATTCCTCAAGAGGGTTCTAAAACCCGTGATATTACCGGTGGTCTGCCCCGCGTGGCCGACTTGTTTGAGGCGCGTAAACCGAAAGAGCCGTCCATTTTGGCGGAAATCTCCGGTACCGTGAGCTTTGGTAAAGAGACCAAGGGCAAGCGTCGCCTGGTGATTACCCCCAACGATGGCCAGCCACTAGAAGATGGCTCTACTCACTACGAGGTGCTGATACCTAAGCACCGTCAGCTGACCGTGTTCGAAGGTGAGCAAGTGGTTAAAGGTGAGGTGGTGTCAGATGGTCCGAGCAACCCGCATGATATTCTGCGCCTGAAAGGTGTTGAGGCTCTGGCGAGCTACATCACCAACGAGATTCAGGACGTATACCGTCTACAGGGTGTGAAGATTAACGATAAGCACATTGAAACCATCGTTCGGCAAATGCTGCGTAAAGTAGAAATCACCGAAATGGGTGACTCTACCTTCGTAAAAGGCGAGCAAGTGGAGTACACCAATGTGCTGGCCGAAAACGAGCGCCTGCGTGCCGAAGACAAGCAGCCGGCCAAGTTTGAGCGTCTGTTGCTGGGTATTACCAAGGCATCGCTGGCAACCGAGTCCTTTATCTCGGCGGCTTCGTTCCAGGAAACCACCCGCGTGCTTACCGAAGCGGCGGTTACCGGCAAGAAAGATTCACTGCGCGGTCTGAAAGAGAACGTCGTCGTGGGTCGCCTGATTCCGGCCGGTACTGGTTTGGCTTATCACAGCGAGCGCAAGCGCAAGCGTGAAGAGGCGCTGGAATTTGCCGACACTGGTGTCAGTGCCGAGGACGTGGAAGCGGCTCTGACCGAGGCGCTTAAGTCCAGCGGCGAGTAAGATTGACCCCCTATTAATCCGGCAACTATGTTTGCCAGGTTAATAGCGGGCTAAAAGGCGCAGCCCGGGGCCTGGCCTCGGGTGAGTAATTATTGCTCAATTGCGTCTTGACGGAAGTGGGGGGTGTCATTACAATGCGCCACCCACTTTTTATGAGTGGGGGACAGCCTGTCGCTGTCTTCTTTAATTGGCCTCACGTCGAGGCTTTATATATCTGTGGAGTTTATTTTCATGGCAACGATCAACCAGTTGGTTCGTAAGCCGAGAAAACGTAAGGTTCAAAAGAGCGACGTACCTGCTCTGCAAGCCAACCCGCAAAAGCGTGGTGTTTGCACCCGCGTTTACACTACCACGCCGAAGAAGCCGAACTCAGCATTGCGTAAAGTATGCCGTGTTCGTCTGACCAACGGCTTTGAGGTTACCTCATACATCGGTGGTGAAGGGCACAACTTGCAAGAGCACAGCGTAGTACTTATCCGTGGCGGTCGTGTAAAAGACTTGCCTGGTGTGCGCTACCACACTGTTCGCGGTTCACTGGATACCTCTGGTGTTAACGACCGTAAACAGGGCCGCTCTAAGTACGGTACCAAGCGTCCTAAGTAAGCACTCGCGACTTAAGACATACGTTTTCGGGTAGAACCGAGTAAGGCCAGGTGCCATTTGGCTGTCCTGGACAATCCCTGAAGAGAGGCTATTAAAATGCCAAGAAGAAGAGTTGTCGCGAAACGCGAGATCTTGCCGGATCCTAAGTACGGCAATGTGACTCTGGCGAAATTCATGAACCATGTCATGGTGAGTGGTAAGAAAGCCGTAGCAGAACGCATTGTTTACGGCGCGCTGGATATTGTGAATGACAAGCTCAATCGTGACCCCATTGAGGTGTTCGACGAAGCTCTGGAAAACATCGCCCCGCTGGTTGAGGTTAAATCTCGCCGTGTTGGTGGTGCCACCTACCAGGTACCGGTCGAAGTGCGTCCCGCACGTCGTTCCGCGCTGGCTATGCGCTGGTTGGTAGATT
This sequence comes from Gilvimarinus xylanilyticus, assembly GCF_024195295.1. Lineage (GTDB taxonomy): Bacteria > Pseudomonadota > Gammaproteobacteria > Pseudomonadales > Cellvibrionaceae > Gilvimarinus > Gilvimarinus xylanilyticus. The sequence continues at coordinate 100,760 of NZ_JAMFTH010000007.1, read as the reverse complement.
ACTCTCGCGGTCGCGGTGAGAAGTCTATGCCTGCCCGTCTGGCTGGTGAGTTGATTGATGCTTCGCAGAACAAAGGTTCTGCCGTTAAGAAGCGTGAAGACGTACACCGTATGGCCGAGGCCAACAAGGCGTTCTCTCACTTCCGTTTCTAAGCGTGTAAGCATTGAGAAACAAAAGGCAGCTATTCTGGCTGCCTTTTTACTATTTTTCGATTTGGGCATTTGGAGACTACAGCTGTGGCACGTAAGACGCCTATCGCTCGCTACCGCAATATCGGGATTTGTGCGCACGTAGATGCGGGCAAAACCACTACCACTGAGCGGGTTTTGTTTTACACGGGCCTCTCCCACAAAATTGGTGAAGTACACGACGGCGCGGCGACCACCGACTGGATGGCGCAAGAGCAAGAGCGCGGTATCACCATTACCTCAGCAGCTGTGACGACTTTCTGGTCTGGTATGGGCCAGCAGTTCGATGAACACCGCATTAATATTATCGATACCCCCGGACACGTTGACTTTACCATTGAGGTAGAGCGCTCTTTGCGTGTGTTGGACGGTGCTATCGTGGTGCTGTGTGGTTCTTCGGGCGTACAGCCTCAGACCGAAACCGTATGGCGTCAGGCCAACAAATATGAAGTGCCGCGGATGGTGTTCGTCAATAAGATGGACCGCACCGGGGCAGACTATGTTCGCGTGGTGGAGCAACTGCGCGAGCGACTGGGAGCGAACGCCGTTCCCCTGCAGATGACCATTGGCTCGGAAGAAGACTTCAAAGGCGTGGTCGATCTGATTAAAATGCAGGCGATCATCTGGAATGAAGACGATCGCGGCATGACCTTTGAGTATCAGGATATTCCCGCCGATTTACAGGACACCTGTGATGAAATGCGCGAGTATTTGGTCGAAGCGGCCGCCGAGGCCGACGACGACCTGATGAATAAATACCTTGAGGGCGAAGAGCTGGGCGAAGACGACATTAAAGCCGCCCTGCGCAAGCGTACTCTGGCAAACGAAATTGTTCCCGTTCTGGGCGGCTCGGCTTTTAAAAATAAGGGTGTTCAGGCGGTGTTGGATGCGGTCATCGATTACCTGCCCGCGCCCACCGAAGTAAAAGCCATTGAAGGTGTGCTGGAAGACGGCGAAACTCACGATACCCGCGAGGCTGACGATAATGCGCCTTTTGCGGCCCTGGCTTTCAAAATTGCCACCGATCCCTTTGTCGGCACCCTGACTTTCTTTCGCGTGTACTCGGGCAAACTCGCTACCGGCGATACCGTATTGAACCCGGTTAAGGGTAAAAAAGAGCGCATTGGTCGTATGGTGCAGATGCACGCCAATGATCGCCAGGAAATTAAAGAAGTACTGGCGGGCGATATTGCCGCGGGTATCGGCTTTAAAGACGTTACTACCGGCGACACTCTGTGTGCCCCCAACAGTGTTATCACCCTCGAGCGCATGGAATTCCCCGAGCCTGTGATTCACGTGGCAGTAGAGCCTCGCAGCAAGGCTGATCAGGAAAAGATGGGTATGGCGTTGGGTAAACTGGCCCAGGAAGACCCCTCGTTCCGGGTGCGCACTGATGAGGAAACAGGCCAGACCATTATCGGTGGCATGGGTGAGTTGCACCTGGATATTATTGTTGACCGTATGCGTCGTGAATTTGGTGTGGATGCCAATATCGGTAAGCCGCAGGTGGCCTATCGCGAGCGTATTCAAAACACCTGCGAGATTGAAGGCAAGTTTGTCCGTCAATCCGGCGGTCGTGGCCAGTATGGCCATGTCTGGATCCGCTTTGAGCCGGCCGAAGACGATACCGCTGAAGGGCTGGAGTTCGTCAACGAGATTGTCGGCGGATCGGTTCCCAAAGAATATATTCCGGCCGTCTCTAAAGGCATCGAAGAGCAGATGCAAAATGGTGTGCTCGCGGGTTATCCTTTGCTCGGTTTGAAGGCGACCTTGTACGATGGCTCTTTCCACGATGTGGACTCCAACGAGATGGCCTTTAAAATAGCTGCGTCCATGGCGACCAAAAAGCTCGCACAAGAAGGCGGCGCGGTATTGCTGGAGCCCATCATGAAAGTGGAAGTGGTTACTCCGGAAGAGAATATGGGTGATGTGGTGGGCGATTTAAATCGTCGTCGCGGCGTTATCCAGGGCATGGATGAAAGCATCAGTGGTAAAGTAGTGGATGCTGAAGTGCCCCTGGCGGAAATGTTTGGCTACGCAACTGATCTGCGTTCAGCCACACAGGGCCGCGCGACCTACAGCATGGAGTTTAAAGGCTTTGCTGAGGCGCCAAAGAACGTCACCGATGAGATTATGTCCAAAAACAATATCATTAGTGATTAATTGATTTTTATTTTTCAATTAGAGGAAACGTAAAGTGGCAAAAGAAAAGTTCGAACGGAACAAGCCCCACGTCAATGTGGGCACCATCGGTCACGTTGACCACGGTAAAACCACCCTGACAGCGGCCCTGACCCGCGTATGTGCGGAAGTATGGGGTAGCGGTTCTGCGATGGCGTTTGACGGCATCGATAACGCACCGGAAGAGAAAGAGCGTGGTATCACCATCGCGACCTCTCACGTTGAGTACGACTCACCGAACCGTCACTACGCGCACGTTGACTGCCCCGGGCACGCCGACTACGTGAAAAACATGATCACCGGTGCTGCTCAGATGGACGGTGCGATTCTGGTATGTGGCGCGACCGACGGTCCTATGCCGCAAACCCGTGAGCACATCCTGCTGTCTCGTCAGGTAGGTGTACCTTACATCGCCGTATTCCTGAACAAAGCGGACCTGCTGGCCGAAGATTGCGGCGGCGTAGGCACCGAAGAATACGAAGAGATGCTGGAGCTGGTTGAGATGGAGCTGCGTGAGCTGCTGTCTGACTACGACTTCCCAGGCGACGACACTCCGATCATTGCCGGTTCTGCCCTGATGGCCCTGAACGGCGAAGACGACAACGAGCTGGGTACCACCGCTGTTAAGAAGCTGGTTGAGACCCTGGACGAGTACATCCCCGAGCCAGAGCGTGCGATTGATCAGCCGTTCCTGATGCCCGTAGAAGACGTGTTCTCAATCTCTGGTCGCGGTACCGTAGTAACCGGTCGTGTAGAGCGCGGTGTGATCACCGTGGGCGAAGAGATCGAAATCGTTGGTATCAAAGACACCACCAAGACCACTTGTACCGGTGTTGAGATGTTCCGCAAAATGCTGGACGAAGGCCGTGCGGGTGAGAACGTTGGTGTTCTGCTGCGTGGTACCAAGCGCGACGAGATCGAGCGTGGTCAGGTTCTGGCCAAGCCAGGTTCTGTAACGCCGCACGCTAAGTTCGAAGCGGAAGTTTACGTACTGTCTAAAGACGAAGGCGGCCGTCACACTCCGTTCTTCAAAGGCTATCGTCCGCAGTTCTACTTCCGTACCACCGACGTAACCGGTGCGTGTGAGCTGCCTGACGGTGTAGAAATGGTTATGCCAGGCGATAACATTCAAATGAGTGTTACCCTGATCAACCCAGTAGCCATGGAAGATGGTCTGCGCTTCGCGGTTCGCGAAGGTGGCCGTACCGTAGGTGCTGGTGTAGTAGCCAAAATTCTCGACTAAGCCCAGCGCGAATGTTGAGTAAAAAAGGCCGCTTTTTAGCGGCCTTTTTTGTGCCTGGCTATTATCGGATGTGGTTCATAGTCTTTTGCGGGGTGCTGTGTTATGAATATACAGGCTGGTGAGAAGTTGCCAGCAGTACATATTCCATAATAAGCATAGAGCTCTGCTCGCATAGGTATAAAAAATGACGATAAAAAGCCGCGCTGGTAAAGCTAAAAAAGTTACCATGAAAGACGTCGCTGCCATGGCCGATGTTTCAATCATGACAGTGTCTCGCGTACTCAATAACGATAAGGTTTCAGAGCCAACTCGGTTGCGGGTTATGGAGGCGGTAGAGACGTTAAACTATCGTCTCAATGTTTCGGCCCGTAGCTTGTCGGGCTCGCAATCTTACCTGTTGGGTTTTTTCTATGACAATTCCATCGGCAGCTATATCAGTCAGTACTTAATTGGCGTGCTAAAGCGCTGTAACGAGCTTGGCTATCACCTGGTGTTAGAGTCCTGTAGTTTCGGTGCCCCTAATGTCGACGAGATAGTCAGTGATTTAACCAGTCGGTATATGCTCGATGGGGTTATTTTGCCGCCTCCGCTTTGCGAAAGTCTGCCGCTTTTGGATACCCTGGATAACATGGGAATACGCTATGTAAGGGTGGGCCCGGGGCTGGACATGGATCGTTCCGCCTATGTTTCAATTGATGATTATAGTGCCACCTATGAGATGACCGAGTATCTGATTAATGCTGGCCACTCCCGTATAGGCTTTATCAAAGGTGACCGCAATCAGGGTGTGGCCGCAAACCGCTACCGCGGCTTTACCGATGCCTTGGTGGCCCATAATATTGACCCCGAGCTCGCCGTAGTGGCGCAGGGCGACTTTAATTTTGACGGAGGCATGCAGGCCGCCGAAGAAATTCTGGATTCAGGTCGGCCAGTGACGGCGATATTTGCCAGTAATGATGATATGGCCAGTGCCGTGATCGCGTCAGTTCATAAGCGCGGTTTGCGAGTGCCTGACGATATCGCTGTAGCGGGTTTTGATGATACGACGATCGCCCGGACCATATGGCCTCAGTTAACCACCGTTAAACAGCCCATTGATCAAATGTCGGCCGATTCGGTCGATTTGCTGATTGAAGCCATTAAGGCCGATAGGATATTGGGCATTAAGTTGAACAAACGGGCCGTTCTACCCCACTCGATCATTGAGCGAGGGTCCACCGCGCCGCGCTAAGCCTATGCAACCCGAGCCTTGTCTGGCTCAATCGGCTCATTACAGCCCGGCAAAGCAGTGGTTATACACCGGCTTACCCTCTCTATTCTCCCGTATAAGTTATTGGTCAGGCAGATTTTGCGCTTGATCGGTGAGTTACGGTTGTTTTGTCAGGCCTTTTATGTAATTATTTAACCTGATTGGTCAGGCAGGTTGGTTGGTTTAAAATCTGTGTACGGGTAGAACCGAACTTGCGATTTAAGCCGCTGACCGCTATCGGTCTGTCAATCAAGTGTGGCTCTCCTTGGGGCCTTTGGCCCGACGCGGGTGTTGGGGTTGCGTTCCGCTCGATACAATGGGTATCGATTTGGTATTTGTCGCACCCACACCCGCTTTTTTATCATCGGGCTTCACTGCGAGTAGATTGCTTTGTGGTGTGGTCAGTGTGACAATAAGGTCTCATAAAACAATAACAGCGGTGCAAATTACATGGGTAACCCCGGGATTAAAATAATATGTGTCGCCCTCTTGGTGGGGCTTCTGAGCGCCTGTGCCGGCGACACTGAAGTGCGTACTCTTAAGATGGCGCACACCCTCGATCAAACACACCCTGTGCATCAGGGTATCGTCTTTATGGCTGACCGGCTGGAAGAAGTGTCGGGCGGTAAGATGACCATCGATATCTACCCGGGCGGCCAGCTCGGTAGCGAGCGCGAGCTTATGGAGCTTTTGCAAATCGGCTCGCTGGCGATGACCAAGGTTTCCTCCAGCCCCATGGAAGGCTTTGTGCCTGCGATGAAGGTGTTTAATGTTCCCTATGTGTTTCGCGATAACGAACATTTTTGGCGAGTGTTAAACAGCGAAGAGGGCAAAGAGCTATTGCTGGCGGGTGATTCCGTTAACCTACGCGGCTTGGGATATTTCGATGCGGGCAGTCGCAGCTTTTACAATGTGGATACTCCGGTTTATAAGCCCGAAGACTTAACGGGTCAGAAAATCCGCGTTCAGCAAAGCCAGACCGCCTTGCAAATGGTTAAGTCTTTGGGCGGCTCCCCCACACCTATCTCGTGGGGAGAGTTGTATACCGCTTTGTCGCAAGGCGTTGTCGATGGCGCTGAGAATAATCCCCCCAGCTTCTATACTTCTAAACACTACGAAGTCTGTAAGTACTACACGCTAAACGAGCACACCTCTGTGCCGGATATCGTGCTTATCAGTAGCTATATTTGGAATAATCTCGACCAGCAAGAGCAGGTCTGGTTACAGCAGGCAATGGACGACGCCGTGGTTTATCAGAGAAAGCTGTGGGCTGAGAAAACCCAAGAGGCTCTGGACGCTGTGCAAGAGGCCGGGGTAACCGTTATTCGCCCCGATAAGAAACCTTTTATGGATAAGGTGCAGGCTATGCACGAATCCTATAAAGGTACAGAAATTTACGATCTGATTCAGACCTTTAAAGCGATGTAGGTTGGCCGGTATGAAAGCATTATCGAATTTTATTGAGAAGATACTGGGCGCTTTTGTCGGGCTGTTAATGGCCGTCATGGTGCTGGATGTAACCTGGCAGGTGCTGACACGCTTTGTCTTGAAAGAGCCCAGCTCTTACACCGAAGAGTTGGCGCGTTTTCTATTGGTCTGGATTGGTTTGTTGGGCGCCGCCTACGCCTATCGCAAAAAAGCGCACCTGGGGCTGGATATTCTCTCGCAAAAGCTCGAGGGCATCGCCAAGCGCCGCTTGGATATCTTTATTTCCCTGGTGTGTATGTTGTTTGCTTGCGTGATTATGATCTATGGCGGCTCTAAGCTGATGTTGTTAACGCTGGAGTTGGATCAAATGTCCGCCGCCTTGCAGGTCAAAGTCGGTTATTTATATAGCGTTATTCCGCTCAGTGGCTTGCTGATAGTCCTCTTTTCGCTTGATCGCATCGTCAACGGTGATCCCGAGCCGGAAGAGTTAGAGTTTTACGAGTAAAACGAAACCGCAAACCCGAAATAAGTAAGCAATCGTAAGAATAAACATAATTGAGGTAGTCTGATGGATTGGTCCGTCGTAGTTCTGTTGGTGACATTTGTCGTTTTATTGATTCTGAATGTCCCTATCTCTATCGGTATTGGGGTGGCGACCTTTGCCGCCATGCTGTTTACCATCGACTTTGGTCCGGCCGCCGTTACGGTTGCCCAGCGAATGGCCAGTGGGGTGAACAGCTTTGCGCTGCTCGCGATTCCGTTTTTTGTGTTGTCCGGCTTGCTAATGGGGCGCGGTGGTATTGCTCACCGACTCATCGAATTTGCCAAGGTGTTAATCGGCATGCTGCCGGGCGGTTTGGCGTTTGTGAATATTATTAGCTGTACCTTGTTTGGTGCCATTTCCGGTTCTGCTGTTGCCGCCACCTCGGCCATTGGCGGCTTTATGATCCCCACAATGGAAAAAGAAGGTTACGACAAGAACTTTAATACCGCTGTCACCGTTGCCTCTTCGACCACAGGGCTTTTAATTCCCCCCAGCAACATTCTGATTGTCTATTCCCTTGCCAGTGGTGGTGTGTCCATTGCCGCACTGTTTATCGCGGGTTACTTGCCGGGCATTTTGGTGGCGTTGAGTTTAATGGCGGTTTGCGCCGTGTATGCCAAAATGCACGGCTATCCCGTGGGTCGAGTCCCTAGTATCAAAGAAGTGGGTAAAAAGACCCTGGATGCTATCCCCAGCCTGTTTCTTATTGTTCTGGTTATCGGCGGTATTGTGGGTGGGTTTTTCACCGCCACCGAGGCCAGTGTTATCGCGGTGCTTTACTCGCTGATTTTGTCGGTCTTTATTTACAAAGAGGTAAAAATTCCCGAGCTGCCGGAAATTTTTATTAAGTCGGTAGAGACTACCGCCATCGTAATGCTTTTGATTGCCACCTCGACCGCAATGAGTTGGATGCTTAGCTACGAAAATATTCCCCAGAACATTAGCGCTGCGCTGATGGGGTTGAGTGATAACCCGTTTATTATTCTGCTCACCATTAACCTTATTCTTTTGCTGGTGGGTATCTTTATGGATATGACCCCAGCGGTGCTTATCTTCACTCCGATCTTCTTGCCGGTTGCGATGGAGCTGGGCATGTCGCCCCTGCACTTCGGTATTATGATGGTGTTGAACCTGTGCATCGGCTTGTGTACGCCACCGGTGGGGGCGGTGCTCTTCGTTGGTTGTGGCATTGCCAAAACCTCTATTGCCAAGCTCATTAAGCCGCTAATGCCGATGTACGCGGCAATGATAGTGGTGCTAATGCTGGTCGCTTATGTGCCCGCCATCAGTGAATTCCTGCCAACCTTCTTTGGCTTGTATGAAGCTAAGTGAGTTCTGTGATGCGCATTGAGCACTTTGCCTTTAATGTTACTGACCCGGTCGCGATAGGGGCGTGGTATTGTGAACACTTGGGGTTTACGGTTAAACATAAGTTTGACAAAGCCCCGCATGCACATTTCCTGGCCGATAGTACTGGGCAGGTAATGATCGAAATCTATAACAATCGACCTGATGAAGTGCCGGATTATCCATCGATGAATCCACTCACTTTACATCTGGCTTTTGTTAGCGAAGACCCAGAGGCCGACGCCGAGCGGCTGTGCGCCGAGGGCTGTAAAGTTGTGGATGATGTGCGCTTAAAAGACGGTTCTGTACTGCTGATGTTAAAGGATCCCTGGGGCTTTGCTATTCAGCTGTGCAAGCGCGGAAATCCGATGGTTTAGTAGGTAACCTCTGCAGTTTTAATTATTCCTATCTCCTGACTCTGGAGGCTTTATGAAAAAAATCTGTGCAAGTGGCACTGTGCTAAAAACAGTTGCCACGGTTTTCGCGTGCCTGCTGATTTCGTTAGCAAACGCGCAAAACCTGGAAGAGGTGAAGGGTTTTGGTATAGATACGCCGGCTGGCGCGGGTGGTCGTGTAATCAAGGTGACCAACCTGAATAGCGATGGTGAAGGGTCGTTGCGCTGGGCGCTGGAGCAAAAGGGTAAGCGGGTTGTGGTGTTTGAGGTCGGCGGCGTGATCGATCTAAATGGAAAGAATCTAGGTATTGGGGAGCCCTATATCACAGTCGCCGGGCAAACCGCCCCCAGTCCCGGTATCACCATAATCCGGGGTGGTATAGGCATTGGCACACACGATGTCCGTCTACAGCATATTCGTGTGCGTCCGGGCGCCAATGGGAAATCTGAGCGTTCTGGCTGGGAGCCAGACGGTATAGGGGTCTCTCGTGGGGATGCCCGCAATATTCATATTGATCACTGCTCTACCAGTTGGGCAGTGGATGAAAATATGTCTGCGTCGGGCGAAAGGTACAAAGGCCCAGACGCAACATCGGGTCGTATTACCTTTAGTCACTCGATTATCGCCGAAGGCTTAGACTATGCTACGCACAAAAAAGGTAAACACTCCAAAGGCATTTTGATCCACGATTATGTTCAGGAGGTTGCGGTCATTGGCAACTTGTTTGCCCACAACGATCGTCGCAATCCCTACTTTAAAGCTCACGCCAGCGGGGTAGTGGTAAACAACCTGATGTATAACCTGGGCAATGCCGCAGTGCAGCTGGGCTATGTAGAAGGGGAGTGGGATGGAAAAGATCGCCGACCGGGTAACCCCAAGGTCGCCGTTGTTGGCAATGATCTACGTTATGGGCGGGACAGCTATTCCGACCTCGCCATGGTTGCTTATCAGGGGGATGTTTACCTGCGGGATAACCAGGTGTTGAATCTTGATGGCGAGCCTATGCCGCAGGTGCAGGGGGATATTCGGTTGTTGGATAAACCTCCGGTTTGGCCTGAGGGGTTAACGGCCATGCCGGTCGATCAGGTTTACGATTCGGTATTGCTTAACGCCGGAGCGCGCCCGTGGGATAGAGATGAGGTAGACGTGCGTATCGTCAACAGCGTACGCAGCCAGGCGGGGCGCATTATCGACAGTGAGGAGCAGGTGGGGGGCTACCCCGAAGCAACACCTGTCTATCGGAAATTGCAGGTGCCCACAGACACCGAGGCGGTGGGGGCTTGGCTGCAAAGCTTCGTCCCCACATCGTACCGCTAATGGTATAGGCCACCCTGTGGGGTGGCCGGGCCTTTAGCGTGTGGCCAGCTCGTCGAGAAACAACTGTTTGTCGATAACGCCCCCGCGATGGCGAATAATAATGCCGGCACAGCGATTGGCTTGCGCCGCCGCTTCGGTAGCCGTTTTGCCTGCCAAATGGGCGGCTAGATAACCGGCGTTAAAGGTATCGCCAGCGGCGGTGGTGTCCACAACATCGGTGACCTTGGGTACGTCTACCCGCTCTTCGCTATCGCCCTGCAAAATAATGACATCCTCGGCGCCGCGCTTTAGAACGATTTGGCCAATGTCACAATCGCGGTAGCGAGCCTTAACTTCCGCCACAGCATCCCCATCGGTGCCCCATAGGAGTTCCTCGTCGTCCAGCGTTAACAGGGCCAGATCGGTCAAAGCCAAAAGATCGCGGTTGGCTTGCTGGGCCTGCTGGGGGCTCTCCCACAGGCGAGGGCGATAGTTACTGTCAAACGCCACTTTGCCACCCCGGGCTTTGTAAGTCTGAAGAAACTTAATGAGGTTCTGGCGCCCGCTGTCGCCAATAATGGCCAGAGTGATGCCGGATAAATACAGCATTTCGGTGTTGTCTAGCTGTTCTGCAAGAGCGCTCAGTTCGCCTTCAATATGAAACAGCTGGCGGGCGGGAGCGCGATCGCGCCAGTAGAAGAACTCGCGCTCACCGTCGGGGCTGTTGTGAATCATATACAGCCCTGGCACCTTGCCCTCATGGCGAACAATGCAGTTGGTGTCTATGCTCTCCTGGGCTAGGCGGTCAATGATGGCATCACTGTAGTGATCATCACCCAGGCGTGTTACATAGGCAGTTGGTGTACCCAGGCGAGCCAGCGTGACTACGGTGTTGTAGGTGTCGCCGGCGTAAGACAGAGCTTTGCGCTCGCCGCCCTGTGGGCCCGCTTCGGCTGCGGCCAGTTCAATCATTACTTCGCCAATACAGGCAATCTGAGCCATGGTTCTCTCGCTTTATGGTTAAGGTTATAACTGTGCAGGGATTCTACAATTGGTCATGCCGATTATTCAAGGCAAGAGCCGGTGTTTCGGTTTTTGTTATGGTGATATAGACTATATGGCGAATCTTTCAGAATGGTCAAATTTGCCGTTACATCGGCTAATCTTTCGGCTTTTATTGCCTTCGCTGGCGGTAAAGATTGACAGAGTGAAGCGCTTTTGTAACCATAAATTGGTCATACCTAAAGGCCTGCCATAAGCTGACTTGGTCAGACTGGTTTGTCGAACACTATAAACTACGGTAGTTAATTCATCATGAGTGCACTCACATTACACCCAGATCGTCTGTTTCCCGCCGATGAGACCACCCGCGCCATCGCCCGACGTCTGTATCAAGAAGTTAAAGACCTGCCCATTGTCAGCCCCCATGGCCACACCGACCCCTCGTGGTTTGCCGACAATGAGCTGTTTCCCAACCCCGCAGAGCTGCTGATTAAACCCGATCACTATGTGTTCCGCATGTTGTACAGCCTGGGTGTGCCGCTGGTCGATTTGGGGATTCCGAGTAAAGCCGGCTTGCCCGTTGAGCAAGACCCTAAAAAAATCTGGCGTCTATTTGCCAAGCATTACTATGCCTTTCGCGGTACGCCTTCGCGCATGTGGTTGGACTATGTTTTCAAGGAAGTGTTTGGATTCGAAGAAATCCTGAGTGATAAAAACGCTGACGCATACTACGAGCGTATTAACAGCGCTTTGCAAACCGAGGCCTTCCGTCCACGCGCATTAATGGAGCGCTACAACATTGAGTGGTTGGCCACCACCGAGTCGCCCCTGGATGATTTGCGTCACCACAAGAAAATTCGCGAGAGCGGCTGGAAGGGCGGCGTAATTACCGCCTACCGTCCGGACCCCGTGGTTGACCCCGACTTTGAAGGCTTTGCCGATAACGTCGCTCGCCTGGGGAAAATTACCGGTGAAGATACTACCAACTGGAAGGGCTATCTGGCCGCATTGAAAAATCGCCGCGAGTATTTTAAATCTTTCGGTGCCACCTCTACCGACCATGGCCACCCCACAGCGCAGACGTCTGATTTGTCAGTTGCCGAGTGTGAGAAGCTGTTCGCCAAAGCCTTGGCGGGGCAGTGCAGCAAGCAAGAGGCGGAAACTTTCCGTGGGCAAATGCTTACCGAAATGGCGGGCATGAGCATTGAAGACGGCCTGGTGATGCAGATTCACCCGGGCTCGTTCCGCAACCATAACCCCCATGTGTTTGAGAAGTTTGGTCGCGATAAGGGCGCAGATATTCCCTCGCAAACCGAGTACGTGAATGCGCTTAAGCCGCTGCTGGATAAATACGGTAACGACAACCGCTTGTCGATTATTTTGTTTACGCTGGACGAAACTGTTTACTCCCGCGAGCTGGCGCCTTTGGCCGGCCACTACCCAGTGCTGAAGCTGGGCCCCAGCTGGTGGTTCCACGACAGCCCCGAAGGTATGCGCCGCTTCCGCGAGCAAATTACCGAAACGGCGGGTTTTTACAATACCGTGGGTTTTAATGATGACACCCGCGCTTTCTTGTCAATTCCTGCGCGTCATGATGTCGCGCGCCGTATGGATTGTAACTTTTTGGCGCGCTTGGTGGCCGAGCACCGTTTGCCCGAAGATGAAGCGCAAGAAGTGGCCATCGACTTGACCTACCGTCTGGTTAAACAAGCTTACAAACTCGATTAAGAGTAGGGACTTTTATGCAACGTTTAAATAAAAGTAATCTGGACAAGCTGGCCGATACGGCTAGCCTGCCCGGTTATGATCGCGACGCGCAAAAAGCGGGTATTGTGCACTTGGGTATTGGTGCTTTTCACCGTGCCCACCAGGCCTGGTATACCGAGGCGTTGTTAAACAAAGGCGCACAGGATTGGCAAATTATAGGTGCCAGCTTGCGTTCGCCCACCGTAAAAAACCAGCTGGCCGAACAAGACGGTTTGTACACCATTGTCGAGCGCGGCCCGGAGGGTGAAAAGTTTCAAGTGGTCGGTGCGGTCAAGGATGTATTGGTGGGGCCTGAATCCCCCGCCACTTTGCTTGAGGTGATGAGTAGCCCAGACATAAAAATTATATCGCTGACTGTAACCGAAAAAGGTTATTGCCACGATCCGGCGACGGGTAACTTAAATCAAAGTCACCCAGATATCGTGCACGATTTGGAAAACCCGGAAACTCCCAAGTCGGCTATCGGTTACATTGTGGGTGCACTGAATGCACGCCGCCAGGCGGGCGAGAAAAGCTTTACCGTATTAAGCTGCGATAACCTGCCGAATAACGGTGAGGTGTTAGAAAAGGTCGTGTTGCAATACGCCGATAAATTCGACGCCGAGCTGGCCGCCTGGATTCGCGCTAACACAACTTTCCCCTGCACTATGATTGACCGCATTGTCCCCGCCACGACCGACGCTGACCGCGGCGAGTTGGAAGGCAAGCTGGGCCTGCGCGACGAAGGCATGGTGTTGGCCGAGCCCTTTAGTCAGTGGGTGATAGAAGACAAGTTCTGTTCCCAGCGGCCCGCCTGGGAAGATGCGGGGGCTTTGTTGGTTGACGATGTCCACGTTTACGAAATTATGAAGTTGCGTCTGCTCAACGGCAGTCACTCGCTTTTAGCATACGCCGGTTACTTGGCCGGTTTTGACTATGTCAGCGAAGTCATGCGCGAGCCGGTTTTGGCGGAACTTTGCCAAGTATTTATGGATCGCGAAGTGGGGCAGACCGTTGAGGTGCCCGCAGGCTTCGATATGGAAGAGTACAAGGTGCAATTGCGCGAGCGCTTCGCTAACCCGGGGCTTAAGCATCGCACCTGGCAGATTGCGATGGATGGCTCGCAAAAAATTCCTCAGCGCTGGTTGCAAACTCTCGCAGCGCAGTTAGAAGGTGATGGTAATATCGAGTATCTGTGCCTGGCATTGGCTGCCTGGATTCGTTACGTCTCAGCAGTTGATGAGCGCGGTCAGCCGATTGATGTACAAGATCCTCTGGCGGATGACTTAAAGGCGCTGGTAGAGGCCAACCGCGGCGATGCCGCCGCTACTGTAGCGGCCGTATTGGGCGTTAAGGCCGTCTTTCCTGAAGCCATTGCCAACAGCGAGAAAGTGCAAACCACGACCGCTGACTGGCTGGCCCGTATAAGCGAGCAGGGCGTGCTTGCAGCGGTTAAGGCAGCGCTGTAATGGGGTCGCTACACAAGCATTCCGGGGCTTGGCGTATTGTCCAGTTCTTGGTGGTCGTTGCAGTGGCGTTGTTTGCCTTGCATCAAGCTCGCGCTGAAGCGGGATTTGATGCCTTGGTTGCTCCGCCGGGTAGCCAGGCAATCGAGCAGTACCCAGAGGTTGCGCGCTATGGTTCTATTGCCGGTGCGCTACAGGCTGGACACAGTAATATTGCCGTTGCTTCGGGTGATTACTATGAGAAAGTCACCATAGCTCGCGACCATGTGTCGTTAACCGGGTTGAGCGACACGCCGCCGCGACTCTACTTCGATGCCTACGCTAATATCGCCGGTGTCTATCATCGCGATGACTGGGGCACGCCGGGGTCGGCCACGCTTACGATCAATGCGGTTGGGGTGCATTTGCATAATCTGCATATCGAAAACAGTTTTGATTATCTCGCCAACGACGCACTTAGCAAAGACGATCCTGCCAAATTGCCTCACACCCAGGCGGCCGCTTTATTGCTGGATGTAGATAGCGACAAAACTCTGATCACCGATAGCATTATCGACGGGTATCAGGATACGGTGTTCGCCGATGGCGGGCGCAGCTACTTTCACAACAGTCGCATCAGCGGCAATGTGGATTTTATTTTTGGCGATGGCTTGGCCGTGTTTGAAAATTGCCAAATTGTTTCGCGTCCGCGTGCCAAGGCGTTTTCTCCCGGGGATATTCAGGGGCATCTGAGCGCGCCTTCCACCAATATCAAGCAGCCCTACGGCTTGGTGTTTATCGACTCGCGCCTTGAACGCGAAGCGGGCGTTCCCGACAACAGTGTCTCTTTGGGGCGCCCCTGGCACCCCACTACTACCTTTGCGGACGGCCGCTATGCCGACCCCGACGCGATTGGTTCAGCCATCTACATTAATACCTGGATGGACGGACACATTCGCAATGAGGGTTGGGCGAGTATGAGCGGTACCGCTCGCGATGGCACCAAGAGCCGAATCTTTACTCCCGACGAGTCGCGTTTTTACGAGCTGAACTCAAAGGGCGCGGGTGCTAGCGATCATTCGCAACGTCGGACACTATCGGACACCGAGTTTAAAGCGCTGCAAGAATTTATCGATCGTTTTAAGCGTGAATTAGGCCGGTAGCTCGGAGCGCGCAATGCGCTCCTTTGCTGTCTTTCTGTTATTTTCCCTAGGGTGGTTTTAATGCTCCGCCCCTCCTAAATACCAGTCTCATTCGAGGCTGGTGTTACTATTCTCGCGACCAGACAGTTATTTTGACTCAGAGTTTGGTTGCGCGGCGGTTCTGTCCTGAGCTGAGAGTTATTTGTTTTTATCCTTGCCAGCCAGATTTAGCTCTGCGCTACTACAGATAATGTAACCCTGGTTTTGCCAGTTTGTTGTTCCCGATCAGTGGCAGAGGTGTTTGCTTGTAAGCTAGCTCTGGTTCAATAGCACATAATTTCTTAACCCCCACATTCATAGACCAAAATAAACTTTGCGCGCTGTTAATTCATTACCTATGTTTATAGAGAAGCCTTTTAACGGATAGGTAATGGATTATGACGACTGCAACGGCTATGCGTTACACCGCAATTCCTCTGGGTTTTTTCTCAACCGCCGGCTTATTGCTTTTAATGGCCACATTGATTCAAACCGATTATCACTATATTGAGCCCGCCGCGCCTACCACTATTGCTAAAATTGTGATGCCCGAACTGGTGATCGCCGATCCGGTCCCAAAAGCCATAGATCGACCTGAAGATCCACCGGTACCACCGCCTGTTCCACAGGTTGACGATAAGGTAAAGATTGAGACCGAGGGGCCTAATACCAAGGTATTTGCGACACCCACGGCCGCTGCCGATGATTTCACTATTAATCTGGCGCAGCCGGGGGATTACTTGCCTCTGGTCAAGGTGGCCCCGCATTACCCGCGTCGGGCTTTGACCCGGGGAATGGAAGGTGAGGTGGTGGTGTCTTTTACCGTAACCCGGACCGGTGCTACCCGCGACGTCATTGTAATCAGTGCCGAAACTCTGGAGGGCGAGGCTACTCGTGTCTTTAATAGCGCCGCCATTCGCGCCGCCGAGGGTTTTAAATACAAGCCTAAGGTGGAAAATGGTGTGCCAGTGGAGGTGCACGGGGTTCAGAACCGGTTTATTTTCGAATTGTCAAAGTAGTCGACTGAAAAAAGTAGCCGACTCGAGTTGCCGGCCCGCCGTTTAGTGGGGGCCGGCCGTAGTTTTTAGTGAAACCGACGCAGGAGTATATTATGGAGCCGCCGGTACATCCCTTGTCTGCACTGTTTGATCAACTGGGCCTGGCTAGCGAGTCGGGCGAGATAGAATCCTTTATTGCCGCGCACCGACCTTTGAGAGCCGATACTAAGCTGGCTGAGGCGCCATTTTGGAATCCTAGTCAGAAGCGCTTTTTACAACAGGCGATTGCTGACGACGCCGATTGGGCCGAGGTAGTAGACGAGCTTGACGCGCTTTTACGCCATTAACGCCAGCTGATTGGGTTTGAACGGGCCTCTATCCATCGCTAGCTTTCTCCGGCAGTCGCCTGTGCTATGATTGGCGCCTTTAACGGGCAGGTCTGAGCGGAGGCGGTAATGCGGCGAGTTTTGCTGATGGCACTGGGGTTGTTGTTTCCACTGTGCGCTGTAGCTCAGGGTACAGCTTCCGACGAAAAGTCCGTCCCCGAATACGTTTTATGGATTGGTGGCAATGCTCCGGGGCGTGCCCAACATGAAATAAGCGTTATCCGTCAGGCACTGGAGCGCACGCGCCACAGCTTTGGCCCCTACCGGTTAGTCATTAGTGATGATCCCAGCAAGGCCTCGCAGTGGCGCCAGCACCTGGCTCGGGGCGAAATTATGCATATTGTCCCCACCTCCTACACTGATTTTCCGCCGGATGAAATCAAGCTAATCCCCGTGCCCATTGCCGGGGGCAAGCTCGGCTATCGAAACTTGGTCGTATTAAAAGAGCGATTGTCCGAGTTTGGTCAAATCGATTCCCACGCCGAGCTAAGCGGTTACACTGCGGGACAGGGCGCCAGCTGGCCGGACATGTGGGTATACGAAGCCAACGAGTTGCCGATTCGTGGCGCCAACGGCCTGCCGGATTTGTTTGCGCTGCTGCGCGAGGGGAATATCGATTATATTCCTTTGGGGGTAGAGGAGACCGAATCTATCCTGGAGTTACACTCGGGTGAGGGCGCTGAGCTGGCCGTGGTGCCCGAGCTGATGATTTACTACCCTCTGTCCAGCTTTCCCGTGGTATCCAACCAACATCCAGAACTCGCCAGTCGCTTGCAGGCTGGGTTAGAAGCTATGCATGCCGATGGCAGCTTGCCTAGCGACGAGGCCAGTAAGCCGCGCCGCTGCCGGGTGATTAATCTGGAAAACCCCAGTCGTATGTTCCCTTTGCTTTAACCTTAGCAGCCGGCTCGGCGAGCAATGCATTGTGAAGACCGTTAGTCAGAGGTTTTTTGAGTGTTGGCTCTGGGAAGCCTTGCTGTTGAAGTGCAGCGAGAGCACATTTTGTACTGGATTTAATGTACACCTGGCTCGCAGAGTGGGGGGATAAAACCAAAAAGCCCCCGCGATGCGGGGGCCTTGAAGGCTAACTTTCGTTAGCGGGGCGGCCGATAGTGGCTAGTATGCCACCATCGACGTAGACGATTTGCCCTGTGACAAAGTCCGATGCTTTAGAGGATAAAAACACCGTGGCACCCTGTAAGTCTTCCGGGTCACCCCAGCGGCCGGCGGGCGTGCGGCTGATAATAAACTCGTTCATGGGGTTGCCGTCTACACGGATGGGCGCGGTTTGACTGGTGGCAAAATAGCCGGGGCCAATACCGTTCACCTGGACATTGTGTTTGGCCCATTCGGTGGCCATATTGCGAGTCAGCATTTTCAAGCCACCCTTGGCAGCGGCATAAGCGCCCACCGAGCTGCGGCCCAGCTCGCTCATCATTGAGCAGATGTTAATGACCTTACCGCCACCGCGTTTGATCATGCTGGCGACCACGGGTTTGGTCATCACAAACACGCCGGTAAGGTCGGTTTTAATCACATTCTCCCACTCGGCCAGTTCCATTTCCAGCATGGGGGTGCGACGGATAATACCGGCGTTGTTTACCAGAACATCGATGGGGCCGACTTCGCTTTCGATTTGGGCGACGGCGTCGGCGACCTGGTTTTCGTCGGTGACGTTAAACAGATAGCCGTGGGCGGTAATACCGGCGTCGCGATATTCTTTGAGTGCGGCGTCCACTTTCTCTTGCGAGGAATGGCCGTTAATCACCACAGTGGCGCCAGCTTTACCGAGGCCCATGGCCATGGCCATGCCCAGGCCGTGAGTGGCGCCGGTAACCAGCGCTACTTTGCCTTCAAGGTTAAATAATTCGGTAGACATATTGAATCCTTAAACGTCGTATTACTTCAGGGTATGAGGCTTGTGAAAGTCCATGTCGGTGTAGTCGAGGTTTTCCCCCGCCATACCCCAAATAAAGGTGTAGTTGGCGGTACCGACGCCCGAGTGCATGGACCAGGGCGGCGAGACGATGGCTTGCTCGTTACCCACCCAGATGTGACGAGTTTCTTCGGCGGGGCCCATAAAATGACACACCGCCTGCTCTTCGGGAATATTGAAATAGAAGTAAGCCTCCATACGGCGGCTGTGGGTGTGCACCGGCATGGTGTTCCAGATACTACCGGGTTGCAGCTCGGTCATGCCCATTTGCAGCTGGCAAGTATCGACCACGCCGTTGATCAGCAGCTGGTTAATGCGGCGCTCGTTACAGGTTTCGCTGGAGCCCAACTCCAGTACCTTGGCGTCCGACATGCCGACTTTTTTGTGCGGATAGGCGTGATGTGCCGGGGCTGAGTTCATATAGAACTTGGCGGGCTGGTCTGGGTTGTCGCTGGAAAAAGTCACTTCTTTAGCGCCGCGACCGATGTATAGAGCCTCTTTGGTGTTCAGCTCAAAGCGCTCGCCGTCCACGGTAATCGCGCCCTTGCCGCCCACATTAATGGCGCCCAGCTCGCGACGCTCCAGAAAGTGGTCGGCCTTTTGCTGATAGACGGGCTCAAGTGGCACATCGGCACTAACCGGCATGACGCCTCCCACCATAATTCTCTCGTAGTGGGTGTAGGTAAACAGCACTTCATCGGCGGCAAAAATTTTTTCAATCAAAAAATGCTCGCGCAGCTTGTCGGTGTCGTAGTGCTTGTAGTCGTCTTTATGAACAGCAAAACGCTCTTCAATAATTTTCATGGTATCTCCCAATTGCGGTTCGGCAATCACAGTGACGGGGCCGTGGCCCCGTTATTGGTTTTTCATGCGGTAGATTTCAATACCCGCGAGAATAAACGGTCCGGTGCCTTTGGGGTCGTTCTCGTAGACCGGTTCACTCATATAGTAATCGTAACTGCCATCGCGGCCAAAACCGAGGCCCGCGACATAGCAGATGTTGGTCAGGCTCACCATACCGTCGGCGTGCACGGTAATAAATTCGCTGATTAAGCCGTCGTAGGCTTTTTGTGCGGTATCTTTATATTCATCACCAATATAGCCGTTGCGAATCGCTTTGGCATAAAAGTAGGTAAACATTGAGCTGGCGCTGGATTCACGGTAGTTGCCGGTGGCTTCGGGCATATTCATAATCTGCCACCAGGTGCCGGTTTCCGGATCCTGGTACTTTTTCAGATCGGCCGCCATTTCGGTAATCATGTTCAGCAGCACCTGACGCGATTCGGTGTCTTCGGCGGGAATATAATCCATCACATCCACCACCGCCATGGCCAACCAACCCATGCCTCGGCCCCAGAAATAGCCGGACAGGCCGGTTTCTTTGTCGGCCCAATCCTGTTGTTTTTCTTCGTCCCAGGCGTGGTAGTACAGGCCGGTTTCGCTGTCGCGCAGGTATTTGTGGGTCAGTTCAAACTCTTTCACCACCTCGTGAATACTGGCGCCGTCTTCAAACAGTTGCGAGTAGTGGGCGAGGAAGGGCATGCCCATGTAAACGCCATCCAGCCACACTTGGCTGGTGTACTTTTGCTTGTGCCAGAAAGCGCCTTCGCTGGTTTTCGGATGCGACTCTAGCTGCTCGCGCAGGGTGGTGGCGGCAATTTTATACTTCTCCTTGCCGGTCTCTTCATACAGGCGCAGCAGATTGCGCCCCGGGGCGATGGAGTCAATATTGTAGTTAGACAGCTTATAGCGACCGATCTCGCCTTTGTCGTTGATAAAACTGCCGGTGACTTTGGGCATAACCTGCGCATATTTTTCGGCGGGCGCTTCTTGGTTGAGTTCGTCATAGGCCAGGGGCAACAGGCCGACAATGTCGTATTCAAACTTAGGATTGCGCTCGCGGTGCACATCCCAGCCGCCAAAGTGGTAGCCCATGGTTTTGCGTTCCAGCTCGGAGTCGGCCAGGCGTTTGCTCCACTCTAACGCCTGCTCGCCACTGACCGGATAAGACTTTTCCGCCTCGCTGTGGGCGGTAGTGACCTGCTCGCGTAGCGGTAAGGTGAGTTTTTCGGCCTCGCGCTCCAGGTACTCGACAAACTCGGCTTTGCTGTTAACGCCTTCGGTTTCGCCTTCCCAGGCAGCGAGAAAGTAGTAGTCCATATCCTCGGCAGCGGATTTCATGACCGACACATAATTGTGCTCGTCTTGTGTTTGCTCTTCACGCTCTGATTTCCGGAATAATAACGCCATACCCAGATGGTCGTCATTCAGGGTTTGCTTGCCCCAGCTGGCCACATAGGTGTAGGCCTTACCGGTGATATCGACGTCGCCCTGGATCAGCTCGGTGCCCGGGTGTTTGACTAAACCAATCGCAAAATTATCCAGCGGCTGGGTCAGATCCAAACGAGTGTGTACCAGTCGGCTGCCACCGTGCATGGATAGCTTGGCATTTAAGTCGGTTTCAGTGTCGGCGACTTTCCAGTTTTTGTAGTCAATACTGAATGACGAATAGAGGTTGCCGTTGTCGAGAATCTTGGCGTCCCAACCTTTAACATCATTAACGCGAACGACTTTTTCACCGTCCCAGTAACCATAGCCACCGGCGCCCAGCGAGCTGCCCACTTTTAGAATGTCCATACCCCAGTCGGCTGGCTCATGGTAGGAATCAAAACCGTCTTGCCCCACATTTTGTAAAACCATGTCGTGGGTCTTTTTGCCAAAAATATCAAAGCCGTTGCGACGGTCTAAATAGATACGATAGCCAACCAGGTCCGATTCTATCCCCGGGCCTTCGTAGCGAATAAAGTAAGAGTGATCGTCGTGCTGTTCGGGTGGGGTCAAAGCGTCCACGTTTTCAAACTCACCGCCGACATAAATTTGTTTGCCGGGTTTTTCCGGATCTTCCTGCCACTCGCCGCCGGTTTTGCGGGAAATTTCCGCTTGCGCGCGCTGAGTGGCGGCGTTTTTAGCTGCACCTTCCTGAACGTTCAATGCAATGCTGGCGCCCGCGTCGATATCGATCAGGGTAAACAAGCTATCGTTGTCACCATCGCCATCGCGGTCTATTGCTTGGCTGGCTAGCGGTTCGCCATCGACGACAAAGCCCAAAGTGGTGGCACTGCTGCCGCTGATGCCCAGCTCATCGTAGCTGATAAAGTAGGGTTCGTCACTGCGAGCAAAGTCAGAGGGGTTAGTGAGTGTGATTTGGGCAACCGTTTTAGGTTCGGCGGCGGCACTGGCCGCACTGCTTTGCGGTTTTGCGGCGGGGGCAGCCTCGGGCGTCGGAGTTTCCGATTCCTGACAGGCGGTTAAGGCCAGCGAACTCAGCGCAACCAGCGCGGCAAGAGATGCTTGTTTGGGCATAATGATTACCTGTTGTTATTGGTTGATGGGTAGGGGCTGTTGAACGTCTGGAGCACTTCAACCTAGCTGTGTGCTCCTGCCGGTAAGAGGCGGTTTTATTGATAGATAAAAACCGGTCAATTCAAAAAACCATATAAGTCATTGAACCGTCCGGGTTAAGTTGCTTCAAGAAAACTTTGGTTAAGGAGCAAGCTCCGTAAGCAAAGGGTCCCTGATAATAAATGGGCACCGCAGTGCGGTGCCCATTGTTGCTCTAAAGTGGATCTTAGAACTTGTACTGGGCGCCCAGATAGTACTGGGTGCCAGTGTGGTGGTAAACGCTAACACGATCAGAGCTATCCACTACTTGGTGGTTAAACTCATCGGTCAGGTTAATGCCCTCTAAGGTCAGCTTCAGGCTTTCTGTCACATTGTAGTTCAGTGACATGTCAACATTGGCGGTGCTGGCTGTGTATTCCAAGTCGTTACCGTTGCGGCCCGGATAGCGGGTCAGGTAATCGTCACGGAAGGTGTAGGAGATACGAGCACCAAAGGTGTCATTTTCAAAGTACAGAGTACCGTTGTATGACTTGGGCGACATGCCGGTCAGCTGATTCATATCGGGTTCTTCACCGTCAGCAGCATAGTTCACTTCAGAATCTACTTTGGTGTAGTTCAGGATGATACCGATGTTTTCAGTGAAAGGCTGTTGGTACTGGATTTCAAAGCCGTCCAGGTCGCCGCCGCCGCCATTTACGCGACGGTTAACGTCGAAGCTTTCGCTCGGGTCGGCCGGAGTACCGTTAAGCAGGTCATCAGGCAAGCCCAAGTCAGACCATGCTACGCCTTCGTCGGTACGGCTGGTAATGAACGACTCGATATCTTTTTGGAAGTAGGCCACAGACAGCAGCGCATCGTCCATAAAGT
Organism: Gilvimarinus xylanilyticus; assembly: GCF_024195295.1. GTDB lineage: Bacteria > Pseudomonadota > Gammaproteobacteria > Pseudomonadales > Cellvibrionaceae > Gilvimarinus > Gilvimarinus xylanilyticus. The sequence continues at coordinate 77,925 of NZ_JAMFTH010000007.1, read as the reverse complement.
ACCATTCCCACGATAAGTCGATGGCATCGGCGCGGAAAGGATCGAGGAAGGGGTTGCCGTAGCTCACAGTGTTGTTAAAGCCATCGACGCTACCGCCCGGAGTTACATCGCTTAGTGATGGACGAGTCATAACTTTGGCCCATGAGGCACGCACGAACATGTTGTCGGTCACTTCCAGCACAGTGTTGATAGCTGGCAGAGTATCGTCGTAGGTACGATCAACGGTTACAAGTACTGGCTCGTCGCCGGCATCTTGGAAGCCAGAAGATGATTGATCGGTTTCTACGTAGCGCACGCCCGCGTTACCACGGAAGCCCATGCCGGCGAGTTCAGTGTTCCAGTCCAGCTGTACAAAGTAGCCAGTGTCATCTTCGCTCACGCTGCGGTTGTCTTGCAGGCGGTCGTTGGAAACCGGCAGGCTGTCCAGGCCTACGGCGTCTGAGGCTGCGCCTACATCTGGGCTGATCCAGCTCAGAGTTGTTCCCGATGGCGCACCGAGACCGTCGCCCATGCTGGTAATATAATAAAGACCATCAATAGCGATTGGACCACCTACGCTATCAATACCGCTGAGGCTAGTGTCGTAGCGCTTTTCGCCTACATCAAACTCGTAGCTCTTATAGCTCACACCACCTTTTAGGGTCAGAGCGTTGTTAATATCCCACTCTGCATCGAACTTAAAGTTATCGAAGTTGTTGTCGGTGTAGTTGGGACGCTGGCGAATGTTGGTGTAAACAAAGTTATCTGGGTTTTGAACATCGAAGTTGCCGAAGGAAACTTCGGGTAGTTCATTGTTGCTAGTGAAGTCCCAGGTATATTGAGCGGGCGTCGCACCTTCAATACCCGCAGACGCCTTATCATCGAAGATAACGGTGGTCTGAATGGGGTTCTCAAAACTTGATTCCGAGGTGCCTACCAGAGCGCTAACGCGGAAGCTATCGGTAAAGTCGTGAGTCAGTTCGGCTGTAAATTGTGAAAAGTCGGTTTCCAGTTCGTCATGACGGTTTTCGATACGGATGTTGGCATTATCCAGTGAACCCGCCACCATGGTGCCATTGCTATCGACTTCATAGCTCAGCAGATTAGTGCTATCGGCTTCAGAGCGAATCAGCGCTTCAAGGAATTCTTCATCGCGGCTGGCATCGAAGGTTGACTGCAAATAGTCAACGACAATTTCGGTGCGGTCGGTCGGACGCCATTGCAGAGTACCGGTGAAACCGATGCGCTCTTGCTCGTGAGTCAGCTTGCCATAGCGTGGAATACGGGGGTGGAAATAATCGCTGACTTCACTTGGGTCGCCGTCGGCGCAATTGCCGCAAGAAATCCAGTCGCCTGACTGTTGCCAGCGTACGGTACTGAAGCCTTCCTCCAAAGCGTTGCGGTCGCTGTAGGAAACAGACGCAAGCCAGCCAAAGGTCTCTGAATCGTTCTTACCGCTGATAACGGCAGAAAGCTTGGGGTCAGATTCTTCAGACAGGTCGTTATAACCCAGTTGGGCATTAACGGCCGCATTGAAGTTATCGTCGGCGTCTAATGGGCGGGCGGTTTTCAGTTGAATGGTGGCACCCAGAGAACCTTCATCTACGTCGGCAGACGAGGTTTTGAGTACGGCCAGCTCGGTGAATAGCTCGGATGCGAAGGTGTTAAAGTCGAATGAGCGTGAGCGGTTCGCGCCGCCCGAGGAGTCGGTACCACCGGTGGTGGACATGGCTTCCATTCCGTTGATCTGAACCCGGGTAAACTGAGGGCCCAGACCACGCACGCTTACTTGACGACCTTCACCCGCGTCGCGAGTAATGGCCACACCGGGAATCCGCTGGAGAGACTCGGCAAGGTTTTGATCTGGAAAGTCAGCGATATCTTCGGCGTAGATGGCATCTACAGAGCCGGCTGCATCACGCTTGGTATTCAAAGAGCTCGCAATACTGCCGCGAAAACCGGTAACTACAACTTCTTCGAGCAATTGTGCATCATCTGCACTGTTGTCCTGGGCATAGGACGTTGTTGCTGCAGTTGCCAGGGCAATCGCGGCAACCAGTGGTTTTACATTAGGATTATTCATTATTTTATCCCCATTCCGATGGTTGGTTGTGAGCGTAACTGCTTTTGCAATGATCCTGTTTTTTTAATTGCATTGACCAATTGCGTTAATCTAGCAAATTGATAGTGGCACAAATTGGTAAACCACGCAATAGCTTCTGCATTACCAATTTTAGGGTTTTAACCATTTTTTTTAGGGGGAAATTGCTTGAAACGCTAACTTGGCAGGAATTGTTTTTATTTTTGAAAAAGCTTTTCTATAAAAATTGGCCTGACCCTCTGAATGAGGGGCAGGCTGAGTACTTGGCGCAAAAATTGGCATGACCGCATTTGGTCTGGTTGACTATCAGGCCTTAAAGGGTTTGCCGTTGATTGTGACTTGTTTGGTGACCAGGCCCTCTACGTTCTCGATAACGCCGGGCTCATCGGCTTGCTTGAACTCGCAGTTATAAAACCTCAGGTCAGTAATGGGGGCGCGATCAAATCCGCGTACCTTAAATACCTGGTGGGCCTGGTCGCAGGTTAGGTTGCGCACCTCGACGTGGCGGACCGTGGGGTCAAAGTTGCCTGCGTCACCTTCTTCGTAGTGGAAGTTGATCACTATGGCGTCTTTCACGGTGCCGATGGTGCAGTCGCGCATATAAAGATGTTCGAGCAAGCCGCCGCGTACCGAGTTGGTTTTAATGCGAAAGCCGCGCTCCAGGTCGGGGCTGCTCATGGTGTTATTTTCGGCGAAGACATAGCGCACGCCGCCGGAAATTTCGCTGCCGATAACCACGCCGCCGTGCCCCGCACGCATTTGGCAGTTGCGGATAACCACGTTCTCGGTAGGGGTGTTTACCCGGCGTCCATCGTTGTTGCGCCCTGATTTAATGGCGATACAGTCATCGCCGGTGTCGAAGTAGCAGCTATCAATAACGACGTTTTTGCAGCATTCGGGATCGCAGCCGTCGGAGTTGGGGCCCAGGCTTTCCAAGGTGACCTTTTGAACTGTGACGTTTTCGCACAACACCGGGTTGAGGAGCCAGAAGGGGGCGTTGATGATTTTAATCCCTTCAATCAATACATTTTCGCAGCGGTAGGGCTGTACGAAAGGGGGGCGAAAGTAATAACCGTCCGCATAGTGGCGCTGCTCGGGGGGCACGCCCGCTTCGGCCTCGGCAAACAGTTTGTCGCGACCTTCTTTTTGGCTAGGGTAGCCTTCCACTCCCCATTCTTTATTGCCTTTCCAGGGCCACCAGGTGGTGGGGTTGGCGCGCCCATCCAGGGTGCCCTCGCCGGTCAGGGCGACATTCTTTTCCTCAAAGGCGTAGATAAGCGGCGAGTAGCCCATAAACTCCACCCCTTCCCAGCGGGTGAATACCGCGGGTAAAAAGCGCTCGGGGTCGGTGTAAAAGGCGATGACGGCGTCTTTTTCCAGGTGTAGGTTGATGTTGGACTTGAGGTGAATCGGGCCGGTCAAAAAGGTGCCTGCGGGCACCACGACTCGGCCGCCGCCAGCGGCGTTACAGGCCGTGATGGCGTCGGCAAAGGCTTGGGAGCAGTCGGTTTGGTCGTCGCCTATGGCGCCAAAGTCGGTGATGTTGAAGTCTTGGTCGCGAAAGCTGGGTACCGTGGTGTTGGCGACAATGCTATCCGCTAGGTGCCAGGGGGCGCTGGCGGCTGCGGTGCTGTCAGCCTTTTTGTTGTTGCCTGTAGCACAGCCGGCCAGAGGGAGGGCGGCCAGTCCTTTAAGGGTGTTGCGTCGGGTAATTTGTGGCATTTGCGAGCCTCATCAGTTCGTTTGTTATGTAAGAGTGAGGCTAGATTAACGCAAAAACCCGCGGTTTGGTATTACCAAATCGCGGGTTTTTGTCAGGCAGGCGCGCTATTTTAGGTGTTGATCAGGTTAAATCGCTTGCGATCGTGCATGATGGCGCGGCGGGCTTCTTCGACGGCTTCGGCTTCGGTGGCGTCCAGCAGTTGTTGAATAACGCGGGTTAAGTGTTCGCGCATGGCGGCGCGGGCCGCTTTGGGGTCGCGAGCTTCCAGTGCCTTAAGGATGGCGTGGTGTTCGTCAATTCGGGGCTTGGAGCCCGCCTGGCGAACCTTTTCCAAAATGCGCGCGGACACAGGCGAGCTATTGCGCAGCGCCCAGAGGTGGCTGCAAACCGATACGATGGCGTCGTTTTTAGTGGCGCGGGCGATCAGCATATGGAAATGCTCATCGGCTTTTTCGCAGATGGGTTCGCCTTCGTTTTCGGTAACCATGTCGTCCAGGGCCTGGCGAACTTCGGCCATTTCTTCGTCGGTAATCTTCTGCGCGGCCAGGCTGGCGGCCTCGCCCTCGACCATAATCCGGGCCTCGAGAATGTCAAAGGGGCCGACATCCAGGGTGGTTTGGGTTAGTTTTTCGCTTTCGCCATTACAAATATAGACGCCTGAGCCGCCACGAACCTCGACAAAGCCTGCCAGTTCCAGGGCGATAATCGCCTCGCGGATGGTGGGGCGGCTGACCTCAAAGCGTTCCGCCAGCTTACGCTCGGCGGGCAGGCGCGAGCCCGGAGGGTATTCCCCTTCGGCGATGACTTTGGCGAGTTGTTCGGCGACCCGCTGATAGAGTCGTCCGCCAGACGACAATTTTCCAGCGTCGAGTGATACGTTCATTTGCTGTGCCACGTTTAATAGAAGTACGACCGATTGATTCTAACAAGAGTGGCTTTTTTGCTCAAGCCAATATTGGGGTTTTTCAGTCATACCAAATTAGTATTGCGGTCTGACCAATTAGCTGGTAACTTGTCGGGCATAAGTTGAGAAAGGTGGCTTTGGGCTGTCTGAGTGATTTTGAAATATTTAGGGGTGGTCGTGACTAGACTGATTCATTTGCATCAACAGGACAATGTTGCCATTGCTGTTGAAGATATTGCGGCCGGAGAGCAGCTCAGTATCGCCGGGCAAGAAATTAAGGTGACTGAGCCCGTTGGCCAAATGCATAAGCTTGCCGTGCGCGATATCGCGCAGGGCGATGCCATCTATAAGTATGGCCAGTTTATAGGTTATGCCGCCGCGGATATTGGTGCGGGGCAGCACGTGCATACCCACAACTGCATTATGGGTGATTTTGCCAAAGACTATGGGTTTTGCCGTCATGCCAAGCCTACCGATTTTATTCCCGAAGATCAGCGCGCCACCTTTCAGGGCTACCGCCGCGACAGCGGTAAAGTGGGCACTCGCAACTATATTGGTATTTTGACCACGGTTAATTGTTCGGCCACGGTGGCCAAGCAGATTGCGGCTAACTTTAGTTTTATTGGTGCGCTGGATGATTACCCTAATATCGATGGGGTGATTGCCTTAACCCACGAGTCCGGTTGCGGTATGCGCGCCGAAGGCGAAGGTTACGAGATGTTGCAGCGCACTTTCGAGGGTTATGCCGCGCATCCCAATTTTGGTGGCGTGCTCTTGGTGGGGCTGGGCTGTGAAACCATGCAGGTGGATGGTGTTTTGGCTATGGCGGGGTTGGAGGAATCCGACCGCTTTAAGGCGTATAACATTCAGGATGTGGGTGGTACTCGCGCGGCTGTGGAGCAGGGTGTGGCCGAGGTGCGCAAAATGCTGGCGCAGGTAAACGATATTCAGCGCGAAACTTGCCCCGCCTCAGAGCTGACCCTGGCGGTGCAGTGCGGTGGCTCCGATGCCTTGTCGGGCGTGACGGCTAACCCCGCGTTAGGTGTGGCAGGCGATATTTTAATTCGCAACGGTGGTACGGTGATTTATTCCGAAACCCCGGAAATCTTTGGCGCTGAGCACTTGCTGACTCAGCGCTCGATTTCGCCCGAGGTGGCCGAGCAGCTGCTGGAGCGGATTCGCTGGTGGGAAGAGTACACCCGGGTCAACGGGTTTGAGCTCAATAACAATCCCTCGCCCGGGAACAAGGCAGGCGGCTTGACTACTATCTTAGAAAAATCCCTGGGAGCTCAGGCAAAAAGCGGTTCTACGACCATGACGGCGGTGTATCAGTACGCCGAACCTGTGACCGAAAAGGGTTTGGTGTTTATGGATAGCCCCGGTTTTGACCCGGTATCGGTGACCGGTCAGGTGGCCTCGGGCGCCAATTTGGTGGCCTTTACCACCGGACGTGGTTCGGCGTTTGGTTACAAGCCGGTGCCCAGCATCAAGCTGTGCAGTAATTCGACGATTTATAAGCATATGAAGGAAGACATCGATATCAACTGCGGATCGGTGGTTGATGGCGAGGAGACTCTGGAGTCTCTGGGCGAAGAGATTTTTGCCACCTTGCTGCGCATCGCTTCGGGCGAGCAGACCAAGAGCGAAGAGCTGGGTTACGGCGAGGCGGAGTTCAACCCCTGGAAAATAGGTGCCGTCGTTTAGCATCTGCATTTTGCGGCTTGTTGCTTCTTATATATAGGTAATCAAGCCGATATCCTTCCGGCTGCCCGCAGCGGTGGCCTGTACGGGCTGGCAAACGCCTTGATTCTCCGCTGTGGGGCGCGGGTGCGCCCTATCGCTCGCTTCAATACTTTGGTTCTGCGCTTGCGCAATCTGCGGCTGGCGCCTACATTCAAAACGATAACAATAAGCGAGGTAAGTCTATGAAGATAGCCGTGCCAAGGGAGCGTCGCGCCCATGAAAAGCGGGTGGCGGCCACTCCGGATACTGTTAAAAAGTATATCGCCATGGGGTTTGAGGTGGTGATAGAGGCCGGGGCGGGGCGGCAGGCGCAGTTGCCTGACGAGCTTTACGCGGCCGCGGGTGCGGTAATCGAGCCCGACTTGGAAAAGCTCTACGCCGGTGCCGGTGTGGTTCTTAAGGTGCAGGCGCCGCTGCGCGACGATGAGGGCGAGCTTGACGAGCTGGCTCTAGTGCCTCGCGACGCGCTTTTGCTCGCCCTTCTTTCTCCTTTTAATGCTCCCGAATCTGTCCCTGCCTACGCCCATGCGGGTGTTACGGCGATAGCGCTGGAGTTTGTGCCCCGCATTACCCGGGCGCAAAGCATGGATGTGCTCAGCTCGCAAAGTAATTTGGCCGGCTATAAAGCGGTGTTGGATGCCGCTTACGAATACGATCGTGCCATGCCTATGATGATGACCGCCGCCGGCACCGTGGCCCCTGCCAAGGTTATGGTGTTGGGGGCAGGGGTCGCCGGTTTGCAGGCGATTGCCACTGCCAAGCGTCTGGGGGCGATAGTCTCGGCAACCGATGTACGCCCGGCGGCCAAAGAGCAGGTGGAGAGCCTGGGTGGGCGCTTCGTGATGGTCGAGTCTGACGAAACCCGCGAGGCGGAAACTGCCGGCGGATATGCCAAGGAAATGAGCGAAGACTTTAAGCGCCGCCAGGCCGAGCTGGTAGCCGAGACCATTAAAACCCAGGATATCGTGATTTGTACCGCGCTTATTCCCGGGCGCAAGGCGCCAATTCTGGTTAACGATGACATGGTGGCCAGTATGCGTCCCGGTTCGGTCATAGTGGATTTGGCGGTAGAGCAGGGCGGCAACTGCACCGCTGCAGTTGCCGGAGAAGTGGCCGAAGTGGGCGGGGTAAAAATAATCGGCCATTTTAATGTGCCCAGTCGGTTGGCGACCGATGCCAGCTCGCTCTATGCCAAAAATTTACTCAATTATCTGACGCCGCTGGTCGAGCAGGGCGATGCCCCTAAGCTAAAGCTTGATTTTGATGATGAAATCGTCGCCGCCTCGGCTTTGACTTATGAGGGCGCGGTTGTTCATGACGCCTTTACCCATAATAACTAGGAGGTCGCTATGCACGGCGATTTTGTTTCTCAGTTGTCTATTTTTGTGTTGGCAATATTTGTCGGCTACTACGTGGTGTGGAGTGTGACGCCCGCGTTGCATACCCCGCTTATGGCCGTCACCAATGCGATTTCTAGCGTTATTGTGGTGGGGGCTCTGATCGCGGCGGGCCCTGTTGATATGACTCAGGCGAAAGTGTTCGGCTGTATTGCGGTGGCGCTGGCATCGGTGAATATCTTTGGCGGGTTTGCCGTCACCCAGCGCATGCTGGCCATGTATAAAAAGAAGAAGTAGCGGAGGCGCACTATGGATATGCAAAATATGACGGCGCTCGCCTATCTGGTGGCTGCGGTACTGTTCGTTCTCGCCTTGCGGGGTTTGTCCTCGCCGGAAACCTCACGGGCGGGGAATATGATGGGCATGCTGGGTATGGCTATCGCGGTGGGGACCACTATTCTCAGCCCTGAAATCACCTCTTACGGCTGGATTATCGGTTCGGTGGTTGTGGGTGGCGCTGTGGGGCTGCTGATCGCCTCGCGTATTGCCATGACGGCCATGCCTCAGTTGGTGGCAGCCTTTCATTCGCTGGTGGGGTTGGCGGCGGTGCTGGTGGCTGGGGCGGCCTACGCTAATCCGGCCTCGTTTGATTTGCTGGATGCGGCGGGCCGTATTTTTGTTGCCAGCCGGGTTGAGATGAGCCTGGGTGCGATGATCGGCGCCATTACCTTCTCGGGTTCGGTAATCGCCTTTGCCAAGTTGCAGGGGCTGGTGTCGGGTAAGCCCGTGGTCTTTGCGGGGCAGCACTGGTTAAATGCTCTGCTGGGGGTGGCGGCGCTGGGGCTGGTGGCCTATTTTTGCGTCGATCAGTCGCCCTGGGTGTTTTGGTCGTTGGTGGCGCTGGCTTTTGTGTTGGGTTTTTTGTTGATCATACCCATTGGTGGCGCCGATATGCCGGTGGTGGTCAGTATGCTTAACTCCTACTCGGGTTGGGCTGCGGCCGGTATTGGTTTTACTCTACATAATTCGGCGCTGATTATCACCGGGGCGCTGGTGGGGTCATCGGGCGCCATCCTCTCGTACATTATGTGTAAGGGCATGAATCGCTCTTTCTTTAATGTCATTCTCGGGGGCTTTGGGGGCGATTCGTCAGCCGCAGGCGCTGGTGGCGCAGAAGAGGACCGGCCGGTTAAGCAGGGCAGTGCCGAAGATGCCGCCTTTATCATGAAAAATGCGGGTTCGGTGATTATTGTGCCTGGCTATGGTATGGCGGTGGCCCAGGCGCAGCACGCCCTGCGCGAGATGGGTGACGAGCTTAAAAAGGCGGGGGTAAAGGTCAGCTACGCGATTCATCCGGTGGCGGGCCGTATGCCGGGGCATATGAATGTCCTGCTGGCGGAGGCCAATGTGTCTTACGACGAGGTGTTCGAGCTTGAGGATATTAACAGCGAGTTTCAGCAGGCCGACGTTGCATTTGTGATTGGTGCCAATGATGTGACCAACCCCGCCGCCAAGAGTGATCCGACTAGCCCTATCTACGGGATGCCCATCCTCGAGGTGGAAAAAGCCAAAACGGTTCTCTTCGTCAAGCGCGGTATGGCGTCGGGCTATGCCGGAGTGCAGAACGAGCTGTTCTTTCGCGACAATACGATGATGCTGTTTGGCGACGCTAAGAAAATGGTCGAGTCGGTGCTGCGTTCGCTGGATTGATTTTACCTTTACCGGGGTGCCCAGGTGGACTTAGGTGCCCGGTTTTCCTTCTTCTATATATTAACTCTGATTTATTTTCGCACAGTACTTGTATTGGGCGGCAAAGCCGCTACAATGCGCGCCCCGCCCGGCGCTTATCGGGTGGCGACTGACCTTCTCTGGGTGTTGTTTTTCCGCTGGTTAAAAAATTTACAGTTTTTCCCGGTTTTTGGTTGACAGCGACCGGGTCGGTCATTAATATTGCGCCTCCATTTTGCACGGGCCCCGGTGGTCTTGCCGAAATGGGTTGTTCTTTAAAGTTATTATTGGAGTTTGGTTCACATGCAGAATCAACGCATTCGGATTCGCCTGAAGGCTTTTGATCACAAGCTTATCGATTCTTCTACCCAGGAGATCGTTGAGACCGCTAAACGCACAGGCGCCCAAGTGCGCGGCCCTATTCCGTTGCCGACCCGTAAGGAGCGCTTCACTGTATTGATCTCTCCGCACGTTAACAAAGATGCGCGCGATCAGTACGAGATTCGTACACACAAGCGTTTGCTCGATATCGTTGAGCCTACTGAAAAAACCGTAGATGCCCTGATGAAGCTTGATTTGGCTGCAGGCGTTGAGGTTCAGATTAGTCTCGGCTAAAAACTTGTAAATGTCTGGCCGAATAAAACAATTTATTCGGCTTTGTGTAACGCTCTGAAATGGGCGGCCATAGCGGGTAAAAGCCCCGTACACTAAGAGGTTAGTAAAATGACGATTGGTATTGTCGGCCGCAAAAGCGGTATGACTCGTATATTTACCGATGATGGTGTTTCCATTCCCGTGTCTGTGATTGAGGTTTCTCCCAATCGCATCACTCAGGTTAAGAATGTAGAAACCGACGGTTACAGTGCTGTGCAGGTTACCGTAGGGTCTCGTCGTGCCTCCCGTGTTAGCAAATCTGCTGCAGGTCACTTCGCTAAGTCTAACAACGAAGCTGGACGTGGTTTGTGGGAGTTGCGTAACAATTCTGAAGAAAATTTCGAAGCTGGTTCCGAGCTGACTGTCTCTGCATTTGAGGCCGGTCAAGTTGTGGATGTCACCGGCACCTCCAAGGGTAAAGGTTTTGCAGGTACAGTTAAGCGCTGGAACTTCCACATGCAAGACGCTACCCACGGTAACTCACTTTCTCACCGTGCTCCGGGTTCTATTGGCCAGTGCCAAACTCCGGGCCGCGTCTTTAAGGGCAAAAAAATGTCGGGCCATATGGGTGCTGAGCGTGTAACCGTTCAGAATCTTGAGGTGGTTCGCGTTGACGCCGAACGCAATCTGCTGTTGGTCAAAGGTGCCATTCCGGGAGCTCCCGGAAGTGACGTTATTGTGCGTCCAGCAGTTAAAGCGCGCAGCTAATTGTCCTAGGGGAATCGACCATGGAATTAAATATAGTTACTCCCGGCGGCTCCAACGGTACTTTGAAAGTGTCTGAGGTTGCCTTCGGCAAAGAATTTAATCAGGACCTGGTTCACCAGGCGGTTACCGCTTATATGGCGGGCGCACGTCAGGGTACCAAGGCCCAGAAAACTCGCTCTGAAGTAGCCGGTGGCGGTAAGAAGCCCTGGCGTCAAAAAGGCACTGGTCGCGCTCGTGCCGGTACTATCCGCAGCCCAATCTGGCGCTCAGGTGGTACTACTTTCGCGGCTAAGCCTCGTAGCTTCGAGCAAAAGCTGAACAAGAAAATGTACCGCGCAGCACTGCGTTGCATTCTGTCCGAGCTGAACCGCCAGGAGCGTCTGGTAGTGGTTGAAGAGTTTGATTTAGAAGCTCCCAAAACCAAGGCTCTGGTGCAAAAGCTGGCTCAGTACGGCATGTCTGAAGCGCTGATTGTGACTCAAGAAGTGAGCGAAGGTTTGTACCTGGCTTCACGCAACCTGCACAAGGTTGATGTTCTTGATGTTGCCGGTATCGATCCGGTTAGCCTGATCCGCTTCGACAAAGTTGTAGTGACTGTAGCTGCGATGAAGAAATTCGAGGAGATCCTGGGATGAGCCAAGAACGCATCTATAAAGTCTTGTTAGGCCCGGTGGTTTCCGAGAAGGCAGCTGCCGCAGGTGAAGCTGGTAACCAAGTGGTATTTAAAGTTGCCGCTGATGCTACCAAACTTGAAGTTAAAGCCGCTGTTCAGGCGCTGTTCGACACTAAGGTTGAGCAAGTTCGCATTCTGAACGTTAAAGGCAAAACCAAGCGTACACGCTACGGTCTCGGCAAGCGCAGTGACTGGAAAAAAGCTTACGTGCGCCTTGAGCAAGGTCAAGACATCGACTTTGCGGTAGCTGAGTAAGGGGATTGTTGCAATGGCTATTGTAAAACGTAAACCAACCTCGCCCGGTCGCCGCTTTGTAGTAAGCGTCGTCAATCCGGACTTGCACAAAGGTGCGCCTTACGCGCCCTTGTTGGAAAAGCAGTCTCGCTCTGGCGGTCGTAACAACGCTGGTCGAATCACTACTCGTCACATCGGTGGTGGTCACAAGCAGCATTATCGTCTGATCGACTTCCGTCGCAATAAAGACGGTATTCCGGCGACTATTGAGCGTGTTGAATACGATCCGAACCGCACGGCTTATATCGCACTGGTGTGCTACGCCGACGGTGAGCGTCGTTACATTATCGCCCCTAAAGGCCTGAAGGCTGGCGATAAAATCGAATCTGGTGACGCTGCGTCTATTAAGCCCGGTAATGCTCTGCCTTTGCGCAACATTCCTGTGGGTAGCGTGGTTCACTGTGTTGAGCTTAAGCCTGGCAAAGGTGCGCAAATCGCACGTTCGGCCGGTACTTCAGCTCAGCTGGTAGCTCGCGATGGTGTTTACGCCACTCTGCGCTTGCGCAGCGGTGAGACCCGTCGAGTGCTGTCGGAGTGTCGCGCCACTTTGGGCGAAGTCTCCAACAGCGAGCACAGCCTGCGTTCTCTGGGTAAAGCAGGTGCCAAGCGCTGGCGCGGTGTACGCCCAACTGTTCGCGGTGTTGCGATGAACCCGGTTGATCACCCGCACGGTGGTGGTGAAGGTCGTACCTCTGGTGGCCGTCATCCGATCTCGCCTTGGGGTACTCCAACCAAGGGTTATAAGACGCGCAAGAACAAGCGTACCGATAAGATGATAGTTCGTCGTCGCGACAAGCGATAATTGACGACCTGATAACCTAAAGAGGAAGCAACAGTGCCACGTTCACTGAAGAAAGGTCCTTTTATCGATCTTCACCTGATTAAGAAGGTCGAAGCAGCGATCGAAAAAAATGATCGTCGCCCGATCAAAACCTGGTCTCGCCGCTCCATGATTCTTCCGGAGATGGTTGGCTTGACTCTGGCGGTACACAACGGGCGTCAACACGTGCCGGTCCTGATCAACGAAGAGATGGTTGGGCACAAATTGGGCGAGTTTGCAGCGAGCCGCACTTACCGCGGTCACATTGCAGACAAAAAAGCTAAAAAGCGCTAAGCGCTAGTGCCTACGAGGTAATACGATGGAAGTAGCAGCAAAATTACGCGGTGCTCGTCTGTCGGCGCAGAAAGCGCGTTTGGTCGCTGACCAGATTCGCGGTAAAGGCGTTGAAGAAGCTCTTGATATTCTGACTTTTAGTCCGAAGAAGGGCGCCGTGATAGTAAAGAAAGTGCTCGAGTCTGCGATTGCGAATGCCGAGCATAACGAAGGTGCTGATATTGACGAGCTGAAAGTGTCCACGATTTTTGTGGATGAAGGCATGGTTATGAAACGTATCATGCCGCGCGCAAAAGGTCGTGCAGACCGTATTTTGAAGCGCACTTGTCATATCACCGTAAAAGTAGCCGATCAGTAAGAGAGTAGGCGTTATGGGTCAGAAAGTACATCCGACAGGTATTCGTCTGGGTATTGTCAAAAGCCATACCTCTACTTGGTATGCGGGCAACGAAGAGTACGCAGACAAACTGAACAACGATCTGGAAGTGCGTAAGTTCATCCAGGACAAACTGGCAAATGCCTCTGTTAGCCGCGTTGATATCGAGCGCCCCGCTAACACGGCTCGCATCACCATTCACACTGCCCGTCCAGGTATCGTGATTGGTAAAAAAGGCGAAGACGTAGATCGTCTGCGCGCTGAAGTGAGCCAGAAAATGGGCGTGCCTGTTCACATTAACATTGAAGAAATTCGCAAGCCTGATCTGGATGCGGCTCTGGTAGCCCAGGGCGTTGCCTCTCAGCTTGAGCGTCGCGTTATGTTCCGTCGTGCTATGAAGCGCGCTGTGCAAAACGCCATGCGTCAAGGTGCCGAGGGTATCAAGATTCAGGTAGGTGGCCGTCTTGGAGGTGCTGAGATTGCACGCTCTGAATGGTACCGCGAAGGTCGAGTTCCGCTGCACACTCTGCGTGCGAACATCGACTACAACACCGCCGAGGCGTCGACAACCTACGGGATTATTGGCGTTAAAGTTTGGATTTTCAAAGGCGAGATTATCGGTGATGTTGACACCACCGAGACCGCGTCTAAGAAAAAAGGCTCAAAGTCTAAGTAAGGGGTACGCAAGATGCTGCAACCGAAGCGTACGAAGTTTCGCAAGCAACAGAAAGGCCGCAACCGCGGTTTGGCCCATCGCGGCTCCAAAGTTAGCTTTGGCGACTTTGGATTGAAAGCGACTGGTCGCGGTCGTATTACAGCACGTCAGATCGAAGCGGCCCGTCGTGCTATGACTCGTCACATTAAGCGTGGCGGTAAAATTTGGATCCGAGTATTCCCGGATAAGCCTATTACCGAAAAGCCTCTGGAAGTTCGTCAGGGTAAAGGTAAGGGTAACGTCGAATACTGGGTGGCACAAATTTGCCCAGGCAAAGTCCTGTATGAAATGGACGGTGTAAGCGAAGAGCTGGCTCGTGAAGCTTTTGCGCTGGCTGCGGCAAAGTTGCCAATTACTACAACATTCGTTAAACGTTCGGTGATGTGATGAAAGCTTCAGAACTCCGGGAAAAGTCCGTTGAAGAGCTGAACAACGAGTTGCTTGCCCAGCTGAAAGAGCAGTTTAAGCTGCGTATGCAAGCGTCGACTGGCCAGTTGAGCCAGACTCACTTGTTGTCGCAAACTCGTAAAGATATTGCTCGCATCAAAACGGCGCTTAGACAAAAGGCAGGTAATTAACGATGGCTCAGACAGAACAACTGGCTCGTACACTGACTGGTAAAGTCGTCAGCGACAAGATGGATAAAACCATCACAGTATTGATCGAGCGTCGCGTTAAGCACCCGATTTACGGCAAGTACGTTAGTAAGTCATCCAAGCTGAAAGCGCATGACGAAAACAACGAGTCCAAGATGGGCGATACCGTGACCATTGCTGAGTCACGTCCGCTGTCTAAAAGTAAGTCATGGGCTTTGGTGAAAATTGAAGAGCGCGCAACCGAAATCTAAGGATTTCTTGCGGCATAAATTAGTTTCGGAGACGGACGATGATTCAAACAGAATCCTACTTAGATGTAGCGGACAACAGCGGCGCACGCCGTGTCCAGTGCATCAAGGTGCTTGGCGGCTCCCACCGTCGTTACGCAGCCGTGGGTGACATCATCAAAGTTACCGTAAAGGAAGCCATTCCACGCGGTAAGGTGAAAAAAGGCCAGGTAATGAAGGCGGTAGTGGTGCGCACCAAGCGCGGTGTGCGTCGTCAGGACGGTTCGTTGATCAAGTTCGACGACAACGCTGCTGTACTGCTGAACAACCAGGATGCTCCGGTTGGTACACGTATTTTCGGACCCGTGACTCGTGAGTTGCGCGGCGAGAAATTCATGAAAATCATTTCTCTGGCGCCGGAAGTGCTTTAAGCACTTTGACAGAGTTAGAGAGACGAGGGCAGACAAATGCGTAAGATTAAACGTGATGACGAAGTGATTGTTATCGCCGGTCGCGACAAAGGCAAGCGTGGAAAAGTAGTTCGCGTTCTTGCTAATGACAAAGTGATCGTATCTGGTATCAATCTCGTCAAGAAGCACCAGAAGCCAAACCCGCAAATGGGTGTTGCTGGTGGTATTGTTGAGAAAGAAGCCGCTATTCATGTTTCCAATGTTGCCATTTACAACGCGGCAACTGGAAAAGCTGATCGTGTTGGCTTCAAGGTTGAAGGCGATAAGAAAGTTCGCGTCTTCAAATCCAATGGCGAAGCCGTAGGGGCGTAAGTAACATGGCTAGGCTTAAAGAAGTATACAGCAAAGAAATCGCTCCCAAACTGAAAGAAGAGTTGGGTTTGGCGAACGTTATGGAAGTGCCGCGCATCACTAAAATCACCATCAACATGGGTGTTGGTGAAGCAGTGGGCGATAAGAAAGTGCTTGAAAACGCTGTGGGCGATCTGGAAAAGATTGCTGGTCAAAAGGTAGTCGTAACCAAGGCTCGTAAGTCTATCGCAGGTTTTAAAATCCGTGATGGCTGGCCGATCGGCTGTAAAGTGACCCTGCGTCAAGACCGCATGTACGAGTTTTTGGATCGTCTGATTTCGATCTCTATCCCTCGTGTGCGCGACTTTCGCGGTATCAGCCCGAAGCAATTTGACGGCCGTGGCAACTTCTCTATGGGTGTGACTGAGCAAATCATCTTCCCCGAAATTGACTACGACAAAGTAGACAAGCTTCGCGGTCTGGATATTTGTATCACCACGTCGGCACGCACTGACGAAGAAGGACGCGCTTTGTTGAAAGCGTTTAACTTCCCGTTCAAAGGCTAAGGGTAGAGACATGGCTAAAAAATCTATGATCGCACGCGAAGCAAAACGTGCACGTCTGGTTCAGAAATACGCTGCCAAGCGCGCTGAGCTCAAGGCGATTGTTTCCAGCCCTGCTTCATCTGAAGAGCAAGTGTGGGAAGCGCAAACCAAGTTGCAGAAACTGCCTCGTGACGCAAGCCCTGCACGCCAGCGCAACCGCTGCCGTGTAACCGGCCGTCCACACGGTGTTTATCGTAAGTTTGGTCTTTGCCGTCACAAGCTGCGTGAAGCGGCTATGCGCGGTGACGTCCCGGGTCTGGTTAAGTCGAGCTGGTAAGCTCAGGCCCATTTATAGGAGCAGATTCAGATGAGTATGCAAGATCCGTTGGCAGATATGCTGACCCGCATTCGTAATGCGCTGCAAGTTGGTAAGGCGGAAGTAACCATGCCTTCTTCTAAGCTTAAGGCAAGTGTTGCCAAGGTGCTGGTAGAAGAAGGTTATGTTAAGGACTTCTCTGTAAGCGAAGGCCCCAAGGCCGAGCTGACCATCGAGCTGAAATATTTTGAAGGCAAGCCGGTAATCGCGGAACTCGACCGCGTTAGTCGTCCCGGTTTGCGTAACTACGCTGGTAAAACCGAGCTGCCGAGTGTTCGCAACGGCCTGGGTGTTGCCATCGTTTCGACCAGTAAAGGTGTTATGACTGATCGTGCTGCACGCGCCCAGGGCGTAGGTGGCGAAGTCCTCTGCACAGTATTCTAACGGGAAGAATCATGTCACGAGTTGCAAACAGTCCGGTTGAAGTGCCTGCTGCTGTTAATGTCACCCTTAACGGGCAAGAACTTAGCTTAAAAGGCAGCAAAGGTACGTTGGCAGTGACCGTTCACGAGGCAGTAGAAGTTAAGCAGGAGGACAATGTCCTTCGCTTTTCTGCCCGCGACGGTGGTGCCAAGCAGGAATCTATCGCTTTGGCGGGCACTATGCGTGCCTTGGTAGGTAACATGATGGTCGGCGTAACTGAAGGCTTTGAGAAAAAGCTGCAGTTGGTTGGCGTTGGTTACCGTGCTAAAGCTACAGGTAGCACTGTAAACCTGTCTTTGGGTTTCTCTAACCCTGTGGATTACACCGTACCAGAAGGTGTCACAGTGGAAACTCCGAGCCAGACCGATGTCGTACTTAAGAGCGCTGATAAGCAGTTGCTCGGTCAGGTGGCCGCGGAGATCCGCGCGCTTCGTCCGCCAGAGCCCTATAAAGGTAAAGGTGTACGCTTCGCTGACGAACAAGTACGTCGTAAAGAAGCTAAGAAGAAGTAGGGGCTAGGTTATGAGCGAAAAGAAGCAATCTCGTCTTCGCCGTGCGCGCCGTGCCCGTGCCAAGATCCGTCAGTTGGGCGTAACTCGCCTGGCCGTTCACCGCACGCCACGTCACATTTACGCACAAATTATTGCCCAGGATGGAGGCAGCGTTTTAGCGAGCGCTTCTACTCTGGACAAATCACTGCGCAGTGGAGCCACTGGCAACACCGATGCAGCGAAAGCCGTGGGCGAGTTGATCGCCGAGCGTGCTAAAGCCGCTGGTATCACCCAGGTTGCCTTTGACCGCAGTGGGTTCAAATATCACGGTCGCGTAAAGGCATTGGCTGATGCCGCGCGTGAAGCTGGACTGGAATTCTAAGGGTAAAGACATGGCTTTTACTAAAAAAGACGATAGCAACAACGAAGGCTTCCAGGAAAAGCTGGTACAAGTTAACCGTGTTGCTAAAACTGTTAAAGGTGGTCGTATCTTTGCCTTCACCGCACTTACTGTCGTTGGCGACGGTAACGGAAAGGTAGGTTTCGGCCGCGGTAAAGCGCGCGAAGTACCTGTTGCGATTCAAAAAGCAATGGAGGCGGCGCGCCGCAATATGATTTCTGTAGACCTGAATGGTGATACACTGCAGTACGCCACCAAAGGTCGCCACGGTGCCTCTAAGGTATACATGCAGCCGGCTTCTCCCGGTACTGGTGTAATTGCCGGTGGTGCTATGCGCGCTGTACTGGAAATCGCCGGTGTACAGAACGTTCTTGCTAAGTGCTACGGTTCTACCAATCCGGTAAACGTGGTTCGCGCTACTTACAACGCGCTGCGCGACATGGCTGCTCCTGAAGCAGTTGCCGCCAAGCGTGGTAAGAGCGTAGAAGATATTCTGAACTAATCGGTTTAAACCGATTTTAGGAAAGCGGTATACGAGCATGGCTAAGAAAATGATTAAGGTGACTCAGATCAAGAGTACCGCAGGCCGTCTGAAGAACCATCAGGCTTGTGTTACAGGTTTGGGACTGCGTCGTATCGGTCACACTGTTGAAGTTGAAGACACTCCTTCAACCCGTGGCATGATTAACAAAGTGAACTATCTGATTAAGGTAGAGGGAGAGTAACATGCGTCTTAATACGCTGAGTCCCGCTCCCGGCAGCACCCACAGCAAAAAGCGTGTTGGCCGTGGTATTGGTAGTGGCCTGGGTAAAACCGCAGGTCGCGGCCACAAGGGTTTAAAGTCTCGCTCAGGCGGTACGGTTAAGCCAGGTTTCGAAGGCGGTCAGATGCCGCTGCAGAAACGCCTGCCCAAATACGGCTTCTCTTCACGAGTGGGCCGTGTGACTGCCGAAGTTCGCTTGAACGAGCTGAACAAGGTAGAAGGCGAAGTGGTAGATTTGGAAACCTTGAAGCAAGCCGACGTGATCGGTGCGCACATCAAGCGAGCCAAAATCTTTGCCTCTGGCGAAGTAACCAAAGCCGTTACAGTGAAAGGTTTGGCTGTAACTAAAGGCGCCAAAGCTGCCATTGAAGCGGCGGGCGGAAAAATCGAAGAGTAAGAGGTGCCAATGGCAACTCCCGGTAATCTGCCGTTAGCAAATCAAAAAGGATTGGGCGAGCTTTGGGCTCGCCTTCGTTTTCTGTTTTTGGCAATAGTGGTTTACCGGATCGGTACCCACATTCCCGTTCCGGGGCTTGACCCCGACCGGGTTGCCGATCTGTTTAATCAGAATCAGGGAACGGTGCTAGGCCTGTTTAATATGTTCTCGGGTGGTGCTCTGGAGCGCATGAGTATTCTTGCGCTGGGTATCTTCCCCTACATTTCAGCGTCGATCATTATGCAGTTAATGACTGCGGTGACACCGTCGTTGGAGCAGTTAAAAAAGGAAGGGGACGCTGGGCGTCGTAAGATTAACCAGTATACCCGTTACGGCACTGTGGTACTGGCAACCGTTCAGGCGATGGCTATGGCGGTTAGCTTCTCCGGTTTTGCCTATGGTGGCGAGCCCACAATAGCGTTTTACTTTATTGCTGTTGTGTCTCTGGTCACCGGCGCCGTGTTTATGATGTGGTTGGGTGAGCAGGTTACCGAGCGCGGTATCGGCAATGGTATATCCATGCTGATCTTCGCGGGTATTGTTGCTGGCTTCCCAAGTGCCATTGGGGCGGCTTTTGAGAGCGCTCGTCAGGGCGACCTGAATATTTTGATGCTCTTGGGCATCGCGGTACTGGCTATTTTCGTGATTTGGTGTATTGTGCGCATCGAACGCGGCCAGCGCCGTATTACGGTGAACTACGCCAAGCGCCAGCAGGGCCGTCAGGCTTACGCTGCGCAGACCAGTCACTTGCCGCTTAAGATCAACATGGCGGGCGTGATTCCGGCGATTTTTGCCAGCTCTATCTTGCTGTTCCCGGCGTCTATTGCGCAGTGGTTCGGTGAGGGTGGTGACGGCCCGGTGAGTAACTTCCTGCAGGATTTTGCTCTGGCTATTGGCCCCGGCCAGCCGCTGAATGTGCTTTTGTTTACCGGCTTGATTGCCTTTTTCTGCTTCTTTTATACGGCGTTGATGTTTAACCCTAAAGAAGTTGCAGACAACCTGAAAAAATCAGGTGCTTATATTCCGGGGATTCGTCCCGGCGAGCAATCGGCCAAATATATTGACAGTGTTCTGACCCGTTTGACG
Organism: Gilvimarinus xylanilyticus; assembly: GCF_024195295.1. Lineage (GTDB taxonomy): Bacteria > Pseudomonadota > Gammaproteobacteria > Pseudomonadales > Cellvibrionaceae > Gilvimarinus > Gilvimarinus xylanilyticus. Next base: position 57,771 of record NZ_JAMFTH010000007.1, on the reverse strand, counting down.
GTTATCGGCGCTGTTTATATGTCGGTAGTTTGTCTGATGCCTCAGTTCCTGGTAGTGGCGGCTAACGTGCCATTCTACCTGGGCGGTACCTCGCTACTTATTGTGGTGGTGGTGGTAATGGACTTTATGTCCCAGGTGCAGGCTCACTTGATGTCGCATCAGTATGAATCACTGATGAAGAAATCAAACTTGAAGGGGTACGGCAGCGGCAACGCTCGCTAACCCGAAGTTAAAGGGTAGGATCATGAAAGTTCGTGCTTCTGTTAAAAAGATTTGCCGAAACTGCAAAATGGTACGTCGCAACGGTGTTCTGCGGGTAATCTGCAACGCCGAGCCACGCCACAAGCAGCGTCAAGGCTAAGCAAGACGGTGGGCGGCTTGCCGCCCGTCGGCCAGAAAAGGTGGCAATATTGCCACCTTTTCTGCCAGCTGAACGATGATAACGGCTGGCTTGCACACTAGGGGGCGTTGACTGTCGTCTGATGAGAAATCATCAGGCTATTGCTTTTTTGTGGTTTTATCGCTATCCTTGCGCGCCTTTTTATCGAGAGCGTCAGGGGTGGGGTATTTCCACGTCAACGCTGCAATTTTAGAGTTACTGGAGTAATTTGAATGGCCCGTATTGCTGGTGTAAACATACCAGACCATAAACACGCGGTTATATCCCTGACTTACATCTATGGGGTAGGCCGGACCACCGCCAAGCAGATCTGTGCTGCTACCGGCGTTGCTGAGGATGCCAAAATCGGCTCTTTGTCTGAAGAGCAGGTAGACCAGCTTCGCACCGAAGTGGGCAAGTTTACCGTTGAGGGTGACCTGCGTCGTGTTGTGTCTATGAACATTAAACGCTTGATGGATCTGGGATGCTACCGTGGTTTACGCCACCGTCGCAGTTTGCCGGTGAATGGTCAGCGTACTAAGACTAACGCTCGTACCCGCAAAGGTCCGCGTAAGCCCATCAAGAAGTAATTTTTGACGCTTACGCCCACATTCAAAGTACGGTAACAACAGTTAGGAAGAGATTGCTATGGCCAAGCCAGGTAATAAAGCCACGACCAAGAAAAAGGTTAGAAAGCAGGTAGCGGACGGTGTTGCACACATCCACGCCTCTTTTAACAACACGATCGTAACGATCACTGACCGCCAGGGTAATACCCTGAGCTGGGCCACCGCCGGTGGTTCTGGTTTCCGCGGTTCGCGTAAAAGCACCCCGTTTGCGGCTCAGGTAGCTGCAGAGCGTGCCGGTGAAGCCGCTAAAGATTACGGCTTGAAAAACCTTGACGTAGAAGTGAAAGGCCCGGGGCCAGGCCGTGAGTCTGCCGTCCGCGCCCTGAATAACGTTGGTTATAAAATTACCAACATCACAGACGTGACGCCCATCCCGCACAATGGATGCCGTCCGCCGAAGAAACGTCGAGTGTAAGGGGGCAAACTAATGGCACGTTATATTGGACCAACTTGTAAGCTGTCCCGTCGCGAAGGCACTGACCTGTTCCTTAAAAGTGGTGCACGCGCGCTGGACTCAAAATGTAAACTGGAAACCGCTCCAGGTATGCACGGCCAACGCCGTGGTCGCCTGTCTGACTATGGTATTCAGTTACGTGAGAAGCAAAAAGTGCGTCGCACCTACGGTGTGTTGGAAAAGCAATTCCGCGGCTATTATAAAGAAGCTGCTCGTCGCAAAGGCGCTACCGGTGAGAACCTGTTAAAGCTGCTGGAGTGCCGTTTGGATAACGTGGTTTACCGCATGGGCTTCGGCTCAACGCGCGCTGAAGCACGCCAGCTGGTATCTCATAAGGCGATCACGGTTAACGGTCAGACTGTTAACATCGCGTCTTTCCAGGTAGCTGAAGGTGACGTTGTAGCCGTTCGTGAGAAGGCTAAAAACCAACTGCGTATTCAGAACGCTCTGACCCTGTCGGGCCAGCGCGCTGATGTCGAGTGGGTTGAAGTAAACGCTGACAAGAAGGAAGGCTCTTTCAAGCGCGTTCCCGATCGCAGCGACTTGCCGGCTGAAATCAACGAAAACCTTATCGTAGAGCTTTACTCCAAGTAAGGGATTAACCGTTAACAGGTGTGGCTATGCAGACTGCAGTAAACGAATTTTTGACTCCGCGTCATATCGACGTAACCGAAAACAGCCCGACCCACGCAAAGGTCGTGCTGGAGCCGCTGGAGCGTGGTTTCGGACATACACTGGGCAATGCGCTGCGTCGTATCTTGCTGTCTTCGATGGCTGGCTGTGCCGTTATCGAAGCCGAGATCGATGGTGTTTTGCACGAGTATAGCGACATTGAGGGTGTTCGTGAGGATGTCATTGAGATCCTTCTTAACCTCAAGGGCGTAGCCGTTGTTATGCACGGCAAAGATCAGGCGGTTTTGACTCTGACCAAAAAAGGTCCGGGTGTGGTAACCGCGGGCGATATTCAAGGCGATCACGACATCGAGGTGAAAAACCCCGAGCATGTTATTGCCAATATCACCGGTGATATTACCCTGAACATGCGCCTGACTGTCGCTCGCGGCCGTGGTTATCAGCCCGCTGATGCCCGTCGCCAGGAAGAAGACGAAAATCGTGCAATCGGTCGTCTGCAGTTGGATGCGTCTTACAGCCCAGTTCGTCGCGTTGCCTACAGTGTAGACAGCGCCCGTGTTGAGCAGCGCACCGACCTGGATAAGCTGATTCTGGATCTGGAAACCAACGGTACCATTGATCCCGAAGAAGCCATCCGTCGCGCCGCGACCATCCTGCAGCAGCAGCTGGCCGTGTTTGTTGACCTAGAAAGCGAAGCACAATCTCAGCCGGAAGAGAAAGAAGAGGCGATTGATCCTGTTCTTCTGCGTCCGGTCGATGATCTGGAGCTGACCGTTCGTTCGGCCAACTGCCTGAAAGCGGAAAACATCTACTACATCGGCGATCTGATTCAGCGCACTGAAGTTGAGCTGTTGAAGACTCCGAACTTGGGTAAAAAGTCTCTGACCGAGATCAAAGACGTACTCGCCTCGCGCGGTCTGTCTCTCGGTATGCGCCTGGAAAACTGGCCCCCGGCCAGCCTGCGCAACGAAGATTAATTCATAAAGCCCCGCTTACAGCGGGGGTTAACGAGATTGCTGTGAAGCAATCATAAGTGAAGGATTTAGCGTCATGCGTCATCGTCATAGTGGCCGTAAACTGAATCGTAACAGTTCGCATCGTAAAGCGATGTTCCGCAACATGACCATTTCATTGGTTGAGCATGAACTGATTAAGACAACTCTGCCCAAAGCCAAAGAGCTTCGTCGTTACGCCGAGCCTTTGATCACTTTGGCTAAAAACGACAACGTAGCCAATCGCCGTCTGGCTTTTGCTCGTCTGCGCAATGCTCAAGCTGTTGGTAAGTTGTTTGCCGAGCTGGGTCCGCGCTACGAAGCTCGCCCTGGTGGTTACCTGCGTGTTCTGAAGTGTGGCCTGCGTGCCGGCGACAAAGCCACCATGGCTTATGTTGAGCTGGTCGGTCGTCCTGCAGATGCAGTTGCGGAAGAAGTGGCTGAAACCGAATAAACCCGGTTTTCGTCATGCAGTAAAAAAGCCGGCTTGCCGGCTTTTTTGCGTTCTGGCAGATTAATTCCGGCCGTGAGGTTCGTCTAACGATAGGCTAGGTCCTGTGGGCACAATGCCCGTGGGATTAATCATGGTATGGCTGCGATAGTAGTGCTCTTTAATATGAGCAAAACACACGGTATCTGCGACGCCCGGCCACTGGTACAGCTCTTTGGTAAAGCCCCATAAGTTAGGGTAATCCACAATGCGTTTGTGGTTGCACTTAAAGTGGCCGTGATAAACCGCATCAAATCGTATTAACGTGGTGAACAGGCGCCAGTCTGCCTCGGTAATCTTATCGCCGGTCAAATAACGGTTCCTCTCTAGCTTTTCTTCCAACCAGTCCAGGCGTTTAAATAGAGTCTCTACCGCTTCTTCATAGGCCTCTTGGGTGGTAGCAAACCCCGATTTATACACGCCATTATTGACCTCGTGGTAAACCTTTTCATTGACCGCATCAATATCGCTCTTTAGATGGTTTGGGTAGTAGTTGCCAGGTTTTGCCCCAATGCTGTCAAACGCGCTGCCCAGCATACGAATAATTTCGGCGGATTCATTATTCACGATACGCCCGGTTTGTTTGTCCCAGAGAACAGGAACGGTAACGCGACCCGAATAGTCGGGGGTGTCGGCGGTATAGACTTGATGAAGAAATTGAGCGTCGTGGATGGGGTCGGCTACCACACCCTCGGACGCCTCAAAGGTCCAACCATTATCCAGCATCAGTGGGTTGACCACTGACAGGCTAATATAGTCCTCAAGCCCTTTGAGTTTACGCATTATGAGCGCGCGATGAGCCCAGGGGCAGGCGAGGGATACATACAGGTGATAGCGGCCTTTTTCGGCCTTAAAGCCGCCCTCGCCCGAGGGTCCCGGTGAGCCGTCCGGCGTTACCCAGTGGCGAAACTGAGATTCGCTGCGAATAAACTTGCCGCCATTGCTCTTGGTGTCATACCACTTATCATGCCACTGGCCATCGACTAGCAGTCCCATAGAAATCTCCTCGGTGCGGAATATTCATTAATCTGGAATAGCATAACCAGCCGCTATCAGTAATAACACCGAAACTCTAGCGGCGAATGATTGAAAAAAGCGATCATCCACAAAAAAGCCGGAGCGAACTCCGGCTTTTTATGCAGTAATTAACGTTATTAATTACAGCGCATCGACAATGGCGTTCAGTGTCGCACTGGCGCGCATGGCGGCCGAGGTTTTGGCGTCGTCGGTTTTGTAATAACCACCGATATCCACCGGCTTGCCTTGGGCTCCGTTTAACTCTTCCATGATCTTGGCTTCGTTGGCGGCCATGTCGGCGGCTACTTGCTTAAAGCGTTCAGCAAGGTCCGCGTCATCGTTTTGCGCTGCCAGAGCTTCGGCCCAGTACATCGCCAGATAAAAATGACTACCACGGTTGTCGATTTCACCGACCTTACGGCTGGGTGATTTGTTTTCGTCCAGGAATTTGCCGGTGGCTTTATCCAGTGCCGCGCCCAATACGCTCGCCTTGGTATTGCCGGTGACCTGGCTGTAGTGCTCCAGTGACGCAGCCAGGGCTAAAAACTCACCCAGTGAATCCCAGCGCAGGTGGCCTTCTTCGGTCAGCTGGTCCACGTGTTTGGGGGCCGAACCGCCAGCACCGGTTTCAAACAGGCCACCACCGTTCATCAGTGGGACAATAGACAGCATTTTCGCGCTGGTGCCCAACTCCAGGATGGGGAACAGGTCGGTCAGGTAATCGCGCAGTACGTTACCGGTGACCGAAATAGTGTCCTCGCCGTCTTTGGCGCGCTGCAGGGTCACGCGAGTTGCTTCGACCGGAGCTAGGATGCGAATGTCCAGGCCGTTGGTGTCGTGCTCGGGCAGGTAGGCGTTAACCTTTTTAATCAGCTCGGCGTCGTGGGCGCGTTCGCTCTTCAGCCAGAAGATCGCGGGGCTGCCAGTGGCGCGGGCGCGGTTCACTGCCAGCTTAACCCAGTCTTTGATGGGGGCGTCTTTAACCTGGCAAGCGCGGAATATATCGCCTTGTTCTACCGATTGCTCCAGCAGGGTGTTGCCGTCGGCGTCGATAATACGGACGGTACCGGCAGTGGGCATTTCAAAAGTTTTGTCGTGGGAGCCGTATTCTTCGGCCTTCTGCGCCATCAGGCCAACGTTGGGCACACTGCCCATGGTGGTGGGGTCAAAGGCGCCGTTTTCTTTACAGAACTCGATGGTTTCGGCATACACGCCCGCATAGCAGCGATCGGGAATGGTGTATTTGGTGTCTTGCAGGTTACCTTCCGGGCCCCACATTTTGCCTGACGAGCGAATCGCTGCGGGCATAGAGGCATCGATAATCACATCGTTGGGCACGTGCAGGTTGGTAATGCCTTTGTCCGAGTTAACCATGGCCATTTCCGGGCCGGCGGCGTAGATCGCTTTGATGTCGGCTTCAATGGCTTCGCGCTTATCGGCGGGCAGCTTTTGAATATTGCTCAGCACATCGGCAAAGCCATAGGTTGGGTCGACACCCAGCTCTTTAAATTCGGCGCTGTATTTTTCGAACAGGTCTTTAAAGAAAACGCTTACGGCATGGCCAAAGATGATGGGGTCCGAGACCTTCATCATGGTGGCTTTCATGTGCAAAGAGAAAAGCACGCCTTCTTCTTTGGCATCGCTGATGGCCTGAGCCAGAAACGAGCGCAGAGACTTGGCGCTCATCACCGCTGCGTCCAGAATCTCGCCGGCTTGCAGAGCCAGGCCGTCTTTTAGGATTTCTTTGCTGCCGTCGGCTTTTTCAAATTCAATTTTGGCGGTAGTCGCGGCGGGCAGGGTTACAGACTTTTCACTGCCGAAGAAGTCGCCCTCGCTCATGTGGGCGACGTTGGATTTGGAATCTTTAGACCACTCGCCCATAGAGTGCGGGTTTTTGCGGGCATAGGCTTTTACCGAGGCCGGCGCGCGGCGGTCGGAGTTGCCCTCGCGCAAAACCGGGTTTACTGCCGAGCCTTTGACTTTGTCGTAGCGGGCGGCAACAGACTTTTCTTCGTCGGTTTGCGGGTCCGAAGGGTAATCCGGGAGCTTGTAGCCCTTGTCCTGCAGTTCTTTAATGGCTTCTTTCAGCTGGGGGATAGAGGCGCTGATGTTAGGCAGTTTAATAATATTGGCTTCGGGTTGCTTGGCCAGCTCACCCAGCTCTGCCAGGGCGTCGCTCTGGCGCTGTTGTTCGGTTAAATATTCGGGAAACTGGGAAATAATACGAGCGGCCAGCGAAATGTCTTTAAGCTCAACTCCAATGCCTGACACTTGGGAGTAGGCCTCGATGATCGGGAGGAGCGACTGGGTGGCCAGTGCCGGAGCTTCGTCGGTTTTGGTGTAGATAATCTTGGAATCTGATGTAGCCATTCTTCTACCTGTAGTTGAAAAGAGGGTATCTTCAGAGGCTGGACGATTCCAGGCGGGCCGGTGAGTGTACCGGGCACTAAGAGTGCGCAATCCCGCGCAGGCTGATCATCCTCACATGGCCACTTTTGGCGGCCAATACTCGACAACAAGCCTCTGCATTGGAGGAGGCGGCATTATAGCAGCACCCAGGCGGGTTCGCACTCTGCGCGCTTACCCCGGTGATGGGTTAGGCGTTTCTTGCACCATAACCCAGGGCTTGATGACTACCGCCCAAAGCAGTGTATTCGCCTCAAACCAGGTCTGGGCCTGTTGGTCTCTCACCGGGGCTAGCTGCTGGGCCTGCATCCAGTGCTGAATTTGCGCGGCATTGTCGCGGGCCATTTCGGTGGCCACCCGGGTTAAGTCCAGCTCGGGGGCGACATAAACCGCGCGCCCGCCGGCAAAAAAACGCTGCAGATCGCGCCAGGGAATTTGCGCGGTTTCCAGATTGACCTTGGCCTGTAAAATTTCGTCGTCGTGATTCATGGTGTTTGGTTCAATAGCGCAACCGCCGCGCGGCTGGGGTTGGTTTTATTCAGGGTTTTGCAGATAGCGGCTCCGGCGCGGGCGACTTTGTCGAGTTCCACGCCGTGGGCTATGTTAAGCCCGTTTAAGAGGTATAGCACGTCCTCGGTAGCGACGTTCCCGCTGGCGCCGCGCGCATAGGGACAGCCTCCGAGCCCCGCTACCGAGGTGTCGATGGTGGCAATGCCCATTTGTAAGGATTGGTAGATATTGGCCAGTGCCTGGCCGTAGGTGTCGTGCATATGCACCGCCAGCTTATCGGCTTTGATGTCGGCAAGTAAGTTATCCAACAGCGCATGGGTACTGGCGACAGTGCCGGTGCCAATGGTATCGCCCAGGGAAATTTCGTAGCAGCCCATCTCTAGTAGAGCCTGAGCGACATCGCGGCACAATTCGGGTTCGACTCTGCCGCTGTAGGGGCAGCCCAGCACGCAGGAAATATAGCCGCGCAGAGGAATCTGGTGCTCGCGCGCCGCGCGGGCGACCTCGGCAAATTTTTCCAGGCTCTGCTCAATACTGCAGTTTAAGTTCTTCTGGCTAAAGGCTTCGCTGGCGGCGGCAAAAATGGCTACCTCGTCGGCGCCGCAGGCCCGGGCGCGCTCAAAGCCTTTTAAGTTGGGGGTAAGGGCGCTGTAGCGCACGCCTGGGCGGCGGTTAATACCGGTAAAAACGGCCTCGCTGTCGGCCATTTGCGGCACCCACTTGGGGTTTACAAAGGCGCCGGCCTCTATCCGGGTCAGGCCCGCGTCGGCCAGTTGATGAATAAGCGTGAGTTTATCGGCCAGCGCGATCTTGCCCGGCTCGTTTTGCAGTCCGTCGCGGGGGCCGACTTCGACAATGGATACACGCGAGGGCAGCACAATTACTCTTCGCCCCAGCGCGGCATCAGGTCTTGCTCCAAGCCCAGCTGGTCCAGAATGCGGGCCACGACGAAGTCGATCAGCTCTTCTATGCTGGCCGGTTGCATATAAAACCCGGGGCTCGCGGGCAGTACGATGGCGCCCAGCTGGGTCAGTTTAAGCATATTTTCCAGGTGTACCGCCGAGTAGGGGGTCTCGCGCGGTACCACAATTAATTGCCGGCGCTCTTTGAGGGCGACATCCGCCGCTCGCTCCACCAGATTGTTGCTGGCGCCGCTGGCAATGGAAGACAGGGTGCCGCCGCTAGCGGGGCAGATCACCATAGACGCGGGCGAGCTAGAGCCCGACGCCACCGGTGAAAACCAGTCGTCGCGGCCAAACAGGGTAAGCTGGTCGTCGCCCGCGCCATAGCGCTGACTTAAAAACAGCTGCTGCTCTTCCAGGTCGGTGGGTAAATCCAAATCCGTTTCGGTGCGAATCACCACCTCGGCGGCGCTGGATAGCAGCAAATAGACATTGCAGTCAGCGGCCAGCAAACACTGCAGCAGGCGCAAGCCGTACTGGGCGCCGGATGCGCCAGTCATCGCCAGGGTGATGGTGCGATTGTCGCTCGGGTTGGTCATAGCCACTCCGTTACAGGGCGTGTTTATTCAATTGCGCGACCAGCTTCTGGTGCAGGCCACCAAAGCCGCCGTTACTCATTATCACAATATGGCTGTCCGCCTCGGCGAGTGCCAGGGCGTCGTGAATCAAGCCGTCCAGTTCGCGGTAGAGTTTCGCGGGCACGGGTGAGTGATTCACCACCTCGGTCAAATCCCAGTCGGCGTCGGGCGGTTGATACCAGAGCACATCATCGGCGTCGACACAGGCCGGTGCCAGGGCTTTTTTGTGTACACCCATGCGCATGGTGTTCGAGCGCGGCTCGATAATAGCGATAATTTTGCTGTCGCCCACTTTTGCTCGCAAACCCGCCAGGGTGGTTTTGATGGCGGTGGGGTGATGGGCAAAGTCGTCGTACACCTTTATGTTGTGAATATCGGCGATGCACTCCAGGCGTCTCTTAACGCCCTTAAAGGCTTGCAGGGCTCGCGCACTAATCTCTGGGGTAACGCCCACATGGCGCGCGGCGAGCATAGCGGCGAGCGCATTGCTGACATTGTGCTCGCCGTTTAGGGCCCAGTGTACTTCGGCTTCGAGATTGGCGCCGCACAATACCTGAAAGCGTGAGCCGTCGGGGTTAATATTGCGAGTGCTCCAATCGCCCAGCTCGCCCATGGTTTCCGATTCGCTCCAGCAGCCCTGGGCGATGACCCCGTCGATAGCCTCTTGCGCGGCCGGATAAATAACCCGCCCATTGCCGGGCAGAGTGCGCATTAAGTGGTGAAACTGGCGCTGAATATCCGCGAGCGAGTCGAAAATATCCGCGTGATCGAATTCCAGATTGTTGATAATTAAAGTGCGCGGTAAATAGTGAACAAACTTAGAGCGCTTATCAAAAAAGGCGCTGTCGTATTCGTCTGCCTCAATGACAAAAAACGGTGTTTCACCCAACCGCGCCGAGACCGGAAAGTTTTGCGTCACCCCGCCGATTAAAAATCCGGGACTCATCCCCGCGTATTCTAAAATCCAGGCTAACAGGCTGGCCGTGGTGGTTTTACCGTGGGTGCCCGAGACTGCCAACACCCATTTGCCCGGCAACACATGCAGGCGCAGCCATTCGGGGCCCGAGGTATAGGGAATGCCGCGTTTTAGTACTGCCTCTACCGCAGGGTTACCGCGACTTAGGGCGTTGCCGATTATCACCAGATCGGGGGCCGGGTCTAATTGCGCCGGATCGAAGCCGGTAATCAGTTCAATCCCCGCTTGTTCCAGCTGGGTGCTCATAGGAGGGTAAACGTTCTGGTCTGAGCCGGTCACCCGGTGGCCCAACTCTTTGGCCAGACAAGCCAGCGACCCCATAAAGGTGCCGCAAATGCCGAGAATATGTATATGCATAAGTGTTTGCGCGTCCGGAAAACTCTGTGGGCGAGCTTAGCATAATGGTTGGGGGTGGGGTACGGCCGGAGCAGTGGCCGGCCGGTATTAATCAGTTCGGGTTGGTTTAATCGCGCTTGTGTGGGAGGTTGTCGTGTTTGTGCTTATCGCCGGGTAGAGCGTCGGCGACGTCCTTTTTGGTATTGTCGATGGTTTCCCCCACCTCTTTCTTGGCCTCTTTAACCGAATCCTTGGCGTTGTCTTTGGCCTTATCCGCTAGCTTTTCAGCATCGCAATGACCACTGACGCCCACGGTGGAATCCAGCGCCGCATTGCGTGCGGCTTTTTGGGCATTGCAGTCGAGAATGTCGGGTTTTAGATCGGCCAGGGCGTGGCTGTTTATGGCCGCGAAAATAATACATCCAAGAAGCGCTTTCATGGCAGTATCCTTTATGGTGGGACTGCAAGAAGTATAGTTAAAGCTCGGCACAGCGCGCGGTTTTTAGTATCCACTCTTGGCCGGATTCTTGGTGTTGCAAAATACACTGCCCGTTTTGTAGCCACAGGCTAAAGTGATCGGGGCGGCCCAGTATCAGTCCGGCGCCGCCCTGGTTTTCCAGGCGTTTGGGCGCCGGAGCGTCAATGGTCAGGTCGCTGGTTTTTACCAGCGCCTGGGGAGACAGGCGCACTCGGGTGTTCAGCGCGTTTGACACGGCTTGGGTAAGTTCCTGTTGGGTCTGGGCGCTGGGTGCCAGCAGCACCGCCGGCTGGCGGGCGCCGGGCAGGTTCTGGCAGGCGCACAGGGCCGCGCAGAGTACCACCAGCCGCGCGATCACAGCGGGTGCCGCAGCAGCATATCGCCCATGCCCGGCGGCTGCACAATGCGGGCATCACGTTTGTGGGTGCCGGTTTTTTGCGCGCCTTCGAGGGCGGGTTTACTGCTGGCAACAGGGCACTGACCCGTGTTGCGATAGTGCAGGGCAGCGGCCAGGCGCGCCTCGTCCGGGTCGCCCAGGGCGTGGTTCAGGTCGTCCTCTACGCTGCAGCCGGGTAGCTCGGCTTGGTTGGTGCTGGCGGCGGCGCCCGGGAAAAAGCCGTCGGCATAGTCGCCAAAGCCTTTGGCATTGGTACTTTTAAACTGGGTGGTAAAGTAGGACAGGCCGCAGTTGTCGATGACATAGGCGCCGTAGGGTTTACCGCAGGTGGCGCCGCCCACCAGTACCACCTCGACATCAATGCCGCGCAGACCGTTAATGATTGCCTCTGAGGCCGAGCAGGTGTTGCCGCCGCCCAGTACAAACACCCGGTTCAGATCCAGGCTTGGCAGCGCCTGGCCTGGCGCCAGGGAAAAGTCCCGCGTGGTGGCGTGAAACTCGATGGGGTCCAGCGGTTGGCCGGTAAATGGATCGTGGGTGGGATGTTTGTCGTTAAACTCGGTATTGGCAAAGGTTTTTCCGGCGCTGTTGCTGCCCGCAATCATGTAGGACAGCTGGCTGGCAATGTCCAGATAGCCGCCGCCGTTGTAGCGTAAATCCAGCACCAGATCGCTCACCCCGGCATCGCGCATATCGCTTACCGCCTCGACTAGTTCCGCCTCGGCGGTCGCAATGTGCGAGTTAAACAACATATAGCCCACAAGACCCGTGGGGGTGTCGATAATGTCCGTCTGGTTGACCGCGGCAATGCTGACAGGGCCTGCGGTCAGGGTGATTTCGCGGGTGGTGTCGCTGTCTAAATCCTGCACCACAAAGGTGTGGCTTTCGCCGCTCTCGGTGGGGAAAAGCCCGGCGTTGAGTGTGTTTACCCCGGCTTCGGTGTTGTCGTTAACCAAATCCACCCCGTCAATTTCCAGCACCCGGGCACCGCGAGTAAGGTTCGCTTGCCCTGCGGATGAGTCGGGCTCGGAGTAAACCACCACCGCTTCGCGCGGCGGGAGGCTTGAGGTTAATGCCCATTGCACCCCATAGCCTACCGACACACCCGACTCGGTGCGCTCGCGGTAGCTGTCGGTTTCGGCGTACCAGTGGAATTGATCCTTTAAATTGCCGGAAGGGGTGAGGGCGTCGGTTTTCAGCAGATCGAAATAATCGGTGGTATCAAAACTGGCCGGGTTGCGGTCGGTGATCTCGTCATACCACAGGTAGTAGTTATTGCTGAAGCTGCGCAAAAACACATTTTCATCCACATAACTGCCGGCCGTGTCCGGGTAGGGTTCGCCGGTGTAGGGGGCAATGCCCTGGCGTGGGTTTTCGCACTTGTCCCAGAAGTTTTCCTGCGGTGGGTATACGCCCTCTACCCACGTGTAGCCGTCGCCGACACTGCTGGTACTGGATGAAGAGCGGCTGGAGACAGAGCTGCTACTGCTGGCCACCGAGCTGCTGGCGGCGCTACTGGCTGACGAGCGCGGTGGTGGGGTATAGGGATCGGGGTCATTAATGCCGTAGTAGTCCTGTACCCGCTCTAAGGTGGTGTCGCCGCCGTTACCGCCGCAGGCGGCCAAGGTGATAGTAGTGGCGAGCAATGCGTGTTTTGCCAGTGAGCTTGTCATGTCAGCGCTCTCCTTGCTGAATTATTAAATTTATACGATAGTCCGATCATAACAGAAGCTTCTGTATCGGGTCAGCGACGCAGTGCAAGTAAAGTCGTGCCCAAAGTGGCTAATACCCAGGTCGCAGTGGGAATGCTTTCCCAGTTGCCAGCGAGCAAGGTGTCGCGCACGGGCCAGAGTAAGCTGAACGCACCGCCCAGCGAGAGCACAGCCGCAAGGGTTAGGCGTTTGCGGATGCTCGCCCGGCGCGCTTCGCGCTGGCGCAGCTGGCGGTATTCGGTTAGCTCGCCGCGCAGCTTATCCAGCTGTTGTATCTGCTGTAAGCCGTTGAACACCAGATGGGGAACCTCGGGGAATTTCTCCATCCACTCGGGTCCGTAGCGCTTTAAATCCTGCCATAGAGTTTTGGGGTGAAAGCGGTTTTTTAACCAGCGCTCTAAAAACGGATGAGCCGTAGCCCACAGATTTAGGTCGGGGTACAACTGGCGTCCCAGGCCTTCAATATTGAGTAAGGTTTTCTGCAACAACACCAGTTGTGGTTGCACTTCCATATTGAAACGCCGTGCGGTGCGGAACAGATTAAGCAGCACCTGGCCAAAAGAAATATCTTTAAGTGGCTTTTCAAAAATGGGCTCGCATACGGTGCGTACCGCCGCTTCTAGCTCTTCGATGCGGGTGGACTCGGGTACCCAACCGCTTTGCACATGCAGCTCGGCCACTTGGCGGTAGTCGCGGCGGAACATCGCCAGCATATTGCGCGCTAAATAGTATTGGTCGGCGCGGTTGAGTGAGCCCACAATCGCCATATCCACGGCGATGTACTGGGGTTGGTCCGGGTGCTCGCGGGAGACAAAGATATTGCCCGGATGCATATCGGCGTGGAAAAAGTTGTGTTCAAACACCTGGGTAAAGAAAATTTCCACACCGCGTTCGGCGAGTTTTTTCATGTCGGTGTTCTGGGCGTTTAGTGCGTCCAGTTGCGTGACTGGGATGCCTGAAATTCGCTCCAGTACCAGCACCTTGCGACGGCTGTAATCCCATATCACCTCGGGAATATACAACAGCGGAGAGTGCAAAAAGTTGCGCCGCAGTTGCGAGGCATTGGCCGCTTCGCGCTGCAAGTCCAGCTCGTCAAAAATGGTGGTGCGGTAGTCTTCTACCACCTCGACCGGGCGTAGGCGTTTGCCGTCGACACTGTATTTTTCGACGATACGCGCAATCAGTGTCAGTAGCCGCGTGTCTTGGGCAATGGTTTTTTCAATGCCCGGGCGCACCGCTTTAATCACCACTTCGCGGCCGTCGTGCAACACGGCGGCGTGTACCTGCGCCACCGATGCCGAGGCCAGAGGCTCGCGGTCGAAGTGTTTAAACAGGGTGTCGACGCTATCGCCCAGCGATTCTTCCACCAGGGCGCTGAACTTTTCTTTGGCAAAGGGGGGTACCCGGTCTTGCAGGGCGCTGAGCTCGGCGATGATATCCGGTGGCATTAAGTCAGGGCGGGTGGATAGCAGTTGGCCGAATTTGATGAAAATGGGCCCCAGCGACTCCAGTGCCAGGCGCATACGCTCGCCCCGGGTTAGCTTGCCCGCCGGAATAAGCGCCAGAGGCGCGAGGAAAAAACGCAGCCACCAGGGCAGGCTTTGACGCGGCAGGAGTAAATCAAGGCGGTAACGGGCAAAGGTGGCCAGAATGGTTAACAGGCGCAGCACACTGGTCATGGGTGGGATGGGTCCTTACTCTGGCGGGCTCGCAGCCGGTCGATCCGGGCCTCTAGGCGGTCGAGGGCCTGGCCGGTGGTGTGAACATCCTCGCAAAATAGCTCGAACTCGTCCCGGCCCACGGCCTGAGCGCCCTCCTCACTGAGGTATTGGCTCGACAGGTCGCGGGCATTGGTGCGTCGGTCATGCGCCCAACCTGTGGCTTTGCGAATTTGTGCGGCGATAAAGTGTGCGGGCAAGGGGCCTATGGCCTCGGCCAGTGCCATCTCCCAATCGATATCCAGCCCGGCCAATATCGCTTTAAGTTCGGCCAGCAAGTGGGGTGAGCCTTCAAGATGCACTCCCGTACCGTGCAAGCTGGTGGCATCGCTCGCCATGAGTTTGGCCAGGTCGGTCGCCTTGCCGCTCAGGCGACAATCGACCGGGTCCTCGTAGTGCTGTTGCAATCGCGGTGGGTTGCCCAAGAGGATATACACAGTCACCCGCGGCGCTGTGCAGTCGATCGCTATCACCTTGTCCTCAAGGGTTTGCAGTTTGGCGGCGGTGCCCGGGTCGTAGGTAAGAGCGCGCTCGGCGGTCGTTTCCAATACGGCGGCCAGAGCGGCGATAGCGGTGGCGTCCAGCATCAGGGCTTAATTCCGCTGTGCAATGCGACCACGCCACCGGTCATGTTCTGGTAGTCGGTCAGGCTAAAGCCCGCGCTGTCCATCATGCCCTGCAAAGTGGGTTGATCCGGGTGCATACGAATGGATTCGGCCAGATAGCGATAGCTGTCGGCGTCGCCGGTGACCCATTTGCCCATCTGAGGCAGCAGTTTAAACGAGTAGGCGTCGTAGAACTTTTCCAGCAGCGGGTTGGTCGGTTTGGAGAACTCCAGCACCAGCAGTTTACCGCCGGGTTTCAGGACTCGCAGCATAGAGCGCAACGCCAGGTCCTTATCGGTGACATTGCGCAAACCAAAAGCGATGGTAATGCAATCGAAGGAATTGTCGGCAAAGGGCAGGTATTGGGCATCCGCCTGGGTGACATTCAGATTTCCCGCCACGCCTTTATCCAGTAATTTGTCGCGCCCGACCTTGAGCATCGAGTCGTTAATGTCGGCCAGTATCACCTGGCCCTCGGCGCCCACCTGGCGGGCAAACTGAAACGACAAGTCGCCGGTGCCGCCGGCAATATCCAAGACTTTGTGCCCCGGTCGTACAGCGGCTTTTTCAATGGTCAGTCTTTTCCATAGGCGGTGCACACCACCGGACATCAGGTCGTTCATTAAGTCGTACTTACCGGCCACTGAGTGAAACACCCCGGCGACCCGCTCGGCTTTTTTCTCTATGTCGACCTGCTCAAAACCAAAGTGGGTGGTTTTTTTCTCGCTCATACGAAACCTGTGTTTGCCGCGACTGGAAGGTCCGCCATTGTACATTGATGCGCCGGGTGCGTCAGCGCTGCCGCTCGATTACTAAGGTACCGGCGAGCTTGTCATGCCAGCCCTGCTTGCGCCGATCCAGGGCAATCCAGATAAACCCTAAAAACAGCACCAGGGTGGATAGGTAGTAGGCCAGATAGCGCACCACCAGCTGCCAGCTGGAAGGAGGATCCAAGGTGTCGGCATCGACGATAACGGCGTTAACAATCATTTTGCCCGGCGTGGCGGATTTGATCAGCCAGAACAACAGCGTAAAGGCGGCGGGGAGCCCGTAGTTGAGCCAAAAATTCTCGCTGCCCGCGATCAGCGCCGAAAACCAGTCGCCGCTGCGGTTGTGAAGTTGCAATGTAAGGGCGATCAAAACCGGCAAAATGACCAGTGAATCCAATAAAAAGGCGATAAATCTTCGCCAAAATCCGACATAAACAGGCGGTTGCATAGGCTTTCCTCTTTTTTATCAGGCGATAAATTAACACACCCAGAGTGTCTGCAGGGTGTCTGTAAGGTGGCCAGAATACCCGTTATTCGCTGAGGGTTTCGGCGCGATAGTGGCCCGGGCCCTTGTCGCCCAGCTGTGTGGCGAGCCAGGGCAGGGCGTCCTGCATGTCTTCCATGAGTGTGTAGGGAGCGTTGATTGTTACCATGCCGCTGGCGCTCATACCCGAGTGCTCGGCATCGGCTCTAACGCCCAGCTCGTAAATTTGAATTCGGCCGATACCGCTGTCGCGCAGCTGTTGCTCTAAGCGGTTAATACGGGCGCGCTCAACCACGGGGTACCAGAGCAAATAGCATCCGGATGCCAAGCGCCGATGAGCCTGGCACAGAGCATCGCTTACTTTTTGGTAATCGCTTTTGATTTCGTAAGAGGGGTCCATAAGCACCAGGGCGCGCCTCGTGGGTGGAGGCAGAAGTTGCTTTAGTCCGTTAAAACCATCCCCTTGAATCACTCGGGTTCGCTTGGCGGTGGCGACGTTGTCGCACAATAATTGAAAATCACGGCCGTGCAGTTCGTGTAGCCAGAGTTCGTCCTGAGGGCGCAGCAGCCGGGTAGTCAGTAATGGCGAACCCGGGTAAAAGCACAGATTAGTTTGATTGAACGCTCTGACCGTCTCCACATAGCTTTGCAGCGGTGCCGGTAGATCGTCGCGATTGTAAATTTTTCCAATCCCTGCGCAGAATTCGCGATTTTCATGCCGTTTGGCGGTCAGAGAATAAAGCCCGGCACCACTGTGGGTGTCGATGATGCGCAGCCCGGTTTCTTTACGTTGCAAATAGCGCAGGCAGTATAGCCACACGCAGTGTTTAAGCACATCGGCGTGGTTACCGGCGTGGAAGCTGTGGCGATAACTAAGCATGGAATGTCTCGAACAGGGGAGTCGGCGCGATTATATAGCGTTTTGTTGGCTCGCCGTTATAGGTGGTTAGGTTTTTGCGATGTTACTATTCGTGTTCTTGCTGTCTTCGTGTCGAATAACTATGTCACAGGGTGTTGTGCGCCTTTTACTGATCCCCTTTTTTGCTCTTGCTGCCGGTGTCAACGCTGCCCCTTCGCTGGAGTTGCGCGGCGGTTCCGATGCCCTGCGCGATAATATCCAGGCGTATCTGGATGTGGGCAGCCAATCGTGTCGCCTGGCCCGCTGGCATGTGCGCGCCCTGGGGCAAGAGCTGGACCGCAAAATGGAAGAGGCGGCCCGCGCGCTGGGGTATTACCACTTACAGAGCGAAAAAAACTTTACCCGCACCGAAGACTGCTGGCGTCTGCAGGTGGATTTAACCCCCGGCCCCCAGGTCGCTTACGAGCAGGTGACCGTGCTGCTGGAGGGCGAGGGCGCCAATAATCGTGACCTGGGGCGCGCCCGGGGTAACGGGATCTTGCGCGAGGGCGACACGCTGAATCACGGTCGCTATGAAAGTTATAAAAGCCGCCTGTTGCAAGCTGCCGACGCTCAGGGTTATTTCGATGCCCGCTACCGGGTGGCCGAGGTACTGGTTTCGCAAGAGCGCAACACCGCGCGGGTCAATCTAATTCTGGATACCGGGGCGCGCTATCGCATCGGCGACATTCGCATTGAGCACGATATTCTCAGCGATGATTTAATTGATCGCTACGTCACCTTAGAGACGGGGCAGGTGTATGAATCTGAGGATTTGGTCAAACTTAAAAGCGAGTTGCAATCGAGCAACTACTTTGGCTCGGTTAGCGTTGAACCCCAGCTTAACGCCTTAAATGAAGATCAGGTGCCGGTTAATATCGAGCTTTTGGGTGGCCCCAAGCACAGCTACTCAGTGGGTGCGGGCTACGCGTCGGACATCGGGCCGCGAATTTTGCTGGGTTACGAAAATCGCTACCTTAACAGTCGCGGTCACAGCCTGGATGCCACCGTCAACGCATCCGAGGTGATTACTACTTACCAAGTGGGTTATTCCATCCCTATGGCGCGCCCCGCCTACGAGGTATTGCGCCTTTATACTGGCTATACCCAGGAAGATATTAATGACTCGGTTAGCAATCGCCTGGCCACCGGTATGAATTATTCCAGCTGGGAGAGCAGCGAATGGTTGAATAACTTTGGTTTAAGTTACGAGGAAGAAGAGTTTCGCTTTGGCGATGCCCCGGCCACCACTTCCGAGTTGGTGATCCCCATGTACAGCACCTCCTACACCAGCTCGCGAGATGTGAAATACCCCCGGCGTGGCTGGAATCTATTGGTGCGGCTTAAAGGCGCCAGTGATGCGGTGGTGTCCAGTACCGATTTCGCGCAAATTTATTCGCGGGTCAAAATGATTTTGCCTTTGGGCGAGGGACGCTTGTTGCTGCGCGCCGAGGGCGGGGTGACCGAGGTAGATGACTTTAGCAAGCTGCCCATTTCCCAGCGCTTTTTTGCCGGTGGTGATGCCAGTGTGCGCGGCTACGATTATAAAACCCTGGGCCCTAAAAACGCCGACGGTATTGTGATTGGCGGTTCGCGGCTGTTGACCGCCAGTGTCGAGTACGATCAAAAAGTTTACGGCGATTTTTCCCTGGCGGCGTTTTACGATGAGGGCACCTCCTTCAATAAAGGCTACCTGGACCCCTACCGTGGTGTCGGGGTGGGGGTGCGCTGGATTTCGCCGGTAGGGCCGGTGCGCGCCGACATCGCCAAAGCTTTGGATGGTGACGAGGGCTGGCGCCTGCATTTAAGTGTGGGGCCCGATCTGTGATTAAAAGACTCTTACTGCGCGGACTACTGTTTGTAGTAGTGCTGGTTATGTCGCTGTTGTGCGCCCTGACCTTGCTGGTGGCCACCGAGCCGGGCACCCGCTGGTTACTCACCAAAGTGCGCGAGGCCACAGGCGCTGAGTTCACCCACCAAAGCGGCGCTCTGCTGCGCGGGGTGGTGTTGCAGGATGTGCGCTATCAAAACGCTGGCACCCAGGTCGCCCTGGCAAACGCCGAGCTGCGCTGGCACCCGGCGGGGGTGTTGTGGGGTGTATTATTGGTCGATCAGCTGGAGGTAAGCGGGTTGCGCGTTAGCGTGGCTCCCTCGGACGAGACTGATCAGGCCGGCGAGCAGCCCTTTAGTTGGCCGGATTTGGGGGTCCCCTTTGCTCTGGTGGCGTCCGATGTCAGCGTGCAGGATTTTAGTTTGCAGTTGGGGGGCGATACCTATGCCCTGGATGGTTTGCAGGCTGAGCTTAGTTACGGGCCGCGCTCACTGACTCTGGATGGCTTAACCCTGACTAGCGCCGGGCAGCGCTTGCATCTGCAGGGTACGGCCAGTTTGACCTACCCCTACGCCCTTGAGCTTGAGGCCGATGCCCAGCTGCAAACAGGCCCCGAGTCTGTTCCCGCGAGCGATATAACCCGGTTTATTCCCGAGATGTTATACCGCAACCAGCTACAGGCCGAACTTGTCGCCAGCGGCAATATTACCGAGCTTGATTTTGATCTGCGCACCGCCCAGCCCGCCCAGATAAACGCTACCGGCCACTGGGTGACCGGCGTAGAAGAGTCGGCTCACTTGCAGGCCCAGCTGCGCGCACCTCGCCAAACACTCAGCCAGTTCTGGCTGGATTATGCCGCTGTACAGGGAATGCAGATGGGCGGCGAGCTGAACGTGGAAGGCTGGTTGGATAGCTACCGGGCAGATTTTAGCGGTGAGTACCAGTGGGACGATTACCCCGAGGTAACCTTGCAGTTAGTGGGCGAGGGGGACTTGCAGCAGCTGAAACTGCCTGAGGTCGACCTGCATACCGCCGAGGGCAGCCTGAATGGCGAGGCGGCCCTGAACTGGAGCGAGGGCTTTGTTTGGTCGGCGGATGCGGTGGCCAAGGCGATCAATCCGGGCGCCCTTGTGCCCGACTGGCCGGGTGCTATTGATGCCGAATTCTCCACCGCCGGACGGGTGCAGGGCGATAATCTCGAACTTGAGGCCGATGTTGACAGCTTAAACGGCTCCTTGCGCGGTTTGGCGGTGCAGGGCTCGGGCGGTGCCCAGTGGGATAAAGAGCGTTTGCAGCTCGACGCCCTGCAGGTGTCGCTGGGCGGGAACCTGGTCCAGGCCAATGGTCATATTGGCGAGACTCTGGCGCTGGATTGGGAGATTAAAGCGCCGTTGCTTGAGCAGATAGATCCGGCGGTGGGGGGGCAACTGGATGCCTCGGGCCGGGTGTATGGCGACCTCGCCCAACCCAAAGTGGAAGGGGGGCTCACCGCGGTTGAGCTCCACTGGCAGGACTACTGGATTGAGAGTTTGGCGGTGGACTCTGAAGTTGAAAGTGTGAAAGGGCAGCGCTTGCGTTTAAACGCCGAGGCCTCGGGATTGAATCTGGCCGGTACCGAGTTTTCCTCGGCCAACCTGGTGTTTGCCGGAACCCCAGAGGCGCACCAGCTGAGCGCCGAGCTCAAGCAGGACGACATGACCGGCCTGGCGGCCTCTTTGGGTGGCGCCTGGGATGGCGAAACCTGGAGTGGCCAATTGCAGCAGTTGGAGATTCGCTCGGCTTATATGCGCACCTTGCGCCTGCAGCAGCCAGCGCTTATTAGCGCCGCGGCCAGTCAGGCCAGTGTCGAGCAGCTGTGCCTGTATGCCCGCAGTCGTCAGGACACGGACGAGGTGCACTCCGCTGCCTGCGCTTCGGGTAGTTGGCAGCAAAATCAGGGCGCGCGCGGGCAATTGGCGCTCGAGCGTTTGCCCTTGTCGCTGTTGCGGCGCTGGTTAAAAGACGAAGTCGATGTCAATGGCTTTTTGCATGGCACCGGCCAGTTTAGCTGGGAGGCCCAGGGTGTCCCCCAGTTAAATGCGGACTTTCGCGCTACCGGGGCCGAGCTGATTTACCACGTTAACGACGAAGAAAGTGACAGCTACCCCATCGACGACTTCTCCTTGCTGGTGCAGCAAGCGGGCAGTGAGATGGATGCCACGGCGGATTTGACCTTTCCCGGTTACGGCCAGATACAGGCCCAGTTGCAAGCGCAAATGGATACCCAAAGCCTGCAGGGCGAGTTGACCGCGGCTATGGACAGCCTGTCGCCCTTCGAGGCGCTATTACCCGCGGTACGCAATATCGACGGACGCCTGGATGCCCGCGCGGATATCTCGGGCAGTTTCGGTCAGCCGCAGCTCAAGGTGGATGCCGAGCTTTCCCAGGTGGGCTTTGAAATGCCGTCTTTCGGGGTGAGTTACCACGACTTCAATGCCCGGGTGCAGGGCGATCAGCAGACACTGAATGTGGAGGTGCGCACTCAGGCCGGTGACGGGCAGCTATCCTTGACGGCCGAGGCGCAGGATTTCCTGACGCAGGCCTGGCAGGTAACTGCCGAGCTCAAGGGCGAGGCCGCCCATGTTATGAACAGCCAGCTGCTGGATTTATACCTGACCCCCGATATTATCCTTGAGGCCAGCCCCGAGCAGGTGCGGGTTCAGGGCAGCGCGCGGGTGCCCAAGGCGCATGCGGTGATTAGCACGCTGCCCACCTCGGCCACCAAGGTGTCGGACGATGTCGTGGTGGTGGATGCCGAAACGGATGATGCCGGTGGCAACGCCATTCCCATTTATATGGATGTGGACATCGCCCTGGGGGATGAGGTCAGCTTTAACGCGGCGGGCTTTAAGGCGCGCTTGGGGGGTGAGCTCAGCATCGACAAATCGCCCGAACGGGCGCTCTATGCGTTGGGGAATATCAATATTATCAACGGTCGCTTTCAGGCCTATGGTCAAGACCTGACCATCGAAAAAGGCACCTTGTCGTTCCAGGGCCCCATGGATAATCCGGGCCTGAACGTGACCGCCACCCGCGAGGTGGACGATATTCAGGTGGGGTTGATTATCGGCGGCACGCTGCAAAGCCCCACCAGCGAAATCTACTCGCGCCCTCAGCAGACCGAAAGCGATGCCATGAGTATGCTCTTTACCGGTAAGCCCATTAGTGGCGCCTCGTCGGGCGAGGCCTCAATGCTGGTTAACGCCGTGGCCAAACTGGGCATCAAGCGCGGGCAGTTTTTGGCGGACGATATTGCCGGGCGCTTTGGCTTGGACGAGCTGACGATTAAATCCGACGACGATGTAAAAGACAGCAGCCTTTGGCTGGGTAAGTACCTAACCGAAGACTTGTATGTGCACTACGCCATCGGCTTATTTGACAGCATTTCTACCGTGGGGCTGACCTACTTCATCAGCGATAACCTTCGCCTCGAGGCCGAATCGGGCCAGGTGCAGAGTGCCGATTTGATTTTCCGTATGGAGCGATAGTTATCGTTTTGCCTTAAGTTGGTGCGCCTGCACCATTTGTTTTTGTATTTGACCCGCCGGGGTGCATGGTTTTTGCCGATTGCTGGGGCGGAAAATCCCCGATGTGGCACTGTATTGGTGCATTGTGACGCCGGGTTTTACTCGATGCCTTTTTCGGTTTTTATATTATCTTTTAAAATCAGAGGCTTACAGTTTTTATTTTGCTTGGCACGAGGTTTGCCATTAGAGGTTTGACTCTCTCAATCTCTATTAAGGAAAACTTATGGCCTATATCGAACCCTCCGAGTTTGTCACCAAAATGGTGGACTCGGGCGAGCAAAAAGTTTACATGTCCACTAAGGACACCCTCATTCGCGCCTTTATGGCGGGCGCTATTTTGGGTTTGGCGGCTATGTTTGCGATTACCGTTATCGTAAAAACCGGCAGCCCGATCCTCGGCTCTATTCTGTTCCCCGTGGGCTTTATCATGCTGTACCTGATGAAGTTTGACCTGCTGACCGGGGTGTTTACCCTGGTGCCACTGGCACTGCTGGACAAACGCCCGGGGGTGACTGTCGGTCAGGTGATGCGCAATTGGGGCCTGGTATTTTGCGGCAACTTTGCCGGCGCGTTAACCGTTGCCTTTTTTATGTCGTTTATTCTGACTTATGGCTACAACGTGGATGGCGGCGCCCTGGCGGCCAAAGTGGGCGAGATTGGCGAATCCCGTACCGTGGGTTATCAGGCCCATGGTCTGGACGGTTGGTTAACCATTTTTATCCGCGGCATGCTGTGTAACTGGATGGTTTCCATGGGTGTCGTCGGGGCAATGATTTCCACCTCGGCCACCGGCAAAATGGCGGCTATGTGGATGCCGGTCATGCTCTTCTTCTTTATGGGTTTTGAGCACTCCATTGTGAATATGTTTTTGTTCCCCTTCTCAATGATTATGGGGGGTGACTTTACCGTGTCCGACTACCTGCTTTGGAACGAGTTGCCCACGGCTTTGGGTAACCTGGTGGGTGGTTTCCTACTGGTGGGCTTGCCCTTGTATTACACTCATGTGCGCACCAGTCCCGAGCGCAGCATCAGTCGCTAATACGGGCGCAGTATTATAGAGCTAGGCTCCGTCCGTTCGCGGGCGGAGCTTTTGTGTCTTAAGTCTCGCAATGTTTGCGCGTGAAAAGAACGGACCCGCAATGACCGACACCCTAAAAGTCCGCCTGGGACAATGCACCGATAAAGGCCGTAAAAAGATTAATCAGGACGCGGTGGCGGCCTGTATTCCCACCGAGCCTTTGCTCAGCGGGAAGGGTGTGGCTTTGGCGCTGGCCGACGGTATCAGTAGCAGCAATGTCAGCCAAATCGCCAGCGAAACCGCGGTAACCAGTTTTCTCGATGACTACTACTGCACCTCGGATGCCTGGTCAGTCAAAAACGCTGCACGCAAGGTTTTGCAGGCAACTAATAGCTGGCTCTACTCCCAAACCCGCAACAGTCCCTACCGCTTTGAGCGCGACAAAGGTTATATCTGTACCTTTTGCGCATTGATTATTAAATCCAATACCGCGCATCTTTTTCACTCGGGCGACAGCCGCATTTATCGTGTGTCGGGCTCGGCCCTCGAACCCCTAACCGAAGATCACCGCCGTCGGGTGGATGCCGAAACCAGTTATTTAACTCGCGCGCTGGGGGTGAAACACGCGCTTGAGGTGGACTATCAGACGTTAAATCTACAGGTGGGCGATCGCTTCTTGCTCGCTACCGATGGGGTTTATGAATTTATCACCGATGCACAAATACAGCAGGTGTGGTACGACCATGGCGAAGATTTAAATCGCGCCGCAAAGGTATTAATAGAAACGGCGCTGGCTAATGGCAGCGACGATAACCTGAGCGTGCAGCTCTTGGAAATAGAGCAGTTACCCCCACGCGGCGTGCACGAAGTGCAGCAACAATTGCACAGCTTGCCTCTGCCGCCCAGGTTGCAACCGCGCATGGAGTTCGACGGCTATAACATCGTGCGCGAGATTTATATTTCCAGCCGCAGCCATGTGTTTTTGGCTGAAGACCGGCAAAGCGGAAAAAAGGTCGTCATTAAAACACCTTCGGTGGAAAAGCGCGGTCAGCCAGAATATTTAGAGCACTTTTTAATGGAGGACTGGATCGCCAGGCGCATCGACAATGTGCATGTGCTAAAAGCGGCCGAGCAGTCTCGTCCCCGGCGCTATTTGTACCTGACCACTGAGTACATCGAGGGGCAAACTCTGGTGCAGTGGATGCGCGATAATCCCCAGCCCAGGCTTGAAGTGGTGCGCGATATCGTCGAGCAAATTGCGCGGGGGCTGCAGGCGTTCCACCGCCAGGAAATGATTCATCAGGATTTGCGCCCCAATAACGTTATGATTGATGCTGGGGGCACGGTTAAAATTATCGACTTTGGCGCCACCCGGGTGGCTGGGGTGGCTGAAGCTCTGCCGGCAGATATTGCTATACCCGGCACCGCGCAATTTTCCGCTCCCGAATATTTTAGTGGCGAAGATGCCGGTGCTTATTCGGACATATTTTCTTTAGGGGTGATTGTCTATCAGATGCTGAGTGGCGATTTACCCTATGGCACCTCGATGGCCAAGGCCAGCAGCGGACGAGCGCGGCAGAATTTGCAGTATCAATCCATTGCTCATAAACGCAAGGACATTCCCCCTTGGGTAGATGCCGCTATCGCTAAGGCTGTGCAGATTAAACCCGCGAAGCGTTATCGCGAGTTGAGCGAGTTTATGATGGACTTGCGCCAGCCCAACCGGCAGTTTCTGAACCAAACCAAGCCTCCGCTGATAGAGCGCAACCCGGTTAAATTTTGGCAGGGAGTGTCGTTCGTACTGTTTGTTATACTGCTTTGGAGTTTGGTGAAAGACTTATAAAAAAAGCCGACATCAAGTCGGCTTTTTCTCATGGGTTTTGCAGGTCATGCTTGCAGGTTAAGGGGTTAATACCACCTTAACCGAATCATCCACTTCGCTCGAATCAATATAACCAATGGCGCCCGGCGTACTGGCAACCGCTGACTTTACTGCCCCAGTAGAGCTGAGGGTACGAGGAGGCTGGCCCTTGCCGGTAAACACTTGCTTGGACCAAAAGGCGTTGAGCTGCGCCTGTGACCGGCCGGTGACCTTGGTGTGGAATTCCTCACGCAGCGCCTGACCTGATTCCAGGTCAATCGGGTCAGCAGCCTGACCGTTGGGGAGTGATTTACTGCGGCCAATAAATAAATCCCGCACCTGGTTGGCGTCCATCGCGTCTGGGCCCGAGGGGTTGGTGATAACCACCACATCGGCGCAGGTAAAAGGCGCGAGAAAAGATAAAGCTAACAACAATTTACGCATCGTCTTTTCTCCTGTTAAAACGCTGAATCAATTTTGATGGAGTAGACATCAATATCGTCGTAGGCAATAGTGGGCCCCATATTGCCGGGTAAATCACCGCCGGTATCACCAAAGTCGGTGGCGCGGGTCACATCAAATTTAACCGCTACATTGCTGGTGGCATCCCAGCGCACGCCGACACTGTAGGTGGTGCGCTCAGAGTTTTGCACATCGGACAGCGCCACCGCAGCAACATTGCCGTACAGAGGACTACCCGGTGTGCTAATCGCGGTGTAGATAAATTCGCGTGTATAAGGGCGCTCGTCATCATCGGTAGATTCTTGCATGGAGTAGGTCGCGTAGGGCGCAAAACTACCCAGGGTGTAAGCCAGTGTGATGTAGCCCGAGTCGGTATCCGCTGTGGGGCCTTCAATCTCCAGACGTGTCCACTCGGATATAACCTGCAGGCTGCCGTTGTTATAGCTAGCGCCCAAGCCGTAAAAGTCGGTTTTTAGATCGTCGCCGCCAATGGTGATTTCAGAGGTGGCGAGGTTGCCGCGCAGCGTCCAGATAAAGTCGGTCCAGGTGGCAGAACCGCCGAATAAGTCGTTTACCTCAAGGCGAACCGTTTGCCCCAGGTTGGTAATGTCTTCTTCCGACTCACCCATAAAAGCCTGGAAGGTAAGTGTCGACATGTCAAAGTTAATGTCGTACAGACCGTCGATGCCGGTATAGCTGGTAACTGGCACATTGCCGTAAACTTCCTCGGGCGGGCGAATCCAGGGTTGGGCATAGCCCACTTCCAGCGAGTCGGAATACATAAATAATGGCAACCGCATTTTGCCGGCTCGCATTTTAAACGCCGGGGTAAATCGGTGGCTGATATACGCCCACTCAATGCTCGGGTCCCAATCTTCGTTGCCGCGTCCCACCAGCTGCATGGTAACTTCGGTTTTGTCAGTCAGAGTGAAAGCACCCTGTAACCCAAACAAGCTCTCAGGATTAAAGCTGCCTTCTTCGTTGTAGCCGGCGTAGCCACCATCGTTACTTGCCATGCCATAGCCAACACTTAGAAAGCCGTTAAAGCGTAGACGGTTGTCATCTGGTTTATTAACTTGTGTTTGTAGGCTTTGGACTTGTTGCTCCAGCTGGGCAATACGCTCGTCACTGGTTTGTGCGCTAGTGCCGTAGCTGAAAAACAGGGCACACAGCGCCAAAGGCAGCGCCTTTTTTGTGTGGTGAATGGTTTGCATTGAATACTCTCCCTCGAAGTGTGACTTACACTTTGAACTGTGATGCGACCTTCCCCAGGCGCCGGGAAATGTCGTCAATGTCCTGACAAATCTCGTTCATAGCGCTGGTACTGCTGGTCACTGTTTCGGTGTTTTGGTGAATGTTGGTGACATGCTCCAGAACTTGATTAAAGGTGTGGCTTTGTTCCTGGGTGGCGCCGGCGATCTGCTCGTTAAACGTGCTGATTTCTTTGACACTGGCGAGAATGCTTTGCAGAGATTGCTCCGATTCGCGGGTGGCCTCGACCCCGGTGTTGGCCCGCTCAACGCTAGCTTCCATGGCGCTTACCGCGCTTTGCGAAACCTGTTGCAGCTCGCTGATAACCGTGTGAATCTCTTCCGTCGCCTGACGGGTGCGCACCGCCAGCTCGCGCACTTCGTCCGCTACCACAGCGAAGCCCCGACCGTGCTCGCCCGCCCGCGCCGCTTCAATCGCTGCATTTAAAGCCAGCAGGTTGGTTTGCTCAGCGACATTTTGAATGGTGTTAAGCAGTTGGCCCACGTCACTGCTGAAGCCATCGAATTTATTGACTACCTCGGCCGAGCTTTTTACATCTCCTGCCAATTCGGTAATGGTTTGCACATTAGTGTTCAGGGTAATTTGGCTCTGTGCCGCTGTCTGATTAATTTCTCCCGCCTGAGTGGAGGCGCTGCGGGCGAAATTAGCCACTTCGTCCACGCTGGTCATTAGCTCTTCAATGGCGTTGCGGGTGGCTGAAATGGCTTGCGCCTGAGCGCTAATTTCAGACACGTTATTATCGCTGGTAGCGGTCAGGCGGGTGGATACTGCGCTCAAGGATCCCACATCTTGCAGAACTTCAGCAAAAGAGCTGTGGAGTTTTTCTACAAAAGTGTTGAAGTTATTGACCAGTTCGCGGATTTCGTCGTGCCCCCGGTATTCAATGCGCGAGCTCAGATCGCCTTCGCCTGTAGCCATTTCGCGCAGCGAATCGGAAACCTGCTGTAAATTGCGGGTAATGGAGCGCCCAATAATAAGGCTCAGCACAAGCAGCGCAATAACGGCAGCCAGGGCAATGCCGAGTGATATGCGATTGGCCTGGGCCGAGCTGTCGACAGTCGTGCTTATGGAATTGGTAAAGGCCCGTTCGTTCGCCTGCTTCATTTGTTCCAGCATGCCTCTCAGCTGCTCTAATCTCTCGGCATTGATGCGGGCGGTATCCGCTACCTTAGAAAAATCTACGGTGCCGTCTATAAAACTGCGGGCGATCTCAATGGCGGTGTTGTACCAGCGTGTTAGCAGGGCTTTCGCCTCGGTGGCCTGGTCGTCGGAATTCAATTGAGCCAGCTGATCGAGATTGCGGGTAATGAGCTGGAACTGCTTTTCCGCCTCGGACAGAGGTTCGGTATCGCCAGTGGTTACCGCCGAGTTAATGTATTGCTCCATTAACAATAGGTTGCCGAGGTTAGCGGTGGTGAGCTCCAGACCGGGGTACAGGCGAGTTTGTACATCCCGCAGGCGTGAGGCATTGTCTTTTTCTACCAACAGGGCATAGCCCTGACTGACGACAAAGGCAATGAGGGCGATGGCGACAATCAATAAAAGCTTATGAGATATCTTTAATTTCAACACGGGCGGTCCTTGACGGTTGCGATAGCGCTTAGTTATCGGCTGAAGCTGTACACAATAAAGTCCGGGGTGAGGAATCATGTGTCTTTATTGTGTATAGCACCGCCCCGTCAGGCGCGCAAATTAATGTCTGGTGGCGCAAAAGTCAACATTTTTATTGTGATTAGGTCAGGCAATTGAATTGATAGAATTGTTTGCTTAGACACCTTTAGTGAGAATGACTATTATTAACTCAAGGTTGATTATTCATTCAAACACTTAACCGGAGGCGGTCATGATTAAGACAATAACCTTTGCACTGTTGCACTTCACCGTCGCGTTCACGGTGACCTACTTATTAACTGGCGATATAGTCATTGGTAGCGCTGTAGCGTTGATAGAACCCGCGATAAACACCGTGGCTTTTTACTTCCACGAGATGGGCTGGAACCGCTGGGGCGAGCACAAAGAGTCGATGACGGAGGTGTTTGCCCAGCGAGTAGCCTAGGGCCTGTTCACGCTAATTAAGTGCGCCTGCTGGAAGCCAGTTTTGTTTCCAGCTAGGCGCCGTGAGCGAAGTTTGGTTACTCCAAATAAGCGATCGGCAACAACGCTGGGGACAAAACTGGCTCCAGCCCTCGGCAATTGCTCCTGCATTGCTCTAATACCTTACGTCCATGTAAGTATTCGGGTTGCGGCTAAAAATCCGCCACCCTGCGTTGCTCGTCGTTCATTTGGAGTAACCAAACCACTCGTCCAGCCACTCCAGGTCTTCGCGGCGCCTTCGGCCCTCGCGCCTTGATTGACGAATTTTTAGTCACAACAGTCTGCATTTAATTAGCGTGAACAGGCCCTAACCCGCTGCGCGGCGCCCACAAGCGCCGGGTGCAAGTTTAGTCGGCGCTGTTATGCTCGCTTGAGTCGTCGCTACCGTGCTTGCGATGCAGAATACGGCCGAAAAACACCCCGGCCTCAAACAGCAGCCACATGGGTAGCGCCAGCAGGGTTTGCGAGACCACATCGGGTGGGGTTAGCAACATGCCGATAATAAAACAGCCCACAATCACATAGGGGCGTTTTTTGGCCAGCCCTTCGGGGGTTACCACCCCGGCCAAAATCAGCAGAACCGCAGCAATGGGGATTTCGAAGGCCACCCCAAAGGCGAAAAACAGCTTGAGGACAAAATCCAGATAGCGGCTGATGTCGGTCATGATAGCGACATTGGCCGGTCCCACCGACGTGAAAAAACCAAACACCAGGGGAAACACCACAAAGTAGGCGAAGGCCATACCCGCGTAAAACAGCAGCACCGATGAGCCCAGAATGGGCACTGCCAGGCGTTTTTCGTGCTTGTATAAACCCGGCGCAATAAAGGCCCAGGCCTGATACAAAATAAAGGGCACACTGATCACGAACGCCAGAAACAGAGTGAGCTTAAACGGGGTTAAAAACGGCGAGGCCACTTCGGTGGCGATCATCTGGCTGTTTTCGGGTAAGTACACCTGCAAAGGCTTGGAGGCGAAATCGTAGATTTCTGCCGAGAAGGGCAGCAGGCAGGCGCAGACAATGCCGGTGACTAAAATCGCGCGCAGCAAACGATTGCGCAGCTCGATTAAATGCTGCACTAATGGCAGTTCTTGATCCTGGGAGTCGCTCATGATTTGTCGGAATCGTGTGGGCGCGCGGGCTCGTTGCGTTGTTCCGGCGCGCTGCTAGCACCCGTTTGTTCGCCGTGGGCGTGCATGGGCTCTTCGGGCGGTGGGCCATAGTGGCCGTGCATGCGCTTGGTACGCTCGGGGTCTACCGCCTCTTCAATATCTCGGCGGGTGGCCTCGAGGTTGCGCATAATTTCTTCGTTGTGCAGTTGGCGACGAATATCGTCGGCGCCAATTTGCTTTTCGATTTCACTGCGGGTTTCACGCAGGCTGCGCTTGAGTCGGCCAATCCAAAGACTGACGCTGCGCACGGTTTCGGGCAGGCGCTCGGGGCCGATAATCACCAGTGACACAATGGCGATGACCAGCAGCTCAAAAAAGCCGATATCAAACACGTTTAGGTCTTAGTGGCTTTTGGTTTTGTCGTCGCTTTTGGCGGTGTCGGCGCTTTCGGACTCGGGGGCGTCGGCGTCGATCTGCTTGGGGTCTTGATCTTTATCGTCGTCGCTGACGGATTTTTTAAAGCCTTTAATGGCTTCACCCAAGTCCGAGCCCATGCCGCGCAGGCGTTTGGTACCAAACAGCATAATGACAATGGCGAGTACGATTAACAGTTGCCAGATACTGATGCCGGCCATAGTGATTTCCTCAAATTAGCAATGGTGCCAGCGCGCTCAATTAAGACTGGCGCGCGGCTTTTTCGTCGTGCCCGGATACGCCGAAGCGGCGGGCCAGTTCGTTTAATACGCTGTCGGCGGACTCATCCAGGTGCGACAGCATCACCAGCGAGTGAAACCACAAATCGGCGGTCTCGGCAATAAGCTCGCTTTTGTCGCCGCTTACCTGGGCGTCTTTGGCCGCCAGAATGGTTTCTGTGGCTTCCTCGCCGATTTTTTCTAAGATCTTATTCAGACCTTTTTGGTGCAAACTGGCCACGTAAGACTTTTCGCCGTCGGCGGCGCTTTTGCGCGATTCGAGTATACGGGTCAGCTCGGCCAGAATATCTTGCTTGTCGCTCATTAGTAAATCTCGCTGGGGTCTTTTAATACCGCGTCTACCGTGTGCCAGCCGCCGTCTTTGTAGCTGCGATAAAAACAGCTTTCGCGCCCGGTGTGACAGGCAATGCCGCCCAGTTGTTCCACCTGCAGCACAATCACATCGGCGTCGCAGTCCAGGCGCATTTCGTGCAAATTTTGCACATGTCCCGACGACTCGCCCTTGCGCCACAGTTTACCGCGCGAGCGCGACCAGTAAATGGCGCGGCCCTCGGCAGCGGTCAGTGCCAGGGCTTCGCGGTTCATCCAGGCCATCATTAAAATGCGGCCGGTTTGGTGGTCTTGGGCGATGGCCGGTACCAGGCCGTCGGCGTCCCATTTTACTGCGTCGAGCCAGTCGCTCTCGCCCGCTTGTGTCATGTCAGACTCCGTTTTGCTTTGGCGATGTTATCACGTAAATGCTGCGGGTTAATGGTGCCGATAATGGCACTGCTAACACCTGGGTGCGCAAAGGCAAAATCCAGGCAGTGTTGCACCGGGTCGGCATCATCGCTGTTTAGGTGGCCGCTGGCCAGTGCTTTTTTAAGTAGCACGCCCTTATTGAGGCGCAGGCACTCGTCAATAACCGCCTTTTCGCCTGTGTGGCCCGGGTTGTAGGTGACCATCACGCAGTCTGATTCGCGTGCCGCCAAAATACCGCCCGCCACGGTTTTGCTGGACATGCCAAAGGCGCGAATCGTACCCGCCTGTTTAAGGGCGGCCAGGGCCTCGAAGGCGCCGGAGTTTTCGATAATGTCTACATCATTGCCGTCCGAGTGCACCAGCACCAGATCCAGCCAGTCGCGGTTTAAGCGTTTGAGTGAGCGCTTTACGCTCAGGCGGGTGTGCTCGGCGCTAAAATCAAAGTGACTTTCGCCATTAATAAACTCTTCACCGGTTTTACTGCCAATGACCCAGTCGTGGGCACTTTTGCCCAGCAGTTGGCCCAGACGCGCTTCGCTGATGCCGTAGGCCGGGGCGGTGTCGAAGAAATTAATGCCGCACTCGAGTGCGGTGCCCAGCAGCGTCTGGGCTTCGGCGTCGCTGGGCAGTTCGAAGGCGCTGGGGTATTTGACCCCCTGATTGCGCCCCAGTTTGACTGTGCCCAGACCAAGCGCACTGACGGTTAGTCCGGTTTGACCCAGCGGGCGCTGGCTAAAGGTGTTCATTGTTGCTCCCAGGGTAGGGCCGCCACATCGGGCGTGTTAAGGCGTTGGGCCAGCTGCGCGAGGCCCGCGTTGGTATTCATGGGGCCATCCAGTTGGGCCAGCACCTGCTGCGCCATATTGGGCGTCAGGGTGAGTTTGGTGGGCCAGGCGACAATCACATTGTCTAGGCCGTTGGCGGGTTCGGCAAAGGCCTGATCGGGCCGCACCAATCCCGGCTGTTTGGGCTCGGCGCGCTCGATAAACAAAGTGCTGAATTGGGCATCGCTGAAATCCAACCAGGGGAAGAGTTGTTTCAGCTCGTTTCGGCCGCGGGCAATCAGTTCGTCATCGCTTAGATTTGCCCCCTCCTCGGCCAGGCTGCCGCCCAAATACCAGACCAGGCTGCCGTCGTGTGACGGATGGCTGGAAATGGTTAAACGCGGGGTTTTGTCGGCGCCCAGGCAGTGGCCGTAAAAGGCATAGGGGTGGCGGTGGCGCACCACCAGCTGTTTGAGCGGTCGCAGCTGTTGCTCGGGCTGGCTGATATCTAAGCTGTTAAGTAATGCCTGGTTGCCGCGCCCGGCGGTAAATACAAACTGGCGGGCGCGAACAACGGTGCCGTCATCCAACACCAGTTCGGCCCGGGTGCCGTTTTTGCGCCACTGGTGAGAGGCGGGCAGGGCGAAGATCTGTTCGGCGTTATTGCGCTTGAGATTGGCCAACAGTGAGGGCACATCCAACACCATATCCACTAGCTTGTATAAACTGCCTTTAAACGCGGGGTTTTGAAACAGCGGCGGGCGCTGGTTGGCAGCTACTTTTTCCACTCGGCCGCGCAGCGCCCGGCTGGCGAAAAAGCCGGTAAGCTTGCCCAGGGTAGAGGTGGACCACATATAAAAGTGATCCGACAGCACCCGGGTCTCGCGCAGATCGACATCGCCCTCGCCGTTTAAACAGGCGCGCCAGTGCTTGGGCATATCGGCAATCGCCTCTGAGGCGCCGGATAGAGTCCCGGCCAGGGTGTATTTAACTCCGCCGTGAATCATGCCTTGGGACGCCAGAGTCTGCTCGCTGCCGAGCGGCGCCTGGGTGAGCAGTGCGGCCTGGTAACCGGTAGTTCTCAGCCGATCTAGCAACCATAAACCGGCTACACCGCCACCGATAACGGCAATATCTATATCGATGGGAGTGTCGGGCGCGGTGGTTGGCATGGCTCTTTTGGGGTAAATCTCTTAATTGGGGTGTGTTCTGCGGAGGCTAGTATATCTTCTCTTAATGTTTTTTGCCGGATAAGTACCGCTGACAGGGTTCAGCAAGTTGGTTACCATGGCGTCGCCTAAAAATATCGTAGGGAAAACAAGGTATGCAGGGAAAGTCCAAAGCGGCCGCTATTATCATCGTCAGCTGCGTCGTGAGCACCTTGGGGTTGTATCTTTGGGCGGGTAGCCAGCGCGCGGGGTTACAAGGCTATGGTTTTATGCGCGTAAACGAAGGCGAGCTGGTGGTCAACTTTGACCGCTCGTGGGTGTGGTTAAGCCAAACCGGTCGCGAGCGTCGGACCCTGGATTTAGAATCAGAGAATTTGCGCCCGGTGGGAGACTTTGATTTTTTCGCCAACGGCGATTTGCTGATCTATCATCGCCAGGCGGCTTTGAGTGTTGGGCAAAACCTGAAGGCGTTTTTGCGGTTGCGGCAGGCGCCAGCTCACAGCTCGGCGGGCCATGACGGACAGCGAGCCGACGGCTTTTATCGCTGCCGCCTCTCGGTACTGCGCTGCGACTTGTTGCCTAATGCGAATATCCTACCCGCGCGCAGTTTCCGGTTGGTCATTGACTCGGCGACAGACGTTATTTACTTGGCTGATACATCCGACCACAGCGTGTATAAGCTCAGCGGCGATGGCGAGGTGCTAGCCTCGCGCCGCGAGGGCTTTAAATTTCCCAATCAGTTATTGTTGCGCGACGGCGCCTTATGGCTTGCCGATACCAACCACCACCGGGTAGTGGTACTGGACACTCATGCAGAGGGTTTTGCCCGCGAGCGAAGTCATCGCAAAGTCACCCTGGATCATAAGTATCGCTGGCCTTTGCAATTGGCCACAGCGCCGCAGGGGTTGTGGGTTTTGGTGGGCGACAGCTCGGTGGCCAATGCCAGGCTGGCGTTTATCGATCGCGACAATGACGTCACCCAACCGCTGGCCCCTGAGGTATTGCGCTCCGCCGGATTAAACGACCCTTTGGCTATTAAGTACTGGCTGGGCGCATTGTGGATTAATGATTTTACCCAGCCTAAGCTGCGTCGGGTTAACCCGACCACTGGCGATGTGCAGACCATAGACTCGCCCCGTTTGCAGTCGCTGGAGCAGGCCTACACTCGCAAGGCGAATCACTACCGGCATTTAGAAGCTCTGGCCATTGGGTTATTTGTGCTGGTGATAGTGGGCGGCGTTATTGCCGCCTGGGTGCTGGAGAAAGAACAAACTCGCCAGGTGATTCGCTCGGCCGGCCGAGGAACAGCCTTTAGCGTCGATGGTGAAATGACCCCCACAGGTACCCGGGATATTCTCTGGCTGAGTTCAGCGCTTAAGCCTTGGCACCACTGGCTGGCTAAAATTATTTGGCTGATGTGGGCGCTGATTTTGCTGGTTTTACTGGGGTTGTATTTTTCAGTGGAAGAGGCCTCTGCGAGTATTTTGCAGCTGGGGGCGGGCATGGCAATTTTTTTAGGCATAGTCTGTGGGGCGGTCCAGCGCTTGTTTGGTTTTTTATCCGCCTCTCGGCTGGGGGTAATCGGCGAGTCGTTGGTTTTAGTGGATGGCCGCGGTCAGCGCACAATTGCCAGTGGCGCTGAATTGGCCTACAGCCCGCATTTTATATTCGCCGATCATGTGGCAGTGGTGCTGGGCAATCCGCAAATGCGTTTTTTTACCGAGATCGAGTTAAAAAAGTGGGTCTATCCGCGCCTGCGGCAAGCGCAAAAGTTGTCGGCCTGGCAGCCGACTCAATATTTGTGGCGTTTGCGCCACCCGCAAATTGTCTATTCTGCTGTGTTGCTGGCCGCCGTGTTGGGGCTGTATGTGTTTATTGAGTACTTTTTGGCTTGACAGGCTGTTAAGCCACGAGAAATGTCTGGTTGCTTATTGAACAAGTCGGCGCATCTGCGTAATATCAAATGCCTGTCCGTTGGGCAGTCCAAACACAACACAAAAGTGAGTTAACCATGGGTAGCTTTATCCCCACAATGTATTGCCAGATCACAGCGGTTATCCGCTGGGTTATGTGTATGCGTACGGTTAATTAGCGGTGCTTGGAACTTATCTGAAAATAACAGGGGCCGCGACGAATTCGCGGCCTGGTTAGACCTTTCGTTAAAATTCTACTTTTGCCCGCGATAGTCCGGCCCTGACACAAGGAGTGTTGGGGATGTTAGCGATTATTAAAAAAATAAAACGGGCGCTTAAGAGGCGCAAAAGGCGGCGGGAGCTGGCGGAGCTGCCCGAGCGGTTGCAACACGATACCGGGGTGCGTGTCACCCGTATTCGTCTGCCCTCGGGCGCAGAAATTGTGTGTGTCGATAGGGACGAGACGGATGAGTCGTTATAATGGCGTGCAAACTGAATCATAAGGAACAGCCCATGAAATATGTATCGGCCCGTCTGCTGGTTGTGGTGTTCGCCTTTTGCGGCGCCTGGGGTGCGAGCGCGCAAACGCTGATCACCCCCGATCAAACCCAGCACTTTAGCTATCAGGGGCGTATTGATTTTAGCGATCCGGCCGCGCCCGTGCTCAGCTGGCCCGCCACTCGCATCGATATGCGCTTTGAAGGCACTGAGATTGCGGTGCTACTGGACGATAACACCGGTAATAACTTTTACAGTGCCTACATCGACCGCGATTGGAGTCACCCCATTTTGCTGGACTTGTTGCCCGGCAAGCATCGCTATGGCGTGGCCGATAACCTGCCCGCGGGTGAGCATCAGTTAACCCTGGTTAAGCGTACCGAGGGCGAAGAGGGGCTGACCCGCTTTGGGGGGGTAGATTTAGGCGAGGGGGCTAAAGCCTTGCCGGCACCAGAGCTACCAGAGCGACGCATGGAAATTTACGGCGACTCAATCACCAGCGGTATGGGGGTGATGGCCCCGCTAACAGCGGGTGATGGCGACCTGGCGGACAAAAATGCCTTTATGTCCTATGGCGCTATAACGGCCCGCGCGCTGGGGGCCGACTACCGCGCGATTTCCCAAAGTGGTATCGGGGTGATGATCAGCTGGTTTGATTTTATTATGCCCGATTTTTACGACCAGCTAACCGCCGATGGCGATAACGACAGCCAGTGGGATTTCAGTCAGTGGGCGCCTCAGGTGGTGGTCGTCAACTTAATGCAAAACGACAGTTGGCTGGTCGAAGACCGGCTCGACCCCGTGCCCACCGAGGCCGAGCGCATTGCCGCCTATGTGGATTTTCTGCAGTCTATTCACAGCCGCTACCCGAATGCGCTGATGGTGGCCGCACTGGGCAGTATGGATGCCACCAAAGAGGGCTCGCCCTGGCCGGAATATATCGAAAAGGCCGTGCAGCAAATGCGCGAGCAGTATCCCGACGGCCGGTTTGAAACCGTGTTTTTCCCATTTACCGGTTATGGCCAGCACCCTCGGGTGGTGCACAATCGGGCCAATGCCGAGCTTCTGACGGCGCTAATCAAAGAGAAAATGGACTGGTAAAGAAGCGTTAAGGGCACCTCTATTAATCCAGAATTGTCTCTGCGCGAGTCCAAAACGTTCACTCCGCACGGCGCTCTTCGCCGCTAATGGCCGTAGCCCTTAGCAAGAAGAGCAACACAGCGGATGGGCGTTTTGGCCGCGCCCTTCGGGGCTTTCAGGGCTTCCCGATTTCTGTGTTGGCTTTACTCGGCGGGCAACCAGCCCGACGTCGCAAAGCCGCCTGATCTCGGAAAGCCCTGAAAGCCAGAGGCAACTCTGGATTAATAGAGGTGCCCTTAGCCTATTGAAATATGAGCTTGGAGCCTTTATATATAAGTCATAGGCCGTAAAAGGCTCCATAGTTTTAGGCAACGACATGACAGCAAGCGCAACCACTCAAGCAACAACGCCGCGCCGGTTCTCCGGCTGGTGGTGCTTGCCTGTTTTACTGCTGCTGTTCACCCTGGGCGGACAGTCCCAGGGCGCCGGCGCCTCGGTGGTGGCCGACGCCCTGGCGCTCGATCTGCTGCAGGTCGATATCGGCCACACCCCCGAAACCCTCGACGAGCCAGATCACGAGCTTGCCTTCGGTGGCGAACCAGTTCCACAAGATAACTACCTATCACTGAGCGTTGGCCTGTACGGCGGCGACTTCAGTGCCTCTCCCAGCCTTGCCTTTAGCGCTCGTGCGCCTCCTGCTAAACACATTTTCAGCGTTTAACCCTTACCTAAATTGTGTTTAGAAATCGTAGCCTGTGGGCTGCGAGTGGAGAAGTTTATGAAACCCGTACCTAGCATTCCTGTTTGTCGTTTAAATCACAAACTGTTGTTATCCAATATAGAAACCCCGCAACTGACCCTGAGCAGTCCAGCGGACAAGGTGTTTATCGATTTTGATACTCACCAACCCATGGTGATCGATCAGGATGTGAGCGTTGAAGATGCTGGCTATTTAATGCGCATTACCCACTCTAAAGTTAAATTGGTGGTGGGGCGCAAAAATGAGTTGCTGGGCATTATCAGCGTGCGCGATATCGAAAGCGTTAAAGTGCTCGCCACCGCTTCGGCCATGGGCGTGGCCCGCGCCGACCTGACGGTTAAAGACATCATGACCCCCACCGTGCGCCTGCAGGGTATTACCCGCAAGACCATGGAGCGCTCGCGTATCTCGGACTTGGTGGAAGTGCTGGAATTTGAAGGCGCCAGCTACCTGTTGGTGCTGGACGATAGCGAGCAAATCTGCGGCCTGATCAGCGCCGATGAAATCTCCCACCGTCTGGACCGCTATCTGGATATCGAGCCCGTAGCGCACAGCTTTAACGATGTGTTTAGTGCCCTTAAAGTGAGCAATCATTAGTGAGCTTGGCCCGCGCAAGCGGGCTTTTTTTATTTGACCGCTTCGCGGCGTAGGTGAGTCACTTTTCTCTTGTTGGGGTGGTACGCGCCAGACTTGTACGTTTCTGTCTGCTGCAATTCGTATCCGTTAGCCGTCTTTGTTGGATGTAATCGCTAGGTCCGCGGTAGCCCCAATGGCGTAAGAACGGCTTGGGCTAGATAAACTGACTATTACCGTGAGTGTGGCTAAAGCCATGCCTATTTAGAGACGAACGGATTATTCGTCAAACATAACCTCAAAACCGCCGTACACGAGCCGTTTACCGTCAAAGGGCATGGGGTTGCTCTCACTGCTCATGCGCTCGTCTTCCATCACCTTTTGCATACCGGCGTTGCGCGCGTCTTTTGACGGCCATTCAATCAAGCCAAACACCACAGTTTCGTCCGGCTTACATTTAACCGCCATAGGAAAAGATGTGATTTCTCCCTCGGGTATGTCTTCACCCCAGCATTCGGTAACTTTGATCGCGCCATGCTCTTTGAAGCACTTGGCGGCGATTTTTGCATGCTCTAGATATTTTGCTTTATGCGCCGTGGGTACGGCGGCTACAAATCCATCGATATAGCTCATTTCAATCTCCTGTTATGCCTGTTATATCAAAAATGCAGCCTGCACAGCTTGTGCGCCGCAAACCCTCGGTCGCCTGATAAAGGACGACTGTTACAGCATAGTCGGTTGCCACAAACGTGAATCGACAGCTGTGTGCAAGAAAATGAGAAATAAAGTCGGAGGGGCGAGTTAGTGCTCGTTATCCTTTGAGCAACAGCATAGCCATTAACACTAGAATGACTGCGGCAACGAGCGCAAAGTAGCGCCCCAGATTGGCGCCTGCCCGAAGCCTGCGCTGGTGTTGCTGTAAATACTGATGTAACTCGCGGTCTGAGAGCTGGGCACAGTGAATGCACTGTTCGGCGTCGGCAGGGGATTGCAGGCTACAGCGCGAGCAAGTCTTTACTTCGGTTGGAGGTGGTACCGGGATGTATCGCATAACAAGTCCCTGTTATTTCTATTTTGTTGCCGGAGTGTCGCGTTTTGCGTGCGCTAAGTCAAAAAAAAGTGCCATCTTGGGGCCTGCCGAACGAGCTTTGGCAAGGAGTTCAACCCATAATACAGAGAGTAAACTCGAGCAGCACGCGAATTTGATAATCCTACCCCGATATTAAGGCTGCAAAGATAACAAACCGCGCTTGCGGCGTCAGCTGCCATTTTGCACTTCGCGCTGTCGCATGGGCATGGCGTCAATTTGTTGAAACAGAGACTTTAACAAAAGTTCGCTTTCGTCGTCTTTGACGCCGCCATCCTTGCCAATCAGCAGTACCTGGGGTGTAGAGCGGTGGTATTTTTCAGTCATTACAGCGGCAAAGTCGTCGCCGAGCTTACCTGAATAGTTCGATTGCGTGGCGCCACCAGAGAAAACAAACCAGACGATATCGCGCTCTTGCACGGCCGCACTCTCACGTCTTAATGCCTTTACCAGGGCTTGCGGTTTGTCTGTCCAGGCCAGAATAATCCGATTCTCCCATTGCAGAGGCGCCAGGTCGTTGAGCGGCGCCGCGTAACCTGTCGTCGCGAGCGGGAGTAGGCTGAGCAGCCATAGTCGCCAGGGTTTCATAGCATCTACCGTGAATCAGTGTGACAGTGACATCGGAGCGAAGGCGGGTAAGCCTCACCCCGTGTTTTCACTTTGGATATACGGTGAAATGTGTAGCGCGATCACTCCTGCTATTAAGTTCGGCGCTAATGGCGGTGGCGCCTCTGTGGTACAGTGAGTTTGAATAACATCTTGTTAAGCACTTACACCTGCTAAGCAGTAACAAACAGTATTGGCACTTTGTATGAATGAGCAAAAGGGTAAAGAAGTAGCGCTTCGCGTGACCAGCCTTAAGGCGCTTGCGGAGTTGGCCGACTATTCGCTGCTGGATTCTTTGACCCGCGACCCGGACGCGACGGATGATGGCGAGGATTATCGTCCACGGGAGGTTTTTTCGGGCCACTATGTGCCCGTTAAACCCACACCTATTCCCGAGCCTGAGTATGTTGCCCACAGCAGTGATTTTTTTCGCGAGCTTAGTTTTGACGACAATCTTGCGCACACAGAGGGATTTCGCCGCCTCTTCTCCGGGGATATGTCTGACCTTCCCGCGCCACTGCGTAAAGTCGGTTGGGCTACGGGTTATGCGCTGTCTATTTATGGCACCGAGTACACTCAGCAGTGTCCGTTTCAGACGGGCAATGGCTATGGCGATGGCCGCGCTGTATCGGTGCTCGAAGCGGTTATCAACGGCCAGCGCTGGGAGATGCAATTAAAAGGGGGTGGTCGCACGCCTTACTGCCGCGGCGCCGATGGTCGCGCAGTCTTGCGCTCCAGTGTGCGCGAGTTTCTGGCGCAGGAGCATATGCACGCGCTGGGTGTGCCTACCTCCCGCTCGCTGTGTTTGTATGTTTCTAAAACCGAGACGGTCCAGCGGCCCTGGTATTCGCAAGGCTCGTCCAATACCGATCCGGATACGCTGGTATCAGAACCTGTGGCTATTTCCACACGGGTGGCACCCTCGTTTTTGCGGGTGGGGCAGCTAGAGCTGTTTGCCCGCCGGGTGCGCGCCCAGGCCCATGCCGATTCATTGGAAGAATTGGAAAAAATTGTTCTGCATTTAATTGACCGAGAATACGCAAGCGACATTGATTCCGATTTGTCGCTACCCGAAAAACTGGTGGCACTGACCTCAGACTTTCGCGAGCGGCTGACTTCGCTGATTGCCAACTGGCTGCGGGTAGGTTATTGCCAGGGCAACTTTAACAGTGACAACTGCGCGGGCGGGGGTTATACGTTGGACTATGGTCCTTTCGGTTTTTGCGAGCGGTTTGATCCCTACTTTCAACCCTGGACCGGCGGCGGACAGCACTTTTCGTTTTTTAATCAGCCGGCGGCGGCGGAGCAGAATTTTCTTTCCTTTTGCAGCGCACTGCGTCCTTTACTGTTATCTCACCCCGAACAGCTACAGACATTCGACGAGCTCCAAAAGGGGTTTGGCGTTGTCATGCAGCAAAAGCTTGAGAGTATGTTTGCCGCCAAGCTGGGGCTAGAATCTCATAACGCCGAGCTGCTTAACGAGCTGCTGGCGCTAATGATGAAAACGCCGGTGGATTACACCATCTTCTTCCGCGAGCTCTCCTATATACCTGAGAGCCTGGAGCCTTTGCGCCAGAGCTTTTATCAAGCGCCGTCCGCCACGCTTGAGGCACAATGGTCGAGCTGGCTGGAAAAATGGCGTTCGTTGATTGGTCCGGATAATACGGCCGAATTGTCGCAGACAATGTTGCAGATCAATCCTAAGTACACCTGGCGCGAGTGGTTGGTAGTGCCGGCATACGAGCGGGCCAAGCAGGGCGATTACACCCTGGTAAGAGAGCTGCAGGAGGTACTCACCCGGCCCTATGATGAGCAATCGCCGCAAGTCGAGGAAAAGTACTACAGGCTCAAGCCGCCGGAGTTTTTTCTGGCCGGCGGGGTATCCCACTACAGTTGTTCGTCTTGAGCCCGCAACAGGTCGCAAACGATTGCACTGCATGCGGGTGCTCGGGCAATGCCGCTGAGTGACGCCCGAAAATCCTGGCTCTAACTCAAATCGTTCCCTTTGCTATGGGGGTAGGCGATACGCACTTTTTCCATCAGGCTCAGGCCGATTTTGCGGTCGTAGTAGGCCGCCTCATTGATAAACGCCCCGTACACGGTTTGCTCGCCCTGGTAGGTAATTGTCTCGCCGGCCAGGGTGATAAACAGCGGGTCGCCGGGGGCAATGGGTTGATAATCTCGATCTTGTAGATCGGGGTGAATCATACCGGCGATTTCGCCGTGTTCATCGACCGGGAAGGGGATTTTTTCGATAAACCGGTAGCCGGTTGTTTCGGCGGGTATCTCGGGTTTGTGGCCTTGGTTGTATTGCTCAAGGTAATCCAGCGCGTGCATAACCGCTCTGTGCGTATCGGCAGACACCTGGTGCCTTAAGAGCCCCTGAGGAATGGGCCCCACTTCGATAACCAATCCGCCATAACGTCCCATGGAGCGCAAAAAATTGTCTTCCAGCCGGTCGCTGGGTTGAAAAAATAAATGCGCGTCTGGCATTTTTTGCTTGATGTAAAAGGCGGTTCCGATCACCAGCGGGTGATCGGAGTTAAACACCACGGTCATGCCCATATTGGCGGTGGTGGTGTGCATATCGATCACAAAATCCACCCGCGGGTTTTCTTTGGGGCCCAATTGCTCGTTGATCATCTTGGCTTGTTGTTGTTCACTGCCCTGCAGCGCCGGGTTTTGCAAATCTTTGAGGTTGAACTGGCGGTTCAGGTCCTGATCGATATAGCGCCGCATAGTCTTGATGGCCGCCGGGTTGGTCAGGTGAAGCTCGGTGGCAAAGCTATCGCGCTTAACTTCCTCGGGATGCGATTGCCAGTGTTTCACCAGATAGACACCGGTAGACTCGTTGCCGTGTGTGCCGCCGGTGACTGCAACTTGCGTAATGATGTCGTTCATACCGTAATGGGCCTCGGAGTGAGATTAAAGGGTGCGGGGGATTTGTGATGAGTGATGGTGCACAATGGGGTTGGGTTTGGACAGATCCATTACATAGCTAAAGCGCGCCTCAAAATTCAGAACTTCACCGTCGACGGCAAAGCGCCAGTTGTAAATGCCGCCCAGGGTATAGAGCTGGTTTGATAAATCCTGAACGATCAAGGTTTTTTCATGCAGCGCAATACTCAGCTCCGGCCGGCTGCCCAACTGTTCAAAGTACTCGCGCAGTTTTTCCGGTGTGTTGCGGGTGCGGTTGGAAAAGGTGGGAATCAAAACCGCGTTGGCATCGTACAGGTTGAGCAGAGTTTCTACGTCGGCGTTGTTCACCGCTTGCATCCACTGATCCAAAATTTCTCGGGGAGTTGGCTGAGTCATTGTTTTTCCTCGTCTTAAAGGCGAAAAATATCGGTTAAGTGTGGTTTGTGTTGGTTTCCAAAAATCGAATTCTTTTACCCTGTGGGGTTTCGGTTAACTGTTCGTCGCGCACGACGGCTTTGCCGCGTATTACCGTATGAATCGGCCAGCCTGTTATGGGCATGCCGTCGTAAGGTGTCCAGCCACTTTTGCTGGCAATCCAGTCGTTACGGATAATCCGCTCGGCCTTCATGTCCACCAGAGTTAAATCCGCATCATAGCCCAGTGCGATACGCCCCTTGCCCTCGATGCCGAAAATCCGTGCTGGCCCCGCACTGGTCAGGTCGACCAAGCGCTGCAGGCTTAGTCGACCGGCGTTAACATGATTGAGCATGGTGGGCAGCAGGGTTTGCACCCCGGTCATGCCGCTGGGGCTTTGCGGATAGGGCTTGGCTTTTTCTTCCTGTGTATGGGGGGCGTGGTCACTGCCGATCACGTCTACTACGCCATCTTGGATGGCTTGCCAAAGTGCTTGCTGATGGTGCCGCTCGCGCACCGGTGGGTTCATTTGAGCCAAGCTGCCCAAGCGCTCGTAGCATTCGGGTGCGTGCATAGTGAGATGATGCGGCGTGGTCTCCACGGTGACGCGTCGTTTATGCTGCGCCAGAAACGCCATTTCTTCGGCCGTGGTGACGTGCAGTACATGCAGGCGGCGACCGGTTTCCTCGGCAATTGCCACCACGCGGCGCGTCGCTTTAAACGCGCTTTCCACATCGCGCCAATAGGGGTGATCGCAGACGTCGCCACTG
Source organism: Gilvimarinus xylanilyticus (assembly GCF_024195295.1). Taxonomy (GTDB): domain Bacteria; phylum Pseudomonadota; class Gammaproteobacteria; order Pseudomonadales; family Cellvibrionaceae; genus Gilvimarinus; species Gilvimarinus xylanilyticus. The sequence goes on along the minus strand of NZ_JAMFTH010000007.1, from coordinate 13,124 downwards.
GCTTCGGCAAGCATTTTGCGCTCGATCAACCGCGCCTCGTCTTCGGCGTGTACGGACATACGACGCTTGCCGTTTTTTAAAATGCGACGCAGCACTTCGTCTTCATCGGTCAGTAAGTCGCCAAACGAGCTGCCCATAAATACTTTGACGCCCGCGCAGCCGGGCAAAGTTTCAAGCGTGTGTAAATGCTCGGCATTGGTAGCCGAGCCGCCAATGTAAAACGCATAGTCGCACCAGGCGCGTCCGTCGGCCGCATCCAGTTTGGCTTTTAAGTCGGACTCCCACAGGGTGAGCGGGTTGGTATTGGGCATTTCAAATATCCCGGTCACGCCACCGAGAACGGCGCCTCGGGTGCCGGCTTCTAAATCTTCTTTGTGGGTTAAGCCTGGCTCGCGAAAATGCACCTGGCTGTCGATAACTCCCGGAAGAATATACAGGCCAGTGGCGTCGATGCGATCTTCTGCCGTCCAGGTGCGGTGTAATTCACCCAACGCGACAATCTGGCCGTCGATGCACGCCAGGTCGATACGCTCGGCGCCATTGGGGGTAATAGCGGTGCCGCCATGGACCAGCAAGTCGGCGTGGCGGGTGTCTAGCCTTTGCGATAACTCCCGTGTGTGACTCATACCGAGTGGCTCCCCAGGCGTTGCCACAAAGCCCGAAGCCCGTCAGCGCGAGTGTTTTGATCCGGCGCTTTGACTTCATCCAGCAATCTCTCAAGTGCCTGCTCTATTGGCAGAATACCCAAGTCTTCGCCATCGCGGGTGCGCACTGCTACGGTGCCCGCGTCGCGCTCTCGGCCGCCGGCGACCAGCAAGAAGGGCACCCGCGCCAAAGTTTGTTCGCGAATTTTGTAGCCAATTTTTTCGTTGCGGGTATCTGCTTCGGCGCGGAGGCCGGCACCGCGCAGCAATTGGGCTACGTCTTGTGCGTAGGCGGCGTGGTCATCGGTAATCGACAGCACGGCCACTTGCACCGGCGCCAGCCAGGCGGGCAATTTGCCGGCAAAGTGTTCGATCAGAATACCGGTAAAGCGCTCCAGCGATCCGAACAGAGCGCGGTGCAAAAGCACCGGACGTTTGCGCTCGCCGTCTTCGGCGACATACTCAATGCCGAAGCGCTCGGGCAGGTTCATGTCCACCTGCAAAGTGCCGCATTGCCAGTCGCGGCCAATGGCATCGCGCAGTACAAATTCCAATTTGGGGCCGTAAAACGCACCTTCGCCTGGGTTGAGCTGGTAGCTCAGGTTCATGTCTTCCAATGACTTAACCAATGCGCCTTCGAGCAGATCCCAAGTTGCGTCATCGCCCATGCGGTTGTCCGGGCGGGTAGAGAGCTTGAGGTGGATATCGTCAAAGCCAAACTCACGGTAAATATCCAACACTAGCGTGACAATCTCGCGGCACTCGCTGTCCATTTGCTCTGGCGTGCAGTAAATGTGGGCATCGTCTTGGGTAAAGTGGCGCACACGCAATAGTCCGTGCAACGCGCCCGAGGGTTCGTAGCGGTGTACCTTGCCAAACTCGGCCATGCGAATGGGCAGGTCGCGATAACTTTTTAAACCGTGACGATAAAGCAATACGCTGCCTGGGCAGCTCATGGGCTTGAGTGCCAGCACGCGACCGTCTTCTGTCTCGGTGGTGAACATATTGTCGCGGTAATTTTGCCAATGGCCGGAAACTTCCCATAAGCTGCGGTCCATGGCATCGGGAGAATTAACCTCTACATAACCCGCGTCTTGTTGCCGACGTCGCATATAGCTGATCAGTTCTTGAAACAAGGTCCAGCCGTGTGGGTGCCAGAATACCGCGCCGGGGGCGTCGTCGTGAAAATGAAACAGGTCCAACTCGCGCCCCAGCTTGCGGTGGTCGCGCTTCTGCGCCTCTTCAATGCGTTGCAAATAAGCCTTGAGGGCCTTTTTATCCGCCCAGGCGGTGCCGTATATACGTTGCAGCTGCTCATTTTGGGCATCGCCTCGCCAATAGGCGCCAGAGAGTTTGGTGAGTTTAAAGTGTTTGAGAAAGCGTGTATTGGGCACGTGCGGGCCGCGACACATGTCGACGTACTCTTGGTGAAAATACAGACCCATTTGCTGTTCGTTGGGCATATCTTCCACCAAACGTAACTTATAGGTTTCATCGCGCTGGCTGAAAGTATCGATGACCTCATCACGCGGCAGTACGCGTTTGATCACGTCGTAGTCTGAGTTGATCAACTCACGCATACGAGTTTCAATCGCCGCTAAATCCTCCGGGGTAAAGGGCCGCTCGTAAGCGATGTCGTAATAAAAGCCATCGTCGATCACCGGGCCGATAACCATTTTTGCCTCGGGGTAGAGCTGTTTAACCGCATGGCCGATCAAGTGCGCGCAGGAGTGGCGGATAATCTCCAGTCCTTCATCGTCTTTGGGGGTGATAATCTGTAGCGAAGCGTTGTGATCAATCGGGTCGCAGGCATCCACGAGTTTGCCGTCCACCTTGCCGGCGAGGGTGCTTTTTGCAAGCCCGGGGCCGATGGCGCTGGCCACATCCAGAACTGTGGTGCCCGTGGGGAATGTCCGCTGCGATCCATCGGGCAGGGTGAGAGTAATGAATTGAGGGGCGCAGGTTGGTGTAGCTTGGGTCATGGCGATGCAATCTTCGTTAAATGGTACTGATGGTGGCTTACACAGAGGGCTCATTACGTAGGTAGAGCACGCGGGCTAAGTGCAGCTCTCTTTTGGCCTTTGTTTACGGCGTTGGCAGCTCTGTTTTCGCCTGCTCGAACCAATGCAAGGTTTGTATTCGCTGTTTCTCACCGTAAAGCCGCACGAATTGTGTGGTCGTGTGATCATTGGGGTTGTTCAGCGATTGCAGGCGCTTTTCAATGTATTCGGCGGTCAGCGGTATCTGACAAATCTCAGTGATACAGTGGCGCCATTGTTGGTAGGTTTGAGGTACGATTGAATCCGTCATAGTAATTAATCCAAAGTAAAATGGCCGGGGAAAGGTCCGCTCTTTTACGCCTGGCGACCGCAGCACTTTTTGTATTTTTTGCCATTGCCACAGGGGCAGGGCGAGTTTCGGCCTATTTTAGGTTGATCGCGTTTTATCGGTGCCTGCGGTGCGCAACAGCTGGCGCTGGCGCAGCAAGAGCCCGAATCTTGTGTGGATTCGTCGTTGGAATATTGTTCAGTGTTCATAAGTCAAAAACTCTCTCGGCAATTGGGTTGTATTTCGTATCAATAACCACGGCATTATGGGCGTGCAAACTTTCCTGGTGCTCGACTTTAAACGTGTAATCCTTAACCCAGGTGCACTGCTCCAGCATGGTTTTTAGTTTACGCGCGGCGTCTTCGCAGAACATTAGGTTTTCGGCGTTTAGTCTTGCAAATTCCTGCTCGTCACTGCGTTTGACCATGGTTTGCACTGGCGTGGCCAAAGTGGTTTCAATTTGCGTGATCAGTGAAAGCAGCGAGGGCCAGTTTTGGTCGCTCAATACTAAATTCAAATACGCGTACGAGCGCTGGCTATGGGGCGTGGCGACACTGGTGGTCTCTACCCAGGCCAGCAAATCTTGTTTGTCTATCTGCTCCCCTGAAAACTGCGAGTCAATGGCGCCCGCCAGCAGTTGTCGCGATAGCGCAGCCGAGCAAGGGCAGGTACTGGAATAGGGAACAGTGAGCGCCAGCCGGTAGCTGTTTACGCCTTGATGATGCTCGCCGGTAATTGTCACATTGTAAGATTGAAAACCCGTCTCGTTGCTTAGTAGAGAGGGTTTTGCCAGGCAGAGATCAAAACTTAAATCGAACTTGGCGCTTTTGCTGATAGGCCCCTGAGACGACACCATGTCGTTCAGTAGTGCGTCGAGTTGCGCTTTGTCGCATAGCTTGCCTGCCAACTGGTTCAGGCGCCGATGCAGTCGCGACATGTGTATGCCCTTGGCGCCGGGGTCGTCCAGACTGACATAAAGATTGCCCTTTGCCGCGACGGTTTGCTCAGTGCCAGTATCACTGGAGAGTGTCACAGGAACGGCAATCGCCTCCATGCCCACCCAGCGCAATCCGTTGGTGACTGAAGGCGTACGGGTATTGGCAATGTCGGGCAGTTGTTTGTTTTGTTGCATAAAAAATTAACTAATCGATGTTTTGGAAAAGGCGGTTGTCGCCTTAAACTTAAGATGGATTTGCGGTTGCCCGCACGCGTTTTTCCTGCGTATCGACCTTTAAGTAAAAGCACGAAGGGCGTCCCGTATGACAGGCCGCGCCGCGTTGCTCCACCTTGCACAGAATGGCATCGCCATCGCAGTCAAAGGACATTTGAATAAGCTCTTGTACATGCCCGCTGGTTTCTCCTTTGCACCACAGTTGCTGACGGCTGCGCGACCAGTAGGTCATGCGCTGATGGGTAATGGTGTGCTCCAGTGCGGTGCGATTCATCCAGGCGAACATTAACACCTCGCTGCTGCCGGCATCTTGGGTAATAACAGGTATCAATCCCTGTGCATCAAACGCCAGCTGATCGATCACTTCGTCTAAGGGCAATGGCTCGTGCCCATTTTCAAGGGCGATAAAGTAGGAGCGCTTCATGAAGCCTGGGCCGGGTTTTGGCTGGGGCAAGGGCAGGCTTTGCTTTCGTGTGTGCGGCACAGCCGGAAGTTCATCCAGTGCCCCAGAGCGACACAGGTTGCGCCCGCCAGCGTCAGTAGCTTCTCGCCAGCTTCGCCAATGCGTGCTTCGCCCAGTGCCACCGCCAGTACTAACAGAGTTAAGCCGATCGTGCCTAACAGTAGAACGCGCACGCGGCGGTGCTTTTTGCAGCCCAAAGTCAAGGCGTAAAGACTGCTGGGAATAACAGCTACCACCATCCAAAAATGAAAGGATTCATGGTCCAGTGCCAGTGCGGCAAGGCTGGGTAATAAAGCCAGTAATAATGGCAGTGCCAGACAGTGGATGGCGCAGGCGAGGGAAAGGGTGATGGCGAGTTTGTCGGTTAATATTTGCGCGGATTTCATGGTGTTAAATTCCAGTTGTGGATACGGTTTCTATTTGCTGGTCGCTGCGGTGGTGGTAGTAGCTGTTCGCGCACGGTTAGCGGGCGAATCATCGGTGCAGTGGAGAGGCTTTGAGCTCGTATCTTTGCAGTCATTGCAAATACAGTTCATCTCCAACTGAGGGCTTTTGAGTTCGAAGCCGGCATCGGCCACCGTTTGTTTCAGGGTTGATATGGTGTCGGGTTTAATAATAATTTCTCTTACCTTATGGCAGACTTGGCAGATTAAAAACTGCGGCGCGTCGTGGCTGTGGCGTTCGCAAATGTGCGCGCAGGCAACGTACTTATTCGCCAGGTTGAGCCGGTGCGCCAGATGCTCTTGCTCCAGAAACTCTAAAATTCGATAAACCGACATGGCCGAGAATGTCTCGCCGAACTCGTGTTCGCAATAGTCGATTAATTCATAAGCTGACAGTGCTTTTTTGCAGTTCAAAAGACCCGCCAGAACCTGCTTGCGTTTGACGGTTAAGCGGGTGCCGCGAGCACTGCAGTTTTTATCGGCCTGGGCGATAAGTTTCTCAACGTTTGTGCGCATGGTTATTTAAAACTGGCTGTGGCGCTCTTGGGGGTCAGGGTGGCTCCGCCCTGCGCCGATGGGCTTATCCACATCAGGTTGATTTTGCTTAGGCTTGGGTAGTGTTGGAAGAGTTTTACCTCAATCTCTTCGGGGTAGGCCTCGGCCTCGCAGCGATAATGGTAGCGGGCGCCGATTTCGCTGTGCCCGCCTTTATGGTTATGATCGCTGTGTTCGTGTTCGTGTTCGTGTTCGTGTTCGTGTTCGTGTTCGTGTTCGTGGCTGTGATCGCTGTGTTCCACCTCGGCTTGCAGCGCGGATACGTTCACAGAAGCGCTCGCCAGTTCGCACTGGTGGTCAGCAAAGTCCAAAAACGTGTCGGGCTGTTGCAGTTGCTGTTGGGCATTTTTTAGTAAGGCCTTTTCAACGGCACTGTTGGCCTTGTGTTCAAATCCCACCAGGTTGACGCCCGGGGATAACAGCTCCACGTCCAGAGTATTGTTGGCCATGACAATGGTGAGTTCGGCTTCTCCGTGTGTGTGAGCCGGCATGCCGGCGCCAATTACCCCGGCCGCGCTGCTGAGTATCGCGGCCATCAACAGCGCTCGCACTGAAGCGCGAGCGGACGGTGAAGTCTTGTACTTAGTGCGGATAGTATTCATGTGATGGCATCCATAGTAAGAAACAGGCGTCGTTGCGGAGCAATTAGCTCTGGCGAGCGGTGCACAATGCCGTGGCCTTCATTGCCGGGCCAGTCTTCACCCTTTAACAACGCGACATCGCCGGTGTTGAGCTTACGAATAGATGAGGCGTTTAAATAGAGCCCGGATTCTCTGTCGGCTTTGCCTTCGGCGCCGCGCCCTAATTTGCCGCGATCAATCACGCTGTTGTCGAGCCATTCGGTCGCCGGGCCACAATAAGTAGTAATCAGGCGACAGCCCAGTTTGTCGACGTGAAAGCGCGGGCAGGTAGCCGAGCTGGCGGTGCACAGTCTCAGGCCTACGGCCTTGGCACCCAGCAGGCAGGTCACCATATCCGCCAAGATAATCACATCGTCAATAAAAGCCTGACGTAGCACATGGTCAGGTAAGCGTTTGCACAGTTCGTGTTCCAGCGATTTTAAATCGCTGGACAGGCGTATCTCGGTGGCATGTGGCTGCTGCTCCAGCACAAACTTGCTGTACTGCGCAACCTGCGCTGGCAGGTGCCGCTGCCAGACACACAGATTAGTTTCGGCGTTATACAAGTCGGTGAACACGGCTGGGTCAGTGCTCTGGCTGAGCCCCGCGGGTGCAGCAATAATTTCAGCGGCTTGTTGCATTACTCACTCCAGCTGGGGAAAGGGTCGGGTAGTTTTTTCCAGTAGTCTTTACCGGCAATCATTTCGTCATCGTTTAACAGGCAGGCATCCAAGGTTTCGGTCATTCCGGCTTGGTCTAACCCCTGGCCGATAAACACCAGCTCCTGGCGCATATCACCAAAGGGTTCTTGCCACTTTTCCTGAATGAAGCTGAGTGTGTCCTCGTCCTCGGGCCAGTATTGCTCGGGCACCGCGCGCCAGAACATCCCGGCCGCCCCGTGCCGGGCAATGCCGCCCGCCTGACTCCACTGGCCGGCAAACTCGGGGCGCGAGGCCAGCCAGAAATAGCCTTTAGAGCGAATCAGCCGACCATTGGGCGCAGGGCTTTGCATAAAGTCGAAAAACTTGCGCGGATGAAAGGGCCGGCGCGCGCGATAGACAAAGCTGCTGATGCCGTACTCTTCGGTTTCGGGGGTGTGTTCGCCGCGCATTTCTTTTAGCCACAGGGGCGATTGCTGGGCACGGGCAAAGTCGAAAAGACCAGTACCCAGTACACGATTCAGCGGCACTTCGCCGTTTTTGATCGGCACCAATTGTGCGTCGTGGTTTAGCCCGCGCAATAAACCTTCTAAGGTTTGCAGCTGTTGCTGGTCCACCAAATCGGTTTTGCTGATGAGTATGACATCGGCAAACTCCACCTGCTCGACCAGCAGGTCGGTGACACTGCGCTCGTCTTCTTCGCCCAGGCTTTCATCCGAGTCGCGCAGATCTTTGGCCTGCTGGTACTCGGCCATAAAGTTGACCGCATCGACTACCGTGACCATGGTGTCCAGCTGGGCAATGTCCGACAGGCTAGTGCCGTCCTCATCGGCAAAGGTAAAAGTTTCTGCGACGGGTAAGGGCTCGGAAATACCGGTGGACTCAATCAGCAAATAATCAAATTTTCCGGACTCGGCAAGCGCACGTACCTCCAGCAACAGATCTTCGCGCAGGGTGCAACAGATGCAGCCATTACTCATCTCTACTAGCTTCTCTTCGCTGCGATTCAGGCTGACATCGTTTTTCACCGAATCGGCGTCGATGTTGACTTCACTCATATCATTGACGATGACCGCCACGCGACGGTTTTCGCGGTTGTGTAATATATGATTGAGTACCGTGGTTTTGCCCGCGCCCAGAAAACCGGACAGAACGGTAACGGGTAGCTTTGCTTGTTCAGTCTGCATAAAATTTCTCTTTCTCTTCGCTAATCACTTTAACGTCGGTACCGAACTCTGCGGTCGGTCTAATCAATAAACGTTCAATGCCAATCGGCTCGCCGGTCTCCAGGCAGTAGCCGTATTCGCCCACATGTAAACGGCGCAGTGCAGCGTCAATTTTGCGCAGCAGCTTGTATTCCCGATCAGCCAGTCTGAGCTTAATTGCCATGTCGTCCTCGAGTTGTGCACGGTCGGCTTCGTCGTTGCACTCCGGGGGGTGAGCAAGCTGCTGCTTTATCTGCTCAATGTGGTTTTGGGTTTCTTGCTTCAGGCTTAGCAGGTGATGCTTAAAAAACGCCTGTTGTTCGGGGTTCATGTAATCGCGCTTGGGCGCCTTGCGTAGTTGTTGCTCGGTTAGCATGTGGACTCTCCCGCTTGCGGCAGGCGACGGCAGTGAAAGCGATTGCTTAAATGTCCCGCTATCAGCAGCAGGCCGCCGCTGATTGAAAGCGCCGCTTCGGCCTCGTGCGGGGCGAATAAGGCGGTAACCAAGAGAGCTAAGCCGCTAAAGCCCGACGCCGTGGGTAACCAGCGGCCGTGCCGCTTTCTGCCGCTGGGGAAACTGGCCAGTGCCAGCGCGGCAATGGGGATGATCAGTACAAGGTGTACCCACTCCGAGGTAAACAAACTGCCGATCAGGCCCAGGCTTCCAATGGATAGCAAAATAGGGGTAGCAATACAGTGGATTAGGCACAGGCCGGAGCACAGTGCGGCGGTCTCGTCTTTCATGGCGCTCTCTCAGAAATAAAACGTTATAACATAACAATAAGGCAAGGGGTGCATCCGGTCAATAGTGGCTGCACTCTGCGCAGGCTGGCCCAAGACCTTGAGTCGCGCTATGGCTGGAGGTTTGGGTAGGTCTTCAGTTGGTGCAAGCGTGGATAGTTCAGCTTCTCAGCACAAGAGCAGCAGGCCTGGAACCGCCTTGAAAGTGGCTCCTCCGCCAAGGGGTGCCGCTTGACCGTTCTGGCAGACGAGGCGGTTATCCTGCGCCACTTCGGGTTCAATATAAAACTTGAGCGGGCTAATACGGGCCGATAAACTTGTTTTTTTTGAGGCAAATCTGGAGTGGCTCGGCTATAAATTAAAGTGCCCTCTTGGGGGGACGGTGTCAGGGAGGGACACTGGTTTATAAACTCATTACTCGGATCCGGCCTTTTTGAAAACATTTGTCTCAATAGCGCTTTTGGCGTTTGCGTACTGGGGGGTAGGGCTTTTGGCGCTCACCCTCGCTATTCCGCCAGGTTTTGCCAGTGCTATCTTCCCGCCCGTGGGTATCGCTGTGGGCGCCGTTATGCTGTTCGGGGTGAGGTTGCTGCCCGGGGTGTTTCTGGGGTCCTTGCTGCTGAATATTTCAGTGAGCTGGCAAAACAGCGGCGAGCTAACCGCTCTTAGTCTTCTTATTGCCAGTGGGATTGCCCTGTCGACCACGGCAGCGGTATTGCTGGCTAAAAAGTTGTCGGCTTTTATCCTGAAGGGGCGACCGGCGTTCACACGTGAAGCCGATATTGCTAGCTTACTCATTTTGAGCGGGCCCATTGCCTGTTTGATCAGCGCCAGTGGCGGTGTTGGCGTGCTTTACGGTTTTGGTGCCATCAGTGCGCAGAGTGTGGCCTACAGCTGGTGGACCTGGTGGGTTGGCGACAGTATCGGCGTCATGTTGGCGCTGCCGGTTATGTACATAGCCTTTGCAGAGCCCCAAGCGGTCTGGCGCGGACGGCTGACGAGTGTGGGCTGCCCGATTGCAGCCGCGACCGCGTTGATGATTGTGGTGTTCTTTCGTATCAACAGCGCTGACCTGGACCGGCTGGATAAATCTTTTCAGCAGTTGAGTATTCCTTTTGCGGCCAATTTTCAGTCCGCTCTTGAAGATCACGTCGGTGTTCTGAAAAGCATCGACGGCCTGTTCCAGGCGTCGGAGAATGTCTCGGCGGATGATTTTCGACGGTTTAACGACAATACCCTGGAGGGTAATCGGGTGATTCATGCGATTTCCTGGAACCCTCTCATTCCCCTAAGTCAGCGTGTTCACGAAGAGCGGTTATTGCGCGAGCGTGGGCTGCCCGGTGTCATTACCGAGCGTGCGGCTAATGGCGCCCTGATTCCTGCGGCCGAGCGCGACGACTATATTTTCGTCAAATATATAGTGCCTGAGCAAGGCAATGAAAAGGCGCAGAGCTTCGATGTCGGGTCGGTGCCGAACCGACGTGAGGCGTTGGCCCGAAGTGCCCGTACAGGAACTGCGCAAATGACTCCTCCGATTCAATTGGTGCAGGACACCATAGACAGTAAGGCGCTGTTGGTTTTTTATCCGGTGTATCGTAAAAGTGCTCGGGAACAGAGTCGGCAAAGTATTCAGGGATTTGCTACCGCCGTTATTGTGACTCAGGAGCTGATTCGGAAAATGATCGCCGACTACGGCCAAACTCCCGCCTTTGCGGTAGCGGTGGACTATGTCGGCCGCAATGAAGAACCCCTGGCGCAAGTGGGCGAAGTGAAAACCTCTGGGTTGTCTTCGCTCATTCGCTTTGAGCAGACTTACCCTTTCGCCGGAGGGGCGCTGCGATTAAAGCTTGAGCCAACCGAGTCTTTCGTGGCCGAGCATCACAGCGCACACACCTGGCCGGTGTTGGCCGGAGGGTTTTTATTTTGCGCCCTCTTGGGGGGCTTTTTGCTGTCACTCAGCGTGCGCGCTGAGCGTATACGAGAGTTGGTCAATGAGCGCACCAAAGAGCTCTCATCGATTCTCAATAGTGCGACGGATGCCATTTTAACGGTGGATGGCAGTGGCAAAGTGTATCGCTATAACCCCGCCGCCTTAACACTTTTTGCGGCCAGTAAAGAGCAGTTGCAGCAATCGAGTATCGAGCAGTGGTTAGAGTTTTTAGATCGCCAGGGCGAAACCCTTGAGTCGATTCTGACCGCCCATTTAAATGCCACCATTGAAACCACGTTAATTACCCAGAGTGGCCAGCGCCTAGCGGTCGAGGTGGGGGTGAGTCAAGTATGGCTGGGGCAGGTGCCCCACTATGTGATTATGCTGCACGACATTACCGAGCGCAAAAAAGCGGAAAAGCTCAAAAGCGAGTTTGTCAGTACGGTTAGCCACGAATTACGCACACCGCTCACTTCAATTTTAGGGTCGTTAAAATTGGTGCAGGCGGGGGTGACCGGGGAAATTAGTGATAAAACTCGAAATATGGTGGCTATCGCGCGTAACAATACCGAGCGCTTGAGTGTGCTTGTTAACGACATTCTCGATGTCGAAAAACTGGAGTTTGACCAATTAAAAATCATCCTCGAGGCTGTGCCTATCACCGCCATCATGCAGCAGGCTCTTCGCCAAATGCAGGGCTACGCGGATGGCTATGAGGTGGAGCTGGTTTTGAACGTGTCGCCTGACATAACAGAATACGATCAAGTTTTGGCTGATCCTCATCGGGTTATGCAAATAATGTCTAACCTGTTATCGAATGCTATTAAGTATTCTGACTCTGGCGAACCAGTTATCGTATCGCTTGCGAAACTTGAGGGACAGATTCAGATTACGGTAAAAGATTTTGGCCGCGGTATGCCAGATTACTTCCGCAAGCAAATATTCCAGAAATTCTCTCAGGCGGACTCCACGGATAAGCGTGAAAAGGGGGGCACAGGCCTTGGGCTTTACATCGCTAAAGCTCTAACCGAAAAAATGCATGGCAGCATCGACTTTGAATCCGAGCTGGGCAAGGGCAGCGAGTTTTTTGTGCGCCTTCCGTTGATCGAGCAACCTGAATAAGTCGGTCGACTCCGGCGCTTTCGACCACGCAAATTCAGGTTGGGCGATTGTGAAGGCGGTGGCAGTCCTACTGTACCCGACTTGTTATTCAGCCATAAGACAGGCCACAAGCTCCTGTTCCAGCCTTTCGCCATCCAGAGCATCACTGTGAATCATTTCCAGACGGCTGTCATCACACTCGTCTAACTCCAGCATTTTTACCACGCCTTCTGCCATGTTCAGTGCCACTATGCCTTCATCGGTAATCACGACCGCTTTAAGGCGGTCGCAGGTCAGGCCGTTTATCCAGTTAAATAGTGCCGCCAGGGTAAATACGCGCGAGGGGTGAATGGCCCAGCCGCAGCTGTGATAGCCCTGGCCTTGGTGGTGCTTGCAAACAATCGGCTGATCTTCATCGGGGGGTGGTAAGGTGGCGGCGGGGTAATTGTCATGATGATGGTGGGCGTGATCGGGCAGGGGGATGTGGTGATTGTGAGGCAGGTTTAACCAGTGCTGATCCAGTTCGCCGTTATTGGCGGTCGTTAGGGGGCGCTCAGCTAATTGCCATTGGCGCAGTATCGTCTCCATGGCGAGTAAATGATTTTGTTCGGCCAAATCGGTTTTTGTCGCTACCAGTACGTCCGCGACATCCAGTTGCTGACGAAAAATCTCGTTGGCCAAATGCCTGTCACTTTCAAAGTGGCGCGGGTCTATGAGCGTTAGGCATGCTTTAAGGTCAATGACTCCCTCAAAGTGATCGCTCAGGGTTTTTAGTACTTCCAGCGGGTGGCCCAGCCCCGTGGGCTCAATCAGCAGCCGATCAAAACGCTGGCGGCGCAGCAGTTGCGCCAATCCAATCTGCATGGGCAGCCCCGCCACGCAGCACATACAACCGCCGGGAATTTCTTTAACCTCGGCACCGCCCTCGCGCAAAAGCGCACCGTCTATACCAACCTCGCCAAACTCGTTAACCAATATGGCCCAGTTTTCATGATCAGGTTTGTGGCTTAACAGGTGACGAATCAGGGTGGTTTTGCCCACGCCTAAAAAGCCGGTGATGATGTTCGTGGGAATTGGATTCATGTTTGTCCTGGTTACGGGTTACGGGTTACGGGTTACGGGAAATGTGGCTGCATGTGGAACGTTAAAAACCACTTTTTGACAGAACGTCAGTAAAACACAAAATTGTCCAGCGTCCAGCGTCCAGCGTCCAGCGTCCAGCGTCCAGCGTCCAGCGTCCAGCGTCCAGCGTCCAGCGTCCAGC
>NZ_JAMFTH010000006.1 GCF_024195295.1 Gilvimarinus xylanilyticus | reverse complement strand
GCTGAACGCTGAACGCTGAACGCTGAACGCTGAACGCTGAACGCTGAACGCTGAACGCTGAACGCTGAACGCTGAACAGAAATATTTTGGTTTTGGCACAGCCGCTGTCAAGTTTATTGTTCGCATCAATGGCATAAATCTCAGAGTAAAAAAGGGGCAAGCCGCTAAGTCTTTCTCTTTTTTGCGTTCCGCGTTCCGCTCGCCCTACACTAACACTCTACAGAATAAACTCTCTTTCTGTTCCCCGTATTCCCCCTATCAAATTCCCTTCATTGCCTCGGCAACTATTTCCAGCGACCGTAAGCGGTCACTCTGCTCGTAAAAACTGCTGGCAAAAATAAACTCATCGGCGCCGGTTTCGGCCTTTAAGTCCGCTAAATGATCTTTAATAGTTGCTGGGCTTCCCACGGCGGCGATGCCATTAAAATCGTTAATATGTATTTGCTCTTGGGGTGTCCACAGGGCATTCATATCCTCTACTGGGGGGCGCAGGCGCAGGTGTTCGCCGCGCAGCAGAGCCAGCACGCTCTGTTGCGCGGTGGTGTGTAAATAACGGGCGCGGGCATCTGTGTCGGCGGCACAGGCGGGCACGCCAATCGCAGCATAGGGTTTATCTAACACGGCCGAGGGCTGAAAGCCCGAGCGGTACACATGCAAGGCCTCCATCAATAAACGCGGGGCAAAATGCGAAGCAAAGGCAAAAGGCAGGCCTCGTTTAGCGGCCAGTTGAGCGCTGTAAAGGCTGGAGCCCAACAACCAGATGGGAATATCGCTGTTCATTCCCGGCGCAGCAAAGACTTTTTGCCCCGGCTGTTTGTCGCCTAAAAAATACTGCAACTCGGCCAGTTGCTCCGGGAAGTCATCCACCCCGCTGTGCATATCGCGCCTTAACGCGCGCATGGTCGCCCCATCACTGCCGGGCGCACGCCCCACCCCCAAATCGATGCGCCCAGGGTACAAGGCCTCGAGCGTGCCAAAGTGTTCGGCGACAACAATGGGGGCGTGATTGGGCAGCATAATGCCCCCAGCGCCCACGCGAATAGACTGAGTCGCTCCCGCAATATGTCCGATGAGCACGCTGGTGGCCGAGCTGCCAATGCCTTCCATGCTGTGGTGTTCGGCCAACCAAAAGCGCTTATAACCCAGCCGCTCGGCCGTTTGCGCGGCCTCAACCACTCGCGCATAGGCATCGCGGTAACTGGCGTCCACTTTAGCGTGAGCAAGATCGAGAATGGAGTAGGCGGTAGTCATAGCGGGCACCTCTAGACTTTCAGTCAACACAGGCGAGCATGGTAACGCCTGTGTTTATCTGATGAGCAAAAGAATCGTAAAGCCTTTCTACGGCTGACGCCCTGCGGCAGCATTGATCGCGTTGAGCAGTTCGTGCTGATAATCCGAGGTGTATTGCCAGAACATGACCCCAGCCAAGCCTTTGTCGCGCGCATAGTGAACCTTGGCCGTTACCGATTGCGGATCATCGTAACTGACAAAGGTTCGCTCTTGCGGGTTCCACAACCAAGGGGCCTGGGCTAGGTTATCCCAATGGCGAACAAAGCCTTTCTGACCGATGACATTGGAACTTAGATTGGTGTAACTGGCGCCGCCAAAGCTGGCCTCACCGGCATTACCTGGCTGGCGAAAGCCCGCGTTGTCTTCGCCTACCTCAGTCCACACCCGTCCGTAAAACGCCAGCCCCAGCACTAGTTTTTGGGGCGGAACGCCTTGTGCCAAGTGGTTTTTTACCGCCGCGTCGGCGCTCTGACCGCCGGAATCATCCGGGTGCGAATAGAGCGCTGTGTGGTGCCCGGTAACCCCGCCATTGCGCGGAAAGTTAAAGTCGTAGGCCATAATATTCAGGTAATCCAGATACGGATGCCAGTTCTGAATATCGCTTTTTGCCAGATAATCGGCAAAGCCGCCGGTGGCGATGGTGATCAGCAGTGGGCGCTCAAGCTCTTGCTCCAGTGCATCAAATGCTTCGCGCAAACCTTTTAACACCAAGGTAAAGTTTTCACCATCTTCAGGTCTGTGGGTATTGCCCGCACCTGCGAGTCCCGGATATTCCCAATCGATATCAATACCGTCCAACTGGTGGCGGCGCACAAATGCCACCGCGCTATCGATAAAGGCCTGTCGCGATTGCTGGGTTAACGCCATATCGGAAAACTCGCCCGACCAGGTCCAACCACCCACCGACGAGAGAATTTTGAGCGTGGGGTTGCGCTCTTTCAGCGTTTGCAATGATCGGTAGTTTTGATCGTCAAAATCAAAGCCATTAACGATTTTATTGTCTTCAATGTTGGAAAAGGCGTAGTTAATATGGGTAAGTTTTTCAGCAGCAATAGTGTCCGGGTCCAGCGGTTTATCGGGGCTAAACACATAGCCAATAATGACCGAGTCAGAGCTTACCTGGTTTTGTGTTTCGGCATTTAGGGCCAGGCAATAACAAGCCAGTAGCAGCGTGCAAAGCGCGCCACCCAGCCGGGTGTAAATATGTTTCATCAGATGTCTCCACAACCGTGTTCCCTCGGGGTTTGCCCCGAAGGGGTGAGATCATCTATCGGCTCAATCGTTTTTAATGGGTGAGACTCTATCGCCCTTCCATATCATTCGATATAAATCGTGGCGCCGGTCTTTTAAGTTCTGCACTGTACCACTGTTGCGCGCCATAATCAGCGACTCGGGGCGCAGGTCGGCAAAAGCCACGGTTTCCACATTGGGTGTGGTATCGGCGGCAATGCCATCGCGGGCAAAGGCAAAGTCGCAGGGGGTGAGAATACAGCTTTGCGCGTATTGAATGTCCATATTGGCCACATTGGGCAGGTTGCCCACATTGCCTGACATAATCACATAAAATTGATTCTCCACCGCGCGTGCCTGACAGGAGTAACGCACCCGCAAGTAACTTTGCCGCTCGTCGGTGCAAAAGGGCACAAACAAAAAGTGAATACCCTGGTCTGCCAGGTGGCGAGCAAGCTCAGGGAACTCGGAGTCGTAGCAAATCAGCACACCAATGGGGCCGCAATCGGTATCAATCGCCTGCAATTTGCTGCCGCCTTCAATATCCCACCAGTAAACTTCGTTGGGTGTAGGGTGAATTTTGGGCTGCTCGAACATGCGACCGTCGCGCAAGAAAATGTAGGCAATATTTTCAATACGACCATTGTCCATGCGCGTGGGGTGCGATCCCGCAATAATGTTCACATTGTACTGCAGCGCCATCGTACGAAAAGCTTCTTTTAAGCGCGGCGTATATTTGGTGAGCGCCTCGATGGACTCATAGGGCGACAGCTCTTGGTCCTCAATGGATAGCAATTGCAAAGTGACCAGCTCGGGGAATACCACAAAGTCGCTTTTGTAGTCGGCCACCACATCCACAAAGTACTCGATATATTTAATAAATTCACTAAACGAGGTAATCCGGCGCTGCATATACTGTACGGTGGCTACACGCACCACATCGGGAGCGTGGACACCAACTTGCTTGCGCGGCTTGTCGTCGGCCTTAACCACCTTGGGGTTTTCCCATTTCATATGGGCGGCGTAACCCATAGATTGCTTGTCTTCGTCCAAGTAGTTTTTGAGTATGCCAATAATTTCAAAGCCGTTGCGCAATTGGAACGACAGAACCGGATCTTTGGCCTTTTTGTGCACCACCTGGTCGACGTAATTCTCAACGGTTTTAAATTTTTTAATCCGCCGCGCCAAGCTGGGCATACGCCCGGCAAACACCACGCCCTTTAACCCCAACGACTGGCACAGCTTTTTGCGTTCGTTGTACAAACGCTGACCAATACGGTAGCCCCGATAGGCGTCGTCGATGCACACCTCCATGCCGTACAACCACTGGCCGCGAATATCGTGGCGCGAGGCAAAACCATTACCGGTAATCTCCACCCAGGTGTGGGGCTTGAGTGCGACATCACCAATGCGAAAGGTGGCGCAGTAGCCCACCACCACATCGCCCACCAACACCACAAACTGTCCGGCGGGAAAGGTATTAATTTGCCCCACAATCGCCGAGCGCGCATAGGCCTCCATATCCACCGGGGTGTACACCCGATCAGACAGCGCCACAATGGCATCCACATCGGCTAAGGTCGCGTTGCGCACCACCAAGTGAGATTTGGGATCGGCAAGTTTGTTTTCGGTAGTCTGAACCATAGCGCGAGGCCTCTAAATATCTGCAAGGCGCTTACTTTAAAGCAAAAGGCCTGTGGTAAGCTACGTCGGTAACCCGCTCGAGAACACCGCATGAAAAACCGTAGTATTGCCCTGATTTTATTCCTGCTCAGCGGATGCGTCGCCATTGGCGCCTCGTCACTGGATACCCGCTTTGGCAAACCCGAACCCCGCGAGATGAGTAGCGGCAAGGATGCCAGCCATTATCAAAGCGAGGTAAAGCCGCTGATCGAGGCACGCTGCACCGTATGCCACGGCTGCTACGACGCCCCCTGTCAGTTAAAAATGGACGCCGACTTGGGCCTGTTGCGCGGCGCCAGCAAAGAGAAAGTTTACGACGGCACTCGACTGTTTGGCGCCGAGCTGACCCGCCTGTTTACCGACGCCGATTCCACTAGGCAGTGGCGAGAGAAAGACTTTTACCCGGTGTTAAACGAGCGCCAGAACACCCCCAAGGCCAATTTAGAAGGCAGTGTGATGGCACGGATGCTCAAGCTGAAGCAAGCTCACCCACTGCCCGAGGGGGAGGTACTGCCCGAGAGCTTCGATTTTTCCACCGATCGCGAGCAATACTGTCCCACGGTGGAAGAGTTTGAAGACTTCGCCCAAGACTACCCTTTGTGGGGCATGCCCTATGGCTTGCCCGGGCTTCCCGAACAAGAACAAGATAAACTGCTAAGCTGGGTGCGCACCGGCGCGAGCTTTGGCGCGCAACCGGCCGTACCCGCCGAACTATTGCCCCACCTAGAACGCTGGGAAGATTTTTTTAACGGCCCTAGCCTGCGCGCCCAGTTGGTCAACCGCTACTTATACGAGCACCTGTTTCTGGCCAGTTTGCGCTTTGAAAACGCACCGGATGTCACCTTCAAACTGGTTCGCTCCAGCACCCCACCGGGTCAGCCCATAAAGCGTATTACCACTCGCCGCCCCTTTGACGACCCCAAGGTCGAGCGGGTTTACTACCGCCTGTGGCACGACCCGTCCAGCCGCCTGGCCAAAACCTTTATGCCCTACGCGCTTAACCACGAGCGCATGGATAAATGGCAGCGCTGGTTTTACGATGCCGACTATATGGTGTCCAAGCTGCCCGGCTACGGCGCCGAAGTGGCCGCCAACCCCTTTGCCAGCTTTGCTCAACTGCCCATCGATTCGCGCTATCGCTTTTTGTTGGACGAGGCCGAATTCACGATTATGAATTTCATTAAAGGCCCCGTCTGTCGCGGCCAGATTGCGTTGAACGTGATTGAGGATCACTTCTGGGTATTTTTTGTCTCGCCTAACACCATGAACCCCGTAACCGATGGCGAGTTTTTTGAGCGCAATGCCGACCATTTGCGCCTGCCCGCTGAGGCGGGCAACACCTTCCGCCCTGTGTCCCGCTGGATGGAGTACGCCAGCCTGCAAGAAGGCTACTTGAAAGCCAAAGCCGAGTATATTCGCGAACGCGCCGATCGCTTGGGGCGTATCGATATGCAGCTGATATGGGACGGCAGCGGCCATAATGACAACAGCGCACTGACTATTTTGCGCCATAACGACAGCGCCTCGGTCGTGCGCGGCATGATTGGCCCCAACCCCAAAACCGCCTGGCTAATTGACTACCCCTTACTCGAGCGCATTCATTATCTGCTGGTGGCGGGATTCGATGTGTATGGCAATGTCTCGCACCAATTGCTCAGCCGTTTGTATATGGACTTTTTGCGCATTGAAGGGGAAATGAACTTCGTCGCCCTGCTACCCGAAACCGAGCAAAATGCGATCATAAAAAGCTGGTACCGGGGCGCCGAAGACGATATTAACAGCTACTTGAACCGCTACCTGGACCAATTGCCACCCACCCAGGTTGTGGACTACCAAACCGATACTCCCAAGGCCGAACTATTACAGGCCCTGGCTCAACACGTGGCACCCAGCCAAGCAGACAGCCCGCACATTGCACCACTGCAATGGCCCGAACCCTTAGCCAAAGCGCTGGGGCAACTGCAGTCCACCCAGGGGGTAGCCGCCAGCCTAATGCCCGAAGCCAGCGTATTACTGATGCCCGACGAGGGCGTATTTAGCCTGATGCGCACCAGCGCCCACAGCAATGTCGCCTCGCTGTTTAGCGAGCAGGACCGACGCCGGCCGCAAGAGGACCAATTGGTGGTCACCGCCGGTATTGTCCCCGCCTACCCCAACACCTTCTGGCGGGTAGATAAAGGACAATTGCCGCAGTTTATTGCCCAAGTGCAAAAGCTGGAAACTGAGGCCGACTACCGCCGCCTCAAAGAAAGTTTTGGCATAGGCCGCAACCACCCCCAGTTCTGGGAAATCAGCGATCAAATTCATCGCGACTTTGCCCAGCAACAACCCGCCAGTGCGGGGCTGTTGGACTACAACCGCCTGGAGAACCGCTGAGCCTATTAACCCGGCAAGCATCATTGCCGGGTTAATAGCGGGCTACTAGGGGGCGATGCGCGCCCGCTAAAATGTTAAAGTGCCACCTATGACCGCATCACTGCTGCCCGAAAAACCTCTGCTGATTTCGCCCTCCCTGGCCGCCACCATTGGCCTGGAGGAAGCGCTGTTGCTCAGCGTTATGGCCGAGGCCGAAAGCTCGGGCCGCCTGCTACAGCGCCAAATAAGCGAGCGCTTACCCTTTTGGCCCGCCGAGGATATTCAGCGCATCGCCAAAAATCTGCAGGAAAAGGGCCTGATTCAGCTGACCAGCGCCCCCTACACCCAATGCGGTGAGCTCGCCTGGCGCTTTAGCCCCGGCGTGTTGCCGGGCGCCGAGACCGCACAGCCCCAGGCACCGGTTGCGCCCAGACCCGCCGCGCCAGCGCAGAGCAATCAGATTAGCCCGGGCTGGCAGCCGGACGCCGAACTTAAAATGCAGCTGGCGCAGTACAATATTCCCGACTATTTTATTCGCCAACAGGTGCCCGAGTTTGTCACCTACTGGCGCGAGCGCGGCGAGGCCCATCACAGCTGGGGCGCTAAGTTTCTCAAGCAGGTGGTGCGGCGCTGGCGCGAGCACGAGGCCGGGCAGTTTAAGCGCGAACAGGACACCCCCATGACGCCCGAGTGGCGCCCCTCGCAAGACGCTATGGTGTTGCTGGTGCGCCACGCGGGTATAAACCAGGCGTTTGTGGAAGACGCCATTGCCGAGTTTGTACTCTACTGGCGTGAACGGGGCGATGTAGGGCGCACCTGGAATACCCGTTTTATTCAGCACGTGAAACGCCAGTGGGCGAAATACACCAACGCCCTAGAGCATGACACCGAGCCCAAGCGCCTGCCGGATAACTGGCAGCCAGGCAAAGACGTTTTTGACGTTTTGGCCCTGGCCAATATTGACCTGGCGTTCGCCCGACGGCAAATACCCGAGTTCGTGCTCTTTTGGCGCGAGAGCAATCGGGTTCACAGTTCGTGGAACACCAAATTTCTGCAACATGTAAAATACCACTGGGCACGTCAGCATTCGTTCAGCCAAGTACCACAACAGGGTAATACCAATGTCCGAAACCAATCGGCTACTGGAACAAGCACAACGCGAGATAGAAGCCTTGTCGAAGACCTCACCGACCGCAGCTGGGCAGGCTGATGCCGAGCCCCAGCGCAAGGTGACCGACGCCCACATTGACGCACTCAATGAAGTGTTTGCGCTGTTTCGCATCAACTACCACAACCAGTACTACAAGGCTTACAGCGATGCCTCGGTACTGGGGCAAATTAAAAAGCTGTGGCTGGATTCCCTGTTGCGGTTCGAGCCGGACACCATTCGCCGCGGGGCGCGCGAGGTCATCGAAACCAGCGAGTTTTTACCCACCCTCAGCAAAATGATTGATGCCTGCCAGGGCGACCCGCAAAAATACGGCTTAAAAGACACTCACGCCGCCTACGTGGAAGCCTGCCACGCGCCCTCGCCCAAAGCGGGGTTTAACTGGAGCCACCCGGCAGTCTACTACGCCGGTCGCGCCGCCGATTGGTATTTTCTGGCCAGCTCCAGCGAACGCCAGGCCTACCCGGTGTTTGCCCAGCACTATCGTCGCTACTGCGAAAAGGTGATGAACGGTGAGACTCTAACACCACCGGACACCCCGGCACTGCCCGAAACCGTAGAGGTGCCACTTTCCAAAGAAGAAAACAAAAAAAGACTGGATGCACTGCGCAAAGAGCTGGATATATAAAACGGCATTTGCCACAAATAACAACAACGCGATTTTGCCATGAACCCTAATAAAAAATTTATTGCCGTCGCTTTAGCCCTGCTCATTTACGCTGTGGGCACCTTGGTGTTGACTCTAACCCTCAGCCTGCAAAGCTACCGCCCCGCGGGGCTGGGCCAGCTCAGTGGCAGTACCCGTCTGCCGGATTTGCGTAAGATCGAAAACACCGCCCAGCGCAAACAGGCGTTCGTCAATCAACTAGCCCCGCTGATTGAACAAAAAAACCAGGCGTTGATACAACTGCGCCAAGAGTTAAACCAAGCGCGTTCGCAATTAGCCAACGAACAGCCTTTAACCCATGTACAACAAAAGCGTATTGAGCGTTTAAGCCGCCGCTATAAAGTAGACGCCAAACCGCCCATTACGACTACAGACATTGACACCCTGCTGCGCCGCCTGGACGCTCTACCGCCATCGATGGTTCTGGCCCAGGCGGCCAAGGAATCCGGCTGGGGTACTTCGCGCTTCGCCCGCCAGGGAAACAACCTGTTTGGCCAATGGTGCTACACCCAAGGCTGCGGCCTGGTGCCCAAAAATCGCAACAGCGGTGCCCGTCACGAAGTGCAGAAATTCTCTGGTATTGAAGACGCCATAAACGCTTACTATCGCAACATCAACACCCACCAAACTTATCGCGATGTACGGGCGCGTCGCGCGCAGGCACGCAAGAAGAATACGGATTTATCCGGGCTGGATTTAATCAATGGTTTAAACGGCTATTCCAGCCGCGGCGCGGTTTATGTACAAGAGTTGGCGCAGCTGATTCGCTACAACGATTTCGAAAAGCTTGACGCAAGCGAATAGACAGTCCCCCGAAAGCGGGCCGCCCCAAACGGCCCGCTTGAATTAAAACGATGAGCCAGGCTGTGTCAAAAATGCCCGCTCTTCCCCCGTGCTTTTGCGTCCCAAGATTTTATTGCGGTGTGGGTAACGGCCAAAACGATCAACAATCGCTTTATGTTTGTATTCAAAGTCTAAACTCGCCTTATCCCCCAGTTGGGTAAATAAAGCCACGGCCTTTTCATGCACCTGCGGACTTTCGCTGTGCATATAGGGCATAAACAAAAACCGACGCTGCACCGGCGTTAGTGCTTCATCCCACTTTTTATCGACTGCCCACTGAGCCAACTGCAACGCCTGCCCGTCATGGGCAAATGCTTGCGCTGTATCGCGAAACATATTGCGACTCAACTGATCCAGTAAAATAACTTTTGCCAAAAGCGACTCGGGTGTTTCATTGGCAGCGGCCTGACCGGGCTCGGGCTGGGCGACAATCTGAGCGTGCAGTGCGCTAAAGCGCTGGGTAATCTCGGCGTCCAGACGGTCGCTTTTGCGAAACCAGTCTTTTTCTGAACACTCCTCAAACCAGAAAATCAGAACATCGTCTAAGCTCGCCACCTTTATGCCTCTTAGTCAGTATGCTGCCATTCGCCGTTGGCACCGGTAATAAACCAGGGCTGCGAGAACCAGTAAAATGCATCCGCGCCCGCCACAGGGGCTGTGCAGTTATAGCGCGAGCGCCCGGTGGTTAAGCCCTCGGGGCTTTGCACGATAATCACACCGTCCTTACGAGTGATCGGCATGCTCCCACCCTGCCAGTAACAGTTTACCGAGGCGGCCAGCGAGGGCGAGGCCAATTCAAACTGCAGTTTAGGCCGATCACCCGCTGCCACTACGGGATCGGGCAAAACATCTCCGGCGTCGCTTAACAGCTTGATATCGTGCACCGGCATTGCGCGGGCACTGGCCTTGCTCACAAAGCTATCCATTTCACCGTACGAGCTGCCCAACGCAAAGCGCGGCAGCGCCAACCAATTACTCTGGGTGCCCACACCACCGGAGTACTGCCCGAGACCAATGTAACCCAAAGATTTCACCAAGCTTAGTAGCGGCGCGTTAAACTCACCATAGGGGTAGGCGAGCAGCTTGTGAATTTGCCCCAGTTCCTCTTCAATCCGCTTTTGCGTGGTTTGAATTTCTCGAGTCATCCGCGCGCGCCAACCGGCATCGGTTTCACCCGGCTTTTTACGCACCATATGCGGGTGCGTGGTGGTGTGGTTGGCCACGGTGGCGCCTGCCTCCATCATCGATTTTAGCTGTTGCCAATTGGCATAGCCCGGGGAACCTACTAAATCGGCGTTCACAAAAACCGTAAAAGGAAATTGATGTTTCTTTAATTCGGGCAGGGCCGTGTTATAAACCGAGTCATAGCCATCATCAAAGGTAATGGCAACGGTTTTTTCGGCCAAATCTTCGCCAGCCTGTAAGCGTTCGATTAGCGCGGGCAACGGCAACACCCGAAAATCATTTTGGGCCAAATACTCCAAGTGCTGAGTAAATAACTCAACCCGTGTCGAGGTCGCCAGCGGCGTTGAGTCGCTAATATGGTGGTATTGCAATATCGCCGCGGCTTGAGCGCCGGCGCTGAGCACGCCAAGTACAAATAAACCTAACAGAAACTTCAATTTTCCCCCTCGCATAAACCCACAACCCACTGTTGGGGCAGACTGCTGTCGCACTGCCATTGTATTTGCGTGAAGCCAGGCTTAATAACCGGTGTCAGCGCCACATAGTGTCCGGCATCGCCAAACACCGTGCTCAGTTCGGCGTGCAAAACACCCGGCTCAGACAAATACAAATCATCAAAGGCACGCCCGCTATAAGATTCTATTTCACCGCCCAAGGCGTCAAATGTTTTAGGCAAGGTGCCGTGAAACTGATAATACTCGGCCACCCTGACCCGCCAGGGAGCAAGCGCCACCAACACCTGCGACAAGTGCTGCCGGGCGACATAAAGCGCGGGCTGATTGCTCGGAGCATTAAGACCCGAGACACCCTCGGGCAGCGCCACGGCCTCTCGCCAGTCGCTTCGCGCTTGAAGCTGCGAGGCGGCCTGGACAAACGCCTTTTGCAGCGTACTGTTCAATGTTAAGTCGCGATCGAGACGCGTGGCGGCGACGCCCTGGGTGACAAATTCTTTATCCTGTCCACCCTCGGCGCTTGCCCGCAAGGTCCAGCTCACCTCAACCCAAACGTTGAGTAAATCAAAGTTTTCAGCCTTGGCGACTTTAAGAATATCGTTACCGTTAAAGTGCGAATGCTGCGACCAGCAAGCATTTATTTTTAGATCGGTGATAGAAGCGCTGAGATGCTTTAAAGCCGCCTTATTGATCGAATCGAGAGCATAGTGCCCCGCGCGATAAACATTGTCATACTGCAGCTGATTCAAAGAGCGAAATATCAGAGTCTGCAACATTTTCTCGGTTTTTAGCACCTCGGGAAAATGTACTCTTAACTGATTGAAGTTGGCAAATGTGGGGGAGACACAGTCGCCGCCCACATATAAACCAATAAGACGTTTATTGTCATCGCTCACATCGTCAGCGTAATAAAACTGTTCCAGAACCAAGGCGTGACGCGGCTCGCTATAGCGCGAGGGCGTAGCGGTATCAAGCATAGGCGGCGGAGGCATAGCACCGATATCGATGACCTGCGCCCGAGCAGTTTCTACCCGGCGCTGATCGGAGAAGTGCAACTTGCCATTTTCATCTTTCCAGGTATATACCTGCGCCTGTGCAGAAAGGACACAACAAATAAACACCAGCCATACCTGGCCAAACTTAAATGCCATACGTGGCCTCAAGAGTCCACAAAACGTAGCCCTACGCCTTCCGTCTCTGCCCGAACCACTTCCATTTTTAGCACCGGCGCATCATCCATTAAACCCTGCACTTGCCCGGTAACAATAGAACCTATTGGTGGCGCCTGATCGGGGTCCAACACCACAAACACCCCCCCGTCGGAAATATCGCGGGTCTTAACCAGCATTTCACCCAGCTGATCGTGCCAGAGTTTAATCTGACAGGTAATGGGGGTTCGCAAGTGGACTCGCTTTTCGCTGCTCAAGGTTCACTCCCTATTTTTTATCCACGGCCAAATTGTCGACCTTTTGAAATCCGCGGGGCAGTTTATTACCTCGCCGCCCGCGCTCGCCCAAATAGTGCTCGAGATCGGAAGGCTTTAAGGTTAAATGTCGCTTGCCCGAGTAAACAGTCAGGGATTGCCCCTGCGCCAGGGTGACAACAGCGATAGCATACTCTTCGCGCGCCTGTACCCGAGCGGCCGGAATATTAATGATTTTGTTGCCCTTACCCCGCGCGAGTTTAGGCAATTCAGCCACCGGAAATACTAGCAAACGCCCCTCGTTGGTGACCGCCACTACCGAATCGGTTTCGGCGTCGGTGACACTCGCGGGTGGCAGAACCTGTGCGCCCTTGGGCAAGGTCAGCGCACTTTTCCCGGCTTTGTTTTTACTGTACAAGTCGCCCAGAGTGGTAATAAACCCATAGCCCGCGTCACTGGCAAGCAATACGGGCTCTTGATCCTGCCCCATTAACAAGCCTTCAAAGGTGGCGCCATTGGGTGGATTGAGACGACCGCTCACAGGCTCGCCCTGCCCCCGCGCCGAGGGCAATGTGTGCGCCGCCAGAGCGTAACTGCGGCCGGTGGAGTCGAGCAAAATAACCGACTGATTGGATTTACCCGGCACAGCCAATTTAAAAGCATCGCCCGCTTTGTAGTTAAGTGCGGTGGGGTCCAGATCGTGACCTTTGGCGGCGCGTATCCAACCTTTTTCCGACAGCACCACAGTCACCGGATCGACACTGATGAGCTCCGCCTCGCTAAAGGCTTGTGCTTCGCTGCGCTCGACGATCGGTGAGCGACGGTCGTCGCCGTAGTCCTCGGCCACTTGTTTTAACTCTTTGCGCACCAGGGTTTTCAAACGAGCGGCCGAGCCCAGGGTTTTATTCAGGTTGTCGCGCTCTTTTTCCAGTCGCTCGCGCTCTTCGTTAATCTTCATTTCTTCCAGGCGCGCCAACTGACGCAGCTTGGTCTCGAGAATATACTCGGCCTGCATCTCTACCAGGTTAAAACGCTCCATCAAAATGGGCTTGGGGTGATCTTCTTCGCGGATAATACGAATCACCTCATCCACATTGAGGTACACCACCATCAATGCCGCCAAGCGCAGCAAGCGCTCTTCCACTTTTTCCAGGCGATGCTGCAAACGACGACGGGTGGTAACCGTGCGGAAGCTGAGCCACTCGCTGAGAATTTCATTTAAACTTTTTACCGCTGGACGACCATCGATACCGATCATATTCATATTGATACGGTAAGATTTTTCCAGATCGGTGGTGGCGAATAAATGCTGCATTAGCTGCTCGGCATCCACGCGGTTCGAGCGCGGGGTGATAACCAAGCGAGTGGGATTTTCATGGTCGGACTCATCGCGCAAGTCCGCCACCATAGGCAGTTTTTTATTTTGCATCTGCGCGGCGATTTGCTCGAGGATTTTATTGCCGCTGACCTGATGAGGTAGAGCGCTTACCACCAAGTCACCGGTTTCTTTTTCCCGAGACCAAAGGGCGCGCATTTTTAAGCTGCCGCGACCGGTTTTATAAAGCTGCACTATGTCTTTACGAGGGGTGATAATTTCTGCCTCGGTGGGCATATCCGGGCCCTGGACAAACTCACACAGCTCGTCGACATCGGCTTTGGGATTATCCAGTAAGTGGATACAGGCGCTGACCACTTCGCGCAGATTGTGGGGCGGGATATCGGTGGCCATACCCACGGCAATACCCGTGGTGCCGTTAAGCAGTACATTGGGAACCCGGGCGGGGAACACCTCGGGCTCGTCCATGGTGCCATCAAAGTTGGGCTGCCAGTCTACGGTGCCCTGGCCCAGCTCTTCTAACAACACTTCGGCGTAGCGCGCCAGCTTGGATTCGGTATAACGCATGGCGGCAAAGGATTTGGGATCGTCGGGCGAGCCCCAGTTGCCCTGCCCGTCTACCAAGGGGTAGCGGTAGGAAAACGGCTGCGCCATGATCACCATGGCCTCGTAGGCAGCCGAATCGCCGTGCGGGTGGAACTTACCAATCACATCGCCCACGGTGCGGGCAGATTTTTTGTATTTGGCGGTGGACTTTAAGCCCAGCTCGCTCATGGCGTAGACGATGCGCCGCTGCACCGGTTTTAACCCGTCCCCAATGTGCGGTAGAGCACGATCGAGGATCACGTACATGGAATAATCGAGGTAGGCTTTCTCGGCGTACTCTTTTAAAGAGATAAATTCTTCGGCCTCGGAAAAGGTCGTCTGTTCTGACATGTTTTATCCTGTTATCTGCCGCGTCAGGAGCCCTTACTCAATGAATCAAAGGTTACCTGACCCGACTCTTTTAAATGAATCGCGGGGCGCAGCCGGCCCGTACTCAGTTTCGCATTAAATTCGTATTCTATCGGTTTGCCCTGGTGGCGCTCGGCGAGCGCGCGAACAAGCTTAAGCATTTGTAACATGTCCGCCGACAAGGTCAGCTCGAGCGGCGTTTCACTAAACGCTTTAAAGGCTGGAAGGTCGCCTTTAACACCCGACAGAAGGTTGTAGCCATCGAGGGCTATGCTATAAGACATCCCCGTGACAGACAAATCCACATCATTGGGGTTACTCACAATAACATTAACCCCCAATCTCGGCGCCAGCTCGCCCTCGCTGGCAGGCAGTAACCGCAATCCTGCCACTTTGACCTGGGGCTGGGTAAACCCCGGCATCATAGTCGCACAAGCTGTTAGCAGTGACAGAGCGACAAACAAACACCCTAAGGCCGCAGCGGGGATGGTTCTCATATCAGACTCCTATTCAGAATCCTATGGATTACGCCTTGAGAATACCCGAGCCGAGATCACGACCCAAGCAAAAAACGGTGCCAATAGGTAAACTCTGTCACACACCCCAAGCGGTTTTGTGATGCACCTCACATATAGCCAAGCGCCACTGTGCTCTAATCTGCAAAAATATCAAATTAATTTGCCGGCAGAGAGATGTATGCCTGACCAGCCAGTATTTCCGCAGGAGTTTTTAGGCAGCAGGGAAATAAGCTTTACGAACCGACAGGAGTCGATCTACCCCAATCTAATGCGCTTCAGCCTTGATTTTAAATTCAAGGTACTGCAGCTGTTGTTAGCCCCTCAGGACGACGGTGCCCCGCGCAAGGTCGTGGTTATGGCCCGCGGTGAAAACCTTGACGCCTCGGAGGCGGTTATTACGCCAGCTTTTTCCCAGCTGGAACTGCTGGAGCGCTACGTCGCCGACAACCAGGTGGATATTCTGCACGAGTATTTATTCGGCGTGGATGAACTCGCCGCGCGGCGCGGTTAAGCATCAAGCCGCGCTGTGCTTAACGCAGCTCGGCTTCAAATTCGGCCAGCAAATCCAGCGGCTCCCATTCCTCGCCCTGGAGCTCGTGGTTCCAGTTCACGCCCACTAACAATACGTCGTCGTGCATGCCGGGCAGCCAGTCCTCCAGCAGCTCGGCCACTGCAATGGCCACCGGCTGGTAGTCGGACCACTCTTCCACGCAGTGGTGCATAGCCAGCTCACGCGCCGACCACAGGGGCATCACATCCGTTTCATCGTATTTTTCCGAATCGCATAGCGCCCAGCCGTCCGGGCCCTCAAGCCCCCAGACACAGCCAGTATTCAGGCCCTCGATTACAAACCGATCTAAATTGGCTTCCCAATCACTGCTGTCAGGTTCCATGTTATTACCTCTCGTTGCCGGGCAGTATCAGAGTATGACCCTGCTCTTTTAGCCACTGCCGGTGGGGCTTATGCCCCGGAAACAAACGTTCTACATGCCGCCAGAAAGCCGGACTATGGTTGTGATGCACCAGGTGGCTGACCTCGTGGGCTACAAGATAATCCACCACCGGCTCGGGGGCCAGCAGAATTTGCCAGTTGTACTGAATGTCGCCGCGATTTGTGCAATGCCCCCACTTCGATCGGGTTGCACGCACGGTTACTTTGCCCATTTTTAAACCGTGTTGACGGCATAACTCTTGGGTTTTCCGGCTTAACAAAACCCCGGCCTGGCGCCGATACCAGCTTTTAAGGGTGTTATAGATTTGCATTTCCGGGCTCTGACGACTGCGCGGGCCCAGGCTCACTCGCAGCTCGCCGTCCTTTAGGTCGCAATCGGCCCGAGGACCACGAACCACCGTTAGCGGGTAGGTTTGCCCCAGGTACGGAAAACGCTCACCCTCGCGGTAACTGTATTGCGGGCGCTCGCGCATTCGATCTTGCTGCTGGCGCAGCTTGGTATCAATCCAACGGGCCTTGCGAGCCACTAAACGGTGCAATTGGGCGGCGGGAAAGCCACTGGGGGCTCTCACCACCACTCGACCTTCCCGCACCTCTATGCCAATGGTGCGACGGCGCCGCGAGTAGCGAATATCCAAATTGGGTAGATTCTCAGCCAAAGTTCTTATCCGCCACAAAGGGGTTAGTCGCGCGCTCGGCGGCAAAGGTCGACATAGGGCCGTGACCGGGTACAAAGGCGATGTCATCGCCCAGCGGCCAGAGTTTGCTGACAATAGAGTTCACCAGGGCGGCTTGATCGCCGCGGGGAAAATCCGATCGTCCCACCGAGCCTTTAAACAACACATCGCCGACAAAGGCAATTCGGGTGACGGTATCCACCAGCACCACATGCCCAGGCGTATGCCCTGGGCAGTGCAGCACTTTTAGCTCGCACTCTCCCAGGGTGATTCGGTCACCGTCTTCCAGCCACTGGTCGGGTTTGACTGGATCGGTGGGAGCAAAGCCCATCATCTGCGCCTGTTGATCCAGAGCGTCTAACCAAAACTGATCCTCGCGATGGGGACCGATGATGGGCACATCGTAAATCTTTGCCAGAGCCGTGGCGGCTCCCACATGATCCATATGGCCGTGAGTGAGCAGGATTTTCTCAATCTGCTTACCCGAGTTGGCTACAGCCCGCTGCAACCTATCCGCATCACCGCCGGGGTCGACCAATGCGGCGCGATCGGTCGCCTGGCACCAAATTAAGCTGCAATTTTGTTGGAAGTGGGTAACGGGATTAATTTGCCAGCCCAGCACAACAGTAGACCTCCGACGCATAAAAGCCGGTATTTTATCAGCGCGCAGGGCGGCGAGTCTGCAAACTCTGGTAGCATAGCGCCTATCAATTCGCGGAGTACTCACCAGACCATGAAAGACAAGTTGTTTATTGCCTCACAACACCTTATTCCTCAGCACGGCATCTCGCGCCTGGCGGGCAAGCTTGCCAGCTGCACCAAGCCTGCGGTTAAGAATCGGTTTATCAGCTGGTTTGCCAAGCGCTACGGAGTGGATATGAGTGAAGCGGAACGCCCTGAGTTAAGTGATTACGCGAATTTTAACGACTTTTTTACCCGCGCTCTTAAGCCCGGCGCTCGCCCTATCGACAGCGCTGCAGACTCCATTGTGTGCCCTGCTGACGGCGCCATCAGCCAACTGGGCCGCATTAACGAAGGGCGGATTTTTCAGGCTAAAGGGCAAATGTACTCGGCCCTGGAATTGCTGGGCGGCGACGAAGCCCTGGCTCGGCAGTTCGACGACGGCAGTTTCGCCACTGTGTATTTGTCGCCCAAGGACTACCACCGGGTGCACATGCCCCTGGGCGGCCAGCTGCGGCAGATGACGGTGGTGCCCGGCGAGTTGTTTTCCGTAAACGAAGTGACGGCGCGCCATGTACCGCGCTTATTTGCGCGCAATGAGCGGGTAGTCTGCGTGTTTGACACTCAGGCCGGGCCCATGGCGGTCGTGTTGGTAGGCGCCGTGATTGTCGCCGGTATTGAGACCGTCTGGGGCGGCCAACAAGCGCCTATCGGGCGTCATGTGACCACCAGCCACTACGGCTCGGCACTCGCCGAAGTTAACCTGGATAAAGGCGCGGAGATGGGTCGCTTTAAACTGGGCTCCACTGCCATCGTGTTGTTTGGCAAAGATCGGGTGGAATGGTCGCCCAGCTTTGGAGCGACAACCCCGACGCGAATGGGCGAAGCGATGGGGCGAATGCTTTAACCGACGGGGAATTATCGACTAAAGTTGCGCTCGATTAGGTGCGCAACCGGTCAAGGATGCTTAACAAGCCTTTGCGCTCGCTGTTAAAAAGATAATCATCGCGTACCTGATTGATATCCACATCGTAGCGACCCGGTTCCAAGTCCCGCACGATCTCAACTTTTTGCGCCTCTTCCAGGCTCTGCTTACCGGCGTCGATCAAAGCTTGTTTGCGCTTGTCGTCCTCAGCCAAATCCAGCAAATAGGGTTTATCCAGCTTTTCTTTGAGGGTGTCCATCACCACCATTACCCGGGGCTTAAGGCGGCGGGCAAAATTTTGCTCCACCACCACGCCTACCTCACCGGTGCTTAACTCTACCAGCGTGCCCGTGGGGTATAAGCCAATGGCGCGAATAAACTCCACCACCAGATCTTCCTGAAAGAGGGTGTTGCGAAGCTCGTACAAGCGCGCCACTGCGCGGGAAGGGGCAATAGGCACCTTGGCAGTGCGGGGGGTAACCACAGTATCGTAAAAGGTAACAATACCGGCAATCTTACCCAGCAGAGGGATTTTGTCCCCCACAAGGTGCTGGGGGAAGCCGCTGCCGTTTAGCCGTTCACAGTGGGTGCGGACCACGCTGATAACCCGGGGCTCGACTCCCCCGCCCTCGCGCAGAATTTGCACGCCTAAATCGACAAAGCTCTCGTACTCCTCGTGCTCTTGCTCACTAAACTCGGATTTACTGATCAGCTCGGCGGGCAACTTGGTTTTACCGACATCTTTGAGCAACACCCCCATTGCCAGAATATCCAAGTCGCGCTTGGCCAATCCCAGATGGCGGCCAAACAAAATAGCCCAAACCGCCGCCCGCAAGGCGTGACTGTAGGTATATTCATCGGCCTCTTGTACCCGCGAAAGCCAGGTAAAGGCGTCGGGGTTGCGCACCACGCTATCGACCATATCGCTGGCCAGCTTACGAGTTTCAGCTACCGGTAAATCGTGAAAGTGCTCCGTATCCAACTGCTGCAGCACCTGCCCTACGGCGGCATAGACTTTTTGGTGGAGCTGACGGGCCTTTTTGACTTCTTTGCCCAGGGGTTTTACTTCGGTGTATTGGTCGCGACGAACAGTAATGGGTTTAACCGGAACCGAAACGGGGATATCTTCGGCGCGCCTCGGTGAGGACGACTTGCCACCACCGCCGCCCGTGAAGCTTGCCGATTTTAAATTACTAGAGACGGGGGCACGACCTTTCACCACGTCGATATAGACATGATTACAGAGGCTTTTCAGCTGTCTGATTTCGTCAATTTCGCGAATGTAGAAACCTTGAAGAGGAAACGGCGTTTGCGTCCAGGGCCTGTCCAGACCCGAGACGAACATCCCGATGGTCAACTCATTTACATTCAGTTTGACTTGTTTAATGCCCACGTATTATCTCCGTGAATGAGCGTGTCACCCACCAATCCTCGTTAGGTACGCTTACTTAGAGTGAGGCAAGCAGTTTAAACAATAACCATATGGGTGCCAACTTAGGTATGATAAGCACCCGATAACTGGTGCACCGCGCGGATAAACGCACCGGCATGCTCGGGGTCTACCTCGGGGGTAATACCATGGCCCAGGTTAAACACATGCCCGGGGCCCGAACCGTATGAGTCGAGTATACGCGCTACCTCTTCGCGGATGCGCTCGGGGCTGGCGTACAAAATGGTCGGGTCCATATTGCCCTGCAACGCGACCCTATCACCCACCCGGCGACGTGCTTCGGCCATGTCCGTGGTCCAATCCAGCCCCAAAGCATCCGCGCCGGTATCGGCCAAAGCTTCCAGCCATTGGCCGCCACCTTTAGTAAACAAAATGACCGGCACCCGACGACCTTCGCGCTCACGAATCAGCCCGGCGACGATTTTTTTCATATAGCGCAGTGAGAACTCAGCATAGGCGTCGTGGGCCAGCGCACCGCCCCAAGTATCAAAAATTTGCACCGCCTGAGCACCGGCTTCTATCTGGCCGTTGAGATAGGCAATCACCGAGTCGGCCAAGGTATCCAGTAAACGGTGCATCACCTCGGGGGTGTTATAAAGCATTTGCTTGGCGCGGCGAAAATCCCGGCTGGAGCCACCTTCAATCATATAAGTCGCCAGAGTCCAGGGACTGCCAGAAAAACCGATTAGCGGCACGCGACCATTCAGCTCGCGGCGTATCAGTGACACGGCATCCAGCACATAGGGTAAATCCTGACGCGGGTTAATAACTTTCAAGGCGTCTACATCCGCTTCGGTGCGCACCGTTTTCTTAAATTTGGGTCCTTCTCCTGGCTCGAAATACAAGCCTAAGCCCATAGCATCGGGAATAGTCAGAATATCCGAGAATAAAATGGCCGCATCCAAAGGGTAGCGTTCCAGCGGCTGCAGTGTCACTTCGCACGCCGCCTCGGGGTTGCCACACAACCCCATAAAGTTGCCCGCTTTTTCGCGGCTGGCACGGTATTCAGGTAAATAGCGTCCGGCCTGACGCATCATCCACACGGGGGTTACATCCACGCTCTGGCGCATCAGCGCGCGCAAGAAACGGTCGTTTTTCAATTCAGTCATAGCTCTGTCTTATTTAAACGTCGGGGGCGGCATAAAAAAGCCGGTCAATTGACCGGCTTTGTCATCACACTTCCAGGTAGTCCAGTATGCCTTCGGCGGCTTCCCGGCCTTCCCAGATGGCGGTCACCACCAAGTCAGAGCCGCGCACCATATCCCCACCGGCAAAGACCTTGGGGTTGGTGGTCTGGAATTTGTACTCTTGCTCT
Source organism: Gilvimarinus xylanilyticus (assembly GCF_024195295.1). Classification (GTDB taxonomy): domain Bacteria; phylum Pseudomonadota; class Gammaproteobacteria; order Pseudomonadales; family Cellvibrionaceae; genus Gilvimarinus; species Gilvimarinus xylanilyticus. The sequence goes on along the minus strand of NZ_JAMFTH010000006.1, from coordinate 195,417 downwards.
TCCGGCGCGACTACACCGCCCCAATTGTTGATATCAACTTTGTGATCGGCCAGCCATTCGGGCGGGCTGGGACGGAAACCAAAGGCGATCAAAACCACATCGGCGGGCAAGATTTCTTCACTGCCGGGAATCGGCTCGGGACGACGGCGGCCATTTTCGTCGGGCTCACCCAACTGGGTGGTAACCACTTTGACGCCTTCAACCTTGTCTTCACCCACAATCGCAACCGGCTGACGGTTAAACAGAAACTCGACACCCTCTTCGCGAGCGTTCGCCACTTCGCGTTTAGAGCCGGGCATATTGGCTTCGTCGCGGCGATAAGCACAGGCCACCGACTCGGCGCCCTGACGGATAGAGGTGCGGTTACAGTCCATAGCCGTGTCGCCACCACCGAGTACCACCACGCGTTTACCCTCAACGCTGATAAAATCGGCCGGGTCTTTTTCAAAGCCCAGGTTGCGATTAACGTTAGACACCAAGAAGGGCAGCGCATCGTGAACGCCCGGTAAATCTTCGCCCGGGAAGCCGCCTTTCATGTAGTTGTAGGTACCCATGCCCATAAACACGGCATCGTATTCGGACATAAGCTCGTCAATGCTGATGTCTTTGCCGACTTCCGTGTTCAGGCGGAATTCCATACCCATTTCGGTAAAAATTTCACGGCGCCGAGTCAGTACGGTTTTTTCCAGTTTAAACTCTGGAATACCAAAGGTCAGCAGGCCGCCAATTTCGGGGTAGCGGTCAAACACCACAGGTTTAACCCCGTTGCGCACCAGCACATCGGCACACCCCAGCCCTGCAGGGCCCGCACCAATAACCGCGACTTTTTTGTCAGTCCACTGTACTTTGGACATATCCGGGCGCCAGCCCATGGCAAAGGCGGTATCGGTAATGTACTTCTCAGCGTTACCAATGGTGACCGCACCAAAACCGTCGTTCAAAGTACAAGCGCCTTCGCACAGACGATCCTGTGGGCACACGCGACCGCAGACTTCAGGCAGGGTGTTGGTTTGGTGACTGAGCTCGGCGGCTTCAAAAATATTGCCCTCAGAGATCAACTTTAACCAGTTGGGAATAAAGTTGTGTACCGGGCACTTCCACTCACAGTAGGGGTTACCACACTCCAGACAGCGGTGCGCCTGGCCGGCCACTTCATCTTTACTGTAGGGCTCGTAAATTTCCACAAACTGGTGTTTGCGGGTTTCAATATCCTTTTTCTGCGGATCTTGACGACCCACATCGATAAACTGGAAGTTGTTGTGTAAACGCTCGGCCATAATCAATGCCTCTAAACTGTTCAACCCAAGGGGTTATTCGCCGCGGTTTTTCATACTTTCAAGCAAGCTTTTCATGCTCGCCGCCTTGGGTTTGACTAACCAAAATTTACCGACGTAATCATCGAAGTTAGCCAATAAGTGTTTACCCCAGGCGCTTTCAGTCTCGCGGGTAAACTCTTCGATCACGCTGCGCAGATGATTGCGATGCGCCTCCAGGCTTTCGGTATCCACGCGGTGAATTTCCACTAGCTCGTGGTTGTAGCGATCCACAAAACCGTTGTTTTCGTCCAGCACATAGGCAAAACCACCGGTCATGCCCGCACCGAAGTTTACCCCGGTATCACCCAGCACAGTTACCACACCGCCCGTCATGTATTCACAACAGTGATCGCCTGCGCCTTCTACCACGACATGAGCACCGGAGTTACGCACCCCGCAGCGCTCGCCCGCGGTACCAGCGGCAAATAATTTACCGCCGGTAGCGCCGTACAGGCAGGTGTTACCCATAATGCTGGTTTTGTTGGAGTCGAACTCAGAACCCTGGGGCGGACGAATAACAATCTTACCGCCGGCCATGCCTTTGCCCACATAGTCGTTGGCGTCGCCTTCCAGGTACATCTCCAAACCGCCCGCATTCCAAACCCCAAAGCTCTGTCCGGCAATACCGGTCAGGTTCAGTTTAAGGGGTTTGTCGGCCATACCCTGGTTGCCGTAGCGCTTGGCAATTTCACCGCTAATGCGCGCCCCAATAGAGCGATCGCAGTTAGTCAGGTGGAAGCTGAATTCGCCGCCGGATTTGGCTTCAATGGTGGGCAATACTTCGCGCACCATGGCCTCGGCCAGCTCACCCTTATCGAAAGGCACATTGCGCTCTACTGCACACAACTGCGGCTTGGTTGCCAGGAACGAATCGGTATGCACCACGGGCGCCAGATCCAATTGTTTCTGCTTGTCGGTCTTGCCTTCGGTCAGCTCCAGCAAATCCACGCGCCCTACCAGCTCGGCCAGGCTGCGCACACCCAGGTCGGCCATCAACAGGCGGGCCTCTTCGGCGACAAAGCGGAAAAAGTTTTTCGCCATTTCCACGGTGCCGATGTAGTGATCGCGGCGCAGCTTATCATTCTGAGTCGCAACACCGGTGGCGCAGTTATTCAAGTGGCAAATACGCAGGTATTTGCAACCCAGGGCCACCATCGGTGCGGTACCAAAGCCAAAGCTTTCGGCGCCCAGCATGGCCGCTTTGATCACGTCCAGGCCGGTCTTTAAACCGCCGTCGGTTTGTACCCGCACTTTATCGCGCAGGTCGTTGGCGCGCAGGGTTTGATGGGTCTCGGAAAGGCCGAGTTCCCAGGGCGAACCCGCGTAGCGAATCGAGGTAAGCGGGCTGGCCGCGGTGCCGCCATCGTACCCGGAGATAGTAATCAGATCCGCATAGGCTTTTGCCACACCGGCGGCGATCGTACCAACGCCTGGGCGCGATACCAGCTTCACCGAAACCAGCGCACTGGGGTTAACCTGTTTTAAATCGTAGATCAGCTGAGCCAAATCTTCGATGGAGTAAATATCGTGGTGCGGCGGCGGCGAAATCAAGGTCACGCCGGGAACCGAATAGCGCAACCGGGCGATCAGTTCATTCACTTTACCGCCGGGCAGCTGGCCACCCTCACCGGGCTTGGCGCCCTGGGCCACTTTAATTTGCAGTACTTCGGCATTGACCAAATAGTGCGGAGTCACACCAAAGCGACCGGATGCGATCTGCTTAATTTTAGAGACCTTGGGCGAGTTAAAACGCACAGGGTCTTCGCCGCCCTCACCACTGTTAGAGCGACCACCCAGAGTGTTCATCGCCTCGGCCAGGGCTTCGTGAGCCTCGGGCGACAGCGCCCCCAGGGACATACCCGCCGAGTCAAAGCGCTTAATAATTTCCTCGACTGGCTCTACCTCATCAACCGAGATAGGCTCGCCGACACCGCCGCGCACTTTAATCAAGTCGCGCAGTGTCGCCACCGGACGAGTATTCACCAAATCCGAGTACTTCTGCCAGATTTTCCAGTCGCCACTTTGCACCGCCTGCTGCAGAGTTTGCACCACATCCGGGTTAAAGGCGTGGTATTCCTGGCCGTGGACATATTTCAACAAGCCGCCCTGAATAATGGGCTTGCGATCCAACCAGGCGGTTTTGGCCAGCGATTTTTGATCCGCTTCCAGATCTTCAAAACGCGCGCCTTTGATGCGCGAAGTGGTACCGGTAAAGCAGATATCCACCACGTCATCGGCCAAACCGACCGCTTCAAACAGTTGCGCACCTCGGTAGGAGGTGATGGTAGAAATCCCCATTTTCGAGAGGATTTTCAACAGCCCTTTATCCAAGCCCTTGCGGTAATTTTTGTACGCCTGATCCACATCAATCAGCAGCTCGCCTTTGTTGATCAGGTCGTTCATCACATAGTAACTAAGGTACGGATAAACCGCCGTCGCACCGTAACCGATCAAGGTGGCCACCTGATGCGAGTCGCGCGCGGTGCCTGTCTCGACCACAATATTGGCGTCGCAGCGCAGGCCTTTCTGGGTCAGATAATGGTGCACAGAACCGGTAGCGAGCAATGCGTGGATAGGCAGCTGACCTTTTTGCAGCCCCATATCGCTCAGCACCACCTGCACGGTACCGCCGCGTACCGCCTCGGCGACACGCTCACGCAAATCCAGCACCGCTTGCTTTAAGTCGGTTTTCTGCGGGTCATAGGCCAGCGAGAAGGTCTCGGCCTTGTAGTCGGCACGCCCCAGATTGGTCAGAGCGCGAAACTTGGCAGGCGACAGTACGGGTGAGCTGAGGATCACGCGGTTAGCGTGGGCTTCGGTTTCTTCGTACACCGAAAGCTCGCGGCCCACGCAAGTCTCCAGTGACATCACAATCGCTTCGCGCAGAGGATCGATGGGCGGGTTGGTAACCTGGGCAAATTGCTGACGGAAATAATCGTAGAGCGAGCGCTGCTTGCTCGACAAAACGGCCATGGGGGTATCATCACCCATGGAGCCCACCGCCTCCTGACCGCCTTCAGCCAGCGGACGCAATACCTGGTCACGCTCCTCAAAGGTCACCTGATACTGCTTCATGTAGGCTTTCATGTCCGACTCGGACAAACCGTTCTCGGCCACATCTGTCTCGAGGGTAGACTCAATGCGTACGGCGTTGTCTTTCAGCCACTGCTTATAAGGCTTGCCCTGCTTTAACTGGGCATCGATATCTTCAGTGTGGAATAGCTCGCCGGTTTCGGTGTCTACGGACAAGATCTGACCGGGGCCCAAGCGGCCCTTGGCGACAACGTCCTCGGGCTTGTAGCCGTATACGCCCACCTCTGAAGCCACGGTAATCAGATCGTCTTTGGTGATAACCCAGCGCGAGGGGCGCAGACCGTTGCGATCCAGAGTACATACCGCGTAGCGGCCGTCGGTAATCACCAAGCCCGCCGGGCCATCCCAGGGCTCAACGTGCATGGAGTTGTATTCGTAAAAAGCGCGCAGATCGGAGTCCATATGCTCGACGTTTTGCCATGCCGGCGGAACCAACATACGCACAGCGCGGTGCAGTTCCATGCCACCAATCAAAAGCACTTCCAGCATATTATCTAGGCTGGATGAGTCCGACCCCGTACGATTGACTAAAGGCGCCACTTCGGCGATATCCGGCAGCAGCGGAGTAGAGAACTTATCGGTACGGGCCACAGACCAGTTGCGGTTACCCATAACAGTGTTAATTTCGCCATTGTGGGCCAACATCCGGAAAGGCTGAGCCAGCGGCCACTGGGGCGTGGTGTTGGTAGAGAAGCGCTGATGGAATACGCAAATAGCGGTTTCCAGACGCTCATCGGCCAGATCGGCAAAAAACTTGGGAAGGTCCACCGGCATCATCAACCCTTTATAAGAGAGGATGCTGGTGCTTAAGCTGGCGATGTAAAAGGAAGGATCATCTTTTAACACCAGCTCGGCGCGGCGACGGGCCATCAGCAGCTTGGCACTGAATACTTCATTGCTAATATCGTCGTCGGCGTTGACAAATACATGGCTAAACAGTGGCAGCGATTCCAACGCAATGGGCCCCAAGCAGCTGGAGTCCACGGGCAGCTCGCGCCAGCCGGCGGGTTTCAAACCCTCACCGCGCAGGCAATCTTCTAGCACCTGACGCGCGTGGTCGGCTTTTTCCACATTGCGGCTCAGCATCACAGCGCCGACACCGTAGGACTCACCCAAAGGCTTACAGCCGGCTTCTGCCGCTACGGTACGCAGGAAGCTATCTGGCTTTTGCAACAGCAGACCACAGCCGTCGCCGGTTTTGCCATCGGCGGCAATACCGCCCCGGTGCGTCATACACGTCAGGGATTCAATGGCTGTCTCGAGCAGACGGTGGCTGGTCTTACCCTTTAAATGGGCAATCAGACCGAAGCCGCAATTGTCTTTAAACTCGTCCAAACTGTACAGACCAGTGGTCATAGGCTGTCTCTCAATTTATTACCTGATTTACTCTCGCACAGCGCGCTGTATTCAGCGACGCAATACGCCAGACAAAAAAGCCCCTAGACGAGAGGGGCTATGCAAATGGGCGCAGAATATTACCCGCTGACGCCCATTTAGGCAAGCAAAAGCGAGCCCAGGGGCCTTAAACGCAGCGGGTTATGGATGTTGTATGACATGTATAAATAGAAGCATCTAGACTATGGCTGTTCGCCCAAAAATGCAACAAACACGACCCATAGAGCCCCACAAAGCTAAGAAACTACAATCAAAACCCACAACAAAGGCCTGAAATTAAAAGAATTTGTAAAAATGTGCCACTATTCCGCTTTTTCCGCCCGCAAGGCCTTTATCCTGCTTGAAAAGTGCGCTAATTTAGGCACAGGAGCAGTGTAACAGGCGCCTGAGCGCGCCTGTTACACGACACTTACCGACCAACAAGGCCAGAATGGGGGAGCACTCGCTCGCGGCCGTTCGGTAAACAACAACAATTCCGATAAATCAGGACCATAGATATGCGGATAACTACACTCGGGTCTCAAGCTTCAAAACTTGCGGGGGTTATTGCCCTGTGCGCTGGCCTGGCGGCCTGTGGCGGCGGCAGCAGCGGCACCGCACTGGACGACATCAACGGAAACGGAAATGGCGGCGGCGATAATGGCGGTGGCGACACCGGCAATGAGATCGCCCAAATCGGTTCAGGTAGCGGCGACAGCTTTGAGCCTGGAGTAATTGGCACCGAAATAGGTGACAACGCACTATCCGCAGGCGGCAACACGGTCTTAACTGTCAATGTGGTCGACGGCGGGCAACTCATAACGGACAGCACTCAAATTACATTCAACTCTCCATGTATCGCAGCAGGTGAAGCCTTGCTGGCTCCGATTGGAAGCGCTACTGGAGGTAATGAGAACGAAGACAGTGCGTCAAATGTAATCTCGACCAGCAATGGGCAAGCAAGCGTTCGTTACACCGCCAATGGCTGTATTGGCGAAGACCAGGTCAAAGCTTCTACCACCTATGGTGGCAGCGTCATCAGCGCCAATACCACAATTACAGTTGAGTCCGACACCGTCACCAGCATCTCTTACGTTGACGCCAACCCTAATTATATTACCCTGAAAGGCACTGGCTCGGCAGAAGCCTCAGAAGTTCGCTTTCAGGTTCGCGGCAGTACTGGCGCCCCCGTAAAAGGGGTTGAGGTGAACTTTACCCTAAGCACTACCGCAGGCGGCTTGGAGCTAGTAAACGATACAGCCACCTCTGGCGCCAATGGCTACGTAACCACAACCGTTCAGTCTGGCACCACCCCCACAAGCGTTCGCATAACCGCCATCACTGACGGAGGTATTGCGTCGCAGTCGAGCGAGCTGGTTGTATCGACCGGCCTGCCAGACCAGAACAGCATGACTATTGCCGCGAGTGATCTAACCCCTAACGCTTGGCACTATGTCAATGTGACCTCGCAGATCACGGTAAACGCCGCCGATGCTTTCAACAACCCTGTGCCAGACGGCACCCCTATCTATTTTACTGCCCATGGCGGTGCGATAGAGTCTGCGTGCTTAACCCAATCCTCTTCTAGCGATGAAGAAAACGAAGGTGGCATTAACGGGTCCTGTAGCGTTACTTGGCAATCACAAGAGCCTAAACCGGAAGCCGATATGGGGTTTACTCCTTACAGAGAAGACCCTAGCGATCACAGCGAGATGCCAAAACTTATATGCGATAATGGAAGCCCTGTCACAGCGTTCCACTGCCGCGACGGGCGCGTACGCATACTTGCGACCACCATTGGTAACGAATCATTTATTGATGTAAATAACAACGGGCTATATGACCCTAATAAAGACGTCTTTTATACCGCGAGCAGCCCCGGTGGCGACTCGAACAGAAGGGCTATCAATTGCCTGGCCGCCGAACCGGTTTCCGGATCTGCCTCACACGTAACTTCCGAGACAGGCTCTACAGCCTATGGCTGTGACGATTTAGGCTCACCTTATATCGATCGCAACTTTGACGGCAAATACAATAGCGCCAGAGAAGAGATCGCCACCACTACAGCTGGAGATGACAATGAATACATCCCCGGAGATGGCATCTATAACGGCGCACTGTGCCGCGAAGCTGATGCCGCAGCGGGGCTATGCAGCCGCGATACCGTTCTGACCCGGGCTGAGCTGACGCTTATTATGAGTTGCGACCGCAACCCAATTATCTGGGGCATCCCCAACGCTCTTGAGCTAGACCCTGGCAGCAGCACAAGCATTCGTTTTCTACTGGCAGACTGCAACGGCAATGGTCTCCCAGGCGGCACTGAGGTAAGCGTCAATACAGACGCCAGCATAGGCGTAGAAGCCGTAGTCAATCCCGAGGGCGAGCTGGCCAAGTCCACTGAGCCGGGCGGCGGCTTTCTATTGATTAGCGCTGATGCTTCAGAGGCAGCCGATGGTATTGTAATTGTAGAAGTCACCATGCCAGACGGAACTAAATACTCGCGCACTGTGGATGTCCATTCGGAAATACCCGAACCCGAAGATGACGATTCTTGATCCACATTAAATAATTTCACTTCAGATATAAAAATCCCCGCCGGAGCGGGGATTTTTATATTCATACTTTAATAGCCTATCGAAAGAGCCATCTACTAGCGTATGGCGGCGTGAATGGCCTCCACCGACCGAATCCACGGGCTTGCCTTCTGCTGCCGATCCGGCAATCCCGAAATCGCCGACTTCGCATCGGCACGACTGGCGTAACGTCCCGCCAAAACCACAAACCAGGGTTTTCCATCGCGCTCCGTAGTGTAGAGCACTAACTGCGATTTATTCGCCTGAACATCGATATAATTACGCGCCGAAGCCTCACTACTAACCCCCAGCACCTGAAGAGTGTAATCGCTCTCGGGCCAAGACAATATTTCCAACTCATCAAACTCATAACTTGCGCTCGCGGGTCTAACCTGGCCACCTGCTTCAGCTTCGCCCCCCGCCCCCAATCCACTGTCTTCAACGGTGGCTACCGGTTGTGACAGGCTTTGAAGCTCGTCAGCAGCGCGAACCGAAGACAACTGAGTCGAACTGTTACTACCTTCTTCTGTAGTGGCATCTTTTGCCGTACGCGTTAAACTTTTTTCCGCATTCTGATCGATGTGTCGAACAGCGTCAGCCGAGAAAGAGTCCCCGGTTTCCACCTCTCGCGACAAAGGCTCACCAGTCTGCGTTGATACAAAATCTTCACCTCCCCCTTCTGCACTTTGAGGAAGAGTGTTCCGGGCACCTGAAGTCTTCGGCCCAACTGAACCTGCAGGCTCCGATTGCTTCACACCAGGTCCAACAACTTCCTTACGCTGCGGCGGGATCTGCAAACTCACCCCGCCTTCTACCGGCTTATCAACACCGGTATTTGCACCTTCTTCCTCAGTATCACCACTGTAAAGGTACACCATTCCCAAACCGGCAATCAGCGCTGCCACAGCGACCACATGGACCACCGGTAAGCGTGGAGCTGACTTTTCACTCGGCGAAGCCGGCTCCTGAGCACTCAATGCTTCTTCCAGCAGCCACATTTTTGCCTGGCCAAAAAGGCGGTTAAAGTTACCCTCAGCCTCTTCCCACCACGGCTCGACTAAAGACTCATCAAATAGCGGATCGGCGCCGGTGTAGCCCGCTTGCTCAACGCGTAACTGGAGTAAACCGGCGGCCTCGGGTAGCTCAATAAACGGGATATAAAAATCCTGAACGGCAATATCAGGCATCCCGTAGCCATCCAACCTGGAGGAAATGTCCCTGGCGGAGAGCAAGACAATCCGGATTGGCGGGAGCTCGCGCGACGACTGCAATAAACTCATCAAAGGCGCAAGACTCTCATCCCCCAAAAGATCGGCATCGTCTATCAGTAGGTATAACTGCCCTTCGGTCATCGCCGAGCGAATTTGCACCAACAGTTCTCCAGCGCGCGCCCCTGCATCCACGGGCAAATCAAGGAAATCGGCAATCACACCCAAAAGCTGGTTTTCGCTATTAAGCTTGGCAGCTCTTAAACTCAGAGTATCGCCGGAGTTTTCCAGGCGAGCCGCCAATTCAGTCGCGAGCGAGGTTTTCCCCGTTCCGCTCGGCCCAACGACCACAGCGACAGGAGCAACAAACTCAACAGTATGCAACACCTCGAGCGACAGAGCCTCTAGACCGGACCATAAGTCCGGCGCAGGGCCCGAACCAAAAGGGTCTTTATGCAAACCTAGCGCATCAAAGTAATTGGGATCATTCATTGCTGCATCCACCTGTTGGTTGCTTAAGCATTAGCCATTGCGGGCGTGATCTAGGGTTTGCTCTAATAATGAATGAGCAAAGTCCGCGGTCACATAAGCCTGCCCCAACGCTTCCATTAAAACCAGCCGCAGGCCACCATCCAATGCCTTTTTATCCACCGCCATCAATGCTAGGAACTGGTCATTACTCATATCTTTAGGGCTGCGTGTGGGCAGCTCTGCAGCCTTTAGCAAACGCTCGGCCCGCTCGTAAACCGTGCGTTCGACCTTCCCCATACGGCAGGATAAGTCGATCGCCATCAACATCCCGGTCGCCACCGCCTCACCGTGCAACCAGTTACCATACCCTTGGGCCGTTTCAATGGCATGGCCAAAAGTATGCCCCAAATTCAGGATCGCCCGAATACCACCTTCGCGCTCATCGGCGGCCACAACTCGAGCTTTATCTTCACATGAGCGCACTACACTGTATATTTGCGCCCGGGCATCCCCACTCATAACGGCGGCGATATTATCCTCCAGCCACTCAAAAAACTCTGCGTCGCAGATCAAACCATATTTGATTACTTCGGCGACCCCCGCAGCAAGCTCGCGAACCGGCAGACTTCTAAGTACGGAGACATCGGCAATCACAGCTTGGGGCTGATAGAAGGCGCCTATCATATTTTTGCCCAAGGCATGGTTTACGCCGGTCTTACCGCCAACGGAGGAATCAACCATGGACAATAAGGTGGTGGGGACTTGAATAAAGTTAACACCGCGCTGGTACGAGGCGGCTGCAAACCCTGTCATATCCCCCACAACGCCACCACCGAGGGCAACGAGTGTCGCCTGGCGATTAAATCGGGAACCCAAGAGCTTGTCGAAAATCAGATTGAGTGTGTCTAAGTTTTTATGGGCTTCGCCATCGGGTAGAACCACAGTCTCTAAGGTGAAGCCGGCATCAATGAGCAAGTCGCTTAAAGGTTGCAAATATAAGGGCGCAATCGTCTCATTGGTTACGATGCAAACCTGTTTGCCTTTGATGTGGGGAATAAAACATTGGGCGTCAGTAAGCAACTGCTCGCCAATGTAAATCGGGTAACTGCGCTCACCCAAATCAACTTGAAGGGTCTTCATATCAATTGCACCGTAATAAAAACACTCGCGCAGTTTATCACAGTCATTTGGGCGCTTGAGGTGCCCTAGGGCCCTAATGCAGCAACAATCTCCTGTACCACAGCCTTGGGATTAAACCGATCGGTATTAACCTCGACATTCGCGACCGATCGGTACAGGGGGGCGCGCTCGGTCAGAATATCAATGATTTTTTGACGTGGATCATCCACTTGCAAAAGCGGCCGCTTGCGATCACGCGAGGTGCGCTCAACCAACTGATCGACTGACGCACTAAGGAAACAAACAAACCCCGAGTCTCGCATAAGCTTGCAGTTCTTCTCGCGAGTGACCATTCCGCCACCGGTGGCGATAACGGCAACCTCGCCTTCACAAAGCTCCTGCAACACGGCGGATTCACGATCACGAAAGCCGTGCTCGCCTTCCATATCAAAAATCCAGGGGATATCGGCTCCGGTTCGGGCCTCAATTAATCGATCTGTGTCAACGAAAGGGAGGTTCAATTCGGCCGCCAGCAGACGGCCTATAGTGGACTTGCCGACCCCCATGGGGCCGACAAGAAAGACATGCTGGTTACTCATTCGTTATTCTGTCAACTCGTCAGCCATAATGCGCGGTGTAATAAACACCAGCAATTCACTTTTCTCACTGCTGACGGTATCGCGACGGAACAGGCGACCCAAGTAGGGAATATCCCCCAGGAAAGGCACCTTATCCACCCCGGTCAACTGCTGCATTTCGAAGATCCCGCCCAAAACAATGGTCTGACCATCGCTGACCAAAACTTTCGTATTAACACGGGTGATATCGATAATGGGCACCGCAAACTCTTGGTTAAACTCGGCCAATAAGTCCTTCTTAATAGCCAAGTCCATAATAATATTGTTATCTGGAGTGATCTGCGGCGTCACGTCCAGCTCCAGCACCACCTCTTTAAACGATGCTGCGGTAGCACCACTGGCGGAGGCCTCTTGGTAGGGAATTTCACTACCGGTAGAGATGGTAGCTTGCTGCTTGTCCCCGGTAATAACCTTGGGCTGAGAAACAATTTCAGCGTAGCCATTGTACTCCATCGCCGACAACTCTAAATCTAGATAGGTGTTGTCGGTCAACAGACCAAAAGCAATACTGCCCACAGGGTTTTGAATGCCCATATCAACCATCATGTTCTCATTGAGATCCATGCTGCCGCCGCCATAGATAAAGTCAAACGGGCTACCCGGACTGGAATCAAGGGCCGCGGTAGAACCGCCCACCTCAAACATGGCATCATCGCCCAGGCTGGCACCGACACCGCCCCAGCGTACACCCAGCTCTTCACGGAAGTCTTTGTTGGCAATTACCAGACGAGCTTCGATCATCACCTGCTTGATCGGCACATCGATTTCTTGCAGCAAGCGTTTGAATTCGGTCACTCGGTCGGCCGTATCGGTAACAATAATCGAATTGGTGCGAGTATCGACAACCGCATGACCGCGATCGGACAACAGCGAATAGCTTCCACCCTGCGAGTCGCCACGGCTGGCACTTTCACCACCCATAGCAATATTGAAGACCTCTTCAGCGCTGGCGTAGCTGATACGGATATATTCGGTACGCAGCGGCGCAAGCTCTTCAAGCTGACGCTTGGTCGATAGTTCCTGGCGCTCGCGCTCGGCAATTTCAGCGGCAGGCGCCACCATTAAAACATTGCCCACCTGACGCTTATCCAGACCTTTGGTTTTCAAGACCATATCCAGAGCCTGATCCCAGGGCACATTGTCCAGGCGCAGGGTAATACGGCCTTGAACAGTGTCAGACGCCACTAGGTTGAGCTCGGTAAAATCGGCGATAATTTGCAATACCGCACGAACTTCAATGTCCTGAAAGTTAAACGACAGACGCGAACCCGTGTATTCAAATTCGCGCTCTTTCTGCGCTTTTTCCGCCTCGGTTAACGGCTTAACGCTAATAACATAGGTATTGTCGGTTTGATAGGCTAAGTAATCGTAGTTACCCTTGGCCGTCACATCCAATACGGCATCGCCATTGTCGTTTTCGGCGGAAATAATGCTAACCGGAGTCGCAAAATCAATGACATCCAGACGACGGCGCAGCTCGGAGGGCAGGTGTGTGTTTCTGAAACGCACTTGCAAGCCTTCGGCCGTGTCGCGCATGTTGGCGCCAATGCTGGTGTTGGACAAATCCACAATAATGCGACCTTCGCCACTCTCGCCACGACGAAAATCCACCGCCGTCACAGCGCGCCCGTCGGAGCTCGACTGAGTACTCACCGCTTTGGCGGTGGCACTAACTTGTTTACTGCCCGCGGCACCGGGATCAGTTGAACCAACCTCTATCACATAAGCGTTACCATCCACCGACGCTTTATAAGTCGCTAAATGTTCTAAGTTTAAGATAAGACGGGTTCGATCGCCCGAGGTCAACACCATGGCGCTTTTGCCATTATCAAAAGCGAGAGGATAGCGCTTTTCATCTAACTCGCTAACCACATCAGGGAAATCGAGCACAATACGCGCGGGCGACTCAATAGTGTAACCCTGAGGCTCAGGAGGCGCATCGTCAAACGATAGGCGCACCTCGAAGCTTTGATTTGGCAACTCGGCAAACCTGATGTCCTCAATGTTTGACGCCGCCACTGCAGAGGACCACAGGGAAACCAACAACACTACGAGTGTCTTTTTCATTTTCCACCCCATAAAGAACAAAGCACGCATGACCGCCTATTCCTTTTCTTGTAATTTGATAATACGAGGACGTTCTACCCAGCCGTCATCGCCATCGGAAACAATTTCCATCACCTCAATCTGGGTCGGTGACACTGATATCACTCTACCGTGATTGCGTCCCATGTAGTTACCGATGGTAACCGGCTCAACACTTCGCTGGCTGCCGGGCCCGGTATCAATCAGAGCCCATTGAGTATTAGCCTGGTTCACCGTACCCACCATGATCATGTTGGTGATACTGAAGTTTTCCAAGTACTCTTTGGGCCGAGTTAAATCCGGCTCTACTGACTTACCACCTTTTACACTGGCCAACTCCTCAATGGGACGCTCGAACGGACTGCGCAACGTCGATGCCGCGTAACTAAACGGAGGCAGAGGACTGAATACCGGTAAAGGCTCAATTTGCTTGGCGGGTCGGCGCTTAGTCTCTTCAATATAGTCGCGCAGATCAGTTAAATCACCTTGAGCCCCACAGCCACTCAACACTACTGCGGCCAACAGAAGCAGGGGTTTATTCTTCATTTTCCCCACCTCCCTGATAGTGATAGGTTTTCGCTTGAATTTCCATTAACAAGTCGCCACCTTCTTTCGCCTGATTAATGGAAAAGTTGTGTAAGGTTACAATGCGCGGCATTCCGGCAACGCCACTCACAAAGCCACCAAAGTCGTGGTAGCCACCTCTGACACTAATATTAATAGGTAACTCGACATAGTATTCAGCGTCGCGCTGAGGCTGCAGCTCTAGACTCAAATCGCCCAAGCCACTTTCCACTGAGCGCGCGTCGATATCCTCAAGCAGTCCTGGCACTTCGGTATCTGAAGGCAAACGTGCCAGCAACGACTCAAACGACTGCTGCATTTCTTCCATTTGCGCCCGATAAGCCGCCAAGTTAGCCGCCTGAGCACTGCGCGTTTCGAAGGTTTTGCGCAAGCTGCGCTCCTCGGCCTGCTCACGCACCAAACTCTCATTGATAGCTTTGATCTTGAAGTAGTAGGTCCCGGCCAGTACGGCTGCGACAATAAACAAGCACACCAGAATCTTGGTAGGTAAAGGCCATACCCCGAGCTTGTTGGGGTCTTCGTAATCAAAATCTTTGATCTGGGCGATGGTATCTTTAAAAGCCATTATTATTGCGCCTCCTGCTCGTCAGCATCCGGGCCCGCACCCTTGGCCACCACGGTTTTAACCGTCATAGCAAAAGCATTGGCCTGTCCGCCCGCTTCCGGGGCCACCTCTACCGATGACAGGTTAGGCTCGCTGTACCAGGGGGACGCATCCAGGTTCCGCATAAAGCTTGAAACCCGGTTATTAGACTCGGCCATTCCCTGCATGCTCATCAGCTCGCCCTCGCGCTCGAGCGACGTCAGATAAACACCATCGGGAATCGCACGCACTAAATCATCAAAGTGATGCACAATAACCGAGCGAGTGCCCTCAAGATTGCGGATCAACTCCATCAATTCTAAAAGCTCTTCGCGCTTTTGCTGCAACTGCTTAATTTCGGCGACTTTCTTGTCCAGTTCGGCAATTTCCCGCTCGAGCATCTGATTGCGCTCACGCTGGTGATCGACCCGGCCATTAGCCTGCGAAATCCACATAAAGGCAACAGCGCCGGCCAGCGCCAGCACGATAAGCATGATGGCAATAAATTGCTTTTTCTTGTTCTCACGGTAGGTGACCCGCCAGGGTAGAAGGTTAATATTCGCCATCAGTCAAAGCTCCTCCTCATTGCCAGGCCTGTCGCCACCATTAAAGAGGGGGCATCATTTGCCAGGGCTGCGGCGTTCACTCGCGAAGCAACGGACATATTGGCAAACGGGTTTGCGATCAGCGTCTGAGTGCCCAACTTCTCCTCAATCAGTTCAACCAACCCCTCCATGGAGGCAACCCCACCTGCCAACACAATGTAATCAACATCATTGTATTCACTGGCGGAAAAGAAAAACTGCAATGAGCGCGTCACCTGCTGAATGACAGCTTCTTTGAATGGCTCCAGAACTTCGGACTGGTAATCATCGGGCAGGCCGCCCTGCTTTTTCGCCAATCCCGCCTCTTCCATTGATAGGCCATAGCGACGCTGGATTTCTTCGGTAAGCTGACGACCACCAAAAAGCTGCTCGCGGGTATAGATTGTGCGACCGTCGACCAGCACACTCAAAGTGGTCATGGTAGCGCCGATATCGAGCACCGCCACGACTTGATTGTCCTGATCTTCAAGCTGCTCCAGTACCAACTCAAAGGAGCGCTCCATTGCGTAGGCCTCAACATCGACGATCTTTTCTTCAAGACCGGCCAATTGCAAAGTCTCTACTCGCGAATCGACATTTTCGGTGCGACAGGCGGCAAGCAGAACTTCAACCATCTCGGGATCATTGGGCGATTCACCCAACACCTCGAAATCGATGGAAACTTCGTCAGTATCGAAAGGAATATATTGATCGGCCTCAAGATAGATGCGATTTTCCATATCGTCATCGCTGAGACCCGCTGGCTGTTCAATCGCCTTGGTGATAACCGCCGAGCCCGCCACCGCGACGGCCGCCTGGCGCAATTTCGACTTGGACTGTTTAACCAAGGTGCGCAGGACCTCGGCCACGGCCGCTGGGTCGTTTATGTTTTTTTCCACCACAGCGTTGGGAGGCAGTGCGCGCACCGCGTAGGTTTCCACCCGAAAGCGGTCCCCGTGACGACTCAACTCCAGCAGCTTGACCGAAGTAGAGCTTATGTCGACCCCCAGCACCGGCTTGGTCTTTTTATCCAAGAATCCGAAAATGCCCATTTTTCTATCTATATCCGTAACTTAGCCGTCGTTTATGTTATAGCACTTTAAGTTAAGCCTGCAACAAATACGTACGTATGTAAACCGATAAAAACCCCGTATAATGCCGAGCTCACACGGTAAATGTTGCTAACTCTCTAATTCCAATACAAAAAATGCTTAAATTCTACTCTGCTCTAAAAGCGCTTTTATGGTTATTCGTTGCGGGCTGCGGCGTGACAGCCATCACATTTGCCGGTCTTTACCTGTACCTGGACCCCAAGTTACCCGACGTACAGACTTTGCGCGAGGTAAAGCTGCAGACCCCTCTGCGCATTTACTCCAGCGACCAGAAGCTGATTGGCGAATTTGGCGAGCAACGTCGATCACCGATTAGCTATAACCAGATTCCACCTTTATACACTAAAGCTCTATTATCGGCAGAAGATGCTCAATTCTACGACCATAACGGCGTCTCTATTAAAGGACTTTTGCGAGCGGCTTCACAATTATTGCAAACAGGTCAAATTCAATCCGGCGGCAGCACCATCACCATGCAGGTCGCCCGAAACTTCTTTTTAACTTTTAAGCAGACCTTCGCCCGTAAATTCAACGAAATCCTGCTCGCGCTTCAGATAGAGAAAGAATTAAGCAAAGCAGAGATTCTCGAGCTGTACAACAATAAAATTTACTTTGGCAATCGCGCCTATGGCATCCAGGCTGCCGCCCATGTCTATTATGGCAAAGACATTGGTGACCTGAGCCTAGCCCAGTGGGCAATGATTGCCGGCCTCCCCAAGGCGCCCTCGGCGTACAACCCGCTCGCCAATCCGGAGCGAGCTCTGATCCGTCGCAACTGGATTCTCAGTCGCATGCTCGAACTGGGCCACATCGATGAAGCGACCTGGCGCCATGCCAGCAATGAACCCATCAGCGCCAGCTACCACGGTTTAACCCCCGAGCTGTATGCCCCGTATGTCGCCGAAATGGCGCGCCAAGAGGCCATAGACCGCTTTGGCACAGCCGCCTATACCGACGGCTACAATATTTACACCACGGTCAATGCCGAATTGCAGGAAACCGCTCAAGCGGAAGTCCGCAACGGCATTCTCACTTACGACCAGCGGCACGGTTTTCGCGGCCCCGAGAGTCGCCTAAACACAGACGCTCGCGAACAATGGCCCGAGCTTTTGCAAGACATCCCCACATACGGCGAGCTGGTTCCCGCTGTGGTGGGTGCATTGGACGAGCAATCCATCGAGATTATGCTAGCCGACGGCAGCACCCAGACCCTTGGCTGGGAGCAGGGCCTGGGAGACGCGCGCCCCTACCTCAACGAAAACTACCGCGGCAAAAAGCCCACCAGTGCCGCTGACTTGGTAGCCGAGGGAGACGTAATTCGGATAAAAAGAGGCCCCGAAGGCCAATGGGAGCTGAGCCAACTCCCTGAAGCAGAAGCCTCTTTGATTTCGCTCAACCCCCAAAATGGGGCTATCATTTCTATGGTGGGCGGGTTTGATTTTAACCAAAGCCACTTCAACCGGGTGCTCCAGGCCGCCCGCCAGCCGGGCTCCTCGTTTAAGCCCTTTATTTACACCACGGCTTTAGAGAACGGCTACACCCCTGCCACCATCATTAACGACGCACCCATTGTGATTGAAGACGCCAGCCTGGAAGGCACCTGGCGCCCCGAAAACGACGGTGGCACCTTTTTGGGCCCCATGCGTATGCGCACCGCTCTCTACCGCTCGCGCAACTTGGTATCCATTCGCATTCTGCGCAGCCTGGGCATGGACACCGCCCATCAAAGCCTGGCCCGCTTTGGCTTTAACGCCGCCGAGCTCCCCCGCGACCTCTCTCTGGCCTTGGGCAGCTACGAGGTAACCCCTCTAAGGCTCGCCGAGGCCTACGCCACCTTTGCCAATGGTGGCTTTAAGGTCAACGCCTATTTGATTGATCGCATTGAAACGGTCGACGGTGAGATTTCATTTCAAGCCAACCCGGCAACGGCCTGCACCGGCTCCTGCCCGGAGCAAAGCGCATCACAAAAAAAGGAAGCCGCCACCTTGGAGGAACTATTGGCAGACGACACTCAAGACACAACAAAGGATGCGCCCGAAGCGATAAACCGAGCCGAGCGCATTCTAGATGCCGATACCGCTTATATCGCGGACTCCATGCTGAGGGATGTTATCGCCCGAGGCACCGGGCGCCGGGCCCGCGTATTAGAGCGCGACGATATTGCCGGTAAAACCGGTACCACCAACGGTCCCCGCGATGCCTGGTTCGCGGGCTACAACCCCGATGTCGTCACGGTGACCTGGCTGGGCTTTGATAAAAATACGCCCCTGGGCAACAACGAGTACGGCGGCTCGGCCGCACTGCCCATCTGGATCAACTATATGCGCGCAGCCCTTGCGGATAAACCAGAACAACCCAGCAAAAGACCCGACGGCATCGTAACCGTGCGTATCGACCCCGAAACAGGCAAGCGCGCAGGGCCCAATGATCCAGATGCAATATTTGAAATCTTCCGCCAAAGCGAAATCCCGCCTCTGGAAGAGGGAAGCCAATCAGGCGAAGGCAAGAGCGGGCAGATGCTCCCCGAAGAGTTGTTCTAGCCCCCTCAACTGACAAAGCCTGTAAACGCCAGACATAAAAAAACCCGCCGCAGCGGGTTTTTTTATGTTGGTGGATAACCACCCGACACAAGCACTTACTTTTTGCCACCAATACGGCTGGCGAAGCGCTTGTTGAAACGATCGATACGACCACCAGTGTCTACCACTTTCTGCTTACCGGTGAAGAAAGGATGGCACTCTGAACATACGTCGATGTGAAAATCTTCACCCAGGGTAGAGCGAGTTTCGATTTTGTTACCGCAGCTACAGGTTGCCGTAACATTGGTGTACTTAGGATGGATATCAGCTTGCATGAGTATTACCTATGTTGTGTATACCGCCACCTGAACACAAGGTCCACGCCTCTTTGCCGGGCACGGCATAACGGGGTTATCGCAATATTTGGGGCGGCGATACTACCATAAATCCACCCTAAAGCAAGCAAAACGAGCATTTTTTAAGCACCTGTGTAGGCAGGCTTTCCAGGCATGTGATTTGGCCGTAAATACAGTAGTATTTGCCCCCAATGAGCAAACACACGCGAATACAAGTCGCCCTACCCGTCCCCCTGCGCGAAACCTTTGATTATCTGCTGGGCGACGAGATATCTCAGCCACCGCCCACAGGTGCGCGAGTCCGTGTGCCCTTTGCCGGGCGCGAACTTATCGGCGTGGTTCTGGGGCACAGTGACGATGGCAACCTTGAGCCCGGCAAGCTTAAGTCACTGCAGGCCGTTCTCGACCGCAGCCCGGTAATCCCATCCGAGCTCATTAGCCTCATTCGCTGGAGCGCCAATTACTATCAATGTCCGCTGGGTGAAGCCCTGCAGGCAGCCCTGCCCACCCTATTGCGCCAGGGAGACATGCCAACTTACAAAGCCGACTCCTCTATCTTGCCCTGGCAGCTAACCCCCGAAGGACAGGGCCTACCCGATACAGCTCTGCCCCGCGCGCCGCGCCAAGCCGAGCTCTTGAAGTATCTACGAGATTACGGCCCACAGACCTGGCCCCACCTCAAAGAGGTGGGGTTCAACCGCGACGCGCTTAAAAAGCTGCACCAGCGCGGCCTTATCGAACAGAGCCAAAGTCCAAAGCAGGCGCCCTCTCGCGAGCAAGCTCTCGCTCTTAATCCAGAACAACAAGTCGCTCTGGATGCAATAACGCTGGACCAGTTTCAAACTTATCTGCTGGAGGGCACTACCGGCAGCGGCAAAACCGAGATTTACCTGCAAGCGATCTCACGCTTGTTTACCCGTGATAGCCGCGCCCAGGCGCTTATATTGGTGCCGGAGATCGGCCTTGCCCCCCAAACTATCCAGCGCTTTCAACGCCGTTTTGGCAGCGCCAAGGTGGTGGCATTGCATTCTGGGCTGAGCGATCGCGAGCGACTCAACGCCTGGGTGAGGGCGTGCGACGCCAGCGCACAGATTATTATTGGCACCCGCTCGGCGATTTTTACCCCCCTGCCCCATGCCGGGTTGATTATTGTCGATGAAGAGCACGACGCCTCTTTTAAACAGCAAGAGGGCTTTCGCTATTGCGCCCGCGACCTAGCTTGCCTACGGGGCAAAACGCTGAATATTCCGGTCATACTGGGCAGCGCCACGCCTGCCTTGGAGACGCTGCACAATGCCCTGCGCGACCGATTTACCCATTTACAGCTAACTCGCCGAGCCAGCAACCACCCACCGCCTCGCATTCAGCTGGTCGATAGCAGCGACATCAGCGCCCAGCAGGGGCTAAGCGAGCAGAGCCTATCTGCCATCAATCACCACCTAAAAGCGGGTAATCAGGTGCTGGTGTTTCTCAATCGGCGCGGTTACGCCCCGACCCTGCAGTGCCACGATTGCGGCAACCAAATTCTCTGTCGCCACTGCGACGCCCGCCTGACCCTGCATCACCAACCGCGGCACTTGCACTGCCACCACTGCGACTGGCAGCAACCGGTGCTGTCTCACTGCCCCATCTGCAACAGTCACAGACTGGTGGCACTCGGCCAGGGGACCGAGCGCAGCGAGGAGTTCCTAACCCAGTACTTTCCCGACACCGATATTATTCGCATCGACCGGGACTCCACTCGGACCAAAAACGCACTATCCGATAAACTGGAACGGGTTCACCAGGGTGCCCCCTGTATTTTGGTAGGCACCCAAATGATTGCCAAGGGCCACCACTTTCGCAACCTCACCCTGGCGGTCATACTCGATGTGGACAGCGGTTTGTTGAGTGCCGACTTTCGCGGCCCCGAGCGCATGG
This sequence comes from Gilvimarinus xylanilyticus, assembly GCF_024195295.1. GTDB lineage: Bacteria > Pseudomonadota > Gammaproteobacteria > Pseudomonadales > Cellvibrionaceae > Gilvimarinus > Gilvimarinus xylanilyticus. The sequence continues at coordinate 173,881 of NZ_JAMFTH010000006.1, read as the reverse complement.
GCCAACTCATTACGCAGGTAGCCGGGCGCGCCGGGCGAGAGCAAAAGCCGGGCGAGGTCATCCTGCAAAGCCGCAATCAAAATCACCCGCTACTGCAACTGCTGGTAAGCGGGGACTACCAGGCATTTTCCCGCGCTCTGCTTACCGAGCGGGAAGTCACCCGGATGCCACCTTTTTCGCACCTCGCCCTGATTCGCGCCGACGCCCCGGTAGCCGATACCGCCGCCCAATTTTTACAGGTGGTGCGCCACTTTGCCGACGCTTACACGGCCAACTTGGGCGCCGAGCTACTGGGACCGATGCCGGCGTTAATGGAAAAACGCGGCAACCGGTATCGCTTTTTAATGCAAGTAAAATCCGACTCACGCGCGGCCATTAACCAACTGTGTCAGCTTTTAGTTGAGTATATCGGCACATTGAAAACCCACCGCGCCCTCCGCTGGTCTATTGATGTCGACCCACAAGAAATGAATTGATACACCGGTCGACAGGCCCTAAGACAACCCCTTAGAATATCGGCTTTTAACCTGAGCGCCCCGCATGACCCGAGACTACGCCAAGAAAAAACGCCCAGCCGCGAAAAAAGCGGCACCCAAAAGCCAGGTCCCCTGGTGGGTATGGCTGTTTATTGGTTCGGTGGGCGGCGCATTTGTCATGTTTCTAATTTATTTGGCAGGGGTTGCCCCTACAAATCAATCTAAGACGTCCTCCCAACAAGCGTCGCACGCACCTACCACTGCGAAACCGCAACCGGAACCCGAGCCCGAAAAAAAGCAGGAGCTGCCCAAGCCGCGCTTTGACTTTTACACCCTGCTGGAAGAAAGCGAGGAGATTGTTCCCGCCACCGAGCCGAAAGAAACCACCGAGCAAAAAACCCGCGAGCCCGCCATGGAATATCTGCTGCAAGTGGGCTCTTTTCGCCGCGCCCAAGACGCCGAAAGCTTGCGCGCGCAGCTGATTCTGCTCAACCTGGATGCCCGCACCGAAGAGGTAACCATTCGCGGTAACGAACGCTGGCACAGAGTGGTCATCGGCCCCTTCGATAACCAATCGCGCCTGGCAAAAACCAGATCTACGCTGGTGTCCAACCGCTACAACGCCCTGGTTTTAAAGCGCAGCCCCGAAGGATAAAACTGCCGATCAGCATCCCGCGGCTTGAAATCCAGGCCGCCGCCCCCAATTCGACTCTATCCGCCGCAAACGCGGCCCGGCTGTGAAACCGGCCACTCACTGACCAAACCGTTAAGGAACTATCGTGGAACAGTACCGAGGTACCACCATACTGTCCGTGCGCCGCGGCAATACCGTTGTTATTGGCGGCGACGGCCAGGTATCACTGGGCAACACCATAATGAAAGGCAATGCCCGCAAAGTCAGACGCCTGTACAAAGACCAAGTGTTAGCAGGCTTTGCCGGCGGCACCGCCGATGCGTTCACTCTGTTTGAACGCTTTGAAGCAAAACTGGAAGCCTACGGCGGGCAACTGACCCGCGCCGCTGTCGAGCTGGCCAAAGACTGGCGTACCGAACGCTCTCTGCGTCGCCTAGAAGCACTGCTGGCGGTTGCCGATAAAGAGGCGTCGCTAATCATCACCGGTAACGGCGATGTCATTCAGCCCGAAGACGATTTGATTGCGATCGGTTCGGGCGGCGCTTTCGCCCAGTCTGCCGCACGCGCGCTGCTCGATAACAGCGACCTGGACGCTCAATCCATTGTCGAAAAAGGCCTGTCCATCGCCGGCGACATCTGCATTTACACCAACCACAACCAGACTATCGAATCACTGGATTACTGATTGCGAGCCCCTTTATGTCCAGCATGACTCCGCGAGAAATCGTACACGAACTCGACCGTTTTATTGTCGGCCAGCACGAAGCCAAACGCGCCGTAGCGATTGCCCTGCGCAACCGTTGGCGTCGCCAACAGGTGGATACCGACCTGCGCGGCGAAATCACCCCCAAGAATATTTTAATGATTGGCCCCACGGGTGTAGGTAAAACCGAAATTGCCCGCCGTCTGGCCAAGCTGGCCAAGGCGCCCTTCATTAAAATCGAAGCCACCAAGTTCACCGAGGTGGGCTACGTAGGCCGCGATGTCGAATCCATTATTCGCGACCTGGTGGAAAGCGCGATTAAAATGCAGCGCGAAGAGGCCATGAAGCGCGTTCAGGTGCGCGCCGCCGAAGCAGCGGAAGAACGTGTTTTGGACGCATTATTGCCCAAGGCGCGCGGTGAATCCGACACTGAAAGCGGCGCCAACACCCGCCAGATTTTCCGTAAAAAACTGCGCGAGGGCGACCTTGACGATAAAGAGATTGAGGTGGATGTATCGGCCCCTGCCGCCGGGGTAGAAATTATGGCGCCCCCTGGCATGGAAGAAATGACCAGCCAACTGCAGAACATGTTTTCTTCCATGTCCAACGGCAAAACCCAAACCAGCAAACTAACCGTCAAGCAGGCCCTGAAAGTCCTACAGGAAGAAGAGGCGGCCAAGCTGGTTAATCACGATGATATTAAGACCCAGGCGGTGGAATCGGTAGAGCAAACCGGCATTGTCTTTTTGGATGAAATCGACAAGGTTGCCAAGCGCGGCGAAAGCGGCGGCACCGATGTTTCCCGCGAAGGTGTGCAACGCGACCTACTGCCATTGATTGAAGGCTGCACCGTAAGCACTAAACACGGCATGGTTAAAACCGACCATATTCTGTTTATTTCTTCGGGCGCGTTTCACCTGTCGAAGCCATCGGATTTGATTCCCGAGCTGCAGGGCCGTCTACCCATTCGGGTCGAGCTGAACGCACTGACCCCAGATGATTTTGAGCGCATCCTAACCGAGCCCTCGGCATCGCTGACCGAGCAACATCACGCCCTGCTTAAAACCGAAGGCGTCGATATCGAATTTACCAAAGACGGCATTCGCCGCATTGCCGAAACGGCGTTCGATGTCAATGAGCGCACCGAGAATATCGGTGCCCGACGTCTGCATACACTGCTTGAGCGCCTGCTGGAAGACATCTCCTTTGATGCGGGCAGTGCCGACACAAACTTTGTGATTGATGCAGCCTATGTCGACAAGCACCTGGGCGAGCTGGCGCAAAACGAAGATTTAAGTCGTTACATTTTATAAAGACTGCCATTAGTCCTATGCAAGCACCCAGCAAAATCAAGCTGCATCGCGATACCGCCGAACTGGAAATCCAGTTCGGCATTGAACACTACCGTTTGAGCGCGGAATTTTTGCGGGTACACTCGTCCAGCGCCGAGGTTAAGGGCCACGGCCCCGATCAGGCTAAGCTGCAGTTTGGCAAACGCGACGTCAGCATTAAAACCGTAGAGCCCGTAGGCAACTATGGTATTCGCTTGATTTTCAGTGATGGCCACGACTCGGGCATCTATACCTGGAAAGCGCTGAGAGAGCTGGGCGAACACAGAGATCAATTATGGCGAGAGTACCTGCAAGCGCTTGAGCTGGCTGGCGTTAGTCGCGACCCTCACACCAGCGCGGTAAGGCTGACCTAAGCCAGGCTCTCGGCTCGGCTTCGCAATCATTGCTGGCAATCGGTTATACTGTCGTTTTTACATCATTGAAAAAGCGACAATTTTCATGTCGAACATCAACCCCCGGCCGCTTCGCTATTTTATTCAGCTAATACTGCTACTGGTAGCTATGGCCGCTATTATTGTCTACTACCTATACGCTGGCGATGAGACTGCGCAAAGCGCCGCGCACGAAGGCGGCCCTATCGACTTATCCTCCGCGCTGGGTTATTTTTTGTGCGCAGCATTGATGCTATGGAAAGGCGGCAACCATGTACGAGAACACCACTGGCCACTAATTGTGGGGGTCACGCTGCTGGGCCTCCGAGAGCTGGACATGGACAAACGCTATTCCACCTTTGGATTATTCAAGAGCCAGACGTTTCGCTCGCCAGATGTCTCTTGGCTAGAGAAAGGCGTGTCAGTACTGATTGTTTTGGCTGTAGCCTGGCTGTTGGTACTCACAACCAAGCGTTATATCAAACCTCTTTTACTCGGCGCGTTGCGCTTTGAGGCGGTGGCGATTATCGCGGGAGTCAGTTGTGGCATGTTGTTTATCGCCCGCTTACTGGACGGTATCGCCCGTAAATTGGCAGTTTGGAATATCAGTTTTTCCGAACATCAGGAAATATTAACCACCATTGCCGAAGAAGTGTTAGAGCTGGGAGCCCCACTGGGCTTTATTCTGGCCTTTTTCGCCTACTATCGTATTTACCATCCTCGTGGACGTACTCAGCCTTAAAAAAACGTACGCTTACACCAGTGAATTAAGGTACGCCCAGCCGAAGGGCTAAAGTTTTTTTGGGGTTCGCACCAGCGTTCACCCATTTTAAGATAACGACGGTAAAAAAAACCGGGGGTTACTCCCCACTTATTCAGGAAAGTTTGGCGGCCAATATTCTTACCTAAGCGACGTGTACTTTTGCTGCCAAAATGATACACCCGGGCACGCCCTACGCCTTTAAAATAACGCACCCCGGCCTGCCAGAATTTCATACTCAAATCCGGATCGGAGTACATCCCCGGAGAGAATTCTTCACTCATACCGCCAACTTCACGCCACAAAGTAAAGGGAACCAATAGTGGCGGCCAGCTCGCCCCGCTCCAGTTTTGCGGAACTTCACTCTCCCCATGAAACCGCAATAAGCCGGCCTCATCAAAATCGTCCAAGTTATCACCAAAGTCTTGCACCTGGACACAGGCATTGCCGGTGAACTCCGGCTCAATCATGGTTCCGCTGAGCATAAAACGCTGATGGCCAACCATGTTTATCTCTTCGGCAAGAGCGGTATCCCAGCCCGGCAACACGTACATGTCATCATTAAGGTAAAGCAAATAGTCGTGTTTGACATGCTCAGTCGCGGAATTTAGGGCGACACAAACACCAACATTCTCGCGATGATGAACATAAGGAATTTGCTCAGCATCCAACCATTCGGTCGTACCATCCACACCTTCATTAACCACCACGATAACCTGATGTTTTACACGGCTGTGCAGCTCTAAGCTACGCAGAACATTCTGCAAATAGGCCAAGTTATTCCAGGTGGGTATGACGATTGAAAAAGTCTGCACTTGCTCCCCTTAACGCGCTCTACTGTGAGTCCACTTGTTTCACTATGCGTTCGACAATGCCTGTTGTCGAACAGTCGTCCACAAACTGCAGTACTCGGACCTCGCCGCCGTACTCGCGTACGATTGGAGCACCCACCACCTGCTCGGCCGTATAGTCACCACCTTTGACTAAAACATCCGGGCGCACTTGCCGCAAAAGAGACTCGGGGGTATCGCCGTCAAAACTAACCACCCAATCCACGGCCTCCAGACCCGCCAATACAGCCATGCGTCGCTCTACCGGATTAATAGGACGAGACGGCCCCTTTAACCGCGACACGGATTCATCGGCGTTGACAGCTACAATCAGACGATCACCCTGTTCACGCGCCGAAGCCAGATAACCCACATGTCCGGCGTGAATGATGTCAAAACAGCCGTTGGTAAAAACTATTTTCTCACCTTTGCGACGCGCTTCGTTCAGCGCCGACTGCAACTGTTCCAGAGAAACCACGCCCCGCTCAACCCCCTGCTCGCCCTCAACGGCCTGACGCAGCTCCGGCCCACTGACCGTCGCAGTACCCAGTTTACCCACCACCATACCAGCGGCGAGATTGGCGAGTCCAACCGACTCTGGCAGGCTGTAACCCGCGCCGATAGATGCCGATAAAACCGCGATAACGGTGTCACCGGCACCGGTCACATCAAAGACTTCGCGCGCGCGGGCAGGCAGATGTAACTCTGGGGCTCCCGGGCGCAAGAGTGTCATCCCCTGTTCACCCCGGGTAACCAAAAGTGCCTGCAAGTCCAGCTCGCGCATGAGGTTATTAGCTTTTTCAATTAGTATCTGCTCGCTGTCGCAGGGACCCACCACCGCTTCGAATTCGTGTAAATTTGGCGTTAACAAAGTGGCCCCACGATAGCGGGAAAACTCCACACCTTTGGGGTCGACCAACACCGGCACCCCCGCCTGGCGCGCCGCACTAATAAGTGCCTGGGGGTCTCCCAGCGAGCCTTTGGCGTAATCCGACAATACCAGAATATCGGTCTCATCCAGCTGCCGCTTTATCTTAAGCAAATGCTCGCTGCTATCGGCGGCGGTAAAAGACTCTTCAAAATCCATGCGTAACAATTGTTGGTGGCGACTCATAACCCGCAGTTTAGTGATCGTCGGCTTATCCATTGATACCTGCAGATCTGTATCGACTCCAGCTGCGCGGAGCTGCCCCTCTAACACAGTGGCCGCTTCATCGCGCCCGACAACGCTAATCAGCGCGGCCGAAGCACCCAGGGCGGCCAAGTTGAGCGCAACATTACCGGCCCCGCCAGCGCGATCATCGGTCTGGGAGACTTTCACCACTGGCACCGGCGCCTCGGGTGAAATACGCGAGGTGCCACCATGCCAGTAGCGATCCAGCATTAAATCGCCAATTACCAGTACCCGGGCGCGGTCAAACCGAGGCGAAGAGAGATGCATATAACTACCCTATTACAATGTAAGCGAATCGGACTGAGTGGCACTGTGCAAACGCGCATAATAGCCCTGCTTAGCCAATAGCTCGCTATGACTGCCTTGCTCCACAATGGTGCCTTCGTCCATCACCACGATCACGTCGGCGTTCTCAATGGTCGATAAGCGATGCGCCACCACAATGGTCGTGCGCCCGCGCGATACGGTTTCCAATGCTCGTTGAATGTAGCGTTCAGACTCGTTATCCAACGCCGAGGTCGCCTCATCGAGAATTAAGATGGGGGCATCTTTTAAAATAGCGCGGGCAATCGCCAAGCGCTGACGCTGACCACCGGACAATTTAGCGCCCCCTTCACCGATCACGGTGTCGTATCCCTGAGGCAGTTGCTCGATAAACTCCGATGCATAGGCCAGCTCAGCGGCCTGCTTTATCGTCTGGTGCTCAGTAGCATCCAGCGCACCGTAAGCGATATTCGCGGCCACCGAATCATTAAATAGCACAACCTGCTGGGTCACCAAAGCTATCTGAGCGCGCAGGCTCGCCAGATTGAATTCGTTAATGTCTTTATCGTCGAAGCGAATAGAACCTGTGTGGCCGTGATAAAACCGGGTGAGCAAGTTCATCAAGGTAGATTTACCGCTACCCGACTTACCGACCAGCGCCACCACCTGGCCGGGCTCAATATCTAAATCTATCCCCTTTATCGCCTCGCGCTCACTGCCGTCATAGGTAAAGTGCAAGTCGCGAATGCTCAGGGCGCCAGACACTCGCTGGGGCCGATAAATCCCATCATCTTGCTCGGGCTTCTCGTCCAACACCTGAAAAATACTATCGGCGGCGGCCACACCTTTTTGAATTACCGGCACCATCTCACTCAACTGACGCATGGGTTTTAACACCATCCCGACCGCCAAGAAGTAGGCAACAAAGGCGCCCGAATCCTGAATTTGCATCTGCCCAAGGGCGACCCACAAAAGCCCACCCATAGCGATTGCGACCAATATTTGAATCAGTGGCGTATTGAGTGTAGAGGTTAAAACAATCTTTAAATTCTGCAGGTAGTTGCGCCAACTGGCTTCCGCGAAACGGCGCTTTTCATATTCTTCACCACCAAAGCTACGCATCACCCGATAGCCGTTAATCATCTCCGAGGTGACCTGGGTAATATCGCCCATACTGTGCTGCACCTTGGTACTCAAGCGGCGCAAACGTTTACCCACATAACCCACTAACGCAGCAATTAACGGCACCACGGCCATCATCAACAGGGTCAACACCCAGTCTTTGTAAAACAAGTACCCCAACAGAGCGATGACGGTGGTGCCTTCGCGAATCATGGTTTTTAGGGCTTCGGTCGAGGCAGTGGTGACATTGTTAACATTAAACGTTACCAGTGACATTAACTGCCCTGAATCATTGCGCTCGTAATACTCGGCGGGCAAATACACCATGTGACTAAACAACTGAACCCGCAAGGTATCCACTACCCGATAGGATACCTTGGCGATAAAAAAGTTACCTAAAAAGCCACCGAAACCACGCACAAAAATGATGGCCAGGATAATAAGCGACGGCAACCAGAGTGGGCCGCGCTCTTCCGACTCAATAAAATTGAGCAGATACTCCATGTACTGAGCCATAGCTGGCTGTGAAGCCGAATAGACAATAAAGCCCAGCACGCTAATCAAAAAGCTTACCCAATAAGGCTTTACGTAACCTAAAAGGCGCAGATAAACCTTTAACGACGCGGTATCCGAGGAGCGGTTGGGGGAGCCTTGTTGTGAACTCATAATGCTCTCTATGCTCTAGACTTAAGAAGATTTTGTGCGCGTGCGCACCCACAAATCGGCGTATTTTGCAAAAGTCGCGTGGGACATCACCAGCGCTATCAGCAAACCTTGTCCGCCATCGAGAAAGCCGCGCTTGAGTATGTACATGCGCACAAAGCAACTCAAACCGTGTAAGCACGCCGATAACAGCGACCCTTTGCGCCCCTGTTCCTGCCGAGCGATGGCCCACTGTTCAGAGTACAGGGCAGATTTGCTAACCAGATGACGCACACTGTCATAAACATAGTGCAACAAATCTCCATCCAAGCGTTTGACCGGCAGCTTATTGGGATTTTGCAAACGCTCGTGAACCCGGGTATTGTCAAAGCCCGCGCTTTCGCGGGGATACAATCTAGGAATCCAGTCCGGGTACATCGCGGTATGTCGCATAAAACGCCCAAAGCACCAGCTTAAACGATTTACCTCATAGATACATTCGCCACCCTCTAATACGTTTAATATCTCCTGACGGAGTTTAGGGGTTACGCGCTCATCAGCGTCCAGAACAAAAACCCAACGCCCCTGGGCGAGTTGCTGAGCGCGCTGACGTTGTACACCAAAGCCTCGCCAATCTTCATTGATCTCGACCCGTGCTCCGAAGCTTGCCGCGACTTCGCAAGTTTGATCACTGCTACCAGAATCAAGCACAACGATCTCGTCGGCAAAACCAACCGACTGTAAACACTCAGCCAGCTTATCCGCTTCGTCCTTCACAATCAGAACAGCACTTAACTGAATCGCCTTAGCGGAGCTCAAGTTCCGCCTCCCGCTGCTGGGCGCAACGCATAAACCCCCAGATCACAGCGATAAAAAATACGTATAAGGTCACGCCGCTATTGTGACGAAAAAACGCCTGCGTCAACCCGAAAAGCGCCACCGAACTCACCAGGATAACCCCTGACATGGCAAACGCCTTAGCCTCGACTTGCTGGCTTTTCATTCGTATTGCTTCCACGGAGAAAATGGCTAGAGGCAGTAAGTACACTATCAGCAACGCGGCCAACCCCAGCAAACCACGTTTCACTGTCACATCCAACATATCGTTATGCACATGGGTAAAGTGGCTAACGCCTTTGCGTATTTTTTTGCCTTCGATGCGCTCAAGCATCGGCTCAATGTACCCCTCTTCGCCCCAGCCGACCCACGGCTTTTCATCTACCATAGTAGATGCCGCGCGCCACATTTCAAAACGCAGCCCCACCGAGCGCCCCACATGCTTGCCACTTAAATACTGCCCGACTTCGGTGACTCCGCGATTCACCCTCTCCTGAATACCCGTCTGAGGGACAAAATACAGCAGCACCACAAAGACTAGGCCGCCCACAATGCTGGCATACATCACCGTGCGCGGTAGATAGTTACGCAAATTTATAAACAGTATTAAAGCGATAAATGGCAGGGCCAACCACCCTCCACGGGCACCGGATAGAACCGATGCAATGACACCCAAAGTAGAACAGACCACGATCGCAAGCATCCAATACTGGCTTTTGTGCTGTTGCTTTGCCCATCCCAAACCCGCTAAGCACAAGCCGCTCATCAATATGGCCAAATTGCCAAACTGAATCGGGTTCATTAAACCAAAAGCCCGCTCACGTCCTTCCCAAAACATTTGCTCAAGGGCGAACAGCCCCGCTGACGCAGCACCTACACACAGCCCAGCCCACCAAAAAGCAGCAACCGGCCTCACCCCCAGAATCACTAACAGTGCCAAGGCTCCCAACAAGTAGCGACTTGGCTCTTCATAGTAACGCGACGAGGCACCATGAATCAGGTTAATAACGACGCTCACGGCAAAGTAACCGATCAATGTGGCCAGCAATATCTTGTCGCGGCGATTAAGCTTTAAAGCCGGGCGGGTCTTAGGCAGCCAGACTAAACCACTTAAAAAAATCAGTGCCGGACCATAGGAATAACCACTGGGGACTAAAAAACACAGAGCACAGGTCAACCCAATGCAGGCCGATATCCAGTAGCGAAATTTTACCGGCTCGGCACTCTCACCAATTGCTGTCATAAATTAAAATCCGACCTGTATAAAATACCCGTAGAACGGACGCCCAAGGTTGACGTTACTCATTGGGTTTACTTTGTTAATTCTTAACGACCCACCGACTCCTGCAACCTCAGATGGTTCAAAACCTGCTGAGGCTGCAAGTCTTCCAGACACCTTTTATGCTCCAAAGGACACTGCCGGGAAAAACAGGGCTGGCAGCTGAGCCCCAACGACAACGTGTTCACCTTCTCCCCCAGTGGCGGGGTAAAAGAGGGTGAGGTGGAGCCGTAAACCGCGACCAACGGGCGCCCCAAGGCTGCCGCGATATGCATTAAACCTGAGTCGTTGCTAACCACTGAATCGCTCGCCGCCATTAGATCGATCGCATCAGCTAAAGAGGTTTGCCCCGCGAGCGAGTGAACGTGGTCAGATCCTTTCAGGCACGCGATAATTTCTTGTGCCACAGGGGCATCTTTCGCCGATCCGAAAATCCATACTTGAAATCCGCGCTCAATCATCTCCCGCGCCACCTCGGCATAGTGACTCGCAGGCCACTGCTTCGAGGGGCCAAACTCGGCGCCAGGACACAAAGCCAGTACGGGACGATCAGCGTTTAATTGATATTTTCCCCGCAGCGCGGGTAGCCGACCAATATCCGCTACGAGCTCAGGGCGAGGCGCCGGGGGAAGCTCTGCCCCCGGGCGATAGGCCAGGGCAACGAAGCGATCGACCATTAACGGATAGCGCTCGGAGTCCAGCTTGCGGATATCATTGAGCAAGCCATAGCGCATTTCACCGCGCCAGCCCACACGTGTGGGAATGCCGGCAAACCCTGGGATAAGGGCTGACTTAAGTGAATTGGGAAGCACATAGGCACGGGTGTAGCCTTTGCAGGCCAGCTGGCGAGCGAGCTTCCAGCGCTGTTTGAGCATAATTTTGCCGTGCCCCACAGGCATATCAATCCCTGCTTCGATCTCGGGCATTCGCTCAATTAGGGGGCGACTCCAAGCCGGAGCCAAGACATCAATAGGCACATGTGGGTATTGTTGACGCAGCACTTTGAACAGTGACTGCGCCATCACCATATCGCCCACCCACGAGGGGCCGACGATCAGTATCCGCTCTCCCCCGGCCACGCTTAGCCTTTAACCGGTGCCAGCCACGCTTTGTGTTGCGCCAGCCGCCCCTTCACTGCATCGAAATACAAACTTTGCAGCTGGGTCGTCATCGGCCCGCGCTTGCCGGCGCCGATCTGACGACCATCCAGCTCGCGAATGGGCAGTACCTCGGCCGCAGTACCGGTAAAGAAAACTTCATCGGCCACATAGACTTCATCGCGGGTTATGCGTTTTTCGCGCACTTCGTATCCGCACTCGGCCGCCAGGGTGAAAATCGTGTTGCGGGTAATACCGTCCAGGCAAGAGGTCAGCTCGGGCGTGTAAATAATACCGTCGCGAATCACAAACACGTTTTCGCCACTGCCCTCGGCCACATAACCTTCGTTGTCCAAAAGCAGCGCCTCTTCACAACCGCTGTCCAACGCCTCTTGCAGGGCGAGCAGCGAGTTGATGTAGTGGCCGTTCGCTTTTGCCTTACACATGGAGATGTTCACATGGTGGCGGGTATAGCTTGAGGTACGCACTTTAATACCTAAATCCCGCGCTTCGGGCGACATATACGAGGGCCAGTTCCAGGCGGCCACCATCACGTGCACTCGCAGGTTATCGGCGCGCAGGCCCATCCCCTCAGAGCCGTAAAAAGCCATGGGGCGCAGGTAGCTCTCTTGCAGGTTGTTTTCCCGCACCACCAGTTTTTGCGCATCGTTCAATACGTCTTTTTCAAACGGAAGCTTCATGCGCATGATGTGCGCCGAGCGGTACAACCGGTCGGTGTGCTCCTGCAAACGAAAAATACAGGTGCCATCTTCGGCGGTTTCATAGGCGCGCACGCCTTCAAAAACGCCCATGCCGTAATGCAGGGTGTGGGTCAGTACGTGTACTCGGGCATCGCGCCACGGCACCAGTTCGCCATCCAGCCATATTACGCCGTCGCGATCGGCAAATGACATAGCCAACTCCTAAACAGTATCAAGTCATTCTGGGATTATGGGTTTAACGGCCGGCGATTGAGATCAATCCGGAAGCAACAGTTTGTGCCACCATTCGCTGACCTGTTTGCGCTCGGCGGCAAACTCCTGTGTACCTTGCAATATCGCCTGCTGGTGCTGTAGCGCGAGGCGGTGTCCGGTGGATCGGTAGGCCTTGTAGGCTTCGATCAGCTGCAATACCCCCTCAGCCGGTAGCAAGGTCTCCTGCTGCAGGGTCTCTAGTATGCGTATATTATCCGTATACCGGGTGAGCGCGGGCGCTTTGTGGGCCCACGCCAAAACGGCGTATTGAACCATAAATTCAATATCGACGATACCTCCGGCGTCCTGCTTAAGGTGAAATTTACCGCTATCTGTACCGCTACCCAAATGGGTGCGCATTTTTTCCCGCATCTCGACGACATCTTTGCGCAGCTTGACCGGGTCACGAGCTTGCTGCAGGAGCTCGGCGCGCACCTCGGCAAAGCGCTCGGCCAGTGCCTCACTACCTGCCACGGGGCGCGCTCGCACCAGCGCCTGGTGCTCCCACGTCCAGGCCTCGGTGCGCTGATACTTTTCGAACGCATCCATGGAGGCGACCAGCATCCCCGAATTGCCCGAAGGCCGCAGCCGCATATCCACTTCGTAAAGCTTGCCGGAAACGGTCTGGGTATTAAGAATATGGATAATCCGCTGTCCCAGGCGGGTGTAGAAAGTGATATTGTCCACTGACTTTTCCCCACCCGTTGCGCCGCCGGACCAGGCATCGTGAATAAACACCAAATCCAAATCCGAGCCATGCCCCAGCTCAATGCCGCCGAGCTTGCCGTAACCCACAATCGTGAGCTCCGGTTCGCGAGCCTCGCCACCTTCGGCGCGCGCGGGGTAGCCGTGGCGAGCCACCATTTGCTCCCAGGCCAACACCAGCACATGCTCAAGGATGACCTCGGCAATATAGGTCAGGTAGTCACTGACCTTCATCAGCGCCAAAGCGCCGGTGACCTCACTGGCCGCCACCCGCAGGGCGTGGGCACTGCGGAAATAGCGCAGTGACTCCATATGCCCCTCCAGATCGTCCCAGCCCAGGCGCAGCAGCTCGCGGCGCAACTCGTCGCGCAACTCGTCTTTATCGGGGGGCGCGTAAAGGCTTTCGGGCGTGAGCAGTTCGTCCAGCAAAATCGGATGCTGAGCCAGCTCGTTGGCGATCCAGGGACTGGCAGAACTGAGCTGCACCAGCTGCGTCAGCGCGGTGGGGTTTTCCACCAGTAGCACCAAATAGGCGCTGCGGCGAACCACCGCTAATACAAAAGGCAGTATTCGCTTGAGGGTCTGTTCCGGCTCGACTTTTTCGCTCGCGACAGTCGCTAGCAAGCGCGGCACAAAGGCATCCAGACGCGAGCGACTGGATGCCTGCATCGCGAGCACTTGGCGCGAGCTTTTCAGGTCCTGCAACCACTGCATTACCTGCTCGCCCTGGCTAAATCCCTGCGCGCTCAAAAACTCGAGCGCCTCGTCACCGGCAAGGCTCTCATCCCATAGCCCCAACCAGTTGGCCAACTCACTGTCGTCCATTTGGGTTTCGTCGTCCGGATCGGCAATCACTTGCTGGAACTCGGCGTTAACCCGCTCGCGATGGGCCACCAGCGCACTGTAAAAATCATCCCAGCCGGCAAAGCCCATCACATAAGCTAAACGGCTTTGACCGAAATCATCCAAAGGCAGAGACTGGGTTTGGCGGTCTTGATAACCCTGAATAGCGTGTTCGGTATTGCGTAAAAAAATATAGGCATCCAGCAAAGTCTGGCCACTGCCGCTCGGTAGGTATTTTTCTTTTTCCAGCATGGGCAAAAGCTTGCACACCTGCCGCTCGCGCAGGGCGATCTCTTTACCGCCTCGAATCAGCTGGAACAACTGCACCACGAACTCCACTTCGCGGATACCGCCCTCGCCCAGCTTAACGTCCAAATCCATGCCTTTGCGCTGCACCTGGCGGTTAATCAGCCCTTTCATATCCCGCAGCGAATCGATCACACTGAAATCCACATACTGGCGATAAGTGAAAGGCGCCAGCATCTGCATTAACTCTTTGCCAGCCGCTTCGCCGCCTTCAACCCAGGCCACGGGGCGCGCCTTGATCATCGCGTAGCGCTCCCAATCCCGCCCCTGGGATTGATAGTACCCCTCCATAGCATCAAAATTTTGCACCAAAGCGCCACTCTGGCCATGGGGGCGCAGACGCATATCCACCCGAAACACAAAACCGTCGACAGTTTGCGCATCCAGGGTCTTAATCAGCTTTTGTCCCAAGCGAACGAAAAACTCCTGGTTGCTTAAGTTTTTGCGCTCGCCGTTGGTTTCACCGGCCTCGGGGTAGGAAAAAATTAAGTCGATATCCGAGGAGACGTTCAACTCGCGGGCACCAAGCTTGCCCATTCCCAACACGACAAGTGGCTGCACCTCGTCGGTGTCGCGACCGATGGGTTGGCCATAGCGCTCTACCAGGGCGCGGTAGTGCCAGTTTAAACAGGCGCTGATGACGGTATCGGCAAAGGCGGACAGCTCGGCGGTAATCTCGCTCATATCCGCCAGGCGATTAAAATCGCGCCAGATAATCCGCACCATAGCGCGATTGCGGGCCAAACGCACCCGTCGGTCCAACTCGGCATCATCCTCGGCACTTAACAGCTGCTCGCTCAGTGCTGTCAGGCTATCGCTGCTTTGCGGCTCGTACAGATCACCGCTATCCACCAGAGACTGCAAGTGCTGGGGATTGCGATTACAGGTTTGCGCCACAAACTCACTGCAGCCCAACATCACCTCTAACTGCTCGGCAAACGCCTCGGGGGCGGCGGCGACCAACTCGTCCAACGACAGAGCTTGCTGAGTACAGGCCTCGGCCAGTGCCTCGCGCTGGCGGGCGGCCTGTTCGGTCAGGGCGCGAGGCATTTCTAAAGGCTTTGTATTAGCGGTATTTTGGGTCATAAACAACTCTTAGGTTTTAGCGTTCGCTGCGCTCCGGTGGCGGCGCCACACGCAGCACTTCTTCCATGGTGGTCAGGCCCGCGGCAATTTTTTGCGCGCCAGAAAGCCGGAGCGTGCGCATACCTTCACGCATGGCCTGTTTGCGCAATGCCTGCAAATTGCAGCGTTCGGTAATAAGGTCTTGAATGGAATCACTCAACATAAGGATTTCGTAGATGCCCTGACGCCCCAAATACCCGGTGTTGCGGCATTCCAAACACCCGACTGGGCGGTAGACTTTTTCCGGTACATTGACTTTCCAGGGCGACACTAGGGTATGCCAATCATCGGCTTTAATGCTCCCCTCTTCTTTACAGTGAGGACACAGGGTGCGCACCAGCCGCTGAGCCATAACCCCAAGCAAGGTGGCGTTGATCAAATACGAGGGGATACCCAAATCCAGCAGACGCGCGACCGACGCCGGGGCATCGTTGGTGTGTAACGTCGACAGCACCAAGTGGCCCGTCAGCGCAGCCTGCACGGCCATTTGTGCGGTTTCCAGGTCACGCATCTCCCCCACCATAATAATGTCGGGGTCCTGGCGCATCAGGGTGCGGATACCGGCGGCAAAATCCAGCTCGATCTTATGATGCACCTGGGTCTGATTGAAGCTCTCTTCCACCATCTCGATGGGGTCTTCAATGGTACTGACATTCACTTCGCTGGTAGCCAGCTTGCGCAGGGATGAATACAGAGTGGTGGTTTTACCCGAGCCGGTGGGCCCGGTAACCAATACGATGCCGTTGGGTCGGGTAAGCATACCGTCCCAGCGCTTAAAGTCATCCCCCACCAGCCCCAAGTCGTGAAAACTGCGCAGCAGCACCTCGGGGTCAAATATCCGCATCACCAGCTTTTCGCCAAAAGCGGTGGGCAAGGTGGACAGACGCAACTCTACCTCACTGTCATCGGCGCGCAGGGTTTTAATGCGGCCGTCCTGGGGTTTGCGCTTTTCAGCGATGTTCATGCGCCCCAGCACTTTAAAGCGGCTGACCACCGCCAGCGCCACCGAGGCGGGAAACTCGTAAACATCGTGCAACACACCGTCAATGCGAAAACGCACCCGGCCCATTTCCCGGCGCGGTTCGATATGAATGTCGCTGGCGCGCTGATCGTAAGCATACTGTAACAACCAGTCGACAATATTGACCACGTGCTGGTCGTCGGCATCGGCTTCGCCTAAAGATTTAAGCTCTACCAGCTGCTCAAAGTTGGTGGCGCCGGTCGCGCCAGGGCCGCCGCTGGCGCCCGTTACGGAGCGAGCCAGGGTATAAAATTCGACTTGGTAGCGCTCAACATGGGCGGGGTTGGCAAACACGCGCCTGACCCGCTTGCGGGCGACATGTTCCACCTGAGGCTCCCACCCTGAGACAAAAGGCTGGGCACAGGCAATAACCACCTCGTCAGGCGTCACCTCCACACAGAGGATATTGTGGCGCTTGGCAAAACCGTAAGACACCACTGAGGTCACTTTGGAAACATCAATTTTTAGCGGATCAATGTGTACCACCTCAAGCCCGGCACGCTCTGCCATCCAGCGCGTCAGCGCCTCGCCGTCCAGCAGCTTGCCCGGGCGCGCGGCGTCATCCATATTTTGCGTGGCGATATACGCCATGGGGTGCATCGCACTCTGGGCCCGGGTACGGTTGGCGCCCAACAGGATGTTGGCATCCGCGCGGCTTAAGCGTCCGTCGGCGACCAACTCGTTAATCACAAAGCGCAAATCCAACACTGTATCGGCCGGCACCGGCTGGGGCATAGCAGACTCCATTTTTATGCTCGCAAACCGCGATTGTAGCCCGCCGGCTGCGAATCCGTCACCCGCCCAGCGTGACCTGAGCGAACAATGTTTTTATACTGCCCGCTGATTCTGCGAGAGGAATAAAGAATATGGCTTTCAGCAACCCGTTTTCCAATATGTTTGGGCGCTCGCCCATCAAACCCATGCAAGAGCATATGACCGCCGTAGTAGAGGCCTCCAGCCGGTTATCAGGCTTCTTTGAGGCGGTGATCGCCAACGACTGGAGCCGGGCGGCCACCATTCAGAAAGAGATTTCTGAGATCGAAAGCCAGGCCGACGATATGAAAAAGCAGTTGCGCCTGCACCTACCCAAAAGTCTTTTCTTGCCCGTACCCCGCACCGATCTGCTGGAGCTTTTGGGCACCCAGGACCGCATTGCCAACAAGGCCCAGGACATCACCGGCATTATGCTGGGGCGCAAGATGTCGATTCCGGCCCAGCTGCAGCCCCAATTCACTGATTTCGTCCAATCGGCGCAAAAAACCGCCGAGCAAGCGCTGGCCGCCATCAATGAGCTGGATGAGCTACTGGAAACCGGCTTTAGCGGGCGCGAGGTCAGCCTGGTGGAAAATATGATTGAGAAACTCGACCAGTACGAGCGCATTAACGATCAGCAGCAGGTGGAGCTGCGCGCCGGACTTTTTGCCCTGGAAGCGGAACTTCCACCGGTGGATGTCATGTTTTTGTATCAAATTATTGATTGGATTGGCGATTTGGCCGACCGAGCACAAACCGTGGGCAGCCGCTTGCAGCTGTTGCTGGCCCGCTAACACTTACTTAATGATTAAGCACAGACTAAAAACTGGGGAATTCCATGACCGTGATTGCTGAATACGGCCAGATCTTACTCATACTCGCCTGTATTTTTGGCCTTTTTATGGCCTGGGGGGTAGGTGCCAACGATGTGGCGAATGCCATGGGGACATCCGTTGGCTCTAAGGCACTGACCATTAAACAGGCGATTATCATCGCCATGATCTTTGAATTCTTGGGGGCTTATCTCGCCGGGGGCGCGGTAACTTCAACCATTCGCAAAGGCATTGTCGACCCGGCGGTAATGTCGGGCTCACCCGAGCTATTAGTTTACGGGATGCTCTCGGCCCTCTTGGCAGCGGGCACCTGGCTGCTAATCGCCAGTATTCTGGGCTGGCCGGTCTCCACCACTCACTCCATTGTGGGGGCCATTGTGGGCTTTGCCGCCGTGGGGATTTCTGCCGATGCGGTCGCCTGGGGCAAGGTACTATCCATTGTTGCCAGCTGGGTAGTATCACCCATGCTCGCCGGCACCATCGCCTTCTTTATTTTCCGCTCGGTGCAAAGGCTGATCCTCAACACCGAAGATCCCATGAGCAATGCCCGTCGCTACATTCCCTTTTACATGTTTGCGGTGGGTTTTTTGATCGCCATGGTGACCTTGCTTAAGGGCTTAAAGCACGTATTCAAAGACAGCGGCTTTTCCCTCAGCTTTGTCGAAAGCGCCCTGGTTGCGGCGGTTATCGGCGCCATTGTCAGCGCCGTGGGGGTCGTCATGCTGCGCCGGGTTAAACCCGAAGCGACTCCGGCCTCGGGTAATCGTTTTGCCAATGTGGAAAAAATGTTCGCAATTTTGATGATTTTTACCGCCTGCGCTATGGCCTTTGCCCACGGCTCCAACGACGTTGCCAATGCGGTTGGGCCTCTGGCGGCAGTAATCAATGTGGTGAACTCCGGTGGCGTGGCCGCACAGTCGGTCATGCCCAGTTGGGTGCTATTGATTGGTGGTGTGGGTATTGTCATTGGTCTGGCGACTTACGGCTTTAAGGTAATGGCCACCATCGGTAAAAAGATTACCGAGTTAACCCCCAGCCGCGGGTTTGCCGCCGAGCTGGCCGCCGCGGCTACGGTGGTTCTGGCCTCGGGCACCGGCCTGCCCATTTCCACCACTCACACCCTGGTGGGTGCGGTATTGGGTGTGGGTCTGGCAAGAGGTATCGGCGCGCTGAATCTGGGCGTGGTGGGCTCTATCTTTATGTCCTGGGTGGTAACCCTACCCGCCGGTGCCGGCCTGTCCATTTTGTTCTTCTTTTTCTTCAAAGGTGTTTTCGGCTAAAAACGCCTGGCGCCGCCCTTATCCGGGCGGCGCCTTCTCATCCCCAGCCGTCATCTGGTTTATACTGGCGCTCCCAGTGTCGGAGTTGCTCAATGTCCAGATTCGATCTAAACCGCTATAAATCTTTTTTGCATCAACTCGTGGCCGAGCCCTCGGTGAGCTGCGCTGTGCCCTCGTGGGATATGAGTAACCAAAAGGTCATTGAGCGACTGGCCAACTGGCTTACCGAGCACGGCTTTGAATGCCAAATCATGCCGGTTCCCGATCACCCGGGTAAATTTAATTTGCTCGCCAGCATCGGCGCGGGCGACGGCGGACTCCTGTTTGCCGGCCACAGTGATACCGTGCCCTACGACGAACACCTGTGGCAAACTGACCCTCTTACCCTCAGCGAAAAAGATGGCCGCCTGTATGGCTTAGGCGCTACGGACATGAAAGGCTTTTTCCCCGCCGTGCTAGAAGCGGTCAAAGATCTGGATGCGGGCAAACTCAAACAGCCGGTGATGGTATTGGCTACCGCCGATGAAGAGAGCAGCATGAGTGGCGCGCGGGCACTGGCGGCCGCCGGCGGGTTAAAAGCGCGTTACGCGGTGGTGGGCGAGCCCACCAAAATGACGCCCATTCATATGCACAAAGGCATCCTAATGGAGGCGGTAAGGGTCAAAGGCGCGGCGGGTCACTCTTCCAACCCGGCGCTGGGTAACAGCGCCCTGGAAGCCATGCACGAGGTCATGGGCGAGTTGATTCGCTACCGCCAGGATTTACAACAGCGTCACCAAAACCCAGGGTTTGCGGTATCCATACCCACCTTAAATCTGGGCTGTATCCACGGCGGCGATGGCGCTAACCGAATCTGCGGCGAATGCGAGCTGCATTTTGATTTGCGCTCCATCCCGGGCATGCACAACGACCAGCTGCGCGAGCAGATTTCCGGTTTGTTGACCCCTATTGCCGAACGCCGCCAGCTGGACATTGTCTTTTCCACGCTTTTTGAAGGGGTAGATCCATTCCATCAGGACAAAAACTCCGAGCTGATCCGAACCTGTGAGCGGCTAACGGGGCAAGAAGCCACCAGCGTCGCCTTTGCCACCGAGGCGCCGTTTTTTCGCGACCTGGGACTGCAAACGGTAGTAATGGGCCCGGGCTCCATTGACCAGGCGCATCAGAGCAACGAATATATCGATATTAATCAGCTCGAACCCGCGGTCGAGACTCTGCGCCGTATGATCGAGCACTTTTGCATGGAAGAGACGCCCCCAGCATGAGCGACGAGCAACAACAAGATTACGTGAAGTGGTTTCGCCACTCATCCCCTTACATCAATGCCCACCGGGGCAAGACGTTTGTCGTCATGCTGCCCGGTGAAGCCCTGCGCGACGGCAACTTTAGCAACATTATTCACGACTTGGCGCTGCTCTCAAGCCTGGGCGTACGCCTGGTGTTGGTCCACGGCGCGCGCCCGCAAATTGATAGCCGACTGGCCCGCGATAATCGGCAAAGCCAGTTTCACAAGCGTTTGCGGATTACCGATACCGCCAGCCTCGAAGGGGTTATGCAGGCCATCGGTGAAGCCCGTATCACCATGGAAGCAGCCTTATCCACCGGGCTGCCCAACTCCCCCATGCACGGCTCGCGCATCGAAGTCATCAGCGGTAACTTTATCTCGGCCATGCCCTTGGGCGTGCTGGACGGAATCGATTTACAGCATACGGGCAAGGTGCGCCGGGTAAACGCCCGCCAGCTTACCCGTTCGCTGGACGCCGGCGCCATCGCCCTGCTTTCACCGCTGGGGTATTCCGCCACGGGCGAGGTCTTTAACCTCAGCTACAGTGACGTCGCCACCCAGGTCGCCAGCGCCATCCAAGCCGACAAGTTACTGGCCTACTGCGATAGCGATGGCGCCTACAACGAGCACGGCGAACTGATGCGCCAGCTGCCGTTAGCCCAGTGCAAAGACTATTTAGCGGCCCGCGCCGGACAACTGACCGATATGACCCGCCAGGCCCTCGAGAGTGCCTACAGCAGTTGCCTGCAAGGCGTGCAGCGCGCGCAACTGGTCAACTTTGCGAGCGATGGCGCCCTACTGGGCGAGCTGTTCACCCGCGACGGCCAGGGCACCATGGTCTATTCCGGCCAATACGAACAGCTGCGCACCGCCACCATCGACGATGTGGGCGGTATTATCGAGCTGATCGCTCCATTGGAAGAACAGGGCATTTTAGTGCGCCGTTCACGGGAGCTGCTGGAAACTGAAATTAAACAATTTCACGTGATGGAGAAAGACGGCACCATCATCGCCTGTGCCGCGCTCTACCCCTATGACGATGTGGCGGAGCTGGCCTGTGTGGCCACCCACCCGGATTACCGCAAAGGCGGCCGTGCGGGGCAGCTACTGGAGCAACTGGAGCAACAAGCCAGACGCCATGGGACCCGCACCCTGTTCGTGCTGACCACACAAACGGCCCACTGGTTTATCGAACACGGCTTTGTGCCCGGCGATATCGAGCAACTCCCCTTGCAGCGTCGCTCGCTGTACAACTATCAGCGCGGATCGAAGGTGTTTTTTAAAGAGATTGGGTGAATAGATGTCTGACGATCAATATCCGCCACAGCGATAGCCCAAGCCAATAAAGCAAGCTTTGGCGTCGGACATCAGACGTCCGTCATCCGACGCAACCGCTGTTTGCTCTGCACGGAGTCTGCCCAACTCCAACGCTCAACTGCGTCAGGCTTCCGACCCGTATTCACCCACAATCTGGTATCCTATGCGGCTTTTCTTTGACCTGTTTTTACTTTAGTGGGTAAGACTATGCCGACCTATCGTTCCAGAACCACCACCGCTGGCCGCAATATGGCGGGCGCGCGGGCCCTGTGGCGCGCCACCGGGATGAAAGATGACGACTTCCAAAAGCCGATCATCGCCATCGCCAACTCTTTTACTCAGTTTGTCCCCGGCCATGTCCACCTAAAAGACATGGGCCAATTGGTTGCCCGCGAAGTGGAAAAAGCAGGAGGCGTCGCCAAAGAGTTCAACACCATCGCGGTGGATGATGGCATCGCTATGGGCCACGATGGCATGTTGTACTCGCTGCCCTCGCGCGACATCATCGCCGACTCGGTCGAGTATATGGTCAACGCCCACTGCGCTGACGCCCTGGTATGTATCTCCAATTGCGACAAGATTACTCCGGGAATGTTAATGGCCGCCATGCGCCTCAATATCCCCGTCGTGTTCGTATCCGGCGGCCCCATGGAAGCGGGTAAAACCAAGCTACTGGATCACGGCCTGGATTTGATTGACGCCATGGTGATGGCAGCCGACGACAATGTCGACGACGAAACCCTGACCGAAGTTGAGCGCAGCGCCTGTCCCACCTGCGGCAGCTGTTCGGGTATGTTTACCGCTAACTCCATGAACTGTTTGACCGAAGCGCTGGGGTTATCGCTACCCGGCAACGGCACCATTGTGGCCACCCACGCCGACCGCGAAAAACTGTTTAAACGTGCGGGCCACAAAATTGTCGAACTGGCCAAGCGTTATTACGAGGGCGATGAAGCGCATTTGCTGCCCCGCGCCATCGGCAGCCGCGCCGCGTTCAGTAACGCCATGGCGCTGGATATCGCCATGGGCGGTTCCACCAACACCATTTTGCATCTGCTCGCCGCCGCGCAAGAGGCCGAGCTCGACTTTACCATGTCCGACATCGACCGCATCTCCCGCGAGGTGCCGCAGCTTTGTAAAGTCGCCCCCAACACCCAAAAGTACCACATTGAAGATGTTCACCGTGCCGGGGGCATTATGGGGATACTGGGCGAACTGGATCGGGCCGGCGTGTTAGATACCAGCGTGCCTACGGTTTACGGCGACACCCTGAAAGCGGCCCTGGACGAATGGGACATTATGCGCGACCCGTCGCCCGAGGTAGTGGAATTTTTCAAAGCCGGCCCCGGCGGCATTCCCACTCAGGTAGCTTTTAGCCAAAGCGCCCGCTGGCCCAGTCTGGACGGCGACCGCGAGGAAGGCTGTATTCGCAACTTGGAGCACGCCTTTTCCAAAGAGGGTGGGTTAGCGGTGCTGTACGGCAACATTGCCGAGGATGGCTGTGTGGTCAAAACAGCGGGTGTCGACGAATCTATCCTGGTGTTTGAAGGACCGGCCCATGTGGTAGAAAGCCAAGAAACGGCTGTTGCGAATGTGCTGGACGGAAAAGTCAAAGCGGGCGATGTGGTTATTATCCGCTACGAGGGGCCGCGCGGCGGGCCAGGCATGCAAGAGATGCTCTACCCCACCAGCTATTTAAAGTCCAAGGGGCTCGGCAAAGACTGTGCCCTGCTGACCGACGGTCGCTTCTCGGGTGGCACCTCGGGTCTTTCCATCGGCCATTGCTCGCCCGAGGCAGCCGCGGGAGGCGCTATCGGCTTGATCGAAACGGGTGATATTATCCGCATCGACATTCCCAACCGCAGCATTGATGTAAAACTCTCTATGCGTGACTTACACGAGCGCCGCGAAAAAATGGAAGCTCGCGAAAAACCCTGGAAGCCGCTGGAAGAACGTCCGCGTAAAGTTAGTGCCTCACTTAAGGCGTACGCCCTACTGGCTACCAGCGCCGATAAAGGTGCAGTGCGCGACCTAGATAAGCTCGACTGATTGACACGAGCAGGCTGTTGAAGAACCCCTTGCATACTCAGCGTGGCCTGAAGCGTGCAGCTGTCGTGCTTTGTCTCGACGGACAGGGTGGTTCCCTTTCCTAGAGGCAAGGTGCGGCAGATGTGCGCTTCAGGCCTCGCCCTGCGGGACTTCCAGGCTGGCCCGTACTCGTCGTTGCCACTTCTCGATGGGTGGGCACACACCTTCAAAGCGGCGCCTAGATTACGAACCAGCCTGAAAGTCTGAGTACGTAAGGGGTTTTTCAACAGCCTGCTAGGCAGCCGCCGATCAAGCCCGCTTCGCGGGCTTTTTTATGTCCCCTTTCCCTTAAAACGCAAAAAAGCCGACCTGTTTCCAGATCGGCTTTTTAACGAAAAGGTCAATCGCCCGAGGGAATTAGCCTTCGTCGCTGTTTTTCAACGCATCCTGACGCTTTTTCTCGCCTTCGGCGTAGGTAATCCACTGACTGGCAAACTTCTGACTGCGCTTATCACGTGACGCCTTTTTAAAGGCATCGATAGCTGCATCAAAATTGTTGCGAGCCAGCTCAGCCTGCCCAATGGTCAGGTAGACCGAATCGGGACGGCTCAAACCACCTTTGCTCAGAGCGTTTTCAGCGGCAGAGACTGACGCATCAAACTCGTCGCGGGCGAACAACAAACGAGACAAGTTGAAATAAAGATCGCCATCTTCCGCTTTAGCGGCAGCGCGCTTCATTTCCACCAGGGCCTTCTCAGTTTCCTGAGCCAGACGCCAGGAGTTGGCTAACAGTTCCAGGTTGGTCGCGGTGGGCTCGACAATCTTGTCTTGATTGATGCCTTTATCGAGAACCTTAGCTGCCTTGTAAGGAGCGTCATTCTCAATAAAGTGACCGGCCAGACCTTTCAGCTCGTTCTCTTTTTTCAGGCCACCCATCACATACATGGAATCCATGGTGCGATAGTAGTTATCCAGCTGACCCAGCTCGTAGTACAAGCTCGCCAACTGCGACCAGTAGCTCATTTTAGGGTACAAACGAACCAGCTCGGTCACTACGGCCAAGGTTGACTTGTAGTCTTCCTTAAAGAAGTAAAGGGCGCGTAAAAAGCTCAACCACTCTTCGCGAGGAACCTTGCCTTCAGACTCGTACATTTTGACCGCTTGCTGCATGTTAGCCAGGGCTTTGTCATGCTGCTCGGCGCCGTAATAAATCTGCGCCAAGGTCGCGTACTGAGTGGCTGAAATCATGGTCACCATCTTCGACCAACGCTCCAGATACTCAACCGCTTTGGTTTCATTTTCTTCCTGAGCGTAAAGCTGCCCCAAGAAATAATAAAACTGCGCTTCGGTACCTACAGGTAAATTGGGCGACTGCGCAACAACCATTTCAAAGTACTTAATGGTATTGGGCATATCCTCGCGCTCGTAATAGAGCTGGCCCAGAACCTGAAAGAGCATCGCCTTGGCGTAAGGGTTCAGCTCACCGGCTTCACGCTCCATTTCTTTTGCCATTTGAAAAGCTTTGGCCGGATCGGCTTTCGCACCCTCGGCGATTTGCTCTTCAGAAGGTTCCATGGTGGAGGTGATTTCCGAATAGTCTTCGATAAAGCTCTGCGGTAAACCCGGCAAACGACGCGGATCGGGGCGCTGCTCAGCAGGCTGCAACGGCGAGGCGTTGGCAGGCGCAATTCCATCGACGGCCAGGGCGTCAACCGACACCATGGTCAGCAAGGGGGTTGCGGCTAATACCGCAACGCCCACTGACTTTTGCAAGGTGGCTGAAAGTACTGATTTTAACGTCTTCATTTTCATCACCTATTACTGTGCCAGTTCAAACACAAAGCGGTTGCGAACACCGGGCACCTCAATTGGGGTACCGTCGACAACGCGCGGCTTATACTTGAACTTCTCGGCAGCCCGAATCGCAGCGCGGTTAAACATGCTGGTTTCGTCACCGTCTTTGGTAATTGCCTCGATAACCACCACATCGCGAGTGGCACCGGTAGTTGTTACCGTAAACTCAACAGTTACAAAGCCCTCTACACCACGCTGTGCCGCGCGACGAGGATACTGCGGAGCTACCTTAACAATCGGCAGATACTCACCGTCACCACCCAAACCTGAGGTACTGATCTGGATATCGTTACCCATGGTAGGCGTATCCATATTCAGGCCATCGGGGTTGACATCAGGAGCGTCGAAATCGGGCTCCGGAATATCCGGTGGTGGCTCTTGCGGGGTTTCCGGCTTGTCGGGTTTTGCTGTTTCGTAGCGGGTTTCAATCTCCATCTCCGGCATATGAATGTCTTCAATGCGCGTAGTCTCAGGCTTGTCATCCGCCTCGAGATCGGAGTTGATCAGATACTGCATCAAATACAGCAGACCAAAGGTTATAACCACCGCCAGCACGACAGCAATTAATACTCTTGCAAGTTTCATAGCGGCTTAGTTCTTCAGTGTTGAAACAGCAACGTTACTCACACTCAACTGTCGAGCGGTATCGGCCACTTCAGCCAGCAGTTTTACACTGGCCTCGGAGTCCGCTTGAATAACAACACTGCCGTTTGGATTTTCAGCAAGCAGACGCTCAATTTGCGCCCGCACCCCACGGGGATCCACCTGGTTTTTATCGATCCAGATTTCATCGGAGTCGGTGATCGCAATCAAAATACTGGCGTTTTTCTTTTCGTCAGCAGTGGTTGCTTCAGGCCGAGTCACTTCTACCCCGGTCTCTTTAATGAACGTGGCAGTCACAATGAAGAAGATCAACATGATGAACACCACATCGAGCATGGGGGTCAAATCGATGGCCCCGGTCTGATCATCTTCAGCTTGGTTTCTACTGCTCATGGCATATCTCTTATCACTGGGTTAAACGACGTGCCAGCCTTAATGATCCATTGTCAAATGGTCGGCAAACAGCTGATTCTCACGCTCGGCCGTACGGGTCAGATACGTATTGGCAAATACGCCAGACAGTGCCGCCACCATACCCGCCATTGTCGGGATAGTCGCTTTTGATACACCGCCTGCCATTTGCTTGGCATCACCGCCACCGGTCATAGCGAGAACGTTAAACACTTCAATCATACCGGTAACCGTACCCAGCAGACCGAGCAGAGGACACAAGCTCACCATAGTGGCGATCATGTCCATATTGGCGTTTATCTTCTGCCCGACACGAGAAATCAGTGCATAACGAACCTGGTGGGCATTCCAGGATTTGCGCTCGGGGCGCGCCTCCCAAGCGTCCAAGGCCTCTTGTACATCACCTTTTAGACCGCCTTTGAAATACCACACCCGCTCGAAAATCAGGGTCCACATGACAAAGGTTAGGGCGGCGATCCATAACAATACAGTACCGCCCTGATCCAAAAAGGCTTTAATGGCTGCGATTGCTTCCATTAATGCCAGCATGCTTTATCTCCTACTTACGCTCGGCGTTTTCGGCAATAATGCCCGCCGACTGTTCTTCGAGAACGTGGATTACGCGCTTGGCACGGCCATTAACAATGGTGTGCAGCAGTACAGTTGGAATGGCCACAACCAGACCCAGTACGGTGGTAATCAAGGCAGAGGAGATACCGCTCGCCATGTTCTTAGGATCACCGGCGCCGAAGATGGTAATCGCCTGGAAGGTCAGGATCATACCCACAACGGTACCCAACAGACCCATCAGCGGTGCAACCGCGGCGATAATCTTCAAGATAGCCAGACCGCTCTCAATCGCGGGACGCTCTTTCAGCACGGCTTCTTCAAGCTTCAGCTCCAGAGTTTCGCCATCGACGTTCGGGTTGTCTTCGGCCACTTTCAACACGCGACCCAGCGGGTTGTTGGTGTTGGCTTTCTTAGACTTCAGCTGGCTGCTTACTTTGGCATTTACCAGAGTCAGGTAAATGATGCGCCACAGACCAATCAACAGACCGATGATACCCACAACGGTAATGGTGTAACCCACACCGCCGCCCTGGTGCCAGCGCTCACCCCAGGTGGGGCTGTCGATCAGAGCAGTCAGCAGAGAACCGCCGGTAGGACCTGTGGGGTCAATACCCACGCCTACCAGACCGCCAGAGGCGCCTTGCAGTTCTTGGGCTGAGCTTAAGAACGCATCGGGCTGACGCGCCAGCTCTTCCATTTTGAAACCGTCGGGAATGTAGTTCAGGTACTTACCTTCTGAAACCAGGTTGTAAGAACCGATACGAACCACTTCTTGCTCAACGCGGTCGCCGTTGGATTTGATCACGGTGCCGTTAAACTTAACAACTTTACCGCTCTCTACCATTTGACGCTGCTGCTCGTACCACAGACGCTCAATCTCTTCGATAGAAGGCAGACGAGTGTTGCTGTTCATTTTGTCGATCAGTCCAGTCAGGAACTCACCGCGATTGGGGTACTGAGCCGAGATCAGCGAGGTGCTCAGAGTCGAACGCAAATCGCCAGCGGTCGAGGTCAGGTGACCAAACAGCTCGCGCAGTGAACCCAAGCGCTCGTTGAACTGCTGACGCTTAGCTTCTACTTCCAGCTCTTGTTCGGCGTAGGTGTCTTCCAGACGCTCAGAGCGTGCTTCTTCAGAGGCCAGAGTGTTCTGAGCCTGAGTCAGCAGAGACGCTTGATTGTTTTTCTCACGCAAAAACTGCTGCTCGCGCTTTTTGTGCTCGGCAGATTCCTGGATGCGAGAGTCTTTAACCATATTCAACAGTTCGTCAAGGCTGGCTGCCTTGTCTTCCTGCGCTACGGCTACACTTGTGCTTAACAGGCCGGCAGCGACGGCTACCAGGCAGCTTTTAGCAAACTTCATTTTCATTGCGCTGCCTCCGGTGCTTGGACAGGTACAAACATAATGTCTTTAGCGGCTTGGTTACGCGCGATGCGCAGGCCTTTGAGGATGTGGTTGCGGTAAGAGTCGTCCAACTCTACCCACGCACCCTGGGCCGGATCCCAAGCGCCAGACTGCTCGGTATCGGTTGTTTGATACATCAGAGAAACGCGGCCTACACGCAGAATGTTCACTTCGCGATCCTGGCCACCAATGTTCAGAGTGTCACGGTAGGCTTCAATAAAGCGGCCGTACTCACTCTCAATCTTGTAAGCTTCCAGCACCTGACGGAATTTTTCAGCAACCGAAATATCGGCGCGGTCCTGGTTGTTACGCAGCATGGCGATACGATCCAGGCGCTCTTCCATTTTGAAAGGCTTATCCAGCTCAACGAACTGTTCCAGAGCGTCCAGCATGCGCAGAACCAGAGGCTGAATGCGACGTTCAATAACGGTCACATTTTCGATTGAGTCGTCGAGGTCATTGATAACCGCAAGCTGACTGGCAATTTGCTTTTCCAGCTGGCTGTTATACAGACGGATATCTTCAATCTGCTTGTTCACCTGTTTGAACTGAGCCAACAGATCGTCGGTCTCTTGCGCCAGGCGATCAATACGCTGTTGTGAATCTTGAGCCAAGGTTGTTTTGGCCTGGCTTACCTGGAGAATTTGATCCAGGGTTTCATCTGCCATCGTTGCGCTACCCATGAGCGCTCCGGCAGAAAGCACTGTGGACAGAGCCACGGCTTTCATTCGCTGCTTTTTCATATTTCCCCCAACTCGGGTGCTTTCAATCAGATTTGTGCGACAGACTGCTGCCACAGACGCATATCCACTGAACCTCTTTCGAGGCAGCCAAGAACGCAGCATTGTAATAAGAGGGTTCCTCTACATTCAATGCTTTATCCAAATGCCTGAATGCCTGTGTATTTGGGTAGCAAATGGGTAACACCAAGGCGTTAATTCACTTGAGACCGGTAACACCTGATCAATTATCAACCAGCACCAGGCACTTAAACCTACCAAACTTATACAATAGAATTATTAAGATTCGGCTTCAGTTACTCGCTCCAATACCAAAAACCGATGAGACAGCGGAGCTTCCGCCTCACCTTGCTGCCGGGATACTTCCCGCCATTCGTTTGCCGACAGTTCGGGGAAGTGCGCATCGGCGCCCTCTACCTCGATATCAATTTCTGTCTTATATATCCTGTCGGCAAAACCGAGCGCAGCGCGATAGATTTGCTCGCCGCCGGTTATCATGATCTCTTCAGGGGATTGTTCCCGCGCCCGCTCAATGGCCTGCTCTACCGAGCTGACCACTACTACCCCGTCGGGTGCCGGCCAGTCGCCACGGCGACTGATGACGATATTAACGCGCCCGGGCAAAGGGCGGCCAATCGACTCATAGGTCTTGCGGCCCATAATAATAGGCTTACCCAAGGTGGTGCACTTAAAGTATTGTAAATCGGCGGGCAGATGCCAGGGCATAGCATTACCTTTGCCAATGGCGTTGTCGCGACCACAGGCCACAATCATCGACACCTTCATCATTGCTCCTAAACTGAAATTGGGGCTTTTATACGCGGGTGGGGATCGTAACCCTCAAACTCAAAATCTTCCCATTCATAGCCGAAAATGGAATCGGGCTTGCGGGCAATTTTCAATGTTGGCAAAGGTTTGGGCTCGCGCGCCAACTGAGCGTAGACGATATCATCGGTCAGGTGGTTATGGTAGAGGTGACAATCACCAAACGTATGCACAAAATCCCCAACCGCCAGGTCACATTGCTGAGCAATCATATGAGTCAGCAGCGCATAACTGGCAATATTAAACGGCACCCCCAAAAACAAATCAGCGCTGCGCTGGTACAACTGGCAGGACAGCTTGCCGTCGGCAACATAAAACTGAAACAGTGTATGGCAGGCCGCCAGCGCCATCCGCCCGGCTTCGGCATTCTGCTGCGGCGTCACCGCCTCGTCCGGCAAATCGGCCGGATTCCAGGCGCTCACAATCAAGCGGCGAGAGTTTGGATTGGTTTTTATCTGCTCGATAACCTGCGTAACCTGATCGATGGTTGAGCCGTCGGGACAGGCCCAGCTGCGCCACTGCTTGCCGTAAACCGGCCCCAGATCTCCCTCATCGGTCGCCCACTCGTTCCAAATACGGCAGCCCCGCTCTTGCAGCCACTGCACATCGGTGCGCCCCTGTAAAAACCACAACAACTCGACAATCACACTTTTTAAATGCACCTGCTTGGTGGTCACCAGGGGAAAGCCCTGCTGCAAGTCGAAACGCATTTGCCGGCCAAACACCGAGCGGGTGCCTGTGCCTGTGCGATCGCCGCGATCGGTACCGTTATCGACTACATCGCGCATTAGTGCTAAATACTGCTTCATGACGCCTTTTGCTCCGGGCTTTGCCCCTGTTTGTCCAATTTGGGGAATTTGTACGCGTAAACCAACAAGCCAATCCCCAGCGCCAACATGGGCAGAGACAATAATTGCCCCCGCGTCACCCAGCCGTATAAATCAAACTGAATATGCTGATCCGGCTCGCGCGCGAACTCCACGATAATTCGGAAGCAGGCATAGCCCACCAAAAACACCCCACTCACCGCACCAGTAGGCCGAGGCTTGCGCGAAAAAACATAGACGATAATAAACAACAACACCCCTTCCATGGCGAACTGGTACAGCTGCGACGGGTGGCGCGGCAGTAGCTCCGGGTCTTTGGGGAAGACCATGGCCCACGGCCCTTCGGTGGGACGGCCCCACAATTCCTGACCAATAAAATTACCCAGGCGGCCAAATGCCAAGCCCAGCGGGACAATAGGAGCAACAAAATCGGTAAGACGCAAGTAAGGAATGTGAATGCGGTGGGCATAGAAAAGCATTGCCAGCAGCACACCAATCAGACCGCCGTGGAAGGACATACCGCCCTCCCAGAGACGAAACAACAGCAGCGGGTCGCGCATCCAGGCTTCAAAATTATAAAACACCACATAGCCAATCCGCCCGCCGAGCACCACACCAAAGGCGCCGTAGGTAATCAGGTTTTCCACTTGGGGTTGGCTGATTGGGGTGTCGTCGCGACGTGCGCGGCGCATAGCGATAAACCAGGCCGAGGCAAAGGCAAACAGGTACATGATGCCGTACCAGTGCACATCGAGCGGGCCCAATGACAGGGCAACAGGATCAAAATCGGGATGGGTCAGCATAATACAGCGCCATTAAAAAATGCGGGGTATGATAACACCCGATACCCCGCGAGAACACTCGCGAATAGACGCGGGAAATCCCCGCCGACACTCTCGATTAATCGGCCTCGGCCAAGGGACGCACCACCCGGCTTACCCCAGCGTCGCGCAGGGTCGCCTCTATGCGCTCGCGCACATCGGCCGGCGCCGCCAGTAACATCACATCCGCCAAGAGGCTTTCAGCCTGCTCCAGATTGATGGCGCGAATCACCGACTTAACCTTGGGCAGGTTGGTCGCGTTCATCGACAGCACGTCATACCCCATCGCCATCAGCAAAATCGCCGCACCGGGGTCGCCGGCTAATTCGCCACAAATACCCACACTCACGCCCTGAGAGTGACCGTCTTGCACCACTTGCAATAGCGCGCGCAACACCGCCGGGTGGAAGGCCTGGTAAAGATCGGCCACCCGCGCATTGTTGCGATCCACCGCCAACAAATACTGGGTTAAATCGTTGCTACCCACCGAGAGAAAATCCACTCTTGCCGCCAGCTCGCGCGCTTGGTAGACCGCCGCAGGCACTTCAATCATCACCCCAATCGGCGGCAATTTAACGTCGTGATTTTCTTCCAAAAGCTCGTGATAAGCACGGTAGATCAGTGTTTTGGCTTCTTCCAGCTCCTGTACACCGCTGATCATGGGCAACAAAATACGCAGGTTATCCAAACCACTGCTGGCTTTCATCATGGCGCGAATCTGGGCTAAGAAAATCTCGGGATGATCCAGGGTGACCCGAATGCCTCGCCACCCCAAGAAGGGATTGTCCTCGGTAATGGGAAAGTATGGTAAGGCCTTGTCACCGCCAATATCCAAGGTCCGCATGGTGACTGTGTGAGGCGCAAACGCCTCCAGCTGCTCGCGGTAAATAATGCGCTGCTCTTCCTCTGACGGAAAGCGGTCGCGCAGTAAAAAGGGAACTTCGGTACGGTAAAGTCCCACCCCTTCGGCGCCGCGCTCAAGCGAGCGCACCACATCGGTCATCAGACCGGTATTTACCCACAGGGGCAGGCGGTGCTTATCCAGGGTTTCACAGGGAAGTTCCTTAAGC
Source organism: Gilvimarinus xylanilyticus (assembly GCF_024195295.1). Taxonomy (GTDB): domain Bacteria; phylum Pseudomonadota; class Gammaproteobacteria; order Pseudomonadales; family Cellvibrionaceae; genus Gilvimarinus; species Gilvimarinus xylanilyticus. The sequence goes on along the minus strand of NZ_JAMFTH010000006.1, from coordinate 140,747 downwards.
GCCTCCAGCCCTTTCACCATCTCCTCTTCTTCGCGGGCGATGGCGCTGTAATGCTTGCTCAGCTGGGCACTGGGGTCACTGTAAACCGCACCTTTGTAGCCATCGACAATCACCGGGCGGCCATCCATGCGGGTATAGGGCAAATCCACCGCCCCCATCACCGTGGGTATTCCCATGGCGCGCGCCAAAATCGCGACGTGAGAGTTGCCCGAGCCCTGAACCGACACTAAGCCAATCAGTTTGTCTTCGGGCACTTCGCCCAGCATTGAGGCGGTCAGATCGTCGCCAATTAAAATTGTCTTGTCGGGGTAGACCTTGCAGTGCTGATTGGACTCTTGCAGATACGCCAGTACCCGGCGCCCCAGGTCCCGCACATCGGTGGCGCGCTCGCGAAGGTACGCATCACTCATGCTGGCGAAGGTATTTTCATGCTCGAGAATGACCTCGCTCCAGGCATAGGGCGCGCTGGTACCCTCGTGTATTTTAGCGATCACCTCACCGCCCAGCGAAGCATCGTCCAGCATAGCCAGGTAAGCATCAAAAAGCGCTCGCTCTTCACGGTTTAAGCGCTCTTCCAGCTGTCGCCCCATGCCCTTAATGTCTTCGCGCACCGCCATCAGGCAGCGCTGAAAAAACTCGATTTCGGCGTCGATGTCATCGCACGGGCGATAGGGAACGGATTTGAGATCGGCCAGCGGCGCAACCACCACCGCCTCACCCATGGCGATACCGGGCGCGCCCGAGACCCCCAGAAATTTGGCCTGGGCGGCCGTATTGCCCACGGCCACCATAGTGCCGGTTGCCTCGGCGTGGGCGATTACCCCGGCCAGCTGGGCCGACATGGTCACCAGAAACGCCTCATCCCCCTCATCAAAGCGGCGCCGCTCAATCTGCTGCACCACCAAGACCCCCAACACCTGACGGTGGTGGATAATAGGCACGCCCAGAAACGAGCTGTAACGCTCCTCGCCAGTTTCGGGAAAATACTGGTAGGCGGGGTGGGCTTCGGCATCTTCCAGGTTGACGGGTTCTTCGCGGGCCACGACCCGGCCCACCAGGCCTTCGCCGCGCCCCAAGCGAACCTGACCCACGGCCGCTTGCTGCAAGCCCTCTGTGGCCATTAATACGTAATCACCCGCCGGATCGCGCAGATAGACCGAACAGACCTGGGTATGCATCGCCTGTTTAACCCGGGTCACAATAATCGCCAGCGCCTTGTTCAGGTCGCGGGCGGAATTGACTTCCTGCACAATACTGCGCAGCGAGTTTAGCATTGAGGCCATGAGCTATCGTCCGTTCTTATCACTCGGGTTTTACAGCGAGCCAATACGTTCCAATTGACTGTGCGTCGCCGCCAACTCTTTGAGCGCGCGGCGATAGACATCGCGTTTAAACGCCACGACTTTACCCAAGGGGTACCAGTAGGTGACCCAACGCCAGTCATCAAATTCGGCGCGCCCGCCGTTTTCCAGGGTAATGTTATGATCACCCGAGACCAGCCGCAGCAAGAACCATTTCTGTTTCTGCCCCACGCAAATGGGGTGCGAGTGCTGGCGAATCAAGCGCTGAGGTAACCGGTAACGCAACCAACCGCGAGTACAGGCCAGAATTTCGACATCGTTTTGCGTTAGCCCTACTTCTTCTCCCAGCTCGCGATACAGCGCTTGCTCGGGGGTTTCATCGGGGTTTATCCCCCCCTGGGGGAACTGCCAAGCATCTTGTCCACCGACACGCCGGGCCCACAGTAACTGCCCTTTATCATTGCTGAGCATAATTCCCACGTTGGGGCGAAAGCCATCGGCATCTATCACGTTAGAACCCTGTTATTTCATGTGCGCTTACACTCCGCGCTCAGGCGCACGAAGAGGAACTTTACCGCATTGTTCCACAAAACCCGTCACGGCAGCAATTAGTGTGGCCCCGTATATGCGCCGTCTGTTTTCTGCTACCGAACTCTGGCCCAGTGCGCCCCAGAAAGCTATGCTACGCATTTTTTGACGGGAGACAGCCATGGCCCTAGCCATTTTTGATCTGGACAACACCCTGATTGGCGACGACAGTGATTATTTGTGGGGCGAATATCTGGTCGCTGAAGGGCTGGTCGATGAAAGCGAATACCGCCAGCGCAATGAAGAGTTTTACCAAGACTATAAGGCCGCCCGCCTGGATATCGACGCCTATTTGCGCTTTGCCATGTCCCCGCTGCCCGAGCGCACGCCGGCACAATGGAAAGGCATTCACGATAAGTTTCTGACTCAAGCCATCCACCCTGTCCTGCTACCCAAGGCATTGGACTTGATAGAAAAGCACCGCACCCGGGGCGACTATCTGCTGATCATAACCGCCACCAACGGCTTTATTACCCGCCCCATTGCCGAGCTTTTGCAGGTGGATGAAATTCTCGCCACCGACCCGGAGCTGGTTGACGGACATTACACCGGACGCTATTTGGGCACCCCCTGTTTTGGTGAAGGCAAAGTCACGAACCTGGAGCAGTGGCTGCAGGGCTCACCGCACTCTCTGCAGGAAAGCTATTTTTACAGCGACTCGATCAATGACTTGCCGCTACTTGAACGAGTGAGCCATCCGGTCGCGGTCAATCCAGACCCGCGCTTGCAAGCGCTGGCCGAAGAGCGTGACTGGCCAGTAATGGATTTGCGCGACGCATGAGGTATTTCTGCTCGCTGATTCTGCTGTGCGCTCTTGCCGCCTGTGACGCCCCGCCCCCAACCGAGCCCGAGCGCGAGGCGCCCATCGCAGCCCAGCCCGAAACTCACGTTTCGGATCAACAGCTCAGTGAGCAACTGTGGCGGCAACTGGCAACACGCCTAAACACCCTGACCAAGCACTGCGAGCAACAGCATGATTTGATTGAAAGCTTTTTAGCCGCGCCGGGTGCGCAATCACTGCAGCAGGCACAAACCGGCTGGAGGACTTTGCACACCCAGCTGGCAAAGACAGCACCGGTACACGGGCTCGCCAGTTCCAGCCCCGATTTATTCGCGCAACTCAAGCGACAACTTAACCGTATCGCCCCCTACCCCATTGCACCGGGCTATCTGGATAGCATTAACGGCTACCCTTACAGCGGCTTAATTCACGATTTCAGCGTTCCTATCAGCCGCGACACTTTGCGCAATCAACATCAACTGACCGGCGAAAGCGAAGTGTTACTGGGCTTACACGCGCAGGAATTCTTCCTGTTTGGCGAGGGCGGCACACGGACCGCCGCAGACTTCATTCAGCAGACCCAGGACACCGAACAGCTCAGCGCGCATCAGCGACCGGAAAACCGCCGCCGAACCTTTCTGCGCCTTAACAGCCGTTTGCTCTGCGACGATATGCAAACCCTGAGCACAAACCTAACAGCGCCCAGCGCGCCCTATATCGGACTGCCCGCAGCGAGCCAGCTTGCCCTTTGGCACAAAGCCATTGCTGCGGAATTGGACACGGCGGACGTCAATCACTGTGACTTTGCCCCCGGCGGCTGCCCCCGGGCGGCGCCAATACTCCGGGCCACAAAGCAAATCCTGGCCTTAACCGATGAAAGTTCACCCAACTTAATTGCTGACGACCCTAGGCTTAAGCAAAAGCTGCAGCAATTGTCGCAAACCCTACCGGACAAAGCCGCTGGCGCTAAGCAAACACCCGCGCAAACACCGCCTTCAAATAGCAAGTCTCAGCAATCGCCGGATGAATCGGGTGATCCGCCCCCTGCCCCTGACGGGCAATAATTCGCGCATCCCGGCCCTGTTTCCAGGCACTGCCGCGCACAATATCGATTAAGGTATCTTCGGCCAAATGCATTGAACAGGAGGCCGACACCAACAGACCGCCGCTGTTAAGCAGCTTCAACCCCAGCTCGTTAATATGCCGGTAGGCGGCCTCGCCGGCTTTTTGATCTTTGCGTTTTTTAATAAAAGCCGGCGGGTCGAGCACCACCACATCAAAGCGCTCGCCCGCCGCAATAAGCGCTTTTAAAACCTCAATGGCCTTGCCGGTTTGGGTCGTCACCTTGGCGGCGACACCATTGAGTTCGGCATTTTGCATAACACCGTCGGTGGCGCTTGGCGAGGCATCCACACACACAACCTCGCTCGCCCCGGCTACCGCAGCCTGAACGCCCCAGCCGCCGATGTAGGAAAACACATCCAACACCCTCGCCTCTTCAACCCACTGGTTAAGCAGCTTGCGCCCCTGACGGTGGTCGTAAAACCAACCGGTTTTTTGTCCCGCCTGCACCGGCGCCATAAACCGGGCGCCGTTTTCAATAAGTTCGACTTGCTCGGGCACCTCGCCGTAAGCCACTTGAGTATAGCGCTCCAGTCCCTCTAGCTCGCGGGCACTGTGCTCGTTGGCCAATAAAATGCCAGCCGGCGACAGAAGCTTTGTCAGTGCGTCCACTACTTCGTCTTTAAGTTGCTCCATACCTGCACTGGCAATTTGTACCACCAGGTAATCGCCAAAACGATCCACCACTAGCCCCGGCAAGAGATCACTGTCGCCATACACCAGTCGATAATAGGGCTGGTCAAAGGCTGCCTCTCGCAGCTGCAGGGCTTGGGCCAGACGCTCGCGCAAAAGCCCGCCCCCCAAAGGCTCAGCGGTTCGGCTCACCATACGGGCACAGATTAAATTAGCGGGATTGACCTGAGCGACGCCCAGCAGGCGCTCTTTGGCGCTGTAAACCTGCACTTGTGTGCCTGGCTCAAGCCCCTTTAAAGGTGAACGTTTAACATCGACTTCGTTACTGTAAATCCACAAATGACCGCGAGTAATGCGGCGATCCATTTGCGATTTTAGATAGAGGCTGGGAAGTGTCATGGGAGGGCTCCGCAGGAAATTGCGGCATTATACACCCGCGAACAAGCAGACTATTGCTCTTCTAGGGCCTGTTAACACTAATTAGATGCAGCCTGTTGCGACTAAAAATTTGCCAATTTAAGGCGCGAGGAGAGTGGTTTGGTTACTCCAAATGAACGACGAGCAACGCAGAGTGGCGGATTTTTAGCCACAACCCGAAGGGCTGGAGCCAGTTTTGCCCCCAGCGTTGTTGCCGATCGCTTATTTGGAATAACCAAACTTCGCTCACGGCGCCTAGCTGGAGACAAAACTGGCTTCCAGCAGGCGCATTTAATTAGTCTTAGCAGGCCCTAGATTATCCAAGGGCAATTCGGTTTTATCACCAAACGCTTGCATATCGGCCGCCGTGGCGCCTTCGCGACATTCACCACGCAGCCATTGCACATAATTACTGAGGCGAAAATCCAGTTCCAGATAGCCATTGCGGCAATAGCCGCTGGCCGCCACCACATAACCGGCGCGCCGCTGCAGCTTTTCGTAATCACGCTTATCGGGTGCGCGGCGCGGTATATGGCGAATATCCGCTTTGCGGTCTCGCTCTGCTGACAAACCGACCCGATAGATAAACTGCTTACTGGCATTGGGAAGAATACGCACCGTGAGCGATTCAGGCGCGTCTCCATAGGAGGGAGTGCTGGAGCAACCGACCATAGTCGCACCCGCCACCAGCACACTCGTTATTAAACTTGTTGTCACACCTGCGCGCATCATACTACCGCCCTATTCAGAGCGGCCTAGTCTAGCGGCGCACAAGCGTTATGGCAAAACTACCGGCCGGATATTCGACGGGGCAGACTCGCCACTTTCGTTTTTCGCAATCACCCGATAAAAGTACATCTGCCCCGGCACCATCGGGGTTTCGTCCTTAACGATGGCCTGCTCCAGCGGGCGGTACTCTTGCATACCATCGGAAACATTATCGGCAATCACCTGCCAGGGGCCGGATTTATCCGTGGCGCGCTCAATGCGATAGATCCGCCCCAGAGGCGCCCCCATAAAATTAATGCGCTCGCGCGGGTCGACAATCCCACGCAAAATGGGCGCTTCGGGCGCGGGCAATGGCGGCGCGGAGTCTTCACCATTCATTTGCGCTTGAGCCTTGCGCACTAAATCGACCACCGCCTGCTCTTCGTTGGGTTCGCCCTCGGGGAAGCCCGGCAAGTGGTAGCTGTAGTGACCCGTGTATTCTTTATGCCAGTAAAAGCCGCCGTTGTGCCGGTGGCCGCGAAAACCCCAAATAAACGCCCCCGCCGCACGGGCGCCTTTGTGCTCGGTATGAACCGCCGCTTGCATAATGTCGTTTAGCCCCTGAGCATCGCGCAGACCAAACTCCCCGATTAAATACACTTTTTGTGCATCAATTTTCTTCAGGTCCTTGCGCACTTGTTCGGGGTTATTATTGTCGTTGGTGGTATAAAAGTGGTTGGAAATAATATCCACATTGGGGTCAGTCAAGGAAAACGCATTGATCTTCAGATAAGTACCATCAACCACCAAGTGATTGCTGTCCAGTGATTTAATCAGAGCTGCCGTTTGTTTTACAAAAGGCTCAGTGGAGGCCTTGAGCTCGTTACCGGTTTCCCAGGCCAGAATGGCTTTTTCATCTTTGTATTGGCGCCCGGTTAAAGTGTTGGTGCGGTTGATTACCTGGCGAATAATATCCTGATAGGCCGCGTAAGTTTGACTGTTGGTATCGTAAAAATCATCGGCGCTTTCGCCGTAAAAAGCCGCGAGTTGCTCGCGTCCACCCCACCACTTCCAGTGGTCCACAAAGGGCAAAATTAAACGCAAACCATGCTTTTCGGCCAACGCGATCATACGATCGTAGTGCACCATGGCCGCTTCATTAAGCTCTGGCATCCCCCCTTTTTGCGCCGGCGCGAGAATATGAGTTTCGCGACCGCAGGGCTCATCGTAAGGCGTCTCAATGGATAGGACATAAACCCGCATAGCCTTATGGCCACTTTTCACCAGCGCTTTAATCCAGTTCTCCTGCTCATCGGCCGTGGGCCAGCGAAAGTACTGCCCCCAGCCGCGCGGGTCGGCTTCGCAGATACCGCGGGCATCGTCCTCAACACGATGCAGCTCGGGCGCGTGGATACCGGCAAAGCGAAACTCCTGCTCACCGTCCATTAAGCGATGTCCATCGCGGGTAATAAAATCGTCAAAGGCCAGCGCCTGGACACTGAAAAGGGTAAGCGCGGAGATGGAGAGTCGCTGCAGAAGGTTCATAGGGCACCTGTTTTAACTAACTGTTGTTATCAAAACTGGCGCAAGCTTAACAGCTTTCAGGGGCGATGTAACCCGTTACACCACTACGGGCTACGGGGTGCGGAAAGACTATCCGTACCCCGTCGTCCGTCAACCGTATTCCTTTACTTTATCCACACCTGCTTGGCATTCACGAACTCTTTAATCCCGTGGGGGCCCAGCTCACGCCCAAAGCCCGAGCGCTTGATGCCGCCGCTGGGTAGGCGGGGGTCGGTTTTGACAATACCGTTAATCGCCACCTGGCCGGATTCAATCTCGCCGGCCCATTGTTCCGCCTTATCCACCTGGGCGGTCCAGATGGCCGCGCCCAAACCGTATTCGGTTTGATTGGCCAGGGTTAGGGCCTCATTAATGTCGGCCACAGGGGTCAGCGCCATCACGGGCCCAAAGGTTTCCTCACAGAAGGCGGGCATGTCTGGGTGAACATCCGCCAGCAGGGTGGGCGGGTAAAAGTAACCTTCGCCCGCGGGCAGCTCGCCCCCCAACAGGCAGCTGGCGCCCTTGGCGATAGAGTCCGCCACCTGGCGGTGAAGGTTCTGGCGCAAATCATCCCGGGCAATAGGGCCAACATCGGTTTCCGGAAGCCGCGGATCGCCCAGCTTGAGCTTAGCTAAGCGCTCCTCGACCATGACGGTAAATTCACTGTACACGGACTTCTCCACCAAAATGCGCTTGGCGGCAATGCAGGACTGACCGGCGTTAATAATGCGCGAGAGCACAGCGATATCCGCCGCTGTACTCAGGTCGGCATCCGCGAGGACAATGCAGGGGTCCGAGCCGCCCAGCTCCATCACACACGGCTTAATTTCGCTGCCCGCCGTCGCCGCGACTTTGGCCCCGGCAACCGCCGAGCCGGTAAAGGAAACCGCGGCAATGGCCGGATGGCGAATAGCCGCTTCAACCTGAGGAGTCGTCACCGGCAGATTAACCATAATATTTTCTGGGGCTCCGGCGGCCGTGAATGCCTCGGCAATAGCGTGGGCACTGGCGGGGACATTGGGGTCGTGTTTAAGCACACACGTATTGCCTGCCATTAACGCGGGCGCCAGGTAACGAAACGCCAGCCACAGGGGCGCGTTCCAGGGCAAAATACCCAAGAGGGTTCCCAAAGGTTGATAGCGCACATAGCTGTTAGACGCATCAGACTCCAATACGTCGCTCTGCAAAAAGCGCTCGGCATTGGCGGCGTAAAATTCGGCGCACACAGCCGCTTTTTCCACCTCGGGGCCACCCTCTTTTACCGGCTTGCCCATTTCCATAGCCATTAGCTCGGCCAAATGTGCTTTGCGCTGACGCAATTCGTCGGCCACGGCTTGTAAAATTCGGGCTCGCTCGGCAAACGAAGTTTTACGCCAGGCCGGATAAGCCGCCCGCGCCGCATCAATATGCTGATTCATTTCGGCATCACTCAGCGACGGGTACTCGGCAATTTTTTCGCCGTTGAACGGATTGGTTGCTGTTAGCATAAAACCTCCTAGCTCTGGGGTTCGGATGATTCGGCACTCGACGCTTTGGCCTTTTTGTCCGACTTACTATCCGCTTTTTCCGACTTATTGCGATGGGAATCCAGCTTGGCAATACTGGAACCTTGATCGGGTTTAACCGTAAAATCCTGATCCACGGAAAAAAAGGATTCACAGCCCTCTGAGGTCACGTGAATGGTGTCGGAAATACCGCAGGTCTTATCGCCATCCACGCCCCACATCCAGGGAATAATATGGAAGGTCATGCCCTCTTTGAGTACCGCGGATTCACCCTGTTTTAAACTGACCATATAGCCCTCGTCCCAACTGGGCGGGAAGGCAATGCCGATGGCGTAACCCGAGCGAGTCACTAAGCGCGCACCGATATCATTATCGGAAATAATATTGCGTATTAAATTATCCGCATCGGAAACTGTCATTCCCGGCTGAAAATAATTGTGCACCATGGACAGTGCCTGCTTCATTTTCTCTTGGGCCTTGTACATAGAGTCGGTTAAATCGCCCAGCACCACGGTACGCATCATGGCGGTGTGGTAGCGCCGGTAGCAGCCCCCCACTTCTAAAAACACATGCTCGCCGGGTTGCACCACACGGCCCTCCCAAGTGGCGTGGCCAATCATGGTGCGTGGACCCGAGGTGACATAGGGCATTACCGCTGGTGGCTCGCCGCCGGCGCGAAACATTCCCGCACTGATGGCGGCACCGATTTCATTTTCGGTGGCGCCGGCTTTACAGGCCTCAATACCTGCCTGCATACCCGCCTCGGTGGCGCGCGCGGCTTTGCGCATAACGTCTATTTCCAGGGGCGATTTACAGACCCGCCCCTCTTCCACAATGCCAAAGCAATCTAAAAGTTTGCCGTCGGTTAAGGTGGTGTGAATAAAATCCTGCTGATACGCAGGAAAGAAATAGCTATTGCGCTCATAACCGATACGCTTATTCGCCAAACCGAATTCACGGAGGGCATCCACCAGCATTTGAATGGCGCCGCCAGTGTCAGGGTAAGGCCGCGTACGCTCAACCCAAGTGCGGGCAAATACGTTGGACTCTTCCATGGCCCGGGTAATCATAAAGGGCTCTTGTTCGAGCGGCACCACCAAAGCCTGGAAAAACGAATAACCGGTGGTTTGGTAATCCGTTAAATACATAATATTTTCCGGGTCTGTAATCACTACCGCATCCAGATGCCGCTCGGCAATTCGGGTACGCAACTCACCCAGGCGGCGCTCATACTCCTCGAACGGAAAAGTCATATCATCACGTTGAATCATGACGCGGCCTCCATCACTTTTTCCACATGGCGTACAAAAGTGGCCAACCCAGTTTGTAAGTCTTCCTCGGGTATGGTGAGCGGCGGAATCAGTTTAACCACCCGACCACCGGAACCGCAGGCCGCCACCAGCAAGCCATCGGCAAAACAATCGGCGACTATTTGCTTGGCGTTGTCTCCCGAACCGACATCTACCCCCAGCATCATGCCTTTACCGCGCACCTGAACTTTGGAAAATTTGTCTTCCAGCGGCGATACTTTTTTCAGCATGGTTTCGCCTTTGTGGCGAACACCCTGCAAAAAGCTTGCATCGTCAAAATAGGCGATCGCTTCGTTACCGGCCACAAAACTTAAAGCCTGCCCCCGGAAGGTGCCGGTATGCTCACCGGGCTTCCAGTGTTTATCCACCTCAGGTTTTACTAGGTTCATGGCAATGGGCGTTCCCCAGCCACCCAAACCTTTGGCCAGGCAAATAACGTCAGGGTCAATGTCATAGTCATCAAAACTAAAGAAAGAACCAGTGCGACCACAACCAGCCTGAATGTCATCCAGAATCAAAAGCGCACCCACTTCGCGGGCCAGCGCCTGCAAATCTTGCAGCCATTTTTTATCGGCCACATTCACGCCGCCCTCGGCTTGTATGGTCTCAACCAAAAAGGCAGCGGGCGGCAAAAAGCCACTGGAACCGTCGCGATAGAGCACGCGCAGCTGCTCAATCACATCCTTGCCACCACTCAGCGGATTATCGCTGGTGTGCTTCTCGGCGCCGAACGGGAAATGGGAAACGTGATTCAAAGGTACTCCGGCCGCACCCCGAAACGCCTGGTTGGCAGTGCAAGCCAAAGCCCCTAACGTCATACCGTGAAAACCGTGAGTAAAGGCGACTATTTCGGTCCGCCCGGTGGCGCGACGGGCAATCTTTAACGCCGCCTCTACCGCGTTTGTGCCGGTGGGCCCCATAAACTGCATTTTATGAGGCATATCGCGAGGCTCGAGAATGGTTTTGGCAAAGCTTTCCATAAACGTCTGTTTCGCGGTGCTGTGCATATCCAGGTGGTGGGTTACCCCGTCCCTTTCGATGTAATCGATAACCGCCCGCTTCATTCGCTCGTTATTGTGACCAAAATTCAGCACCCCAGCGCCGGCAAAAAAATCGATGTACTCGTTCCCTTGATCATCTTTTTGCCTGGCATTGCTGGCAGTATCAAAAACTACGGGATAGACGCGGCAGTAACCGCGAATTTCAGACTCACGCTGTTCAAATATGCTCATATAGCTTTCTCCTTAGTCACGCGTGTCGCAGTGTTTTATGGGGTTTTTAAATCAATCGGGTAAAGGTGCTCCAACCAGTTGGCTGTATAAACGGGTGACCGGCTCTAACAAGCGGTCGTTAAAATCGTAGTAGGGACTGTGGCAGGGATGGCGATGATGAGTTCCCCCATCGTCGGCGCCAATTAGCGCAAAAGCGCCGGGAATTTCCCGCAAGTAATAACTAAAATCCTCTGACGCCATAATGGGCACTAAACTTTTGCAGTCTAATGACATCTCGCCATTAAGTGCCGTCCAGGCGTGGCGCACATTCGCAGCCTCGCGGGCATGGTTAATGGTGGCGTGATAGCGGGGAATGATTTTTACATCGCACCCCACATCGTAGCTGGCGGCCACCTGGTGGCTAATCGATTCGATTAATTGATTGACCTGATCGCGCGCTCGAGTGTCGGATACTCGAATACTGCCGCCAATAACCGCTCGCTCGGGAATAACTGTCGGCGCACTGGGCGCATTGATAGAAGTAATACTGACCACGGTAGCCTGTTGTGGCGCAAGACGGCGACTAACGATTTGCTGCAGCGCCTGCACCAGCGCACTGGCGGCCAGCACCGGATCGCGGCACAACTCGGGCTGACTCGCGTGGCCGCCCACCCCCGTTAGGGTAATCTCGAAGGTGCCGTTACCGCACATGACAATACCATCGGGGCACAAAAGCTTTCCGAACTCGATGGCGGGCCAGTTGTGCCAACCGTAGATTTTATCCACGCCTTCCAGGGCGCCATCGCTAATCATTTCGCGCGCGCCATGGCCGCCCTCTTCGGCGGGCTGAAAGATAAGGGTGACTGGACCGGATAGCTGAGACTCTACCCGTTTTAACCAAGCGGCGGACGCCAACAGGGTGGCCGTATGGCCGTCGTGACCGCAAGCGTGCATGCAGCCGTCATGGGCAGACTGCCAGGGTACATCGGTACGCTCGATAATGGGTAATGCATCGATATCGCCGCGCAAGGCAATGTGCTCACCTTTCGCTTGGGCATTAAGGGTAGCCACGGTGCCGGTTTGGGCGCAGGCCCGCCACTCAATACCCAAACGCGTCAATTCTGCGCGGATCACCTCGGCGGTGCCGGTTTCCTGCCATCCCAGCTCGGGAGCGGCGTGCAGTTGCCGCCGCATACGCTGGGCCTCGCTCATCAGCTGCTGCCAGTCTTGGGTCATAAAGCTCCACTATCTGTTTCGGCAAGTGACTTAATTCACTGTTTGATACTAGACGCTACGCAAGGGTTGTTCCAACGCAGAAATCAACGTCCGAAACGCAAAAAAACGGCAAAAGCAGTGCAAGCGGGCAGAGAGGGTTGAAAATGCGCCCCGAAACAGCGCAAGGAATTGTAAATATCACACTATGAAATATAGCTGAGAGAGCAACTGAAAAGAATTTTCTCCCAAATAGGTAATAGACCGATATTACAAAGGCCAGTTAACCTCGGGCAAAGCCTCAAATCCCGGACGGGCAAAGAAGTACCCCTGAAAACGCTCGACCCCCATAGCCACCAAGGTATCGAACTCGGCGCGAGTCTCTACGCCTTCGGCCAAAGGTATAATGTCCAGGTCGCGACACATAGCAAGCGTGTGCCGCAATATAATTTTTTTAACCGGCGCTTCATCAACCCCGCTGATCAATTCGCGATCCAACTTCAACACATCGGGGTGAAAGCTCGCAAGTAAATTAAGCCCCGCATAGCCCGCACCAAAGTCGTCTAGCGCAGTGGTAAAGCCGCTGCGCTGGTAATAGTCAACAATGCGGCGCAGGTGCGCCGAATCGCTGACCTTTTCTGCCTCGGTAATCTCAAACATAATGCGCTCGACCGGAAAATTGTGTTCGCGTGCGGCGGCCAGGGTGGTACGAATACAAAGCTCGGGGCGATAGACCGCGTTGGGCAAAAAATTAATACTGAGATAGCCCCGCAGCTTTAATTGCGCCGCCAGAGCGATAGCTTTAACCCGACAGGTTTGATCAAAGCGGTACAGATTGGAATCATCCACCTGGGACATTACCTGGCCCGCGCCTTCGCCGTTAAGGCCCCGGCAAAGAGCTTCGTAGCCCATCACGGTACGGGTAGAAACATCGACGATAGGCTGAAACGCCATCGAAAAGTCAAAGCCCAGGGCTTGGCCTCGAGTACACGCGTCACAGGGAAGTTCGCGATAATCGGATGGCTGAATAGAGTTTGTCATGATCAATCTTTTATGTTGAATATTGCGCCTTCCGTCATGCTACAAGCCTTTGCTCGGTAAAGCCAGTGGCAGCGAGGGTTTCACCTGTGGCAGCGTCTGAAGTGGTCAATCTGTAAATTCAGAGGTATTTTCCCGCACTGGGCGATTTTCTTCTAAAGGCGGGCCCCCTCCTCTGTGCGCTATTCGCATCAGGATAGTCAAAAATTTAATCGCCGTGGGCTTTAAATTCGTATGTTCGCTCTGCACAACACACAAAAAAGGGGGCTTTACGCCCCCAAGATGACTGCCATTCTAGACACTTTAAAAACGACTACTGCTCAAGACAACTTTATCCCCGCTCTGCGGGTCAACAACCTGCAACTTCTGATAAAAATCTTCACCGCCTACCACATACAGCAGATCTTGCACGGGGCTGTAAACCATATCCTGAGAAGCTTGGCCGCGCGGATCGACGTCTTCGACAATAATACTGCGCTCGCCGGACACCAAATTAATGGCGGTGATATTGTCGGCGGTTTTAGTCAGTACATAGGCACGCTCGCGGACGTCGTCAATCGCTACCGCTTCCGAGGTTTCCAGAGGAATTGGCCCAAAAGATACCGAGTCACCGGGGGACAGCAAACGACTGACCGCAGGGGTTTGACTCAAATCCAGTGACATCATGTCAACCGCCCCAGCATTACCGCTTTGCATAACCAGCAATTGGTTGCGCGGTGCATCCCAACCCAATTGCACAGGGGTATCAATACTTTCGTCTTCGGTGTTCTGGTCTGCGATTAGCGTCGTTATATCGGCCTCTAGGTTGTAGCTTAGTATTTCACCGGCAAACTCGTCGGCAATATAAATCGCTTGCTCATCAGTGCGATACAGCAACCCCTGCGGTCCACTTAAAGGCGCCTCGCGTTCGCTGTTAACACCGAGCTCAGTGCGCGAGCCGGTGTTTTGATCCACGGCCAGTATGTGTCCACGCGCTTCGGTGTAAGTGGCGTCCGTCTCCGGATCTTCAATCTCGATCTCTGACCAGGCACTCAGATAAAACATTTCGCGATCAGTGGCGTACACCATATCGGTATAATTGGCGGCTGAATAACCCTGAGACACATCGGTAAAATCAGTGATGCCTGTAGAGCGATAACCGGTTTGTAAATCAATGCTAATCAGCTTCACGTCGCTTTCCAGATCCCCTGATGAAAGCACCCAAGCCTGATCGCCAGCGGGTGAAAGCACCATAGCGGTCGACTGAATCCATTGCTCACCGCCACCGGCGCGCCCCTCTTCACTTAGGGTTAAAGCCGATTCGGCGTAGCCAACTCGGCCATCGGTATCATAAGCCGACACCATAACCCGCGCCTCTTGCGAGCCTTCGGGCAGAAGCACATTTTCTGCACGCCAAAAACCATCATCATCAACGTCGGCTTCAACTGCAGTCACACCGCCATCCACGGTAACTTTACTCAGCTCAGCCCCCTCTTGCAGCGCGACCTTGCCAAATACATCAATTTCACCGGCGGCATAAACGCCCTGCACCGGCGGAAAGTCAATATCCACCACTGGCACGTCGGCATTAGTCGCAACAATGGTCACTGCATCGGTACTCGCTACGCCATCGTTATCTTCGGCGCGCAAGGTAAAGCGAAAGCGCTGCTCTCCCTCCGCCTCGGGCAACTCAAAACTCGCGGTTCTGGTTGTGGCGTCATTCAGCTGAACCGAGACCCCATCGACCTGCTGCCACTGATAACTGACAATCTCACCATCCGGATCATAGGCGCTCGCGGAGAGCGTCACCGTCGAGGAATTATTAACCGTGCGGAAATTACCGGCATTGACCACCGGCGCCTGATTGACCCGGCTGACAGTAACTGCAACTGTGTCGACACTGGTCGCGCCCTGATCGTCTGTCGCACTTAAACGAAACTGCATCGCAACCGTCTCATCCACACCAGTGTTAGGCGCGGTAAATCGGTAGTGGCCGGTGTTGCCGTCCACAATTGTCAGAGGCGCACGCGGGCCAGACACCTGTTCCCAGGCGAGCGATGCCACTTCACCATCGGCGTCATTCGCCTCGGCGAAAAGATCCACCTGGTCTCCGGCGGTGACTGTCTGATCACCGCCTGCATTAACCACCGGAGCCGTATTATCGGCAACCGAGCTACTGCTGGATGAAGCTTGACTGGACGATATTTGACTGCTGGAAGAGGACATTACTGGAGATGAGGAATCATCATCGCTCCCGCAACCGGTTAACCCCAAGGCTGCAATGCAAGAGCTCAAGAGAAGGCGCTTTGATAGGCTTTGTTTTACTATATTCATACGCTTTATCCATATCGTGACTGTTAAACGCTCTAATGCAGAAAGCGAACCAATATGAATAAATCTTAAGAATCAAACACTTAGATAGACATCACGAATAGTCTTTTGCAAAAACTACCGCCGGTCATGGCGATTATTGTAAAACCGGAGCTGAGCGTACCGCCCAACCGACCAACCTTCAAAGCAATAAAAAAATAGCCTCAAGGAACCACGAATATGTTATCGAAATCCAACCTCTTTCTCCTCCTACTGTGCAGTTGCACGCTGGCCTGGGCAGAATTCCAGTGGCCACAAAACCAGCAAGCTGCCGTCAGTCTTTCCTACGACGATGCGCTGAACAGCCAACTGGATAACGCTATTCCAGCGCTCAATGAGTACAACCTCAAAGGTTCGTTTTATCTCACACTCGCCTCGCAAGTGGTTCCTCAGCGTTTAAGCGAATGGCGACAAGCCGCCACACAGGGGCACGAACTGGGCAACCACACGCTATATCACCCGTGCAGTAAATCCCAACCGGGTACCGCCTGGGTAAAACCCTATAACGACATGGACAAACGCACCCGCGAACAGATGCGCGCCGAAGTCACACTCGCCAACAGCTTTTTGTACGCCATTGATGGCGAAACCCTGCGCACCTTTACGCCGCCCTGCGGCCACGTACAAACCGCTGACGGCAATTATTTGGAGGAGGTTGCAGATTTATTTATCGCCATCAAAGGTGAAGAAACAAAATTACCTGACGACTTTAGCGTTATTGCGCTTCCCAACGGCGAAAGCGGCGAAGAGCTCATTCAATACGTAAAAAAACAGACTGCCAATGCCGGCTTAGTTCAGATTATTTTTCACGGCATTGGCGGCGATCACCTGTCAGTGAGCGACTCGGCTCACCGAGAGCTATTAGCGTTTCTGGATCGCAACCGCGATCGCTACTGGACCGACACCTACCGCAACATTATGACCTATGTAAACAAGCAATCAGAGATTCCCTAAAATTACAGGCACAAAAAAGCCCGGCCTAGGCCGGGCACCAACATCGGTCACAAAAAGATTAACTATTACCCGAAACCGCAGACGAGGTTTCGCTCTTTTTCCAGCACGCCATCTTGTGCCCCTTTAGGGCGTAAAACAGAATATACAAATAGCATGGCAGCATTACCAAATAACCTTGCTGCTGCCCTTCAGCGGCACCGGAAGATCCTGATGCCAAACTGTACAAGACAGGGCCAAAGGCTCCACCGGCAATCCCCATCACCAGTAACCCTGAACCGACACTGGTCAATCGCCCTAAACCCGACAGTGCCAAAGGCCATACCGCAGGCCACACGACCGCATTCGCAAAACCACAAAGTGCCAACAACATCACCGTATCCGGAATTGCGCCCGCACCAAACGGCACCAAAATCGCACTGGCAATGACCGTGCTTTCACGGTCCACCATGGTTAGCGCCAGAACCAATACAAAACCCAATACAGCTGAAGAGCTCAGGGCCGTCTGCTGCGAAATCACCCGCGGAATCAGAATGATCCCCAAAATATATCCGATCACCATACACGCCATGGTGTACGACGTCATAACACTGTAGTTACCAATCCCTAAAGACAGCGCGTAGGCGCCAATGGTATCTCCCGCGATCACTTCTACTGCGACATACAAAAAGATGGCGACCACCCCCAGCACTAAGCTGGGATGGGCCAGTACTGCTTTAACATCACCTTTGCCGGACTCGTGATCTTCTGTATCTACCAGCTCGGGCAACGGCGAAAACTTAACCGCTAACGCCAGACACCCCATAAACAGTGCCATCCCCAAATAAGGCAACACCAAACTGTTCGCCATATCGTTAATATTTTCCTGGGTCAGCTCTTGGCCCACCAGACCAGTGAAGTTGCTGACAATCAAGGCGGTAAACACCATGGGAGCAAAAATGCCCGCCCCCTTATTTAAAATGCCCATAATACTGACCCGCACCGCTGCCGACTCCTCGGGCCCGATACGCACGACGTAAGGGTTAACCGCCGTTTGCAGCAGTGTTTGCCCCGTCCCCATGACCAACTGGGCGAACAAAAACATCGCGAACATTTGCGTTTTGGCTGCGGGAATAAACAACAAACCGGCGAGCATCATGGTGCCCATACCCAGGGCCATACCATTTTTATAGCCGACTTTTTTAACAATGATTGCCGAAGGTATACCGGTAAACGTAACCGCAATATAAAACGAGAATAGAATGAGCGAAGCCTGGAACGGTGTTAAACGCAAAATTTGCTGCAAATAAGGCATCAAAGAGCCGTTTAGCCAGGTGGCAAAACCCAAAATAAAAAACAGGATGGCCACAATGGTCATCGGGACTACAGCACTGTGCGAAGCCTGTGTCGATTTTTGCTCAGTCATGTGTGTACACCTTTTATGCCGCCGAAGCAGTCTCATCATTATTTTGCGGGCCCCGGTATCGCGTCGGCGCCCAAACTTTACACCCTAGGTTGGACACTACCCCCAAAAGACAACGTTGTCAAACTAATTTGGGTTCGTCGCTACCAAACCTCAAACATCCCCAAAAAGCGAAATCACCAACCTAAGATTCAGACCATACAGCCTACGGCTAGAACCCCAAAACCCTACAATTCCAATGTTATTGGGCCACATCGGACTTCACTAGGCTCGCTATCGAATACGCCGCATTCGTTCGAGCCACCGCATAAGCGGTTGCGTCCGCACAATAGCGGAAAACACAAAAAAGCCCGACCCGACGACCGAGCCTTTTAACTTGTATGGCGCCTACGACGGCAAGGACGCAGGAGGTAGAATAACGCAGGAGCAGTTGTCGATACTGACAAGGACGTCAGGTATTAGAACAATGCAGGAGCAATTGTCGAGAGGCGGCCAACTCAATAGGACGCCGCGCTGGACAGCTCTGCTGCCCGAAAGGGCGAGGGGCAAGGACGCCCCGAGTCAATCGAACCACGATAAAGAGCTGGTTCGATTTCGCCAGTATTCAACCCGCGGATACAAAAAAGGCCCGATCCGAAGACCGAGCCTTTTGTCCAGAGGCGGAATGCTCGCCCCTTCCTTGGGGCTCGGCCTTCGGCCCGCCCATTCGGGCGTCCAAAACTGTTCCCGACAGTTTTGTCGAACCAAGCGGTGGTTCTCATCCGACCTATGGGCATAAAAAAACCCCGCCCAAATGGGCGAGGTTTTGTTTATGGTGCCCAGAGGCGGAATCGAACCACCGACACGAGGATTTTCAATCCACTGCTCTACCGACTGAGCTATCTGGGCATTTCTTGTTCGGGGGTTGCCCTTCACAAGAGGCGCGTATTAAACCGTTTGCGCCTTTAGGAGTCAAGGGCTTAGAACAAATTTATTTGTTGTTTTCCGGGGGAATATAGCCTTCGGCGGCGTCATAGTCTTCGCCGGATAAAAAGTTGTTCATTTGTTCACCAAGATAGACCCGGGTGGAGGTATCCATCAGGTTTAATTGCTTTTCGTTAATCAGCATGGTCTGGTGCGCTAACCATTCCTGCCAGGCTTGCTGGCTGACATTTTCGTAAATGTGCTGGCCCTTGGGGCCTGGAAACGGCGGTTGTGCCATGCCGGGAAGCTCTTGCTTATGCTTGCGGCAAAATACGGTGCGGCTCATAGAGTCTCCTGCGAGAGTGGATCGAGCTGGGCGAGGCTTTCCAGCAGCCGTTTGACCGGTGCGGCCAGGCCGACAGCCTCGGGCTGGTGGACGTTATACCAAAGTGTCCCGCCCCCTTCCATCACCTTATCGCCGCGCGCGGCCAATTGTACCAGCACGGGGGTAATGTCCAGGTGGTAATGGCTGAAGGTATGGCGATAGCTATCCCAGTACTCAAGGCTTAACGCCTCGCCGTGATGCTCGTGGCAATAATTTTCTACGCTCTGGTCGAGGGCCAACTCGGGAAAGCTCCACAACCCGCCCCAAATACCCGTGGGCGGTCGCTGCTGTAACAGTAGCTCACCGCTGGGCGCGCGCAGCATCAGCAGATAGGTTTGTTTAACGGGTTTGTCTTTTTTGGGCTTTTTGCCCGGGTAATCCAGCTGCCTTCCTGTAGCGCGTGCGACGCAGCCATCGCCCACCGGGCAAAGCTCGCAGGCGGGTTTGCTGCGGGTGCACAGCATGGAGCCCAAATCCATCATCGCCTGGGTATAGTGGTTACAGCGTTTTTTGGGGGTATGCAAGCGCGCTTTCTGCCAAAGGGCTTTTAACGGCGCGCTCTGCCCCGGCCAGCCTTCGATGGCGTGGTAGCGAGCCAATACCCGTTTGACGTTGCCATCTAAAATGGCGGCGTGTTTTTTAAACGCGATGCTGACAATAGCGCCGGCGGTGGACTCGCCGATACCGGGCAAAGCCGATAGTGCCTCCACGGTGTCGGGGAATTCTCCGCCGTGCTCGCTCACCACTAGCTGCGCACACTTGTGCAAGTTGCGGGCGCGGGCGTAGTAGCCCAGGCCGGTCCACAGGTGCAAGACATCGTCCACGGGTGCTGCGGCCAGGTCTTGTACCTGGGGAAAGCGCTGGGTAAACGCCTCAAAGTATGGGATGACGGTTGTCACCTGCGTTTGCTGCAGCATAATTTCCGACAGCCATACGCGATAGGGGGTAATGTTTTGTTGCCAGGGCAGGTGCTTGCGCCCGTGCTCGTCAAACCATTCGAGCACGGCGCGCGCAAAAGTATCGGTCATTCGCTCTCTTAATTTAATAAACGGTTCAGTATGCCTTCAACCGCTTTGGTTTTATCGTCTTTTTCGCCGTCTTCACTGTCGCCACCCAGCTGGCGGGTTAGTTCTTTTTGCAGACGGTACTTGGCGTAATCGCCGGTGAGCGACTCTAGCGCTTTGCCGTCCAGGCGGCAATCTTTAAGTGGCGATAAGCTCTCAAGCGAGCCTTTACAACGCAGCAAGGATAAACTGCGGTTAAGCCAGTAGTTACTATTGACCGCACAGCCCTCTTCACTGGTGTATTTTTCCAGCAACGTCAGCGGCAGTCTAAAGTCGTAAGTTTGCTGTGCAAGGTTCACCTGCCCCTGGGTGGCCAGCAACAACTGCTCGACTCCGGCCTCGAAGTTTTCCACGGTGATCACTTGGTTTTTCAGCTTGATCGTGCCGTCCAGCGCGCTCATCTCGGTAAACTCTGGCCAATTGCGGGTCTGACTGGTTTCGCCGTCGGCGCTTTGCACTTCATCTCGCGCCAGCGAGACTATCTGGCAGAAGTACTTCTCGACATTGAGCGGTGCTATGGTCACCTCAGCCCCACTCAACTGCGCTTCGGCGTCCAGCTGTTTCACTAAGTCAGAGACAAAAGCGCCGCGCGTAGCACCCTTAGCTTTAACGTTTAAGCCGCCTGTCAGCTGCACATTTTGCTCCAGCTGCAAATCGTTTAGCAAAGGCTCTAACTGCACGCCGGTAACGTCACCGGTAAATTCAGCTGTGGCGCGCGAGCCACGGGCATCCAGCTGGCCCTGAACTTTGGCGGTGCCCTGGTAGGTGTTTAAGCTTGCCTCGGTCAGTTGCACCACGCCGTCTTTCGCCTGAATGCGCAAGCGCAGATCCTCCAAGGTAAGTTTGTTGACAATCGCCTCACCAAAATCAAACTGCACCTGAGCGTTTAACGCGCGAATGGCATCCAGAGGCAAAGGAATTTCATCCACCTGCGGTTTGGGACTGCCAGAACCCGCAGAAGGATTCTTCTGAGGAGCAGGTTGACCCGCTACCGGCGCAGAGCTAGCACTACTGGCCTGATCCGTCTCGGGCGGTGGCGGGGGCAGATAATCGTCGATATTAATCTTGTCGCCCACCAGGGTTAACGCCAACGCCTGTGTGGAGAAGTCACTAACCGTCAACTCGCCACTGAACTGAGTGCTATCCAGAGTGGCTTCCAATGGCGACAGTGAAATCGCATTGGGACCGCCGGTTACTTCCAAGTTTAACGCCAAGTGAGTCAGCGCCTGAGGGTTAGCGGTTTCTGGCAGGGCAAGCCCCAGACTGGCAAACACGGCTTTGAGATCAAAGGGCTCTACCGCCAGACTGGCGCCATAACTTAGGGCGCCCTGTAAATCTTTACCGCTAGCGCTAAATTGGGTGGTTAAAGGCACTTGCTCTTTCCCCAAGGCCAGGCTCAGCTGGCCATCGCTTAAGGTAAACCGGCTGAGCGCCCCATCAAGCTGCATTTGCGCCCCCAACTCCAGTTGTACCGGCACCGGGCTGGCGGGCAAGGCCTCAGGCGCCTCTATGTCCAGGCGGGCCTTAAGGTCGAGCCCAAAAGGTTGCTCCAGCAAATTAAACTGTGTCAGCTCCAGCTGCTCGAGAGTAAAACCAAGGGTTTGCCCGGCGGCCCGATTGGCGTAGACCACCTGGCTGTCGGTAACGCTGATGCGCTCCACCGCCAGCGACAGTTCGCGTCCGGGGTCGTCATTGGGCGCGGAGCTGGGCTCGTCGGCCTCGTCGGCCTCGTCGGCGGCCTGATTCTGGCGCGCTTGCTGCTGCTCGGCAGCGGTCATATTGGCCAGCGCCTCACGCTGTTGGGCGTCAGGCTTTAGCTGCTGCCAGTTTTTCGTGCCATCTTCACTGGCTTCCAGCGTCAACTCGGCGCCGTCCACCAACACATGCTCTACCTGCAGCTCGCCGTTAAACAACGGCTTGGTCGCCACCAGTAAGCTGGCACTGCGCAGACTTGCCAGGGTATCGTCGGGGGTTACCGCGCTGGCAACGGAAAGATCATTAATGGCAATACCCAGACTGGGCCAGAACTGCCACTCTAAATCGCCGGCAATATCCAGGTGGATGCCCTGCTGCTCGGCCAACGCCTGAATGCGCGGCTTAAAGACATTGGGGTCGAGAAACAACAACACAAAGGCTACTGCCAGAATCACCAGCAGTAACAACAGCATAAACAGCTTAAGTATCAGCTTCACAGTCCAGACTCCGAGTCACGTGGGTATTCAGCATAGCATGTCAATGTCATGGTGGTTGCGACACAGATTACAAGGCTCGGCACTGGTTATCCGTGCGCCTCTACCCTAAAATGTGGCCTTTTACCCGGATAGACACTATGGGACTGAAAACACCGCTCTACTCAAGCCACATCGACGCTGGCGGCAAAATGGTGGACTTTGGCGGCTGGGACATGCCGATCAACTACGGCTCGCAAATTGAAGAGCACCACCAGGTGCGCCAAGGCGCGGGTATGTTCGATGTATCGCACATGACCGTGGTCGATGTCACCGGCAGCGATGCCCGCGCTTACCTGCGCAAACTTCTGGCCAACGACGTCGCCAAGCTGGACGACAAGCCCGGCAAAGCGCTCTACAGCGGTATGCTCAACCAGGCCGGCGGCGTTATTGACGATTTGATTGTCTACAACCGGGCTCAGGGCTATCGCGTGGTCGTCAACTGCGCCACGCGCGACAAAGACCTGGAGTGGATGAACCAACAGGCCGCCGGGTTTGACGCGGTGGTTCGCGAACAACCCGAGCTGGCGATGATCGCGGTGCAAGGCCCCCAGGCGCTGGACAAATGCAAGCAAGCTCTTACCCCGGCCCAGGCGACGGCGGTAGAGGGTTTAAAAGTCTTTACCGGCACGCCCGTAGAAGACTGGTTTATTGGCCGCACCGGCTATACCGGGGAGGACGGCGTGGAAATCATGCTACCGGGCGATCAAGCCCCCGCCCTTTGGCAGGCGCTGTTGGACGCTGGAGTCAGCCCCTGTGGTTTGGGCGCGCGCGATACCCTGCGTCTTGAAGCTGGCATGAACCTATACGGCCACGAAATGGACGAATCCGTTCTTCCTCTTGCCGCTAACATGGGTTGGACCATCGCCTGGGAGCCCGCCGAGCGCGAATTTATCGGCCGCCCGGCACTGGAACAGGCCCGCGAGACAGGCACCGAAAAACTGGTCGGCCTGGTTCTCAAAGAGCGCGGCGTGCTGCGCGCCGGACAGACCGTAATCATTCCCGGCAGCGAGCAAACCGGCATTATTACCAGCGGGACATTCTCACCCACTTTGGGCTACTCTATTGCCATGGCCCGTGTACCCGCAGCGGCCGACACCCAGGCACTGGTTGAGGTGCGCAAAAAGCAGCTGCCCGTCAGCATTGTAAAACCCAATTTTGTCCGCCACGGACAGTCACTCGTTTAATTTTTTACAGGACACAACCATGAGCGAAATTCGCAGCGAACTGAAATATCTGCCCAGCCACGAGTGGGCCCGTGTGGAAGAAGACGGCACCGTCACCATCGGCATTACCGACCACGCCCAAGACAGCCTGGGCGATGTGGTTTACGTTGAAACCCCCGAAGTGGGCGCCACCGTATCCGCCGGTGAAGAAGCCGGTGTGGTCGAGTCGGTAAAGGCCGCCTCCGACATTTACTCACCCATCAGCGGCGAAGTGATTGCCGTTAACGAAGCCCTGGAAGACGAACCCGAGCAGGTTAACAGCTCGCCCTTCGACGACGGCTGGTTCTTTAAGGTTAAGCCCACCGACCTGGCCGAGCTGGAAGACGCCCTGGACGCCGACGGCTACAAAGCGGCCATCGAGGCGGAAGACTAAGTTTTGAAAACCACGCTACGTAAAATCGCCCGCCCGCTGCTCGCCCCGCTAGAGGCGGGCAGCGAGCCCTACCACTACAAACCACTAAGCCGCAAAATTTTATTATTTTTCGGCACGGCCTTTACCTTTTTAGGCTTGCTGGCTGCTTGGCTGATTCCCGAAGGGGCCGACCCCGGTTACTACTTTCCCGTGGTTGTTTTTATTCTGGCTGGACTGTATGGATTGATTGTGGGGGCGCTGGGGGAAGATCGGGCCGTGGCGCGGATATGGGGGAATAAGTAGAGGTGTCGGATGTCTGAGGCCGGACGTTTGAAGCGATAGGGGAGCGGTTGACGGGGAACGAACGCTGAACGCTGAACGCTGAACGCTGAACGCTGAACGCTGAACGCTGAACGCTGAACGCTGAACGCTGAACGCTGAACGCTGAACGCTGAACGCTGAACGCTGAACAGCATTATAAGAGTCGCCCCATCGTAAGCTTCCCTGCCAAGCAAAAAGTCATCGCGATTTCTTTTAATAAACTATCCCAAAGGTAATAGCTCACCTAGTAATAGCCCACCTAAATGGTATCGCGACTCCAACCGCAACAATATTACCGGGCAACACTGAATTTACAACCCCGTAAAAATACACCCTTGGGATTAAACCATCTTCTGATACCGCGCCACTTTAAACGCTTTCATATCTTTTATATCGACAAACTCAAACCCCAGCTGGCGATAAAAACGGTGTAATTCCGGGCGGTCGTCACAGTCCAGCCGCAGCCAACGGATATTATTGTTTTTAGCCACGCGTTCGATACACTCCATAGCCAAGTTGCCGATGCCAGCACCCTGGTTCGCCGGAAGAATCGCCAGCTTGTGCACAAACCAGGTGTCCATTGCAGTTATTTCGGGCCAAAAATCTGGATCGGTTTTTTGAATAAAAACGACTCCCACCGTGGCATTATCCACCACGAGAAAGAAAAGCTCAGCCAACTGGTAAGATTCTTTCAGTGCCGCTACCGTTACTTGCCGCTGCGTCCACAAAGGGCGGGATTTTTTCTGTAGCGACAGCACCACTTGCGTTAAGATTTTCGAGGCGTATTGCCAGCAGCGTTCGTCTTTTGCATTAATCAGTTTCATTTCAAGGTCACGTCTCCCGACCGGTTACAGTTAGGTTTATTGGGCCCATGCATAGCCGAGCGGCTTAATCACGCTGACTGATCTGCGGCTCTGATTCTGCCGTATACACACCGATGACAAAATACCAAACCCCGCGAGACTGGCGAAAACTGTGTTGGCGCACAATCGCATTAGCGGCAGCAGCGACTATACTCGACGTGTCGGCATCGAATATATAGATGCGCCAGTAATGATTCTCAATCTGCCTACCAACGTTAGAAGACACTGCACGACCGGGCATTTTGCGGCGCTCGGAAGAGATAATAGATACCTGAACCAAGTAATATGAAACGCACCGCTATCACAATTGCCGCCGTATTCACGGCTTTGGCGGCACTGCCCGCCAGCCTATGGCTGGCTGCCCTGCTCTGGCCCGCACCCCAGTCTTACCCTGCTATAACGCCTTTTAGCTGGCAGGACACCCAGGCGCAATGGCATTCGCTCAGCGAGTCTCAGGCGCCGTTTACGCTGTTATTTTTGGGGTTTCTCTCTTGCCAGAATGTCTGCCCCGCGCGTCTGGGCGAGCTTGCCGGCATTGCACGAACCCTGCCATCGGGCACGGTTCAAGTACTCTACGTTACCTTAGAGCCGAACACGGATACTCCCGCGCTGCGACAGCGGCATATCGATTCGCTGGGGGTCAAGTCGGGCCGGCTTTCTCCCGAAGCGTTATCTCAGCTGCGGCGTGAACTGCGCGACAATTCAGCAGCAAAAAGCCCCGCCCATCATGTCAATCGGGTGTATTTGCTGCACCGCAGCGGCAAACTTGCGGCGGTCTTTAACCAACAGCCTCTGCAAGCTGAGGCTATTACCCAACAGTTATCCACCCTGTCTATTCTTTGAGGTATCAGCATGAGCATCGCGCAACAGTTACAGGCAAAAAATGATCGCTCTGTTCTAATTATTCTGCTTTTGCAACTCCCGGTTATGCTGATATCGGGCCTAACCGGGGCCGCTCTGTTAGGCCTAAGCGTCATTGGCGGTCTGATCTTGGGTGCCGTGGGCCTGGGATGTTATTGGCTGCTGCGGGGACAGTGGGTGTTATCGGTCATTTTTGCCATTTTAATGATGAGCTTTTCCGCGCTGCTCATCCAGTTGCAAATGGGCATGATTGAAATGCACTTTCATATTTTTGCGATGATGGCGGTGTTTTTAATTTATGAAGACTGGCGCCCCATATTCGCCGCCCTGCTGACCGTAGCACTGCACCATATTAGCTTTACGGCTTGGCAGCTAGCCGGTGTCAGTGTCGCGGGTATGCCCCTGATGGCATTCGCCGTCAACTGCAATTGGGGTATTACCTTTTTACACGCGGCCTTTGCCGCCTCGGAGGCGGTTATTCTAGCCATTTTGGCCGAGCTACTGCGCCGCCGAACCCAGGCCGATACGGTGGTGATTGATATTGTTCAGGATATTGCCGCCAGTCATAACCTGGCCCCGCGCCCGGTGCTAACCCGCTCGCAATCCGAGCGCGCCTTGCACGAGCTGGTGCGCTCGTTAAGCCAGGTGTTTGTGGGCCTACGCGAGCGCGCCAAGGGGCTGGAAACGCTCAGCCACGAGCTGGACCGGGCCAGCAGTTGCGTAGAGGATATCAGCGCCTCGCAGTATCGGCAGTCGTCCGGTATCGCGCAGGCCTCGCAAGAGGTATTGTCCAGCATTGCCGAAATCGAGCACAGCAGCACCCAATCGGTCGATCTAATGAACGATCTGGATAGTGAAGTTTCCACCGCCAGCGACCATATGACCGATATTGTCAGCTCTATTCAAACCCTGGAGACAGATATGTCGACGCTGTCAGCTTCGCTTAACCAGGTGAACAGTGACACTCACGCGGTCGGTGCAATTGTCGACAGCATTACTGCCATTTCAGAACAAACTAACCTGCTGGCCCTAAACGCCGCGATTGAGGCGGCCCGGGCGGGAGAGTCCGGCCGTGGCTTTGCGGTGGTGGCCGACGAGGTGCGCACCCTGGCGGCGCGCACCAAACACTCGGCCAGCGATATTAGCGAACTGATTGCCGCGCTGAATAGCAGCGTGTCGGATACCGTCAGCGCTATGGCAAAAAACCATAAGGTTCTGACCAGCAGCAGCGAGCGAATACTCGCGGTGGGTGAGCGACTATCGACCATTGCCGAGGACTCGCGCCAGGTCACCACGATGTCGCAAGCTATTGCCCACGCGATTGAGGCCCAGCGCGAAGCCATGGAACATATAGGCTCGAACTCAACCCAGATTAACGACGAAGGGCGCCAGCTTTCGGAGCTGGCCGAACAACTGGTGAAGGAGGCAAGTACTCTGCGATCTATGGTGACCGAGAACCGCGAGGCATTAAATCGTTTTAGTGTTTGACAGGCTTAGAAAAGCCTATCGGGTGTGCCGGCGTTAATCGCGCGCACCAATGGCAAGCCACAAAAAAAGGGGCACCAGCGACAACCTGGCCCCCTTTCTTATTTGACAGCGACAAGATTACTCGGCAAAGGTTTGCTCGATTTTGTACACAGTCGTAGTCCCGCTAACCTCGTTACCGACCACGAGCAAGGCGTCATCGGTAGGTGAGTCTTGGGCCGGGATAAACACCAAACCTTCTGGCCCCAAATCACCAGCAGTGTCCAAGACGCTTTCGGTGTCTTCGGTGTCCCAGTCCTCGCGGGTGTTTAGGTAATCCATAAATTCTGGCATTTCGGGGTCGGTTACGTCATACACCATCACGCCGCCCATACGCTCTAAACTGATAAAGGCAAAGGTTTTTTCACCAATCTGGCCGATTGCCACGCCTTCGGGCTCGGGGCCTTTGGCGTCGCTGCGGCTGTCTTTTTCGTCGCCTTCGTCGTGGGCGCTATTAAAGTAATCGGCACAGGGAATATTGCGATCGGCACCCAGCATACAATCACTGCCCGCCAGGTATTGCTCGATGGCATCGCCCGAGTCCCAGATCAACTGGCCCTCTTCGTCCCAGATGGAGAACGAACGGGCGCCGTAGCTGTAGAGGTTGTCGTACATCAGGCGGTCGCCATCGGCGGATTCGTTGCCATCGGCATCAAACAAGACGGGCGAGCCATCCATGTTAGTGCGATAACCCTGAGTCCAGGTAATGTTTAAGCGGCCCAGCACTTCGTCCTCGCGACAATCGCCCGCGTCACCGGCGGCGGCGCCACAGTAAGAGAAGGTAGTGGGATTAAGCAGCGCGCCGGCGGCCAGCTCGCGCAATTGCGGGGGCAGGTCGTCGTTGGCCCGGCGGTCAAAGCCGTCGGCATGCACCAAATGTTTAACCCGAAACTCTTCCACAAAACCTTTGCTGGCATCGCCTTCCCAATAGGCGTCGGTGTCTTCACCCCAGGCGCGGGCATCGCCCTCGTTAGCGGTGATCAGATAAGTCATGCCGTCCACATCATACGAGGCCATAGCATCTGGCAGGTATAAGCCGCGCACACCGGGCCAGGTTTTGATTTCAACCGGCCCTTCGTCACTCACATCCATGGCGTTGCCCGAACCAAAGTCGTTGGACTCGAGGCTATGGTCCTTGTACCCCAGGGCGACAATGTTCTCCACCGTGGCCGAGCGCACGTCGATACGAGCGATGGCATTATTTTCTTGCAGTACTGCCCAGGCGGTCATGCTATCGCCAGAGACGGCAATATACTCGGGCTCCAGGTCCTGAGCGACAGTAGCCATGGGGCCGTAAATGCGCACGCCCTGATCGCGTAAAGTGGCCGCATCGCTGTTAAAGCTGCTAAAGCCTGCGGTAGCGACAGATGGGTTGGCCATATCGGTCACATCGATAACCGCAATAGAGCCTTCGGGATCAATTTGGTAATCGTCGCTGGGCTCGCCTTCGTTGGCGGCCAGCACATAACTGCCATCGGGAGTAAAGGTCAGCATATCCGGCTGGGCACCCACGCCTACGCTTGCGATAAGCGACAAGTCATCGGCTTTAAATAATGCCACAGCGCCGTTTTCGGTTTTCTCGTCTGCCTCGATGGCAATGGCCACCACCCCCTCGTACACGGCCACGGAATTTACTTCGCCGCCACTGAGGACACTGTTGCCATCCAGAGTGTCGATCAGAGAAGGGGTTTCCGGGTCGGCCATATCCAGCACATCGACCATGCCTTTTTCGGCATTTACCACAAACAAGCGCTGGCTGGCGGCGTCATAGGCGGGAATTTCGGCGGCGGACTCGTCAAACTGGCCCGCGCTGTAGCGGCCCACAAAATCCAGCGAAATAGACGCCGGCGTCTCAACCACCGGGTTTTCACTGCTGTCGTCATCGTCACTGCCACAACCGACCAATGCCAAGGCGCTGCAGGCGGCCAAGATATACGGAAAACGCTTTCTCATGAATACTGCTCCTGTCGATCTTCAAGTTAAGTCGGACAAGAGCCTAGCGGGGCATTGTTACAGATTCGTGTGCGGCCTATGACCGAGTGAGCTAAATTGCCCCTCCCTAGAGCGGGCCAGTTGTATTTCCCCCCGCCTTTCGGTAACTTGCGCGTTTTATTCCAACCGGCCAACTCCGGCCAATTCCGCCCGCTGGCGGCCAGCATGAGGCAAGCTAAATGGCACAGTACGTATTCACCATGAACCGGGTGGGCAAGGTCGTCCCCCCGAAACGCGAAATTCTTAAAGACATTTCTCTGTCGTTCTTTCCCGGCGCCAAGATTGGTGTTTTGGGCTTAAATGGCTCGGGTAAGTCCACGCTGCTGCGGATTATGGCTGGCGTTGACACCGAATATAACGGCGAAGCCCGCCCCATGCCGGACATCAAAATCGGCTACCTGCCCCAGGAGCCCGAGCTGGACCCGGAAAAAGACGTGCGCGGCAACGTCGAAGACGGCGTGCGCGAGGCGGTGGATGCACTGGCCGAACTGGAACAAATTTACATCGACTACGCCGACCCGGACGCCGACTTTGACGAGCTGGCGAAAAAACAGGCGCGCTGCGAAGACATTATTCAGGCCTGGGACGGACACAACCTGAACAACACTCTCGAGGTGGCCGCCGACGCCCTGCGCCTGCCGCCCTGGGATGCCGACGTGACCAAGCTGTCCGGTGGTGAGCGCCGCCGCGTGGCCCTGTGCCGCCTGCTGCTATCGCGCCCCGACATGCTGCTGCTGGACGAGCCCACCAACCACCTGGACGCCGAAAGTGTGTTCTGGCTGGAGCAGTTCCTGCAAAACTTTAACGGCACCGTAGTGGCCATTACCCACGACCGCTACTTTTTGGACAATGCCGCCGGCTGGATTCTGGAACTGGACCGCGGCCACGGCATTCCCTACGAGGGCAACTACTCCGATTGGCTGGAAGCGAAAGAAAAACGTCTGGAGCAAGAAGCCAAGTCAGAAGCCTCGCATCAAAAAGCCATTAAGGCCGAGCTGGAGTGGGTGCGCACCAATCCCAAAGGCCGTCAGGCCAAAAGCAAGGCGCGATTGGCCCGCTTTGATGAGCTGCAAAGCCAGGAATTCCAGACCCGCAACGAAACCAACGAAATCTATATCCCGCCGGGCGAGCGCTTGGGCGATAAAGTCATCGAGCTGGAAAACGTCAGCAAAGGCTATGGCGATCGCCTGCTAATCGACAACCTGACCATGAGCATCCCCAAAGGGGCCGTGGTGGGGATCGTGGGCGGTAATGGTGCGGGTAAATCCACCCTGTTCCGTATGATTGCCGGCACCGAACAACCCGACAGCGGTACTGTGACCCTGGGCGAAACGGTCAACGTCGCCTACGTAGAACAAAGCCGTGAAAACCTGCAGGACAACCAAACCGTGTGGGAAGCCATCTCTGACGGCCAGGATATTCTGCGCATCGGCAACTACGAAGTATCCAGCCGCTCGTACGTGGGCCGCTTTAACTTTAAAGGCTCGGACCAGCAAAAACGCGTGGGCGAGCTGTCCGGTGGTGAGCGCGGCCGCCTGCACCTGGCCAACACTCTTAAACAAGGGGCCAACGTACTCTTGTTGGACGAACCGTCCAACGACCTGGACGTAGAAACCCTGCGCGCCCTGGAAGACGCGATTCTCGCCTTCCCCGGCTGCGTGATGGTGATTTCGCACGATCGCTGGTTCCTGGATCGTATCGCCACCCATATTCTCGCCTACGAAGGCGACTCGGAAGTGGAGTTCTTCGAAGGTAACTACACCGATTACCACGAAGACTTTATCAAACGCAAAGGGCAGGATGCCCAGCCCAAGCGGATGAAATACAAGCCGCTGAAAGACTAACAACTTAAAACGCGCCTCCGGGCGCGTTTTTTATCGGCGATTCTTTTCTATAATAGCCCCATACGGAAAGGGGGCTCACAGTGAAAGAATGGAAACACATATTTACCCGGCAGAATAACAAAGGTACCCAAGCGGCGGCGCTATTCACAAGCTTACCGCAACACCCCCGCGATACAATTGCCAGCATAGGGCGCGACAAAACGGCTTTGGGAAAAGCCCGTTTGCGTCACGGTTTACCCTGCGGGGCACATTCATGATGCGCACTTGGTGTGTTTTGCTTTGCCTGCCGTTAATAACCTGGGCCAACGAGGCGCCACGTAACCAATGCGGCCACATTACTGACCGCCCCTGTGTGGGTTTGGTGCTGGGTGGGGGCGGCGCCCGCGGCGGCGCGCACATTGGGGTGCTCGAAGCACTGGAGTCACAGGGAGTACCCATTGACCTGGTGGTAGGCACCAGCATCGGATCGTTTGTGGGCGCTATGTATGCCAGTGGCAAAAGCGCTGAAGAGATTCAACTGATTTTCGCCCATGCCAACTGGGACAGCGGCTACCAAGACAGCCTACCGCGCAGCCAAATCCCCAACCGACGCAAGCGCCAACTGGATGACTTTCCGATTCATCTGGATTTAGGTTTTGACGGCCACTCGGTGCGCCTGCCCCAGGGCGTGCTGCAAGGCCAGGGGATGAAAGACCTTATCGACCAGTTAGTGGGTACGCATGCGACCTATGAAAGCTTCGATAACCTGGCCATTCCCTTTCGCGCAGTCGCAGCGGATATTACCACGGGTGAACAGGTGGTATTGTCTCGCGGCGATCTAAGCACTGCCTTACAAGCATCAATGTCCATTCCCGGTATTGTACGCCCTATTGAGTACCAGGGGCATTTGCTGGTGGACGGCGGCATTGCCAATAACCTGCCCATCAGTGTCGCCCGCAACCTGGGTGCCGATGTCATTATTGCGGTAGATATAGGAGCGGCCAATCAAAGCCGCGAAGAGCTGAGTTCCAGCATCAATATCTTAAAGCAGCTTACAAACTTTTTAACTCATAAAAACGTCGCCGAGCAAAAAGCAACACTCACCGAAAATGACCTTTATATTCATCTTCAGTTGGATAACATCGGCATGCTGGATTTTGATAAAGTCTCCGCCGCTGCACACGAGGGTTATCGACAAGCCCACCCGATGATCGCCAACAGCAAAGTCCTGGCTTCGCTTGCCGAACTCTCCGAGCAGTCGCCGCAAGACAGACAACTCGACCCCGAACACACCCTGCGCTTAGATCGTATTCGCCTGGTCAACCATTCTCGCCTCGGGGATGACTACATACTGAACCGCATGGATTTACGCGAAGGTCAGGTGTATAGCAGCGCAGAGATTCACGAAGGGGTAGAAAGACTCTACGGCCAGGGAACCATTGCCCGGGTTCGCACGACGCTCAGTCACGATACCGGCGGCAATACCCTGAACACCATTGTCGACGAGAAAGAATGGGGCCCGGGGTACATGGACTTCAAAATATCCCTGGAAGACGATCTGGAATCACAGAGCCGTTACCAGCTGGGCATGAACTACCGACGCACCAATCTCTCCCCTTACGGCGCCGAATGGTATTCCACGGTAGAGCTGGGCACCGAGAAAATACTTTCCACCGAACTCTACTGGCCCATCAACACCACTCGATTCTTTTGGGAACTGGGCGCGCGCTACGATCGCGACATATACAGCTACCGCAACGAAGGGATTGGTTTTGGCGACATTATTGAAACCGAGTTTGGCATTTTAGGGGCACTGGGCTACAACGTCTCGGATAAACTCGACATAATCGCCGGTCCCTTTTTCGCCGAGGGCGAGCTCGAACTTCCCGCACTACTGGCGCAGAGCACGGGAGCCGAACAGATTGACTACCGGCAACAAGGCGTACAGATAAACTTTGATTTTGACAACCTTAATCACCCCAGTTTTCCCAGCCGTGGATGGAAATACGAACTCAATCTAACCCGCTCTCAATTCGACCTGTTAGGCGACTCAACCGATTCGACCCAGGTGACCTCCGAATTAATCGGCGCTGCCTCATACCAACGACACAGTTGGCGCGCCGAGCTGGAATTGAACGCCACCCTCAATGATGACCCGCTGGCCATTACCGGTGCCTCCAGCTTGGGTGGTTTTTTAAAACTATCCGGTAACCCGCCGGACTTTATTTCGGGTCAACACACACGCTTTGCCAGCATGGTTTACACCTATCGTTTGGCCGATGGTAACTACCGTATTCTCAATATTCCGCTATACGCGGGCGGCTCGATTGAAGCGGGTAACGCCTGGGTAGAACAAGACAAGATCGACTACGCCGATTTGATCTATTCGGGCAGCGTGTTTTTAGGGTGGGACAGCCCACTGGGGCCGGCCTATCTCGCCTGGGGTAAGTCGGATACCGGAAACCAAAGCGCCTATATTTTTATGGGCGTTACCTTCTGACAAAACTTTACCCTAGATGCGTTAAATGGCGCCTTGAATTAAACCGATTGCGCTACATATGAAAGAGAACCGGCGAGATCGTTCGCCCACCCTAACCGCCTGAGGAACTTTTTTATGAGCAGCTTGTTCGAGCCCATACAAATCGGTGAACTGTCGTTAGCCAATCGCATTATTATGGCCCCGTTAACCCGCTGCCGCGCCGACGCAGGCCGGGTACCTAGCGACTTAATGGCCGAGTGCTACCGCCAGCGAGCCGGCGCTGGAATGATCATCAGTGAAGCCACCTCGGTAACCCCTATGGGGGTCGGCTACCCAGACACGCCCGGCATTTGGTCCGAAGAGCAGGTTAAAGGCTGGCAAAAAGTCACCCAGGCGGTGCACGCCGAAGGTGGCAATATACTACTGCAGTTATGGCATGTGGGCAGAATTTCTGACCCCATGTACCTCGACGGCCAACTTCCGGTGGCCCCCAGCGCGCTAAAACCCGAAGGCCATGTAAGCCTGGTGAGGCCCATCAAAGAATACGTAACACCGTGCGCCCTGCACACCGAAGAAGTTGCCGAGGTGATTGAAGCCTTCCGCAAAGGCGCGGAAAACGCCAAAAAAGCCGGCTTTGATGGGGTCGAGATTCACGGCGCCAATGGCTATTTGCTGGATCAGTTCTTACAGAGCAGCACCAACCTGCGCACCGATCAATACGGCGGCAGTTTGGAGAATCGCGCTCGGTTACTGTTAGAAATTACCGATGCCGTGCTCAGCGTATGGCCCGCTGGCCGGGTAGGCATGCACCTGGCGCCGCGCGGCGATGGCCACGACATGGGAGATGACAACCCCGGCGAAACCTTTGGCTACCTCGCCGAACAACTCGGCAAGCGCAACTTGGCCTTCTTATGCAGCCGCGAGCACGAGGCAGAGGACAGTCTGGGGCCCTTGCTTAAAGAGCGCTTTGGCGGTGTCTACATTGCCAATGAAAAGTTTGATAAATCCAGTGCTGAGCGCTGGCTAACCGAAGGCAAAGCGGACGCTTTTGCGTTCGGTGTGCTCTTTATCGCCAACCCGGACCTACCCGAACGCTGGCGCCTGGACGCCGAACTGAATACGCCGCGCCCGGAGCTGTTTTACGGCGGAGGCAAAGAAGGCTATATCGACTACCCCAGCCTTGAGGAGGAGCCTGCGTAACGAAGGGTTGGCGTGCTGTGTGATTAACGGTGGGACTTGTTGTCCCGCACTATAAGCGCTAGTGTCTGGCTTGGGAACCTCTGATCAAGTCCCCAGCGGTCTCTGCGCGAGTCAAAACGTTCGCTCCTTCGCCGGAAAATGCTCCTGCCTTTCCGGCATTCGGGCAACCCATTGCCCTTGGCGCGCTTCGCAGGCAATGGCCATAGTCCTTGGCAAGAAGTGCAACGCAGCGGATGGACGTTTTGGCCGCGCCCTTCGGGGCTTACAGAAGCCACTGGGAACTTAATCAGAGGCTTCTTAGATCAATAACAGCCAAGGAACGCTTATGAAACTCACACCTTTAACTCTCCTGTTATTACTCACCCTTTCCGTACCGGCTCAAGCTTGGCAACAAGGTTTTTTAGTAACTAATTGTAACCCCCAAGTGCCACTACTCTCTTTAAACCCAGTATGGGTTGACGGCACGGTCATGCGACATAACGGTCAACCAACCGGCGAAATCAACACCCCCAATCTTTACAGCAATATGTGGACGCTGGGCGCACGTGGCTTTTTCAATTGCTTACTGCCGAATGAAACCAGTGTAGAAGTACAAACCCAGAACGACTCGGCACGATTCTCAGTCAGCATTAATAACCACACCATTATTCATCACTTGAGCGCTAAACCCGATTACCACCTAAGCGCAAACAACAAACTCTATCACGCTCGAGTTGTGAGCTTTAACAGCAACGCAACAAGCTGGACCCTGACTATGGCGCTGACCGAAAAGGGAACATCAGCGCTCAAGCAAGCACTCTGGCTGGAAATCACCCGGGACATCGACGACACCCCCGAGCCCATAACCTATCAGAGTCTGATTCAGGATTACCTGCAGTAATATCTATCTGCAGTAACAACGTATGGCTGATATACTGACGCCATGTTAAAGATCAGCCATAACGTCACTCTCGCCGACTGGGAAATCGATTTACAGTTTATTCGCGCTCAGGGGGCGGGGGGCCAAAACGTCAACAAAGTGGCCAGTGCCGTGCATCTGCGCTTTGACATCCACCGCTCGACTCTGCCTGCCTACTACAAAGAGCGACTGCTCAAGCTGAACGATCAACGCATCAGTAAAGAAGGGGTGGTGGTGATTAAGGCCCAGCAACATCGCACCCAGGACAAGAATCGCGACGATGCCTTGAACCGGCTTAAAGAGTTGATTTTAAAAGCGGGCTACCAACCCAAAAGACGCAAACCCACGCGTCCAACGCGCAGTTCGCAAAACAAACGTATGGATAAGAAAACCCAGCGCGGGCAAATCAAACGCAACCGCGGCAAGGTTCAGTTATAGTGCACCGAAACCATTGTAACTGCTTCCGGTGCTGCCGAATCGGCTCACGAATAAACTCGTTTAATGATAAAGCCGACTGGCGTTGACCACTCGCTGACTGAGGTCACCACTTTGGCAGTGAGCGGCAATATCACCCAGCGACACTACCCCCACAAAGTCTTTGTTAGTGTCATTGTTCAACACCACAAAACGCTGTACGCGCTGGTCTTGCATGCTTTGCAGGACATCGGTAATGGCATCATCTTCATAGCAGTAAAGCACCTTACCGCTGGCGATATTTTTGACTTGCTCATCAAGAGACTTACCCTCGGCAACCGCACGGACGGCGATATCCCGATCCGTCACAATTCCCACAATTTTTTCGTTGTGGGCAATCGGGGTAAAGCCTCGATCGGCATCGCGCATTCTCTCGGCTGCCTCGCGGATCGTGGCCTCCTGCTCCAGATACTCGGGTCTTTCACTCATTACATCGCGAACTTTCATACATACCTCCGCAAATATTGCGATTGAGTTAAGCGTTCAAACTGTCTCACGCAAGAGCCATTCCAGCAGGCGTAAGAGCTGCCCCCCCATACTTCGAACCCGGATTTGGGAACGCAAAGCTGTATAACTTGCACAAACCACCGAGGGGGCGAGCAAAATTTTCAACCCCCTGCGCGCAAATGCGGTTTGCAAGGACAAAAATTTGTGCATACTTTATGCAAGACTAAAAACAGGAGTAACGGACGCAAAGAATTGGACAAAGCAAGTAAATCGATTTGCTGCCATACTCAGATCCACGAGCGAACCACCAAAGGATTCACTATGAGCGCTTACACCTCATCCTCTGCGGGCACCCGCCCCGTTTATTTGGTAGACGGGGCCCGCACCCCCTTCCTTAAAGCCCGAGGTAAACCCGGCCCCTTCACCCCGGTAGATCTGGCCGTCCAGGCCGGTCGCAGCTTGCTGCTGCGTCACAGTCTCCCCCAAAATGCTTTTGACCAGGTGATATTGGGCTGCGTTAATGTGGTGGCCAGCGAAATGAATCCCGCCCGTATCGCCGCCTTGCGCTTAGGGCTGGCAGAGACCACGCCTGCTTTTACTATGCAGATCAACTGTGGCTCGGGGATGCAATCGGTGGATACCGCTTACCGCTATATTCGCGAGGGCCGGCAAGATCTGGTGCTGGCCGGCGGTACCGAAGCGCTGAGTCACGCGCCTTTAATGCTCACCCCCCAAGCCACTCACTGGCTGGCGGAGCTAGGACTGGCCCGCTCGATGGGCGACAAGCTCAAACACCTCACCAAGTTTAAACCCGGTTACATTAAGCCTGTGATCAGTTTGCAACAGGGCCTGACAGACCCGGTGGTGGAGTTAAACATGGGCCAAACCGCCGAGGTGGTCGCCAACCTGTTTAACATCAGCCGCGCACAGGCCGACGACTATGCCGCCAGCAGCCATATCCTGTTGGCCCAAGCCCAGCAAGAGGGCTGGCTAGACAACGAGGTCGTGCCCTTGTATGCCCCCGACGGCAAGGTTTACCCCCAGGATGACGGCGTTCGCCCCGATAGCACCGCGGCCAAACTTAGCAAGCTTAAACCCGTATTCGAGCGCCCTTACGGCAAAGTCACGGCGGGCAACAGCTCGCAAATTACCGATGGGGCCAGCTGGCTTATTCTGGCCTCAGAAGCGGCAGTAGAGAAATATGGACTGACCCCGCGTGCGGTGATCAAAGACAGCGAATGGTCGGGCCTTGAGCCAGAAATCATGGGGCTGGGCCCCGCCGTCAGTGCAGGCCGTTTAGCGCAGCGTAATAAGATGACCTTAGATGACATTGAGCTGCTGGAGCTGAACGAAGCCTTCGCCGCCCAAGTGTTGGGCTGCCTGGCGTCCTGGAACGACGTGGATTTTTGCCGCGCCGTGTTCGACTCGGAACCCTTAGGTCAATTTAACCGCGACCGCCTGAACATCGACGGCGGCGCTATCAGTCTGGGGCATCCGGTGGGCACCAGCGGCAATCGTATCGTGCTGCATTTAATGAATGCCCTGCACCGCAAAGGGTTAAAGCGCGGTATTGCAACCCAGTGTATCGGCGGCGGCCAGGCCGGTGCCATGTTAATCGAAACCGTGTAGGAGGCCTTATGAACGGTATTATTCTCAATAGCTTACGCGGCCGTGAAAAAGCCATAGGTCCTTTTACCGACGCCTCGGATGCTGATCCGAAAACCTGGCGCCACTGGTCATTAAAGCGCGACAGCGACGATATCGCCTGGCTGATGTTTGACTGCGAAGACGCCAGCGTCAACGTCTTGTCTCACCCAGTGCTGGAAGAGCTGGACGAAATTGTGATGGCTTTGCAATCCGACAAGCCCAAAGCCTTGGTGCTGCGTTCTGCCAAAAGCTCCAACTTTTGTGTGGGCGCCGACATTAAAGAGTTTGGCCAGTTGGAAACTCTGGATGCCGCGCGACAAAAACTCGAGGCAGCGCACAATGTCGCCAACCGTTTTGCCGCCCTGCCCTTTACCACCATTGCGGTAGTCCACGGCCACTGCTTTGGGGGCGGACTGGAATTGGCACTGGCGTGTGATTATCGTATTGGCGTGCAGGGCTCGGCCTATGGGTTTCCCGAAATTCTTTTGGGGCTGCATCCGGGCCTCGGCGGCACTGCTCGCAGCATAGCCCTAATCGATCCGGTGCAGGCCATGACCATGATGCTGACCGGAAAAACCCAGCGCGACTACCGCGCCAAAAAGCTGGGCCTGATTGATACTCTGGTTCCCGAGCGACATGTTTACGCGGCCATCGACGCCGCCGTATCGGGCGATCTGAAAAAGCGTCAACGCGACTTTAAAACACGCCTGATGCTCACCGGACCGGCCCGTAAATTGACGGCCAAAAAAATGCGTCAGGAGGCCGCCAAAAAGGCGCCCCCCAAGCATTACCCAGCCCCCAACCAATTAATTGATTTGTGGGAAGAGCACGGCGGCGATACGAAAGCCATGCTACGCGCTGAAATAGACTCTTTTTGCGAGCTGTTATTTACCGAAACCTCGCGCAATCTAGTGCGGGTATTCTTTTTACAAGAGAACCTGAAAAAGCAGGCCAGCAGCGCCGAGACCCAGGCCCAATTCAAACACGTGCATGTGGTTGGCGCGGGCGCCATGGGCGGCGATATCGCCGGTTGGTGTGCGCTGCAGGGCTTTACCGTAACACTATTCGATATGAAGCCCGAGATTATCGGCAAGGCGATTGGCCGCACCGCCAAACTTTGCGAGAAAAAGCGCCTGGGCGAGGCAGACAAACGCGCAGTGCTCGATCGCCTGATTCCCGACTTAACCCACGCTGGCGCTTCTTTGGCCGATGTTATTATTGAAGCAGTGCCGGAAAAATTAGAAATTAAACGCCAAGTCTACGCCGATATTGAGCCGCGTATGAAAGACGGCGCGATACTGGGTACCAACACCTCCAGTATCCCTTTGGACGACCTGGCCCAAGAGCTTAAAAAGCCAGAGCTTCTGGTCGGGCTACATTTCTTTAACCCAGTAGCGCAAATGCAATTGCTGGAAGTGGTCAAGCACGTAAAGCTTGCCGACGAGACCTTTCAAAAAGCCCTGGCCTTTACCGGCAAGATCAAACGCCTGCCAGTACCGGTTGCCGGTACACCGGGCTTTTTAGTAAACCGAGCGCTAACGCCCTATTTGCTTGAGGCTATTGTGCTGCTGGATGAAGGGGTTAAGGCCGAAGTTATCGACAAAGCCGCCGAAGATTTTGGCATGCCCATGGGGCCGGTTGAGCTTGCGGATATTGTGGGTCTGGATATTTGCCTCGGAGTCGCGCAAATGCTGCGTGACTCGCTCGACAGCAATATGCCCGAAGCGCCGGATTGGCTGATTAAAAAAGTCGAGGCCGGTGACTTGGGTAAGAAAACGGGCAAAGGGCTGTATACCTGGAAGGATAATAAGCCGGAAAAATCAGGCGATGTAGACAGCGTCCCCGACGGGCTTACCGATCGCTTACTCTTGCCGCTTATCAACACCTGCAAAGCCTGTTTGCGCGAGGGCGTGATTGAAGACGAAAAATTGCTGGATGGCGCCATGATTTTCGGCACCGGGTTTGCGCCCTTCAAAGGCGGCCCCATGCATTACAGTCAAACGCGGGGCGAAGCCAACATTAAACACGCCCTTGACGGGCTTGCCGATAAGTACGGCGAGCGCTTTACCCCCGATAGCAGCTGGGATAATGCCACTGACTAATCACTACCAGAGTGCCGAGCGGGCGGCACAGGACATTGTCGCCCGTCTTGGCAACCGGATTAATCTTGCTCTTCCCTTAGGCATTGGCAAAGCCAACCGGCTTGTTAATGCCCTATACCAGATCGCGTGCAACAACCCTGATATTCAGTTGCACATCTACACGGCAATTACCTTACAAATACCCCAACCCAGCAATGAATTGGCTAAACGGTTTTTGGCCCCTATAAGCGAGCGTTTTTTTGCCGGCTATCCGACACTGGAGTACGCCAGCGCTCTGCGAGACAATGCCCTGCCCAATAATATCAAAGTAACCGAGTTCTTCTTTCAACCGGCCGCGTGGCTAGGTAACCCCCAGGCGCAACAAAGCTACGCCTCAATCAACTACACCCACGCTCTGAACTATTTACTGGAAGCCGGTATTAATTTAGTTCTGCAACTGGTCGCTCCCGGCGCCTCTGACGATTCGTACAATTTAAGTGGCAACCCGGATATTACCGCTGACTTACTCAAAGTTCGCCGCGATGGACGCGCCGACTTCCTGCTGGCTGGCGAAATCAACGCTAACCTTCCTGTCATGCAGGGCGACACCGAATGCCAAGCGCCAGAGTTTTCTGTAGTGCTGGAAAATAAAGATACCCACTACCCACTCTTTACGCCCCCGCGCAACCCGGCCACCCTTACCGATCATGCCATCGCGCTGCACACTGCGGGGTTAATCAAAGACGGCGGCACTTTGCAGATCGGCATAGGCTCAATCAGCGACGCCATTGCCCACGCCCTGGTAATGCGCCACACGAAAAACGATGTTTTTGTCGATTTGCAAAAAGCGCTCGGCGTCGAAAAGGGCCAAGGCCACACCGCCCCGTTTAATGAAGGACTTTATGGCCTTAGTGAAATGCTCGTAGAGGGCTTTATACCCCTACTGACGGAGGGAATTATCCGGCGGAAGGTGAACGGGACTCTAATTCACGCGGGATTCTTTATGGGCAGCCCTGGCTTCTATCGCGATCTTGAGGCTTTACCCAAACAGCTGCGCGAAAGTATCGCGATGATGCCTGTATCCTTTGTCAATCAGCTGTACGGGGAGGAAGCGCAAAAGCGTCGAGAACGCCGTCACGCGCGCTTTATAAACTGCGCGATTATGGCAACTCTAACGGGAGCAGTGGTTTCCGATGGATTAGACAATGGACAAGTCATTAGTGGTGTGGGTGGACAATACAACTTTGTCGAGCAGGCTTTTGCGCTGGGCGTTGAGGCGCGCTCCATCATCACCCTACGTGCCACCCGTACCCACAAGGGAAAGGTTAGGTCTAATATCGTCTGGCAATACGGGCATACCACTATTCCCCGACATTTACGCGATATTATTGTGACCGAATACGGGGTAGCCGATCTGCGGGGGAAAAGCGATGCCGATGTCATTGCTGAGATGCTTAAGGTTACCGATTCACGCTTTCAAAACGAGCTTCTCAAACAGGCGCAAAAAGCAGGCAAGATTGCAACCAATTACACCATTCCTCACGCTTACCGGCGCAACACCCCCGAGCAACTTTCCCAAACCCTGCGCGCCGCTGTTAGAGCGAGCCACTTACCTCACTTCCCATTAGGCAGCGATTTTAGCCAAGAAGAACAGAGCCTCGCGGTAGCACTGTCTGAGCTGAAAAAAACAGCAGGCTCGATACAGGTGCTGCCCTTGCTTTGGCAGGGTTTTACCCACCAAGGCGGCCACCGCAAAGAGCTGGAACGCATGAAACTGAACAAACCCCGCACCTGGCGAGAAGCAATTATGCGAATCGTAATACTTGGTGCACTCAGAAAAACACGGCCTTGAATGAGTGTACTACCCCTTAACCCATCCGTCGTATTGCCCCACAACCGACAAGCGCTTAAAGGACAACGCAATCAACACCAGCCCGCAGACTATACCGTTTATTAGCGATAACATGGGCGCACCAGACACCAGCATTGCGCCGATCAGGGTTAGCCCCAGCGGCAGTAAACACCAACGTGCCAGTCTTGCCACCTCAGCAAAAGCACACACCGCCGCCGTGATGGCGAGAGCGCCAACGACATGATCCCAGTGCGCCACCGTGCCTTCTGCCCCCAGCGTAACTCGGGTAAGCATCAGCCATACACCCACGGCAATCGCGCCCAGCATGGTCCAAGGCAGGGTGACTCCACCGGCAAACATATCTTTAACAACCGCAAACGGTGAACGCTCAAAGTCATCGCTGATCTTTTCATTCGGACCTTCATCGGTATCGCCGGTAAAGAATATTTTCAACACCGGACGCCCCGCTTTATGCCGACGCTTTAAGAACTGATAAGTCGCCACAAGCTCGTCCAGAGAATAGGGAATTTGCAAGAGCATCGCCGCTGCCCCGATCAAACACAGGGTGCACCAGGTACCAATGACAATGGGCTGAATAATAATAAAACCAATAGAGACAATACCTAAAGGCACAATCATAAAGCCGAACAATGTGACCAGCCAGGGCATGGTTCGCCAGCGTCGGGTTGACCCCAGCAAGCCGGTTAGAATCTCTAAGGCGTAGGTCATGGCACCGACCCCGGCATCGGGCACCGGCCAAGCTTCGGAGACCTCGGAAGTAATAATCTCTTCGGTACCATTTTTAGGATCCGGGCCGCCGAGAAAGAAGGGCTCCCACACCGCATCAATGTGTCCCAGCTGATAAGCAGTCATATAGCGGGACACAAAAAAGCCCACGAACGCGAGCAGAATAATAGGCGCCCGCTGAAACCAACTGGACGGGTTAACATCCCAGCCCTTGGGAATCGTCGGCCCGGTCATTTCGGCGGCTACGCTGATGCCGGGCGTAGGCGGCACCAGGGCGGAAAAACCAATCGCCAGCATCCCGATAACGGTCGAGTTTAAATAACCCGCTGCACTCGGGGTCCACAAAGCCAGGGGAGCAAACAACAACCACAAACCTACCAAGGTGCCGCCCCATCTGGCCCAGTTTAATCGCCAGCTGAGCGAGAGGAAGCCCGTGAGTATTAGTAATGCCCCACTGATATAATCACTGAGCGCCAGGGGCGTTTGTGCATAATTCATGACCGGGGGCGAGGTGACCAGCCAAGCCCCCAGCCCCATGGTGAGAAACGGCGCCCAAAGATACTGTGCGTGCAGTTGGCGCTGCTGCTGTTGATAGCGGTTTTGTAAGTCGTCGGGGTTTTGTTTTTTCTCCTTCGCGCCGCGCATATCATCGGTGGGCGTTATGCCGTTATTTTCGTACCACCTTAACGGGTCTTTTTTCAGGTTTTGAATCAAGGCGCCTAAACACTGATCTAGGCGTCTTTGAGGCTCCCAACCCAAGTCAACCTTAGCTTTGCGACAATCGAGCTCGTAGTGATCCGAGGCCATTTCGGTCATAAAAGGTCGAATAAACGGTTTCTCGCCTTTATCAAAATCGTCGGGCACCACCGGCTCGGATTTTTCTTCCAACCAGGCACCGGCCTTGGCGATTGTCTGCGGCACCTCAAAAGTCTGCCATTCGCGCTCGCCGTGAATGAGCTCACCAATACGGT
This sequence comes from Gilvimarinus xylanilyticus, assembly GCF_024195295.1. Taxonomy (GTDB): domain Bacteria; phylum Pseudomonadota; class Gammaproteobacteria; order Pseudomonadales; family Cellvibrionaceae; genus Gilvimarinus; species Gilvimarinus xylanilyticus. Next base: position 96,318 of record NZ_JAMFTH010000006.1, on the reverse strand, counting down.
TTTGCAACGCCTCGTAGCTCAGAGTGGTTTCTTCGCCGGCCAAAACGACATGCTGTTCGGGCAACTCGGTGCGTTTAGCCACAGCGCGGACAAATAAATCCTGCATATCCTCGGTATGCAAAAACGCCTGCCCAGCGCCGGTATTGCCCGAGTACATGTGGCTTTTAAAACCCTGCTCGTAAATACGGGCGATTTGGTGCGCCAAGGTGGGCACACAGGTTTGCTCATTATAGAGCCCCGCCAGGCGCAAAATGCTGTAGGGCATGTCAGCTTCGTGAGAGATGACTTCTTCTACTTGGGCTTTGGACTCGGGGTAAATCCAAGACGGGCCCAGGGGTGATTGTTCGGTAATTTTATGGCCGGGCACACCTGGCTCGTGGACCAACATGGTGCTGGCGTAAAAAAAGCGCTCAACTTGGTAGGTGTTTAGCGCTTTTAGCAGGTTGCGCGTACCGTCAACATTCACGGCCTGGTAGAGCGGCGAGGGCTCGCCGGTAAAATCGAAATACGCAGCGAGGTGAATAACCGCCGCAAACTGCTCGCCATATTCCTGCGCGCATTGCTGCAGCGCCAAGGCGACGGAATCGTGTGAGGTTAAATCCAGGGTAAAACTGGCATCGGCGTTTGGGGCTTCGTCCCGATCCAATGAGATAACCGTATACTGATCGCCCAGCGCCTGAATCAGCGCTCCGCCTAAGTTGCCGGCACCGCCGGTAATTAACACTAAAGGTTTAGAGTTGTCCGCCATTGTTGCCATCCCGGGTTACATGGAATAAACCGGTGTGAAGCAAAAAATGCTCCGCCCCTGCAGTGGCCTGATACGGCGCGCCATGGGAGACATCGATGTAAACTTTGCAAGCGAGGGAACAATCAGTAGCGTTTATGCAACACGTTTTCGATATCAACGCCCAGGGTAAGTACCCCTAAATGCTCACTTTCGGTAATCACAGGCACACTCACTTGAACCTGAAAGCGACGCGCGGATTGGTCGTAGCTGACCTCATCAAAAAACCAGTGCCCGGCGGGCATGGCCGCACCCTGCTGAAACTTGGCCTCATCGCCCTGCCAGTAATCCGAGGTAACGGGAGTTGCGGCCAGCGTAAGGCCCTGAGTTCCCATTACAATAATTTCACTGACTAAGGGGTTTTCGGCCCGCCAAGCGCGAATCACCCCCAAAAGTTCGGCGTCCATCAGGGCGAGCAATTCCGTTTGCTGACCATTTCGGTAGCGGGCACGCCACTGGCTATCCTGGCGCTGAATCAGCTCGTCGCTCAGGGGTTTACTGGCCCCATGAATCCGCAGTCGATGCAGCAAAGCCTGTTGGTGCAACAAGGCGTCTATCTGAGTCTGTAGCAACTGGGTAATGGCGTCTTGCTCAGTCGCGGTCAAGGCGAAGCGCTGCGGCACGCATAGATGGATGTGCTGATTAAACTGAGTATGAAAGTCGCGGTGCCCGGCCAAAAAGTCATTGCCAAAATAAACTCCCAAAGGCACGTAACGATCGAATTGCGCGCGATAGCGATCAGGGCTTATCTCGAGCGCTGCGGCGGCTTTCTCAAAATGAGCGCGGTCAGCCAAAATGGCATCAATACGCCCACTGTAAAGCAATTTTATTAACTGGGGTAAATCCTGAGCCGACAAATAAGCGCTGTCGCCATTGGCCTCAAACCACAGTTGCTGATGGCTGCCCAAAATAGCCCCCTTGCGTAAGCGAGCCGGCTGAGTGGCCTTTTCGGCATCGGCGCGGGTAAACCAGTACCATTTTTGTAATACTAGGGGGTCCGAAAGTGTCGCAAACGGTTCTATGTCGACATCTTCCATAGCGGTAAAAAAACCGTCTATCTGCCCCACGCGCACCTCTTGCTGGGCCCGCCGCCAGGGCTCAAAAATAATGTTGGACTGATAGGGAATATGGGAGAAAACACAGTCGACGTGGCTAAGCACCCCGAGTTGCTCGCGGGGCTTGCGCTCGGACGAGTAGGCAGACTGGGCATTGGTACCCAACACCACCTCGGGCACGGGCTGGGTCGCTAGTGCGAGCGAACACCCGACCCAGGCGAGACAGACAACACCTGCACAACAAATCCCTCTGATCAAAGACACTCACCTCAAGCGCTTGCTTAGTTTTATGGCTTTGCAGTGAGTATAGCAGTGCTACAGCGAATTGCTGTTGCCTCAATCTGACATCTGCAGCTTGCGGCAAGAGAGCCTATATTAGCGGCCCGACTGTCTCTTTAACTGGGGCAAGAAGTGCCACTCGTCCAGTGCTACCGCAGTGTCGCCGGGTAAGCCCAGCAAATACAGCCCCATATAGCTGACATTACCGCTTATCTGTAACTCGACGCTGCCGTTTAGCAACGCGCTTTTGTAGGGCCCGGGCTTGCAAATATCTACCAGTACCGTGGTTTCACCGCGCTGATCGGTATAACGCAAGGCTAACTGCAGGGGCGTGGTGGACCCGTGGGGCAAACGCAGCCAAACGGCCAAATCAAACACGCCCAGCCAGGGCCCAGCAGGCTTAAAGTGGGCGTGACTGCGCAGCATTGACACCGGTATCTCAGTGACTTGCTTATCGCGGCTGTTGGCCAGTGGCTCGCGCCTGCCTGTGGGTGGAATCGCGCTCACTCCGGCACTTTGCAGGGTTTCAGTGGCGGCCTGAACAGGTTTACGGTTAAACAGCATGGCAGTGACTCCGGTGGCATTCGGGTTATCAATCTCGACTATACCCTACACCTGAGCGGCGACTAAAAACGTGACTGAGACGGCATCATTTGGCTCAAGTGGTTAACGATACAAAAGTTTGGGTAATAGGCCATGGCCGCGACGTGACTGGTAGCGCTTTCATTCCACCGCTTGCAAGATACCCCGACTGGCAGGTTTACGGCCTCTCGCCTTGTGCTAGAATACGCGCCCTGGGCCAGTAGGCCCTGAGTGTCCTGTCCGAGCCGTTCGCAATATTGCGCATTGATACTCAAGTAACAGAAGTCGGTTACACGGCGTGACTCGCGTGCCATCGTGAATCGCCACCTGGCAGTGCTAGCGTTTTTAACCCTCTTCACAGCTAACTCCTCGGACAGAGCACTCAGGCAAGCGAACGTATCGGCTGCTTTACGCATTAGAATCACCTGTAATCAACAGGCTCTGAAACGACCGGGACCCTCACCCGGGGCGAAGATCGTTAGCGCGCCATTAAAGAGCCGGACCACCGGCCGACGGGACCACAAGGCTCCCGCATTTTTTCGCCACACTGACTATCACTGGAAATTACATGTCTAAAATCACCTATCGCGCCAGCGCGCTGCTTGGGGTGTGTCTGTTATTGCTGTCGGGGCAAACCCTGGCCGCCACAGGCACCATCGATCTTACCACCAGCGGCGTAGGCTACTTCGCCCTTATTCTGTTCGCCATCGCCTATATTGTGGTAATGCTGGAGGAAAAGCTCCACCTGCGAAAATCCAAACCCGTACTGGTCGCCGCCGGTATCATCTGGATGAGCATCGGCTGGGTATACACCCAGGCCGGCCTGCCGCACGACGCGGAACACGCCTTTCGCCATACCCTGCTGGAATTTGCCGAGTTAATGCTGTTTTTGCTGGTGGCAATGACCTACATTAACGCCCTGGAGGAGCGCCGCCTGTTCGATGTACTGCGCGCCTGGATGGTCCGCAAAGGTTTTAACTATAAAACGCTGTTCTGGCTGACCGGCTTTTTATCCTTCTTTATCTCGCCCATTGCCGATAACCTGACCACCGCCCTGTTGATGTGCGCCGTTATTGTGAAAGTCGCCGGTGACGATAACCGCTTTATTAACCTTTGCTGTGTGAATGTGGTCGTCGCCGCAAACGCGGGTGGCGCCTTCAGCCCCTTCGGCGATATCACCACCTTGATGGTATGGCAGGCGGGCATTGTCGAATTCCAGGAGTTCCTCGCCCTGTTCTTGCCCTCGCTGGTTAACTTTGTGATACCGGCCGCTATCATGAGTTTCTTTATCGAAAACCGTAAGCCGGTCGCGGTGGAAGAAGAAGTCGAGCTAAAGCGCGGTGCCCTGCGTATTCTCACCTTGTTCCTGCTCACCATTGCCACGGCTGTACTCTGTCATTTGCTGCTGCACCTACCGCCGGTGCTGGGCATGATGACCGGTCTGGGTTATCTGCAATTTTTTGGCTACTTTTTGCGTCGCACCCTGCCGGGCTCACTGGCGCGCAAACGCGCCCTAGCCGAGCGCGCCGGCGACCAGCAAGCACTTGAGCGCTTGGGCGGCGTGGTTCCCTTTGATGTCTTCAACCGCGTGGCGCGCGCCGAGTGGGACACCTTACTGTTCTTCTATGGGGTGGTTATGTGCGTGGGCGGTCTGGGCTATATGGGCTATCTAGCGTATATGTCTGAGCTGTTGTACACGGGACTGGGCGCCACCCAAACCAATATTATCCTGGGGGTAGCCTCGGCGCTTATCGATAATATTCCGGTGATGTTTGCGGTATTGACCATGGAGCCGGAAATGTCCCACGGTCACTGGCTGCTGATTACCCTTACCGCCGGTACGGGCGGTAGCCTGCTGTCCATCGGCTCCGCCGCCGGTGTCGCCCTGATGGGTCAGGCCCGAGGCAAATACACCTTCTTCGGCCACTTGAAGTGGACCCCGATAATTGCATTAGGTTACGCGGCCAGTGTGGCAGTACACCTGTGGTTAAACGCGGGGATGTTCGCGCACTAAACGCTAAACGCTGAATGCTGAATGCTGAATGCTGAATGCTGAATGCTGAATGCTGAATGCTGAATGCTGAATGCTGAATGCTGAATGCTGAATGCTGAATGCTGAATGCTGAATGCTGAACAAAATTGTGTGGCGGGGCGCTTGCACCTCGCGAGCCCCCGGCCACCCCACACACCGATAGAATTCCCCCCTGCCCCAAGTCGGGGCGCACCCTCGCGATAAACAATCACTTCCTCCGATCGGGTTGTCAGGTTACGCTGCGCTAACCCGGCCTACTGAGAAAACGGACTTCTATGATCTACATCCAAGAGTCATCCCTAGAACACCAATTAAATGTCCTTGAACGTATATCAGCGAAATCAAGCTTCGTCCTGATCCTTTGGAACTATCCGAAAGCCTCCAAGCAGATAGTCCCACTGATTGGCGGCAAACTTTTCAACCAAGGTTTTGAAGCTGTAACCGAATATTTTGACAATACTGTTCTAATGCACTCTCGTCCCCTCGCAGCCAGACCTTCGTTGCTTTCTTATTTGAGTCGTTTCAAAAGAGAACTGGAGCGATCAGTCGACTCTATCTGCCTCTACTCCGAAAGAAGCAAACACTGGTCGGCGTGCAGTATAGGCCATGAAGGAATGTGCCTCGTAAGGGATGAGTCTTTTCTTGAACCACTATTAGCGGCGGGCTTCAATGCTTCAATCGAGGCGCCTGATTGGTGGTAATCGTCGTTTAGATCAGGCTTGCGCCAACATATTCCAGCTGAGCTAAGAAAAGCGAATTTTTTAACTAGTCAAAATTTCAGTCCCCCAAGATTCACAAATTACTGTTAGATACACATCTGGGTATGACAATTATTATGTTTGCTTTTCATTGGCTAGCCTGCACCGCCGCAGCCCCTACCCTTGGCAAACGCCGCGATCGATCGCCGTCAGTGTCATACGATGTAATAGAAATCTGCCACCCGAAAGAGTATTCTGGTGCCAGGCTGAGCAATTTAGCTCAGGGGCACCAGGGCTGGCTCCAAAGAGCATCCAGACCAGTCTGCTGCCGCCATCCCCTATCACTGACTCACAATTCGCTCGCTTGATTATGTTCTACTACTTCGGCTTTGGTTCCAATATGAGTCTACTCTCTCTAAGAGCCAAGGGAGTAGAGCCGCTGGCATCGCAACGAGCGGTATTGTCCGGGTGGCGCTTGCGCTTCAATGTGCAGCATTTTTTCCGGCACGAGGGGGGCGTGGGCAACATCGAGTACACCGGCAACCGCGACGACCGGGTTCTCGGTGTGCTGCACCAATGCCCGGATGAGGCACTTGAACGTCTGGACGCCGCCGAGGCCTATGGTCACGGCTATGACCGGGTGGAGGTTCACGTAGAGCCCCAAAGCCACTCACTCCAAGCCTCCCCGACAATCCCGGCACTTACCTATATTGGCATGCCCGAGTTTATCGATAACCGGCGCCTGCCCAGTCGCCGTTACCTGAACATTATTCTGGAAGGCGCCCGGCAAGCTGAGTTGGACGAGGACTATATTCGCAGGCTGGCCGAGCACCCGGTGCATCCGCTCGAATGCTACCCGCCCTTTGAGCCACCATCGGGGGGCTATCCCACCTTTGACAGGGATTCGCTGGCGGAGCAGCCGCTGTATACCGCGCTCTATGGCGCGGTCTTTGATATGTCAAAGGCACGGCCATTGCACGAGTTTCTCAAAAGTTTTTTTGGCGGCAAGGATATGACGCTGTTCCACCTCAGACGGCTGGACAGTAGCCGCCTGGATGAAACCGCTGAGGACATCCGCCAAGAACGCCTGAACCAGGCCCAAAAGCAATACCTCAACGCCTACCTCAACGAGTACGCCCGTGAGTATCGCTATGTGGGTCGCTATGATTATCATAAAGATTAGGAAGCCCTTATGAATCAATCCAACCCCAATGCTTTTCCACCCGCCCTAGCACACGGCACCATCGAAGAGGTATTCACCGATGTGTTTTGCATCAGCGGTGCCATGGAAACCGTACTGATGGACATGGACTGGCGGTTCAGCCGGAATATGACCGTTGTCCGCGACGGCGACCGGTTGATTCTGATCAACACCGTGCGTTTGAACGACGAGGGGCTCGCCCAACTGGAACGGCTGGGGACAGTCACCGATGTCATACGCCTGGGAGCATTGCACGGGCGTGACGATGCGTTCTACCTGGATCGTTATCAGGCCAGCTACTGGGTGATGCCCGGCATTAAAACTGAGCCGGAACACGGTGCCCGACCGCTTGAGCCGACCTCGACTCTTCCCATTGGCGACGCTTCTCTATTTGCGTTCGAGACCTCCAAGATTCCCGAAGGGATACTCCATCTGCAACGCGACGGCGGCATTCTGATTGCCTGCGACGCCCTGCAAAACTGGCTGACCCCCGACGAGCACTTTTGCGATTCCAGCCGGGAACGGATGGAAACCATGGGCTTTTTTACGCCGGCCAACGTCGGCCCGGTGTGGCATCAGGTGGCGGAACCGAAGGCTGAGGACTTCCATCGCCTGAAGGCACTGGAATTCAAACACGCCCTGTGCGGTCACGGCGAGCCGGTGCGCAACAACGCCCGCGAGGCATTCGGCGCAACTTTTGATCGGCTGTTCCAACAAGCCGACTGACTCTGCCGAGAGACGCGTGATGCAAAACACTGTGCGAGTGCCCGGATACACCATTGACGCGCTCCTGTGGCGCAACGCGGGGCGAGTTGCCTACCGTGCCGAATGCCAGGCGAACGGCGCACAAGTCACTTTGGAAACGCTCGATACCGACTACCCTGATCGCAAGCAGGTGGCCGCACTGCGCCACGAGGCCAGCATCACCGCTCGCCTGGAAGGCGTGCGAGGAGTTCGAATAGTCCACGAATTGATCCCCTACGGCAGCGGCAACCTGGCACTGATCAGTGACCTTTACGATGGCTCTCTGGCCACTCGGCTCAGCCAGAGCCGGGCCGGACACTTGTCGGTCACACAGGTTCTGGAAATCGCCCAGAGTCTGGCCCGGACACTGGGCGACATACACGCCCGCAACATTGTTCACAAAGCCATTTGCCCCCACAACATACTGATCGATCCCAGCGGCGACGCGCTGGCGTTAACCGGTTTTGGCCTGGCCTCAGAGTTGGGTCAGGAACGTCAGGAAAGTGAATATCTGAGCCAGCATACCCCCTTGCTGGCCTATATCTCGCCGGAGCAGACCGGCCGTATGAACCGCAGTCTGGATTACCGTTCCGATTACTACTCCCTCGGCGTCGTGCTGTTCGAACTGCTGACCGGGCAGTGCCCCTTCGAGGCAAAAGACACACTCGAGTGGGTGCATCAACACGTAAGCCGCGTACCGCCCGCCCCCGAGACGCTGTTACCGGGTATACCTGAAGCCGTTTCCGCCATCGTTCTGAAGCTGCTGTCAAAGTCCCCCGAAAAGCGCTACCAGAGCAGTCAGGGGCTGCTGCACGATCTCGTATTGTGTGCGGACGCGATCAAAGAGGGGCGTACGCCAGGGCCCTTCACACCGGGGGAAAAAGACCGCCTGCAAAAATTTCTGGTGCCGCAAGCGCTCTACGGCCGCGAGCGGGAATTGCAGCGGCTACTTGCACTGTTCGAACAGGTCGTCTCCGGCAAGACCCGCTTTTGCCTGGTACACGGCTACTCCGGCGTGGGCAAATCCGCACTGGTCAACGAGCTCGACCGCCACCAGATCCGCGAACGCGGCTTTCTGGTACAGAGCAAGTTCGATCAGTACCAACAGCGCCAAACCTACTCGGCGCTTGCAACCACCTTTCGTGCCCTGGTTCAACAAGTATTGCTCAAACCGCCGGAGCAACTGCTGTGGTGGCGAGCGCGCCTCGGCGAGGCACTGGGCCCCAACAGTGCTCTGGTGATTGACCTGGTACCGGAGCTGGCCCTGATCATCGGTGAACAGCCTCCCGTGCCCGAGCTGCCACCGGCCGAAAGCCGCAACCGGCTGCAACTGGTATTGACGGCCTTTTTACAGGCGTTTGCCGGCGAGGGACACCCGGTGGTGCTGTTTCTGGACGACCTTCAGTGGAGCGACACCCCTACCCTGGACCTGCTCCGTCGTATCGTCACCTCCCGACACCAGACTCACCTGCTGCTGATCGGCGCCTATCGAAGCAATGAAGTCGGCCCCGGCCACCCGGTGCGGCAACTGCTGGACGATCTGAGCCAGCATCAACGTCTACACGATATTCCCGTGGGGCCACTCGATCAGCCCTCGGTGACCCAACTGGTGGCGGACGCGCTGCGCTGTGAGCCACGCGCCAGCCGCGGACTGGCCGAAATGCTCTTCCACCGGGCACAGGGTAATCCCTTTTTCACCAACGAACTGCTGCGCCAGCTGCACACCCTGGGCGCCATCTGGCCGGATCCGCAAACCGGCCAATGGCTCTGGGAACTGGACGGGGTCAGCTGGGATGACGCCGATCAGGATGTGGTTGAGTTCATGCTCAAAAACCTGCGCCAACTCCCCGACGAGACACAGACGGCGCTGAAACTGGCGGCCTGTATCGGCAACACCTTTACGCTGCAAACGCTCGCCAACATCTATGAGCACAGCACCGCCGAGACGGCCCAGGCGCTGCTGCCGGCGTTGAAGCAATACACAGTACTGCCGCTGCACAGCGACTACCGCCTGGTCAATCAATCCGACGAGCGCCTCTCGCTCAACCCCTACTACCGCTTCCAGCACGACCGGGTGCAGCAGGCCGCCTACGGGCTCATTGAGCCCGATGAATTGCCGAGGATGCACCTGCGGGTGGGGCGGCTGATGCTCCAGCACGCCGGCGATACGGTCGGCAACGACCGGTTGATCGATATCGTCAGTCACCTCAACAAGGGCCGGGATCTTGTCAACACCAGCGAACAACGCCTGCTGGCCGAGCTGAACCTGCGCGCGGGGATTCTTGCCCGTCAATCCTCGGCCTACGAGCCGGCGCTGAACTACCTGCAGATCGCACAAGCGCTGCTGCCGGACAACGCCTGGTCACGCATGGGCTCAGTGATGGCAACACTGGCCAGCGAGATGCAATTGTGCCTCTACCTGACCGGGCGCACCGAAGAGGCAGATCACTGGCTGGCGCTTATGCTCGAGCATGCGCAGACCTCACTGGAACGGGCCGAGGTGCTCGCCATCCGCACCCGCCAGAATGCCACCCAGGGCCGGATGAGAGAGTCTATTCAAGCCTGTATCGAAGGTCTGGCACTGCTGGGCATCGACTTTACCGAACACCCCAGCCAAGCGGACATAGCCCTGGAGCGCCAGCACGTGGAGCAGTATTTAGCGGGCCGACAAATTGCCGAGCTGGTGGATGCGCCCGTCATTGATGATCCCGCCACCCTGGCGGCCATGCGGCTACTGATGGAGATATTCGCCGCGGCCTTTTTGTCCGGCAGTGGCAATCTGTTCAGCTATCTGGTGCTCAAGTCGGTCAACCTGGCGCTGCGCTGCGGCAACTGCCCAGAGGCGGCTTTTGCCTACGCCGCCTATGGCATGCTGTTATGCGGCGAGCTGGACAACCCCGCCCTCGGTTATCAATACGGTCTGGCTGGTCTTGCCATCAACGAGCGGCTTGATGATCTCACCCTCAGAGCGCGCGTCATCTATGTCTACGCCATGTTCATCCATCACTGGAGCAATCACTGGTCGAGCCTCACCCCCTGGTTCCGCAAAGGCATTGAGGCGGGCTACCAGTCCGGCGACCTGCTCTATTTGGCCTACAGCGCTCAGGACTGCGTGATCTGGGACCCGGGCCTGGATCTGGAAACCGCACGCCAACACCATGAAGAAAACCTGCAAATCGTGCGCGAATGCGCCTATCAGGATTCACTCGATTCCAGCACCCTCTTTTTGCAAATGCAGCGCAACCTGCTCGGCGACACCGAGTCCCCGTTCAGTTTGAGCAGTATTGATTTCAACGCGCAACAATGTCTCGAGCAAATGAGCGAGCGCCGGTTCATGACCGGTATCGCCAACCACCATATTTACAATGCCGAGATCAACCTGCTCTACGGCAACTACGAGCAGGCGCTGACGTTTGTCAAAAAGCAGGACCTGCTGATCCGCTCGGCCATGTCCCTGCCGCAACTGGTGCGTTTTTACATCGTGGCCAACCTGACGCTCTGTACACTCTACCCGGGCATGAATACCGCCGAGCAAAAAACCACGCGCCAACGACTGGAAAAGGATCTGGCCAGGATGACCCGCTGGGCGGATAACTGCGAGGCCAACTTCCGCCACCTGCAAATGCTAATGAGTGCGGAACTGGCCCACCTGGACGGTGATTACGAGACGGCACTGACGTATTACGACGCCGCCATTGACGGCGCCCGGACTAACGGCTTTTTGCGCGATGAAGCCACCGCCCTGGAGCGCGCCGCCCGCCACTTGTTAGCCCAGGGCAAGACGCGCTCGGCCGAGGGTTACCTGCGCGGCGCCCACGGCGTTTACAATCGCTGGGGCGCCAGACGCAAAGTGGCCCAGCTGAAGGAGCAATACCCGGTACTGCGCGAGTGGCGCGCGGTGCCGGCGGGGGATGAGCACACACCACTGTCCCATCTGGATCTCGCCTCGGTCATGAAAGCCTCGCGGGAAATCTCCGGCGAGATGGTGCTCGATCAGTTGCTGCAAAAAACCCTGGCCATTTTGCTGGAAAACGCGGGCGGCCAGTGGGGCTGTATGATCGTGCGAACCGCCGGCCGGTATGCGGTTGAAGCCTCCCTCGGCGCAACGCCCGATCCGGCGCCATCGGACCTGCCTAAGCATTCATTGATTACCGACCGTGAAGGCAAGGCCATTGCCCTGCCGATGAGCGTTATCAGCCAGGTCTTTCAAAAGGGCGAGGCCGTGGTGCTGCACGACGCCGGCGCCGAGGGCCCCTTTATTCACGACCCCTACACGGTCAACCGGCAACCTCACTCAGTGCTTTGTGTTCCCATTAAGAGAGCGCATTTCGAAGCGGCGGTTTATATGGAAAACAACCTGGCCGAGGGCGTGTTCACCGAACCCCGGGTGGAACTCATTCACCTGCTGGCGGCACAAGCCGCCGTTGCCACCGAGAACGCCAGCCTCTACGCACAGGTGCAGGACTACTCACGCACACTGGAAGAGAAAGTGGCCGAACGCACCGCCACCCTTGAGAAAGTCAACAACGAACTGCAGAAACTGGCAGATCGGGACGGGCTAACCGGATTAACCAACCGGCGTTCCGGCAATGCCTACTTTGAAAACACCTGGTTGCGCCTGCGGCGCGAGGGCCAACCGCTGTCAGTGATCATGCTCGATGTGGACCACTTCAAGCACTTTAACGACACCTACGGCCACCAGAGAGGCGACGAATGCCTGATTTCGGTTGCCAAAACACTACAGACACAAATGCAACGCGTCACCGACAAAGTCGTGCGCTACGGCGGCGAGGAATTTATGTTGATACTGCCCAACACGGATCGGGCCGGGGCAAAACGTATCGCCGAAAACACCCGCCTCGCCGTCGAGGCTCTGGGGATTGAACACAAGAGCTCCGCCACACACAACTGCATTACGGTCAGTCTGGGCATAGCCACCATGACTCCCGGCAACAACAACTCCATTAAACAACTGGTGTACGCGGCGGACCAGGCGCTCTACACCGCCAAACAAAACGGCCGGAATCAGGCTCATATGGCCGACTAAAAGCGCGCAGCCAATCGGCTTGAGCGGTGGATGCAGGGACAGTTCGTTCCCCGTTCCCAAAATTAAAACGGATTCAACCAGGCCGCCCCTCTTACCCCACTGGAATCCCCGTGCACGGCCTGTTTGATCTCAGTGTCGCACTCCCCACCAAAAACGTAGCGCGGCAAGATTGCAGGCACCTGCTGGTAAATTTCATCGATATTCGACGCCCCGCCTCCCAGTACGATCACATCCGGATCCATGACGTTAATCACCGCCGCCAGGGCGCGGGCCAGTTGATCCATATACGCCGTCATAACCTCTGTAGCAGCAGTGTCACCCACACGCCAAAGCTCGACGACCTGCGCGGCGTCCAGTGTTTTACCCGTGGCTAAACGGTAGGTTATGCCGATGCCCGTGCCGGATAAAAAAGTCTCTTGGCAACCGGACCGACCGCAATAACAAGGGCGGGCGTTTAGCTGGGCGTCTCGCGTCCAAGGCAAGGGGTTGTGCCCCCACTCACCGCCCACCCCGTTGGGGCCCGCTAAAGGCGCGCCGCGATAGCAAACCCCACCGCCGCAGCCGGTACCCAAAATAGCCGCAAACACAAAATCGTAACCGGCGCCTGCGCCATCGGCAGCCTCGGATACCGCTAGGCAATTGGCATCGTTAGTCACCTGGACCTCCCGCCCCAGGCGCGCGGATAAATCCACCTGCAAAGACTGGCCGTTCAGCCAGGTGGAGTTGGCATTTTTAACCAACCCGGTTTTGCGCGATACAGTCCCGGGAATACCCAAGCCAACCGGCAGGGGGCTTGCCTGAACAGCCTCCTCAGCATCGGTCACCAGCGCGGCCAAATCCTCCAGGGTACGCTGGTAGTCGTTCCGCACCGTGGGTATCCGCTTGCGAAACAGCTCGCGACTGCCCTCGCCCAGCACAATGACCTCGGTTTTGGTCCCCCCAAGGTCGATCCCGATTCGATATTCCGCCATAGCGCCTCTGTTTGTAGGTTACAAAAAGACGATTATAACAGGCGGCGATCACTAACTTGTTCAGCTACAATGCACTCACCACATTCACAGAAAGGCTCAGCCATGTCCGATCAAGACAGACGCCGCTTTACCCGAATTCCATTTGATCTTGATACCCAGGTATCTCAGGGCGGCAACCAGTGGCGCGCCGAACTGCAGGATATTTCTCTCAATGGCGCTCTGGTTGCTGGACTCGACACGGCCAAGCTGAACGCCCAATCCCCCATTCAATTAACCGTCACCTTGTCAGACCAGGCGGTGATTACCATGCAAACAACCCTCGCCCATCACAGCGATAGCGAACTGGGGCTGGCCTGCCAGTCCATGGACCTGAACAGCGTGCAGCACCTGCGCCGCCTGATTGAATTAAACCTGGGCGACCCAGCGGTAGCAGAGCGCGAACTGCGCGAATTGCTGGGAGCAGAATAAATAAGCGCAATATTTGATTTGGCTCAACTTTTGACCGGCTAGCGGCCTGAATCTCGACTACACTTGCATCCCATAACAGCAGCATAAAGGCTTTTTATAAGCAAAACCGTGATTGCCCGCTACGGCGGTTGACAGCTTGCCGCGCCAAGCAGCGGCTGGCTTCTGCCTGACCGATCGGGCACTGACTATAGCCAAGTAGGGAGAAGGACCGTGGCATTGCAAGAAGCCGAGCCCGACGCTCGCCGCAAGCGCCAGGAATGGCGTCTGTTTATTTTTATTATCGTTTTCTTGTTTCCCATTCTCAGCGTTATGGTCGTGGGCGGCTACGGCTTTGCGGTGTGGATGTCGCAGATCATTCTCGGACCTCCGGGTTAACCTTACGCCACGGAGGGATTCGCATGAGCACCCCCATTATTGCCAGCAGCCAACCCGCTGCCTTGCATATCGCAAGCGTCGCCCTATTCGTGCGCCCCGAACAACTGGCCCGCATTCAGCAGCGACTAGTAACCGACTACCGCGCCGAAATTCACGCCAGTGAAAGCACCGGCAAGCTGGTCGCGGTGCTAGAAAGCGAGCACGAGCGCGCCATTGCCAACGCCATTGACCAACTCAACAACACAGCTGGGGTAATACACGCCTCGCTGGTGTATCACGAAATTATCTCAGGTGAGGACTTGTAACCATGGCTACTACCCGCCGCGAATTTGCCAAAGCCAACGCCGCCGCTGTGGCGGCTCTCACAATGGGTCTGCCCATTCCCGCGAGCGCCAGCAACCTGATCACCAACCGCGAATTGACCGACCTGGAGTGGAACAAAGCCCCCTGTCGATTTTGCGGCACCGGCTGCAGCGTCATGGTGGCCACCAAAGACAACCAGGTGGTTGCCACCCACGGGGATGTTAAAGCCGAGGTAAACCGCGGACTGAATTGTGCCAAAGGGTACTTTTTGTCGAAAATTATGTACGGTCGCGACCGGCTGCACACCCCCATGCTGCGCATGAGCAACGGTAAGTACGACAAAAACGGCAGCTTCGCACCCATCAGCTGGGAGCAAGCCTTCGACATCATGGAGGAAAAATTCAAATCCGCCATTCGCGAACACGGCCCCGAGAGTGTCGCCATGCTGGGTTCGGGCCAGTGGACCGTGTGGGAGGCCTATGCCGCGAGCAAATTGTTTAAGGGCGGACTGCGCAGTAACAACCTAGACCCCAACGCCCGCCACTGTATGGCCTCGGCGGTGGGCGGGTTTATGCGCACCTTTGGTATCGACGAGCCCATGGGCTGCTACGACGACTTTGAAAACGCCGATGCGTTTGTACTCTGGGGCTCCAACATGGCGGAAATGCACCCCATACTCTGGAGCCGCATCGCCGACCGCCGCTTAAGCTTTCCCCACGTTGAGCTGGTGGCCATGTCGCCCTACGAGACTCGCAGCTTTGAATTGGCCGACGTACCGATTATTTTCAAGCCGCAAACCGATCTGATTATTCTCAACTACATCGCCAACTACATTATTCAAAATGACAAGGTAAACCGCGAATTTGTCGATAAACACACCCGCTTTGCTTTAGGGCAGGACGACATTGGCTATGGCCTGCGCCCGGAAGACCCGCGCGAGAAAAACGCCAAAGGCGCTGCAGACCCGAACGCCTTTACCGATTCCAGCTTTGATGAGTACGCCAAGTTTGTCAGCCGTTATACCCTGGATTACGCCGCCAGCGAAACCGGGGTTCCCAAAGAGCGTTTGGAGCGGCTGGCAAAAATTTACGCCGACCCCGACACAAAAGTCATGTCCCTGTGGACCATGGGTTTTAACCAACACACCCGGGGCGTATGGGCCAACAATCTGGTGTACAACATTCACCTTCTCACCGGCAAAATTTCCGAGCCGGGCAACAGCCCTTTCTCACTCACCGGGCAACCCTCGGCCTGCGGCTCGGCCCGCGAGGTGGGCACCTTTAGCCACCGCCTGCCCGCCGATATGATCGTGACCAACCCCGAACACCGCGCCAAAACCGAAAAAATCTGGAAACTGCCGGCGGGTACAATTCCCGATAAAAACGGCTTTCATGCGGTAGCGCAAAGCCGCGCCTTAAAAGACGGCAAGCTCAAAGTCTGCTGGACACAGGTGTGCAACAATATTCAGGCGGGCCCTAATACCGCCCAAGAGACCCTACCGGGCTGGCGCAGCCCGGATACTTTTATCATTGTCTCTGATGTCTACCCAACCACCTCGGCCCAAGCAGCGGACTTAATACTGCCCAGCGCCATGTGGGTGGAAAAAGAAGGTGCCTATGGCAACGCCGAGCGCCGCACTCAGTTTTGGCATCAGCTGGTCACACCGCCTGCCGAGGCAAAATCCGATTTATGGCAGCTGGTGGAATTCAGTAAGCGTTTTACCACCGACGATATCTGGCCCGCCGAACTCCTTGACAAGGCGCCCGAGTACAAAGGCAAAACCCTTTACCAAGTTCTGTTTGCTAACGGCCAGGTAGATCAGTTCCCCGCGGAGCAAATCGAGAAAGGTTATAAGAACAACGAAGCCGATGCTTTTGGTTTCTACATTCAAAAAGGTTTATTTGAAGAATACGCCCGCTTCGGCCGGGGCAAAGCCCACGACCTGGCCCCCTTTGATCGCTACCACCAGGAGCGCGGCCTGCGGTGGCCGGTGGTGGACGGCCAAGAAACCCGCTGGCGCTTTCGCGAGGGCTCGGACCCTTACGTAGAAAAAGGCGCTGGCGTGCAGTTTTACGGTCACAAAGACAATCGCGCGATTATTTTTGCCCTGCCCTATGAACCGCCGGCCGAATCACCAGACGACGAATACCCTTTCTGGCTGAGTACCGGCCGGGTGCTGGAGCACTGGCACACCGGCACCATGACCCAGCGGGTTCCCGAACTACACGCCGCCGTGCCCTATGCGGTGCTGTTTATGAACGCCGAAGACGCGCAGACGCTAGGCTTTAAACGCGGCAGCGATGTGCGTATTACCAGCCGCCGCGGCAGCATCCGCGCCCGGGTGGAAACCCGCGGCCGGGTCAAGCCGCCTAAGGGTTTGGTGTTTGTGCCGTTCTTCGATGCCAACCGCTTAATCAATAAAGTCACCCTGGATGCCACCGACCCCATATCTAAGCAAACCGACTTTAAAAAATGCGCGGTAAAACTTGAACTGGTTAGCCTAGCCTGAGGAGGCCGAGATGAGAATCTTACTGTTACTGCTCGCGCTATCGGCCACAGCCGCCTTTGCAAGCGAAACACTCAACGACCCCGCCCCCGACGGTATCCGCAAAGGGGGAACCCTGGCCGATGAAACCGCACCGCCGCCCATGCCCGCCGTTATGACCCCGGCGAAGAAACCGGCGCGCAACTATCCCGAACAGCCGCCCACCATTCCCCATACCATTCGCAACTACCAGGTGGACAAAAATTTTAACCAGTGCCTAGTGTGTCACAGCCGTCAGCGCAGCCCCGATTCGGGGGCGCCTATGGTCAGCATCACTCACTACTGGACCCGCGAGCATCAGCCTCTCGCAGCGGTATCGCCGCGACGCTATTTCTGCCAGCAGTGTCATGTACCGCAACACAATGTCGAGCCGGTAGGCGGTGGCAACCTCTATAAAAATATCGACGCCATCATGGAAGCCAGCCTTGCGGAGTAAGCCATGTTTAAAACGCTAAAGCACTACTGGAAACTGTTCCGGCGCCCCTCTGCCTATATTGGTTTGGGCACTTTGTGTATGGGCGGCTTTATCGCCGGGGTGATTTTCTGGGGCGGTTTTAACACCGCTATGGAGTACACCAACACCGAGCAATTTTGCGTCGGCTGCCATGAAATGAAAAATAACGTCTACCAAGAACTGTTGCCCACCATTCACTACACCAATCGTTCTGGCGTACGCGCCAAGTGCTCCGATTGTCATGTTCCCCACGAATGGACCAATAAGATCGCCCGCAAAATGCAAGCATCTAAAGAAGTGTGGGGCAAAATTTTTGGCACCATTAACACCCGGGAAAAGTTTTTAGCCAAACGCCGCGAGCTGGCCGAGCGCGAGTGGGCAAGATTAAAAGCCAATGACTCGCTGGAGTGTCGCAACTGCCACGACTTTGAATACATGGACTTTACCCAACAGTCGCCCCGCGCGCGGCAAATGCACTCCACCCTGCTCGCCAGCGGCGAGAAAACCTGCATTGACTGCCACAAAGGCATCGCCCACAACCTACCGGATATGCACGGAGTGCCGATTGGTGAAATTGATCACAGCGTGTTGGAAAAACATATTGCCAGATTGGTTCAGGATGGCTGAACGATGAACGATGAACGATGAACGATGAACGCTATTATTTAAATCCACCCACAAAAAAGCCAGCTTTATTGCTGGCTTTTTTGTGGGTGGTGGTAAAGGGCCGTTACTCTGGCTCTTCGGTTACCGACAGAATATAAACGGCAATCTTTTCGCGGGTGGCCAGGTCCAAGAAGCTGTGGGCGGGCATAGCATGCTCCCCCCAACGGCCGCTACTGCCCTCGGCAATGGTGTTGGCTATATAGCCTTTGGGATCATCCAGCTCACTGTACTTTTCTTTAATTTGCCAAAAGCTAGGTCCCACAGAAGCCTCTCGCTCTTTATGGCAGGCAATGCAGCTGGTGCTTTTAGCGGCCTCTTTGCCCTCCGCGATGATGAGCTGAGCCTGGTGATCCAGGTCATCGGCTCGAGCAGCGGCCTGCGCTTGCGCGGCCGCCTCTTCTTCAGGAGTCGGCAGTGGAGCATTTTCATCGTATTCGATAACGCTCAGCTTAGTATCGGCGCTGCTCCCCCACCACTGAGTACCGTATTCCAATACCCACAAGCGCCCATCCGGCGTAATTTTCATATCCAGCGGTCCGGCCCATTCAATGCTGGGAGCCATGTCTTCGATTTTGACTACGTTATCAAAATCATCCAACGTAACGACCTTCACCCAGCTGCGCATAAAGTCGCCAATAACCAGTTTACCCTGGTAGTAGTCGGCATAAGCCAGATTGTCGCCGCTCGGGTATACACCTGCTACCAAGGCATTACGGCCACCTTGCCCCAACTCGGGAAAGCGATCGGATTGTCCGTAGGGATACCAAATAAGTGCCGGCTGCGCCGGAGGGAGCACCTTTAACCCAGTGTTGCGGGGCGAAAAGTTCTCCACCGCCATCGGGTTAAATAATTCGCCGCTCTCTTCGGCCTGATAATCGTACATTCGGTAGGGAATATTGTTCGCCAGCACCGCAGGCCAACCAAAATAACCCGGCTCGGTGACTTTATTAATTTCGTCGTAACCACGGGGTCCAAACTCTTGGGTATCGGCTTTGCCATCCGGGCCCACATCACCGTAGTAGAGGGTGTCTGTAGTATCGTCAATCGCAATGGTGTACGGGTTGCGGGTACCCATGACATAAATTTCCGGACGACCATTTTCATCGGCAGTAAACAAGTTGCCCTGGGGAATGGCGTAGCCGCCTTCTTTGTCCGGTGTAATCCGTAAGATTTTACCGCGCAAATCCTGGCTGTTAGATGATGTACGCAGGGCATCATGATACTTGCCTTCGGCGGTATTATTCATGGGTCCAGAATCGTTGGACTCAAAGGGATTAGAGTTATCCCCCAGGGCGACGAACAAGTTACCGTGCCGATCAAATTCCAGGTTACCCCCGGTATGGCAGCAGGTGTTGTCATTGGGAATATCCAACAGCACTTGTTCACTGCTCATATCCAGTTTTTTGTCGACCACGGTAAACTGCGACAAACGCTGCAGCAGCTCGGCCTCGCCCGACTCATCAGCCAGGTTGTACATGGCATAGATAATATTGTTGGTGTCAAAGCCCGGATCAAAAGCCACCGCCACCAAACCAAACTCGACGTTTTTATGGGGCGCAAACACCTCAAACTCGGCCATGGTGTGGAGCTTTCTGCTGGCCACATCCAGCCACAGCAGCTTACCCTGGCGCTGCCCGATCATAACCGCTGAATAATCTTGGGTCAGATCAAAGCTGATGGGCTCGACTAAATTGTCCACTAAAACATTCTGCTTAAAGCGGCGCGGATCGGGCCTAGTTCTGTTGTAATCCAGCGGTTCGCGATCGGCTATAGCGTAATCCAGGCCGCCACCCAGGTGCGCTAAAAACCATTCGTTTTTGTACATTGCCTCAACATGGCCCAGGCCTGTATAAAACGAACGACCACCATCAAACTCCTGATACCAGGCAATAGGGTGATAATCGCCGTGTTGTCCGCCCTGATAGCTACGCTCGTCCAGTACCAATAAATCATGGCGGCTATCCGACAAAGCGTAAAAGTCATACCACTCGTCGGATAAATAAAATTCTGCAGGTAAACCATCGGTGGCAGGATGCTGGCTATTAACGACTTTTAACCGCGCGCGCTGCACATTGGACGGATCATCTGGGTGGGACTTAAACGCCGCGCCCACAAGTCTTTTATACCAGTGCCAGCTGCCCTCGCGGTGCTCGGTATCCGCCGCCGCATGTATGCCCACAAAGCCCCCGCCGGCCTGAATATAACGCTCCATGGCGAACTCTTGCGAGGTAGTGAGAATATTGCCGGTGGTGTTCACAAACACAATCGCCGCCATGGCTTGCAACTGCTGGTCAGTAAATACCGATGCATCATCAGTGATCACCGGAGTCAAGCCTCTTTCCGCCACTAATCGGCTAACTGTTTCAATCCCCACGGGTATAGAGTCGTGCTTCCAATCGGCAGTTTTATAAAACACCAAAACGTTAGAGAGCGAAGCAGCAGGCGTCTCTTGTGGAGGGTCATTATCGGCAGGTTTTGCACAGGCGGTTAGCGCCAGGCTGCACAGGGCAAGAATAACCAAAACAAGGGGTCGGGAACTCAACATAGTGAAAACTCTAAGCAGGCTAATCGTTATTATATTGACGAGGTCAGAAAACGCCCCGCACGGATTATTGTCGGATGGCAACATCCACCCTAAAAGTCTACTTCACTATAAGCGGGCGCGTCATGCTCCTTTTCAATTATTAGACGCCCCTTTACACAAGCTGACACACCCCAAAAGCACCAACACGGCTATTCAATAGCCGCCAGCGCCTCACTCAAGCGTTTCACCGCAACAATCTCAATGCCATCCATGGACTTGGGGGCATTGCCTATCGGCACGATCGCTCGCTTAAAGCCGTGTTTAGCCGCTTCGCGCAAACGCTCTTGACCGCTGGGCACTGGACGAATTTCGCCGGACAGGCCAATCTCGCCAAACACCATTAAATCGTGCGCCAAGGGGCGGTCGCGAAAGCTGGAAACAATCGCCAGCACGAGGGCTAAATCGGCGCTGGTTTCGGCCACGCGCACGCCCCCCACCACATTCACAAATACATCCTGATCCCCCACCAGGACGCCTCCATGGCGGTGTAACACGGCCAGCAACATGGACAGGCGGTTTTGATCCAAGCCTACAGCTACCCGGCGCGGATTCCCCAGGTGGCTATCATCCACCAGCGCTTGTATTTCCACCAGCAGTGGGCGAGTGCCTTCCCACATGACCATGACCACGGATCCCGAGGCGACTTCGTCACCGCGCTGAAGAAATATGGCCGAGGGGTTGCTGACCTCTTTTAAACCTTTCTCGGTCATGGCGAACACGCCTAACTCATTCACCGCGCCAAAGCGGTTTTTATTGCCCCGCAAAGTACGAAAACGCGAGTCGTGCGAACCTTCCAGCAAAATGGAGCAATCGATCATATGCTCCAACACCTTCGGCCCAGCCAGCGAACCGTCCTTGGTGACATGCCCCACCAAAATCACCACCGTGCCCGTCTGCTTGGCAAAGCGGGTTAAATACGCCGCGGCCTCGCGCACTTGCGATACCGAACCCGGTGCCGATTGAATATCGGATAAATGCACCACCTGCACCGAGTCCACCACCATTACCTTGGGTTGCAACTGTTCGGCGGCCTGGCCAATATGCTCCACACTGGTTTCAGACAACATCTGCAGCTTATCGGTGGGTAACCCCAAACGGTTCGCACGCATGGCCACCTGTTGCAAGGACTCTTCGCCGGTAACATAGAGGCAACTCATGCGCTCGGCCAACTTACATAATGTCTGCAATAACACGGTACTCTTACCGGCGCCTGGATGACCACCGATAAGCACTACAGACCCAGGCACCAAGCCTCCGCCCAACACCCGGTCGAATTCGCCGGTGCCCGTGGTTAGGCGCGGTAAATCTTCCAGGCTGATCTCCGCCAAGGTCTGCACCTTGGAGCCAACACTGCCAGCGTAACCACTAAACTGGCCGTTGCGCGCACCGCCCTTAGGCGTTGGCCCCAACTTCATTTCCACGACTGAATTCCAACTGCCGCACTCGCTGCACTGACCCTGCCACTTGGAGAAGTCGGCACCGCACTCATTGCAGACGTAGGCGGTTTTTTGTTTGCTTGCCATAAATAAAGCGTTAATTATTGTGCGACAGGCGTCGCAAGTGAATGTCTTGTACAACCCGAATAGTCGGACGCACGGTAAACAGTATAGAACCTGTTAAAAACAACCAAGTAGCGGGCGTTTGAGTCGCCTCAGAGAAAAACAAAATGCTACCTATTACGAACATAAGACCGGCGCCAAGATCGTTAAGCGAATACCACAAATCGTAACGAGCCGTAATTTGCCGATGCCGTTCGGTTTTTTGACTTAGGCGGTTATCCATAAAACGGTGCTGATTCGTCATTTTACCTCTCTTACGAGAATCTCCTGTAAGTTTTACAAGGTTTTGTTCCCCAGCGCCTTCAATCCCGTGCTCTGATCCTGGCATCGAAGTTGCATCATAACGTTTAACCCGTCGAAAATCGACCAAGGAGTTAACAATGGCTATGGTACCGAAAACTTTGAATGACTTATTGCAGCACACCCAGGTGTTTCATGCCGAAATGGCCGCTCGGCTGGGCCGCTGCGGTCAAGACGAAGCCGACCCCAGAAACAAGATGTTACTGCAGCACTTAGCGCTAAAAGAGCAAAAGCTAGCCGCCACTCTGGCCGAGCTAGAGCGAGATTCGGACTGGGGACCACTGCAAACCTGGTTTTACGAGTACACCGACCGCAACCCCATCGCCGCTTTTAATTTACAGGATATCGACCTAAAAAATCGCAGCGCCGCGACTATTAGCGCTCTGGTGGCGGACTGGCACGAACAGCTGGTGGATCTATTTCTCTATCTCACCAAACGCGCCGAAAGTGACCGCACGGAAAAGCTGGCGCGCGATGTCCTGGCTATTGAGTCCAGCCATGCCCGACAAATGAGCTACGACATGGCGCGCGCCGAAGATATGTAAGCAACGAAGCTATGGTGAAGCTTCGTCCAGAGCTATGAGCGCAGGCCCACGAATCTGCATCTGGCCGCCCAGTGTCATTAAGAAAGCCACTTCAAGCTCGACGTACGAGGCATCCTCAAGGGCAGGCAGATCGAATTTCACAGCGAAATGATGCCAACCCTGTTCTCCCAAATCGCCCGGCACTATGGCTTTTTTAGTAACTAGGGTTGAAGCTCCCATCATTGCAGGCGCACCTGCTTTAAGCCCCTTGGCCAAAACCATAAGCCCCGGTGGTTCAAACGCCGAGCCATACTCATCGGTGAAGTGCGTTTTCACTTCGGCAGAAAATTCCAGAGTTCTGCCCTGTAACGGCTCAACATCAACTTTGCGGAACTGCTGACGCACCTTCCCCCAGGGCTCAGGGCCCGTGCGCTTGATGGCTAGGACACCATCGGTGGCACGTATTTCATAAGACGTGTTGGATGCATGCTGCAACAATCGCCAATAATCTAACTGCCCCTGCTCACTGACCTCGAAAGATCCATTGCGCAAAAAGCCCGGATCGGGGGCAATATAATTCGAAGGCTGGCTACTAGCCCCACCCCCGTTTTCACTGACATCTCTATCATTGCAACCGCTCAACACCAGTAACCCCAACAGAAAAACCCAATATGTTTTCACCCTCACTCTCCCCCTCTAGACAAGAGGGCAATCATACTCGTTTTTAACCGGTTTGCTTAGCCCCGGCAATCCCCCACCGCCACCGAATCCCCGGGCGCGCGAAGCTGCGTGCAGATGGAAGCATTTGCCGTAGTCCCGGCACTGTATTAAACTTTGCCCACTTGGCATAGCAGCGAAGGCGTCTAAGAAGAAAAAGCGCTTAAAGGGATCTATACTGGCCTGAGATAGGATCAGGGAACTGCCAGGCGTCCAATTCATCCGAATAGCTTTATTGATTTCAGGGACTTGGTAATGGCTTACCTTTTCAGGCGAGATACCTCCCAGCGCATACCTGTGGTGGCACATCACACCATAGGGTCGCTCGAAGGCAAGGTGGACACCTGCATTCAAAACCCCTATATCTCGCGCCGCCATCTTTGCCTAGAGTGGAGTTGTGAGCAGTGGCAGTTGAAAGATCTAAGCCGCAACGGTACCTGGCTGAACGGCAAACGCTTGGATAAAGGTCTCTATTACCCCCTAAGCGCGGGCGATACCATCCAACTGGCCGGAGACGAGGGTGTTAGCCTAAGCGTTGAAGATGTGGCGCCACCTAAAGATATTCTGGTGTCACTGGATACCCACGGCGACGATTTGCCTGTTATTGAACTACAGGCCGCCAACCTAATCCCCAATGACCAAACGCCCTACTGGTATGTGTACCGCGAAGCCAACAGCAACCAGTGGCTGGCTCAGGCCGTTGCCGACGAAAGCAAGCCCCCCCAGACTCTCAGCCACAATGATATTCTCGAGTGTGGCAGCCAGCACTGGCAATTGCACTGCGCCGCCGCCTGCGCCCCCACCGTGGAGAAAATGGTACCCAAGTGCATTACCGAGGCGGATATCCAATTCGATGTCAGCCTGGATGAGGAAACCACCGATTTACGCATCCAAAATCAGGGCAAAAACTACCACCTGGGCGCGCGCGCGCATCACTACCTACTGCTATTGCTGGCGCGCCACCGCGCCGAAGATGCCAAACGCGGCCTGGACGAGCAGGATCAAGGCTGGGTGGCCAACGATCTACTGATCCAGGAGCTGGGACTGGAACCCGGGCATTTAAATATCCAGGTATACCGGGCGCGCCAGCAGCTCACCAAAACCATCCCCCACATCAACCATGATCGCTTTGTCGAGCGTCGCGGCACCACTATGCGCTTTGGCTGCAACAAGTTTTCAATCCACAAAGGTGGTAAAGTAGAACTTCAAGTCCCATAAGATCACTCGCCGCGCATGACAGACCCCGATCTCCAACCCCAGACACTCGTCGCCAACCGCTATCGGGTGGTGCGGCGTATTGGCCAGGGCGGCATGGGGCAGGTGTTTTTAGCGCAAGATACTCAGCTCGAGCGCGATGTGGCCATCAAACAGCTGCGCGGTGACGGCAGCAATCACAAGCAACTGCACCGCTTTGAACGCGAAGCCAAGTTTCTCGCCAAGCTCAACCACCCCTGTATTGTTCAGGTATATGACTATATCAGCGAGGCCGATGGCGGGTCGCTGGTTATGGAATATATCGACGGCGTGGATCTGGCCCGCAAACTGCGCGAAGAAGGCACCTCGATGGCGCAGCGGCTGCAGTGGCTTTACCAGATTATGGCGGGCCTTAGCTGTGCTCACAACGCCGGCATTTTGCACCGCGACTTAAAACCCGAAAATATTCTCATCGGGCGCAACGGCAACGCCAAACTCACCGACTTTGGTATCGCCCGTGAGCAGCATCAAAACACCGAGCTGACCCAGGCAGTGATTGGCAGCTACGCCTATATGTCGCCCGAACAAATCGCCGACGAACCCTTGGATTTCAAAAGCGATTTATTTTCCTTTGGCATTGTCGCCTACAGCATTTTGCTGGGCTGCCACCCTTTTGGCGCTACCGGGAACACCTTAAAGTTACTACAGAGTATTTCCGCAGGATCTTTGGATGAAGCCCCGCTAGCCCAAAGCGAGCTGCCCGATGAACTGCAAGAGTTATTACGCAGCCTGCTCGCAAAAGATAAAGCTGAACGTCCGGCCAGCAGCCAAGCGGTCTGTGAAGCCCTCGCCACCATCTGCCAGGAGCACCCGCTGTCCGACACCATTGAGGATGGTTCCGAGACTACCGAACTGCCGCCCCTCACTCTTTTAACGCGCCAATCCAGCACTATGCTATTGCCCCGTACCCAGCGCTTACGCCGCTGGCTGACCATTGCTGCGATTGCGGTTATCACCTTGGGAGCTGGGCTGTGGTTTAGCGGCGCGAATAATTCGTCCGGGCTGATTCCCAAAGCGGTAGCCGTGCTCCCGCCAAGCTTTGACAGCGAAGGGAAATTGGCCGATGCCGACCAGCGGTTGGTGGGCGGTACGCTCTACCAGGCAGCGCAGCAAGGTATTGTACAACTGCCAAGCGCCGAAGCCATTCCGCGCTTTGAGGTGGCCGCCCAAGAAGGCGAGCCCTTGCAGGTTCTAACGGCTTTGGCCGCCGAGGAGATTATCGTCACCGAAGCATACTGCGACCGCACCTGGTGCGATATCAACCTCAATCGACTTGCCCCCTCAGAGGACCAACAGCGCTTAAAGGTCTTGGCCAGCGCCACCTTTCGCACAACGGTAGATCGCTACGCCATGCTGGCCGAGCGTATGTACTTACACATTCACAAGCTCTACGACTACCAGAGCGAAACCCAGCTGCAACTACCCGATGAATCCGAATACAAGGTGTTTGCCGAGCAGTATCAAGACTATGTGACGAGCGGCGCCAAAATTAGTCAGCTGGACACCCTGGATCAGCTGAGCCCGCAAACCAAAGACTGGGCCAGTGTTCAGATTCTATACCGCGAAGTGGCGCTGGATTTATACCACGACACCGGCAACGCCAAAGCGTTAGAGCGCCTGGAGCAATTTCTGCCAGCGGCAAACCGTACCGACACAGAGGCGCAGCTAACCAATCAATTCGCCCTGGCTCGCAATCAGCGCAACTTTAAACAGGCCCGGCACTGGCTGGACCGGCTGCAAAGCTTGGGCGTGGAGCACACTAAACTCACCGAACTAGAGGGCCTGCTGGCCCTTTCCCAGGGCGACTACCCCCAAGCGGTCGAGAGCTTTCGCTACGGCGTCGAGCTTCGCCCCAGTGTGCACAATTACTTTCGCCTTTCTATGGCCTCGTGGCTTAACGGTGATCTTGCCGCGGCCCGCGATAACATCGCCCAAGCTCATCAGCTAAACCCCAACGACCACAAAACCAATCGTTTTCGCGGTGTGATCGCGCTGTGGAGTGGCGACTTGGACGACGCTACCGCCGCCCTCACCCAAGCCTTGAGCATTGAGCGTAGCGCAATCGTTCTTAATAACTTGGGGGTCGCACATTTGCTGCAAGGGGATTACGCTCAAGCCCACCCCCTTCTGACCGAAGCATTGGATATCGCACCCAATGATCCCCAGACTCTCTTTAACCTTGCCGATACTTATCAAGTAAAAGGCGACGAAGCGAAAGCCCGCGAGCTATACCGTCAGGTTGCAGAACTTAGCGCCGGGGCCAGCGATGCCTACACCCTGCGTTTACACGCCCAAGCTCTGGCGCACTTAAACAAGCCCGTCGTAGCGATTGATGCCTACCAAAATGCCCGCCAACTGGACGCCGACAGCGGCGACACCCACTACACTGGGGCACTGGTTTATGCGTTAGCTGGTGAAGAGATTTCGGCACGCCTGTCGGCCAAGGCGGCGCTAGAGAAAGGAATGGGAACGGCGTGGTTTTCGCTCCCCTGGTTTAACAACCTGTGTGATCAAGGGGGGACGGACTGCCTGACACAGGTCAAACAGCCCGAGGCTTAAAGCTTAAGGACACCTCTATTAATCCAGAGTTGCCTTTAATTATCCGCCCGGTGGACGGCCTACACGAACCCCAGGATCGGCCGAGGTATAAATGGTGGCCTCACCCGATTTGGCGTCGCGGTACATGGCTACAAAACTAAAGTCCACATCTTCATTGGAATCGTCAAAGTTGTGGATGGTCAGCAC
The DNA here is from genome assembly GCF_024195295.1 of Gilvimarinus xylanilyticus. Classification (GTDB taxonomy): domain Bacteria; phylum Pseudomonadota; class Gammaproteobacteria; order Pseudomonadales; family Cellvibrionaceae; genus Gilvimarinus; species Gilvimarinus xylanilyticus. The sequence goes on along the minus strand of NZ_JAMFTH010000006.1, from coordinate 68,431 downwards.
TAGCTCACGGCCGTCTTGCGCCACGCGGGTTTCGATATCGTGCAGGGTGTCACCCTTACCCGGCGCGTAAACAACGCCCTCTTCAATAAAGCGCCACTGCCCTTTTTTGTCGCCGGCATCCAGGTGAAAAACCAATACCGCTTTTTCATAGCGGCGATCATCGGCATTAGACTTTTTATCAAAGCCCACCACCAAGTCTTTTACCTTACCTTTTTCACCTTTGACATCCATTTTCCAGACTTCGGCCTTGCCGCCGCAGGGCAACGCGGGCTGCAGATCAATAGTCACAATCTGCGCCCCGCCTTTGGGAACATCAATCTTATAAGTGTCACTTTTTTTAGCCATACAGTTCTCCTTTTACACTGTCCTCGATTCCATCGCCTTAAAAACGCACGCGTGCACTCAAGGTTATGCTGCGTGGACGGGTTATATAATCAAAGCGCCCCTGCTGGCCAAATTCAGGGCTGTACCTACCGCCAGTAATAGCGCGCTCATCGGTGATATTGTCGATATCGGCTGCCAGATACCAGGCGCCCCACTCTATGCCGGCATGGGCATTCAACAGCGTATAGCCGGACAAGTTTTGGTAATCGGCGAAGGTTTCGTTCAATGCGGTGGTGCTGTCGCCAACAGTCACCAGCGAGACTAGGGTATCTAATTCAAACGCACCGAACGAATGTCGACCATCCAGCGCCAAATTCCACTGCTCGCGAGGCGAGCCCGGCAGGCGGTCATCTTTTTGTGGGTAGGCATCCATATCTAAAGCGGCATCTGCCGGCTCATCGATATGCGCCTCGTTATAACTGCCGCCAAACTTTAGCCCCCAGGAGGGCGAGAGGGACCAATAGCCTTCTATCTCAGCACCTTCAACCAAAGCGCTGCCCGAATTAACGTTGACGAGATAGCCATTAACTTCATAGGCGCTTTGCTGAATTTGCTTCCAATCAATGACATACACACTGGCGTTCAGGCTCAGGCGCGACCACAGCTCGTTGGTTTTTACCCCCAACTCATAGTGTTCGGCATAGTCTGGACTGTAGGTGCGGTTATTTTCGACCCCGGCGGGCAGCGCATTACTGCCACCACGGCGAAAGCCCTCTGAGTAAACCCCGTACCAACGCACACCGGCAGTGGTTTCATATTGCGCACTGGCCTTCCATAAAAAGCCGTCGTCGCTCTCCTCGTCGGCGTCGCAATAGGGCGTAGGCTCAACCCCATTAAAGCGATCATTCATGGGAAGCATCGAGCAAATGGTTAAGTCATCGCTCTGGTCGTAATAGCGCCCCCCCAGGGTCACCGTCCAGTGCTGACTTAGTTTATGCGAGGACTCGGCAAAAATAGCCGACTCACCCAGCTCTTCAATTTGTTCGGCGTAGTAATCGCGCGGCTCTGGCTCATCCAGCCCCCAGAAAATGTCCAACCCAGGCGCCAAATCCACCACTGTGCCATCAATTTTATCTTTACTGTAATACGCACCGACTAACCACTGCCACACATCGGCGGACTCGGGAGAGGTCAAACGCAGCTCAGTGGTGTCTTTGCTGACGTTAAAATCTGACACTGTTTCAGAGGCAAAGTCCTCATAAGGCGAATAAAACGACGAGTCGTAATAAACCTCATCCAGCCACAATAAATAATCCGTCTGATCGGCGCGGCGCTCGGTTTGATAATCGTAACGGCTTTGGATAAGTGTCGCAGTCGCAAAATCGAAGGAGTAACTGGCGGTAATATTCGCCATATGTAGCTCGGTGTCGGCGGGCTGTAAAAACCGGCTGGACGCGCCATAGGCATCACCGGTAAACGGCTCATTGCTAGCCTGGCGATCTTCCACGGTGCGATCCTGATAGTGGTAGCTACCATCCACGCGCAGACGCTCGCTGGGCTGCCAACGCAGGCTTAGGCGCGCCTGCTCGCCCGCTTCGCTGTTGATGTCGGACGCAGACCCCGTGAGCAGATAATCGTTGTCGATAAACCCGGCCACTTCGTCTTTACTCAAGACCAGCCGCGCAGCAAAGGTATCGCCCACCGGAAGGTTGCTAACCAAAGTGGTGGCATAACCCAAATCGTCACTGTGAGCCGTATCGGTAATGCTGGCGCTCAGCTCTGTCTGATAGTCACCCAACTGGGGTTTGGCCGTGCTGTAGCGCACAATGCCGGCCAGCGAACTGCTACCGTACAAAGTACCCTGGGGCCCTTTTAATACTTCTACCTGCTCTAAATCCAGCAACTGCATATCCGGCGGCAAAAAATCGCCTTGTAGGGGAATATTATCGATATAGCGAGTCACGGTGCCGCCGTTACCACCCAGGTCATCCGAGCTTACGCTCGCGTTGCGCAACCCACGAATGATCAGTGGCGTAGGATTACGGCTGCCGGTATCAACAATATTAAAACCGGGTGTCTGGCCTGCCAGCGCAGCCAAGGTCAGCGGTTGCTGTCTGTCCAGCCACCACTTCTCGTGTACCGATACCGAACCGGCATAATCACCTTCGGCCGTAGGAATTTTCCCCGACACCAATATAACTTCATCAATGCGAGGCTGTTTGTCACTCTCGCCACTGTCTGTTTCCGCCGCCTGCACCAACGCCGGCAATAATGCCACCACAAACGCGGACCCCAGCACCCCAGGCTGCCGGGCCCGATAAACTCCCCCAATCATAGTAACCGCCTTTATTTCTTTTTAGATCGTTGCCAGAGGTCTTTTCCATGACCGGCCGACGCGATTCGTATGGTTTTGCGCAACACACGCCACTATCGTGCAATGCCCCCTGCGCAAACCCGAGTATGCCACAACAAGGATATATTTCACGTTTCAAGCAACCCAAGGTTGACCCGAGCCCCAAGCCCTATGTCAAAGCACAAGTCGGTGACCAGAGCGCACTAATCCGATGCATTAACGTGACCTGCTTGGCGTGGCCGATCACATTCATTTGTAGTTTGCTGTTAGCAGCGCTATTACGTTCTACAGTCGCCCGGCTCTCAGGCACCGGGAGAGCCTTACCTCTAATAACAAAAATATTAATCAGATCAATCCTATTGTTTGCGCTACCAAAAAAATCAGAAATGCAAATTTTGCCCAAAAACACACGCAGACAGCGAAATAATGTGATTGAAATCACACAAATTTCAACCAAAAAAGAATTATTATGCGCGCCTTTCACAAAGCCAGAAAAAATTTTTCAGCCAAAATGATAGCGCTACCAATCACTACTAATCTTCGGATAGGTGTTGCGGTCAAACATTCAAACTAGGCTGGCCACAACCAGCGGCACTTTTATAGGTTTACCCATGATTTACTCGAGCAACTACGGCGCCCGCTGGCACCTATCCGACTCCCGCGCCCTACCCAGGGCCTATGGTCAGCTAATCGACAAACGGCAGCGCATGGTGATTAGCGCCCAAGGCGAGATAACCACCACAGGTATTGACGATGAGCAGAGTGCTCATTTAATTCGTCGCTTTTATCTGACCGAAGCGGATCAGCAGGACGCCACGGTTTTACCCTGGGGGGAAAATCAAACCGAACCGGCGCTGTTTGATTTTTCCGTGGGTGACGGCGCTCTGATATGGGACAGCTGCATAAACGACATCGACGCCCGCCTGGTGGTAACACTGGAGCACAAGGAGAGCCTAGAGCTTTGGTCGCTCACCCTTGCCAACCGCAGTGCGACCACGCGCAGACTGGCGCTGTACCCGGTGTTTTCGTTTGCGACCCACGCCAGCACCAACAATGCAGCGGAGTACCGCCCCGATCTTGAGGGCATAGTGGCCCGCTCAGTCGTCTCGCGCAGGGTTCGCGATAATAGCGATTGCTCAATCAAACAACAGTTTGTGCTGCACGAGACGCCTCCCCGAGCCTGGCAGTGCCAAACAGAAACCTTTTTAGGTGCCAGCAGTTGGAGCCGCCCTCAAGCTTTGCAACAAACCGAGCTCGATTGCGACGAGTCCCGCCAATGGGCAACCCCCTTGGCCGCATTTCAATACGACATAGAATTGGCACCGGGAGCCAGCAAAACCTTGCGTTTTATGGTGGGCCAAAACAACAGCAAATCAGCCATTGTTAAGTGGCGCGATACTTACCTGTCCGCTGCGGGCTTTTCCCGGGTACTGACCGACAATCAGACTTATCATCGCGACAGCCGCCAAAGCATTCAACTGGAAAGCCCCGAAACCGAGCTCAATCACTTTACCAACCGCTGGCTAGCTCTGCAGGTGCTAAGCGCGCACCCCAAAGGCTTGCGCGACAAACTCGCTACCAACACGCCCCTGGTATTTGTCGAGCCCGCAAAAGCGCGCAGCAACATCCTAAACTTATTAAGCACCAGCGATTTCAACCCCGCGACACTAACCTCTGGCTATGCCCAGTGCTGCGCCGAGTTAATCATACTGCTGGAAGCGTACTGCAACGAAACCGGAGACCTGGCCCTGCTGCGGGAGCTTATTAGCATCCGGGGAAAGCGCATCAGCGTCTTTGAGCGTCTAAACCGCATTGTGTATAGTCTGGCCGAACAAATAGACGATCGCGGCCTACTGGACACCCGGCGCGGAGACGAAGATGGTGCCAACTGGCGTTCGCTACGCGCCTGTACCAGCGCCACCTTTGCCGGGGCCTATGCCCTACAACAATGGGCCAAGCTGTGTGAAAACGTTATGCTCCTGAACTCCCTGGCCCACGAATATCGCCAACATGCCCAACGGTTACACGAAGGCGCGCAAGAATATTTGTGGGACGGCAGCTGGTTTGCTTGCGGCCTTTCGGTCCGGGGAAAGCGCCTGGGAGGCTGCGCCAATCAAGAAGGCCAAATTCATTTAAAACCTCAGGCCTGGGCCCTGCTGGCCGGCTCGCAATTGCATCAACCCAAATTACTCCGGGCCGTAGACAACAACCTTAAAACCGAACACGGTTTGCTCAATTTATGGCCCGCCTACACCAAGCTGGACGATGACACTGCAACCTGGCTTCGCTGGCAACCCGGCACCGGACTAAACGCTTCGCACCTGGCATCGGACGCCGCCCAATACGCCTATGCACTTTACCAAGTGGGCGAATCCGAACGCGCGTTTGAAGTCTTGCACTCGATCATCCCCTGTTTGGATAGCGACCAGTCAGGCAGCGAAAAGGTTAAACGCTGGGGCGTGCTGCCCACCTACTTGGCCGACTATGTCACTGGGCCTGCGGATGGCGACCTCACTTGGGCGGGGCGCGCGAGCCAAAAGCCCAGCCAGTTTGCCTGCGGCTGGGTTTACCTGGCACTAGAGCGAGGCTTACTGGGGCTAAAAGGAAGCGAAGATAAGATAGAGATTAAGCCCCAACTGCCCATGGCTTGGTATGGAGTGAAAGCCGTAAAGAATATTCGCGGCGCTGTGCTCTATATTTCCATTGAGCGTGATCACTCGCTCGCCCAATCCGAAATGCGAATCGACGGTGTGCTGCAAGAGGAGCTAATGCTTGAAGGATTGGAACCCGGACGTCGCTATCAAATTGATATTGCGCTATCAAAAAGTAAAGTTCGTCAATTCACCGCCCCCACGTTGGCGGCGGTTGAGGTCTAGGTGTGAAGGCGAAGACCGAAGAGCAGAGGCTGTGCATTATATTGCAAAATGCCGATGTCCCCTCATCTACTACATTACGCAATAATCTCAGCCAAATTCCCTTTTTCTTCCAGCCAATTCTTGCGGTCCGAGGCGCGTTTTTTAGCCAGCAACATATCCATAATCTGATTGGTTTCATCGCCGTCTTCAATGCGCAACTGAACTAACCGGCGGGTGTCGCGGGCCATGGTGGTTTCGCGCAGTTGCAGGGGGTTCATTTCCCCCAGGCCTTTAAAGCGTTGCACGTTTACTTTGCCTTTTTTCTTTTCCGCTTCAATGCGCTCTAAAATGCCGGCCTTTTCACTGTCGTCCAGGGCGTAGTAAACCTCTTTACCCACATCAATGCGATACAGCGGCGGCATGGCAACGTATACGTGGCCGTTTTTTACCAGCGGGCGGAAGTGACGTACAAACAGTGCGCACAGCAAGGTGGCGATGTGCAGACCGTCGGAGTCGGCATCGGCGAGAATGCAGATTTTGTTGTAGCGCAGCCCTTCCAGAGATTCGACAGCGGGATCGATACCCAAGGCAACCGAAATATCGTGCACTTCCTGGTTGGAGAAAATCTCGCCGGAGTCCACCTCCCAGGTGTTCAGAATTTTACCGCGCAGGGGCATGATGGCCTGATAGTCGCGATCGCGGGCCTGCTTGGCCGAGCCGCCGGCCGAGTCCCCTTCCACCAAAAATAGTTCGCTGGTGGCCGGATCGTTGTTGGCGCAGTCGGCCAGTTTGCCTGGCAGCGCGGGGCCCTGAGTGACTTTTTTGCGCGCAACTTTTTTGGAGGATTTCACCCGCTTCTGTGCGTTATTGATGCACAGATCGGCAATTTTATCGCCCTCTTCGGTGTGCTGATTCAGCCACAGGGCAAAGGCATCTTTGGCCACGCCGGAAACAAACGCCGCCGCTTCGCGCGAGCTTAAACGCTCTTTGGTCTGGCCGGAAAACTGCGGGTCAGATAATTTAGACGAAAGCACATAGGCGCAGTTGGCCCACAGATCTTCCGGGGCCAGCTTAACGCCGCGCGGCAGCAAATTGCGAAACTCGCAGTAATCGCGCAGGGCATCCAGCAAACCGGTGCGCAGACCGTTTACGTGGGTACCGCCCTGGGCGGTGGGGATTAAGTTAACGTAACTTTCCTGGATCAGCTCGCCCCCCTCGGGCAGCCACTGCACGGCCCAACTGGCGCCTTCGGTGCTGCCCGAAAACTCGCCCACAAAGGCTTGCGCGGGAATCACCTCAAAGCCCTGTGTATTGCCGATTAAATAATCCCGCAGACCGTCTTCGTAATACCAGGTGTCTTTCTCGCCCGAGGTTTCGTCGTTAAAGTTGACCGTTAGGCCGGGGCAAAGTACCGCCTTGGCGCGCAGCACATGGCGCAGGCGGCTAACCGAGAACTTGGGCGAGTCAAAATAGCTGGGGTTGGGCACAAAGCGCAAAGTGGTGCCGGTGTTGCGCTTACCGCAGGTGTCTATTACCTCAAGGTCAGAGGTTTTTTCGCCGTCGCCAAACACAATGCGATGCACCTGGCCGTCGCGTTTGATGGTCACCTCAAGCATGGAGGACAGGGCGTTTACTACCGACACCCCCACCCCGTGCAAACCGCCCGAGAACTGGTAGTTTTTGTTCGAGAACTTACCCCCGGCGTGCAGAGTAGACAGAATCACTTCTACCCCGGGTTTGCCCTGCTCGGGGTGAATATCCACCGGCATGCCGCGGCCGTCGTCGCTGACGGTAATGGACTGATCTTTGTGCAGGGTAACGCTTAGGGTTTTGGCGTGCCCGGCCAGGGCTTCGTCGACACTGTTGTCGATAACCTCTTGCGCCAAGTGGTTTGGGCGGGTGGTTTCGGTGTACATGCCGGGGCGTTTTTTAACCGGGTCCAGCCCCGTGAGGACTTCAATATCTTCAGCGGAATAATTGGCCATATTTCTTTATTTAAGTGGAATTAACGAGAGGCCGCTTTTTCAAACGTCCGGAAAAATTCGATTGCATCGCCCAGGTGCCGCTCAAACCCCACAAAGCTGTGGTCGCCGCCCTGCTCGATCAGCTGCCTGCTGTGGGCGTACTTGGCAACAGCCTGGCGGTAGTCCAGGATTTCATCACCGGTTTGCACCATCAGCCAGTAGTTGTCGGGCCGGGCGATGGGCGTGCAGTCAGCCGCGCGGATCTGCTCAATGTGGCGGGCATCTAAGCGGTAGCTATCATCGGTGTGATAGGACTTTAGGTCAACACCCAAAAACTCGGGCATAAACTGCCAGGGCGCCACCGAGGGGTTAATCAGCACCGCCGGGCGGTTGTAGCGCTCCGCCACCCAGGTGGCCCAAAAGCCGCCCAGCGAGCTACCCATAAGCCACACAGGTTCGGGCTGCAAAAACTCCATCAGCGCGGTCAGCTCGGCCCGGGTCTCGTCCGGGTAAGGGGTAAGGTGCGGACAGTGGAAGCTTAGGTCGGGTTGATGTTGGGCCAGCCAGCCTTTCACCTGCTGGGCCTTGTGGGACTGGGGCGAACTCAGAAAACCGTGCAGATAAACCACTGCGGACATACCGAAACCACCCTCCTATTAACCTGTAACCTGGCCATTAGACGTAACCGGGATATTAAGCGGCGGCGTATTCGCCTCTTAATATCCCGCCGACTTATAATCAATCACGTAAGATTTATCTTTTACCCGCGAGATGCCCGTTTCCAGGCGCCCGTCGGGGTAGAGATCATACCACCGGTAGCCAGGCATTTGCGTATCCACGGTAAAGTCATCGCAGTTAGGCTTAAACTGCACACAGGTAGAGGGCGTGGCCAGCAGCTGGCGGCTGTCTTTCACACTCTCAAAGTTCTGGTGGACATGCCCCCAACTGATCGCTTTAACCTGAGGCTGATTATCCAGCGCGGCAAAAAACTCGCTGTGATTGCGGACGATATACTGATCAATCCACTCACTGCCCACGGGCACCGGTTGGTGATGCAGCATGACGAGCGTAGGCGTGTCTGGGTGAGCGGCCAGAGTGTCGCGCAAGAACGTCAATTCCGATTCGCTCAAGGCGCCGTAAACATGGCCGGGCACGCTGGTATCCAACAGTATTAAAAGCCAAGCGCCCACTCGCATGGTGCGGTGCTCGGGCCGTCCGGCATGGGGCAGGCTGAACATTAGCTGGGCTTTGTCGTGATTGCCGGGCAACCAGCCCAAGGGGCAGTCGAAAGCATTGTGCAGGGTATCGATAAAGCGGTTATAACAGATCTTTTCCGGGTCGCTAGCAATATCGCCCGTGCAGACGACTGCCTCAATGCCGGTTTGTTCGGCATGGATTAGCTCGAGCACGTCCGCCAGGCTCTGATCTGTGTTCAGCCCCAACAAAGTCTCCCCATCGCCTGTACCCAGGTGGGGATCGGTAATTTGAACCAGCCGCACCGGGCCTTGTTGGGGGGATTTTGCCGTTTTTACCACCATTACCTCGATATATCCTTTGCGCCTGCATGCTCGGCAGGTAAGTCGTCACAACGATAAACGGTAATAGGCGCCAATTCTAGTGGTCGCAGCCACCCAAGTGCTCAAAGTTTGACAGCCTCCCCACTTTGGGGACGCACTAACGAGAGTAACGGAGAGATTCTGGGATAGTTACTGAAAGACGATATCTTCGAGGGAGTGCCCATTTTTTAAACAATGACTCAGCCATTCGCCCAAAAAACGGTTAAATTGAGACTTTTCGTCGGCCTGGTACATACGCTTGTTAGGGTACTCGTACTTCGCCTCTAGGCGGCGGTGCCCCTCCCAGGCAATCACCTCGGCCAGGTTGGCATCGTGGTACAAGCGCACCTGAAGCTGCGGGCTTTGCAGCCAATCGCTGCCGGTGTCGTCCTCGCGGCTGACACACAAGGTGGTGGTGTAGCGCATCCGCTCGGTCACCTCGATTCGCATTTCCCAGCTACTGGCGCCCTGCTCGACCGCAAACTGCCAGTGCTCGCGCGCACCCAGGCCTGGCGTCAGCTTAAGCAACAGCCAGTAGTTGGCCTCACATTGGGCCATGTGCTGGGGAAAATCGACTTTATAACGCTCTTTGACCGCGATAGCGCTAAACCTCTTTGATCAACTGAGTTCGATGCATGGCCAGCCACTGCAAGGTAATCAGGGCGGCGGGGTTATTCCAGCGCCCGGTGTACAAACTGTCTAACACCTGGGGAGCGGCCAGCACATGCACTTTGATGTCTTCGTGCTCTTCGGGCAAGCCGAAGATGCCTCCGGCATTACTGAGGTCACAGATACCACAATACAAGTGCAGCTTTTCATCACAACCGCCGGGGCTGGCTAAATAATTGCCGATATAGCGAAGCTCTACCTCCTCGATACCGGCCTCTTCCACCAACTCCCGTCGGGCGACATCCACGGGCGTTTCACCGGCCTCAACCATGCCGGCGACCACTTCCAAACACCAGGGGCCGGTTTTTTCCTCCAGCGCACCAATGCGAAACTGCTCCACCAGCGCCAGCTCATCGCGGCGGGGATCGAACAATAACACCCCCACGGCCTCTTTATGATGAACCAGCTCGCGGGTTAGCGGCTCGCCCCAGTCGCCGGTGCGAAACTGACGGTGACGCAGCCGCACTCGCTCGGCCTGAAAAAAGCCCCGATACAGTTCTTCTCGATCAATGATATCGACATCATCGCGGTCAAACTCGGCCGCACTCTGCTCGGGGCTATTACTCATTTCGGTTTCCTATTAACCTGGCAATTAAGATGCTCGTCCTGAGCCTCTTAATTGTCGCCCTGTAAAATCGGCGGAATTTGCGAAATCCCTTGATTTTACAGGGCTCGCGCTCGCCTTCGGCGGCGTCGGCGCTTCCTGCGCCGTTATTAACCCGACAATCATGGCTGCCGGCTTCCTAGACTTTGTGATACAACTCGGCGCCCGACTCACGAAACTCTTGCGCCTTGGCCTGCATTTCGGCCTCGACATCGATCATCCGGATCACCTCTTCGCCGTCCTCACTTAAACCCAAACCATTTTCGGCGGCGTAGTCGCGCACCTCCTGGCTGATCTTCATGGAGCAGAACTTGGGCCCGCACATGGAGCAAAAGTGCGCCACTTTCGCCGAGTCTTTCGGCAGGGTTTCGTCGTGGTAGGCGCGGGCGGTGTCCGGGTCCAGCCCTAAATTGAACTGGTCTTCCCAGCGAAATTCAAAGCGCGCCTTAGACAGGGCATCGTCGCGCAGCTGGGCACCTGGGTGGCCCTTGGCCAAATCGGCTGCGTGAGCGGCAATCTTGTAGGTAATGATACCCTCTTTTACATCGTCTTTGTTAGGCAGCCCCAAATGCTCTTTGGGGGTTACGTAACAAAGCATGGCGCAACCGTACCAGCCGATCATGGCCGCACCAATACCCGAGGTAATGTGGTCGTAGCCGGGGGCGATATCGGTGGTCAGCGGCCCCAGGGTGTAAAAAGGCGCCTCGTCGCAGCACTCAATCTGCTTATCCATGTTTTCTTTGATCATGTGCATGGGCACATGGCCCGGGCCTTCGATCATGCACTGTACATCGTGCTTCCAGGCCAGCTTGGTCAACTCACCCAGGGTTTCCAGCTCGCCGAACTGAGCTTCGTCATTGGCATCGGCTACCGAGCCCGGACGCAGACCATCACCCAGCGAGAAGGACACATCGTAGGCCTTCATAATTTCGCAGATGTCTTCAAAATGCGTGTACAAAAAGTTTTCTTTGTGGTGTGCCAGACACCACTTGGCCATAATCGAGCCGCCGCGACTGACAATACCAGTCACTCGCTTGGCGGTCAGCGGTACATAGCGCAACAGCACACCCGCGTGGATGGTGAAGTAATCCACTCCCTGCTCGGCCTGTTCAATCAAGGTATCGCGGAAGATCTCCCAGGTCAGATCCTCGGCCACGCCGTCCACTTTTTCCAGCGCCTGGTAGATAGGCACGGTGCCAATGGGCACATGAGAGTTACGGATAATCCACTCGCGGGTTTCGTGAATGTTCTTACCGGTGGACAAATCCATAATGGTATCGGCGCCCCAGCGGGTGCCCCAGGTGAGTTTTTCCACCTCTTCCTCAATGGAGCTGGTCACCGCCGAGTTGCCGATATTACCGTTAATTTTCACCAAAAAGTTACGCCCGATAATCATCGGCTCGAGTTCTGGGTGGTTGATGTTGGCGGGAATAATCGCGCGGCCGCGGGCCACCTCGCTGCGCACAAACTCTGGGGTAATCTCGTCGGGGATATCCGCGCCGAAATCAATGCCCTTGTGCTGCTTGTCCAGAATACCCTGCTCGCGAGCCTGGGTCAGCGCCATGTTTTCGCGAATGGCGATGTATTCCATCTCGGGGGTGATGATGCCCTGACGCGCATAGTGCATTTGGCTGACGTTTTTGCCCGCCTTGGCGCGGCGCGGCGTGCGCTGGTGGTTAAAGCGCAAATGCGCCAGCGACGGGTCGGCCAAGCGGGCGCGGGTAAAGGCCGAGTTCATGCCTTCTAGCGCCTCGGTATCGTCGCGCTCGGCAATCCAGGCAGCGCGCAGCTCGGCCAGCCCCTGGCGCACATCCACCGGGGTAGCGGGGTCGGTGTAGGGGCCAGAGGTATCGTAAACACGGACCGGGGGGTTGGACTCGCCACCAAAGTCAGTCGGTGTTTCGGCCAGGCTAATCTCGCGCATGGGCACGCGCAAATCGGTGCGCGAGCCGGCTACGTAAATTTTCTCGGATTTGGGAAAGGGCTGAATCGAGGCGTTATCCACCTCGGCGGTTTCGCTCAGGGCGCGCTGGGCGGTTTGATTATTCTGACTCATAGGAATTCTCCGTGGCTAATGACGCAACAGCACTGGCTGTCGGCGTGGGGTAGGAATAAAAGTGATGCACCGGGCCGTGACCTCGGCCCACTTGCAAAGTGTCTGACGCTGCCAGGGCGCCGCTTAAGTAATGCTTGGCCTCGCGACAGGCCTCAAAGGGTGGAAGACCACGGGCAATAAAAGCGGCCACAGCCGAGGCCAAGGTGCAGCCGGTGCCGTGGGTGTTGTCGGTATGCACTCGGCGCGAGCGCAGCAGCTCGCAGCGCGAGTCGTCCAGATACACGTCCACCGCCTCGTCCGGGTGGTGCATGTGTCCGCCTTTTAGCAGCACCGCCTGGGCCCCCATGGCCATCAGGCGGCGGGTTTGCTGCACCATGGTTTCCACGTCACTCGCCTCGGGCTCATCCAGCAAGGCAGCGGCTTCGGGAATATTGGGGGTTAATACCAATGTGCGGGGAATCAATAACTTGCGCAGTGCACTCACCGCCTCGTCGGCCAACAGGCGGTCACCGCTGGTTGCCACCATCACCGGGTCAAGCACCAGTGGCAGCGGTGTTTCTAACAAACAACTGTGCAAGGCTTGAATAATCTCGGCATTGGCGAGCATGCCGGTTTTAATCACCTTGACCGGCATATCGGTCAGCACCGAATGTATCTGCTGGCGCACAAAGTCGGCGGGCACCGGGTGTACGCCTTGCACGCCGCAGGTGTTCTGGGCGGTCAGCGCGGTAATGGCCGAGGCGCCGTAAACACCCAGTGCCGCCATGGTTTTAAGATCGGCCTGTACACCCGCACCGGCGCCACTGTCGCTACCGGCAATGGTCAGTGCTAGGGGCCAGGTGGCTGGGTTACTTGGGGGGGAGGTAAACATAAGCTGCTTCCTTGAAACGGGCAGGAAACAGCGCAAAGCCCGACGGCGTTAAGCCATCGCGCAAGGGCCAGCATTTAGCGCTGGCATCTACAAAATTGGAATACAGTGTCATAGATACGCTCGTTCCCTACGCCGGTACTAACCGGATCAGGTCGACGGGACTCTCTCAGCCACACCCATGCGTGGCACCCCGACAAGACAGAATGGGCAGTCTAGAGAACTCCTCTGGCGCTGTAAAGCGAGCGATTTACGGTTTTTTACCCCCCAAGAGAAAAAATGAACGCTTATTCATCTCGACCTGAGCCCCCCAAACCGCTAAACTCACCCGCTGTATTTATTTAATCGCGCGAACACACGCGTCGAGCGATTGAACAAAGTGGTGCAACTTTTTACGCGGCAGGGTCGTCATACAAGGCGCAACTGCCCGACGGACGCTGGAGCTACTGGACAACCACATGACCAAAACAAAACGCTATTTACTGGCCGCGCTGATCACCTTCAGCGGTGGCGCACACGCCGAATCCATTCAGGACATTTACCAACTGGCGCTGGAAAACGACCCCCAGCTCAAGGCTGACAAAGCCGCGTTTGAAGCGGGGCTGGAAAACAAAACCATCGGCCGCGCCGCACTGCTGCCACAAATAAGTGGTTCGGCGGGCGTGAGTTACAGCGAAACTGATTCCGAGTACCAGATTAGCCGCGGTGAAGCAGGTATCGAACCCGCCGGCACCACCGAAAGAGAAACCACCCAATGGGGCCTGGATTTAAACCAAGCACTGGTGGACTTAAACGCCTGGCACACTTACCAACAGGGCGCCGCCCTGAGTGAGCAGGCCAAGGCCCAGTACTCGGCCGACCAGCAAAGCCTGATCGTACGAGTGGCCGAAGCCTACTTTAATGTGCTACGCGCGGTGGATAACCTGGAAGTGGCCCTGGCCGAAGAAAAAGCCCTGGGCCAACAGCTGGAACAAACCAAACAGCGCTTTGAGGTGGGCTTAACCCCCATTACCGACGTGCACGACGCCCAGGCCGCCTACGACAGTGCTCAGGCCGCCACCCTGGAAGCGCGCGGCCAGTTAGGTATCAACTACGAAGCGCTGGAAGTTATTACCGGCCAATCCCACGACGCCATTGCGCCGCTGGGCGAAGACTTTCCTGTCGTTCCGCCCTCGCCCGCCGATCGCCACAGCTGGGTGGAGTTTGCGCTGGAAAACAACTTCACTCTTAAAGCCGCCAGCTCAGCAGCCAACGCCGCTGAACAACAGGCTAAAGCCGCCCGCGCCAACCACTACCCCACTTTGGGGCTCAGCGCCGGATACAGCGAGTCCGATAACGAGTCTGACCTCAACTCTACGCCGTTCAACTATAACGAGCAGGACGGGTACTCGGTGGGTGTGAGCCTGAACGTGCCCATTTTTAGCGGTTTTCGTACCTCGGGCCAGCGCCGCCAGGCCTACGCCCAGGCCATGCAGGCCGACGAGCAGTTTAACTTTCAACAGCGCAACGTGATTCAAAATACCCGCTCGCTGCACTTGGCGGTAGAAACCGGCGTGGCGCGAGTCAAAGCGCGTAAGCAGGCTATTGTCTCCAACGAAAGCGCGGTAAAAGCGACCCAGTCAGGCTTTGAAGTGGGTACCCGCAACCTGGTTGAAGTGCTGCTGGCGCAGCAATCGCTGTATCAGGCGCGTCGCGATTACTCTAACGCCCTGTACGACTACCTGATTCAAATGACTAATTTGCGCGAAGCCGCCGGCATGCTCACCCCGGCCGATGTGGAGCGTATCGACAGTTATCTTAAGCAAACCGAAGTGGTGCGTCGCAGCGAATACGGCTTATAGCGCCAAGTGCACGGTAACCATCAAAAAGGGGAGCCTATCCATGGCTCCCCTTTTTTATTGAGGCGCCAAACGATAGATGCGAAGTTCAACTCCTCTCGGAACCTGAAATGCCCCGTATACTTTGGGCCCGTTCAGCGCGAGCAGAGCTACCCGAAGGTGTTAACGAGAGAGTTTACCCGCCGTAAGCTAAGAGCTAGGGAACCTCTGGTTAAGTCCTCAGCGGTCTCTGCGCGAGTCCAAAACGTTTACTCCTTCGCCGGAAAGTGCTCCTGCCTTTCCGGCATTCGGGCAATCCATTGCCCTTGGCGCACTTCGCAGGCAATGGCCATAGTCCTTGGCAAGAAGTGCAAGCCTTCCGCGTCCTGCTCACGGCCCTTACCTACATCCGTGTAGGCAACACAGCGGATGAACGTTTTGGCCGCGCCCTTCGGGGCTTGCAGAGCTTTCCGATCTCTGCGTTGGCTCACCTCACCGGGCCGTCAGCACGCCATCGGCTCGCTGCCTTGACCTCGAAAAGCTCTGTAAGCCAGAGGCTGCTGAGGACTTAATCAGAGGTTCCTTAGTGAGCAATAAGCCCGCGCACCACGGCGGCAATACCAGCGATGGCGGCAATGGAGAGGATGATGGGCCGTAGCGATGCAAAAGGCAGACGATTGACCAGGTGCCCCGACAGCCAAAAACCGGCAAAAACCCCAGGACAGGTCGCCAGAAACAGCTTAAGCTCCGTCAAACCAATATAACCGGCCGGTGCCAGGGCTACCACGCTGGCCAGACTGGCAAACAAGAAAAAAGCCGAAAGATTCGCCCGCACCAAAGGCCCGGTTTCGTTCTGGTAAATCAGCGCAATGGGCGGCCCACCCACAGCGGTAATAGTGCCCATATACCCCGACGCGCCGCCCGCCAAAATGCTGTTGCGGTCGTTCAAGCGCGGCTTCACGCCCAACACACTCATACCTACCGCCAGCAAAATAAGCACCCCGAAGGCCAGATCAAACCCCTGGGCACTTAGCACGGTTAGGGTCAGAGCCGCCAGCGCCGTACCCACGATGTTACCGCCAATAGCGTAGCGTACCTGACGAAAACTCAGGCTTTGATGGTTGCGCACCAACATCAGAATATTCAGCAGCACCGCATTAATTAACGCAACGCCGGGCAGGAAAGCAGGACTGATCAAAAACAGCAGTGGGGCCGAGAGTGTACCGATACCATAACCTGCCACCCCCTGCAGGCAGGAGCCAGCAAGCAGCGCCAAGTTGGCGAGTAACAATTGCAGCAGGCTAATATCGGACAATGGGAACTTCTCTAATCGCTCATTATAAATATGTCATACAATTCTAACGGCAGTTAGCCCATTCAGGCGACCTTTTTTGCAAAACTTTGTGTGTTTTTCTCACCAATTGGGCAAGTTAAGCGATTAGTAAGCACTCACCCTCGCCCACTTGCGCATCAAGTAACGTAAGCTTTGTAGCGATTCATGATAACCATCCCCATACTACACGGCTGTGACTAATGTGCTGCACGAATTGCCAAATCAATAGCAACCTTACCAGATTACTCATCATTCAGCGGGAGTAAACGTTATGGAGTACACAACACTTGGCCATAGTGGCCTGTCAGTATCGCGAGTTTGTTTGGGCACTATGACCTGGGGCAAACAAAATACTCAGGCAGACGCCAATGCACAGATAGAACACGCGCTGGCGCAGGGTATTAACTTTATCGACACCGCCGAAATGTATGCCGTACCGCCCACAGCCGACACCTACGGCACTACCGAAACCATTATCGGCAACTGGATTGCCGCCAACCCCGGCCGGCGCGACGACTTTTATCTCGCCAGTAAAATCGCCGGCAATGGTCTTAAATACATTCGCGGCGGCGGTGATATTACCGGCGAGGCCATCATCAAGGCCATTGACGATTCCCTCGCCCGACTGCAAACCGATTATATTGACCTGTACCAGTTGCACTGGCCCAACCGCACCTCGCCACACTTTGGTAAACACGCACCGGGGCACATTAACTTTACCGATGTGGATACCGCGGCGCACTCGGCGCAAATGCTGGAAATTCTGCAGGCGCTGGATGAAAGCGTCCGCGCGGGCAAAATTCGTCACTTTGGTCTGTCTAACGACACCCCTTGGGGCATTAACGAATACATTCGTCTGGCCGAGAAGCATAAACTCACCCGTGTCACCTCGATTCAAAATGAATTTAACTTGCTGCAAACCCGCGACTGGCCGTTTTTGATCGAAAATTGTGTTCACCAACAGGTGGCCTATCTGCCCTGGTCACCATTGGCCACCGGCGCCCTCACTGGCAAGTACTTAAACGGCGCCCGTCCCGCCGGTGCCCGCTGGAACTTGGTACAACGCAACGGTCTGTTCCGCGACACCCGACTCAGCAACCAGGCGGTTGCCGCCTACAGCGATCTTGCGCAAAAGCACGGTTTAACGCCTGCGCAGTTAGCGCTCGCCTGGTGCAACCAAGTCGATGGCGTTACCTCGACTATTATCGGCGCCACCAGTATGGAACAACTGCAAGAAGACATAGACGCGTTTTCGATCACGCTAAACGATTCGGTACTCGCGGACATTGCCGAGGTACACCGTACCTACCCCGTGCCCTTTTAACGGTTGCGGGTATGGATGACAGGCGAAGGGCTGTAAATCAAAAAAGGGGCTGATCAACCGATCAGCCCCTTTGTTTACGCCAGCTTAATCCACTCAGGGAAAGTCCGGCAACTCGTCCAGGGTAATCACCCACTCGTGGTTATACACATGTGATTTGTGGGCGTTGGTATTAAAGTACTCACCAGTCCAGAAGTTAGATGAACTGGTCACACCCTCGGCGGTGTCACCGTCATTCCATACCATAAACCACAACCACCAGGCACCATCGGCGGCCATTTGGTCCGGGTCGGGAATGTTGCTGTTTTCACTCAGCGCGACCATTTTAACCTCGTGAGGATAAGCGGCGGTCAGCTCGTACACATCAATCTGCGATTCGTAGTTTTGCTGGCCGTCGTAGATATCGTGGCTGACAATATCCACATACTCATCGCCGGGATACCAGGCGCCGCCCTGACCGTTCCACACCCAAATAAGATTATCCAGGCCGTAATGGTTGGTCAGGCGCTCGTACAAGTAGCGCCACAGCACCACCTGGGCGTAGGCGGCGGGCACATCGTCGGCGCGATCAGTGCGACCCCACCAGAACCAACCGCCCGAGGCCTCGTGCAGCGGGCGCCACAGCACCGGCACACCGGCGTCTTCCAAGCGCTGTAGTTCGGCGGCAATCATATCCACATCCGCTTCGATGTTGGCAAAGCTTTCACTCGCGGTGTCCAGCTCGCCGTTTACAACGGGAATGACAAAGTCGGTGTCCTCGGTGTAAAACTCGCCAATCACACCCTCGGCCGCCTTCGGATCGCGCCAGTGCCAAGTAAAGCTTACCAGGCCGCCCTGGTTCCAGTACTCGATGGCCTCTTCGGTTTGAGTCAGCCCGGAAATGCCGTTCCAGTACAACCCGTAGTTCATAAAGTCGTAGCCCATCATCGCCGGGGCGCGGCCGGTATCGTTAATGACACGCTGGGTTTGATCAATCGCATCTTGCCAGGTCTGGTCCATCTGCCCCGAGAGCATATAACTGCCCCAAATCGACTGCAGATAATCATAAACGGCGACAGCGCTGGCACTGGCATCGGGGTTTACCGGCAAATCGCGCATGGCGCTTTGGTCATTAGTGCCCATGCCCGGACACATACTGCGCGACAAGCACACACCGCCGTCTTCACTACCCCAGCTGCCGTTGTCGGTTGCGCACAGGGTTATCTCCTCGGCGCCAATTTGGCAGTAAGGAAAATCCCCCGGCCCCGGATCGGGCTGCGAACCATACACAATGCACGAATGGCTGTTCTCCCAGCCCCAGCCATCGCCGTCCGGATCGGAATCACTGCTGC
Organism: Gilvimarinus xylanilyticus; assembly: GCF_024195295.1. Classification (GTDB taxonomy): domain Bacteria; phylum Pseudomonadota; class Gammaproteobacteria; order Pseudomonadales; family Cellvibrionaceae; genus Gilvimarinus; species Gilvimarinus xylanilyticus. Next base: position 49,380 of record NZ_JAMFTH010000006.1, on the reverse strand, counting down.
GGCAATAGGGCCAGCCACTGCTGGTCGCATTGGGAATCATATCGCCACCCGCGGAACTGGACGATGAACTGCTGGAAGAAGAGCTGCTCACGCTGCTGGACGACACAGAGCTTGAAGACGACTCCGACGAACTGCTCACGCTACTGGCACTGCTAACGCTACTGGATGACGAGCTGCTAGAGCTTGCGGCACCACCGTCAACCTGCAGAGCCACAAGTTCAGGCAGATAAGCCTCACTGCCATTAGCGGTAGCGCAAAAACCAAAGCTGGTATTGCTACCCGCGCTCACATGGCCGTTGTAATCCATGTTAGTGACACTATTGCCGTTTAACTGGCCGTTCCACAAATTATTGATGTCTGAATTATTGGTATGCAGCGTTACCTGCCAGCCGGTCAACGCGGCCGAACCACTGTTATCAACTGAAACCGACGCGCAGTAACCACTGCCCCAATCGTTTTGAATACTTAAGGTCGCCGATGTTTGGTTGGGGCCGCTCACCGTATTGGCAGCGGCACTAAGGGCTGAACCAAACAAAGCACATCCCAGAGCAACCCGCCAAGCGGGCCGATACCGTGTCTCTATCATATTTCACTCCGTTGCTTTAATTTTGCGTTATTAAAAGGGCTTGTACTTTTGTTGCATTAAAAGGAGCAACCTTTGGCAAACATCTGCAACAAAAAAATAATGGACGATGTAACCGACCATCAAAAGCCCGGCCACATCATTCGCCGAAAAATTAAAAAACACAGAGACATTGATCACAGCAACGCAAAGCAAGCAGACAGAAAACAGGGAATTGAGCACTGGTGCAAAATTACAAGGCGGGTAAATCTTCCGTTATCGTTATCGGTTTTTAGCAGCTCTAACCAAAACGATAAAATTTGGTAACGATAACGCAAACCGTAAAACGCATAACGGAGTTAAAGCGACAAACAAATCGCGCCAAAAACTGAGAGTATTAACGCCGCCCACTCGCTTTTAAATACTTTTTATGAAAACGCGGATGCTCGCCATAGCGAGTCTCATAATCTGAATAACCTTTTTCAATCAGGGCCTGCCCATACTCCCAGTTATCGGTCCAGAAGGAGCAAATCGGTCGACCATAGTAACCGATGTCCCAGCAATAAAGAGTTCCTTCTGCCCCTTCTAAAACAGAGCGAGCAAACTGCTCCGCCAAGCGCCCTTGTGTCGTGCCGGACTCGGCCGTACCCACATTGCCCACCCGTACCAGAAACGACATATCCTTCAAGTGAAACCGATCATCCACTCGTAACGAGTGGGTTGTTTTTCCATCGCGCGTTTTCGCAAAAGACTTAAGCTTTACCCACATTAATGCGTTGTCGGGGCGAAACCGAAATGAATCGCCATCGGCCACCCACACGATCTCGCCTTTGCTTTTTAACTCGAATGCGAAACACTCACCAAGCCCTAAACCAAAAATACAAAGAACGCTTACAACAATACGCCCTAAAGTCACTTGTAATCACCTTTAAAAGCTTTAAGTTGAGGTTAGCACAGTGGCCGACTTTGGGTTTAAACTGAACCAAGATCACTGGCAAGAGCCTATACCTTTCTATTAAGCCTTCACCATTAAGGACAGCAATGACGCATCGTAGCGCCCTGTTAACGATTTTGCTTTTTCTCACCGCGTGCGCTATGGCGCCACCGCCCGCACCCGAGGTTAAACAAGGCGAATTCGCCGCCCTGCCCGGTTACCTTGAACGCCTGGCCGAACATAAAATGGCGCAAGACAAAGTCACCGGTTTAAGCATGGCTGTGGTTGCCCACGGGCAGTTAATCTGGAGCGGAGGTTTTGGTTACGCCGATGCCTCAACGCAGCAACCGGCGACCGATCAAACCCTGTTTCGCGCAGGCTCGTTATCCAAGCTGGTGAATGCCGTTAAAGTCATGCAGCTAGTGGAAGCTGAGCAGTTAGCGCTGGATGAAAATATTCAAACTTACTTGCCGGACTTTTCCTTCCACAGCCGCTTTGACAATACCGCGCCTATTACCCTGCGCGATTTACTGACGCACCAATCGGGCTTGCCATCGGATTTAGCCTACCGTATGTGGACCCTCGACCCACCCGAGCCGGTGGACAGTGTTTTTCCTTATTTATCGTCTACCTATTTAGCCAGCCCACCCGGCGAAGTGTACCGCTATTCAAACCTGGGGTTTGATGTGATCGGTACAGTGATAGCCAAAACTGCAAATACGCCCTACGCCAACACCATGCAATCACTGCTGGATGCGATGGGCATGCAGAGCGCTGAATTTTCCTCCTCGCCCGACGAGCCGCCCGTCGCCCATGGATACCAAAACCACAAACCCCGTACGGAACTATTACTGCGAGATATTCCGGCGGGCGGCTTAAGCAGTAACGCGATCGATTTGGCCCAGCTGCTCACGCTATTCACCACTCAAGGCAAGGTAGACGGCGAAGCCATAATCTCGCCGCAATCGGTTGCGACCATTCTCAGTGACTACACCTCGCACGCTGATTTGAATACCGGTACAAAAGCTGGCCTGGGCGTATTTGAATATCAGGGAAGGCTGCACCCGAGTTTAAAGTTGTATACACACAACGGCGCCACTCACAGTCATCGCGCGCTTATTTTATTCTCGGCTCAACATCGATATGGCGTGGTGTTGCTGTCCAACTCCGCCAACGCCAGCCATACGCTGCGGGCATTGGGCGAAGCCAGTATTGAACTGCTGCACCAGGCCACCTACGGCGAACCGGCGCCCACCATCACCAGCCGATGGCCCCGTCTGGCGGAGCGGGACAATAGCAGCCTGGAGCAAATGACGGGTTTTTACGCAACGCCTGCGGGGCTGGCGCAATTTGCTGTGCTAAACGAAACGTTAAAAGCGCATTTTGCGGGCAAGACCTTTGCAACCCAGCAGCAGGTGAAACAGGGGCCGCATTACTTGGATTACAAGCTGTTCGGTTTTATTCCCATTGACTTGGGACACTTGGGGCGTATCGGTTTTAGTACCCGCAAGGTAAACGGTAAAACGCTATTGATTGGCACCGACACCCTGGGTATTGAACGCATAGCCGGGGTTAAAATCGAGCCGGTGCCTATTCCCAATGCCTGGCGCGAACGCGTAGGCGACTATACGCTTACCCGCGAGTTTCCGGTGGCAGACGTTAAAAGCGGCGGTCTGAGAATTAAAAACGGATTCTTACTGGCACAGGCAAAACTCGCCACCGGCGAATCTTTGGAATATGTGCTGCAACCGGTCAACGACCACCTAGCCATCATCGCCGGGCTGGGCCGGAGTTTGGGAGAAACCGTATTTGCCAAACGCGATCAACACGGGCAGTGGCTGGAATTTTCCGGCTTGCGATTCGAGCGCGAGTAACGGCACCACCGCCGCGCGCTTTATCGTTTTTTGCGGCGAAACACCCCACGCGCGGTGCGCCAGGCACTGCCCGCCACGTTGCGCAGTTGGCGCCCGGCTATTTCACGGTTTTCCGCGCGGCGCTGGCGGTTAAGGTAGCGCCAGTAATGGCTGCGGACCGCCTGGGCGTGGTGCAACGCAAAGGCGGCGGACAACTGCTGGCGGGCTTTGCGGGCCAAGGGGTCGGCAAGCGAGAGCGCCACCATATTCTCGGGCGCTACGGCCAAAGTTTCGGCCAAATCGTGAGTGAGCGCTAAGGCATCGCCTTGCTCGCAGTAGGTAAGCGCCACCAGCAGCGGCGGCTCGGGCTGGCCGGCGCGCTCGCCCATCCAGCGGTGTAGCCGGCTAAGTTGTTCGGCCTCGTAATCGGCATCCAGCTGCTCCACGTTACTGACCCAAATAATGGTATCGGCCTCGGCCACCGCGCGCCGGGCCTCACGTCTGGGCAGGCTTTTCCAGGCGGGCGTGTCCCACAACTCAAGCTCGCCCCATTCGGCCGAGCTAATTCGTACCACGCTAATGTTTTTATCGCCGGCCTCGGGCTCGGTCTCACCGCCGGCAAGGGCCTCAATTACACTGGTTTTACCGCTTTGCGCGGGGCCCACCACCAGCACCTGCAGGGGGCGGCCCTCGGCGCCCACCAGCTCGCCGCTTAGCAGCAAATTGCCGCTGTACAGTTCAATGGCGTAAAACCCCACCTTGCGCACATACTCCTGCAGCAACCAGCGCTGCAGCCGATCACTGCCGTAATCCAGAATATGGCCACTCACCGCGCGGCTAACCTCTTTATAAACCGCCGTAGCAGGGCTTATCAGCGCGCGGCCCACCCGGTAAGCCTTGTGATAACGAGCCGCCGTTTGCTGCAGGCGGCGCGCTTGAACCAAGTTACCCAAGCTCAGCCGGTGACTAAAAGGTAAGGTGTGCACGATTTCTTTGCGCAGCTCGCGGCTGGCCCGCTCGATAATCAATAGCGTATGGGGCAAGGTCAGTGCCAGCAGGGGGTGCTCTTTTTCCGGGTGGAAATGCCCGGCAACCCGCTCCAGCGTGTTCTGCGCCAACTGCAGCAAGGCCCCGCTGTCGTTTAACGGATATTCGGCGGGGTCAGCCGTCTCGGCCAGCTCCTCGACATGCTCCCAGGCGCCTTCGGCGGTGGACGACCAATTGCCATCGGCGCGGGTGCGCGACTCATAGGTGCGGCGTTTATCGTTAACGGCCAGCCACCACTGCAATAGCATGGCGATACCGGCACAGACCACCAACAACAGCAGCCATTCCAGCAAATGGCCGTTTTGCCAAAGCCAAACCACGCCAGCCAGCGGCATAGCGGCAAATGGCAAGAAGGCTATTACCAGCGCCAACAGGCGCAAACGACCAAACTGTTGAATTAGCTCTCTCATAGCCCCATCTATTGTGGTATGCGGCAACAGTAGCCACATTCAAAGCTTTGACGTTGCCACAGCACTGAACCAAAGTAAAACGGACAACGAACCTTACATAACCTTAAAACGCCAGCATCTGGCTAATTGGGTTACATTTCATTTATTCCGCACGGAGGTGCATATGTCCAATCACCACACCTACAAAAAGCTCGAAATTGTCGGCTCGTCGCCCAACAGCATTGAAGAGGCCATTGAAAACGGCCTGGCCGAATGCAGCAAAAGCGTCAATCATATGGAATGGTTTGAAGTGACCGAAACCCGCGGCCATATCGTCGACGGCAAAGTCGGTCATTACCAGGTCACCATGAAAATCGGCTTTCGTATAGAAGGCAGCTAGACAAGCTGTACTCTGGCATTAAAGCGCAAAAGCGACTATCGTACGCGCCTTATCAATCGACCCCGAAACCATCACCACATAGAGAGACTCGACTATGGCCCAAGCATCCGCACGCCACATTCTGGTAGAAAGCGAAGACACCTGTAACGAACTGAAAGCCCAAATCCAAGGCGGTGAAGATTTCGCCAAACTGGCGCAAGACCACTCCAAATGCCCCTCGGGCCGCAATGGCGGTGACTTAGGCTCATTCCGCCCCGGCCAAATGGTACCGGAATTCGACAAAGTCGTTTTCAGCGCACCGCTGAATGAAGTGCAGGGCCCGGTAAAAACCCAGTTTGGTTTTCACCTGCTGGAAGTGACCGAGCGTCAAGACTAAAAGCATTTTTTTAGCGACCGGTGGGCCAACTCGGTGGCCCACCGGGGCTCTGCCCCTCCTCTGTTCCCAGCGCAATTCCGCAAATATTTCTGACTCCCGCAAAAGCCACCCATACCCACGCCCTGAGGCTCAAATAGCGCTAATCCCCCACCATACATCCGTACCCATACCGCCTGCGTAATAAAGGTTAGGAGGTACCATGAACCAAACACTACGAAACCGGCTCGGTTATGCGGGGTTAATCCCCTTTATCGGCCTCGCACTCGCATGCACCCTGCCCGACTATCGTCACTCGGCGGTGCTGGGGGTCATCAGCTACGGAGCCATCATCCTTAGCTTTATGGCGGGCAGCCTGTGGGGCCAGGTACAGGGCGAGACAGGCTCGCGTGCCGGAGCATTAATCGCCAGCAATGCCCTCGCACTCAGTGGCTGGGCCGCACTGTATTGCGCCGTAACCGGCTGGCCGCTGGTCGCGCTGACGGGACTGACGTTGGGTTTCATCACCTGCTGGGCCTGTGAACGGGTGTGGGTTCGGCAAGAGACCAACTACCAAAGGCTGCGCACCAGGCTGACATTTATTGTGGTAGCCTGCCTGACAGCGGTTATCGCCGTACTCGTCACGAGCTGAGGCTTAGCCCCAGATAAATCAACCAAGGCGATCTACCCTGCGACCAGCACGACCGACAGCCCACTTGCCTCTCGGCCAAGCGGTTGCGCCAAAGCGAAAAACGCTTTAGATTGCCCCAGTACCTATAACAAAAGAATCGCCAAGAAAGGCGCCCAACAATTAAAAACACAAGGAAGAGGCAAGGGAGTGCGCGTTATAAAAACCATTCAACCCGACTCACCCGGCGCCCGCTGGAGTCCACAACTAAAGCTCTCGTTAATGCCACGCAACGCAGCGATAAGCATGGGCATTCAAAGCCGAATTATCGAAGGCGCCGCAGAGAAATGTACGGATATAGATACGAGCTTTATAGAATAACGTTAACGTTGGTCAGATATAGACATGTGCATATGTAGACATGTCTATATATAGAAAAAATGGCTAGATATAGACATAATGCCTATATATGACCATGCAATTGAATTAGCTGTTATGCAAAAAAGATGCGATTTAAGCGAAATATTAGAGGTTGAAAATGAGTGTTACTCCTCGCGGAATGAGTGTTCAGGAAGCTTATCGAGAATACACGGATGGAAATTTTCGTGTAAACAGACAGTACCAAAGGAAGCTGGTATGGACGGTCGATGAGAAGCAAAAATTAATCGACAGTATTCTTGCCGGGTACCCAATACCTCTTATTCTTTTAGCCACAAGAACGGATGATCAAGGTAAAAAAGTATATGAGATCATTGACGGAATGCAGCGTTTAAATGCTGTATTTTCTTTTATTGAAAATACTTTTAGCCTGAATGGAGACTACTTTGATATTGAGCAGCTTGCGAGAGCCAAGCAGGTTTCAGATGACGGACGATTTGTTGCACATTCGGATGCTGAAACACTCCTAGACGCTGAAAGTTGTGCAAATCTGCTTGAGTATACTTTTGCTGTTACAGAATTTCCTGCAAGCGATCCTGAAGCTGTTAACGAAGTTTTCGGCCGTATAAATTCGTATGGAAGAAGATTAAGTAATCAAGAGCGGCGACAAGCAGGAGTTATTTCCCCCTTTGCCAATTGTATCCGAGATGTCGCAGCTGAACTTAGAGGCGATGCTTCAGCTAACTCTCTAGACCTATCCGAAATGCCTCAGGTTAGTGTCGATGTGAGTGGTGGTGACCCTGAATATGGAGTGCGAGCAGATAGCACATTTTGGTGTAAACAAGGCATTATCAGACGAAGTCAATTACGAGAAGCGGAAGACGAACAGTTTTTGGCAGATTTAGCGATTTCAATTCTGGAGCGTGAGCCGTTTGGGTTTAGCGGGAGCGCGCTGGATCAATATTATTCGGTGGATAGCGAGCAAGCAAGACAGATCAATGTTTTGCTTAACTCTTACGGAGTTGATGCACTCAAAAATGCTTTAATTACGATTTTTTCAGTCATTCGAGAAGCAGTAGAGTCTATAGACAACAGTGATAATGCTCTTAGGAGAACAATACACCCTGATGCAGGGGCGAATCCTATTAAGACTGGTTTTTACGCAATATTTATGGCGTTTTACGAATTGTGTATAACTGAAGGCAAATCGCCCTTTAGTAGTGAGGGTATTATGAATGCTCTTACAAATCTTCAAGGCCGTTTGCATGTGGCAGCTGGGCAGATCAGAAGTGGCCCGCGCGCTCAAAATATCGCCGTTACTAAAGGACTAATTCAGTCGTTCTTCGAAGAGAAAGACCCTGGCGTTGCGCAGCAGGGCGCGGGTCTCGCGATTCGATTTGAGAATGCGCTAAGGCGTTCTAAAGTAGAGACGGCTGCCTATGAATGTAAGCAAGGACTCCTGAATCTTGATGATACCCGATCACCTAACCTCAACCTGCTAGATAGGTTGGTGGAGACTGCTTGCGGAATTGCAAATATAGGACCTGACTCAACAGGTGCAATATTTATTGGAGTTGCGGACAATGACGCCGACCGAGCCAGAATCAAAGCTCTCGACGGGGTCGACTCTCTAGCTGTTGGCGCAAGACATGTAGTGGGAATCGAGCGTGAAGCGCAAATAAGTGGTGTGGATTTAGAGGGTTACAAACGTAGAGTGGTGGATCATTTCGCAAGCTCTGGGCTCAGCGAGCCACTGAGATCAGCCGTGCTCGGCACTATTGATTGCATAGACTACAGAGGTCAAGACGTGCTTTGTATATGGATTCCGTCTCAGCAAGATGTATCCGATGTTTCAGATATCGTTTTCGTTCGCGAAGGATCATCAACTCACAAGGTTGAAGGCTTTCGCGCTGCACAAGCTGTCGCATCTAGATTTGACGCAACTCGTGCATAACAAATCATTGCACCGGACAAGCCGGTGAATTCGGCGTTAAATATAGACCTAAAAATGATCATAGAAATCGCCGAAGATTACCCCACGAAAATGGAAAGCATCGAAAGCCTCTTCCGAAGCTTTGGCGACTTCAATGAGCATGTGATCGAGCACTCCCTTCGGAACAGAGCCAGCATTATAGGTATTTATGCCTACGAGAATGACCTGTTAGTGGGCTGCAAGATAGGGTTCAGCCCTAGGCCAGGTTATTTTGAAAGCTGGATTGGCGGTGTGCATAAAGATTACCAGTGCCGTGGAATAGCCACAGAACTTGCACTCGCTTTGCAAAAGGAAGTCAAAGAGAAGGGGTATCGTTATCTTGAGACCACCACTTCTAACGACAACCTGCCGATGCAGTTAGTAAACTTGAAGACAGGCATGCGAGTTGTCGGCACCTACTTAGATCGAGGTAACGAGCTGAAGCTAAGGTTCCAGCTAGAACTTAAAACATGAAGTGGTTCAGGCGAGTTCGTTAGGGTGCGACAGCGCCTAGACTCACCACAACTCGCTTTGACTTACGAAGGTTACCCACAACAGAGCTTTACCTGATGCCCAAACCTGCCCCAGAAAAGATCATGTCCTTTCCAACGCCAAAAACGCTCCGGGAATGGCTCAAGGTTAATCACGCGACTGAAAGCGAGCTGTGGGTAAAGCTATTTAAGAAAGGCACAGGGGTTCAAAGCGTCACCTGGAATGATATTGTTATTGAAACTCTATGCTGGGGTTGGATTGACGGGGTCAAGAAATCACTGGATGATCAGGCCTACCTTCAGCGCATAACGCCCAGAGCAGCACGAAGCAACTGGTCTAAAAGAAACACGGAGCATGTTGAACGCTTGATAAAAGAAGGCCGGATGGAGGAGCCAGGGCTGCTCCACGTGCGTGCAGCGAAAGCCGATGGTCGCTGGAATAACGCTTATGTGGTCAGCGAAATGACCGTGCCCGAAGATTTCTTGGCGGCCTTGGAAAACCAACCAAAGGCAAAGCAGTTTTTTGCCACGCTTAATAAATCAACTCGGTATGTGATTGCGCACGGCCTAATCAGCGCCAAGAAACCCGAAACCAGACAAAAACGATTTACCAAATACATGACAATGCTTACCCAACAAGAGCAGCCCAACTAAGTAGTCGCCGGCATTAGCACGCGGCTAACCTAGCCACTGCCCGTTAAAGCGATGCTAAGCCCCGAAAAGCTCAAGCAGCATGTTAAATTCTTCCTTCTATATACACATAAAAATGCAGCCATTCCACCACTTTAACCGCCTCTTCCCACTCTGGGCCATTTTGCTGGGAACGCTGGGTTACTTGTTCCCCGCCACTTTCACCCCGATGGCACCCGGCATTGCCTGGCTACTGGCACTGGTGATGTTTGCCATGGGGCTGACGTTATCGGCGGCGGATTTTGCGCGCGTGGTTCGCACCCCAAGGCCGATTTTGCTGGGGCTTGCGTTGCAGTTTACGGTAATGCCTTTGGCGGCGCTGGCGGTGTCGCGGTTTTTAGGTTTAAGCGCGGAACTGACCACTGGCATGGTGTTGGTGGGTTCGGCGGCGGGCGGCACGGCATCCAATGTGATTGCCTGGCTGGCCGGGGGCCGCGTAGCGCTGTCGGTGTCTATGACCCTGGCATCAACGTTGGCCTCGGTGGTGTTAACCCCGTTTATTACTTGGATGCTGCTCAAGAATACCGTTGAAATTAATACCCTGGGTATGCTGGCAAGCATTGCCAAAATTGTCGTGGCACCTGTGCTAGTGGGCGTGGCTGTACATCACTTTACCGCCAAGACGATAAAACGGCTCGAGCCGATGCTGGCCAGCATTGCCGTCGCATTAATTGCGCTGATTATTGCGATTGTGGTCGCGCTGAACGCCGGGCGGCTGGCGAGCATCGGGGCGCTGGTGCTGCTGGCTGTAGTACTGCACAACGGCATGGGCTTACTGGGCGGTTACTGGCTAGCCCGCGCACTGCGCTTTGACGAGCCCACCTGTCGCACCATTGCTATCGAGGTAGGCATGCAAAACTCGGGGCTGGCCGTAGCCCTGGCGCAACAGTTTTTTACCGCCACCGCAGCCCTACCGGGGGCGCTGTTTTCAGTTTGGCACAATGTGTCGGGGTCGCTGTTGGCGAGTTGGTGGAGAAAGAGGAGATAGAAGCGTTGGATGTCTGACGACTGATGTCGGAGGTGCAAAAACCGCAGAACGCAGAACGCAGAACGCAGAACGCAGAACGCAGAACGCAGAACAGACGATTGTGCTACATGGGGTGTGACACTCAACCCCGTCTACTCAACGCCCCCCTGATTAAACCGGCGATAGAACAACATGCTGTCTCACCCTCACCTACCGCCCCCACGACCAAAATTTTGCATCTTAAAAGAATCATATCCTGCCAGTTTTCGCATTATATGAGTTATTAATTACTCATATAGTGGACTTTTATATTTTTATGCATATTATAGGAGGCATACTCAAAAGGAGGTTTTGTGGCTAAGGCGCACATTGAAATACACCATAGCGGGCGGTGGCACTTGGCGGGCATTGTGCAAGTGGATGACCCCGAGCGCGGTATTTACGGGCGTGGGCACTTTGACTACCACGTAAGCTACGCGGGCAACCATCTGCAGGAGTCACCCGATTGGCGGGCGGTCAGTTGCCAGCTTCCGATCAGTTTTAGTAACTATACCTACCCACATTGGCCTGCCTTTGTTTTGGATTTGCTACCTACCGGGGCCGGGCGCCGCCATCTTATCGACAAACACGGTTTGAATGACGGCCCATCGGCAGACTGGACTTTGCTTATGCATGGGGCTGGAGCGCCGCCGGGTAATTTACGCGTGCGCGAGGCAGTCATAAATCGGCGTGATATTGTCGCGCCTGACGGACCGGGCATGTCCTACTCCGGCGAGCAACACCCGGGGTTTAGTCGCGCGGAAATTGTCGAGCGAGGCGAGCACTTTATTGAGTACGCTTTTGCCCACGGCGCACTGACCGCCAGCGCTTCGGATGTTCAGGGGGAGGCCCCCAAGTTTTTGCTGGTGCAGGACCACAATGATCGCTGGCACGCGGAAGGCGCCATTGATGACGCCCAGGTGCAAAAGCACTGGCTGGTTAAATTCCCACGCGGTAACAGCGCGCGTGACCGGCAAGTGCTTAGCAACGAACGGGCGTATTTAGAGCTTGCTCGAGCCCTGGGGCTTAACGTAGGTGAAGCCCTAGATTATGAAAACAATGCCTTGTTTATTCCGCGCTTTGATCGCGCTATAGCAAACAGTGCCGTTATACGGCGCGGCCAGGAAAGCCTGTGCAGCGTAGCGGGCATTGCCGATTTTGGCGCAAGCCCTCCACAAGAACAGCTGCTTGCAGCGGTGGCAAACTTTAGCGATGCCCCCGAACAAGACATTATTGAGTTTATTGGGCGCGACGTCGCCAATATCGCGCTGGGCAACAAAGATAATCACGCCCGCAACAGTGCCTTAATTAAGCTGGAGGACGGCACTACCCGGCTGTCACCCCTGTTCGACTTCGCCCCTATGTTTTTAGACCCGGAAATGATTCCGCGCGTATGTCGCTGGCAAGCCCCTCTTGAAATTGCAGGCCAACCGAATTGGAGCGAAATTTTTTACTATGTGAGGACGCACTACCCCCAAGTAAGCGCTGGCAAATTGTTCGCAGCCTTTACGCGCTGGCTTGCAGCTCTAAAAGCGTTTAGCGCTACTGCTCGCGAGCAAGGCCTGGACGAAGACATTATTCAAATGCGTGAGCACTCTATAAAAAAACAGTGCCAGCTGATTGAGGACTTGTTACATGCCCAAGAATAAACTCGTGGCCCCGGAACAGGAATCTTTTATTCAGGGGCGCAACGCCTTGTTGGAGCGAATTAACCACGGTGATATCAGCATCGGCGAAGCCATTCGCACCATGCGCGAATTACTGGGGATGACACAAACAGAGTACGGCGATAAAGTCGCCAAAGTTTCGCGCAAGGCCCTATCACAGCTTGAAAACAATCAGGGCGACCCGCGCCTGAGCACTATTAACCGTTGCTGTAAGGCTTTTGGGTTAGAGGCAGGGTTGGTGCAAAAGCGGTTGTAGAGACGGGGAACGAAATTTTGCTCGTTGATTTTCTTTCGCAAGTGGCTTTCTTCTGTCTTTAATTAGCATCGGACATCAGTCGTCAGACGTCCGACTGGGCACCCCGTCAACCGTTATCCGCTCCCCTTAAATCATTTATCTCTTCCGCAATCCGCGCACTATATAAAGCACCGCTGGCAACATAAGCGCGATTCCCACGACGATAAACACCAAGCCGTCTTTTTCAAAGCGCATTGATTCGGGCAGGAAGTCGACATTAGCAAAGTGCATGGCCATGCCCAGACCAATTAAGATACAGGCAAAAAAATCCAGTACCGCCAGGTGGATGGGTAGTTTCATAAATTTTCCTTTTTGTGGTATTCCTATGATTATTTTGCGTCGCAGAATAGCCGTTGCTCGGCTTGCTTTGCAAGGTGAGGCGGCCTACCGCCCGTTAGCCGTAAACCGTTCCCCACCTCTTGTCCCGTCCAACATCAGACGTCCGACATCCGACTCTCTGCCCCACCATTCGACTTCGCCTGCCAGCGTTTCAAATCATCCAACACCATAAAGAAACAGGGTACGACGATCAGCACAATGGCGCTGGCAAATACAATCCCGAAACCGAGCGAGATCGCCATGGGAATCAACTGCGCCGCCTGGCGGGAGGTTTCCATAATAATGGGTGAAAGCCCGCCGAAGGTGGTGAGTGTGGTGAGAAAAATGGGCCGGAAACGCCGCACGCTGGCATCGCAGATCGCCTGGTAGGCGCTGTCGTATTCGTCGCGGGTTTTGTTGGCGTGATCGACCAGAATTAACGAGCCATTCACCACTACGCCGGACAATGCCACAATACCCATCAGGCTGACCAACGATAGGTCATACCCCAGTGCCAGGTGGCCAATCACCACCCCGATAATGCCGAAGGGTATCGCCACCATGACTATCAGCGGCTGTAAGTAGCTGCGAAAGGCAATGGCGAGTAGCGAGTAAATCACGAACATGGCCATGCCGAATCCGCCCCAGAGCACTTGGGTGGATTCGCGCATTTCCGCGTCGCTGCCGCGAAATGTCCAGGTTAGGCCCGGATATTCGGCACGCAGCTGGGGCAGCACTTGCTGTTTCATTGCCGCCGATACCTGGTTAAGCGCGCTTTGCGGGTGCACATCCATACCCACGTTAATCACCCGGCGGCCGTTGCGTCGGCTGAGCGAGCTAAACGCTTCGGCCAGATGCGGATCGGCCACGTCGTACAGGGGCACTTCTACCCCATCGGGAGTGCGAATCAGCAAATTATCCAGAGTGTGCTGTTGACGGCGCTCTTCCAGGGGCAGTTTGACGCGCACTTCAATTTCGTTAATGCCACGCAGCTGGCGCATCGCCACGGCGCCGTAAAAAGAGTCGCGCACCTGTCGTCCTACCTCGGACGGTGTCAGGCCCAGCAACTCGCCCTCGGGGCGCAGGGAAAAGTTGTATTGCAGCTTGCCTTTGTTGTAGTTGTCATTCACGTTGCGGGTGTTGGCGAACTCTTCCATGCGCGCTTTAAACACCTGGCTGGCTTCGGCCAAAAGTTCGGTGTCGGTATGACTCAAGTCCACACTTAAGTCGTCGCGCCAGCCGCCGGGGCCACGCTCGGCCTCGAAGGTGATTTGATCCACGCCTTCAATATCGCCAATTTCGTTGCGCCACAGCTCGATCACTTCGCGCGAGCCAATATCGCGCTCATCCGGTGGCAGCATAACGATTTCGACATCAATAAAACTTTTACCGCGCACATTGGTTTTAATCCCTTCGGCCGCCTTGTACAGGTCGTGCTTTTCAAACATCTCGTGAGTCTGTTCGGTGATGGCATTCGCCACCACGGCGGCCTGCTCCAGGGTGGTACCGACCGGCAGACGAACACCGGCTTCGATTTCATCGGCGGCCACCCGGGGCATCATCACCGTGCCCATATGGTCGCTGGTGCCATAGGCGCCGGCAATAATCAGCGCTGACACCACCACGCTGATGGTGAAGTAGCGAACCCGAATGCATTTTTCCACAAAGGGTCGATAGCGGTTTTGCACAAAGGCGTTAAATTTATTCGCCAGTGCCTGCTGACGGTCGTGGGCGTAGTTTTCCAGTTTGCTTTTGCGGCCTTTGCCACTTTCGGCCAGGTGGGCGGGCAGAATAAATAAAGCCTCGACCAGCGAGATAAGCAGGACGATAATCACCACGACGGGGAAAGGCCACCAGAACTTGCCGGTCGTGCCGGGAATAAACATTACCGGAATAAACGCGACCACGGTGGTTAAGATAGTAAAGGTTACCGGCGAGGCGATATCTTTGGCCCCGCTAATGGCAGCCTGCAAATGACTGTAGCCGCGCTGTCGGTACTCGTAAATGTTTTCGCCCACGACGATGGCATCGTCCACCACAATGCCCAGCACCACCAAAAAAGCAAACATGGAAATCATGTTGATACTGACCCCAATCGCGGGCAAAAACAGTATGCCGCCCACGAAGGAGATGGTCATACCCATCATGATCCAGAAGGCGAGTCGCAGCTCGAGGAATATGGTGAGAATGGTTAATACAATTAAAATCGCCAGGCCGCCATTGCTTAACAGCAGGTTTAAACGGTCGCTAAAATCTTCGGCGCTGTTGCTGTCAATGCGGTGGTGAACGCCCTCGGGCAAGGTGGTGTCCAGCTCTTTCAGCACTCGCTCGACGGCAGCTGAAATGTCCAGCGGCGACTGGTTACCCACCCTAAAAATATTCACCTCAACCGAAGGCTGGCGATTAAACTGCGAGTGAAACCCGGTCTCTTCAAAGCCATCGCGTATCTCGGCAATATCACCCAGGGTGACGATTGCACCGGCGGGAGTGGTTACGACGGGAATAGTGGCAAACTCTTCGGCCCACTGTTTGCGCTCATTCATGCGCAGCAGAATTTCACCCCGGTCGGTTTCCACCGAGCCGGCGGGCACATCGCGCCCCGATGACTCAATCATTTGCGCGACTTCGCCCAAGGTCAGGTTATAGCGGCGCAGTTGCTCGCGGGGTATTTCTACGTGAGTGAGGTAGCCCGGCACCCAGCCCAGGTCCACCTGGGTAATCTCGGGCTCGGTGAGTAAGCGGTCGCGCAAATTTTCCGCCAGCTTGCGCAGACTCCAGATGTCGATATCGCCGTAAAGGCCCACCTCCATCACTTCACGGGAGTTGTCGCGAATACGCACTTCGGGGTCTTCGGCGTCGTCGGGGAAGGTGCGCACCCGGTTCACCGCCTGGTCAACCTCCTGAAAGGCTTTCATGCGGTCGGCGCCTGCCACCAGCTCAAGGCTGACCATGCCCCAGCCTTCGCGGGCCTCGGAGGTCATTTCTTGAATGCCCTGAACGCCGCGTACCGAGCTTTCAATGGGCTGCAAAATGCCCTGCTCTACTTCTTCCGGCGAGGCGCCCGGGTAGGTAACGGTCACCTCCACCACATCGATTTCAAACTCGGGGAACACCTCTTTTTGCATGGTCAGCGCCATGTAAAGGCCGCCCGCCAACAAGATAATCATTAACAGGTTGGCGGCGATGGCGTTGCGCGCCATCCATTCTATGGGCCCCTGGGAGCGCGTATGGGTCGCTTGGTTATCGCTCATTACTGCTCCCCTTCACTCAAACGCAGATCAGCGCCGTCGCTGATACGTGCCAAGCTGGTAGTCACCACGCGGTCACCACTGGCAAGCCCCTGGCGAACATAAACGTGCTCGGCATCCATAAAGGCGATATCCAGCGAGCGGATAGACAGCTTGCCGTCTTCATACACCCAGGCGGTGTCGTTTTTGCGCAAGTATTGGCGCTCTAAACGCACCACATTTTGCAGTGGCTCGGCGGTTATGCGGCTCTCCACATAGCTACCCAGCACCAGCGGCATTTTGTCGGCGTGGGCCTCGGTGCGCGCCAGCGGGTCGTCCACCTCAATCAATAACCGCAACATACGCGATTGCTCGTCCAGCTCGCCCACCAGCGAGAGAACCTTGCCCTCGCGGGTCTCACCCTCGGGCCAGGCGGAACGATCGCGCAGCTCAACACTTAAATCTTTTACCGAATCAATGTGAGGCATTTTAGACAGGGGGATGGTGGCGATCACCCAATAACTTTCCGTGCCGACCAGCCGCGCCAGGGCATTGCCCGGCGCCACCTGCGAGCCCACGTTAACCGCGCGCGAGACTATCTGCGCATCAAAGGGCGCCATCAGGCGGGTGCGCTGCAAATCCAACGCCGCTCTATCCACCTGGGCTTTTGCCGATTGCCGCTCGGCCTCGGCCGCCGCCAGCTGGGGCTGGCGCAGCATTAGGGCCTCTTGCATCGCGGGCAAATCGCGCCCCAGCTGGCGATATTCCTGCTCGGCGACTACCTGTTCGCCCTGCTCGATATTCAAAGCGGCTTCGGCCTGGGCCAGGGCGCTTTGGCGCGCGGCCAATTCAATTTCATAGTCCGCCGGATCAATGGTGAGCAGCAGCTGATCTTTTTCCACAAAGGCGCCCGGGCGGAAGTTATCCGCCCGCGAAGCTATTCGGCCGCTCACCTGAGGCTGTAGGGTGACCTCTTGCGAGGGCGAGACTGAACCCATAGTGACAATCACGGGGCGGTAAGTACCGCGCTCAACCGGCATAACATCCACCAACATGGCAGTGCGCTTGGTGGCGCCCTCGCGCTGGGCAACAGGCTCGCTATTATGAATTAAATAAGAGGCTCCCAACGCGATCGCGATAACCACCGCGCACCCCCACAGCATTTTCTTTAATGGCATGGCGGGCTGAGTCTCGTTATTGTGATTCATGCAAAGTCTCCGGCTGATCGGTTCAATATTGTTTGTTTTTCAGCGTGTGTTACGGCGCCCCAAGGCATACCGATGACAATAAGACATGTCAGTGCGCAAACCCAACACAGTGGCAGGGATAGGCATGATCTCATTGATGTGGATTAGCGAGGTGTAAGCGACACGCTCGCTTAAGGTATTCTTACCATTATTATGGGTTTGCGAATAGGCAACCCTTATTTATCATACAATATCAGCTTAAGGGCCACCGCACCAGCGCACCACCCTCGCCCCCTTAGGACTCAGACGTTCAGCGTTCAGTATTATCAGCCCCGACGCGCGCTTTACCGCTACGCGACTATTTCCGCCGCGAGTGCTTCTCCCAATTCTCTTGCCGCTTTTGCTCGCTCTTTTTTAGCAATATGTAAGTGGCACCACTGGCGCCGTGATGTTTTTGCGCGGAGTGAAAAGCCAGCACATCGTCCAGTTGCGGCAACCAGTTGGCGACGCAGCTTTTTAACAGGGCGGGATGTTCGCGGCCCTCACCTTTACCGTGGGTAATAAGGGCGCAGCGGATATCGTGGTTCATGCAGTCTTGCACAAACTGGTAAAGCGCGGTGCGGGCTTGCTCGACGGTCATGCGGTGCAAGTCCAACCGGGCGTCGATGCTGTATTTGCCCAGGCGCAGGTTTTTATACACCCCGTGCTGCACTCCATCGCGCTTAAAATCGAGTATATCCAAAGGTTTAACCGGGTCGATGTGCTCGCCACTGAGAAAGTTGGTGTCCTTAACCGTGGTAGCCAGGGCCGCTGCACGGCGCTCGGCCAGCTGCTGCTCACCGGGTTTATCCTTTTGCAGGGTTACTTTTTTCTCGGCCTTGATGCGGCGAACATCGCTCATTTCTTGACGAAATATGTCCTGTTCGTTATCACTCATAATCGGGATCAGCTATGTAAATTAGGGCTCGCACAGGGATGAATTTGAACTATGCTTTACCCATGTGGGCGAATGACAAGGAGTTAGCATGAGTCACTTTTCTCGGGCACTGCTGACGTTGCTGGGCACTTTGCTGTTGTGCCTGCTGTGGACGGCAGGCGCCTTTACCAGTGGCACCATTCTACCTACTTCTGACGTAAACAGTCTGTTTTTTAGCGCCGATTTGGCGTTGACGGTACTTACCTTTACCCTGCTGTGGCTGTGCTGTTTTGCCCCTATTCGCCGCCCCATTGCGGTCTTGCTGGTGACCGGCAGCGGCTTGCTATTTTTAACCGTTTGGCACCGGCTGCTCAGCAACCTGATTACCGACCTCCCCCTTAGTATGATCACCACCTGGCGGTGGCTACCCGTAGCCGCTGTGGGGCTAATTACCCTGGGCTTCGTTCGGCTGATTAAAGCCTACCGCCTGAGTCGCCTGCTACTGGGCAGTTACCGCCAAGTGGAACACAGCTTATCGACCCGCGACCAGCTGACCCAGCTGTTTAACCGGCGTTACTTCTACAGCCAGGGCTCAGAGCTACTCAATTCCCACCAGGCCAATCAGCAGTGCAGCACGCTAATAATGCTGGTTTTACACAACCTGGCGGATATTAATCGCGAACACGGCCTACAGGCGGGGGATGCGGTACTGAGCGAGTTGGGCCGGGTGCTGCTTAAAAATACCCGACGCAACGATATCGCGGCGCGTGTGAGTGGGCGCAAACTGGCTGTATTTTTACCCCACACGGACGCCCAGCAAGCGGGCCCCTTGGCGGAACGTATTGTGGCCATGCTGAAAAAGGTGGAAATCACCAATGATACGGGCGAACGAGAGCTAATCAGTCTCCGTGTAGGCTTGGAAATGCAGCAATCGCAGCCGGGCGACAGCCTGGAAACACTAGAGGATCGAAATAGGGCGGCCCTTAATCGGGCCGCCTGACAGGCTAGCGATTAGCGCGATTGTCGATCAGATCGTCCACGACCGCCGGGTCAGCCAGGGTTGAGGTATCCCCCAGGCTGTCGAGCTCGTTGGCGGCAATTTTACGCAAAATACGGCGCATAATTTTGCCCGAGCGGGTTTTGGGTAAGCCCGGCGCCCACTGAATAATATCCGGCTTGGCAATAGCACCGATTTCTTTTACGCACAGTGAAATCAGCTCTTTTTTCAGCTCATCGCTGGGTTCTACTCCGGTCATAGGTGTCACATAGGCATAGATGCCCTGGCCCTTGATGTCGTGGGGGTAGCCCACCACGGCGGCCTCGGCGACCTGTTCATGCAACACCAGGGCGCTCTCAACCTCGGCGGTGCCCATACGGTGGCCCGACACGTTCAGCACATCGTCCACCCGGCCGGTAATCCAAAAGTAGCCGTCCTCGTCGCGGCGCGCGCCGTCGCCGGTAAAGTAATAGCCCGGGTAGGTCGAGTAGTAGGTATCAATGCAGCGCTGGTGATCCCCGTACACGGTACGCAACTGGCTGGGCCAGCTGGCTTTAATGGCTAGGCTACCCTCGCCTGCGCCTTCAATTTCATTGCCTTCACTATCAAGCAATACCGGCTGCACACCAAAGAAAGGTTTGGTGCACGAACCCGGTTTAAGGTCGGTAGCGCCCGGCAGAGGCGTCATCATATGGGCGCCGGTTTCGGTCTGCCACCAGGTGTCCATAATCGGGCAGCGCTCGTCGCCCACGACTTTGTAGTACCACTCCCAGGCTTCGGGGTTAATGGGCTCGCCCACACTACCCAGAATACGCAGAGATTTGCGCGAGGTGCGTTTGACAAAGTCATCGCCCGCGCCCATCAGCGCGCGCACGGCGGTGGGGGCGGTGTAAAAGCTGTTTACTCCGTGCTTGTCGACCACTTCCCAGCAGCGCGCCGCATCCGGATAGGTGGGGACACCTTCAAATACCAATGTGGTGGCGCCATTAGCCAGGGGGCCGTACACAATGTAGCTGTGCCCTGTCACCCAGCCCACATCGGCGGTGCACCAGTAAACGTCACCCTCTTGCTGGTCAAACACATATTTGTGGGTCATGGCCGCTTGCAGCAGGTAACCACCGGTGGTGTGCAAAACACCCTTGGGCTTACCGGTAGAACCCGAGGTGTACAAAATAAACAGCGGGTCTTCTGAGTCCATCCACTCGGGTTCGCACTCGGGGCTGGCGGCCTCGACGGCGTCGCGGTACCAGACATCGCGCGAATCTTCCCATTGAATATCGCCGGCGGTACGCTTAACCACCAAGCAGGTGTGAACATCGGGGCATTCGGCCAGGGCTTTGTCGGTGTTGGTTTTAAGGGGAATTTTACGGCCGCCGCGCACCCCTTCGTCGGCGGTAATGACAACTTGGCAGTCGGCGTTTTGAATACGGTCTTTTAAAGCGTCGGGCGAGAAGCCGCCAAACACCACCGAGTGCACGGCACCAATGCGGGCACAGGCCAGCATGGCGTAGCAGGCCTCGGGGATCATGGGCATGTACAGGCAAACCCGATCGCCCTTTTTAACGCCCCGCTCACGCAGGACATTGGCCAGACGGCAAACCTCTTCGTGCAGCTCGCGGTAGGTAATCAGCTGGTCTTCCGAGGGGTCGTCCCCCTCCCAGATAATGGCAGTCTGATCGCCGCGCGCCTCTAAGTGGCGGTCGATACAGTTGACGCTGACGTTAAGCTTGCCGCCTAAGAACCAGGCTACTTCGCCTTTGCGCAGGTCACTTTTACAGACCGTGTGCCACTTTTCTTGCCAATCTAAAAAAGTCTCGGCCTGAGCCGCCCAGAACGCGTCTGGCTGCTCTACCGACTGGCGGTAAAGACTTTGGTAAGTGTCGGCATCAATGGCCGCTTTTTGCTTGAGTGCCTCAGGTACCGGATAAACGTGTTGCTCGGTCATACATAATCTCCGCGCTGGTTTGTCTGTTATTGTACGGCCCGCCCTGTGACAGGCCCGTTATTGCCGATGGCTCAAGCTTAACAGCGGTTTAGCTTTTTCGCTACAGACAACGTTGTCAAAACCATTACTCCATGCGTATCGATACCATCACGTAAATACTGTGCGATGCGTCACACTCTTGCGCCTGGCAAAGCTATAGAATTCTCTCGCACCAATGATAGCGCTACCATCAGCATAAAATGCGGTGAATCTCAATAAAACACCACCCGCTATCGCCACAGGACTACTTTCAAAGGAAGCTTATTGTGCGCCCACACTATATTGCCGTAACCCTAACCAGTGTACTCCTGGCCGCCTGCGGCGGAGGCTCCGATGGCGCAGGCTCATCGTCTGCAACCCAACAACGCTCGTCGCAAACACACAGCAGCGCCAGCTCGCAGGCCTCCTCCACTTCGAGTCGAGAAACAGTAACGAATAGCTCAGCGCAATCGAGCGGTGCAATGAGCATGGTATCGAGCCCATCAAGCGCGGCTCAAGCATCCAGCATAGGCAGCTCGGTCGCAGTGGTCAGCTCCTCCAGCCGTAATCAGTCGGCCACTAACACCTCGTCGACAGCCTCTGAGCTAGCTGCAAGCTCGGTGTCCAGCAGCAGTGCCATTAGCTCAAGCCCGGTAAGTTCATCCCCCGATAGCAGCACCTCGAGCTCTAGCCAAGCAAGTTCGGTAGACACTACCGTCGCCTTTAGCGAGAACAGCGCCTGCCCTCCTGCCGGGGGCAGCCCAAACCCAGCAGCGGAACTCCCCAGCTTTAGCAACAGCGGCATGAGCCACTCTAACGCTGCGAAAATGGCAGAACATATGGCGGCCCATGCCCTGGTGGCCTACGAAGATGCCACCCATGCCACCATCGCCGATGGCGACTGGTGTGACCCAAGCATCTGGCACAATGGCGCTGTGCCAGGCGATGGTGCACGGGTCGTGATTGGGCGCGACAATACCGTCAGCTACGCGTTAAGTGATACCGCGCGCCTACATACGTTGCGTGTTGATGGGGAACTCAACTTCGCCACCAACAGCGACACCCGCATGACCCTGGATACTCTGTTTGTGGACCCACGCGGCACCCTGACTATTGGCACCCAAAGCCAACCGGTCAACCGCTCGGTGAATGCCGAGATTGTCTTTGCCGCCAATGGCGACATAGATGTCGACTGGGACCCATTGCTGCTGAGCCGGGGCCTTATCGCTCACGGTACGTTAGAAATACACGGCGCCGAAAAAGTGTCCCACCTTAAGCTCGCCACGGACGCCCGGGCGGGAGACAGCCAGCTGCACCTAGCGCGCAGTGCGCGGGGTTGGCGTGAAGGCGACACGCTGGTCATAACCGGCACCCGGTTTTCGGGCTGGAAGTGGGATAACAGTATTCGCGAGGTCCGCTACCACGGCACCCAAGATGAAGTCCGTACCATTACAGCGGTAAGCGGGTCTAGTGTCACGCTAGACGCCCCCTTGCAGCACAACCACGAATCACCCAGGGACGATTTAAAAGCCAGCGTGGGCAACTTTAGCCGCAATGTTCGCTTTGTGACGGAAAGCGCCGGCTCTGTACCTGTGCATCAGCGCGGCCACGTGATGTTTATGCATAACAACGACATAGACGTGCGCTATGCCGAGTTTTTTCAACTGGGCCGGACCGACAAATCGCGCAACAACCGCGAGGCGGTAGATGTAAGTACTATGGCCTCGGACACCAATGTCCGGGGGCGCTACAGCTTTCACTTTCACCGCTCGGGCACGCGCGACCAAAATAACCCAGCCGTGGGTATAGGCAATGCGGTGTTCGGCTCGCCCGGCTGGGGCTATGTGCACCACGACAGCCACGCCATGCTACACAATAACGTCAGTTACGATACCTTTGGCGCGGGCTTTGTCGCCGAAACCGGCAACGAGACCGGCGCCTGGACTCACAATCTGGCGATTAAAGCCGAGGGCATTAGCGGTGCCTACAACCCCAAGAATAACAATGACATTTTCGGCTTTGATATCGCTCGCAGTGGCGATGGGTTTTGGTTTCAGGGCCGCATGGTGGCCGCGGTAGGTAATATCGCCGCCAGCGTTAACCGAGGCTTTACTTACTTTCATCGCGATCACTCGGACACCATGATCGGCACCGACCCAGGCCTCTTTATGGCCCCTCAGGCGGTGGGTTTGGCCGGTACTGTGCCCGCCGACAAAATTCCTATTCGTCACTTTCACGGCAACGAGGCCTATGCCAGCACCTTGGGGACATTTGTTGTCAAAGCCAACCCGCGCCAACGCCATGATATTTACACCGTCATGAGCGACTTCACCGCCTGGGAGGTAAAAACCGGCGCCTCTATCGAGTACACCTCTCACTATCTGTTGCGCGACTTTGATGTCACTGGCCTGACCTCTGAGCCATTCCGTAGTGCTGAAACCGGGATTGAATTTGGTCGCAACACCACTGACATGGTGGTGCGCGATGCCCGCATTGAAAACTTTGACGTGGGCATAGACCTGGACAAAGATCATGTCAGTAGCAACCCGATGGGTCTGGACCAGTTTGTGGTGATTGGAGGACAAATCAACGGAGTGACGCAGGTTTACGATGAGCGAGATACCAGCGATGTCATTATCGATGGCAGTGACCTGGCCCCAAATCGCTTTGAGCTCACATTCGACGGATTAAACGCTGACGGCTATTACGAATACTTAGACCCGGCCACCACCGCAGGCACCGGCATCAGTTTTAGCGGCAACAAAACCGACAGCATTGGCCCCAACCCCATACCTGCCGGTTATGACTCTATTGGCATGGGCAACAAGGATATGATTGCCCTGGTAGCGCAGGCCGGTTATTACCAAACCGAAAGCGGCGCGCACTACGCCATTAAACGTGAATACTTTAGCGACCGGGCCACGGGCGAGGTGTATATGCAGCCGCTTAAAATTCTGCTGGGGCCCGACGTTGTGAACCGATTGGGTAATCAATATCACGCCTGGCGTGATGCCCGCTACCGGGGCATTATTGACTTGGATAATCAAGCCCCCGTAGCAGGGAAGGATTCTGGCTCGGTCTCCGCAGGCGGCGAAATAACCTTAGACCTGATCACCAACGACTCTGACCCCGAGGGCGACTCGCTGCGCATATTAAGTGTGGTCAGCCCGCTATACGGCACAGTCTCACACACCGGCAGTCGCATCACCTACCGCGCCTACCCCGATATGCGCGGCACCGACGTGTTTCATTACTGGGTGGGAGACGAGCACGGCAATGCTCATCGGGGCGAAGTGAGTATTTCAGTTAATTGATGGGACGTTGGACGTTGGACGTTGGACGTTGGACGTTGGACGTTGGACGTTGGACGTTGGACGTTGGACGTTGGACGTTGGACGTTGGACGTTGGACGTTGGACGTTGGACAAGATTATCTCAGTTTTGTCGAAACCGCCGTCAACAAAAATATATTTTCCTAACAAGCACACCCAAAAAAGGGCGAACCTCACGGTTCGCCCTTTTTTATTTAGCGTCCTGCGTTCCGCTATCCGCGTCCCGCATCTGACATCCGACGTCAGACTTTTACACTAGTTGCATCGGAATGGTATTGGTGGTGCGCTCAACTTTGTTTTTGTCGTCCAGATAGACCAGACGTGGCTTGTAGCCTTCCAGCTGCTGCTCGGTGTACTGGCCGTAGGCGCCGATAATCACCCGATCACCCACCTGTACTTTGCGCGCGGCGGCGCCGTTCATAGAAATGGTGCCAGAGCCGCGTTCGGCCAGAATCACATAGGTGGTAAAGCGTTCGCCGTTGTTGACGTTGTAAATATCTATCTGTTCAAACTCGCGCAGTCCGGCCAGTTCTACCAGATCGGCATCAATGGCGCAGGAGCCGTCGTACCACAGCTCAGCCTGGGTGACGGCGGCCATATGCAGTTTGCCTTTAAGCATGGTAGAGAGCATGGGCTCCTCCTTCAGTATTCATCATTGGCGCCTTGGCACCAGCGCCGGAAGTTTAGCAGGCTGTTAGACCACTTCCAGCGATATATTATCAATCAAACGGGCCCCTTCCGTATACATGGCCCCCAGGACTGTCAGCTCCCTGTCATCGTCTGCCGCCGGTTTTAGCGTGCGACTGTTGCAGATTTCCAGGTAATCCACCTTAAAACCCGCGTTCTCAATTTGCCCGCGCCCCTCGTCTTGCAAGGCCAGAAAATCGCGCCGTCCGGCCTTTATTTGCTCGCCCAGCCAATTCAGCGTGCGGTTTAGCTGGCTTACGCGGGGTCGCTCGTCGTCGGTAATAAAGCCGTTACGCGAGCTTAGCGCCAAACCGTCGTCTTCGCGGTAAATCTCGCCCGCGGTGATTTTCACCGGCATGCACAAATCTTCCGCCATTCGGCGAATAACCGCCAGCTGCTGAAAGTCTTTGACGCCAAAAACCGCTTCATCCGGCTGCACAATATTAAACAGCTTCGTCACCACCGTGGTCACACCTTCAAAATGCCCCGGACGACTGGCGCCACAGAGTACATCGGTCATGGCGGGTACAATGACACGGGTCTGCTCATCCATGCCGTTGGGGTACATTTCGGTCTCTTCAGGACAGAAAAGATAGTCGCAACCAATGGATTCCAGCTTAGCGGTATCGTCGGCCAGAGTGCGCGGGTAGCGGTCCCAGTCTTCGTTAAGACCAAACTGCAAACGGTTAACGAAGATACTGGCCACCACGCAATCGCAGGTAGATTGAGCCTGTTTAACCAGCGCCAAGTGGGCATCGTGCAAGTTACCCATGGTGGGCACAAAGCCTATGCGCTTGCCCGCGCGCCGCGCCTCAGCCAGGGCGTCGCGCAGAGAACGAATATGATGGAAAACCTGCATAATGGCCTCAAACTACCCGTGAATTCCGGGGGGCGGATAATACACTTTCGGGCGGGGGATGTACATTTTTTGGGCGAGGTTGAATGCCTGAGGGCTGACGTTTGGTGCCTGACGCAAAACGCAGACAATAATACGCCAACCACGCCCGCGCGGATGCTAACGAGCAAATAAAGAACCTTGTGATTGGCCCGGCTGACCGGGTTCACGGGGCAGGCGCACTACGCTATTTCCGACACTTAACCGGCCGCCCTGGACGATTCTGGCGCATAAACCACCGTAGCCGTACATGGCCGCGGCGCCGCCCGGCCCCAGGTTCTGGTTCATGCGCGAGCAGGGGTGGCACAGAGCCGCAGGCTCGATAATCACCTCACCAATCTGCACCCGCTGATGGCGCAGTAAATTAAGGTTTAACCCGCTGACCACGAGGTTACGGCGAAGCAGAACAGGGTCAATCTCAGCAAAACCCGTATGCAGGCAAATTTGCTGGATAAATTCACGACTTATCAGCGTCACCTGCCGCCCCGAGCCAGGGGTTTTGCTGCTGCGATGATCGCCCGCAAGCCCCCTATTAGCAATTGCTTCGGCTGACCCCACGACTTGAATCTCACCGCGATGAGCGCTGCGCAGGCCGATCCATTCTAGGCGGCCGGGTTTTAGGTCTTTAGCGAGCTTATCGAGAAGGCGAGCTTGGGAGTTCATTGTAAAAGACCGGGAAACGGGGAACGGTTAATGGGGGACGGCGCTGAACGCTAAACAGTATTTTCGACGCTGCCACTTCGGGGGTCAATCCCCGCAAGGAGGGTGAGCGACGCCCCCTTGGGAGCAGCCGCTATTCGTTCGCGGCACAGCACTCAATGGAAGGTTTGATCAATTGAGTCAGCACTTGTTGCGCAAGCGGTTTATTCAAGCGTCCAGCTGATGGTATCGACCAGGTTCTCAGGCTCGAGCAACCGCACCATAGGGGTTGTACTGATCACCTCTAATTGAACGATGCGGCTGCCATTGGCCTCACAGCACTGAAAACTCAAAGCATTCTCCGCGCTTATCACACCATCAACGCGCCACTGGAAGCGATGCAGGGGCGAGTACGACAATCCCTCCAGTCCGAACACCACGGAAGCCTCGCTTTGAATGGTGCGCTCGGCGGGATAGGCGGCGTTCTCGATGTCCAGATAGGGGTAGATGCCCAAGATCCAGGCTTCGCTATTGACCGGACCCAAAGGGTCGCTGCCACTGCGCATCATGCTGGTGAATGTGGGTCGATACGCCATAGCTGCGCTGGCGTCAGCGCCCAGGAACAAACCCACTCCCTGGTCGCTGGAAGCATTCTCGGTGCCGGGTACATCGTCAAAATTTTCTATCCAGTGAGCCCAGGGGGCGTTTCGCGGCTCGGAATCAAATGTCACATTGGGCGGCGACGCCAGTTGAGGTTTGGACGACAATGCCGAGTGCTCGCTAATCGCCGCGCGAGAGTCGTACTCATCGGCCAAATTCGCATAGAGGTGTCCAAGTTCGTGCCAACCGACCGCTTCAACATCTACCCGGCTGGTCACGGCAACCACCCCCGCTGCGCCACCGCGCTGTTCGGTATTGAGTATCACCATGCTTTGATCGTACTGTGAAAACGCAGTCCGTGCGGTTTGCTCTATGAGCTCGTTATCACCGCACATCCCTTCACAGACATCGCCAATCAGAAACTGACTGATAGAGTCGTCCTCTACCGGCGCAAAAAGCACGTGCAGGTTCCAGTGGCCCAGCGTCTGATTAATGGCGGGCTCGTGAAGCTTGGCCTGCAAGAACTGATCAATGTCCCGATGAAAAAGCGGCAGCTGGTCGGCGGTGTATTGATCTGACAATAACACCAGATCATAGCCCGGTTTATCTGCCGAGCCCATAATGGTGTAGGCGCCGTCCCGCTTGCCGGGCAAAGAGCGGTATAAATGAAGGCGGTCTTCCAGTCGCGTGTTGCCTTCGCGCAGTGAAACCGTCAGCACGAGAGGCTCGCGAAAATCGACGCTCGCCTGATTGTCGAGTTGAATTTGATAACGATAGAGTCCGTCGTCAACGGACATTGGCGTCAGAGACTTGCCGTCGAGATCGGCGTGCACGTC
Organism: Gilvimarinus xylanilyticus; assembly: GCF_024195295.1. Classification (GTDB taxonomy): domain Bacteria; phylum Pseudomonadota; class Gammaproteobacteria; order Pseudomonadales; family Cellvibrionaceae; genus Gilvimarinus; species Gilvimarinus xylanilyticus. Next base: position 21,120 of record NZ_JAMFTH010000006.1, on the reverse strand, counting down.
TTTGATCTCCGAATCTGGATCGACGACACGAAACGACAACACCGAGGAGCGCCCCACCGGGGGAAAATTTCCTTCGGTTACCTCGACAACCGGAGCATCATTCACCGGCTCGATTTGAATCGGAATTCGGAAGGTGCGCGAAGTTTGACCTTTAGAGGAAAGCTGAACCTCAAAACTGTCGGCACCCGTCTGGTCTGCCTCGGGCGCATAAACGAACGTACCTGACTCTTCCAGCCATAACCTGCCTTTGCCGGGGAGGCTTGTCGCAGAGACACTAACACTTGAATACTGAGCCCCTTCGACTGCAAACTCAAGCATGCCATTGGCCACGCCATCCTCTACCAGTTCGATCACAGAGGTCTCAAGCTCAAAACCTATTGGAGTCTCGGGTTCGGGAGCGGGAGCGGAATCAGCCGTGTCCGACGAGCCACCGCCGCAGCCAACCAAAACGGCGGCTAGTATCGGGGGAAAAACGGATCGAAAACGCATATCACAACATCCTTTGTCTCGATTTATTAGACCTGCAGTGTATCAATTAGCCGGGGCGTCGAAACCCCATTGATGCTTACAGAAGGGCCGCGCCCTTGAGAGTTGCGTCAGACCTCAGACGTCCGTCGTCAGACTTCTTAATAATCATCCTGCTGCGCAAAATAATCCGCCGCCAAGTTATCAAACCTTGTGTACTTACCCACAAAGGCCGCGCGCACTGTGCCGACTTCACCATTACGCTGTTTACCCACGATGAGTTCGGACACACCCTTATCGGGGCTGTCTTCGTTGTAGTATTCATCGCGGTAAATAAACAGAATAACGTCGGCGTCCTGCTCGATGGCACCGGATTCACGCAAGTCCGAGTTCATGGGGCGCTTGTTGGGGCGCTGCTCCACACTGCGGTTAAGCTGTGAAAGGGCGATGACCGGGCAGTCAAATTCTTTGGCCAGGGCTTTTAGGGCGCGGGAAATTTCCGAGATTTCCTGGGTACGACCTTCGGTGGAACCGGCCACCTGCATCAATTGCAGATAATCCACCATAATCATGCCGGGGTTGCCGTGCTCGCGGGCGATACGCCGGGTACGGGCGCGCATTTCCTGGGGTGTCAGGCCCGGAGTGTCGTCGATGAACAGCGGCTTGTCTTTCATTTTACTCACCGCGGCCGACAGCTTGGGCCAATCCTCTTCAGTGAGCTTACCGTTGCGCATATGGCCCTGGTCGATTCGGCCGATGGAGGACATCATCCGCATCACCAGCGCGGCCGAGGGCATTTCCATACTGAAAACCAGCACCGGACGCGGGGTGCTCTGGCTGAAAATAGCTGATTCGACAAAGTTGAGTGCCAGCGCGGTTTTACCCATAGAAGGACGGGCCGCGAGAATAATCAGCTCGCCCGGTTGCCAGCCCGAGGTTTTGGTGTCCAGATCGGTCAGCCCGGTGGGCACGCCGGTAACGTCGTCGCCGGAGCGGAACAGCTCGTCAATGCGCTCGACGGTCTCTTTCAGCAGCCCGTTCACTTCGCGCAGGCCGCCCTCTTTGGGGCGATCTTCGGCAATCTGCGCAACGCGCTTTTCCGCCAACTGCAACAGATCATCTGAGTCGAGTCCCGCCGGGTTGTAGCTGGATTGGCTGATGTCTTGCGCGGCGGCAATCAGCTGGCGCAGGGTGGAGCGCTCGCGCACGATACGCGCATAGGCGGTAATATTCGCCGCGCCCGGGGTATTGGCGGCCAGCTCGGTCAGGTAACCCAGCCCACCCACGCGCTCTAATTCGCCGTGGCGCTCCAGCGCTTCGGATAAGGTTACGGGGTCTAGCGGCTGGGCGTCTTCCTGCAGCTCGATCATCATTCGCAAGATTTGCTTATGATCGTCGCGGTAAAAATCGACCTCTGAGGCAATTTCCAGCACCGCATCCAAGCGGCTGTTGTCCAACATCAGGCCGCCCAATACGGCCTGCTCGGCCTCTACCGAGCTGGGCAGTGCGCCCTTGGTGGGGGCATCGTTATCGGCGCTGTAATTTGTGAGAGCCTCGGAAGACATGACGGCAGTTTTTATTCCTTAAATTGCGGGCAAAAAAAATCGGACACCCGAACAGTCAAGCTGTCGATAGTGCCCGATTTTTGTCGGTTTGTCAGCCGTGTAAGACTAACGCCCGGTGCTTAGCCCGGGCGGTAGATAGACTTACTCGGGAACAACAGACAGTTTGATCGCCTGGATCACTTCGGCGTGAACCTGAACGTCGATGTCGTATTCGCCAACTTCGCGAATAACGCCTTCCGGCAGACGAACTTCAGATTTCACCACATCAACACCGGCGGCGGTGATGGCTTCGGCGATATCGCGAGTACCGATAGAACCAAACAGCTTACCTTCGTCGCCAGCGTTGGCTTCGATGGTAACGGCCAGATCGGCCAGTTTCTCGGCACGCTTCTCGGCTTCGGCTTTCTTCTCCGCAGCAGCGGCTTCCAGCTCAGCGCGACGCGCTTCAAATTCGGCAATGTTAGACGCCGTTGCCGGTACCGCTTTACCTTGCGGAACCAGGAAGTTGCGGCCAAAGCCTGACTTAACGGTAACTTTGTCGCCAATGGCGCCCAGCTTACCTACTTTCTCGAGCAGAATAACTTCCATCTCGTTAACCCTCTAGTTTCAATTTTGCCTGCGGGATTAAACCTGTTTGGGCTTAATGCGTCCGCGAATATCCAACCACGTGTCGCCAAAGGCGACGATCACTAACAGAATCTTAAACGGCTGCAACAATATCAGCGCCGAGTAAAACAACACCAACCACTGCACGCCCATGCCTTTCTTTGCCACCAGCGAATGCACCAAGGCAATACCAGCGAACAACAAGGGCTGCGCAAACACCAACGCCCAGACCGCCATAGTGGCCGGCTGCAGGTAGCAGTAAAGCGCTGCTCCCAAGCTCACCAACGCTGCCACCGGGCCTAAGCGCAAAGCGCGAAACTCGGCTGCGAAACCGCCCGGGTTGTACAGCAGCGCCTGCCACCAGCGCCCTAACACCAGCCCCAGTGCACCACTTAAGGTGGTCATGGCGGCCAATAAACCCAACACCATGGTGGCATTGGGCTCGGGCAGCGATATGGGCTGCTCGGCCTCGGCGACAATGGCTTTTAAAATCTCACCAATGCCGTCGACAGCGGCGCTGACCAGCTGCGGTAAAGCAGCTCCCAGCAACAGCGCACCCAGGGTATTTAATGCTACCAACCCCATTAAGGTGTGCTGCCATGATGCACTGCGGCGCAATATGCCTGCCGTCAAAAAGATACTGACGGCGCCAATAATGGCCAGTGCGGCGTTGTGTTGCCCCATAGCGACCAGCACTATCGCGGGCAACATTGCCCAGGCTAAAACCATGGCCCCATCGGCCAGGCCCCGCCTAAGCGTTACCAGGGCAACAGTGGCCGGACTCAGTAGAGGAATCCAGTGCCCTAACAGGGCAACCGCTGCAGCCTGAGCGCGGCCACGCATAATAAATTCAGCCAGCGCGCGCACAACTGTTAGTCTTACTCGTGGCTGTCGGTGTACGGCAGCAGTGCCAGGTAGCGTGCACGCTTAACAGCAGTGGACAGCTGACGCTGGTACTTGGCTTTAGTACCCGTGATACGGCTGGGTACGATTTTACCGGTTTCAGTGATGTAGGCTTTCAGTGTTTCCAGATCTTTGTAGTCGATCTGTTTTACACCTTCAGCAGTGAAACGGCAGAACTTGCGGCGACGGAAAAAACGAGCCATGGATTATTCTCCCTCTTTCTCGGTGGTAGTCTGTTCTTCTGCTTTGTCTTCTGATTTCTCTTCAGACTTTTCGGCAGGCTTTTCAGACTCTTCACGACGTGGGGCGCGCGGTTGCTTGCGCTCGCGGCTCTCTTTGTCAGCCTTGGCAATCGGAGACTCTTCGGTAACAGCCTCGTCAGTGCGGATAACCATGTTACGCAGCACGGCATCGTTGTAGCGGAAGTTGGTGGTCAGCTCTTCGAGCGCTTCGTCGCTACACTCAACGTTCATCAGAACATAGTGTGCTTTATGGATTTTGTTGATGGAGTAAGCCAGTTGACGGCGACCCCAATCTTCCAGGCGGTGAACCTGGCCACCACCGTTGGTAACGGTAGCGGTGTAGCGCTCGATCATACCGGGCACTTGTTCGCTTTGGTCCGGGTGGACCATAAATACGATTTCGTAATGACGCATTAATCGCTCCTTACGGATTAAAGTCTTCCAGCCATTGCCGGTAAGACAAGGAGTGGCCGAGCACAGGGCTTAGCCGGTTACTACCCGCACCCAGAGGGTACAGGGGCGCGGTATTCTAGGGAGTTTGGGGGAGGAAAGCAAGGTTAAATTTTGGGCAAAAAAAACTGTCGGACGTCTGGGGTCGGATGTCTGACGCGGAACGCGGAACGCGGAACGCGGAACGCGGAACAAGATGGTAATACTGCCCCTATCCTTGATAAAACGAGTTTCGGCATGATTTTATGGGCGGCCCAAATAAAAAAAGGCGGCTCGATAATAGAGCCACCCTTTGAACGTCCCGCGTTATGCAATCCGCGTTCAGCGCGTCTGACGTCAGACATCCGACCTCAGACGCGCGCAGCGCCCATTAACCATAAACCGGAAACTTCGCGCACACATCCAACACTTTCTGCTTCACGCTGGCGATGGCCTCTTCGGCATTGCCTTTTTCCAGGCCGTCGAGTACGTCGCACATCCAGTGGGCCAGATCGGTACATTCGCTTTCGCCAAAGCCGCGGGTGGTGATGGCCGGGGTGCCTACGCGCAGGCCACTGGTAACAAACGGTGAGCGTGGGTCGTTGGGTACCGCGTTTTTGTTTACGGTGATGTTGGCCTCGCCCAGCGCGGCATCGGCGTCTTTACCCGAGTACTCTTTACCGATCAGGCTTACCAGCATCAGGTGGTTTTCGGTACCGCCGGAGACCACATCCAGGCCGCGCTCCAGAAACACCTTGGCCATCGCCTTAGCATTTTTAACCACCTGCTGTTGGTAGGTTTTGTAATCATCGCTCATGGCTTCTTTAAAGCTGATGGCCTTGGCGGCGATTACGTGCATTAAAGGGCCGCCCTGACCGCCGGGGAATACCGCCGAGTTGAGCTTTTTCTCAATCTCTTCGTTGGCTTTGGCCAGGATGATACCGCCACGGGGCCCACGCAGAGTTTTGTGGGTGGTTGAGGTCACCACGTGAGCGTGGGGGATGGGGCTGGGGTATACGCCCGCTGCCACTAAACCGGCCACATGGGCCATATCAACCAGTAAGTAAGCGCCAACTTTGTCGGCGATTTCGCGGAACTTGGCCCAATCCAACACCTGCGAGTAAGCCGAAAAACCAGCCACGATCATGGTGGGTTTGTGCTCCACGGCCAGGCGCTCTACCTCTTCCATATCCACCAGACCTGTGTCCGGGTTCAAGCCATATTGCACCGCGTTGTAGGTCTTGCCCGAGAAATTAGGCTTGGCACCGTGAGTCAGGTGACCACCGGCGTCCAGGCTCATACCCAAAATGGTGTCGCCCGGCTTACACAGCGCCTGGTATACCGCACCGTTGGCCTGTGAACCCGAGTGCGGCTGGACATTGGCGTAATCGGCGCCAAACAATTCGCAGGCGCGCTCGATGGCCAACTGCTCGCTTTTGTCGACGTACTCGCAGCCACCGTAGTAGCGCTTACCCGGATAACCTTCGGCGTATTTGTTGGTCAGTTTGGTGCCTTGGGCCGCCATTACCAGCGGGCTGGTGTAGTTTTCAGAGGCAATCAGCTCGATGTGCTCTTCCTGACGACGGCTTTCGTTCTCGATAGAGTCCCAGATTTCGGGGTCAAACGAGGCGATTGTTTGGCTTTTATCAAACATGGACAATTCCTACACTAACGGGCAGCGCTGGCACTACCGGATTGTTGAAAGGGGATAGGTTAAAAAAAGAAGGCCGCGATTGTACACCAAACGTTCAGCGATATGCCACGATTTCAACGAGCCAAGATGGCGACAGGCTCCCCGGCAAACGATCACCATCGCCCCCGAAACGACACACTCTTAATCGGGCGAAACCGTAAGGGGCGGAGCCAGTACCATATTAACTCTGAACTCAATATCAGCCCGCATGCTGTCAGCATCTTGCCCGGCGCGGCAACGGAACACATAACCCTGGCGCAGATCCAGCATCAACTGGGCACGCTCAAACGAGGGGAAGCTCTCGGGCAAGGCCCCGCGCGCCTTTTCTAGCTCAAACCTTCTCGCGATACGCGCGTCAGTTTCCGCGATCGCACTGTGCAACCGCTCCTGTGCGCCCTCGACCTCGCCCGCACTGGTGGACACGCACGAACTCAAAAAACAGCCGCGCACACCACTGGAGTTGCCGACGCTATAATCGATGACCGCCAGTAAAAACGAGCGCACAGCCTGAACAATATCCGGCTCGGTCTCAAACGCTACCAGCGGTGCGCAGGCGTCGTTGGATGCGTAGTGGTCGATAGCTTGCAAATACAACTGGTGCTTATCGCCAAACGCCGCATACAGACTGGGGCTATTAATACCCATGGCGGACGTAAGATCTTTAATTGACGCCCCTTCATAGCCCTTAGCCCAAAACACATGCATTGAGGCCAACAAAGCTTCGCCTCTATCGAAAGACAGCGGTCTGCCGGTTTTTTTCTTCGTCATTTGCACCAGTGCCTCTTAGAAGTCCGTAGCCGTTTACATATTAAACGCTATGAAACTCTAGCAGTTTAACACGAAGACTACCCGACCACCCTATCCCCGTTACATCTTTTCCATATCGCGTACCCGTCACCCCAACCAATGTTTTGTATCGATCACAACAAAACCCCTTGACCCACACCTCGGAAATAGACTTTAATAACGATCACTACAAAACACTATCGAGAAATGGAGACGATATGACTTCCACCAAACTGACGCCCGGCGAGACAATCCCCGCCGTTACCACGCCTAAACTCGAAGGCGGAGAGCTGGACCTCTCGCGGCCGCCCGAGGGATATCAGTGGCGACTGATCGTTATCTATCGAGGCAAGCACTGCCCTCTGTGCACCAACCACTTGAAAAAACTGAACCATCAGCTGCCGGAGTTCCGGACGCTGGGTGTGGATGTGGTCGCGGTCTCGGCCGACAGCGCCGTGCAAGCGCGCGAGCAGATGAAGTCGGTGGCGCCGGATTTTGAGGTAGGCTACGGCTTGAGCGTCGCCCAAATGAGACGGCTCGGGCTCTATATTTCCACCCCACTGGCCAATACCGAAACAGATCACCCCTTTGCCGAGCCCGCCCTGTTTGCCATTAACCGCAAAGGCGAACTCTTTGTGGTTGATATTGCCAACGTGCCTTTTTCTCGCCCAGAGCCCGCCTCCATCCTGATGGGGCTTAAATTCATCCTCAATCCCGACAATCACTACCCCATTCGCGGAACCCATTAAGCACCGGGAAGCGACGTAAAGACAGGGAGACAACACCATGCACACGTACAATAACGGCCATCACTGGGCCGCACGTTATGCCGATTGGGTAATCCGCTGGCGCTGGTGGGTGCTACTGGCATCCATCGCGCTGGCAATACTGGCCGCATCGGGCGGGCGGTTTGTGCAAATGAACAACGACTACCGGGTTTTCTTTAGCGAAGATAACCCCCAGCGCCAAGCGTTTGAGCAGCTCCAGCGCACCTACACCAAAGTGGACAATATTCTGTTCGCCGTGGTGCCCCGCGAGGGCGAGGGCTTTTCCGCCAATACGCTTGCAGCGGTTGAGCAGCTTACAGAACAGGCTTGGCAGCTGCCCTATTCTCTGCGCGTCGACTCGGTGACCAACTTTCAACACACCCGCGCCGATGGCGACAGCCTGGTGGTCCAGGATTTGGTGGAAAACGCCATCGACATGACACCCACCGAGCGCAATGCGGCCAAGGCTATCGCCCTGAATGAGCCCGCCCTTGCAGGCAAGCTGGTTAACACCGATGGCTCCATCGTCGGTGTCAATGTCACCTTCCAGCTGCCCGACAAATCCATGAATGCCGGCCCCGAAGCCGTCGCCGCCGCTCGGGCATTAATGAAAAACATTGAGAACGAATACGGCGTGCAAGTGCGGGCTACGGGCACGGTGATGTTGTTTAACGCCTTTTTCGAGGCCTCCATGAACGACATGAGCAGCCTAATCCCGATGATGTATGGCGTCATCTTACTTATTACCGTTTTACTGTTGCGCTCGGTCACCGCCACACTCGCCACGACAGCGGTTATTGTTTTTTCCATACTCTCAGCCATGGGGGCCGCGGGTCATATTGGTATTCAATTAACGCCCCCCTCGTCAGCGGCGCCCACGATCATTATGACCCTGGCCGTGGCCGACTCCATCCACATTCTGATCACCTTGCTCGCCGGCATGCGGCGAGGGCTGGGTAAATTGGAAGCGCTGCGCGAGAGTATCCGCGTCAATCTTGGGCCGGTATTTCTCACATCGGCCACCACGGCGGTGGGCTTCTTGTCGATGAACTTCAGCGATGCACAACCCTTTCGGGATCTGGGAAACATTACCGCCATTGGCGTGATGGCCGCGTTTGTCTACTCAACGGCTCTGCTACCCGCGCTCATTGCTCTCTTGCCGCTAAGAGCGCGCCAATCCCAAAGCGCAACCGTCGGCGATCGCACTATCGACCGCCTCGCGAATGTCGTCGTGCACCACCCCAAGGGGGTTTTAATGGCTGTAACACTGGTGTCGGCGAGCTTATTAGCGCTGATTCCGCTTAATGAGTTAGACGATAACTTTGTCACCTACTTTGATGAGTCCACATCCTTTCGCCAGGACACTGACTTTATCAATGAGCATTTCTCCGGCATTTATCAGGTGCAGTACTCGCTCAATTCAAACATCGAAAACGGCGTCAGCCATCCGCTGTTTCTGCGCAAGGTTCACGACTTTACCCAATGGTTGCGCCAACAACCGGAGGTGCGTCACGTCAACTCCATCAGCGATACCTTTCAGCGCCTTAATAAAAATTTGCATGCCGACAACCCAAACTTTTATCGCCTGCCAAACGACGCTGAGCTGGCGGCTCAGTACCTGCTGCTGTACGAGTTATCCTTGCCCTACGGGCTGGATTTAAACAACCGGCTCAATGTCAAAAAGTCTTCGACCCAGCTTGTGGTGACCCTCAAAGATATGCCCTCGGCGCAATTGCGCCAATTCGCCGAGCGGGGGACTCGATGGCTGCAACAAAAAACGGGGCTGCAAGCTCACGGCGTGGGCCCGGCCATCATGTTCGCCTATATTGCCGAACGCAATATTAAGAACATGCTGATAGGCACCTTGGTGGCCGTATTCATTATCGCGGCACTCATCATGCTCGCGCTGCGAAGTTTACGACTGGGAATCATAAGCCTACTGCCAACTTTGCTACCCGCAGGTCTGGCCTTTGGGGTTTGGGGCGGTCTGGTGGGCGAGATTAACGTCGCCATTTCCATGGTGGCGGGTATGGCGCTGGGGATTGTGGTGGATGACACCGTGCACTTTCTCAGCAAGTATCAACGCGCCCGTGTGGAGCTGGGCCTCGACAATAACGCGGCCATTCGCTACGCCTTTAACTCTGTGGGCGCCGCTATTGTAGTGACATCGATTATTTTGGTGGCCGGATTTACCGTGCTGGCCCAATCCTCCTTCGGCATGAATGCCAAGATGGCCGTATTGACCGCCATCACTATCGCCTTTGCGCTCGTAGCCGTTTTCACTCTTTTACCCGCCCTGTTAAGCCTCTGCAAAGAACGCCAACCCAGCCATTTAACCCTTTCAACTACTGATAGCGAGGGCACCGACTATGTACGCAACTCCGTTTAGACGCTTAATGCTATGTTTCACTATCTTCATAACCCCGTCGACGAATCTATTGGCCGACACTCCGAGCGACGCCTCTCAGAAAAGGGGCCTTAACATTGCTCGCGAGGCCGACCGCAGAGATGCCGGCTTTGGCGATACCAGCAGCCAAATGGCGATGGTGCTGCGCAACCGACACGGCGAACAAACCGAAAGGCGCATGCGCAGCAAAACGCTGGAGCAGCAAAACGACGGAGACAAAACTCTGATTGTTTTTGACAACCCTCGCGATGTGAAGGGCACTGCGTTTTTGTCATTCACCCACAAAACAGGGCCCGATGATCAGTGGCTGTACCTGCCCGCGCTAAAGCGCGTAAAGCGAATTTCATCGAGCAACAAATCTGGCCCTTTTATGGGCAGCGAGTTTGCCTTTGAAGATTTATCGTCACAGGAAATCGAAAAATACACCTACCGCTACCTTCGAGATGAGCACTTTGACGCACGCGATCATTTTGTTATTGAACGCATTCCGGTTGATCCCAAGTCCGGCTATTCGCGACAGGAGGTTTGGCTTGATAAGAGCGAGTACCGCGTCTGGAAAATTGATTTTTATGACCGCAAGGGCGAGCATTTAAAAACTCTGACCGCGTCCAATTATCGCCAGCATCTCGACCAGTACTGGCGCGCCGAAACCTTCGAAATGGTTAACCACCAAACCGGCAAAAGTACCGAGCTAACCTTTACCCAATGGCAGTTTCAAAATGGCTTTTCGGATCGGGACTTCAATAAAAACAGTCTTAAACGGGCCAGGTAGCGCCCGCTGTTTTAACGATATGTTTTATGTTTCTTTAAAGGCGCAACTGAGAGCTGCAGTTCCGGCGCTGCTACTATGGACCCTACTCGCGGCGCAGGTATCGGCTGAGACCAGTGAGCTTAGCGGCTCGGTGGATTTACAGTCGCGCTGGTTTACGCAGAGCAACCTCTACGCCGAGCAAGCCGACAACGCCTATTCCGTCGCCGCACAACTCGATTACTACCGCGATTGGGATAATTATCGCCAGCGCCTGGTGATCTCGGCTTTTGCCCGAATCGACAGCGCCGACGCCGAGCGATCTCACGCCGACTTGTCGGAGCTTTATTGGTGGCGCGAGCTGGACGACAAAGAACTCTATGCCGGGATTCGTCAGGTCTTTTGGGGCGTAACCGAAACGGTTCACCTGGTGGACATCATCAATCAAACCGACTGGGTAGAAGACATTGATGGCGAGGAAAAACTCGGCCAACCGATGTTCAGTTTGTTATCAGAACAAGCGTGGGGCACGGTGGAAATTTTCGCCTTGCTGGGATTTCGCGAGCGAAGCTTTCCCGGCCCCGAGGGGCGCTTGCGAGACGCACGCGTGGTGGACCACGACAAAGCCAGCTACCAATCCAGTTCAGGGAAAAAGCGCATCGATCTGGCGTTGCGCTGGAGCCGGGTGTTAGGCAGCTGGGATATCGGGCTGTCGCACTTTTCCGGCACATCGCGCAAACCCATTTTAAAACCCGTGCCCGGAAACCGCGCGCCGGTACTGGCGCCCTACTACCCCCTGATCGAGCAAAGCGGACTGGATTTACAAAAAACCCACGGCGCCTGGTTATGGAAACTGGAGGCGATCAGCGTCAAGCAACGGGGAGACGGACGTAACACCGCCGTGGTGGGTGGCTTTGAATACAGCATTTTTGGTATCGCCGACTCGGCTGCGGATGTGGGCCTGCTGCTGGAATACCAGTTTGATGATCGCCGCGGCCGCCGTGCCACCTCCTATCAGAACGATCTGGCGGTGGGCGCGCGCTGGCGACTCAACGATTTTCAAAGCACCGAAGTGCTGGCCTCGGCCAGTGTAGATCTGGATTGGGGAACTCGGTTTCTATCCGTCGAGGCGAGCCGCAGGCTGAGCAATTACTGGTCTCTAGAGGCAGAAATAAGAGTATTCGACCATGTCCCAGCCACCGACCCGTTATACACAATCAGGAACGACGATTATGTACAGCTTGAGTTGCGACGATATTTTTGAATAATTTATCTGACAGCGAATATCGCGCCCCGAAAAATTGTCGAGTCAGGCCACAAACGTCGGGCCACTGCGCTCGCCACGGGCAAACGCATCCAGGTTCTCGCCCGTCACCCGGGCAATCTGGCCCAGCGCTTCGCGGGTAAAAAAGCCCTGGTGGCCGGTAACCAGCACGTTGGGAAAGGTGAGCAGACGGGCGAATACATCGTCCTGAATAATACTGTCGGACTTGTCGTCAAAAAACAGGCTGGCCTCCTCTTCGTAGACATCCAACCCCAGATAACCGACACACCCCGACTTGAGCCCGGCAATCACGGCACGGGTGTCAATCAAGCCACCGCGGCTGGTGTTAATAATCATAACCCCGGGTTTCATCTGGCGGATGCTGTCGGCGTTGATCAGATGGTAGGTGGAGTCGAGCAGCGGACAGTGCAACGAAATGATATCCGCCTGGCGCCAGAGCTCTTGCTGGGACACATAGTCGGCCATGGCTGCCATGGTGTCGTTGGGGTATGGATCCGTGACCAACAACCGGCACCCAAAGCCCTGCATAATGCGCGCAAAGGCCTGGCCGATTTTGCCGCTGCCGACAATACCCACGGTTTTGCCATGTAGATCGAACCCCAGCAAGCCGTCCAGCGAGTAATCTTGCTCGCGCACGCGGTTGTGGGCCCGGCGCAGATGGCGGTTTAAATCTAAGATGAGCGCGGCGGCGTGTTCGGCCACCGCGTAGGGCGAGTACTCGGGCACGCGGCATACCGATAACCCCAAGCGCTCTGCAACAGGCATGTCGACATTGTTGTACCCGGCGCAGCGCATGGCCACCAACTTTACCCCACCCTGGGCCAGCTGGGTTAACACCGCCTCGTTTAACTCATCGTTAACAAAACAGCACACGGCGTCAAACCCCTGGGCCAAAGGAGCAGTTTGAGCGTTTAAGTGTGCTTCGATGTATGTCAGCGCATGACCGGCAATCGATTCCAAATTTTGCCGGTCATAGCGCTTGGTGTTAAACACCGCGACTTTCATGGGGCCTAGTCCTTTTTCTCTAACGCCTCAGCTTTTTCGACGGCGCCCGGATCGACGGTAAAAAACGGAATACTCATAGGGTAGTTTTGAATCGTGCCGTCTTTGGCCCGAATGGCGCCCATAATAATAAACACGATAGAGACAATGCCCAGGGCAATGACCAGGAAAATACCAATGATAAAGATCGCCAACACAATGCAGATCACAAAGTAGATAAATGAACTGATCACCCAGTTAAACACCACCTTGCCCTGCTCGTTAATATAGGCATCGTCTTTTTTGACCACCCACATAATCAGTGGCACCACCAGCCCGCACATGGGAATGACAAAGCCACACAATTGCGCCAGATGCATTAACATGCTGTAGCTGCGATTATCGACATCGCCCACTACATCCGAGGCACTGGCACTGCCCAGGGCTTTGGCTTTAGCGCGCTGATACTCCTCATCGGAAATCATGCCTTTTTCTTTCAGCTCGTTGAGCTTTTCAATTTTATCCAGATCCATCGTCAACTCCTTTTTCACTCATTAAACCGATTGTGAACTCAATAGGTTAAGGTATTTTTTCACTCGCTCAGCCAGTCCATCATAGTGCTTACCCAGCAGTTTTTTAAGCTCTTCTTCGGTGACATAGCCGATGCTTTGGCGATGTTCGACCTTTATCTGGCGCAGGCGCTCTTGTTCGGCGAACAGCGCCTCAGTATCACTAAGCGCCTGCAGCTGACAACCGGCCAGGCGGGTATTATGAACCCGCAGCACTTCGGCCAAACCAGCCTTGGGTTCCATCGCCAATAGATCCACCCCTTTGATGGGGGCGCTAAAGACGTTGACCTGGGCTGTGTTGTTGGTAATGATGTAGTCACCCTCTTCGGTAACACTTTCGAACTCGACGACCTCCGAGCTTTTATACTGGCCCAGCAAGCACTGGATAAGCCACAGCCACCAGGCTGGACGCAAAGGTGTCAGGCGATAACAGGCAGCGGCCACGGTGTGATCTTCACAAACGAATATACTCACCAATACCGCCCGCCCCATTTGCTGGCGCAGCCCGCGAGGTTCAAAATCTCCCAGCGAGTGAAAACCTAGATCCGCCAACTGTGCGCCCACTCGGGCGTTGTACTTACGAGCTGGTGGGGGAAACTCTGCAGGATCAACCGCCGTGTAATCGGCCGGGGCTTCGGTGGCATTAGCGACAATCTCCTGGGCGACATTAAAAGCCATCTGTTCCTGGGGATCGTCACCCACTTCTTCTAGCAGGGCGAGTATATCGCCGCCCTGAGCGTGCTGATTGGCCACCGCGCGCACCATATTATTGGCCATGTGATCCTCCAGGCTCACGCCCCTGGCATCGACCTGGGTCAAGGATTCACGCATGTTTTGCGCCAGGCGCTCGCGCTCGTTGCGGCCGTTGTTCAAGCAGCCGTCGCGCTCTTGCTGCAGGTGCTCGCGCAGATCGGTTTCGGACTCGGGCAAGCGCGCCAGGGCCGCGTCAAAATCGGCGATGGCATCGTCATAGTTCTGCAGCTTTTTGTGAACATCGGCGCGCTTAAAATAGTGATTCCAATCGCCGTCGCGCTCGATAATACGGGTTAAATCGTTTAGTGCCGCCTGTAGCGGCACCACGGCAAACACCATTCCCAGACCGCCTTTGACCTGTGCCTCGTCATCGTCGGCCCCGTAAGCCAGGCCAATTAAAGCTTCGGCGCGATGGCGCAACAGCGCTACTTCGGACTCTGGGTGTGCGGCAATGGCGGCATCAAACTGTTGCTGCAGCGCCTCGCGGTCTTCACAATCGGCATAAAAATCGGCCCGCTGCAGCATTAAGTCGAAGTGATTGGGTAGCACCACCTGGGCTTTGTCCAACGCCTTATGAGCCGAAGCCTGATCGTCTTCATCCCAGTAGCTGTCGGCCAGCGCGCCCCACAATCGGGCCTGGCGCGGATCGCGTTTTAAACTGTACAACAGCAGCGAGCGGGCCTTGGTGCCCTGATCCAGCGCCACTAGCGCTTCTACCGTTGCCAATATGATATCGGTATTATGAGGCTGCGCTTGGTATAACGGGGCCAACCGTTTTAACGCCGCTTTGTACTTACCCTGCTCCAGACAGTCCTGGGCTTGTTGGTATTGTTCTTCTACGCCAGAGGCACCCATTGTTCGCTCCTTTTTTCCGTCACCCCCAAGGGTGGGCAGGTGCGGCAACCACTCAAGCGGCGCCCTAACCTACTGCCACACAGAATAGCTTTTATACCACGAGGAAGGGGCTTGCGGACACCGTTTTAGGGGCTAGCAGGCTGGCCCCTACTCGTCGTTGCCACTTCTCGATGGGTGGGCGCACACCTTCAAAGCGGCGCCTAGATTACGAACCAGCCTGAAAGGCTGAGCACGTAAGGGGTTTTTCAACAGTGCGCTAGGGGGCGGCGATCTCGCCGCGGCGCTGACCGAAGACTATTTGTTCCAGGCGGCTATCAAAGCCCGGCTCGGCCTCGAAGAACTCGATGCACTCATCCAGCAACAGCTGCGCCAATGCTTCGCGACGCCACTCGCCGACCTTGCGCTGGTATTTATCAAAGAACAGGTATTTTTGCGTAGAGGGCATTATCATGCCCAGGGAGCAGCGCTCACGACCGCCGTCCGGGCGGAGAATTTCAGCCCAAGCTCCTTCGCGCAACGTGTCTACGCGCTCCAGGGCCGCCTGCAAGCGCTGTTGCTGCAGGGCGTGCTGGGCCTCTTGCTCGGCTTTTTCCCGCGCCAGCTTTAACGCCTGCAAACGCGCCATTTCCTCTGCCATGGCTTTCTGACGCGCCGCCTTGTCGGCCTGCCTGCGGGCGGCCATGGTGCGCTCGCGCTCGGCTTTTATCCTCCGCTGGCTCTCGCGCTCGCGCGCCTCTAGTGCCAGTCGCAACTGCCTCTGGGCACTTTGCTCGGCATAGCAATATTGCAGACGCGCAACCGCTTGATTTAAAGCCGTACTGTAAATCTTAATATCGGCCACGGGCGCGGCGTGGCCGAGATCGCGGGCATCCAAGTATTTCCCTACCGACTGTTGACACACCTTGTGACCTTGACGGTTAATAAAAATCAGCTCGTCACTGACCGGCGACTGCAACAAATACTGACAACGCAGCTCACCTTGCTGCGACGAACTAAAAATCACCCAGTCACCACAACGCAGTTGATGGGCCTGGTCATCGCGGCGGTGGGAGCGCAAACGTGCGACACCTTTCGGGCGAGACATGGGCGGCGCGATATGAGCGTCGACTAAACCACCGTCCAACAAGTTTTCAATAGCACTAATGGCGTCGTTAATAAATTCGTGATACCCCAAATTGTCGCAGCCAGGGGGCGGTTTGGTCGCGCTTAACCGCGCCTCCAAAGCCTGTGCGCTGCGCCGCAAAAGCGCCAGTTGCTCGGAGGTTTTATTGGGCGCAAACACCGCACACAAGGACTGCAATAGTTCACCCCACTGCTGCCACTCGCGGTGCTGATCGTTAATCAGGTAATAGGCCAAGGCCGGCCCCATCTGTTCGCGCACATAGCGCAAAACCGGGTCGGGCAACCGGCTGCCAGCAACCCACTGGCTGACACTCTCATCCACTTGGCGCTGCGCTTGCTGGACTTTTTGCTGCCCCAGTTCAGAATCGCGAATACGCCCCGCCAACTGTGCGGCTCGCTCCAAATCGCGATCGCAGCGGCGATTAAAATCTTGAACCGCAACCAGGGCAACTGGCGGCGCTTGCACGGCCAGACTATCCAACAACTGCTCGGTGCGAGCTAAAAACTTTTCGCCCGCCCTACCCAAATGGGGGTACCAAGTTTGCCAGTGAAAGAGAAGACGATCCAACGCCTCGCACCAGTTGGGTTCAGACCAAAGCGCTGAGCCCTGTTCGCGGGCAATAAAAGCCAGCAGCCAGTGCTGCAGCTTATCGACCCGGGGAATCAGTGCCGGATCTAACGACAGGTTATCGCGCAGGCTGCGGACCAACCAAAGGGCAACCACCCAAGCTGGATCAATGCCCGGATGAAGCGCATTAAAGTCCTCGAAAGACAGGCGCTGGGCCTGCAACAACGGGGCGACGGCGTCGTCTGGCAAGATGGCTGAGGCGCCCTGCCACTGACGTAAATCATCCAGCGCTTGCGCCAGATCGCGCTGTTTGCTCTTGCGGTCTACTACCACGTCGGTCTAAGTCCATGCGATGAAACTGAAAGGGTCCCTGGGGCCAAGCAAAAATGGCGCCTAATCCTCTTTTATCATAAAACACAAAAGAGGATTGGCGCCATCGAATTACAACCACATCAAACGGCGGCTTTTAACCGCCCAAGCTTAGTGAGCGTGACCCTCCCCTTCTTCATGATCATGCTCTTGTTCGTGATCGTGATCTTCGCCCTCTTCATGCTCCTCGGCATAGCCTACCCACGCGGCGGTCAAAGGCGTAAAGTCCAACTCCCACTTGGTGCTGACCTCCATCACCTCCAGATCCACCAGCGCAACGCTTTGCGCGCCCGGGTTAACGATGTAGGCCGTGTGCCCCTGGGGCTCGACCACCAGCTTTAAGCGCTGGTCTTCGCCCAGCACACTGGCGTCTACGGCTTCGACTTCACCGTGAACACTCCAGTCGTGGCTGTCGAACACCACCAGCGATCCGTTATCCAGCAAGGTAACAAACAGCTCGCCACTATCGGCAAATTCACCACTGACTACCGAAGCGCCGGCGCTGTTTTCCCAGCTGAGCGTCTCGAGTGTATCGGCGTCGGGCTCAACCAAAACGATCGTGCCGCCGGTCCAGCCCACCGCATCGTGAATGTGGTCGTGCCCACGCAGTGTGCCGATACGGGCGTCCTCGGGTAGAGCATCGCCGTTGGCCACTTTGCTGGCCGCAAAGTCTGCGCTCTCGTCAATCACGAGTACCCCATCGCCGCAGGCAAAGAAGATGTGATTTTCGTTTTGCGCGCTGCCGTGCAGTACCGGACAAGTCTCGGCAAAAACTTTTTCTTGCTCATATTCAGTGTCGTGCAGGTGGTACAACGCCACTTGCTCGGGCAGGGTACTCGCGCTGTCTGCATCCCGAATGGTTGCCAGCAAGTGCTCACCGCGTACCTGCGCGGCGCCGTGCATATGAGTAGACAAGGTCAAGGTAGCAGCCATGCCGTTGTCTGCCACAGCGTGGGCGTCAAAGCTGGCAACGCCCGCCGGGTCACCGGTTTCGCTGTTGCCATCGTAAAAAACGGCCACTTGCTCGTCGTTGAACGTGTAATGGGTGGGCTTAACCCCATCCAGGAAAAAATCCTGAATAGCTGGCGCTTCGGCATAGGGGTGATCGTGATCACCGTGGTCTTCCGTCCACACACCACCATCGACAAAGCTTACCCAGTTGTCATCGCGATGAACAAAAGCCGCATAGCGGTTGCCGGGCACAGAATAGGCGTAACCAATCGGGGCCGGTAGCGTTAAGCTTGCCACCTCGTCACCGTCGGTGGTGTCGAAAACATGGGCAAGTTCGGTACCTGCCTCGACCACCAGCAGACGCGACTGGCTAAGCTCGTCGTGGTCGTGATCATGATCCTCGTCGTGATCCGGCTCGGCCACATCTTCGGCGTAAATATTGGTTTCGCTGTCGCCGCAGGCGCTCAGCATTAACGCCAGAATAACGGCTGACAAAGGCTTCATTTTGTTTTGTAACGACATCTGTAAACTCCACATTCTTTAAAAACTAGCGCGAATACCGGCGGAGACCGAACGGCCTGCACGCGGTGCAATATCTTTAATAAACGAGCTGTGAACCCGGGCTGTTTCATCCAGCAGGTTGTCGCCGCGAACGAACACCTTGGCATCGCTGCCAATTGGTAGCTGGTAGCTCACCTCGGCGGTCACCCAGGTGTACTCATCGGTGGCGGTTTCAAACTCGGCGGTTTTATCGGCCTCAAAGTAATGGGTCGCTCCGGCATCCAGGCGCCAGGGGCCCACTTCATATTCGGCCTGTGCACCTACACGCATAGGGGGAATGCGAGGTAAGTTACCCCCGTCGCGTATCGAGGCGCGGATATAGTCGGTGGTAAAACGCAGCATTAACGGATCGGTCACCTGCCAGTGCAGCTCGCCTTCAAAACCGTATAAATCCACATCCGCCGCGGTAAATTGATACACCGGCAGCATTTCCTCATCGCCGTGATCGTGCTCGTCCTCGTGGGTGTCTTCGGCGTGCTCGTGCTCATGGTCGTGGTCGTGACCGGATTCGGCCTCCAGCCCCGTCGCGCGTGCGTAGTAGAAATCGTCTACACGGTTATAAAACGCGCCCACTACAAAACCGACATCGTCCGAAAATTTACGCAGCGATATATCGATATTGTTGGCGGTTTCCATCTCTAACGGCTCGTGGGAGAAGTTCACCACCCAGTCGCCGTGATCGTTGGCAAGGACATCGAAAAGCGCGCCCACCTCATAACTGCCTGCACCAATGTGCGGCCCCAGTGACAAGGTTTCGGTGGCACTGGGCGCGCGCAATGAGTGGGACACCGATAGGCCTATGTTGTAGCCCTCGGTAAAATCCCACACAGTGCCCGCAGAAAAACTATAAGGGGTAAAGGACTCCTCCACTCGATACAACCCGCGCTCGCCTTCGCCGTCCAAGCGCACACCGGTCGCGTCAATGTCTACTTGCTCGACACGGGCACCCAACTGCACCAGCCAGTCGCCGTAGTGTTTTTCTTCCATTAATGCAACCGCAAACGAGTCAGTCACCGAGGGAGGCGTAAAAGCTTCTTCGCCCTGGGCTTCGGTGTCTTCACGCTTGACGTGAAAACTGACCGCGCCGCGCCACTCATTCAACGGCTGATGAAAAAGCTCAACACGCGCTTCGTGCAGTTCGTTAGCGAAGGTGGTGCCAATGGCGTCCCCCTCAAGCTCGCGGTGCTCGTAATCGGTATAGCCGTAGCGAAAGCGTACTTCCGAGAGAAGATCGTGATCCAGACTGTACTCACCCACCAACTGCAAACGGTCCTGCTCTAGCTCGGCCTGTACCGCAACGCCATCGTGGCTGTGCCCCGGAATGCCATAAGTGCGCTCTAAACGCCCTACGCTGAGACCGGTAAAACCATTGTCACCAATGTAGCTGCCGCCCAAGGTGGCGCCCTGACTTTCGTAAGCAGAGTTTTCTAAAATTCCGTAGGTCGCATCGGCATCGGGATCAACCTCGGCGTAACCTGGAATTTCCAGATCGTCCGCATCGCGCCAAAAGGCATCTACGTGCAGTGCCACACTGTCACTGACACCCACATTGGCGCTGCCCTCGACCACCGGCTCGTCGCTGGCGCTGTTGTACTCCAACTGCACCTGGCCGAATGTGTCGGTATCTTGGGGAATGCGATCATCAACCACATTCACTACCCCGCCGATAGCGCCATTGCCATAAAACAAGGTGGCCGGGCCGCGCAGAACCTCGACCTGACGCGCAGTAGTCGCCTCGGCGGTAACCGCGTGATCGGGGCCCGAGCGCGAGACATCACCCACATCCAGGCCGTTTTGCGCCACCAGCACCCGCGGGCCAGACAAACCGCGAATAATCGGCGTGCCCGCAACAGGGCCGTAGTAACTGGAGTGCACCCCGACCTGTTCATTCAGGGTATCGCCCAAGGTCCCGGACTGCGCATCGCGCAAGGAGTCACCACTCAGGACGGTCACCGGCGTGGCCGACTCCAGCTGCGACACGTGCCAAGGCAAACCGGTCACATCGACCACTTCCATCACCGTGCCATCCAGGGTGATTTCCAGGTCGGAGCGACTGCCGTGAACGTGAACATTCTTGTGCATATAGCGCGGCGCGCGGACATGCAGCTCGAGATCATCACTGGACAGGTCTTCGAGCGAAAACTCGCCCTGGCTGTTAGTCATCACGCTATCGCGCGCGCCCACAACCTGCACAGTGGCGTCACTAACAGGCTGCCCCTTACTGTCGAGGACAACCCCTTGAATAGTAGCGGCGCTGGCCAACCCCGGCAGCACCATACAGCCCAGATACAACAAAGACCGTTTCAACACATAACCCCCTGATGGCGGAAGAAAAAATGAAAAGCGACCCGAACGGGTTCCGCGAAAGACGCATATGTTATAACATAACAAACACGTATTGCAACAATATAACATTTCGGACGCTGGACGCTGGACGCTGGACGCTGGACGCTGGACGCTGGACGCTGGACGCTGGACGCTGGACGCTGGACGCT
>NZ_JAMFTH010000005.1 GCF_024195295.1 Gilvimarinus xylanilyticus | reverse complement strand
GTTCAGCGTTCAGCGTTCAGCGTTCAGCGTTCAGCGTTCAGCGTTCAGCGTTCAGCGTTCAGCGTTCAGCGTTCAGCAAAATTATCGTCCGACGTCTGACATCTAATCAATTACTCCACCCACCATCAATAACATTAATGGTGCCCGTGGTGAATGCACTGTCATCGCTCGCCAAATACAGCGCGAGCTTCGCCATCTCTTCGGCTGTTCCCAAACGCCCCATGGGCTGGCGCGCGACAAACGCTTTGTGGGCGGCCTCATAGTCACCGGTTTCGGCCAGGCGTTGCTGCAGCGAAGGCGTATCTACCG
Source organism: Gilvimarinus xylanilyticus (assembly GCF_024195295.1). Taxonomy (GTDB): domain Bacteria; phylum Pseudomonadota; class Gammaproteobacteria; order Pseudomonadales; family Cellvibrionaceae; genus Gilvimarinus; species Gilvimarinus xylanilyticus. The sequence continues at coordinate 278,110 of NZ_JAMFTH010000005.1, read as the reverse complement.
TGCCCGGACATATGGCGTTGCAGCGCACACCCTGGGTTATAAAATCCGCCGCTACCGCTTTTGTCAGGCCGATAACCGCCGCCTTGGTCATGCCATAGGCGCAGCGATTGGGCGCCCCTTTAATGGAGCTTGCTACCGATGACATATTGATAATTGAGCCTCCGCCAGTGTCCAGCATGGCGGGCAAAAATGCGCGAATGGTGCGATACATAGAGTTGATATTCATATCCATCGAGCGCTGCCATTCATTTTCGTCGCACTCGAGAATCGTCCCCGAATGTACATAGCCCGCGCAGTTAAACAATACATCAATCGCGCCCACTTTTTTCGCCATGGCATTGACCGCCCGGGTATCGGTCACATCCAGCACATGGGTTTCGCAATCTAATGCGCGCAGCGATTCGGCATTAATATCCGTGGCAATAACCCGCGCGCCTTCGGCGATAAATTGGCGCGCGGTCGCCTGCCCTATGCCCTGCCCGGCGGCGGTGATAAAGGCAATTTTATTTTTTAGTCTCATTATTCTTGTATCCAGTAGGCTAACGCAATTTATAACTGGCGCACCGGCAAACAGCCGGGGCCAATGGGCTCAAAGGATTTGTAGGTTAAAATAAATTCCTGATGTCCCAGCGCCTCGGAAACACTCTGCCCGCCTGTGGCAACATCCAGCACGCACTGATAAATCTCCTGCCCCACTTCATCCAGAGTCGCCTCGCCGGTCAAAATTTTTCCGGCGTTAACGTCCATATCGCCAGACAAACGCTGGTAGGTATCGGGATTAGCGCAAATTTTTATGACCGGTGAGATCGCCGAGCCCACCACCGAACCGCGCCCGGTGGTAAACAAGGTCAAATGACAACCACAGGCGATCATTTCGACAATTTCGGCGTTGTCGGCAATATTGGGAAAACCAAAACGCGGCTCGCCGTCGGGCACAACATCCAGCAGGTACAAGCCACCGGTGGGGGGAACATCGCCGGGCTTAATCAAGCCGGTGATGGGTGACGATCCCGATTTGGAATAGGCGCCCATGGATTTTTCTTCCAGGGTTGTCAGGCCGCCGTCGGCATTACCCGGGGCAAAGCTGCCAAACCCCATGGTGGTGTAATAGCGCTCAGCCTTGGCGACGCATTCTTGTATCAGTTTGCCAAGCTCGGGGGTCGCGGCGCGGTCGGCCATGATGTTTTCACAGCCTATCAACTCGCCGGTCTCTTCGAACATACAGGCGGCGCCATCGGCCACCAGCGCATCAAAACAGCGTCCCACCGCCGGGTTGGCAGTAACCCCACTGGTGCCGTCGCTGCCGCCGCAAATCGTGCCCACCACTAATTCTTCAATGGCCATGGGCACCGGCTGCTGGGCATCCAGCTGGGTGCGCATTTGCTGCACTCGCTGCACACCCTCGGCGATAGTACTGGCGGTGCCACCGGTTTCCTGAATCACCAACAGTTCGGCGAGGCGGCCGGACTCGCGCACAGTCTGCAAGAGCGCGTCGCGGTCCATACTCTCGCACCCCAAAGAGACTAACAGCGCAGCCCCCACATTGGGGTGAGTGCATATTGCGCGCATCATCTCGCTGGCGTATTCGTTGGGGTAGCAACCGGGAAAACCTATCAGGTGCACTTCGCTGTGATCGGCCTGGGTCACAATCCGGCGGCTCACATGGTGAGCGCACTCAACCAAGTAGGCCACCACCACCACATTGCGAATGCCTTTGCGGCCATCGGCGCGCGGATAACCGCGCAGCGCCGCCTGCTGTTGACTGCTGTTATTCACCACTGTCTCCCCGGGCCCGCCCCTGGCGTGTATGACTGGCCAGATAATCGCTTTTCAAATTGTGCATATGTACCCACTCGCCCGCTTTGACATCGCTGTACAAAGAGCCAATGGGCGCGCCGTAGCGCAAAATTTTTGTGCCAGCGGGTAAGTCACGGCGCGCCAATTTGTGCCCCAGTGCCAGGTCTTGGTTAAGGCGATACTCGCGCCCTTCAAAATCGATAACACTGCCGCGGGCAAGGGGCGTCACGCTGATCAGGACATTGTCGTCCGGGTGCAGCAACACCACCTGGGGCGCGGCGCTTGGGGTCGAACTCATAGATCACTCCGTTGGCACTGGCGCATCCGGGTGCAGTAACCCCCGCGCTTGCAGTGCGCGCCAAAACTCTGCAGGTATCTGTGTTTGTAGCCACTGGTGCGCCTGATTCACCTCGGCGGCACTGGCAAACCCCGCCAACACACTCACGACCTGCGGATGAGCGGCGGGAAACTGCAGCGCCGCGGCCTGAATCGGCACTTGGTATTCAGTGCATACAGCGCGCAGTTGGCGCACCCGCTCAATGACATCGGCGGGTGCCGGTTGATAGTTGTAGTGCAACACCTCGGCGTCCAAATCGGCGGCCAAAATGCCCGAATTAAATGGCCCCGCGGCGATCACCGATACGCCGCTCGCCGCGCAGCGCGGCAGCAGCGATGCCAAGGGGGTCTGCTCCAGCAGGGTGTAACGCCCCGCGAGCAAGAACACGTCAATATCTAACTCGTCCAGGGCGCGCTCGCACACCGCGACCTCGTTCACACCCAGGCCAATGGCGCCGATGCGGCCCTCATTTTTAAGCTGTTGCAGGGCGCGTATACCGCCCTCACAAAATTGCCGCCAGTGGGCTTCGTGTTCGGCACCGTGAGTCAGCTCGCCCAAATCGTGGGCAAAAACCATGTCCACGTGGCTCACCCCCAAGCGTTGCAACGAGGCTTCAAATGAGGCCATGACCCCGGCAAAGCTGTAATCAAATACCGGCTTTAAATCCGGGGCAGCGGCAAAACCCAGGCGCACATCGGCGCGCTCGGCAGGCGCTATAGGCACCAAGCGCCGCCCCACCTTGGTAGAAATCAGCCAGTCAGCCCCCGGCAGAACGCCGCCCAGGCGACTCTCACTGAGCCCGAATCCATAGTGCGGGGCGGTATCGATATAGCCAATGCCGCAGGCCTGGGCCGCCTGTACCGCGAGCCTTGCCTGGGTATCACTGATCTCGCGATACAAATTACCCAAGGGCGCCGCTCCCATGCCCAAAGGCGGTAAATAAACTTGGGTATTAGCCACACGGCGACGCGGCGAAAGATTCACGGCGAAGAACCAACCTTTTTTATAATTAAAAATATACTCACAAGTAAAATTTAATAGGCACTAAAAGTCAACCGGTTTCAGCCTTCCGGGTCAACTAAAAGTCACATAAACCATAAGATAACAGGTCGTTAATACCTGCGACAGGTAGACTCGGCAGCAGGGGGCAAATTTAAGAAGTTTTAAGCCCACATACACACGATTCGGCGCACTGGAAGGAACCACTGACGGAGAAAACCTAAACCCGCTGGAGTTGCGGGTTGCCGTTCGGGAGAGGGACCGAGGACGCGGGAAACCGCTAGGCTCAAACCAGGCACGGGCGCAAAGTGCGCTGCAGGGACTCAGGGTGCTGCTAAAAGCACCCCGGCGTCAAAGGCGTTTAGTGGCTTTGCTCGGACAGCTGCTGGGAGATTTTCTGGGCGGCCTGTTGCAGCCCCTCCAGGGCGCGCTCCACGCTGCAAGGTTCAGGGTGGTACACCACATGGGGCACTGTCAGTGCTGCCAGGGCGCCACGGTAACCCATGACCGGCACCGACAGATCCGTTACCCCGTCAATAAAATCGCTGGGCTTACGAACGTAACCGTCGACCTTTGCCTGGGCGGCACTGGCAATAAATTGCTCCAACTCGGCGCTATCGTCCGCCTTTAACGACTGGCGCATAGGCTCTTGCAAATCATCCGCCTGAAAGCCGTATAAGATTTTGCCCGAAGCCGACTTAATCAACGGCCGGCGATAGCCAATGCGCACCGCAAAGCCCAGATCGCCGGGGTTTTCAATCCGCCCGATCACCACAATCTGGTCCCCCGACGCGACCGCCAGGTGGCAGGATTGACCGATCTCGCGGCTCAGCGCGCCCATCACCGGCAGGGCAATCTCCAGCAGGGTTTTAGTGGGCGCGCGGGCGATACCCAGGGTAAACAACTTGTTCGACAAGGTGTAACCATCGCGCCCGTCGGTGGCAGGGGCTATATAACCCCGAAACTCCAGCGCCAGCACCATCCGAAACAACTCGCTGACCGAGCGGCCCAATTTAGCCGCCATTTGCGAGGTGGTCATAGGCTCGCTGGTGGCGGCCAGTAGCTCGAGAATATCCAGCCCTTTTTCCAGCGCGGGCGCCTTGTATTTGCGGCTGTCTTCGGCCTTAGCCTCAGACTTGTTTGCTAACGTTTCTGTCATCGTGTCGCTGCTCAAAAAGTTTGTTTTTATTGGTCTTCAGGTCGTAAAACGCGACAGCGTTGTCACGCAATATCGCCGCCTGAGAATCCTTGGTGAATAATTGTACCAGCTGTTTGCAATAAGCCAGCCACTGATCGTAACTTGTGGCGAGGTTTAACACTGGCCAATCGCTGCCCCAGATCACCCGGCGGGGGCCAAACAGCTGCAAAATAGCCTCGGCATAGGGCTGCACGGCGGCCATGTCGGCGCCGGCGCGGGCCTCGGTTATTAACCCCGACAGCTTGCACCAGACATTGGGGAGCGCCGCCAAGCGGCTTAACCCCTGGTGCCAAGTGTGCCATTGGCCCGCCGCAATATCCGGTTTAGCACCGTGATCGAGCACAATAGACAGGTTCGGGTGACGAATAGCGATTTGCTCGATGTAGGGCAAATGCCGACTACAAATCAGCGCGTCAAAGCACAATTTATGTGCAGCCAAAGCCTCCAGCCCGGCGTCGCACTGGGGTCCGGCAATCCAGGCATCATCGGGCAGCGCCTGCAGCATGGGCCTTACCCCGCAAAAAGCGGGGTGGGCGGCGCGGCGCGCGATCTGCTCGGGAGCATCGTCAGCGGCCAAATCAATCCAACCCACCACCCCCAGAATATGCGGATGAGCCTCGGCCTGGGCCAGTAAATAATCGGTATCGGCCGCCGCTGGCTGCGATTGCACCAGCACCGAGCCTGCTACCTTGCCCCCCGCACAGGCGGCGAGAAAATCGGGCGGGCCAAAATCGCGATAAATAGTCGCCAGATCGGGCGTAGGCCACCGGGTATTGGCCAACTGCCAACAGTGCTGGTGAGCATCAATGATCGCAAACTCAGACACTCACCGCCCCTCGCTGACATTGACGGGCAAACAGCCAAACCACAGCAAAACACAGCAAGGGCACAATGACCGCCGTGTGCATACTGGTTAAATCCGATATCAGCCCCATCAGGGCGGTGAGAATAGCGCCGCCAATAATCGCCATAATCAACAGCGACGAGCCGGCCTTGGCTTCGGCCCCCAGGCCTTTAATACTGAGGGCGAAAATGGTGGGAAACATCAGCGACATAAAGAAACTGGTCGCGGCCAGGGCCACCAGCCCCGCGTGATTAGCCGCAAGCATGGCAAAGGCACACAGGGCGATGTTAAGCAGCGCATACCAGGCCATCAGGCGCGCCGGTTTGATATAGCCCATCAGCCAGGTGGCAAAAAAGCGGCCCACCATAAACGCCACCAACGACAGCGTCAGATAGGTAGCCAGCGTTTTCTCACCCGTGCCGGGCATAACCTCCTGGCCGTAGCGGATCATAAAACTCCAGATGCAAACCTGCGCCCCCACATAGAAAAACTGCGCCGTCACCCCGAAACAATAATGCCCGCGCCCCAACAGTGCTTTAAAATCCGCCAGACAAAACCCTTTTGGTTCGTCAGCGGGCGAGCGCGCCAGCGCGGGAAACTTCACCAGCGCCACACACAGCGCCCAAAACAGCACCACCGCCGCAATGGCCAGGTAGGGCCCCGCCACCGCCTGCACCTCGCTGGTGTAAAACGCGGTCTGTTGGACATCGCTCATGGCCGCCAGCTCTTCGGAGCTGTGCTCCACCCCCGAGAGAATAAACTCGCGCCCGATCAACACCCCCGAAATGGTACCCAGAGAATTAAACGACTGGGCAAAGTTCAGACGGCGTTCGGCGGTATCCGGGTCGCCCATGGCGACAATTAAGGGGTTGGCCGAGGTTTCCAAAAACGACAGACCACTGGCGATAATAAACAGTGCCGCTAAAAAGTAAGCGTACTCGTGGGCCTGGGCGGCGGGATAAAACAGCGCGGCCCCGGCGGCGTAGAGCAATAAGCCAAACACAATCGCCGCGCGATAACCAAAGCATTTCATGGCCAGGGCGGCGGGAATAGCAAAGACAAAATAACCAAAGTAAAACGCCGACTGCACCAGACCCGACTGTAAATCGGAGAGCACAAAGGCCTTTTTAAACTGGGTAATTAAAATATCGTTAAGATTATTGGCCACCCCCCACATAAAAAAGAGGCTGACAATTAAAAACAGAGGGACCCATAATCGGGCCCCGGTAAACGGTTTTGCCTGGGCATGTGATACTGTCACATCTCCTCCGGTCACTATTGTTATTTTATTTGCATCCTGTATACCACGGCTAAATTTGCAAGTAAAATTCAATTTATATTTAAAATGAAATTCATAAAGAGCCTGCCTATGATACCAGCCAGCGTCAGCGACTACCGCCGGCTCGCCCAGCGGCGCCTGCCCAAATTTTTATTCGAGTATATCGACGGCGGGTCCTTTAGCGAATCTACCCTGCGCCGTAACCAGAGTGATTTTGAACGCTATAGCCTGCGCCAACGGGTGCTGCAAAATGTCGATAACACCACCACCGCCACCCATATTCTGGGGCAATCTGCCAGCCTGCCGCTGGTACTGGCACCTGTGGGTATTGCCGGGCTCAACGCCCGCCGGGGCGAAGTGCAAGCCGTGCGCGCGGCGCAAAAAGCCGAGGTTCCCTTTTGCCTAAGCACCGTCTCCGCCTGCTCGGTAGACGAAGTGGCGCAAAAAGCCGGTTCCGGCTTCTGGTTTCAGCTGTACATGATTCGCGATCGCGGCTTTCTTAAAGCCATGCTAGAGCGCGCCTGGGAAGCGGGCTGCCGCACCCTGATTTTTACCGTGGATATGCCCGTACCCGCCACCCGCTACCGGGACATTCGCAGCGGTTTATCCGGCGGCAGTGCCTGGCGACGCAAGTTCGCCCGCGCGGGCCAAGCCATGGTAAAACCCCGCTGGGCCTGGGATGTAGGCCTGTGGGGTCGCCCCCACAGCCTGGGTAATATCGCTCCGGTATTGGGAGATAACGCCGGCATTGACGAGTTTTGGGGCTGGATGGCGCAAAACTTTGACCCCACCGTCACCTGGGACGATATGGCCGAGATTCGCCAGCTGTGGAAAGGCAAACTGGTGATCAAAGGCATTCTCGACCCGGAAGACGCCCGCGCGGCATTGGCTACCGGCGCCGACGGCATTGTGGTCAGCAACCACGGCGGACGCCAGCTGGATGGCGCCAGCTCCAGCATTGCCGCCCTGCCCGCCATTAGTCAGGCGGTGGACGGCCGGTTAGATATTCTCCTGGACTCGGGCGTACGCACCGGGGTGGACATTGTGCGCGCCCTCGCGTTGGGCGCCAGCGCGGTAATGATTGGCCGCCCCTGGGTTTACGGCCTGGCCGCTGGGGGCGAGCAAGGTGTGGCCGAGATTATCGAATGCTTTGCCAAAGAAATGCGTGTGGCCATGGCGCTAACCGGCTGCACCCGCACCGAGCAGATCACTCGCGACGTTCTAATTGAGCGCTCACTGTTGTAGTAAAACCGCCAGCCAGAACACACTCAGCAGGCCAATCAAAGGCGCCGCCAAGGCGAGCGCCTTGGCCAGCCACTGGCACTGCCGCGTCCACACCCGGGCCGATACATACAACAAAGGCACCAGCAGCATATACACATAGCGGAAATCGGTATTGCACGACAGCGGCACTTTGATGCGATACGCCAGCAGCAACAGTAGCGGAAAGACAATGGCCAACAGCCAGGGCGCAGCCCGGTAAAGACGCCGCCAGCGCTGCGAGGCTGCAAGAGTGCTATGGTAGATGGCGGCAAAGTAGATTTGCCCCACCAGCATCGCCAGCAGCAAAACACCGTTCACCTTGCCCCACAGGGCCAGTGCCTGTCCCTGGTAGAAAAACTCCGACGACAAACTGGAGCGCAACAGATAATTCCAAAAATACTGTCGTCCGTACTGATCATCCCAACTGCTGATAAACGGGTACTGCAGATAAGTGGCGATATCCAACACCAGATAGTTAAAGGGCTTATTGGCGACCTGTAACCCGGGGTTAATCGTGGTACTGACATTGGACAATAACCAGTCGGCGGATTCACCTTGCCAGTAGTGCCAGAGGTTATCCCCCAGATTCAGCGCCACCGCCACGGCAAAAAAGCCCCCTAAAATACCCATCGCCCGGAGCGCCTGGGTGCGATACCTGGGCAAAAGGAAAAGTGCTCGCCCGTGCCGCGCCGAGCGCAAAAACCACAAACACCCCAGCACCGCCCACAGTGCCAGCGCGTTGGACTTGGTTAGCAGCGCACAGGCGGCCCAAAACGCCGCCCACGCCAGCGCACGGCTGGCGCCCGTTTGCCACCAGCGCAGACAAAAATAAAAACCCAACGCGTAAAAGGTGTACAAAGGCACATCATTGCCAATGCGAATGCTGTGCACGATACCCGAGGGCCACAGACACAGCGCTACACTGGCCAGCAGCAAGGCCCCGGGATGGGCGCGAAACGCCAAGCGCAGCGCGGCCAGCGAGGCCCACAAAAAGATCGCCCACAGCCACAGGGCCAACCACTGGCCCCAGCGATCATCGTCGCCATCCGCCTCTACCCACAAGACCTTCACCAGCGCGGCCAGGGTGTAATACGCAGGCGGCTGATGGTATTCCCAGCCCTCCGAGGCCGGGGGAAAACTTTTGTGCTCGATCACATAGTGAATGTAATCCCGATGGCCGCCGCCCTCGTAAACATCAAAGGTTCGGGTGTAAGAATCTGTCTGGGATAAATAAACTAGGCAGGCGATTAAACCCAGCGCCAGCACCAACCCCTGCCCCTTGCTAATGGGCAGCGGGCGATACAGTGCAGCGGCGAGCAGTAAAAAGGCGAACACCACTAAACCCATTTGCGCCGCGCTAAAACTGGCCACCGGGCGCAAGTCAAAACCCGCGGGGTTACTGGCGTTACTCAGCTCAAAGCGCAAGGTATTGGGCGCCTCGGGGTTTAAACCCGCAAGGGGCAAGACCAAGCCCTTGCTATAGTCGCGGCGCTGGCTGCGAGAGAACTTCTGCAAAGACACCGGCTCGCCGTTAAGGGTGACCGCGTGCAGCTCATCGTCGGGAATCAGCCGCAGCGCCACTGACTCTTTACCGCGAGAGTCCAAGCTAAGGGAAATACTGTAATCGCCTGTCAGCGAGCGCGACAGCGGCAAGCTTGCCAGCGACTGGGTCTGCCCGTCGCGATGCAAAGTGACATCGGCAACACCAAGGCCGCCCCAGTTTGAAGCTGTCATCAAGCAAGCCACGCTGGCAAGCAACAAGATTATTTTAAGCGCCAAATGGCGCCACACTGCGAGCATAAAACGATCCGTGTAAAAAGCGAAAAGGCGCTATTCTACAATGACTGAGCGCACACGCATGTGACAAAAATGTAACAAAGGGGCTGCCAGCGGTTAACGCAATCAGCCCCAGCCTTACACACACAAACATACACCTGAGTTATCATCGTCATAATCGACGGTATCGCCCCTTTAGCGCCGTACCGCATACAGATATGAAGTTGTCTCCAACCGAGGTGAGATATGGATAAGTCCCGCATTGGGCTATGGCTGAAACGCATTGCCCTGACCACAGCCGGTTTATTAACATTTTGTTATGTCTTGTACCTCGCCCTCGGCTACTGGTACCTGCCCGGCAAATTGAAACAAGTGGCAGAAAACCAGGGCAGCGACTATCTGGGCCGCCAGGTTAGTGTTGAGTCTTTCGCCTACAACCCGTTCGCCCTGGAACTGCAATCGGAAAACTTCTCCATTGCCGATCGCCCCGATAAACCTCTGGCACACTGGGATCACCTGAGTGTCAACGTGGACTTCTGGCCCTCGCTGTTCAACTGGCACCTGGTGGTTAAAGAAGTACAGCTGGCCGGCCCCCAAATCAATATATTGCAAACCGCCGATGGCTTTAATTTTGACTCCGTTATCGACAGCGTTAACCAGAAAACCGCCAGCGCCGAGCCCGAAGCCGAGAACACAGAGCAAAGCGAGCCGATTGGGGTTGAAGTCAAGCTGATACAAATTGCCGACGGCGCGTTTCACTACCAAGACACCGCCGGCCGAGTGCCCGCCGACTCCGGCATTGAAGACTTTAATTTGGTGTTTAACGATTTATATATCGACACAGGCGCGAGTAACAGTAACCCCTTTGATATTACTGCGGATCTGGCCGATGGCGGCAGCATCAACCTAAACGGCGATTACCGTTTACAACCACTGCTGTTCAACATCAGTATGCAGGCCCAGGCCATTAATCTGGCGGGCTTTGCCGACTTTGTCCGCAATGTGATTAACGCCGATTTAAAAAACGGTACCCTTGACGCCCAGGCAAGCGTGCGTATCGTCAAGCCCTCGACAGACTCAGCCACGCAAATCACCCTCAATCAAAGTCGAGTCGCGGTCACCGACCTGGCGGTAGACGATGAAACCCTCGATCCTCCACTGCTGCGCCTGGACACTTTTGCCGTTGATGCCATACAGCTGGATGTGCAAGAGCGCAGCCTGGACATAGGCACCGTTACCGTGAACGGCCTGAGTGTTAACCAGTGGCTGGATGAAGACGGCGCTATGCGCTACCAATCACTGTTGCTGCATGCCCACGAGCAAACCATGGCCTCGGCAGGCAAGCAAACCGCGCCCCCGGCCGAGCAGCCCAAACAAGCCCCCGCGCCTTCAACGGCCAATGACAAGCAAACCGATCAAACACCCTGGAAGCTGCGCCTGGGCGAATTTAAAATCAGCCAGTCACAAACCCATTTTACCGACCGCCAGGTTAACCCACCGGTGCGCTGGTCATTGGAACAACTGGAAGCCTCTCTGGCCCCCATTGTGCTCAATAGCAGCGAGCCCGCCGAATTAAACTTAAGCGCTCAACTCAACCAGGCCCCCTTAACCATTGGCGGGCAATTAACGCTCGACCCCATTGGCATCACCTTGGATGTCGCGCTGGAGCAATTGGCAACCGCCCCTGTCACGCCCTATTTAAACCAGGCAACCAATATCGCCATTGACGATGGCGCGCTAACCACCCAAGCACAACTGGCGCTGACCACCCAACCCGAGCTTGGCGTTACCGCCACCGCTAACACCGAACTGGCCAACGCCGTCTTTATTAACACGGTCAGCCAAGACAAGTTTTTAAGCTGGGAAAACTTAGCCATTAGCAACACCCAGTTTCAATACCCGCAAATGGAGCTGGCCATTGAGTCGATTGCACTCACCTCACCCTGGGCGAGTATGACCCGTGCCACTCCGTCCACCTGGGAAACGCTTGTTAAAGAACCAGCGAGCTCAAACGATGCGGATGCGGATGTGGATGCGGATGCGGATGCGGATGCGGATGCGGATGCGGATGCGGATGCGGATGCGGATGCGGATGCGGATGCGGATGCGGATGCGGATGCGGATGCGGATGCGGAACAGGGTAACCCCCTGGCCCTGAGCATTGCGCGCCTGGAGATTAACGGGGGCAACGTTTACTTTAAAGATCAGTTAATCCAGCCCGAGTTCGCCTCGGCGATTAACGATATCGAGATGTCGCTGACCGACTTTTCCACCCGCGATGCGCAAAACCTGTCGGCCACGCTAAAGGCCAGCATTAATAAACACGCCCCCCTCAGCATTACGGCCGAAACCACCGCCAATAAAAAAGAAATTGAGGGCTCGGTAAACGCGCTCAGCTTAAAAGGCCTAACGCCCTACACCGGCACCTACATTGGCTACCAGGTTGATCAAGGTGATTTAAATTATCACTTTGACTACACCCTGGAAGGAACCAAAATTACCGGCGCCAATGATATCGTCGCGCAACAATTTGAACTGGGCGACTCGGTAGAAAGCGACCAGGCCATTGAAGCGCCGATTAAATTGGGGCTGACGTTGCTAAAAGATTTGCAGGGCAACATTAATCTGGACTTGGGTATTAGCGGCGACCAGAGCGACCCCGGTTTTAATATTCCGGGGTTAATCACCAAAACTTTTATCAATATTTTGGTTAAAGCGGCGGCCTCGCCTTTTACGCTACTGGGATCGCTGGTAAGCAGCGACGAGAATCTGGGCGAGGTTCAGTTTGAACCGGGCAGCACCACGCTGAGTAAAGATCAGCGTAAAACCTTATCGCACCTGGCCGATGCCCTGAGCAAAAAGCCCGAGCTGTTTCTGGTGGTACAAGGCAACGCCGACCGTCAAGCTGACACACTGCAACTGCAACGTCGGGAACTGCTAAGCCAGCTACAAAAAGACGATGCCGAACCGCCGAGCTTACCCATGAGTGACGAAGCGCTTTTAACGGCGCTTTCGGAAAACCCCGCGCGGCGCCATTTAGAAAAACAGTACAGTGAATCGAGCGGGCAAACCCTGGAGCAGTTGCAGAACATTCTCAGTGCCTCTGGCGAAGAGAATGGCGAGCAAACCGCTCAGCTTCAGGCGTTTGATCAACTTAGAGAAAACATTCAAATTACCGAGCAACAACTGGAAGACATGGCCGATGCCCGCAGCCAAGCAGTCGTAGACCAACTGCTGGATGACGGCGTGAACGAAAACAAGCTGAAGTTAAAACCAGCTTACAGTAGCGCCCTTAGCGGAACCACATTAAAATTTGAGGTGGAATCGCAATAGCGCCAAACGCGCGACTCAGTCGCGCGTTTTTTTGCATCATTAAGCCGTGCGTTGCTGGGCGGAATCTTTCCCGTATATATCGGCCTGCTCGGCATCCACAAAATCAAAGTTTTGCGAATCGGTCAAAAGTTTGGTTACCACGCCGGCGTTTATCTGGTGGCCACTTTTAAATCCGCGAAAATGACCTTGAATAGGCGCGCCGGCCATGGCCAAATCACCGTATAAATCCAGCACTTTATGGCGCACACATTCATCCGGGTAATGCAGTCCTTCGGGGTTAAGAATACGATCGCCCTTTACCACCACCGCGTTTTTCATTGACGCACCGCGCGCAAAACCGTTTTGGATTAAGTGCTCCACGTCTTCCGCCATGCCAAAGGTACGGGCATCGCGAATACTGCGCACAAACGTTTCTTCATTCATGTTAATGCGTTGCAATTTCTGGCGTCCCACTGCGGGGGCGGAAAAATCGATTTCCAAATCGGCCATCATGCCGCTGCTGGGCAATAACATGCCCACCCGATCATCCTGCGCAATTTTTACCGGTCTTTTTACCACAATCACTTTGCGGCGGGCGCGCTGTTGTTTTAACCCCGAAGCCATAATTAAATCGGAAAAGGTGCGCGAGCTGCCTTCCAAAATTGGCACCTCGGGACCATCCAGAACTACTTTTACATTGTCGACCCCGTGGGCGGCAAAGGCGGCCATTAAATGTTCCACCGTGCTTACCGTTACCCCAAAGCGATTACTCAGTTTGGTATTTAACTGGGTGTGACGAACATTAAACCAAATCGCCCGCACGTGGTTTTGTCCGGACAGGCAATCGCGGCGCACAAAGGTACGGCCGGTATTTTCATCCGCGGGCAAGACTTTCATCACCACCGGAACACCGGTGTGCAGGCCGCGACCAAAGCAAGTAAAAGGTGTATTGATTGTGTGCTGATAGTATTGTGAAGTTTTCATCCCATATTCCTCCTGTGGGGTACAGGTTCAGAATATGTCCGGCGCGCCCGGCTGTTTTGTCCGCAGCCGCCAAGTGCTTAGCAATTGCTGCCAAACCGGTTTTTTTTGCTTACACTGGGTAAAACCTGCGATTGAAGGGGCGTATGAACACCACACTCACCAGCTGGGCCAAATTAATCTGGCAAACCCTAAGCGATGATGGCCTTGACGCCCGCGCCGCCTTTGCCCAGGCAGGGCTTAACCCGGCATTGCTGTCGGACTCCAACGGTCGCTACCCGGTAGCGGGCATGCATAAGCTGTGGCTGAGCGCCGAGCGGCATTACTCTAAATCCGATTTTGGCCTGGATGTGGGCTGCCGCTGGCACCCCACCAGCTTTAACGCCCTGGGCTTTGCCTGGCTGGCCAGCGACACTTTGCACCAGGCGCTGGAGCGACTGGTGCGTTACGCACAGCTGGTCAACAGCGGACTACAGGCCGAGTTAACCGCCACCGGCACAACCTATCAGGTGCATATTGTGCCCCACGCGCAAAGCCCGGCGGCGGCGAATGTGGCAGGTTTAGCGGCGGTGGTCACCATGTGTCGGGCCCTGTTGGGCGAAAGCTTTACCCCGGTATCTCTGGGGCTGCCACTGCAGGGGCAGCGCTTAAGCCCAGCGGCGCAAACTTTTTTTGCCTGCCCGGCCGATACCCATTGCGCCGACAGCCTGCTCGCCATTGACCGCCAGCAGGCGCACAGTCACTTACCCGGCGCCAATGCTCAGCTGGCCGAGGTCAACGAAAAGCTGGCGCTGGAAAACCTGAGTAAGCTGCAAAACAGTAATATCCGGGCGCGTATCGGCCAGGCCATTGCCGCGCGTCTGCCCTCGGGCGAGGTATCGGAAGAATCCATCGCCGCCGAGCTGGCCCTTAGTACCCGCAGCCTGCAGCGACGCCTGCACGACGAGGGCACCAGCTTTAAGCAGCTGCTGGATAAAGTGCGCCGCGAACTGGCCAAGCAGTATTTGTCGCTCGGCGAGCACTCGCTCAGCGAAATCAGCTACCTGCTGGGCTATGGCGACCAGCCCAGTTTTAGCCGCGCCTTTAAGCGCTGGTTTGCGATGTCGCCCTCCCAGTATCGCAGCGCGCATAACCCGGCCAACCTTGGCAAGAGCGGTGGCGCACAGTTTTAAACCCTGTCATATAATCTCACCAGAACTGCCACAAATACGTTAAGAATCTGTCACTTTTGTCTGTTTCCATAAAGCACCTGCACGAGGCGCCCAATTTTCGGCGCTGTCGTCTAACACACCCAACCCAAGATTCAGGTGCTTTATGAAAAAAGGAATTCTGGCGGCGGCCATCGCCCTGGCAGCCAGTCACGCAAATGCCGATTTACTGATTACCTCTGTATTCGACGGCCCATTGCCGGGCGGCCTGCCCAAAGGCATTGAGGTCTACGCCAGCGCCGATATTACCGACCTGAGCGAATACGGCCTGGGTAGCGCCAACAATGGCGGCGGCAGCGACGGGGAAGAGTTTGTGTTCCCGCCCGTGAGCGTACCGGCCGGCACGTTTATTACCGTCGCCAGTGAAGACATTGGTTTTAGCGACTTCTTTGGTTTTGCTCCGGATTACACAGGCTCGGTTGCCAGCATTAACGGCGATGACGCCATCGAGCTGTTCCACAATGGCGCAGTAGTTGATGTTTTCGGCGAGCAGGACACAGACGGGACGGGGACCGTCTGGGATTACCAGGACGGCTGGGCTTACCGTCAGGACGGCGCCTCGGTTTCCGATCAGTTTACCCCGGGCGACTGGCTGTACAGCGGTGCCAATGCGCTGGACGGTGAGGCGACAAACGCCAGTGCCGCCAGCCCTGTTCCCCTGGGCAGCTTTGGCGGCAACACCACCCCAACCCCGGCAAGCGTGATTATTAACGAACTGGACGCGGATACCGACGGCACCGATGAGCTTGAGTTTATTGAGCTGTACGATGGCGGCACGGGCAATACCGACCTAAGCGGCCTGACCCTAGTGCTGTATAACGGCAGCAGCGACACCAGCTACGCCGCCTTTGATTTAAGCGGTTACAGCACCAATGCCGAAGGCTACTTTGTCTTGGGCAACCCCAATGTCGATTGGGTGATCGGTACCAGTAACAGCGTACAAAACGGCGCCGATGCCGCCGTATTGGTCAGTGCACAGGCCGCCAGCTTTCCCAACGGCAGCGCCCTGCCTACCGATAACATTCTGGACGCACTGGTTTACGGCACCAATGACGCCGACGACACCGGCTTGCTGGCGCTGTTAAATGAGGGCCAGACGCAGATAAACGAAAGTGCCGCCAACGGCAGCCCGGTGGATTCCAACCAGCGCTGCGCCAATGGCGCCGGCGGAGCCCGCAACACCGACAGCTATAGTCAGGCAGCCCCCACACCGGGCAGCGCCAATAACTGCGAGCCAGTGGCGGCCGAGCTGACCTTAATCTCCGCCATTCAGGGCAATCCCGAAAACTACGGCAGCAACAGTTATGGCGAGACGGATGTCAGCCCGCTGATCAACCAAACCGTGACCGTTGAGGCGGTGGTGGTGGGGGATTTTCAAAACGGCGACGCTGACGACAGCCGCAATCTAAACGGCTTTTACCTGCAGGAAGAAACCCTGGACGAAGACGGCAACCCGGCAAGTTCCGAGGGCGTGTTTGTCTACCACAGTGATACCGACGTTAACCTGGGCGATAAAGTGCGCTTAACCGCACGGGTGGATCAGTACTACGGCGAGACGCAACTTTCCAATGTTAGCGATTTACAGATTATCGCCAGCAATGCCCTCGGCGAAGTCACTACCGCCAGCATTTCTCTGACCAATAACATCGCGGTTACCCAGGGCCAGAGCGGCAACTACCAGCCTGATCTAGAAGCCTACGAAGGCATGCTGATCACCTTTACCGATACGCTCACCCTAACCGAACAATACCAGCTGGATCGCTTTAACGAGGTACGCCTGGTGGCGGGCGAACGCCCCATGCAGTTTACCCAGCTGAATGCACCCAGCGTTAGCGGCCTGCAGACTCATTTAGAAAACCTGGGTGCTCGCAGCATTGTGTACGACGATGGTTTAAACGAGCAGAACGCCAGCGTAAACAACCTGGACGGTTTCGCCCCCTACAGCGAAACCACCGCACCGCGCATGGGCGATACCATCAGCAACCTAACCGGCGTGTTGGATTACAAATGGGCGGGTAACTCCGCCTCGGGCGCCACCTGGCGTGTGCGCGCGAACAGTGAAGGCATTAACCAAGTAGTCAGCAGCGAACCACGCCCTGCCGCACCCTCGGTGGCGGGCAATGTAAAACTCGCCTCGCTGAATGTGCTGAATTATTTCACCACGTTGGATAACGGTGGCAGCACCGCCGTGGGTATGAGCCCGCGCGGCGCCGATTCCGCTGACGAGCTGGCGCGCCAGCAAGCCAAGCTGGTGAACGCCATTGTGCAACTGGATGCCGACGCCCTGGCACTGGTGGAAATTGAAAACGAGTTTGATAACACCAACGACGGTTCCACCGCGCTGGAAACCTTAGTCAATGCGGTAAACGCCGAGCTGGGTAACCAAACTTACGATTATGTTTACCCCGGCGCACAATTTGTCGGCACCGACGCCATTGCCGTGGCGATTATTTACCAAACCGACAGTTTAACCCTGGCCGAAGGCAGCACACCGGCCCTGCTGGACGACTCAGCCGCCGCCAGTCTAGATGTGTTTGCCACGCGCGACTTTAACGCCGACCCTATCTTTAACGGCCCGGCCACCAACCGCGTGGCACTGGCAGCAAGTTTTACCCACAGCGAATCCGGCGAACGCTTTACTCTGGTGGCGAACCATTTTAAATCCAAGGGCAGCTCCAGCCTGGAGGACACCGGCGATATCAACTACGACCAAAACGACGGCGCCGGTTTCTGGAACCAACGTCGCCTGGACGCCGCCACCGCTCTGATCAACTGGCTGGAAACTGCGCCCACCGGCGTTGATACCGACCAAGTGGCCATCGCCGGCGACCTCAATGCCTATGCCGCCGAAGCACCGGTGCAGTATCTGTTGGATCAGGGTTATGTAAACCCCGAAACCGCCAGCGATTACTCGTACGTTTTCGACGGCCAAACCGGTACTCTGGATTATGTTCTGCTCAGCAGCGCCTTAGCCGACAAACTGGCGGGCCATGCGATCTGGAACATTAACGCCGACGAAGCCGACGCGCTGGACTACAACCTGGACTACGGGCGCAACCCCGGCTACTTTGACGCCAGCACGGCCTACCGCAGCTCGGACCACGACCCGTTAATCGTGGGCCTGCAACTGCAAAGCCAGAGCCTGACCCTGGATGCATTGATCGATAGCTTCCAGCAAATGCTGCTGACCGGCCAACTGCAGGGCAATGGACGCTGGTCCGTCATTCAATCCATAAAGGCCCTTCTCTACTACGCCACCTTAGAGAAAGCCCAATGGTTTGATAACCGCGGCCGTGAGCACCAAGCCTGTAATTTTTTGAACAAAGCCGCCAAGCACTCCGATGGCGGACGCAGCGATTGGATTACAGGGGAGAGTTTAAGTGATTGGAACAGTGCCCTAGCAGGTGTTATTGCCACCAAGTGTGATTAACCCGTAAGAACAAACCGCCAGCGTTAAAGCGCTGGCGGTTTAATTTATGCGGGTCGCTTAACTATTAACTTGGTGGATAAATAGATCGGCCTGATCTATTTACCCTTCGCCCTAAAAATCAGGCGGCTTTGTGCGAAAACCCTGGATTTTTAGGGCTCGCATGAACCTTCGGCTCATGGCGGTGCATCCCTGCACCGCCTATTAACCCGGCATATACTACCACCGGGTTAATTGCAGCTTTGATACTGCACCCAGGCTTTAACAGTCACGATATACACAAAATCAGAATTGATACACTGCATTAAACGCACATCACCATGACTGGGCGGATCGTAATCCTCCAACCCCTCCAGCGACAAGCTATTCTGCATCGGCGCTTTGCGAGTTAACTGCTCGGGTATGTCAGACACATGCAACTCCTCCGCCGACCAGGTTAATCCATCGCGCTCCTGGGCAGAGCTGTTAGGATCATTCTCATCGATAAATACAGCGCAGGTACCCGCCATTTTTTTGTAGGACATGTTTACCCCCTTTTGATACTAGGGGGTATTTTAAATAGATAGAGTTAACCAAACTTGATTCGGATCAGATATTCATACATTACTGTCGGCGCTTCGAAGAAAAAAGCCTACTTATCCAGTGAATAGTCAATGACAAATGCGTCTTCCAGAATATCCATATCCCCTAGCAGCTCTCCGAACTTCTTATGTTCCGGGTGGGGCAGATACTCGTCCCTGGACTTTTCACTGTCGAATGTAACCACGTAAACGTGATTAAAGCCCTTATTCAACCCTTCCGGGCTGTTGTTTTCACCATGCTCAAAATCAACAATACCGGGAATTTTTTCCGGCAGCTGGCTAAACGCGTCGGTAATGGTCTGAATTTGTTCTTGGGTAGCCCCTTCTTTGTATTTAAAAACAACGATGTGACGCACTGAATTTTCCTCCGCATAAGTAATGCCGGTAGTAACCAGCATAGAAACTAAAATTGTTACGAACATAAGGCATTTTTTCACGACCTAGTCCTCCGATTCTGATTCGGGGTGAATCTAGAGAGTTTCTTCCAATATTGCAATATCTCTCGTTAACTGCGAAGCGCTTAACTGGAATACCCATATATTTCATGGCGGCGCCAGTAAAGATTACCTGTTAATTCTTAAGGCTGCTAATAAACGCTTCCGACTCGGCAATGGATTTTTCCATCTCTCTAATAAGCCCGGCAACCTCAGTGTTTACATTTCCCAGCTCACCCTGCAGCGAGTCAATCGCACGGGCGTTCAAGTTATGTTTCAGGAATAAGACCTGATCTTGAAACACTTGTAACACGGGGTCCATGCGAGACTCTGCGCTGCGCATAGCCGTAATCAGTTTCTCGTATTGCTTTTTGGTCTGACGCAGCTTGGCTTCACTTTGGCGCTTTAGGTTAGCATTACTGTACAAATCAATCTCATCTTCCCACTCATCGAACAGCGCCTCTGAAACATCTTCCACCGAATTAATTCGCTCAGACACCTTTTCGGCCGCCGCTTTACTGTCCTCGTATTCGTCGTTGAGCTTCTCGTAGCGCTCTACTAAGTCCTGATCTTCAATCGTCACAATCGATTGATACTGCTCCAGCGCAGACTCGAACTGCTCTTTGGCATCAGTCTGTGACTCCTGCGCCGACTCCACGCGGTCAATCATAATATCGCGCTTATGAACCCCCGCCTTCTCCATCGCCCCGTAATACACCGACTGACAACCTGCCAGACTCACGACCAGAAAAGAACTAAGAAACCAACGATTCATTAACATGCGTATTCACCTTTTGCTTGATTGGCTTAAAACCCTAAATCGCCCGCCAAATTGTCAAAAGCGCGGCTAAGATTGTGATTCTTGCTCTCTTGGCGCTGCTAAGGGCGTGTTTTAGAGCAAATTATACTTGAGAACACCAATAAAGCAGGTTTTGTACCAGCCACAGTAGATGCTAGCGCGATGCCGGATGTGGTGAATGGTTTGTGATAAAGCAAAGGGGAATGAGTGAAGTAAAATCCCTTAGCTTCTATTTTTTCCATTTTTAAAACGGGACACCCATAAATTTGATAACGATCCGAAAGAACCCTTACGCCTCGCCGAGCGTTTACCGTTCTCGGGGAATGAACATAATGATCACCAGGCACACAATATTCCATTTGACCTGACCGATTACCTGGAGCTTGTAGACTGGACCGGCCGAGCCATTCGAGGCGACAAACGTGGGGCTATTAGCGATCGACTTCCCAACATACTTGATCGGCTCGGGCTGCCCGCCAAAGACTGGCTGGACACCTGCTGCCATATCGAGAGACGCTTTGGCCGAGCCATCGGACCAATCGCCAAGGTTACCGAACTTTGCGACGTATTAAACCTAAACTGGATACATGGTATGCGAAACTGCCGAAGGCTGTACCCCACGACTGGCTAAATACTTACCCTCCATAGAAATTCCTGCCGGATGAACCCAGGGCACGGACCGGCATGTTTGAAATTGCGTGATTTGATCAGATTCCCCATTAGCTCAAGCTGCAATGGCTCAAGAACATAAAACCGTTTTTGAACCGGCCAAGAATAACTAAGCTTCTTTAGACTGTGGGTGTCCTATTTATTTGGTTCACATGATCTACGGCGTAGTAAAGTCAGAAACCCATTTTAATGCGAAAATTCCACTTTCGGATCTTGATTTTCAAGAGGGTATCTGACCCTTAACTTTCTGGTGGAGAGGCTTCATTCTCTGGCTTTTCTTTTTCGACCAGCCCCCTCTCCAACTGAATTTTCCTTAGTTTTTTCAAGAATGATCGACCCTCTTTAGATAGCGACCAATAATCCGTTTTGTCGCTTACAGGGTGTTTCTTTTTGGAGGGCTCTATAAGGTCGAGCGATGCCAAATCCGCTAACCAATGACTAATTAGGTTTTTGGGAACTGGAAACCATTGCCTATAATTTACACCTTTATATCTAAGAGCGATATCTCTACCAATGTTCTCAAAATCATTCTCCACCATTAAGTTGGGTGCTATAGCCTGAAAAACCCCCAGCAAACTACCTTCGATTGGATCTCCCCAATTCTCATCACCATCCATCCAAACATACACATCGACTTTATTCTTTCGCAAGGTGTCAAAGAGCTCCCCTTTTACGTCACTCTCTCGTTCAGCCTTGCGCTTTTCTTCTTGAAGAATCGAGAGCTCTTTTCGTAATGAAGAGTTTTCAGTACTTAGACGCGTTAATTCCTTTATCAGATCCGGCCCCACAACTTCATCTGATCTTACCCAGCCGGTACGTGGGTTCGTGGAGATAGACTTCATCAAGGAAATAGAGACTTTCGCGTGCAAGTCGTCTTTCCCATTCCAGAAGTTTACGAGCCTACCTTTTATTTTATCTTTAAATGCCTCAAGAGAAGCCCTCCTATCGGCCGAGTCCTCCATTAAGTTCGAAGGCCATGATGCACTTCCATCTATAACAAACCCGAGAACAGGAACTCCAATTTCAGCTGCATAGTCATACTCTTTTTCCGTGTAGCTGATTCCCTCCTCGGTTACAGAACCGTATTTGTGAGCCACTGCGACTACATAGTAGTCAGATTCATCAATCTGCCGTTTTATGATTTTCCACTGCTCTTCGTCAGCTGCGCTAAACATTTCCATACCGACAGGGATATGCCCCATTTCAAGTATGGCTTTGATTATTTGATCTCGTTCATCCTTGAGATCTTCATAAGTTGAACTAACAAAAACCTGATACTTCTTAGTCATACCTTTCCCGAACGATAAAAATGGCAAATGGAGGCAAAGTTAACAGCTAATTCATGCGACTCAGACGCACTAATACCGCATTCAGCGAATCTACCTAACTTGTCGAAAGATACAATCAACTCACTGAAAATAATGGCTTTTTTAGTTAACTCCAAGAACTCTAACGCGCGGTGTTCAAGGGTTTCCCCTGAAAAACGAACAACACGGAATCTGAAAAAGAAGGGCATGCGTCAACTCTTAGTACTGCCCTGTCCCACTCCCAGCCTCCTGGCCTCCTGGCTACGCCACTGATTTATAGTTGTACTGCGTGACAACAATAAACGCATGTTTGATGAGGAAAATAGTGCCATGCGTTAGCCCGTTTTGCAACGGGCTAACGTCGGACGTCTGATGTCGGAGGTCTGACGCTAGAGCAAGGCTTTGCCTCTTTAGGCCCGATGGACTCAACTTAGCTACGAAGCACTGCTTTTTTGCCCCGTTTACATCTAGGCCGAATGGAAATCGATTTTAGGGGGTAAGCAAACAGGACGTTTGCGCAAGTATCGTCAGGCCAAGGACGGCCTGTCGATACGGCCCGCTAAAATCGATTGGAATGAGGGGACCCGCAGGGCCAGATGTTGGGGCGCGGCTTTTGGGTACTTTTGGCCAAGACCAAAAGTACCTCGCAACGCCCGGCGACACGGGCCTATAAAACGCTTCGCCCCGCCCGGCGAAAGAGGGCGAGAATTACGAAAACAACCATCTAATACCCATCAAACGGGTGAAAAAACCCCAAACCATCCCCACCTAAGGCTATAAAGCCACCCAACGCAACAGGACACCCCATGCCCAACATCCAAATAGACATAGTCTCCGACATCGCCTGCCCCTGGTGCGCCATTGGCTACGCCCGCCTGGAAAAGGCCATGCAACAGCTGAGCCCCGAGTACGAATTTAACGTGCAATGGCACGCCTTTGAGCTAAACCCCGAGCACAGCGGCGAAGGTGAACACATACTGCCCGCCCTGGCGCGCAAATACGGCCGCAGCGAAGAAGACGTGCGCGCCACCCAGGACGAGATGATTCAAATTGCCACGGGCCTGGGGGTCAACTTTGACAAGCTGCAAGAGCGCTACACCTGCAGCACCTTTGACGCCCACCGGCTGGTGAAATGGGCGGGCGAGCAAGGCAAACAGACCGAGATGAAACAGGCGCTGTTTGAGGCCTACTTTGGCCGCGCCGAAGATGTTTCCCAGCCCGAGGTTCTGTTAGCGTGTATCGCGCAGGTAGGATTGGATAAAGACGCCGCCCGCGCGGTATTAGCATCTGATCAATACGCTCAAACGGTGCGCGAGGACGAAACCCGATACCAGCAGGCGGGCGTAACGGCGGTGCCTGCGTTTATTATCAACCAGAAGTATTTAATCTCGGGCGCGCAGGAGCCCGCCACCCTGGCACAGGCCTTTAAAGACATTAGCGCCGAAGCAGACCAAGCGGAGAAAGGTTAAGCGGTGAACGACTCAGTGGAGGAAAAAACTCAGGCCACGCAGCGCGCTGAGCAACAGGCCATTTTGGCGCGGCTGGACAAATTCAGCCGCTTGATGGACAGTAGTGTACGCATTCCTCTTATCGGCTTTCGCGTGGGCTTTGAGGCCATTATTGGCTTGGTACCGTTTATTGGCGATTTTGCCGGTTTGTTGCTGTCGAGCTATGTACTGCTTGAAGCCCAGCGCGCCGGCGCCAGTACAGGGGTAAAGGTTAAGATTGCCACCAACATGGCCATCGACTTCTTCGGGGGGCTGGTGCCACTGGTGGGCGATATTTTTGATGCCTATTTTAAGGCCAATACACGCAATACCCGAATACTCAGAAAACATCTGGAAGAACGTAATTAAACCTTTCTGAGCTTAGGTTGCCCTGGTGTAATACCAGAGCGTCTGGTTGCTAAATTTTATACAACGCCCCATTATGAACGGAAACCCCGTACTTTTGGTACCTTTTATGGATACGGTCAGTGTCAATCAGTTTAGAGATAAGCTAAAAACCTTTGTCGATCAGGCAATTAGTAACCACACCCCGCTCAAGGTAACCCGACGGGCCGGCGAAGCTTTTGTGGTCATGAGCGCCGATGACTGGGAGCGGGAGCAGGAAACCCTGTACGTGCTACAAAACTCCAGTTTGATGCAGCAAATCGCAGAGTCTGCGCAGACCCATACACGGGGACAAGACTATAGTCCCAGCAGTGAGGAAATGGATGAGATCACTGGTATTTGAAGGCAGAACCTGGGAAACCTACGAAGCGCTTCGCGCAAAGGATAAATAGTTGCACAAAGCCCTGTGCAAGATACTTAAAGAAATGCTGCGCGAAGATCAGGGCAAAGGAATGGGTAAGCCCGAGCAGCTTCGACATAACCTTACCGGCTTTTGGTCGAAACGCATCTCGCACAAAGATCGACTGATTTATAAATTTGACGACCAGGCAATTTATATTTTCGCCATTGGTGGGCATTACGAATAGAAAACAGACTTCCCCAAGAGTCTATTAACGCGCGAACCGCCTAATCTACCGCTCGGCAATTTTGCTCCCGCTCAATCCAGTAGACCACATTGGAAACCACCACAATGCTGCCGGATATAATCACACTACCCGTGCCGATAACACTGGCGCCGACCAACTCACCGACGCAAGTCTCGTTAGTGCAATTTTTTATTAGAGTAGACTGATTGGCTTCCAGAGTGGCTTTTCGCACGT
This sequence comes from Gilvimarinus xylanilyticus, assembly GCF_024195295.1. GTDB lineage: Bacteria > Pseudomonadota > Gammaproteobacteria > Pseudomonadales > Cellvibrionaceae > Gilvimarinus > Gilvimarinus xylanilyticus. Next base: position 253,186 of record NZ_JAMFTH010000005.1, on the reverse strand, counting down.
GGATATCACACTCGGGGTCGTACACATGGACGGTTTTGGGCGTGGCAACGCAACCACTCAGCAGGATTAAAAACAATAACGGGAAAGACTTCATAACCTTCCTTGGTAAGTCGTTTAACAGGCTGTTAATCGAATTGGGTAACGATTGAGCTATAAGTGGCTTTTAATTTTGCCAGCTCAAACGGCGGCTTAAAAAAACCGTGGTAATCGCCGTAGGGGTTAATTATAACGATATTACCCGAGTGGTCTACGGTGTAGTCGTCGCCCTGGGTGACTTTGGTAAAAGCGACGTTCACCTGGTTGGCAAAGCGGCGGATTTGCAGAAAATCGCCGGTGACGCCGACAAACTCGGGGTCAAAATAGGCGACGTAATCGTTAAGCAGCTCGGGGGTGTCGCGCGCCGGGTCCAGGCTGACCAGCACGCCCTGAGTTTGTTCGGCAATGTCGGCGGGCAGGTTTTGTTTTAGGCGCGCCATATCGGCCATGGTGGTGGGGCAGATATCCGGGCAGTGGGTAAAGCCAAAAAACAGCAGCGACCACTGGCCGGTTAAATCGTCTTTGGTAAAAGGTTCGCCGTTTTGATCGAGTAACTCAAAGTCTTCAAAGCGGCGGGGTTTATCGAACACGATAGCGCCGTTAAGCTGCAATTCGCTCTGCGTCATCACCCGAGGGCTAAGCAGCTTGTGCACTACTCCGGCTACCACCAGCGACATAAATGCCACGCAACACAAAACCGTGATGATAATACCGCGTCGGTTGGACGAACTGCTCATTGCGCTTTTACCTAAACGTCACTTAATTAAAAGGTTAAACCGCGCCTATGGTTTGCGCGGGCAGAATATAATGGTCCGCCAGCATTACCACAAACAGCGCCATTAAATAAATAATGGAATACTTAAAGGTTTCCATACCCAGGCCTTCGCGCTTGCTCACCATTAGCATAAACGACCAGTACAAAAACCCGGCCCCCAGCACCAGCGCACCCACCAGGTAAATCCAGTTCATCATGCCGGTAATAAACGGCAGCAAGGTCACCAGCACCATAATGATGGTGTACAGGAATATATGCAGCTTGGTGTACTGCTCGCCGTGGGTAACGGGCAGCATGGGAATGTCGGCCTTGGCGTAATCGTCTTTGCGGTGCACGGCCAGGGCCCAAAAGTGCGGTGGCGTCCAGGCGAAAATAATCAGCACCAGCAAGAGCGCGTGGCCATCAATGCTGCCGGTTACTGCCGTCCAGCCCAGCAGCGGCGGCGCGGCCCCGGCAATGCCGCCAATCACTATATTCTGCGGGGTGGCGCGCTTTAAAAACAGGGTGTACACCAGCGCATAACCCAGCAGCGAAATAAGCGTGAGCACGGCGGTTAAGGTGTTAATAAACACCACCAGCAGGGTCATACCCAAAGCGCCGATCACCCCGGCAAACAGCAGTGCCTGCATGGGCTCGACCCGGCCCTTGGCCACCGGGCGGTTTAAGGTGCGCGCCATTTTCTGATCAATAGTGCGATCCACCAGGTGATTGACCGCCGCCGCCGAACCGGCGCACAGGGCGATGCCCAGATTGCCAATTAGCAGGACATCCAGCGGCACCATACCGGGCACCGCCAGCAGCATGCCGATTACCGAGGTGAGGATCATCAGCATGACCACCTTGGGTTTGGTCAGCTCGTAGTAATCGCGCCAGCTGGGCGATTGGGCCAGTGCCTGTGTTTGTGCCATATGCGTACCTATATCATTCTTATATCGGGTGCGTTGTCGTTAGCGTTAAGTACTTTGCGCCGTAAACACCCGGTGCGTCAAGGTAACCAGGGTGAGCAGCAGCAGCGCCCCCACGGCGTTGTGTGCCACGGCGACCGCCAGTGGCAAATGTGCCATCACATTGGTAATGCCCAGGCTGACCTGCAGCGCCAGCACGGCCAACAAGGTGACCGCCATGGGCCGGGCGCAGCGGATGCTAAATAACCGCGCGACCAACAGTAAAACCGCCAGGGTGACAACTATGGCCCCCAAACGGTGGGCCATGTGAATGGCGGTGCGCGCCTCGCCCTCCAGCAGGCCGCCCAAGTAATTGGGGCCAATGGTCTGCGCCAGATTAAAGCCGCGCGCTACGTCCATCTCGGGCCACCACTTGCCGTGGCAGGTGGGAAAGTCGGTACAGGCGAGGGCCGCGTAGTTCGAGCTAGTCCAGCCGCCCAGGGCAATTTGTATCACCACCAGTACTAACGCCAACAGCACCAGTGGTTTAAGCGCGCGTATTTTGCCGGTCTGCTGGCTAATCCACTGCCAGGGCCCCAGGCGCTGGGCGAGCAGCCACAGTAGGCTTAAGGTGGCAAAGCCCCCCAACAGGTGCGCGGTAACCACCTGGGGCCATAGCTTGAGGGTGACCGTCCACATACCAAAGGCGGCCTGAATAATCACCAAAATCAGCAGGCCCAGGGTGTGGCCCTTGGGTAAAGGCTGGCCGGTTTGCGCGGCGCGGCGCCAGGTAAAAATAGTCAGCCCCAGTATCAGTAAACCCAGCAAGCCGGCGAAGTGCCGGTGCACCATTTCCGGCCAGGTTTTGTCGTGCTCGACCGGCGCTTCGGGGAAGAGCGCCTCGGCGGTGGCCACATGCTCTTCGGTGGTGGGCCAGGTTAAATGCCCGTAGCAGCCGGGCCAGTCGGGACAACCCAGGCCCGCATCCACCAAGCGAGTAAAAGCGCCCAGCACTACCACCACAGATGCCAGCGCGGTGGCTAACAGCGCCAGGCGAAAACCCCAGGTAACGTTACTCTTCATAGGATGTCTTCAGCATTTTTTTAACGTCTTTTAATAAGTCGGCGCCATCGGTATTGGGGCCGTAGCTCATCATTAAGTAGCCTTCCTGATCCATCAAAAAGTAACGCCCGGCGCGGTCGGGGTTTTGTGTTTCATCGGTCGCGGCAAGTGCGTCGTTTAATGCTTCGCGCGGGGCCTCGACAATGCGCAAGCGGGGGTGTTCTTTTTCCAGGTAGGCAGCAAACTGGGGCTCAATGGCGCCGTCCAGCAGCAGGTAATAGCGCTCTACCCGGCGGGCTTTTTCATTCAGGCGAATATGCACCTGACGGGTCAAGTACAGGTTGTCGCGGCACACTTGGTCGCAGCTGCCACTACCGGGTATCACATAGCGCCAGCGCACGGGCTGTTCGGCAAAGTCCCAGGCGCCGCCGTCGGCAAAGCGCACGGGTAAATCCGGCAGGTGCTGGGGTGGCTGCAACAGCTTGCCTTTATTGACGGTGCCCTCGGGCATGCCCACACCCGTGTGGTAAATCACATAAGCGGCGATCATGGGCAGCGCCACCACCAGCATTAACAGTAACGCCTGAATTTGTCCGCGCCTTTTGTTGGGCGCTTTATCTTCCCCGCTCATACACACCTCTCTACTGCCTGTGCTTTTTATGTTTTAGTACTTGCGCCACATTGGTGTTGGCGAACACATTTAAAATCACCAGGGCCAGCGCCATGGCAAACCACTGTACCGCATAACCGGTATGCTTGGCCGAACTCATATTAATGGGCTGCCAGGCCGTGGTAAAAGCGCCCGTGCTGGCGGCATCCAGTTTTAAATAGTAACCCGCTAGCGGCTCACCCAATGCCTCGCTCATCACCGAGGGGGCAATCTTTGTAATCACTTTGGGCCAGGTTTTTCTCTCGCTCGTGGCCGACAACATAGGGTGATTACTGGGGTAAGCCACCTCGGCAAAAATAGTATTGCGGCCCACAATATTTTTTATTTCTGGCAACTGTTCACGCCGCGCCGGGGCAGGCAGCCAACCGCGATTAACCAGCACCTTTTTGCCATTGCTCAATACAAAGGGCTGCACCACTTCGTAGCCTGGCTTGCCATCGCGCTGGCGATTATCCACCAGCCAGGTGTGATCAGAATCAAATTGTCCTTCGACCAAAATACGCGTATAGGCTGCCGGTTTTTTTACGCTTTGCAAAGTAACCGGCGCGGCGGTTTGCCTTTGCGCCAGCTGCGCCTCTATGCCACGCTTTTCATCGGCGCGGCTTAGTTGCCATACTCCCAGGCCGATTAACAGCGGCAGAAATACCAGTGACAGCACCAAAATCCAGGTATTGGGTGTAAAGCGTAAAGTGGGTTTACCTCGGGGTATCACGGTTTGGGTTGCCTTACATCGTTGATAACTCATTTAATCAACAAGCGTTTAGAGTTATCTGGCTTTGCGTTACTATCGCTGTCTATCCATTCGTATTCTAATAATCAGGGTTTGCTATGTGGCTTAAAATTATTATCTTAATTTTGTTTATCGGCGTGGTCTTAAGCCTGACCGCCGGATTAAATTATTTACTGCGCGATGCCGGTGTGCCCGGCACCAAGCGAACACTTTACGCGCTGGGCATTCGCATTACCCTCGCTATCTTAATGATGATTTGCGTGGGTTACGGTTTTTACAGTGGTATTCTGACCGACACCGCGCCCTGGGATCAGCACCTGCGCTAAAACTCAGTGCTGGCTTTAATACCCTGGGCCAAGCTTAGCCTTGGCCCAGGATAAAAGCGTTAACCAAATACGTACACCACAAAGAACAAGCCTACCCAGACTACATCCACAAAGTGCCAGTACCAACTGGCCGCTTCAAAGCCGAAGTTATCGTCGGGTTTAAAGTGACCTTTTAGCACCGAGCGCAACCACATCACCAGCAGCATAATGGTGCCCATGGTCACGTGGGCACCGTGAAAGCCGGTGAGCATAAAGAAGGTGGTACCGTAAATACCGGACTGCAACGTCAGACCCAGCTCGTGATAAGCGTGAATATATTCTTCGGCCTGCAGGAACAAAAAGATAAAGCCCAGCAGCACGGTCACGCCCAACATAATGTTGAACTGTTTGCGGTTGTTGTTTTTGATGGCGGTGTGAGCAAAGTGCACGGTGACACTTGAGGTTAACAGCACCACGGTGTTCCAGAACGGCAGCCAACTAAACAGCCCGCCAAAACCCGGCCAGCTCATGGCGGCTTCGGGGCCTTTTTGAATAGCATTCTCGCCGTTGGCGGCCATATCTGGGGTAGTCATTAGCGGCCACTCGTTGGCAAAGCCCGGCCACAGCAGGGCGTTGTCTACGCCGTCGCCCTCGCCCGCCAACCAGGGCAGTGCCAAAGCGCGAATATAAAACAGCGCACCGAAGAAGGCGGCAAAGAACATGACCTCAGAGAAAATAAACCAGCCCATCCCAATCACGTAGGAGCGCTTTAACTGCGGGCTGTTAAGCCCCGCCATATTTTCGCTGATGACAATGCTGAACCAGTTCCACAGCACCGCGGCAAACGTTAAGCCACCGGCAAAAAACAGCCAGGGGCCAGACGAATTGCCATTCATCCAATTGGCTGCACCAAATACCGTTAAAAACAAACCAAAGCTGGCAAAAATTGGCAGCTTGCTCTGTTCCGGTACGTAGTAGGTTCCTCCACTCATAATTCTACTCCCCGCGCAAAATGTTATTGTTCTGCGGTTAATGTTATTGGTCGGTAACGACCATGCTTAACAACTCGTCTTTGCTGAAGCGGTCGGTGACATCAAACAAGGTATAGCTAAGCGTTACCGTTTTGATGTATTCGGGCAGATCCTGGTCGATGATAAAAAACATCGGCAGTTCTGCCTCGGTGCCCGCCAACAGCGCCTGTTGGTTAAAACAAAAACATTCGGTTTTGTGAAAATAACTGCTCGCCTTGTAGGGCGTTAGCGAGGGAATCGCCTGGCCGATCATATCTTTACCGGTGGTGTTCTTTACCCGGTAATTAATCCGCGTTTGCTCGCCCGGGTGCACCGTTACGGTTTTTACCTCGGGGCCAAACTGCCAGGGCATACCCTCGTTATTGGTGGCGACAAACTGCACTTTAATTTCTCGGCTGGTGTCGACGACTGCATCCACCGCTTCGTACTTGGTGCCGGTTTTGCCGTTTAACCCGGTTATTTCACAAAACGCATCGTACAGCGGCGGCATAATAAAAATCGCAAAAACGAACATGAAGCTCACGATGGCGGTTAACTTTACCGTTAATCGTGTGTTGGGGTTTTCCGGCAACCACTTCATGTTCGCTCCCTATACCGCCCGCTCACCGATGCTTACTTGTACTCCGGAGGCGTTTCAAAGGTGTGGTAAGGCGCCGGTGAAGGTACCGTCCACTCCAAGCCTTCGGGGTTTTCCCACACTTCGTCGGTGGCTTTTTTGCCGCCGATAATAGTGGCGATCACGTTGTACAAAAACAGTACCTGCGCCGCACCGAACAAGAAGGCGCCCACGGAGGAAATCATATTCCAGTCGGCGAACATCATGTTGTAATCGGGGATACGACGGGGCATGCCGGCCAAGCCCGAAAAGTGCATGGGGAAGAAAGTCACGTTAAGGCCGATAAACGCCAGCCAGAAGTGCAGCTTGCCCATGGTCTCGTTGTACATATTGCCGCACCACTTGGGCAGCCAGTAGTACACACCGGCGGTGATGGAGAAAATCGCACCGGGCACCAACACATAGTGGAAGTGCGCCACCACAAAGTAGGTGTCGTGGTACTGGAAGTCCGCCGGGGCGATGGCGAGCATCAGGCCCGAGAAACCGCCGATGGTGAACAAAATCACGAAGGCAATGGAGAACAACATGGGGGTTTCAAAGGTCATGGCACCTTTGAACATGGTCGCTACCCAGTTGAACACTTTTACCCCGGTGGGCACGGCGATCAGCATGGTGGCCCACATAAAGAACAGCTCACCGGCAATGGGCAGACCCACGGTAAACATATGGTGCGCCCAGACCACAAAGCTTAAAAAGGCAATGGCGGCAGTGGCGTACACCATAGACGCGTAGCCAAACAGCGGTTTGCGCGCAAAGGTGGGAATGATCGCCGAAACAATACCAAAGGCCGGCAGAATCATGATGTACACCTCGGGGTGACCGAAGAACCAGAACACATGCTGGAACAGTACCGGGTCACCGCCACCGGCGGCGTCAAAGAAGCTGGTGCCAAAGTGAATATCCATCAGCATCATGGTGACCACGCCCGCCAGCACCGGCATAACCGCAATCAGCAAGAAAGCGGTGATTAACCAGGTCCAGACGAACAGCGGCATTTTCATGTAGGTCATGCCGGGGGCGCGCATATTGACGATGGTGGCGATGATATTAATCGCACCCATAATCGAGCTGGCACCCATAATGTGGATGGCAAAAATGAAGAAGGTGACCGACGGCGGAGCGTAGGTGGTGGAAAGCGGTGCGTAGAAGGTCCAACCAAAGTTGGGAGCGCCACCGTCCATAAACAGCGTGGACGAGAGCATTGCAAACGCAAACGGCAGAATCCAGAAGCTCCAGTTATTCATGCGCGGCAGTGCCATATCGGGCGCGCCTATCTGCATGGGAATCATCCAGTTTGCCAGGCCGACAAAGGCCGGCATCACCGCACCGAACACCATCACCAAACCGTGCATGGTGGTCATTTGGTTAAAAAAGTTGGGTTCAACGATTTGCAGGCCGGGCTGGAATAACTCGGCGCGAATCACCAGGGCGAAAATACCGCCCAGAAAAAACATGGCAAAACTAAACCACAGATACATGCTGCCAATATCTTTGTGGTTGGTGGTATACAACCAGCGCGTAATGCCTTTTGCGGGACCGTGAGCCATTGTCTACCTCCTTATTTGCCCTGTTTATGGTTATAAATATCGAGCGGTTGAGCGAGATCGCCCATGTTGTTACCCCAAGCGTTGCGCTCGTAGGTAACCACGGCGGCGATATCGACTTCAGACAATTGCTCACCAAATGCCTGCATAGCGGTTCCGGGCACGCCGTTTACCACTACGTCAATGTGATCTTGAATGGGCCCTACCGCAATGCCTTCGTGAAGGCTGGGGAAGGTGCCCGGTAAGCCCTCACCATTGGCCTGGTGACAGGCGGCGCAGGAGCGGTTGTAGACCTCTTCACCCTGAGCGTAGAGCTCGTCGAAGGTAAAGGTTTTTTCGGTCAACTCGGCCAGGGCAGCGGCGGCGGCTTTTTTCTCGTCCAACCAGGCGCGGTACTCGGACTCGGTTTTGGCCTCCACCACAATGGGCATAAAGCCGTGGTCTTTACCGCACAGCTCAGCGCACTGGCCGCGGTAGGTGCCGGGCTCTTCAATAATCGCCCAGGAGTCGTTGGTAAAACCGGGAATGGCGTCGCGCTTAACGCCAAAGTCGGGTACCCACCAGTTGTGAATCACATCGTTGGCGGTGACGATAAAGCGGATTTTTTTACCCACTGGAAGCACCAGGGGTTCGTCCACTTCCAACAGGTAGTTGGGGTTTTTCTCGGCGAAGCCTTCAATTTCGTCGCGCGGAGTAGAGAGGTTACTGAAGAAGCTGACATCCTCGCCCAGAATTTCGTACTTCCAGCGCCACTGATAGCCGGTAATTAATACATCGACTTCGGATTCGCGGGTATCGTACAAATTAATAAGGGATTTGGAGGCGGGGATGCCCATCAGCACCAGGATTAAAATCGGGATAGCGGTCCAGGTTAACTCGAGCCAGGTACTCTCGTGAAAATTGGCCGGTTTGACGCCACGGGACTTGCGGTGCAAAAACATGCTGACAAACATGATGCCAAACACCACCACGCCAATACCGACACACCACCAGAACATCTGCATATGCAGACCGTGGATGTCTTGACTGACCGGCGTCACCCCCCGGGTCATGTTGTATTTCAACGACTCAGTTTCGTCTGCCAGAGCCAGTTGGCTCATCAGCAGCACTGCGAAACCGAGCACACGGGCACAGAGCCCACCTGCTGCTTTCAACATTGCCCATCTTCTCCGTAAATGGTTTCGTTATGATTATTGTTAAGAGAGCACGATACCTTCTGGCCCCCTTTTTATTTTGTTGCGCTTATTCACCGCCACCCTTTAAGGTGCCCGCCCGAATTACTGCCAAAACTTACCCGCAAAGCTATCGCCACTTTGTTACAACGAGTGGGATTCGCTATGTGAGTTTATTAGTACCGGCGAAAAAAACGGAAGGGTACGACAAATAAACTGCGGCAAATCGTCGCAACTACAGGCGATAATGTGGCCATAGGGCGGCAAAAATGTCAATCAATTTATCGCCAAACCGATCACTAAGCACGCAAGCAGCGCAATGAATAAACGCCTTACAGCACCCGGCATCACCCGCTGGCGCCACTACCACCGCGGCATTTGGCCGCTGGTGTGGCCGATATTACTGAGCAATTTATCCGTGCCTTTGCTGGGCGCGGTGGATACCGCCATTTTGGGCCATTTGCCCCAGGCGCGCTTTTTGGGCGCCGTGGCCGTGGGCAGCAGTATTATCACTATGGTGTTCTGGTCACTGGGGTTTTTACGGATGGGCACCACCAGCCTGGTGTCGCGGGCAGTAGGGGCCGAAAACCAGGACGAGGCCCTGGCATTGTGGCTGCGCTCGGCGGTGCTGGCCCTATGCCTGGCAACGATGCTTATCGCTCTGGGCCAATGGCTGGTGCCCTTTGCCATAGAGCTTATGGCCCCGGCCAGCGACATTGCCCCCTTAGCCACCAGCTACAGCCATATTCGCCTGCTTAGTGCCCCGGCCACGCTGCTGAATTACACCTTAATTGGCTGGTTTATCGGCCAGCAGGATACCCGCCGACCGTTGCTGATATTGGTGTTCACCAACGGCGTGAATATCGTTTTGGATATGGTGTTTATTTGGGGGCTGGGCCTTAACAGTGACGGCGCCGCCTGGGCCAGTGTAAGCGCCGAGTACGCGGCGCTATTGCTGGGCCTGTGGCTGCTGGCGCGCAAGCTTTATCAACTGCCAAGCGGGCGTCGTTCACTGACCGATCAGTTAACCCGTTTACGTCATTTTGCCGATTATTTGCCGCTTTTAACGGTTAATCGCCACCTTTTCGTGCGCACAGCCTGCCTGCTTGGGGTGTTTACTTTTTTTACCGCCCAGGGCGCCCGGGCGGGCACCCATGTGGTCGCGGCCAACGCCATTTTACTGCAGCTACTCATGCTTACATCCCACGCGCTGGACGGTTTTGCCCACGCCGCCGAGGCCCTGTGCGGCAAGGCCACCGGGCAGCGCAATTGGGCGGAGTTTCGCCGGGTGTGCGGCGCCACCACCTCCATGGCCCTGGCCACAGCATTGGGTATTAGCCTGATCTTTGCGCTGGGCGAACCCCTGTGGCTGGACGCCTTTACCGCCATCGCCCCGGTACTGGCCGAGGCCTCGCGCCAGTTCGGTTGGCTGATCGCTCTGCCGCTGCTGACCATTTGGGCCTATCAGCTGGACGGGATCTTTTTGGGGGCGGGATTAACCCGCGCCATGCAATACACCATGTTGGGGTGCATGCTGGGGGTCTTTTTTCCGCTGTGGTTTATCACTCAGGGGCTGGGCAATACCGGCCTGTGGCTGGCGTTTAGCACGTTTAACGGCGCGCGCAGCCTGGCCATGGGGTGGGTATTTTGGCGTTATTTGCAGCGCAAGCTAGGATAGTGGCCTCTCGCAAACATCTTTACACTTTTGTTGCTCCCCCGAGCTTGCAAAGCTGCACTTTTATATTATTTTTTAGTTAACTTCTATCCCGTTCGTTTTATTCCAAGGCAGGTATGCATTGCGGGCTCACAAACTATTACACGCAGAGGGTATTGTGCCTCCGGCCACCTCCCAAACCCCAACACTGGCCGCGCGAGTGGATGCCATTCGCCACTTGATCGACGAGGCCGCCCAGACCGAGGGGGAAACCGTCTCCCTGGTCGACAGGCTGCACCAGCGCAGCCTTAGCCTACACAGTGCTATTCGCTTGGCCCCGGACACCGCCCCTTTGCAGCTGGCGGACTTTGTGGTGCGCTATATTGAGCATGTGCCAGATTTTATCGAGGCCATATACACCATTGCCCAAGAGGCGGATATTTTAGAAGGTATTGAGCCGCTACTAACCATTGCCGTGGATTACTTTCTGCACCCGCCGGAGCTTTTGAGCGACCACAGCCCCATGGAATCGCTGCTGGATGAAGCCTATCTGGCCCACCGCCTGCTGGAGGAAGTTAACGACCGCTTTATCGGCCGCTGCGGCGCCCCGCTGGCGCCCATGGACACCACCCGCGCCAACCTGATCGCCCACGAGCTGATCGGCGAGCCTTTCGCCAACGAGCTGGACCAGGCGGTGCTGTTTTCCGCCGATTTGCTGTTGGCCGAGTACACCTTTAAGGGTGAAGCCTTCGACCGCTTTTTTGCCCAGCACCGCCAGCACGGCTGGTCGTCCGAGTTATCGCGCTGGCCCTGTCTGGCCGCCGACCGTTCAATATTTTTAAATTTCAATCCGGGGTAGCCTTCACTGCCCCCCAGGCTCTGTGTGATTAGACAAGCGGAGCGGTCAATGCCATAGTGACAGACATCCAACCACGGCCCAACAAACAGCTGGCCCATGCACGAGAACGAACGATTTATTCAACTGCACAAACAGTTGATGCAGCTGAGCCACAGCGAGGATTTTATTCACCGTTCGCGGCAAAGCAAACTGGACGAGCTAGCGCGCCAGTGCTGCCAACTATTGGGCGTTGACCGAGCCAGCTTCTGGCGACTTACCAAAGGCCAGATGGCGCTGGAGCAGATTACCCTGTTCGATACCCGCCAGGGTTTTGTCCACAGCGCCGAAACCATCCCGCAAAAAGACCACCCCGACTATTTTTCGGCCCTGCTGCGCGAACGTGTGATAGACGCCAGCGACGCCGCCCAGGATATACGCACCCGCAGCTTCGCCAAAGACTACCTGCGCCTGCACGGCATTCACTCTATGCTGGATGCCCCCATTTTCGATCACGGCCAGATTTACGGCATTTTGTGCTTAGAGTGCTGCCAACCCCGCGACTGGACCCTGCCCGAGGTATCCTTTGCCTGCGCCCTGGCCGATACCGTCAGCCTGATTAACACCTACGAAGCCTGGCAACAAAGCCAGCAAATTCTGGACTATGTTACCCACTTTGATGACTTAACCGGGCTGTGCAATTTTCGCGCGCTGCGCGCAAACCTGGACAAACTGATAAAACAGCGCCCGCAAACCGGCGACAACGCCTTTGCCCTGGCCTGGATTAACATTGACAAGCTCAAACAGGTAAACGAAGGGCTGGGGCCAGATGTGGGCGATACGGTTATCGTCACCGTGGCCGAAAAACTGCGGCAGCTGTCACACCACAACCGCGACACCATTGCACGCCTGGGAGGCAATGAATTTGCCCTGGTAGTAAAACCGCACAGCGGCGACGACACCCTGGCGCAAAGCATAGACACCTTTGTCGAGCATGTGTTGGAGCCCCTGACACTGCCGCGTCACAAGCTGGACGTCACCCTGACAACAGGCCTATGCCTGTATCCCGAAGACGGCAAAGACAGCACTGCGTTACTGCGCCACGCCGAGGCGGCTATGTACCAGGCCAAATCACAGGGGACCAATTGCGCACAATTTTTTAACGCCCAAATCTCGCGGCAAGCCAAGGCGCTGTTTGCGCTGGAGCGTGATTTACGCGAAGCCACCGAACGCCACACCCTGGACGTTTACTACCAACCCATTGTCGCCGCCGGCAGTGGCCAGCTGGTGACGCTAGAGGCACTGGTACGCTGGCACCACCCCCAAAGCGGTCTGCTCAACCCCGGCGAGTTTTTGCCCCTGGCCAAAGCGGCAGGATTAATGTATGACATCGACCAGTGCGTGATGCACCGAGTCTGCCAGGACCTACAGCAGCTGCAGCACGAGGGCCTGACGCCACCGCGCATCGCCATCAATTTATGTGCTGAACAAGTACTGCACCCGGCGCTGGCCGACAATATTGAAAAATTACTGCAGTACTATCAACTGCCCGGCACCCAGCTCGAGTTTGAAGTGACCGAAGACGTCATTCAGCACGACTCGCGCCAATTGCGAACCTCGCTACAGGCGCTGGTTAAACAGGGGCCCACCCTGGCCATTGACGACTTTGGTACCGGCTATTCGTCGCTGTCGCGGCTAAAGCATCTGCCGTTTCGCAAGTTAAAGATAGACCGCTCATTTATTAACGATTTGCCACTCAGCGGTGCCGACTGCGCTATTATCCACTCCATTCTCGGACTGGCGCGCGGTCTGGACATGTCTATTGTCGCCGAAGGAGTAGAAAGCGATGTCCAGCAGCAGTGGTTACACCAACAGGGGGTCGACTACCTGCAGGGCTATAAATTTGCCCGCCCCATGGCACTGGCGGCGCTGAGCGACTGGCTGCACTCCCGCGGCCCGACGTAGTCTAAGACTTGCCGGAATCCCCCGGCAGAATTCTCACCACATCCTCCCCCGCCGACGGCTCGGGCGCGCTCACTCGGGTGGGTAGCTCGCGCGTATTGCCGGGAAAGTGCAGCTCGTCCAAAAAGCCGCAGGCCACGCACTCGCGGTAGTCTTTATCATCTTTGCTGTAAACCTTAATCCGATCCAGTGCCTCGCAGCGCGGGCAGACGGCCCCGGCCAAAAACCGGGGTGTGGTGCTGTAGGTACTCACGATGCCTCCCCCAGCAATCCACTGTGGCGCAACAGCGGTTCGATGGAGGGTTCGCGACCGCGAAAGCTTACAAACAGATGCATAGGGTCGCGTGAGCCACCGCGCTGCAGAATCTCTTGCAAAAAGCGGGTGCCGGTCTGGGTGTTAAACACCCCCTCTTCCTCGAACGCCGAAAAGGCGTCGGCGGAGAGTACCTCGGCCCATTTATAGCTGTAGTAACCGGCGGCATAGCCCCCGGCAAAGATATGCCCAAAGCCGTTTTCAAAGCGATTAAAGGCGGGCTGGGGAATCACCGCCACCTCGCGGCGCACCTGGTCAATCAACTCGGCGGCTGGCACTGGGTGCTCGGGGTTGTACTCGGCGTGCAGGCGCAAGTCGAACAGCGAGAACTCCAGCTGTCGCATCATCTGCATACCCGACTGGAAATTCTTGGCCGCCAACATTTTATCCAGCAGCGCCTTGGGCAGAGGCTCGCCGGTTTCATAGTGACAGGAGATCAGCCCGATGACCTCTTCCTGCCAGCACCAGTTCTCCAAAAACTGGCTGGGCAGCTCTACCGCATCCCAGGCCACACCGTTAATACCGCTGACCGAGGCGACATCAATCTGGGTCAGCATATGATGCAAACCGTGGCCAAACTCGTGGAACAAGGTCGTGACCTCGTCGTGCGTTAAAAGCGACGGCGTATCACCCACCGGCGGGGTGAAGTTACAGGTTAAAAAGGCCACCGGCAGCTGCAGGCCGTGCTCGGTTTGCCGACGCACCCGACAATCGGCCATCCAGGCGCCGCCGCGCTTGTGCTCGCGGGCGAACAGGTCCAGGTAGAAGCTGGCGATCTGCTCGCCGTCTTGGTAAATATGGTAGAAGCGCACATCCGGGTGCCAGCCGTCGAAACTGGCGACCGGCAAAATATCAATACCAAACAGGCGCCCCACCACCTCGAACATACCCTCTATCACCTTTTCGGCGGGGAAATACGGGCGCAGCGCTTCCTGCGAGATATCGTATTTTTGCTGACGCAGCTTTTCGCTGTAGTAGGCCAAATCCCACGCCTGAATGTCGGCGCAGCCCTGCTCGGCGGCATAGGCTTTAAGCTCGGCAAAGTCCGCCTGGGCTTGGGGTTTGGATTTGTCAGCCAGCTCACGCAAAAAGTCCAACACCTGCTCGGGTGTATCCGCCATTTTGGTCGCCAGCGACCGCTCGGCGTAGTTATCAAAACCCAGCAGGCGCGCTTGTTCGTGGCGCAGTGCCAGGGTTTCGGCAATTAGGCCGGTGTTATCCCACTCGGCGGCGCTGGAGCCGTCTGCTTTAACCCCTTCGGCCGACGCGCGGGTGACAAAAGCGCGATAGGTTTCTTCGCGCAGGGTGCGGTCGTCGGCGTACATCATTACCGCCAAATAGGACGGAAAATCCAGAGTGATGACATAGCCCCCCAGGGGCTCGCCATTGTCGTGCTTTTTCTGCTCGCCGGCTTGCTGCGCCTGGGCCAGAGCCGAATCGGGCAAGCCTGCCAAAGGCTCGGCGTTTTCAAAGTGCTTGTACCAAGCGCCGGTGGCGTCCAGCACATTGTTGCTAAAGGTGGTGGACAACTCACTCAAGCGCTGGGCGATGGCGCCATAGCGCTGCTTGTCGTCGCCCTCCAGCGCCACCCCACCCAGCTTAAAGTCGCGCAGGGCGTTATCCACCACTTTTTTCTGGGTGGCGGTCAAATTTTGGTATTCGTCGCTGTCGGCCAGGCGCTGATAGGCCTGATACAACTCGCGATTTTGCGATACCTCGGTGCTGTACTCGGTGAGCAGGGCAATGCTGGCATTGTAGGCGTCGCGCAGCTCGGAATTATTGGCCACCGCGTTTAAGTGGCTCACCGGCGAGAAAGCGCGCTCCAGCTTGTCGTCCTCCGCCTCCAGCGGCGCCACCAGATTGTCCCAGGTGGGCACGTCAACCTCCGCCAGCAAACGCTGTAAATGCGCCCGCCCCTCGTCAATCAGCTGCCTGACGGCGGGCTCTACATGCTCGGGCTTAATCTGGCTAAAGGGCGGCAACACCGCATGGGATAACAGTGGATTTTCACTGGCTGGCTGGGTCATTCTTCCTCCGGTTGGGACGACTCTGGGTCTTGGGTATGATACACGGGTTAATCCGCCCCGCGACGAGGTATTCCCGTGAATTCAAAACAGCATAACGGCACATCCATTCGCTCTTTTCAAAATACTACCCCGACCTTGGGGGAGCGCGTCTATATCGATCCCTGCGCCCTGGTTATTGGCGATGTCACCATCGGCGCCGACTCATCCGTCTGGCCCTTTGCTGTGGCGCGCGGCGATATGCACTCTATACGTATAGGCGAGCGCAGCAGTATTCAAGACAATACCGTGTTGCATATTACTCACGCTGGCCCCTTTAACCCCGAGGGCTTTCCCCTCACCATCGGCGATGATGTAACCGTGGGCCACAGCGCCTGCCTGCACGGCTGCACCATTGGCAACCGGGTGCTGGTGGGTATAGGCGCAACCGTACTGGACGGTGCGGTGGTGGAGGACGAGGTGATTATCGGCGCCGGCACCCTGGTGCCACCGGGCAAACGGCTGGAATCCGGCTATCTGTATGTGGGCTCGCCGGCTAAGCAGGCGCGGCCGTTAAAAGACAGCGAAAAAGAGTTTTTCCGCTATTCGGCGGGTAATTATGTGAAGTTGAAGGATGAGTATCTTGCTTGACGGCTGACGGCTGACGATTTTGCCGCTGGTAGTCACAGCAACCACAAGCCTCTATACTGGCCGGGCACGATTGGAAACTAGGGCCTGCTAACACTAACTAGATGCACCTGCTGGAAGCCAGTTTTGTTTCCAGTTAGGCGCCGTGAGCGAAGTTTGGTTGTTCCAAATAAGCGATCGGCAACGACGCTGGGGACAAAACTGGCTCCAGCCCTTCGGGTTGCGGCTAAAAATCCGCCACTCTGCGTTGCTCGTCGTTCATTTGGAGTGACCAAACTACTCTCCTCGCGCCTTGATTGACAAATTTTTAGACGCAACAGGCTGCATCTAGTTAGTGTTAGCAAGCCCTTATAATTATATCTAAGGAGAGAAACCATGCGGCCCTCCCGTATTGCCGATATCCGGCCAGTATTTACTGTTTTACTCACATTCATCAGCACTTTGCTAATAACCAGCTGCCAGAGCAATGTCCAGGACGACAGCGCGAATGCAGCGCAAAACGCCCCTATCGAGAAAATCACCAGTGTAGAAGGTATTACCGAATACCGGCTGGCTAATGGTCTGCAAGTGTTGTTGTTTCCGGACCCGACCAAAGAAAACATCACCGTTAATGTGACCTACCACGTGGGCTCTAAGCACGAGAACTACGGTGAGACCGGTATGGCCCATTTGCTGGAGCATTTGTTGTTTAAGGGCTCTACCAACCACCCCAATATTCCCGACGAGATGAGCCAGCGCGGCGCGCAATCAAACGGCACTACATGGTTGGACCGAACCAATTATTTCGAAACTTTTAGCGCTAACGACGATAATTTAGATTGGGCGCTGTCGATGGAATCCGACCGCATGGTCAATTCGTTTGTCAGTGCCGAGGATTTAGAATCGGAAATGACGGTGGTATATAACGAGCTCCAAAGAGCCGAGAACAGCCCTTTTCACGTCACCATGCAAAAGCTTCGCTCGTCAGCTTTTCTGTGGCACAACTACGGCAACCATACTCTGGGCGCACGCTCTGATCTGGAACATGTTTCTATTGAAAAGCTGCGCGCCTTCTATGAGATGTACTACCAGCCGGACAATGCCACACTGATTGTCGCGGGGAAAATTGATAGCGCTAAAGCTCTGGATAAAATCCAGCAACACTTTGGCGGTATTGCCAAGCCCGAACGCAGCCTGCCCGAGATGTATACCCGCGAGCCCGCCTCGGACGGCGAACGCAGCGTCACCGTACGCCGGGTGGGCGATACCCCTCTGGCCATGGTGGGTTATCACACACCCCCGGCGGCGCATTCGGACTCGGCGGCTTTGGCGGTATTGGCCAATATATTAACCGACCAACCCCGCGGGCGTTTACACAAGGCGCTGGTAGAACCCGGCATAGCCGCGCGCACCGGTGCGTGGTTAGACGCAAAAGCCGATTCCAGTATGTTTATGGGCTTTACCCTGCTCAATGCCGATCAATCCTTGGAGGCAGCCGAACAAGCGCTGCTGCAGCAACTGGAAGGTTTTGCGCAAACCCCCGTAACACCCGAAGAATTGGAACGTGCCAAGCTCACGATTCTGAATGGTTTTGAAAAAAGCATGGAACAGCCCCAAGCCATTGCCATTCAGTTAAGCGACTGGCTAACCAACGGCGACTGGCGATTACTGTTTCTATTCCGCGACCGCATAGAACAAGTCAGCCTTGAGGACGTGCAGCGCGTCGCCGGTGATTATTTACAGCGCAATAACCGCACCCTCGGGCGTTTTATTCCTACCGAAAAACCCGAGCGCGTCGAGCTGCCCGAGGTAGAGAGCATTGACGCTATGCTTGAGGGTTACACTGGGCGCAAAGATATTGTCATAGGCGAAGCTTTTGACCCCTCGTGGGAAAATATCGCCGCGCGCACGGAGTTTTTTACCCTCGGCGATAACATTCGCGTGGCGGCGCTTAAAAAGAACACCCGCGGCGAGAGTGTGCGGCTTAACATTCAATTTAATTACGGCAGCTTAGAAAGCCTGACCGGGAAAGCGCAGTATGCTGGCATTGTGGGCGATATGCTGGGCCGTGGCTCTAAGCAATACAGCCGCGAGGAAATGAAAAGCGCCTTTGACCGGATTCAAACCTACGGCGGCTTTGGTGCCAATGCCGGCGGCGGCTGGGCCTGGCTGGCCAGTAACCGCGATAATTTGGTGCCGGCGCTGGGCATTATTGCCGAGGGCTTAAAAAACCCCACTTTCCCGCAAGAAGAACTGAATCAGTTACTCCAGCAAGCCCAGGCGAGTGTCGAGTCATCGCTCAGTCAGCCCCAGGCCCTGGCCAGTAATTTCGCCCACCGGCGCATAACACCTGTAGCACAAGACCACCCCCAATATGTGCGCACCTTTGATGAGCAGCTGGCGCTTTACCAAAATGTCGAGCGCCAACAACTGGTAGATTATCACCGAGAGTTTTTTGGTGCCGACAATATGTTGGTGACCATAGTGGGCGACTACGACCGCGACCAAGTGGTAAAAGCGCTGGAAAAACATTTTGCCGACTGGACCACTGGCAATAGCTATGAACCCATCGTGCTCGGCTATCAGCCCATTGATACCAGCGACAAGATCATTGATACCCCCGATAAAGAAAACGGATCTTTCTTTGCCATCAACCTTTACGATCTGGATGCTCGCGACGAAGATGCCCCGGAGTTAGTGTTGGGTAACTACCTATTTGGCGGCGGCTTTATCAATAGTCGACTGGCGACTCGACTGCGCCAGCAAGAGGGCTGGAGTTACGGTGTAGGATCGTCCCTAAATCCAAACCGCATACAACCGCGTACCGTTTTCTGGGGGTGGGCGATCGGTGGCCCGGAAAACTTGAACAATATCGAACGAGGCTTTAAAGAAGAGCTGCAAAAAGTTCTGGATGAGGGCTTTACCGAGCAAGAAGTCGAAAACGGTATTTCGGGTATTTTGCAAAGCAACAAAGTCCAACGCGCCGATGACGAAAAGCTCGCGCAAATGCTGCAGCAGATGATGTTTTACAATGAAACCTTGGAACAACATCAGGCGTTTGAAGCCGACATTGCGGACAGCAATAAAGAGGACGTGCTGCGAGTCATGAAAGAGTATTTATCGCCTGAGGATATGCTTTATATTAAAGCGGGGGATATGAATAAAGCCCGTACGGACGCTCAAGCAAGCGGCGCCGAGTAATTACACCGACTTAATCAGCCCGTGCCGAACAAATAGGCGCGGGCTGATGTTTATTGATGCGTCGCACACCACTTTCCCTTCCGAAGTTTTTGCCCTAACAATACCCCTAAAACAACGGCTACCGCTGTAGCGACAATTGCTGAACTATTTTGCAGCACAATATTGATCAAGGGTCGCGCTTGTTGTGCAGGCAAAGCCACCTGATACAAAATATAAACGCTTACCCCCCAGACAATGGCCCAGACTGTAAAAGCGGGGAAAACAAAGCCACGCCTCGCGATTGCCGCACCAATGCCAGCCGCGATAAAATATTGTAAAGAGCCTTTTGCCCATGTGTTAACGGGCCAATTGAAAAGGGCTAGGCCCTCACCGACCGCCCACATGCCTATCAGCATCGCCAGCACCCCAAGAGCCAATCTTGTTGCTTTGTTCATCACTCTCTCCTTTTTAAAGTACATTAAGGTAAACTAGGTGACTAAAGAAAACTCCGCCGCTATTTCCCGGCTTAGAAGTTTTTTGATCAACCAGGCGAACAACGCGATTATCACTAAACCAAATGTCAGGCTAAAATACTGCACAGCTTGCTGCATACGCACAACGCCCTCATCGGGGCTTACCGGAGACATTTGTTGAAATTCTTCCAGCATTGTAAATTGCAAAACGAAACCCGCCAGCTGCCATAAAATACCCAATGACAGTATGACTACAAACGCCCAGCGCGCCCAGTTTTTGCGCTTTAATAGCGCTATCGACGATATCAGGGTAAACAGCGCTACTAGGGTAAAGCTGTAGACAATCCAGCGAAAGTTTTGCAGCATAAAATCCACCAGGGCGGGATGGCCTTGCGCGCTGGCCTGCCAGTTCATACGATCAAAAAAGAGGGTTACCATTAGCGATTGCAGTACGCTAACCAGTAAGGTAAACGATGCACCTATAATGAATATCCATGCGAGAACGGAAACAAAAGTGGAGCGAGGTGAGGGCTGAGCGTATTTGGACATGGCAAGATTCCTTTTGCTATTAGACTAAGGTCATTAAAATCCATTAAGGTGGCCGAGCGCAAGTTAAGGTTAACAACCCATCAGGCGGGAAACCGCACTATCGGACGGAGAAACTATAGTGCAACACACCAACATGGCGACAGCGGCTAATAAAATCATTTGTATCGGTCGCAACTACGCCGAGCACGCCACAGAAATGGGCCACGACCCGGCGCGCAGCCAGCCCTTTTTCTTTTTTAAGCCGGCCAGCGCTTTGCTGCTATCCGGTGGGGACTTTATCTACCCGGATTTTAGCCGCGAGGTACACCACGAGCTGGAACTGGTGGTGCGTGTTGCCGTGTGCGGACGCCACCTACAACCAAAACAGGCAGAGATAAGTGGTTACGCTATTGGTCTGGATATGACCTGCCGGGATTTACAGCGCCAAGCTAAACAACAGGGACGGCCCTGGGAATTGGCCAAAGGGTTTGACGGCTCGGCGCCCTGCTCTGATTTTGTTACCGGCGCTCTCGCCGATCTAGAGAAAACTTCTACACTGTCCCTCACTCGCAATGGCTCGCTGGTTCAGACCGGTGAGTGGCGAGATATGATTTGGAGTATTCCCGAGCTAATCGCCCAGGTGTCGCGCTACATTGCGCTAACTCCGGGCGATTTAATTTTTACCGGAACCCCAGCGGGTGTGGGCCCGGTCGAGCGCGGCGACACCCTGGTCGCAACCTTGGACGATGTCTGTGAATTAAAGGTAAAAGTGGTTTAAACGAGTTTTTAAAAGGTGGGCGATTCGGGCAAATAGTTTTGCGCAAACGCCTGAGCCTGGAGCGGCCTGTCGAATAAATACCCTTGAATCAGAATACCCTCGTACTGACTGAGCCACTGGGCCTGGGCATCCGTCTCTACCCCTTCGGCGACAATCAGCAAATTCATATTGCTGGCAATGGCGATAATCGAGGCCACCATGGCAGCGTCTTGGGGGTCGATGGTAATATCGTCGATAAAGGATTTATCGATTTTAATTTTATTCACCGGCAGACGCTTAAGATAGCTGAGCGAGCTGTAGCCAGTACCGAAATCGTCCAGGGCAAAGGTGATCCCCTCGTTTTGCAGCTTGCGCATTTTATCCACGACTTCGTCGATATTGTGCAACGCCGCCCCTTCGGTGATTTCAAATTCCAGGCAGCTGCCGGGCAATTTGTATTTATGCAGTACGCTTAAGCATTTGCCTACAAAGTCGGCATCGTAAAGCTGGCGCTCGCTGATATTAACCGCCACCCGCAATTCGGCAGGAAACCGCCCCAGTTCTTTTTGCCGGCGAATAAACTGGCAGACGTCGTCCAGTAGTTGCAAGCCCACCGGGTTGATCATATCGGAGTTTTCCAAAAAGCCGATAAACGCACCCGGCTGCACCAATCCGCGGGTGGGGTGCTCCCAGCGAATCAGCGCCTCGGCACCGACCAATACGCGGGCGTGCAGATCAATTAGCGGTTGCAGGTAAAACGTAAAGTGATGCTCTTGATAAGCGGCGCGAATATCCGACTCGAGCTGCAACAAGCGGTTTACCTCTTCGGCCATTTGCGGCTCAAACACCTGGTAGTGCCCGTGGGGGCGACGCTTGGCCTCGTTAAGGGCGGTATCGGCCTGAGAGAGTAATAACTCAACGGTAACGTCGCGCTGGGGGTAAAGCGCAATACCCACCGTCGCATTGATAGAAAAGTCCTGATTGGCGAGGGTAACGGGCTGGCGAATGGTTTGCAAAAAGCGATCGGCGACCTGCTCAGCGCGGTGGCGAGCCTCTTCGGGGCTGGCGCCAATTTCGGGCATACTGAGAATAAATTCATCGCCGCCCAAGCGCGCCAGTGTTTCGGGTTCGCGCACCCGCATCGCCATGCGTTGGGAAATGTGTAACAGCAGCTCATCCCCCAGGCTATGGCCCATGGTGTCGTTAATGCGCTTAAAATCGTTTAAATCAATCAGCAGCACGGCGCCGTAGCGGTTGCTGGCTTTGCATTTGTGTAAGTCTTCTTGCAGCTGCTCGAGAATGCGGTTGCGGTTAGCGAGCCCGGTCAGGGTATCGCAATAGGCGAGATACTCGACCCGCTCTTCGGCCTCGACCAATTCGGTAATATTGTTGAGCACCACAATTACATGGGTGCTGTGTTCGGCAATAAACGGCACCAGCGACATTTGCATCACATGGTTTTCGTTATGCACGCCGCTCAAATGCTGCTGGCGATTAAACACCGGCGCCTGTTTGCGACACACCCGTTGCACCAGGGCGCGAATTTGCCCCGCCTCTTTCACTCCGGCCTGGCGCAGCAGCTCAAAGTAGTTATTGCCATCCACACGCTCAAAATAGTTTTTAAACGCCTGGTTATAAAACAGCAGATGCCCGCTGTCGTTCACCGCAAAAACCTGATTGGGGCTGGCATCGAGAATCAAGCTTAGTTGCTGCTGTTGATGCTGCAACTCGGTGTGCTGATGATTAAAGTGGGCAAGCAGGCGATTAGCCGAGTTGACGATATAACCCAGCTCGTCTTGTTCGTGTTTGCGCAGGTGGGGAATATTATTAACCGGCACCTGAGCGTGATCGAGCGCGGCAAAACGCGAGGCCAGAGTGACCAGCGGACGGGTGAGCAAAAAGTGATAGATAAGTACCAGCACAAACGCCAGGCCGATATTGCGCGCGGTACCGGTCAGCAGAACTCGCCAGGCGCGCTGATAAAAATTACTGAGTGCGGCGTCTTTGTTCAACTCCAGACGCAAACTACCCGGGGGGAGAGCTGCAGAGGTCGACAGAGGAAAAGCAAACATTTCAGTGTCGCCCACCAACAGATGAGTCAACCACTGGGTATTGCTGGCGACGAGGGGGCGCCGATGCTCGGCCATGACCCGCCCCTCATCGTTCAAAATAGCGATATAACTGAGAAAACGGTACTCGGATAGCCCCTCGACCACCTGCTCGGCGAGTCGCTCATCCAGTAAAAACACCGCGCGCTGGGCGGCGGTGCGACTGACCCGGCTGATCTCTTCAACGTTAGCGCGAATATCCCGGTACTGAGTGCGAAAATCCAGATAGACCTGCAAACTGGCTACCGCTATGCCCAACAGCACCACCACCACAAAGCTGGTGCGCGCTAGCTTGTAGGACAATCGTTGAAACAGGTCGATGGTCATAAAAGGTGCCGCTGATCCTCTATTATGCTCTCCTGCGTTTCGATTCCACCTTCCCGGTTGGCGTATTTTTCTATGATCATAGCGGGGTTTACCTTTTATTACACCTAGTTTTCCACCCAGCGGTCGCACGGGCGGCCGCGAAAAGAAGTGTGATAAACAAAGAGATTACCCGCGCGGGGTTCGCGGCGGCGCTGCTCGGGGCTCATGTGCTCCCAGGCGCTGGTGACTAGCAGGTGTTGCAGCTCGGGCCCGCCCCAGGCCACACAGGAAGGTTGCGATACCGGTAGCATCAAGGTGTGAATCACATCGCCCGCCGGGCTGTAGCAAACGACCCGCGAACCGCCCCACTGGGCACTCCAAAGATTGCCATCCGCATCGGTGCAGGCGCCGTCGGGGTAGATACCCTCAGGCGTGCGACAGAACACTCGCCCGGCCCCCAATTCACCATCGCTTGGGCGAAACACTCTTATTTCCCGGCGCGGCGAATCGGCGTGGTAGAGCTGGCTGCCGTCGGGGCTCCAGCACAGGCCATTGGCAATCTCCAGGCCGGTGCGCGCCTCAATCAGCTCGCCGTCGTAACGATACAGCTTAGCGCGGGATTGCCCGGGGGACAGGGTGCCCGCCCAGAAATTACCCCAGGGGTCGACCCGGCCGTCGTTAAAACGCGCGGCGCCACTCAAAG
The DNA here is from genome assembly GCF_024195295.1 of Gilvimarinus xylanilyticus. Taxonomy (GTDB): domain Bacteria; phylum Pseudomonadota; class Gammaproteobacteria; order Pseudomonadales; family Cellvibrionaceae; genus Gilvimarinus; species Gilvimarinus xylanilyticus. Next base: position 228,912 of record NZ_JAMFTH010000005.1, on the reverse strand, counting down.
ACGGGCGCACCAACCACTGGTACTTGCCGGTAGTGGGCCGAAAATAGCCGATGCCACTGGCGAAGCTGCAGATAAGCTGGCCCGGCGTGTGGGTAAAGCCAAAGGCAGTAATGGCCTCGGGGACGGGCCAGCGCCTAAGCTCAGTGCCGTCTATGGCGGCACTGTATAGACACTGCCCCAAAATGTCGGTCCACCAGATGCGCTGCTCTAGGTCATCCCACAGCACACCCTCGCCCAACTCGCAGCCAAGCTCGATTTCGGCGACTAGCTCCACTTTACCACCAGGTAATATAGAGCGCCGCGGTAATCACCAGTACCCCAATACTCAGCAGGGTGTAACTGCCACTGGTGGAAAAATCGATATCGCCCAGCTGAATAGCCTTTTCCTGCTCTTTACTACCCGCCGCCAGAGTAAGTGCCACCGAGATGGCGACACACAGTAAAAACACCACGCCCACGCGATCCATAAACGGAAACTCGGGCAGAAATAGCCAAAACAGTGCCGACAAAATAACCGACGCAAAGGCCGATGCCAGCGCCGACAAGGCGGTGGCCTTTTTCCAGAAAAAGCCCAGCAAAAAGATGCTGACAATGCCCGGGGTAAAGAAGCCGGTGAACTCCTGAATATACTGAAACGCCTGGGGAAAGTTACCCAGCAGCGGACGGGCGATGATAACGGCCACAATCATCGAGAGCACCGCGACCACCCGGCCCAGCCAGACCATCTTGTGCTCGCTGACTTCGGGGTTGATCACGCGCTTGTAGATATCCACGGTAAAAATCGTGGAAATGGAGTTGACCATGGAGCCCAGCGACGAGGCGATCGCCGCCACCAGCGCGGCAAAGGTAATACCCAGCAGGCCCTGGGGCACCAGCTTCATCATTTCGGGGTAGGCCTGATCGGGCTTGGCCAAATCCGGGGTCAACATGGCCGCGGCTATGCCGGGCAGCACCACAATCACAGGCATCAGCAGCTTTAAGTAAGCGGCAAAAGCGATACCTTTTTGCGCCTCGGCCAGACTTTTGGCCGCCAGAGTGCGCTGGGTGATGTATTGGTTAAAACCCCAGTAGGACAAATTCATAATCCACAGACCACCCACCAGCACCGAGATACCCGGCAGGCTGATGTAGTGCTCGTTGGAGGGGTCGAGAATCATGTCGAACTTTTCGGGCATCTCGGCCAACATCATGCTAAAGCCCGTCCAGGCGCCCTGGCCATCGGCAATTTTATCCAGCGCCAGATAGGACACCAACAAGCCGCCGAAGATAAGCAGCACCACCTGGATGATGTCCGTTAACGCAACGGCTTTTAGGCCGCCGTAAATCGAGTAGCCCACCGAGAAGGCGGCCAAGAACACCAAGCCATAGACCAAATCCAACCCGGTGATGGCGTTAATCGCCAACGCACCTAGCCAGAGCACAGAAGTCAGGTTAACCAGCACATACAGCGCCAGCCAAAACACCGCCATGATAATCCGCACCCGGTGATCGTAGCGCTCTTCCAAAAACTGGGGCATGGTGTAAATGCCCTTTTTGAGGAAGATCGGCAAAAAGTACTTACCGATAATCAGCAGGGTAATGGCTGCCATCCACTCGTACGAGGCGATACCCAAGCCGATGGCAAAGCCCGAACCGGACATACCGATAATCTGCTCAGCCGATATATTGGCGGCAATCAACGAAGCCCCAATCGCCCACCAAGGCAGAGATTTACCGGCTAAAAAGTAATCTTCTGAATTTTTGTCGTGACCGGCTTTTTCCCGTGACACCCACCAGGCAATGGCCACCAGGGCCACACAATAGAGGGCAAAGGCCGTTATATCGACCGTTGATAAAGACATACGCAACTCCCAGAGTATTATCGTTTTTTAGAATTATTCCGCTAAACGCGGGTTTTATTATTATGGATTGATCCGAGTGCCCACTACAGGCGCCCGCCATCGACCACAAATTGTTGTCCGGTAATCATAGAGGCATCACTCGATGCCAGAAAAAGTGCCATATTGGCCACATCGGCGGGCATCAGGCGGCGTTTTAAACGCACACTGTCCATCCACTCGGCCTCTTTTTCGGGGCTTAACCACTTTTCTAACTGCTTATCGGTGGCGACCCAGCCGGGAATAATGGCATTGACACGGATATTGTCCGAGGCGAAATCCGACGCCAGTGCTCGGGTCAGGCCCAAGAGGCCCGCCTTGGCGGTGACATAGCTGGGCATTTGCGCGGGGCCTAGCACGGCATTAATCGAGCTGAAATTGATAATGGAGCCGCCGCCGCGCTTGGTCATACCCGGCGCTATGGCGCGGGTGGTAAAGAAGGCCGCGTCCAGATTAACTGCCAGCGAGCTGTGCCAGCTTTCGTCCGACAGGGATCGCGGGTCGCACCGCTTGTCATTGGCGACGTTGTTAATCAGCACCGCTATCGTGCCCAGCTCGGTCTCGACGGTCTGGATCGCGTCGCGCAGCGCCGGCACATCGGTTACATCGCAGGGAATAAAAATAACCGCGCCGGGATACTTAATCTCCATCTCGCGGCATAACTGCTTACCATCCGTGGCGGCTATATCGACAAAACCAACGCGACATCCCTGATACAAAAAAGCCTCGACCATGCACGCTCCGATACCGGTAGCGCCTCCGGTAATAAATACCGTCTGGCCTTTTAGGCTGGGGTAGAGCGTACGCTCAGGGGTTGGGGACATGGTTCACCTCTAAACACCGACCTCGGTTATATTTCCGACTCGCTGCAGAGTATATCGCCTTCTGTCTAGGAATGCTGCGTCAGATGAAAATGATCGTGGCCAGCGGACACTCTTATTGCCTATGCCCCTATCAAGCTAAAAAGGCGGCCCCACTAACCAGGGCAAAACCCACGTTCATCCTGCCTTTAAGACGCTTGCGCCACGGGGGCGGCGCCCGCCCGTGGGGCGAGCCCGCTCAGCAAGCGCTGCATGGCCCGGCGCGCGGCCGACTCATCGGCGCTGGCAATGGCCTGGGCCACCATTTGGTAATCACTCAAAGCGCTGGCCAAAATCACCTGATTGGTAGCGGTATCGGCGCCGATAGCGGTATGGATAAAATGACACAACTGGATAAAAAATCGATTATCGCTGGCCCGTAAAACCGCGGTGTGGAAGGCAATGGCGGCCTCAACCGAATCGTCATCACCGCGCGCGGCAGCGTCTAACTGTTGCAAAGCCCGATGGATCTCCGCCACCGATGCTTGGTCGGCGCGCCCTGCCGCCAGAGCCGCGGCATCTGGCTCAAGGGCCATTCGCAACTCGGTAAATTCTCGTAGCAACTGCACCGAGGGGCGGCTGCTCAGGCTCCACTGCAGCACATCCGGGTCAAACACATTCCAGGCCGAGGGGGGCAAAACCCGAATCCCCTGACGTGGCCGCGATGAGATCAGCTTTTTGGCGGTAAGCATTTTGACCGCCTCGCGAATCACACTGCGACTGATCTGGTAGTGGCGGCACATTTGCGCCTCCGTGGGAAAACTATCACCCGCCGCGTATTTGCCCTGCACAATGGCGCGCCCCAACTCGTAGGTAACCTGATGGGTCAGATTGCGGTTGTCATCAAAGGTATTCATAGTCCTTTACCTGTTGGATTGTTCTGATTTCCAGCTTAACTATTCTTATCAATCAGATAATGTTACCGCAATCATTTCCCTATGTCTCCATTTAACCTAAATAAATAGGCGTTTCTGTCAATGACGAATGATAACGCTACCAACCCTCCCCCTGCAGGGTAATCACCAATCTCCGTGCGCCACCGCGATTGCGGTGCTCACACAGGTAAATCCCCTGCCAGGTTCCCAGATTTAAGCGCCCCTCGGTAATCGGCAGCATCAGGCTCACCCCCAAAATGCTGCTTTTGATATGCGCGGGCATGTCATCATCGCCCTCATAATCATGCTCGTAGTAGGGCGCGCGCTCGGGCACAAAGTGGTTAAAGTGGCGCTCTAAATCGCCACGCACGGTAGGGTCAGCGTTCTCATTGATACTCAGACTGGCCGAGGTGTGCTGGATAAACACCTGAATCAGCCCCACATTAAATTCACTTAATTCGGGCAGCTGACGCTCGATCTCACCAGTGACCAAATGGAAACCCCGGGGTTTGGGGGCCAGCTGAATTTCACGTTGTACCCACATAGCAATTCCTCCAAATATTACAGATTTGTCAAATTTTAGCGTTTTTAGCCTTGATATTTTTCCGCTTCGGGCTCATGTTTAAACTGTGGCGCTCGCAAAAGCGCCGCCCCTAACTTCAGAGGTAAGCGGTAAAAGGAAGCAAGTCTATGCAAATCAATGTATCCGGTCATCACGTTACAGTTACAGACGCTATCAAAGAGAATGTAGAAGCGAAATTCGGCAAGGTTGCCAAGCACTTCCCCCAGCTGGACTCTATTAACATTACCCTCACCGTCGAGCGCTCTAGCCAGAGCATCGAAGCCACGACCCAATACCTGGGTGCTCCGGTGGCGGTTCAGGCAGCCGACCACGACATGTACACCGCTATTGCTCAGGCCGCCAAAAAAATGGAAGCGGCACTGGCCCACCGCAAGGGTTCGGTAAAAGGCAATCGCCACGACAAACCGGCGCTGGATGACGAAGACGCCCTGGCCAGCTAATCCCACCCCATTATCACTTCATGTAATAAGCCACAGTATTTGCTGTGGCTTAATTGTCTTAAAAACTTCACGGAAACTTAACCGAACAGTTCAATAAGCGTCACCTCGGCTCACTAATGTTGGCTCCCGTGTTTAGCCACCATTAAAAAACGAGGAGATAACAATGACGTTTACCCTGAATAGCAAAGGCCGCCTGATGCTGGCCATGATCAGCGCCATGATGCTCGCCGCCTGCGATGGCGACGACGGTAACGACGGCGCCCAGGGCCCCGCTGGCCCACAAGGTCCTGAAGGCCCCGCCGGGGAAGACGGCGAAGATGGAACCGATGGCAATGGCGAAGGCGGCAGTGATGGCAGCGCCAGCCTGATGACCCCCGGTCTGACCCGTCTGGCCACCGTGCCCGCCGGCGCCGAAGTGACCGGCGCCTATGTAACCGACGGCGGCGATCTGTTCTTTAACGTACAGCACCCCAGCGACGCTAACACCACCGCCGACAACGACGGCAAGATTTTTAACACCGGTACCGTGGGTGTTCTCGCGGGGGTCAACGTTAACCAACTGCCGAAAAATCTGGTGTCAGTGGGCGTGCCACAAACTCAGCAAGAGCGCGAAACGGTGCAGGTCGCCTACGGCGAGTATCAAGTGCTGGGGCAAACCATGGATAACTTTGGCGGCGCCCTGCCCGAGGGTCTCGGCAGCGTGATGGCCACTGATGGCAGCACTCAAGTCGTTTCCAGCGACACTCCCGACTTTAACGGCTTTGTTCCCACCGGCGACAATCAAGGCTACTTGTTTACCAACTGGGAATCGATTCCCGGCGGTATGAGCCGCATTAAACTGAACAAAGACGCCAGCACCGGTTACTGGTCTGTGGACAGCAACGATGTGCAGATGCTGGATTTTGGCACCTATGGCACCATCGCCAACTGCTTTGGCTCGGTATCTCCCTGGGGCACGCCACTTACCTCAGAAGAATGGGGCAATCAGGGCGACGATACCCAAGAGTGGAACGATCCATCGCTGCAAACCGCGCGCGATATGATGGCGATGTATATTGACCCCACCGCCAGCGATGCCGACGGTGCCGCGAGCTTCCCCAACACCTATCGATACCACTACATCGTGGAAATCACAGAACCCACCAGCGACAAGCCGGTACCGGTTAAGCATTACACCTTAGGGCGTTTTGAGCACGAAAACTCCATTGTGATGCCCGACTCTAAAACCGTTTACCTGTCGCAGGATGACACCAACGGCGTGATGTTTAAGTTTGTCGCCGACAATGCGGGCGACTTGTCAGCGGGTACCTTGTACGGTGCCAAGCTGACCCAGGATGCCGGCAGCTTTGAGCCATTGACCACCGGCTTTGACATCGAGTGGATTGAATTGGCCCACAGCGACAACGCCACCATTGACGGCTGGATTGCCGACTTTGATGACATTACCACCGCCGATTTCGTCGAAGGCCAGAGTAACTATCTGACCGACGCGGACGCCGACGCCTGGGCCGCCGGTGAAGCCAACTACCCGAGCGTTGCCAATGGCGGCGGCAGCACCACCGCTGGTATGCCCATGGATGATCGCATCGCCTTTTTGGAATCGCGCAAGGCCGCACGGGCCAAAGGCGCTACCGCCGAGTGGCGCAAGTTCGAGGGTATTTACGTTAACCACAAGCGCGCCGAAGAAGCGGTTGAAGGCACTGACCTGATTGCCGGCGAAGAGGTAAACCAAGCCTATGTTTACTTTGCCATTGCCGACATGGACAACGGCATGGTGGATGACGAAGGCGATATCCAGCTGACCCCGCGGGTAAAAGAGTGCGGCGGCGTTTATCGCATGCCTTTGTTAACCGGGGCCGACGCCTATGATGTTAACCGTATAGAACCTGTGGTCATGGGCTCGACCTACCGCTCTAGCCTGGACGGCGCCGAACGCTGTGATGTGAACGCCCTGTCTCAGCCCGACAATGTGATCGTGTTAGAAGACGGCCGCATTGTTATCGGCGAGGACGGCTTCCAAGAGAACAATACTCTGTGGATGTACGACCCCACCGTTAACGACTAATAAGCCGATGGTATGACCACTTAACGGGAGCCGCATCGCGGCTCCTTTTTTCGTATAAGAAGATCACAAAGGTACAGTTATGTATCGCACCATTATTTTGCTGTTGTTCGCAGCCGCGTTAAGCACAGGATGCGACCAACAAACCACTACCCATACATTGGTGAGCAGTGCGCAGGCCGATACCGGGTTTACTCCCCAGCACGACCCCGCCGATTATATTAAACACGGTGAGACCTATAACCCCGAGGCCGTAATCCCACCGCAGTGCTACACCAAAACCGAGGGTAAAAATAATCCCTGTTATGTCTGCCACCAAAGCTATCTGCAAGAGCGCAACCGTCCCAATATGATGAACGACGGTTTTCTACAGGGCGCCTACGATTTTTCCGACATCGGCAATACCAATCGCTGGGCCAACCTGTTTAAAGATCGCAGCAGCGAAATTGCCGATATCAGCGACGACTTTATGCGTCGCTACATCAATCAGGACAACTACACCGCTTTAGCCAAATGGCTGGAATCGGATGCCTGGCAGGGGCGCGCACCCAACATTGCCAACCTGGCCGACGGCGCTGCTGCCTTTGACGAACATGGCCTGGCCAAAGACGGCAGCCGTTGGGTCGCTTTTAATTACAAGCCGGTCCCCAGCACTTTTTGGCCCACCAACGGCTCCACCGACGACGTAATGATTCGTCTACCCCAGGCATTCAGCGAAGTGGATGGCCAGTATTCGCGGGACGTCTACTACGCCAATTTGGCGCTGGTGGAAATGGCCATTACTGACCAGCCGTCAATCAGCACTATTGCCTTGGATGAGCGCGCCGCCGGCATCGACTTTAATGGCAATGGCGAAATGGAGGCGCAGGTCAGCCACATCAAGCGCCGCGACACTTATTTCGGCGACGCCTTTACTGTGCCCCTGACTCATATGCTGTACCCCAAAGGCACAGAGTTTTTGCACACGGTGCGCTATGTCGGTCTGGAGGGCGAGCAAATCGTTAACGCCCGGCGAATGAAAGAAGTACGCTATATGCGCAAGCACACTATGATGTCCCAAGCGCGCTTAAAAAGCAGTTACTACCGCGAGGCCAAAGAAAAACATTTTGGCAACTTACCTCAGGTGTCTACCCATGGCGATCGCGGCACCAGCAATGGTATGGGCTGGTTGCTATGGGGCTTTATTGAAGATGCCAACGGCGAGCTGCGCGAGCAAAACCAACAAGAGACTTTCTTTTGCATGGGCTGCCACAAAACCATCGGCACCACGATCGATAATACCTTTGCTTTTGCGCGCAAAAAGCCCGGCGCCGAGGGTTGGGGTTATATTAACCTGCAATCGCTTAAAGACGCCCCTAATTTGGGCGAAAGCAAAGGCGAGTATTTAACCTATCTGGAACGAGTGGGCGGCGGCGACGAGTTTCGCCAAAATGGCGAAATGCTAGAGCGCTGGTTCGACGCTCAAGGAAAGGTGGACGCGCAAAAAGTCGCGGCGCAAAATTCGATTTACGATATTATTGCGCCCTCGGTACGCCGCGCGTTAGACCTGAACAAAGCGTATTACCGTATCGTCAAAGAACAGAGCTTTTTGTTCGGCCGCGACGCGGTCTTAAGCCCCGCGAAAAATGTTTACCGGGAAATCGATACCAGTATCGAGCCGCTGGCAGGCGAATTCCGCCATCAATGGGATATTCGTCTGGACTGGGAAAGCATCGAATAAACCCACAGGTTGATCGTTAACCCCGCCCAGGGGTTAACGTTTTCGCTTGCGCATTCTTTTATTATCAGAGCGTTTTCTCTGCACACATCTATTTTCAGGTTTTAGCGTATAGTTTGCTCAGTGCCGCTCACAAACCCGACTAAGGATGTCCTATGCCCACTCGTCTTCCGCACTCGCTAACGGCCTTGGTAATTGCCTGTATTGCCCCCTCCCTCTGGGCGGCCGATTTACTGGTCAACGTAAGCGACGCCAACAGCAAACGCGCGGTGGACAATGTGGAAGTCGTGGTGACCGATCGCGACAACCGCCAGTGGCGCATACAAACGCAGCCTGACGGACGCGGCCGGATAGAAAATTTGGACGCCGGGCTGTATCAGGTTGAGTTAATGTCAGAGGGCTATGATCGCGTGCGCCTACCCAGCGTGCGCCTGGTAGAAGACAAAACCACGCCGGTGCAAGTTTCTATGTCAGTCGCTAGAACTAACCTGGAAGAAGTTCTGGTGCTGGGCAACAGCATTGGTAGCAACTGGCTTAGCTCGGTGGGCGCCAGTGAAAAAGACCGCGAGGCCTTGCGCAGCTCAGCCGGTAGCGGCAGCGATGTGCTGCGCGCCCTTGATGGCCTGCCTGGACTGTTTGCCGACAGTCAGTTCTCAACCTATACCGTGCGCGGTAGCGGACCCCGCGACAATCAAATTTTAGTCGACGGCATTCCCTTTGATTCTGTGGTGCACTTTAGCGATAGCTTTGGCGAGCTCGGCGATGCCGAAGAAGGCGGCCGCTACAGTATTTTTGCGCCCAATGTCATTGACCGGGCCAGCTTTCAACCGGGGGGCTGGTCCTCCGCCTATGGTGGACGGGCCGGCTCACTGCTGGAGTTAGACGTCGCCCGGGGTAACCCCGACACCCCCTCTTACACCGCGCGCTTGGATATCGCCGGACTGGAGGTAGGCTACGATGGGCCGAGCTTTGTCACCGACAACACCAGCGTGTTGTTTTCCGCACGCCAACTTAATTTTGGCCGCTTGTTTGATTTGGTGGGTATGAACGATGCCGGTGAGCCGGAAGTCACCGATATTATTTTTAAAACCCATACCGACTTTGACAGCGGCAACGAACTGGAGTTTTTATTGATTCACGCCCCGGAAGAGTATGAGCGCACCCTGGAGCATGTACTCAACTCGGATGAAGACGAACCCGGCAACTACCAAGACGTCGAGCTGGTGCAGCAATCGACAGATAATACCCTGGCGGCGATTAGCTATCGGCAATTATTGGGAGACAGCGCCGAGCTCACCAATCGCCTCTACTACCGCCGCTTTGGCGAGGACAGCCAAGTCGGCGAAGCCTACCCCAGTGATGTGCCCCCGGAGACAGCGCAAGACCAAATCCCCCGTCGCTTTCCCATTATCACCGCCAGCCAGGACGACACCGAAATTGGCTGGCGGCTCGACTTCTCCGCCGACAATAACTGGGGGCGATTCAATACAGGTTTGCGTTTAAACCAGCTGGAGCTAAACCTACAGCGCCAGATCGACGGCGAATGGATTCGCTACGAATATGAGCAATCGGATTTTCGCCCCAACCCCGAGCAACAATATATCGTGTTGACGTCCGATGGAGTGAACACCGATTATCAAAAACGCGGCCTGCAGTACGCCGCTTTTATGGAACAGGCGTTTTCCTGGAACACCTGGGACGCTCGCATAGGCCTGCGTTACGAAGGCGATGAATTTACCAACGCCGAAGGCGTCTCGCCTCGTGTCGCAGCGTCGTGGCAGCTCACATCCAACACCAGTGTCAGCGCTACCGCGGGGCGCTATCTGCAGCGCCCGGAAATAAAAGACTTGGCGAGCAATACCAGCGGCGCAGCGCTCGGCTATGAAACCATCGACCAAATGAGCTTGGGTTTTCAGTACCGATTCGCCCCCCTGTGGGATATCTTCGTGGAACCCTACTATCAACAGCTGAGCGATTTGGTCGTGATAGCCGACGGCGTGAATCAGCGCTTTAACAACAACGGCGAAGGCACCTCTTTCGGCGTGGATACCGCCATTACCCGCCAATTCGACAACGGCTGGTCGGCCAGCGCCACCTATTCCTATAACGACGCAGTGTTAAAGGATTCCCCCAGCGGCCCGGAATACGACGCCGACTACCATCGGCCTCATTCCGTTAGCCTGGGGGGCACCTGGGAAATCAACCAGCGCTGGAAATTATCCGGTCGCTGGAAGTGGGCATCGGGACGCCCCTATGGCGACTATATTATTCACGACAATGTGCTCGGCGAAGGCGAACCGCTGCGCTACAGCCGCGAAACTATTACCAACAACACACTGCGTTACGATGGCTACAGCTCGCTCAATATTCGCGTAGATTATCGCCGCGCCATTGGCCGCACCCAGGTGATTGCTTTTGTGGATATTATTAACTTACTGGGCTCGGAGAATCCCTCCAACATCGACTTTAATGAACGCACCGGCGAAATTTCCGAAGAGGACGGCAGCCTACTGCCTTTGGTGGGTTTGCGCTTTGAGTGGTAAGCCATAAAGCCAAGCGAAATATTGTCCTATAATCATTTCTATTACCCAGAGGACAAGACTATGAAAGGACACTGCCTGTGCGGTTCAATTGAAATCGATGCGCCATCTATCCATAACATCGACCTGTGCCACTGCAGCATGTGCCGGCGCTGGGGCAGTGGCCCCATGCACGCCCTGCACTGCGAAGGAGACGTCAGTTTTAGCGGCGACACTCCGTCCCGCTATCGCTCGTCTGAATGGGCCGAGCGCGGATTTTGCCGCCAGTGTGGCACGCATTTATTTTACTATTTAATACCCGCCGATCAGTACATTCTGTCGGCCGGGTTATTTCAACAGCAGGAACTGAGTTTAACCCAGGAAACTTTTGTAGACGAAAAGCCAGACTATTACTCGCTTCAAGCCGAGTCTAAAAAAATGACTGGCGCGGAAGTCTTTGCTCAATATGAACAATAGCCACTAGACGCCGCGAAAGACAACCAGCTACCCTAAGCAGAAGGGTAATGAAATTTCTGATGTTTCCATACCTTCATAAAAATCGTCTACTATTAGACACTCATTAATCAATACATACAGGATGTTGCAATGAAAAAACTGACCTTTCATAAAGTAATAGGTGCCTTAAGCGCTTTGTTACTATCAGCGTCGGTAACCGCTGCCGACAAACCCAATATTTTAGTGATTATGGGCGATGATATCGGCTGGTTTAACACCAGCGCCTACAACCACGGCATGATGGGCTACACCACGCCCCATATCGATCGAATCGCCGACGAAGGTGTTCTGTTCACCGATGGTTATGGTCAGCAAAGCTGTACCGCTGGGCGCGCCGCTTTTATTACCGGTCAATCGCCTAAGCGCACCGGTCTGTTAAAAATTGGTATGCCGGGCGACCCCATTGGTATTTCAGAAAAAGACCCCACCCTGGCCGAGCTGCTCAAACCCCTGGGCTATACCACCGGTCAGTTTGGTAAAAACCATTTGGGCGACTTAGATAAGTTTCTCCCAACCAACCATGGTTTCGATGAATTTTTTGGCAACCTTTACCACCTGAACGCAGAAGAAGAGCCAGAAAACCCCGATTACCCCAAAGATCCCGAATTTCGCAAGAAATTCGGCCCCCGCGGTGTGATCAAATCAACCGCCGATGGCAAAGTGGAAGATACCGGCCCCTTGACCAGCAAACGCATGGAAACCATTGATGAAGAGTTTTTGGCCGCCACACTCGATTTTATTGAGCGGGCTCACAAAGCCGATAAACCTTTCTTCGTGTGGCACAACACCTCGCGGATGCATATTTTTACCCACCTAAAACCCGAATCAGAGGGTAAAACCGGTCGCGGTATTTACGCCGACGGTATGGTAGAGCACGATGGTCAGGTCGGCGTGCTGCTGGATAAGCTGGACGAGCTGGGCATTACCGACAACACCATTGTCCTGTACACCACCGATAATGGCGCGGAAAAATTCAGTTGGCCCGACGGCGGCACCAGCCCCTTCCGGGGAGAAAAAGCCTCTACCTGGGAAGGTGGTATTCGCGTACCTATGCTGGTTCGCTGGCCCGCACAAATTCCCGGCGGACAGGTTAACAACGAGATCATCTCGCTGGAGGACTGGGTGCCCACGTTGATGGCCGCAGCCGGTGATTCCGATATTAAGGCGAAACTGTTAAAAGGCCACCAGGCTGGCAACAAAAAGTTTAACGTGCATTTGGATGGCTACAATGTCCTGCCCAACCTGACAGGCGGTTCAGACGAATGGCCACGCAACGAGTTCTTTGCCTTTGTGGATGATGGAACACTGGGAGCGGTGCGCTACGGTCCCTGGAAGGCACATTTCTCCATCCAGGAGCACGACGGCCTGGGCTCGTGGATGCACGCACAAACCGTCTTAAAAGCACCACTGCTGGTCGACCTGCGTGCTGATCCTTTCGAAATGGCACCCGAGGACTCGTCTTACCACGACGACTGGATGGTGCGGCACATGTACGCGTTCGTGCCTCTGCAAAATTTAGTGAAAAACTTTATGGCGACCTTTAAAGAATACCCGCCTCGCCAGGAAGGCGGCAGCTTTACGCCGAAACAGTAAAACACCCGAGCCCCAGCCCTCTGTGGCTGGGGTGCGGTCTGCTTTTCTAGATTTGTGGTTTTACCCGCCGCCCCGGAACATTTCAGCCCATAATTCACTGCAAGCTTTAGCGCTTTCGAGGCACAGTACAGTTGACAGGGGGGATGCTTAACAGAGAAGTGGAGGACCGAGGGTTTTGCCGCAGTGGCGGCGCAACCCACCGCCACAGCACGACCCTATTGACGCCAACAGCTAATTGCCCCGGCGCAAGCTCCCAGATTCAAGCCGAGGCTACTAACTGGCTTTCTTTTTACTCTCTGTCATTTTACGGCGCAGTTCAGTAATCACCGGTACCACTTCGGGGCGAATATGACGCCAAGCGTAAAAGGATTCCGCCGCTTGGCCGACCAACATGCCCAAACCATCGGTCAACTTTGCCGCGCCCTGCTCTTCGGCCCAGCGCAAAAAGCCGGTGGGTTCGGCGGCGTAGCTCATGTCATAGCAGGCCGCCTGACTCGCCAACAAGTTGTCGGGTAAGTTGACCCGCTCACCGTGCAAACCGGCCGAGGTGCCGTTAATCACCACATCAAAGTGACCGTCGCTCAGCTCGTCGAAGCTACAGGCATTTAACTCGCCCAAATCGTGAAAGTCTTTCACTAACTGCTCGGCTTTGCTCACGGTGCGATTGGCAATGGTCACGCTACTGGGCTTTTGCCCCAGCAAAGGCTCAAGGACGCCGCGCACGGCGCCACCGGCGCCCAGTATCAGCAACTTTTTACCTTCTAGCTCCCAGCCCATGTTAAGCATATCGTTGACCATGCCGATACCGTCTGAGGTATCGCCGGTTATGCTGCCATCGTTCTCTTTAATCAGCAGATTAACCGCTCCCGCTCTTTCGGCGCGAGGGGTCAAGCGGGTCGCATAGTGAAAAGCATCCAGCTTAAAGGGCGCGGTGATATTTAACCCCCGCCCACCGCCGTTAAAAAAAGTATCGGCGGCCTGTTTAAACTCACCTTCCGCTACCAGTTGTTTGGTGTAGGCCATATCTTCACCGGTCTGATCGCAAAAGTGACGATGAATCGCGGGAGATTTACTTTGCGCAATGGGATTGCCAAATACAGCGTAAGAATCGGTCATGAGGTACCTATAGTTGAAACGAGCGGCAAAACTACCAGAGTTTTTTTACCGAACGTTTACTGAGTTCATTATTGTTATTGCCGGGCCAACCAATCCTGAGGCGGTAAGAAGTCGCGGGTGAGGCGCGCCTCTGGGGAATCTGGCTCGGGATGAAAATCATACTCCCAGCGCACCAGCGGTGGCAGGGACATTAAAATAGATTCGGTGCGGCCGCCGGTCTGCAGCCCGAACAGGGTACCGCGATCGTAGACCAAATTAAACTCTACATAGCGGCCGCGGCGGTATAGCTGAAATTGGCGTTCGCGCTCGGTATAGGGGCTGTCTTTGCGGCGCTCTAAAATCGGCTGATAGGCCGGCAAATAGCTATCGCCCACGGCGCGCATAAAGGCAAAGCTCTGGTCAAAACCCAGCTCGTTTAAATCGTCGAAAAACAGGCCGCCCACACCGCGTGCCTCACTGCGGTGTTTTAGATAGAAGTACTCATCGCACCAATTTTTATAGCGCGGGTAAACATCATCTCCGAAAGGCGCACAAGCCTCAGATGCTGTCTTGTGCCAGTGAACACAGTCTTCTTCGAAACCATAATAGGGGGTTAGATCGTAACCGCCGCCAAACCACCACACGGGGTCAGCACCGTCTTTTTCAGCAATAAAAAAGCGTACATTGGCGTGGCTGGTGGGAGCATAGGGGTTGGACGGGTGAATCACCAGGGAGACACCCATGGCCTCAAAGGAGCGCCCCGCCAATTCAGGCCGGTGGGCGGTGGCCGAAGCCGGCATGGCATCGCCCATTACATGGGAGAAATTCACCCCGCCCTTTTCGATTACCGCGCCGTCGGCCAGTACCCGCGAGCGACCGCCACCACCTTCGGCGCGCTGCCAAGTGTCCTCGGCAAAACGGCCACCGTCGACCGTCGCCAGGCTGTCGCAGATGCGATCTTGCAGCTCAAGCAAATAAGCTTTTACGGCGTGTTTATCCGGTGTGGTGGTCATGGGCGGCTCCGTGAAAGGCGGCTATTGTACCAGCTATGGGCGCAGAGTTTTGCCTGAAGCCAAATCCCGTATTTGCGAGGGCTGACGCCTGCCCCCCGTGCGCCCCGGGGCTATGGCATCTAACTGACGGCCAAAATAGCGGCGCACTTGAATCGCGTCTTTCGCGGCCGGACGCCCCTGGGGGTTGGCCGAGGTGCTGATTATCGGCCCGCCAAAGGCGCGGCACAATGCCGCTGCCACCGGGTGGGCGGTCACTCGCAGGGCGACGGAGCTGTGCTTGCCGGTTACCCAGGGGGATGCTAAACCACCGTTGGGCACCAGCCAGGTGTTGGGGCCGGGCCAGCTCGCCAGCAAGGTCTCGCGCTGAACATCTGGGAGGGGTGCCAACCAGGGTTCCACCTGCTCAACACTGGCGGCAATCAGAATAAGCCCTTTTTCGGGGGCGCGGTGCTTAAGCGCCAGCAGGCGAGACACGGCTTCGGCGTTGCCTGGGTCGGCGCCCAGCCCCCACACAGACTCGGTAGGGTAAGCGATGACACCACCGGCGCGCATGGTCATGGCGGCGCGCTGAACGCCTATATGCGTTAACCAGCCCGCCATCTTAGGCCCCCGCCAGTGGGGGGTGGGAGACTGCTCGCCCTGGGCGAGCGGTGAGTGCCTGAATCATGGTTTTAGCCTGCGTGAAAAAAGCGCGAAGTTACAATATGTCTTCTTGCGAGACAAGGGATAACAACTTGATTCAGGTCAAAATATAAACAAGCGCGCGGCGTAAAATAGGATCGAAAGACAACAAAACTGCAGCGAGGTCCTGCCATGTTGGATTCTGTGATTCTTTTAAGCTTGGCGACGATTATCGCCATTTTAGCCATTATGGTTTACCTAGGCGTTTACGCTTACCGTCATATCCGCGACGATAGTAACGCCCAGCTTATTCAGGCAAAAGAAGTGGGCGCTCACAAACGCGTGTAGTAACTGCCGCGCTGGGCGATCTTGCCCTCCAACTCCAAATCGAGCAGTGTGGCGGTCAGTTCGCTGGCGCTTTTACCGCTTAAATCACAAAGCTGATCCACGCTCACCGGGTCATAGCCCATCAGGGTTAACAGCCAGTGTTCGGGTTGGCGCGGTTGTTGTGATTGAACTTGGCCGCGCTTAAACGCCAGCCCACCCTCCAGCTCCGAAACTATATCTTCGGCGGACTCCACCAGCTTGGCGCCGTTTTTGATCAGCTGGTGACAACCGCGACTGAGCGGGTTGTGAATAGAGCCGGGCACGGCAAAAACCTCGCGCTGGTGCTCCAGGGCGTATTTGGCGGTGATCAGCGAGCCGCTCTTAATAGCCGCCTCAACCACCATGGTTCCCAAGCTAAGGCCGCTAATCACCCGGTTGCGACGGGGGAAGTTTGCCGCATCCGAGGCAATGCCCGGCGCAAATTCGGTAACCAGCGCCCCGCCCTGGGCGAGAATCTGATCGGCCAAGCCTCGGTTACGCGCGGGATACACCCGGTCAATGCCAGTGCCCATCACCGCGATGGTCACACCCCCGCCGTGCAGGGCGCCGCGATGCGCGCTGGCATCCACCCCCAGGGCCAGACCGCTGGTAATCGCAAAGCCGCCCGCCGCCAGATAGCGGGCGAACTCAAACGCAGTCTTATCGCCCCCGGCCGTGGGGCTGCGGCTGCCCACCATCGCCAACTGGGGTAATTCCAAGGCATCGGCATTGCCGCGCACATAGAGCACCGGCGGAGGTGCCGGGGTGTCGGCGAGCAACTGCGGGTAAGCAGCATCGCCCAAGCTCAGTATGCGAACCTCGGGGTTATCGGCCAGCCACTGCTTATCCAGCGCTACCAGCCGGTGGATCGGGTGCCGCTCGTCGTCTTGTAGTGTGTCAATTTGATTGACCAGACGGGCTTCAAGGGAGGTGCCGAGCTGATCGGCGGAGGCTTTAAAGACGGCGGGAAGAGAGCCAAAAGCCAAATAGAGACGTTTGATTTTGACCGCGCCCAAACCGTCAATGCGGGCGAGCGTGAGGGCAGAGGTGAGATTATCCATAATCGTCTTAACTCGCCCCTCCCTGGGCTAGATAAGGAATAACTAGGGGTTGCGGAGCTTGTCGCCCACCGCCATGGGGCGGGTGGCTTCCATCACCAGGGCAAAACTTAGCTTGTCGAAGGTGCGAAACACCATCACCAAACCAGCGCGCTCGTCCATCAGGGTGACCCGATCGCCGCTGACGCGATCCAGAATGGTCTCGCCCTGAACGAAGGCTTCAAACACATTGCCCACTTGAACGCCGTCGCGATCCCCTTTATCGATGATCATCACGTCCATTTTACCGATTTGGGTAACGCCGCCTTCAACGGCCAGTACTTTGGCTTCGATGGGAAAATCCGGCGCGCTGGGGTAAAAGATGGAATCTACCGCGCGCTCGGCATTGGGCAGTAGGATATCGCCAGCACGCAGCTCTTGCTCGGAGCGGGTGACCTCAAGACGGATCACATCCCCTTCGGTGTCATCGACCCGTACACCGCCAATACCAATAGCGTGAATGCCCAGAAACTCGTCGGACTCTTCGTCAATAAAGGTCTCACCCTGACGGAAGACGTCATAGTTGCTGGTGCCGTCGGGCACTTCGCCGCGGGCGTAAACCGTATCGCCCTTACCGGTGATCACCCGGTTTTTGGTGCCCGCCAGAATATAGGGCACACCCTCTACCTCATCGGGTGTCACAATACGCGAGCGAGACAGGTAAGAGGCAATTTTGTCCAGTGAAACCGCCGGAATCGCGTCTTCAGCGGACAGCACACGCACCTGGGGCTCAAGCTTGGCATCGCCCGGCGCCATTTTCACGGTGCGATCGACCGTCAGACGCGGCTCGCCGTCAATGTAGACCAAACGAACGACATCGCCGGGGAAAATTAGGTGGGGGTTTTCAATATCAGGGTTAGCGTGCCAAATTTCCGGCCACTGCCAGGGAGCATCCAGAAACATATCCGAAATATCCCAAAGCGTATCCCCCTTTTCCACCACATACTCGTCTGGCGAACCCGACTTGATGGGCGAAGAATCGGCCCAAGAAAAGACACTGGCGGCAGACAGCGCCAGAACAGCAAAAATCATTTTTTTCATAGAAACCGATCCTGTTTTGTTCGGTCCTGAGCGGTTTAGCCGTTATAATAGCGCAACCCATCGCTCTGTGCGACCGGGAGGCTGCGAGTTCACCCAGGTTAATTCCTGTACGATCATCATGTTAGCAGCGCTTGTTACCTTTTTACTAGAAGTTTGTCACAAAGCCTATGGCCTTACTTGAAATTCTTGAGTTTCCCGACCCCCGTCTGCGCACCGTCGCCAAGCCGGTGGATACCGTGGACGACAGCATTCGCGAACTGATCGACAATATGTTCGAGACTATGTACGCCGCCCCGGGTATTGGCCTCGCGGCCACCCAGGTGAACGTACACCGCCGTATAGTGGTCATGGACCTGTCGGAAGATCAGAACGAACCCCGGGTGTTTATTAACCCCGAGGTCACAGTGCTGGGCGAAGACGAAGCCCCCTATGACGAGGGCTGCCTGTCCGTTCCCGGCTTTTACGAGAGCGTCGACAGACCCACCCAAATTCGGGTTGAAGCACTCGATCGCGATGGCCAACCCTTTACCCTGGAGCCCGATGGTCTGCTGGCCGTCTGTATTCAGCACGAGTTGGATCATTTAAACGGCAAGCTGTTTGTCGATTATTTGTCCCAGATGAAGCGTCAGCGTATTCGCAAAAAACTCGAAAAACTCCACCGCGCCCAGGCCTAACGCCCAGGCGCCGTCAGGCCCGGACACGACTCAATGACTGCTCCACTGCGAATCATTTTCGCCGGTACCCCCGATTTTGCCGCGCACCACTTGCAAGTGTTGCTGGACAGCCCCCACCAGGTGGTGGCCTGTTACACCCAGCCCGACCGCCCCGCCGGACGCGGTAAAAAACTAAAGCCCAGCCCGGTTAAAACTCTGGCGCAAGAGGCTGAAATACCGGTATTTCAGCCGCTGTCGCTAAAAGACTCAGATGCTCAGCAAGCGCTGGCCGCGCATCAAGCCGATTTAATGGTGGTGGTCGCCTACGGATTGCTGTTGCCCAAAGCCGTATTAGACACTCCGCGTCTGGGCTGCGTGAATGTACACGCCTCACTGCTGCCGCGCTGGCGCGGCGCCGCCCCCATCCAACGGGCTATTGAGGCGGGCGACACGGAATCCGGGGTTACCATTATGCAGATGGATGTGGGCCTGGATACCGGCGATATGCTGGTCAAGGCGCGCTGCCCCATCGGCGCCCAGGATACGGGCGGCAGCCTGCACGACACCCTAATGGGGTTGGGCGGCCCAGCACTGTTAGAGGCCTTGCAACAGCTGGCCGGGAATAAAGCGAATCCCGAGGTACAAGACGACAACCTGGCCAACTACGCCGCCAAAATCAGCAAAGCCGAGGCGCAGATTGATTGGCACACTAATGTCACCGATATAGATCGGAAAATCCGCGCCTTTAACCCCTTCCCCGTTGCCTTCACCCGGCGCGCACAAGCACCCGAAGCCGCGATACGGCTGTGGCAAGCCGAGCCTGTAGATGGCCCTGCGGGCGAGGCAGGAGAGATAGTCGCCATCGAACCCGAGCGCCTGATAGTGGCCTGCGGCCAGGGCGCACTGGCCATCAGCCGCTTACAACTACCGGGTAAAAAGGTCATGGCAGTGGGAGATTTACTGCGCGGCAACCGCGATTTGTTTACCGTTGGCGAGCGCTTTACAGGTCCCCAGGCGTGAGTTTAAAGCCCCGCGTCGCCTGTGCCCGCGTCCTGGCCGAGTTGCTGCGTCACAAAGGCTCGCTGGCCAGTAGCCTGCCCCAGTGGCAGGACAAGGTGGCACCGGCCGACCAGGCTTTGATGCGCGAGCTGTGCTATGGCAGCATGCGCTACTACCCACGCCTCAATGCGATTGTAGGGCTGCTACTGGAAAAGCCCCTGCGCAATAAAGACAGCGATGTTCTGGCGCTGCTGCTGCTTGGCCTATACCAGCTGGACTACACCCGCATCCCCGACCACGCCGCCATTGGCGAAACCGCCGGCGCCGCCAAAGCCCTTAAAAAGCCCTGGGCAACCGGATTAATCAACGGTGCCCTGCGCCGCTATCAGCGCGAAAAGCAAACGTTAACCGACTCCCTTAAAGAGAGCGAGGAATATACCTGCGCCCACCCCCAATGGCTGCTAAATGCCTACCGCGCCGCGTGGCCGGATGACGTAGAAACCATTATTGCCGCCAATAACGCCCATCCTCCGCTAACGCTGCGCCTTAATACTCGAACCCAAACCCGCGAGGCCTATTTGCAGTCTCTGGCTGAATCCGACATTGAGGCTACCGCCACCCCATGGAGCCCCTGCGGCCTCACCCTGACAACCCCTTGCGACCCCACGGGTCTGCCGGGTTTTGCCCGCGGACAGGTGAGCGTGCAGGACGAAGCCACGCAATTTGCCGCCCCACTGCTCGAGCTGGCCCCCGGCCAGCGAGTGCTGGACGCCTGCGCCGCCCCCGGGGGCAAGACTGGCCATATACTGCAGAGCGAACCCGAGCTTGCGGAGGTCGTTGCCGTGGATTTGGAAGCCCGACGCCTAGCGCGGGTTGAGGAAAACCTGACGCGTTTAAACGTACAGGCCAAGGTGGTCGCAGGCGATGCCACCGAACCGGCCAGTTGGTGGAACGGCACTCCTTTTGATCGCATTTTGCTGGACGCGCCCTGCTCCGCCACGGGCATCATTCGCCGCCAGAGCGATATTAAGCTATTGCGCAGCGCTGCCGATATCGAGCGTTTAACCGAGCTTCAGGGCCAGATGTTAAAGGCTCTTTGGCCGCTGTTGGCGCCGGGGGGCATCTTGCTATACGCCACCTGTTCGGCGCTACCGGCGGAAAACAGCGAGCAGGTTGAGCGGTTTTTGCAAACCACCGATAACGCCGTCGAGCTGCCCATTGACGCGGCCTGGGGCAGCGCGCAACCAGCGGGGCGCCAACTGCTACCACAACGCGAGGGGCATGACGGTTTTTACTACGCCAAAATCAGAAAAATAGCCAAATGACCGCCAAAGGCGGTAAAGTTTGTGCGCGGACCCGCGCAAAAGCGGGCCAACCTAAGGACTAACCCGGCCGTGTTATGAAGATTATTATTCTGGGGGCAGGACAAGTGGGCGCCAGCCTGGCTGAAAACCTCGCCGATGAATCCAATGACATTACCATTATCGACACCGACGACTCGCGCCTGCGCGAGCTGCGCGATCGGCTGGATATTGGGGTAGTCAATGGCGCGGGATCGCACCCGGATGTGCTGGTACAGGCAGGCGTTGAAGACGCCGATATGCTGGTGGCGGTGACCAATAACGACGAAACCAACATGATTGCCTGCCAGGTGGCCTACAGTTTATTCCGCACTCCCACCAAAATCGCACGGGTGCGCGCCACCGCCTATCTCACCAACAACAAGCTGTTTGCCGATGAATCCATCCCCATCGATGTACTCATCAGCCCCGAACAGCTGGTCTCTGACTATATTCACCGGCTCATCGAAACGCCGGGCGCGCTGCAAGTACTGGATTTTGCCCAGGGCAAAGTACAACTGGTGGCGGTAAAGGCCTACCACGGTGGCCCCCTGGTGGGGCAAGAGCTGCGCTTTTTACGCGAGCATATGCCCGCCGTCGACACCCGGGTGGCGGCTATTTACCGCCGCGGTCAAGCCATTATGCCCACCGGCGCAAGCGTGATTGAGGCGGACGACGAAGTGTTTTTTCTCGCCGGTAAAAACGATATCCGCGCCGTTATCAGTGAACTTCGCCGCATGGAGACCGCCTACAAGCGGATTATCATCGCCGGCGGCGGCAATATCGGCATGCGTCTGGCGCGCAAGCTCGAGGGCCGCTATAGCGTGCGGGTGATCGAGCACAACAAAAGGCGCGCCGAGCACTTGGCCGAACACCTAGAGCGCGCCATTGTGCTGCAGGGCAGCGCCTCGGATCAGGACCTGCTGGCGGATGAGAACATTGAAGACACGGATGTGTTTTTGGCCCTGACCAACGACGACGAGGCCAATATTATGTCGTCCATGCTGGCCAAACGCCTGGGGGCGCGCAAGGTAATGGCACTGATTAACAACCCCGCCTATGTGGATTTGGTACAGGGGGGCGATATTGATATCGCCATTTCCCCGCAGACCACCACCATCGGCAGCCTGCTTACCCATGTGCGCCGGGGCGATATGGTTAGCGTGTACTCACTTCGGCGCGGCGCCGCCGAGGCGATTGAACTGATTGCCCACGGCGATAAAAACTCGTCCAAGGTGGTGGGCCGTGCACTGGAGGACATCGACCTGCCCCAAGGCGCCAACATCGGCGCCATCGTGCGCGAGAGTGAGACAGGCAGCGAGGTGATTATCGCCCACGACGATGTGGTGGTGGAAACCGGCGACCATGTGATTGTGTTCCTGCTCAACAAAAAACACATTCGCGATATCGAGAAGCTGTTCCAGGTTGGTTTTACCTTCTTCTAGGGCCTGCACCATGAATCACAAAGACACACATTACCGGGCGGAGACTGTATGCATTTTGCGGTAATTGCCCGCGTGCTGGGCGTGCTTTTGATGATGTTCAGCCTCACCCTGCTGGTGCCTATCAGCGTCAGCTTGTGGTTTAACGACCACAATTACATGACCTTTTTATGGGGCTTTGCGGTCACCTTTGGTTCGGGGCTGGCCATCTGGGCGCCGGTGTATAAAAGCCGCGCCGATCTGCGCACCCGCGATGGGTTTTTGGTCACCGCGCTTTTCTGGTTTGTGCTGGGCACTTTCGGTTCACTGCCACTGCTGTTTTCCAACGGCTTGGACCTATCGATTACCGATGCCATTTTTGAGTCTATTTCAGGGCTAACCACCACCGGGGCCACGGTAATTACCGGGCTGGATACCCTGCCCCCCTCTATTTTGTTTTACCGCCAACAATTGCAGTGGTTTGGCGGTATCGGGATTATTGTCATCGCCGTAGCCATTTTGCCCATGCTGGGCATCGGGGGAATGCAGCTGTACCGCGCCGAGGCGCCGGGGCCGGTTAAGGACAACAAGCTAACCCCGCGCATTACCGAGACCGCCAAGGCGCTGTTTACCACCTACCTGGTGTTTACGGTTGCCTGCGCTGTTGCCTACAAGGTCGCCGGTATGAACTGGTTCGAGGCCATTTGCCACGCCTTTTCCACCATTGCCAACGGCGGCTTCTCCACCCACGATGCCAGCATCCTGCACTATCAATCCCCGGCGATTATGATGATATGCACGGTGTTTATGCTGATCGCCGCCACTAACTTTGCCCTGCACTTTTTTGTCTGGCGGGAAAAATCCTTGCGTCACTATATCGAAGATGCCGAGCTTAAGTTTTATCTCTCCTGGATTGTGATCGGGGTGTTGGTGACCGTGGCCTATCTGGCTGGCTCGCAGGCCTATTCATTCAGCGACAGCTTTTATCTGGGCACCTTTAATTTTGTCTCCACCATGACCACGGCGGGCTTTGCCTCTAACTACTCCAGCTTTCCCAGCTTTTTACCCTACATGCTGTTTATTTTTGCCTTTGTGGGCGGCTGTGCCAGCTCGACAGGCGGCGGGATGAAGGCCATTCGGGTGCTCTTGCTCTATAAACAGGGGGTACGGGAAATTCATCGTTTGATCCACCCCAACGCCATTATTGCGGTGAAGGTGGGAAAAATTACCGTACCCGACCGAGTCATCGAGTCTGTGTGGGGCTTTTTTGCCATGTATGTGGTTGCCTTTGCCGGGATGTTTTTGGTGTTAATCGCCACAGGGTTGGATTTGCGCACCGCCTTTTCTGCCGTGGGTGCCTGCATTACTAATCTAGGGCCCGGTATGGGTGAGGTAGCCGCCCACTACGGCGACATTAACAGCCCCGCCAAGTGGGTACTGTGTTTTGCCATGCTGCTGGGGCGTTTAGAAGTTTTCACTCTGCTGGTGCTGTTTAGCTCGGCCTTCTGGAAGCGCTAATTAGCCCGCCGCCTGCCATCTAAAACTGCATTAAAACCGACTAGCTTTATTACCTCTTTGTAATATTCGGCGCCTGTTTCTACACACTTTTTAGACAAACAAAAAAAATGCGCTACAGACCCCATATCTGGTTATAAGATTCATACGTTTTTGTTATCTCTATGCTAGAGTAAATATTCTGCTAAGTTGCTAGTCTTTAGATTCAATGGATACTGAACGTTTGCTAAGCCGCTCCACCCTTTACCGCAGCATCGAGCTAAGCCTATGGCTCGTAGGCGTTGTTTTGCTGAGTGTATGGGCGACCCAGATGCTGCGCCAGGGCCCTATGGCGCAACAACACAGCGAACGTTTTTTAGCCCGCGCCCACGCCGCAACTCTGGAAACATCGGCCTTCGACAAAGATTCCCAACTCCCCTCCATCGATAAGATCGACACCAGTCTGTGGAGCGCTTCGCGAATTGAAGAGTTTCATAAAATCGACGCCGACAAAAACGACACCATTGGCGTGCTCAGCATCGATACTCTGGGGTTGAGCGCACCTATTTTTAGCGGCCCCTCAGACTTTAACCTCAATCGGGGGCTGGGTTGGCTGGATAGAACAGCGCCTCTTAGCGGTGGTGGTAATACCGCCATCGCCGGGCACCGCGATAGCTTTTTCCGAGTACTTAAAGATATTGAAAAGGGAGATGCCATTACGGTTACGACCTTAGGCGGCAAAAAAGAATACCTGGTTACCGAGCTACAAATTGTTGACCCCAGTGATGTGAGTGTTCTCGCGCCCACAGCGCACAATCAGATTACTCTAATCACCTGCTACCCGTTCTACCATGTTGGAAGTGCGCCGGAGCGATTTATCGTCACGGCCACAGAAAACTCACCCGCAACACTTCATTGAAAAAGGAAATCGTTATGAAGCTTTCTACGTGCGTTAAAACTAGTGTGTTAGGCGTTGCTTTGGTTGCCAGTTCATCGGTAATGGCAAAGGAATGTTCCGATATCCAATGGAAAGACTCGGTACTTAACGAGTACCCCAATATTGCCCAGGCTTGTCAGGGTGTGGTGGAAATGAACGGCCGCGAATACGTGGAGCTGGATGCCAAATATGTCCGCTCTGCCGGTGATCAGGCGCGTTTGCAGTTTAAACACCAAGATGGTTCTTACGGCGACACCTACCAAACCAAAAACCTGCCCGAAGACTTCCAAATTAATATCGATGGTCGTCAACGCAGCATTCACGCCTTGACCCGGGGCTCAACCCTGGAGCTGTTCATCCCCACCGATCGCTTCGCGTTGGTGGCCTCAGTGGATGAAATGCCAATGGAGCAGGAAATGATGGAAGAAGAGCCCGCCTACACCGCGCTGCCTTCCACTGCCTCCAATGTCACCCTTTATGCATTACTGGGTTCTCTGGCCTGTTCTTTGGCTTTAGGCCTGACGGTATTGCGCCGCAAACTGCGGGTGTAAACGTTAACGCCCGGCGGCCGCAAGGCCGCCTTGCTTTTTTCTAGCTTTATAGGCAGACCCTTGACTCCTTCCATTCTCGCACCCTATTTAGAACTCCCCTCGCGCGATCTAGCCGCCACAAAACGCTTTTTTCATGCCGTATTCGGGTGGCAGTTTACCGACTATGGCGATGCCTACACCGCGTTTGACTCAAATTACAACCTGGGCGGCTTTTATCTTGCCGATAAAGTCTCACACACATCTTCAGGCGCCTGCTTGATCGTGCTTTACAGCAAGCACTTGGAATCCACCCGACAAAAGGTTATCGATAGCGGCGGTCTTATCAGTGTGGATATTTTTACCTTTCCAGGCGGGCGCCGTTTTCAATTTACCGAACCGGGCGGTAGCGAGTTGGCAGTTTGGACTGATCAGTGAAAATTCATCCTGTCCCTATCGCTTTGTTTTTACAGATTTTATTTTTATTGGGCTGCCACCAAGAGGGCGATACAACCGATAGCGATTTTCTACACCTATTTAAAAGTCAACAATCTGATATTCAGGTTTCGGGCAGTGGAAAGGTAATCAGAATTTTGCCGGATGACTTAAAAGGTTCGCGCCATCAGCGCTTTATTATCC
The DNA here is from genome assembly GCF_024195295.1 of Gilvimarinus xylanilyticus. GTDB lineage: Bacteria > Pseudomonadota > Gammaproteobacteria > Pseudomonadales > Cellvibrionaceae > Gilvimarinus > Gilvimarinus xylanilyticus. The sequence continues at coordinate 202,627 of NZ_JAMFTH010000005.1, read as the reverse complement.
AAGCTCAACCCAGTTTAACACTCTTAATAGTACACAATATTGATATAGCACCGCGCATTAACGGTATTAAAACCGGCGATCAGATAACATTTGCAGGGGAATATATCTGGAACGACAAAGGAGGGCTGATTCACTGGACCCACCGAGACCCCAACGGGCGTCATCCGCACGGATGGATTATTCACCAGGCGCAAAAATACTGGTAAACCCACACCCCTTTTACACCGGATTTGCAAAGTCTACATAGCCAGAGGGAAAAACTCGATTAAAGCGACCATAAAAGCCCGTCTAACGCCGTTAAGCATTGGCATAAATAATGATTCGGGAAACTAACTATTTCTTGAATCATTGTTGGTATGAAAACCTCGTCACTCAAAAAACCATTTTTAATTACTGTGATTGGCCTGGCGGCCTTACTCCTCGCACTCTATGCCGCTATTCCTCATATCGCCAAGTATTATCTCAATCACTATGTTTTGGCCGATATGGGGGATTATACCGGTAGGGTCGACAGTATTCGTTTAGACTTACCTCGGGGTTCCTATCAGTTACAGGAGCTCAATATTCACCTTAAAGAGTCTGATCCATCTAACCCGTTTTTTTATACCGAAAGTCTCAACATCCACCTCAGTTGGTTTGCGTTGCGAAATCGGGAAATACTAGTGGATGTCGCACTGCTAAAACCCCAGCTACACTTGGTTGACTCACCCACTGGCCAAGCTGAGCAAAAAGGTGAGGGTACTAACTGGCTCGCAGTGTTTGACCAAATACTACCCACAACTCTCAACCGCCTGGACATTATTGACGGGAAAATTCGTTTTACCAATAGCGAAGCAGACCCAGCCGTAGATTTTCAATTGAACGCGATTAACGCCCACTTGGAAAATTTAACCAACGTCCGAGACCAGAATGGTCGCCGGGTTGCTTCGGCCACTCTTGCGGCAATCGCTTTTACCAATACACCCCTCACCGCCAACGCCACTTTTGATCCCTTTCAACACGATGACTTTCAGGTAGCGGTGCAATCGGGAAGAATCCCGCTTAGAGAAATCAATGATTTCGCCAAGGCCTATGCTGGCTTGGATTTCAAATCCGGTGATCTGCAATTATTCTCTGAGTTCGAGGCCGATTCGGGAAAAATGACCGGTTATGTTAAACCGCTCTTGGAGGACGTTAATATCGCAAGTTGGGAGCAGGATGTCGTGCAACAAAACGACAACCCGATACAGCTAACTTGGGAGACTTTAATGGGTTTTTTGGGCACGACCTTAACCAACCTGGAAACCGATAAGTTAGCGACCGAAATTTCCATTGACGGCACTATTGATCAAACTAAAATCGGCACTTGGCCCGCTGTTTGGGGGATTATTGAAAATGCGTTTATCGAGGCAATCCAAGCGCGCTTTAATCAATTGACACCTCTTACCCAAGAGTCATAAAAGCTCTTTGGCGGCAAATGCCCGCATTACATAATCGACTCGCTCCTCTGCACTCGGGTAGCGCTTGTGATCCAGACTTTCTATGTGTCTTAAGTGGGGCAATAGACCAAAACCATTGGCAACCTGAATGGCCAAACCGGGACGAGCGTTTAGCTCTAACAGCTCGGGGCCACGTTTCGCATCGAGTACGATATCGGCGCCCACATAGCCAAGCCCCGTCATATCATGACAGCGAGAGGCCAAACACAAAAGCCCACGCCAGTCGGGAACATCGATTTCTTTAAGCGAGCGTTTAGTGTCTGGGTGCTCGTACACAGGTTTACCAAACTGAACCGCATTAAGGCAGCGGCCGGTCGCTAAATCCAAACCCACACCGACAGCGCCCTGATGCAAGTTAGCCTTGCCATCCGAGGCGTGAGTGGCCAGACGCAACATCGCCATGACCGGAAAACCGCGAAACACCACCACACGAATATCCGGTACCCCTTCGAAGGAAAAACCGTCAAAGCAATCGTCAAATTCAATTAAATCTTCGACAATCACCTCATCGCTGACACCCCCTAAAGAGTAAAGCCCCGCCAGGGTATTACTCATATGACGGCGAATATCTTCCAGGGTAATTTTAGCGCCGGATGATTTTATAAAATCTTTGCCTTCGCGGCGTACAATCACCCAAATGCCTTTGCCGCCAGAACCTTTGGCAGGCTTAATAGCAAAGCCGTTGAGTTTGGCCAAGGATTGGTCAATCTGGCTGATTTCGTGTTGCTCTTTCACCACAAACTTTAATTGCGGCGTTGCCACTTCGTGCTCTTGCGCCAATAATTTTGTTTTTAACTTATTATCCACTAACGGGTACAAACGCCGGTCGTTGTAACGGCCAATAAAATCGCGATTGCGACCGTTCATCCCGAGCATTCCCATACGCTTTAATTTGAATGGGCTAATGATCATTATCGAACTGCTCCATGGAGCGGAAACGGCGCAACTCCGACAACTTGTACCCGGTGTACTGACCCATCATTAGAATCAGAGCCAATATCACTAAGTTGAGCTCGGGGAAATTAAAGCTTAAATGATTGACGATTCCTAAACTCATCAGCAGGTATGAAATTACCGCCACCAATAAACTGCCGCTGCCTTGTATCAGCACTTCGTGAGCACCCTCTTCTTCCCACAGAATACTCATGCGTTCAATGGTCCAGGCGATAATAATCATAGGGAAGAAAGTGACGGTAATCCCGGCATTAAACCCTAAACGGTAACCCACCAAACTGAGTATCGAGATCAAGAAAATCACTAATACAATTAGGGTCGCAATACGCGCGACTAACAACAAATTGAGATACGAAAGGTAATTGCGCAGCAAGAGTCCCAAGCCCACAATCAACACAAAACTAATTAGCCCGGGTATCAACGAGGTCTGCAAAAACGCCAGGGAAATCAAAATCGGCATAAAGGTGCCGGCGGTTTTTAACCCCACCATTACCCGCATAAACACCACGACCAGTGCCCCCAAAGGCAACAGGAATAGCAGCTTGAACATGCTCTGCTCTTCAATGGGTAGGCTGTAAACTCCCAGCAAGCTGAAAATATTTTCCTGGAACTGTACTTGCGAAAGCGCCATCGCCGGCACGGTTTGTTTGATCATCGAGAAGCTCAAGCGCGAGCTTTCACCGCCAATCACATCCAGCTGGGCATTTTCCCCCCGCGACCATAAAAGTAGATTTTCGGGCACGCCCTGTTTGGCGGTGGTGGCGTTAATCAACAGCCAACCGTCCTCGGTGTACAGCTCGACCATAGGAGTCAGCGTCTGGCGGCGCCGGGCATCTTCCAAATACAGCCCCATCACCGAGCGCGCCGCAACCCCCGCTTGGTTTAACAATTTAACCAACAATTCCGAGCGCCGCGGTTCGGCGACCAATAACAGCTGTGCGTTTTGATCGGGGGAGTTAGGACTGAGTAGTTTAATCAACTCGCGGGCGGTGCTGGCCGGGGTGGTCGAACGCGCGGTTGCGCCGCGCAACAACTCGCGCGCGGCGGTAGCCTCGGGCTCGCTCCAGAAAACATCGTCAACCTGTGGCGGTTCTGACGCTTTAGATCGTTCTACTGGGTTAACCGGTACATACTGAGCGTTGTAATAAAGTGTCTGGGGCCCGCTCACCTGTCGGCGGGTCCACTCGGCGCGCCGGTTTTGCTGATCATCCAAAACCGCAAACCCGTATCCGGGCGAGGCGGCCTGCTCGCGAATCAGGCGAAAACCCGGGGGCTCATCGGGTAAATCCAAACGCACCGTGGTCTCCTGCCCCAGAGCATTAAAATCGATGCGCGCCTCAATTAACCATACCGGCTTTTGCTCGCCGGGCATAAAAGGCACTTCGGTGGCGCTGTGACGCAACCAAGCGGTCAGTAGCCCGGCGACAATCAATCCGGCCACCATCAGGTAAAAAGGTATTCTGCCTCGATTCATGGGGCATCGCCCTCGGCGCTGCGTAGCGGCGCCAGAAATTCGCTGCTGACATCCACCACCATAACGTCGCGCAACGCGAGTCTACCCAAGCGGATATCGGCACTGGCGGATTTACGCTCAGTGAGAGTGAACTCGGCAAACTGTGTCAGTCGTCCCAAGGTAAAACGCAGGCGGACCACCGGACGCTGCTTATCACTACCGGCCAAACTGACCTCGCGGGTCAGCTTGCGCTCAACTTCACGCTCATCCCCTTCGCGACTGACAAACACAAAACGCACCCAATCCTCGCCATTGCGTTCGAATGGTTGGATATTTTTCGCCGGTAAAATGGCGTTACTAATACCCGTATCAATGCGCACCTGAGACTCCAGGCCTAAGTCATCGAAGCGCACCTGCTCTACCGAACCAACCACCTGTTTCGCCCCCTGATCAACCAATTGCGCGGCCAGATCGTCATCGGTGCTGGGCTCTACGTAGGGTACATCGGGACATTGCAGCGCCGACTCAGTGGGTGCAGGAGCAGGGATTTGTGCGCGGGTTTGCTCAAGCTCGCTCAGCAACTCATCCAGACCGCGGGCCAGCTCCTGCTGTTGAGACAGCAATACCCGATGGTTATGATCGCTTGCCATCGCGCACTCTTGCACGGTCTCAAGCTCGGAAGTCTGCACCAACCGATATTGGCTAGCACATCCACTGCCCAACACCAACAATAAAACAGGTGCCCACTTTAACCATAATGACATGCTATTTACCTCAGTAGGGCTCGCCCATCGAGCGGCCTTTAAAACGCTTGTATTCCCAGTGATACTGCTTGGGTGCCTTGCGCACCTCTTGCTCGACAGACCGATTGACCCCCGCCGCCGCGAGCGCCGGGTCAGCGGCGTAGATATCACTATCACAGGGGGCAATAACCACCTTAAACCCGCCTGGAGTACGCAGCGTGCTGCATATTAGTACTTCGCAATCAGTACTGCGGCGCAAGCTGTGCACCAGGGTCATGGTTTGCGCCGCCTCGCCGAAAAAAGGAGCCTCGGCGGCACCATTGCCCGGATCAGGCACCTGATCCGGCAAGATTCCCACCATTTCGCCCCGACGCAGCGCCTTAATCAACGAAGTGACACCGCGGCGGTTGGTGGGCGCCAGATCGACATGGGCGCGGCGGCGGGCGCAGCAGATATACTCATCCAGGGCGGCATCATCGGATGGCTGGTAGAGCACGGTAATCCGCGCGTGCAACGCCAGGATACAGGGCAAAACTTCCCAGTTGCCCAAATGGGGGGTGAGTAACATCACCCCTTTGCCCTGTTCGAGCGATCGACGCAGCAGCTCTACCCCTTCGTAGTCTTGGACTTTTGTGCGCAGCCAAGTGTCGCTGCGGCGCCAGACCACCGGAATCTCCGCCCCAGCTATGCCGGACTCGATCACGCTGGCGCGCGCCAAGGCCTTGCGCTCGGCATCGGGCATATCGGGCAAACACAACCGCAGGTTCGTCTGGGTGGTACGCCTGGCGCGCGAGTTACTGATCCACATCAACCAGCCAACAAAGGAGCCCAGCATACGGGCCAGCCAAAGGGGCAGACAGCCCAACCCTTTCACTAGCACAAGTATGAGACGTTGTTTCAAGCAAACCCCCGCCACCTTATAAAAAGAGGTGAAGCTTACCGGAAACTGCGTGTCAGCGAAAAGCATATCGCCTCACTTTACCGGCAAAAGACCGCCAGTTTGCGCCTCTGCCATACCAATAGGCGGGTTGTGACGCTATAATTCGCCCCTTTGATTTGCGCGGGCTCCGCCGGAGACCGACCCAATTTTGCACACACCGGAGGCCTAACCCTGTGTCCGATAGACCCAAAGCCGATGTAAGCACGTTTCAGGGGCTGATTCTCGCCCTGCAGGAATACTGGGCCCGCCAGGGCTGCGTGGTACTGCAACCACTGGATATGGAAGTGGGCGCCGGCACCTTTCACCCGGCCACTTTCCTGCGCGCCATCGGCCCCGAGACCTGGAACAGCGCCTATGTGCAGCCCTGCCGCCGCCCCACCGACGGCCGCTACGGCGAGAACCCCAACCGCTTGCAGCACTACTATCAGTTTCAGGTGGTATTAAAGCCCTCGCCGGACAATATTCAGGAGCTGTACCTGGACTCACTGCGCGAACTGGGCATTGACACCAATGTTCACGATGTCCGCTTTGTGGAAGATAACTGGGAATCCCCCACCCTGGGCGCCTGGGGACTGGGCTGGGAGGTCTGGCTCAATGGGATGGAGGTGACCCAGTTTACCTACTTCCAGCAGGTAGGCGGGCTGGAGTGCTACCCCGTCACCGGCGAGATCACCTACGGTCTGGAGCGGATTGCCATGTATCTGCAGGGCGTGGATTCCATTTACGATCTGGTGTGGACCATCAGCCCCTCGGGCGACAAAGTCACCTATGGCGATGTTTTTCATCAGAACGAAGTGGAGATGTCCCACTACAACTTTGAACAGGCGGATGTGGACTATCTGTTTCACACCTTTGATGTCTGCGAGCGCGAAAGCCAGCGCCTGGTGGAGGCCAATCTGCCCCTGCCCGCCTACGAAATGGTCATGAAAGCCTCCCACGCATTTAACCTGCTGGATGCCCGCCACGCTATTTCGGTTACCGAGCGCCAGCGCTTTATTCTGCGTGTGCGCACCCTGGCCCGCGCCGTGGCGCAGGCCTACTTTAACACCCGTAAATCCCTGGGCTTCCCGCTGGCGGAAGAATCTCTGCGCCAGGAAGTACTCGCTGCGGAGGAGCAATAATTCATGTCTGCCGATTTTTTGTTTGAACTGGGCACCGAAGAGCTGCCCCCCGTCGCCCTCAAATCGTTAAGTGCCGCCCTGGAAAACGGCGTGGCCGAAGGCCTGACCAAGGCCGGCCTGGAGCATCGGGGTATTCAGAGCTACTGCGCCCCGCGCCGGTTGGCATTTTTAGTGACCGATTTAGAAACCGCGACCCCCGTTAAAGAAGTGACTGTATGGGGGCCACCGGCCAAGATCGCTTTTGACGGCGACGGCAAGCCCACCAAGGCCGCCGAGGCCTTTGCCGCGAAAAACGGCTTAAGCGTTGAACAGCTAACCACCGAAAACGACGGTAAGGCCGATAAGCTGGTCGCCCGCCAAAAGGCCGGTGGCGAGCAGGCTACCGAGCTGATGGCCGGCATTATCAGTGACTCGCTGGCTAAGTTGCCAATTCCCAAACGTATGCGCTGGGGCGCCTCGCGCACCGAGTTTGTCCGTCCGGTTCACTGGGTGGTCATGCTGCTGGGCACCGATGTGGTCGACGCCGAGATTCTGGGTGTTAAAGCCGGTCGCGAATCCCAGGGACATCGTTTTCACCACAACCAAGCGGTCTCTCTGGCCTCAGCGGGCGACTATGTTCAAGCCATGCGCCAAGCCTATGTGCTGGTCGATCGCGCCGAGCGCCGCTCACTGATCATCGACCAGGTCAATCGTGAAGCCTCGGCCATTAACGGAACTGCGGTCATCGACGAAGACCTGTTGGACGAAGTGACCGCGCTGGTGGAATGGCCGGTAGCGCTTACCGGCAAGTTTGAAGAGCGCTTTTTGCAAGTGCCCGCCGAAGCCTTGATTTCCTCGATGGCCGAGCACCAAAAATACTTCCATGTGGTCGATAGCGACGGCCAGCTCAAACCCAACTTTATTACCCTGGCCAATATCGAATCCAAAGACCCGGCCCAGGTGATCGATGGCAATGAGCGGGTGATTCGTCCGCGCCTTGCCGACGCCGCCTTCTTTTTTGAAACCGATAAAAAGCGCCCCCTGGAAAGCCAGCGCGAACGCCTGAAAAGCATTGTGTTTCAGGCCAAGCTGGGCAGTATTTTCGATAAAACCGAACGCATCGCCAGCCTCGCGGCCAAGATCGCCAGCGAGCTGAATTACGACGCCGCCAAGGCCAAGCGTGCCGGCGAGCTGTCCAAGGCCGATCTAGTCACCGAAATGGTGCTGGAGTTCGATAAAATGCAGGGCATTGCTGGTTACTACTACGCCCAAAACGACGGCGAAGATGCCGAAGTCGCCCAGGCCCTGACCGAGCAATACCTGCCCAAGTTTTCCGGCGATAAATTGCCCCAAACCCAAACCGGTGCCCTGATCGCCTTGGCCGATCGCCTGGACACCATTACCGGTATTTTTGGGATTGGCCAAAAGCCCACCGGCTCAAAGGACCCCTTTGCGCTGCGCCGCGCGAGTTTGGGCGCGCTGCGCCTGATGGTCGAACAAGACATTAATCTGGACCTGCGCGCCCTGCTGGAGCAGGCGGTGGCCGCGCACGGCGATAATATTAAAGATCCAGCGGCTACGGTAAATGATGCCCTGGCCTATATGCTGGAGCGTTTCCGTGCCTGGTACGAGGAAGATAAAATCGCCACCGAGGTTTACTTGGCGGTAGCGGCGAAAGAGCTGTCTCACCCGCTCGACATCAACGCCCGGGTGCTGGCGGTGGATGCCTTCGCCCAGATGAGCGAAGCGGCCGCTTTGGCATCTGCCAATAAACGGGTTTCAAACATTTTGGGTAAACTAGACAGCGCCCCGGCCGAGATCGTCGACGATGCCCTGCTGCAGGAAGCGGCCGAGAAGCAACTGGCCGAAGCGGTAGCAGATAAGGCCGAGCGGGTCGCACCGCTGTTTGCCGAACGCCGTTACGCCGATGCTCTGGCTACCCTCGCGGGCCTGCGCGAACCGGTGGACACCTTCTTTGATCAGGTGATGGTTATGGCCGACGATGAGGCGCTAAAAAACAACCGCCTGGCCCTGCTGGCCAAGCTGCGCGGATTGTTTTTGCAGGTGGCCGACATCTCATTACTGGCGCCAGCCAAGGGCTAGAGGCATTTTATGCAACTGGTGATTCTCGATCGCGACGGCGTGATTAACCACGATAGTGACGACTATATCCGCTCGGCCGAGCAGTGGACGCCTATTGACGGCAGCATCGAGGCTATCGCCCGCCTTTCCAAGGCGGGCTACACCCTGGTGGTAGCGACCAACCAGTCGGGCCTGGCGCGGGGGTATTTTGATCTGGATGATCTGGAGGCCATGCACGCCAAGCTCAGCGACGCGGTGGAATCGGCCGGGGGCCAACTGGGCGCTATTTTCTACTGCCCCCACGGTCCGGATGACGAGTGCAAATGCCGCAAACCCCTGCCCGGGTTAATCGATGCGATTGAAGCGGAGTTTAATACCAGCGCCGAGTCCGTGCCTTTTATCGGGGACAGCCTGCGCGACTTGCAAGCGGGAGCGAGTAAAGGTTGCCGCCTTATGTTGGTCAAAACCGGCAAGGGCGAAGCTACCTTGAAACAGCTCGAGCCACAAGGGAGCGACGGCAACACCTATACCCTGAATGGCCAAAGCGTTGAGGTATTTACCGATCTCGCCCACGCGGTTGACGCCATTCAATCCTAAGGAAACCACCCTTGCTCTACGTTCGCACCACCTTGTTCAATATTGGCTACTACACCAGTGGCATTTTATTTGGCAGCCTCGCCGTGCTGATATGGGCGTTTGTGCCCTATCGCTATCGCTGGCGAGTGATCACTTTGTGGAACCGTTTTGTGATGTTTTGGCTGCGCCTGACCTGCAATATTCGGGTGAAGGTGATCGACCATCGCAGCAGTGAAAGTAACTCTCAGCCCGCGGTGGTAATGGCGAAACATCAAAGCACCTGGGAAACCATGTTTTTGCAGTATTACATGGCGCCCATTAGCACCATCTTAAAAAAAGAGCTAATGCGAATCCCCTTTTTCGGATGGGGTCTGGCGACGCTCAAGCCCATTGCCATCGATCGCAGCAACCGCTTGCAAGCGCTTAAAGATGTAAAAATCAAAGGTGTGGAAAGGCTCCAAGAAGGTATCAGCGTGCTGATTTTCCCCGAGGGCACGCGCATGCCTCTGGGTGCAGTCGGTACCTATTACAAAAGCGGCGCCGACATTGCCTGCAGCGCGCAAATGCCGGTGGTGCCCGTGGCTCACAACGCCGCCGAGTGCTGGCCCCACAAGCACTATTTAAAGTACCCCGGGACTATCACGGTGGTTATCGGCGAAGCCATCCAGCCCCAGGGGCGCGATCGAAAATCCATTACCGAAGAGGTCAAAACCTGGACCGAGGAGCAAATCGCTGCGCTGCCCTTGGCCCGCGACGACGGAATTTACAGCCCCCAGCAGGCGCAAAAACCGACGTCGGAATCATAAGCCATTTTTAACACCGCAGCGGCAAGCTGCTAACCCTTAGGATGACGGTAAATTAAGCTTGCTCCAGCGGGGATAGCGCTGCTGAATAAATTCCCGAGGCCAGTCCCCCAATTCTTGCGCATACTCAACCCAAGGTGTATCACTCGCCGGACAATAACTGGGGCCCAAAGGCTCTGAACCATTCACACTATAGCGCTGCGCCCATAGGGTTTGCGCCGGTAAATGTTGGTCGGAGTGAGGCGATACCAGCCCCGGTATTATCTCTGCATTGTCGGCTTGGCGTGCCGCCCAGCGCTGCACACTATTGGCCACCAACCAGTCATGAGCGCCTTTTACCGCGCGTAAAACCTGCGCGGGGGGGCGGGAAATGCCAGCAAAGTAGTTCACCACATCGACCGTTAAAAGCACATTGAGCGCGGCGTTAAGCTCGTTTACAGCCGCTATCGGCTGGCCGGTGTCCAGATCGTAGGCGCTGGCCCAACCACTGGCTCTGCTGTTGTGGGCCAACTGTAAACGCAGCAATAACCCATCCCCCTTTTCCACAGCGCTAGCGGCCTGCCGTCTCACGGTAAAGGGAATATAACCATAGGGCATACGCCCCGCCGCCACCTGACGCAGGAACTGCAGCGCGTTAAGCGTCACCTGAGTATCAATTGCCTGAGTACCCTCGCGCTGTTTTAAGCTGTCGCGCGCGCGCAAGCTCCAACCGCCATTGTAGAGTTGTGCGGACATAACCAGCTGCAGCGCCCGACGCGCTGCATTGCGGTATTGCACATCGCCGGTTTGCAAATAAACGTGGGACAGATAATAAATTTGCGCGAAAACATTATTGTCGGCAAAACTGGCATCGGCCGCGTTTTGATCCTTTAAAAACCGCAGTTTTTCGTCACCGCTTAAGCGCCGGAACGGATTGGTGTGCGCTGGCCACCCACCGTTGTTGCGCTGCATCAGCAATAGGTTGTCGGCAATAGCCAAAATTTGGGTCGCATTGTAAGGGGCTATTTCGCGGTCGGGGTGGCGCTTATTCCAGCGCTCGAGCGACTGGGCAAAGTCGTCGGTGGCTATCGGCCGATAAACCGGATTGTCATGGGCACAGGCCGCCAGAAGCGTTACGCACAACAGAGCCTGCCAGGTTAAAGTAACAGCGACTTTCAATCTCATAATGCCATTTAGGGAAAAGCGATGGGCGCATTGTAACCCAGGCTCCCAAAGTCGCGTAAACCTTTGCAGCTCTTCACAGTACCTCTGGTGGTTTTCTAGCGCTGGGGCTCGCCGTCTATCACAGTGCAGTTTCGGCCCAACTCTTTTGCCTTATAAAGCGCCTGGTCGGCCCGGTTAAACACCGGCTCGAATGTATTATCCGCGCCTGGCTGAGCATGGCTTATCCCCAAACTAACGCTTACAATCAACTTTTTATCTTGGAAGAAACGGGCGTTGAATACGCTGTAGCGAATTCGCTCGGCGAGCTTGTAGGCCTCTTCGGTGCCGGCGCCCGGTAGAACGATTACAAACTCTTCCCCACCCCAGCGGGCGACTATGTCGTCGGCACGCACCTCGTTTTGAGTTAATTGAGCCACCTGTACCAAAATTTGATCACCTTCGAGGTGACCGCGGCGATCATTGATTCGCTTAAAGTGATCAATGTCGAGAACCACCACAGCATAGCCTTTACCCGACTTTAATACAGGTGCTAACGCCAAGGATAATCCGTGCCGATTAAACAACCCAGATAAGGCGTCGCGCTGACTTAAATCGGTTAACTCTTGCGCCCGATCGTGCAGCTCTCGGTGACGCTCGTGCAGGGTAGAGTACTTATGGCGCGCCATAGAAGCCTGACGATGATGGTAAATCATTTTAATCGATAGAACCCCGATGGCGCCCACCAACCAAACCAGCAACAGAGCCAGATACCAGGTTTCAGCACTCACCCAGGGCCCCCGAAGGGCGATACGCTTGATGACAACGTCGTGGTTACCCGGGCTTAAATCTGAGCCCAGATTTATTCCCAGTAGAGTAATATTGTTAAATTGCGGGCTGCGATCTTCACGGGCTAAGCCCCTTCCCGATAACCACCACTCCGCCAACCGAAACTCGTTGAAATCGATGGTTATAACCGAAGACAAATCCTGTGGCTTTAAAAAGAAATGGATGTACTGAGCGCTATTGCCGTCGTCGGGATTCGAATAAACCGGATTATAGTTGCGCAAAAAGAGCGTTATTTGCGAGGAGCTGGTATTAAAGTCTACTTCGTAGCGGATTTTTTGATAGGCAGAAAAATCAATCCCACGGGTAAAATCGTCGCTTAACGCCAGATTATAGCCACAGAAATGAGACGATTTATCGATATCACGGGTGCAGCGCCAATGATTATTACTCTGGTCAAGCCACTCTACACGATTGCCGCCCCCGATCTCCTGATCGTCATAGAGAAAGCGATTGGCGTTATTATCGGGTAATAACACCAATTCGCGCTCGGGCAACACTTTCGGCAAAGCCAATAGGAAAAGTGTTAGCAATAGCAGCAACAGCAGAAAACCACGCCCGAGTTTAATTTTTAAAACCGCGATTTTTTGCAAAATAAGCTAACCGCCCACCCTAAGAACAAAATACAACTTCAGATTAGCACACTCGGCGATTGTTAGCCCCCGGCGCCCATACTAGATATGTCGCTTTCGAGCTTTACTCCCGAACGGTTAATCCCGTTAACCAGAGCTTTGAGAGCGGCCGCTACGATACTGCTGTCACGCCCCACCCCGAAAACTGGCTCCCCTTGGCCAAAGCGCATTTCAATATAACTGACCGCATCGCCATTCGCGCCTCCGCCGGAAATCGCATGCTCGTGATAGTCCACAACGGCGATATCACCCACCACATCCTTTAACGCCGCCACTGCCGCATCCACCGGACCGGTACCCTGACCCATAATCCGGCAAGGACGCTTATGTATACTTAACTCAAGCGCCAAACTGACTTCTTGATCACGGCTGTGCTGCTCGTTGTGAGCGTATTCAATAGCCCCTCCATCGGCTAAATACTCTTGCTCAAACAGCTCAAAAATTACTTGGCTATTCGCTTCTTTACCCGTGGTCTCGGTGTGTCGCTGCACAATACGGCTAAACTCTATCTGCAAACGGCGGGGAATATCCAAACCATATTCCTGCGCCAATAAAAAGGCGATGCCCCCTTTGCCCGACTGACTGTTCACCCGTACCACAGACTCGTAGCTGCGGCCCAAATCCATGGGATCGATGGGCAGATAGGGAACATTCCACATATCATCCGCCTGGCGCGCAGCAAAGCCTTTTTTGATCGCATCTTGGTGCGAGCCGGAAAAAGCGGTAAATACCAACTCACCGGCATAGGGATGGCGCGGGTGCACAGGTATCTTATTGCACTGCTCAACCAATTGACGCACTTGATCTATCTGACTGAAATCCAACCCCGGATGAATGCCCTGGGTGTAAAGGTTTAAGGCCAGAGTCACCAAATCCACATTGCCGGTGCGCTCACCGTTACCAAACAGACAGCCCTCTACTCGATCGGCCCCTGCCATTACCGCCAACTCGGCGGCGGCCACGGCGGTACCGCGATCATTGTGCGGGTGAACACTGATAATAATACTCTCGCGTCTATCGATATGGCGATGCATCCACTCGATTTGATCGGCATAGACATTGGGTGTGGCCATTTCCACGGTAGCCGGCAAATTGATAATCATTTTATGGGCCGGTGTGGGCTGCCAAATAGCACTCACGGCATCCACCACCTCTTTAGCGAAATCCAGCTCGGTGCCGGAAAACACCTCGGGCGAGTACTGATAAACCCACTCAGTGTCCGGAAAGCGCTGCACCGCCTCTTGCACCCAGCGCGTCCCCTGCTCGGCCATGGCTTTTACCCCGGCTTTATCGGTGCGATAGACAATCTCGCGAAAGTCCGGCGCCGTAGGGTTATACATATGCACAATAGCGCGGTGAACCCCCTGCAAAGACTCGACGGTGCGATCAATCAACTCTTTGCGCGCCTGGGTTAATACCTCAATCGTGACATCCGCAGGAATATGCCCCTCGTCAATTAACCGGCGAACAAAGTCGTAGTCGGTTTGCGAGGCGGAGGGAAACCCCACTTCAATTTCTTTAAACCCCATATTCACCAGAGCCTTAAAGAAGGTGAGCTTGGTTTCCACTGACATGGGATCGATCAGCGCCTGATTGCCATCGCGCAGGTCCGTGCTCATCCAAATCGGTGGATGTTCAATCACCTTGGCGGGCCACTGTCGATTGGGTAAATCGATGGGGGCAAAACGGCGATATTTGCTTTCAGGTTGGGCTAACATGTCTTTCTCCTGCCGGGCTCTGGACGCTTGTAAATTCGAGGGAGTGGCGAGAATATCCAAACCGGGATCTCCGCTTGGTGACTGCACCGGGCTTGTGGCCCTCGACGGTTGCCGCTTGGGTAAATCGGCAACCGCCCTCCTTAGGTACACAGTATAGCGACGCCCAGACGCTAGAAGATTGCGAAAAACCCTTTTTATTTACATTAATTAGCATAATGTTGCGCTACCATCACCAATATTAGAATTTTGAAAAGGATGGTTTTGTGGCAACGCAACTCGACCGCTACGACGGCATGATTTTAGAGCGCCTGCAGCGCGACGGACGTATTTCGAACCAGGAACTGGCCGAGGCTATAAGCCTGTCGCCCTCACCTTGTCTGCGCAGGGTGCGCCAGCTGGAAGAAGACGGCCTGATCGACGGCTATGTAGCCCTGCTTAACGCCCGCAAGCTGGGTTTAAACTTAACCGCCTTTATCCAAATTAGTATGGACACTCATACCCCCGAGCGGTTTGCCAATTTTGAACAAACCATTGCCGATTACCCTGAGGTTCTGGAGTGTCACCTGATAACCGGCCAGTCGGCTGATTATCTGCTAAAAGTGATAGTCGAAGATATGGATGCTTTTCAGCAGTTTCTGCTGGGCAAACTCACACGCACCGAAGGGGTAACAGGGGTGCAATCGTCTTTTGTGCTTAAATCTCCGATTCGCACCACCGCCCTTCCCATTCAACACAAAGCCTAACGACCCGGTTTATGAATTTTTTCACCAAGATCAGTCTTCTGCTTCTCACCCTCGGCGGCTGCGCTGCCGCACAAGCCGAGCCCTTAGCCGAGCCTCAGCTGGAAAGGGTGAATTATACCAGCGGCGCCGATCAAAAAGAGCGAGATTTTTTCCTCTACCTACCACGTGGCTACGACGCCGCGTCTGAGCAGAAGTGGCCGGTTATTTTGTTTTTGCACGGCAATGGTGAGCGGGGCAACGGCAAAGACGAGCTGGACTATGTACTGATCCACGGCCCGTTGTACGAAGCCTGGATTCAAAAGAAAGATTTACCGTTTATTATCATTTCCCCCCAATTGCACATGTTCGACATGGATAAGCGCGGTATTAGTTATATCGATAACCGCTCGCGCTCACAGATTCCCGAGCGCCAGGAGAACGGCACCCCGCCGCGCGAACCGCATTTTGCCACCCCGCACCCCATGTCCGGAGATGCGGCCCACGGTGATATGAGCGGTATTCCCGCGCTACTTCCCGAAGGCTGGGATAAGATAGAGGGCGACTTACTAAACATTATCACCCAGGTGCAACAGCAGTATAAAACCGATGAAAACAGGCTATACCTTACCGGTTTAAGCTACGGCGGTTTCGGCAGCTGGTGGCTGGCGAGCCAACACCCACAACTTTTTGCCGCCGTCGCACCGGTAGTAGGCTGGGGCCACCCTTCTTTTGTCGAGCCCATCGCTAAAAATCAGATTCCAGTATGGCAGTTCGCCGGAGGAAGAGACAGAACCATACCCATCAAATACTTTTACCCGGCACTCAATCGCCTGGAGCAACTTGGGCATCCTAACGTTCGCTTTACCACCCATGAAGACATGGGGCACGATGCATGGCGCCGCGTCTATCGCAGCGATGACTTCTACCAGTGGTTGTTGGATCAGAGCCGCTAAACGGGACAGGTTGATACCCGCTTCAACTGTCTGATCTCGTCGCGGTTAAGCCACATATCTCACATCGCTGTGAGATATGGCGCAAATAGCGCTATAGTAAAAGAACTCCTACGTCTGACTCAGGGGTTCGCTAATAGCCTATTTACGTGAGGTGTAACCGCCCTTTAACCATGAAACTCGACTCTTTATACCGAGGTACCCCGCTACGCTGGGCGATCGTCACGGGGCTGGTTCTGCTAGCGACTATGATCTGCAGTGAATGGCTGTTAGAGCGCTATTTTCGCGCCTCTGATCTGCAAAACAAACGTCTACAGACAACTCAGCAACTGACCCTGTTGGGCGCCGAGTTAAGCGGGATTATCAATAACAACCTATCTCTTATCAGCGGCCTTTCAGCCCATATTGGTATCCATCCCGAGATTGAGCAAGGGGAGTTCAGCGCTTATGTCAGCAGCGTGTTCCGGCAACAGCCTCTGCTGGTTAACATGGCCGCAGCGCCCAATAATGTCGTTCGTTTTATCCACCCCTTAGAAGGTAACCGCACTGTACTGGAGGCGGATTATCGCGATTACCCCCGTCAATGGGAGGATATAAAAACACTAACCGAGCGCGGTGCCATGCACCTCACGGGTCCTTTCGAGTTGATCCAAGGACAAGAGGCGGTGATTGGTCGAACCTCGGTATTCACTCGCGACGATCAATTCTGGGGAATTGTCTCAGCACCCATTTATACCCAAGACCTCTACCGTGCAGCAGGTTTAAGCAACCCGAATCTGCCTTTGAATATTGCGATCCGCTGGTTCGAAGAAAACAAAACCATCAGTAATGTCTTTTACGGTGACCCACAGCTCTTTGCCGACCCTCTCGCAGTGACCACTCTCGTTGATGTACGTTCGGGTCAGTGGCAGATCGTCGCAGCCCCGAAAAACGGCTGGGCTAACACCTCGGGCACAGTCTGGTTGTTGCGTGCATCATTTGCGGTGCTAACAGGGCTATTACTTTTATTAGTCTTTTACCGCTATCACCAATCCAACCGCGAGTATGAGTTTCAACAAGCATTAGCGAAAAAACAAATTCTTCTCAGTGAAGTGGGCAAACTCGCCCTGGTCGGTGGGTGGCAAATAAGCCGTCAAAGAAACGAACTTAAACTCACCTTGTGGGATTCACAAACCGCATCTATTCTAAATATAGGCGATACCGATACCCCACCGTCCCTATCTGAATTTCTCGGGCAATTCGGAGACTCGCAAGGAAAGCGCCTAAGCACAGCTATCGAAAAAGCAACCCTGGGGGATGCCTTTGATTTAGAACTATCGTTCACCGGGCCGCAAAGAGAAAAACGCTGGGCGAGAGTGCTAGGGAAACCTTTGACCGATTATCCCTTGCCGTATCCGGTACTGGGCTCTTTACAGGATATTACCCAGCGAAAACGCTTTACCAATAAAATACAGCAGCAAGCGATTTACGATCAGCTTACAGGTCTTCCCAACCGGCTGTTGTTTTACAATCGCTTAAGCAAGGCGATTGAGAGAGCCCAACGCGAAAAATCTAAACTGGCCATTCTTTTTATCGATTTAGATAACTTTAAACCCGTCAACGATAATTTGGGCCACAGCATAGGCGATAAACTATTAAAGGAGGTCGGGCAGAGGATAAAAAACTGCATTCGCGCCTCTGATACCGTGGCGCGTTACAGCGGTGATGAGTTTATTGTTATTTTGCACGATGTGCATCAAAGTAAAGTTCCGGTTTATATCTCTCAAGAAATTATCGACGCCATTTCTGCCTCTTTCACTATTGATGGAAAACAAATCTTCTGTGGCGCGAGCGTCGGAATATCTATCTTCCCCGACGACAGCCAGAGAGGTGAAACGTTAGTATCGAATGCTGACCAGGCCATGTATGAAGTAAAAAGATCGGGTAGAAATGGCTGGCAGTTTTTTACTCCCACCATGCAAATAGTTTCCGAGAAGCGTCATCAGCTCAGTAATAAGCTAGCCGCTGCGATTATCAACAATGAATTTACGGTTTACTACCAACCTATTATTGATCTTAATACCAACCGAATTAGTAAGTGTGAGGCACTTGTTCGCTGGGTTCGAAACGGCAAACAAATTGCCACGGACGAGTTTATTGCTCTCGCTGAAGAGACCGGTCGAATCAATGAAATTGATCGATTTGTGTTGGCAACAGCGACCGACTTTGTAGCCAATTTAACCGAGCGTTTTAATTACCCGTTAGAGTTGTCTGTTAACGTCTCACCGCGGATCTTTTCTTGTAAAGATGACTCCCTGAATAAGTGGCTTGAGTTAATTACCAATGCTTCACGTAAAATTAACGTTACCGTAGAGATGACTGAACGATTACTTATCGAAGAGTCCGAGCGCATTATGTGGGTACTCACAAAACTGAAGGCCATAGGGGTTACTATAGCCATAGATGATTTTGGCACGGGTTATTCCTCCCTGAGCTACCTCACAAAATTCCCCATCGATATCATTAAAATCGACCAATCATTTATTCGCCAACTGGGCCAACAAACAATACCTGAATCACTCACAGAAGCCATGATTGGACTTTGCCACAAACTTTCTTTGGATGTTGTCGCAGAGGGAATAGAAACGCCCGAGCAGCTATCTATGCTTAAGCTGTGGCAGTGTGATTTTGGCCAGGGCTATTATTTTGATCGCCCTTTAGATGCTGAAGTGTTTTCAGAGCGAATACGAACTCAAAGCGAAGCCAAATTTTCGCACAACAAATAAGCGCGTCAATAACGCGACTCCAGAACGTCTCAATATTGTTAACAGAGTAATCACTTTCATAAAAAAGGCAGCCCAAGGGCTGCCTTATAAGTAGCAAGTGAGCACTCACAAACTAAACATCAAGGTTAGCCACGGCCAGCGCATTGGACTCGATAAAATCTCGTCTAGGCTCTACATGATCGCCCATCAAAGTGGTGAATATTTGATCAGCAGCAATGGCATCTTGAATGGATACTTTCAACATGCGCCGCCCCTGAGGGTCCATGGTGGTTTCCCATAATTGCTCGGGATTCATTTCCCCCAGCCCCTTGTAGCGCTGAATGGAATAACCGCGGCTGGCTTCTTTCATTAACCAGGCAAGCGCTTCATCAAAGGTGCTAATCTCTGAGGTTTTCTCTCCGCGCTTAACATAAGCGCCGTCTTCCAAGAGGTTATCCAGTTTCTCACCCAAGGCTGTGATGGAGCGGTACTCACCCGAGGCAAAGAAATCGTGGGTAAACGGATATTCCGAAGCGACACCGTGCTCGATAATCTCGATATGAGGCAGGAATAAGTGACGCTCGCTGTCTTCGCGCACGGTGATTTCGTAGCGATCAGAGCCTGCCCGATGGCTGGTCACGAACTTATCCTGTAGCGCTTCACACCACGCTTGCATGGCGCTTTGATCTTTAAGCTGCTCTTCTTTAATACCGGGCATATAGATCATTTGCTCCAGAACATCCGCCGGGTACAGGCGCGACAAGCGCTCTATGGTATCCATAACAGCGCGATACTCGTTCACCAGCGATTCCAGGCCCTCACCGCGAATACCCGGGTCATCGGCGTTCACATGCAGGCTGGCGTTCTCTAGGGCAGCCTGAGTCAAAAAGGCAACTCGCGCCGGTTCATCTTTAAGATACTGCTCTTGCTTACCTTTAGCGATTTTGTACAAGGGAGGCTGAGCAATAAACACATGCCCGCGCTCGATAAGCTCGCGCATTTGCCGGAAAAAGAAGGTGAGTAGCAGGGTGCGGATGTGCGAGCCATCTACGTCGGCATCGGTCATGATAATAATGCTGTGATAGCGGAGCTTTTCCGGATCAAACTCGGATTTACCAATACCACAGCCCAGGGCCGTAATAAGCGTGCCCACTTCGGCGCTGGACAGCATTTTGTCGAAACGTGCCTTCTCCACGTTCAAAATTTTACCTTTAAGCGGCAAAATCGCCTGGGTTTTACGATCGCGCCCCTGCTTGGCCGAACCACCGGCTGAATCACCCTCCACCAGGTAAAGTTCGGAGTGGGCGGGATCTTTTTCCTGGCAGTCGGCTAACTTGCCCGGCAAACCGGCAATATCCAACGCCCCCTTGCGACGGGTCATCTCGCGAGCCTTACGGGCCGCCTCGCGGGCGCGGGCGGCGTCAATCATCTTGCCCACAATCGCTTTAGCTTCGGGCGGGTTTTCCAATAAGAAGTCGCTTAAATTATGGCTCATCTCCTGCTCTACGGCGGTTTTTACCTCAGAGGAGACCAGCTTGTCTTTAGTCTGTGACGAGAATTTGGGGTCGGGGACTTTAACCGAAATAATAGCGGTTAAACCCTCACGGGCATCGTCACCTGTGGTGCTGATTTTCGCTTTCTGTGCCAGACCTTCACGCTCGATATAGGTGTTTAAGCTGCGAGTCAAAGCCGCGCGAAAACCCGCCAAATGGGTACCGCCATCACGCTGAGGAATGTTATTGGTATAGCAGAAGATGTTTTCCTGGAAGGAGTCATTCCACTGCAGGGCCACCTCGACCGCAATACCATCCTCGCGCTGATCGCTGAAGTGTACGACCTTATTAATCGGGGTTTTGTTGTTGTTAAGGTGCTCCACAAAAGCGCGCAGACCGCCCTCATACTCGTAGACTTCTTCTGCGGCGCTGCGCTCATCCTTAAGGACGATGCGCACTCCCGAGTTCAGGAAGGACAGCTCCCGCAAGCGCTTTGCCAGTAAATCAAATTCAAACTTGATATTAGTAAATGTCTCGGCGGAGGGCTTAAAGTGGATTTCGGTACCGCTGGTGCTGGTATCGCCCACGACGGTTAACGGGCTTTGTGGTACACCGGCGTGATACACCTGCTCGTGTACCTTGCCGCCACGGCGAATAGTCAGCTTTAACTCTTCTGACAGAGCATTCACCACAGACACCCCTACCCCGTGAAGACCACCGGATACCTTATAGGTATTATCGTCAAACTTACCCCCGGCGTGCAGTACAGTCATAATCACTTCGGCCGCCGAAACACCTTCTTCGTGCATTTCAGTGGGGATTCCGCGGCCATTATCCGATACAGACACCGACTCATCCGGGTGAATGACTACTCTAATTTCAGAGCAGTGGCCCGCCAACGCCTCATCAATGGAGTTATCGACTACCTCAAACACCATATGATGCAGGCCGGTGCCATCATCGGTATCGCCGATATACATCCCTGGGCGCTTACGAACTGCATCCAGGCCTTTCAGTACCTTAATACTGGACGAGTCGTAATTGGGTTTGTCGTCTGACATAGTTTTCTCCACTATATTTCGGCCTGCGATACGGGATGCGGGCCATGCTAGTCTTCACTTGTTATTTCGCCATGTTCCACGTGGAACACTTTTACTTCCTGATTCTGGTCACTCCAGGGGCTGATCAGCGGATCAACCTCTACCCCAGTAATAAACACCTGTGTACGCAGGATATTCAGCCACTTTACCAACAGATAACGATGCTTTTCGTCTAGCTCCGCTGGTAAATCATCCACCAAATATACGCATCTGCGTCCGGTAAGTTGCTCGAACAACTGTCCCTGAGCCAATTTAAGCGCACAAACCAGCAACTTTTGCTGCCCTCGGGATAAAATATCCGCCGCACTCTGGCCATTAATCCGTATTTTTATATCGGCTCGATGAAAACCTGAGCCGGTAAAGCCCTGCTTAAGATCCCGCGGGAGGGTTTCCTGCAGAATCTCTTGATAGGCTCGGCCCTTCTCCCACCCCCGGTAAAGTGACAACTTAAGACCATCGACAGCCATAAACTCCTTCAGTAATGGCTCGAGAACCAACAACAGCCGCTCAAAACACTCACTTCTCAAGGAGTCTATTTTCTCGGTGCAAGACGCTAACTCCAGGTTCCAGGGGGTTAATTCACCTTCCCCTATTCTACCACGACGCAGAATGCTGTTCCGATGTTTTAAGCAGCGCTGAGCGGCGCGCCACAAGGCGTAAAACTCATGTTCCACGTGGAACACTAACCAATCTAAATACTGCCGGCGCAACTTAGGGCTACCCACCAACAACCCGAAAGCATCGGCATTAATAACCTGTAAGGGTAAATAAGAAGCCAACTCAGCAAGGGACTCGACCGGGGCTCCCAGAGCTTTAAACTGAGAATCGCCTATTCTAGGTCGATGAACACCGAGAGGAATTTCTGTGCCCGAGTGGGATACCTTACCAAATACCGTAAGCGCTGGAGCCGACTCATTGATAAGGGGTTTGATTTTATGACTGCGAAAGGAGCGGCCTAAAGCCAGAACATTGATAGACTCCAGCAGAGAGGTTTTGCCAGAGCCATTCTCGCCGTAAATAAGGTTTACCGCGGGAGAGGGCTGTATATCAACATGAGCAAGATTTCTTAAATTGCTGACAGACAGCCGGGATAACGCCATAAAATAAAGCTTAGAGCCTCATGGGCATAACAACATAAACAGAGTCACCACCCTCTTCCGGCTCTTCCAGCAGTGCACTGCTATTGGCGTCCGAGAGGGTCATTTTGATGGTATCACTGTCTATTACGTTAGCCACATCCGTTAGATAACTGACATTGAAACCCACCTCGAGCGAACTACCCTCATAATCGACGGTCAACTGCTCTTCCGCTTCTTCCTGTTCGGGGTTGTTGGCGACAATCGTAAGCTGGCCGCTATCCAGTAATAGGCGTACTCCACGGTACTTTTCATTCGATAAAATCGCCGTGCGCGAAAACGCCTGTTTAAACTCGCTGCGCGAGCCATAAACCACTTTATCACCACCCCGGGGCAAGACTCGCTCGTAGTCGGGGAACTTGCCGTCTACCAGCTTTGAGGTGAAGGTATAGTCAAAGGATGTCACGCGGATATGATTCGCGCTCAGGCTAATATCGACGAGCTCATCGCTATCGTTCATAAGGCGTACCAACTCCAGCACACCCTTGCGCGGCAAAATAGCCTGCACTGGATCAGCCGTATTAACGCCCATTGTTCGTGTGCACATCGCCATACGGTGACCATCGGTGGCCACCACTCGCAACTGATCCTGGCGCACCTCCCACAACATGCCATTCAGGTAATAGCGCACATCTTGCTGCGCCATCGCAAAAGCCGTACGATCAATGAGGCGCTTCACTTCTTTTTGCTGACAACTAAACTGCAAATCGCTGGGACCATCTTCCACATTGGGAAAATCGCTGGCTGGCAGTGTTGATAAGGTAAAACGACTGCGTCCACTTTTTAGCAGTACCCGCCCCTCTTCTTCCTGCAGCTCTATGCTGGCGTCATCGGGCAAGGAGCGGACAATATCCACAAACTTACGCGCCGGAACCGTTACTTCTCCGTCTACTCCAGGGCTGTCCAGATCCACCCGGCCGACAATCTCAACCTCAAGGTCGGTGCCGGTCAGCGATAGTTTACTGTCCTCAAGAACCAGTAAAACATTCGACAAAACTGGTAGAGTCTGGCGACGCTCAACAACACCGGCCACCAGTTGCAGGGGTTTAATCAATGCCTCGCGGGAAACGACAAATTTCATGAATAATTCTCTTTTTGGGTCCTTGGTAACAGTTAAGCGATCAGGTGGTAAGTGATCGCATCAGGTTTTTCAGATCCTCGCGAATATCCGCGTCATCTTCTTCCAATTCTTTAATCTTGCGGCAAGCGTGTAAGACAGTAGTATGGTCGCGGCCACCAAAGGCTTCGCCAATTTCCGGCAAACTGTGGTTGGTTAGCTCTTTGGCCAGCGCCATGGCAACCTGCCGGGGCCGTGCAACCGAGCGCGAGCGGCGCTTGGATAACATATCGGCTATTTTGATCTTGTAATATTCACCCACGACTCGCTGAATATTCTCGACGCTCACCTGCTTATCTTGCAGCGCCAAAAGGTCTTTCAGGGCCTCGCGAACCAGCTCGACATCGATTGGTCGCCCTGTGAAGTGAGCACTCGCTATCACTCGCTTCAAGGCACCTTCTAGCTCGCGCACGTTAGAACGAATACGCTGGGCAATAAAAAAGGCCGCATCATCGGGCAGGTCGACCGCCACTTGGTGCGCCTTTTTCTTCAAAATGGCAACTCGCATCTCCAGCTCGGGTGGCTCTACCGCCACCGTCAGCCCCCAACCGAAGCGCGATTTTAAGCGCTCTTCCAGGCCGTTAATCTCTTTAGGGTAGCGGTCACAGGTAAGAATAATTTGCTGACCACCTTCAAGCAACGAGTTAAAAGTGTGAAAGAACTCTTCTTGCGAGCGCTCTTTACCCGCGAAAAACTGAATATCGTCAATTAATAACGCATCCACCGAGCGGTAATAGCGCTTAAAGTCATTAATCGCGTTTAGTTGCAACGCCTTAACCATATCGGCGACAAAACGCTCGGAATGCAGGTAAATCACCTTGGCGTTGCTGTTTTTCTTGAGCAGCTCGTTACCCACAGCCTGCATCAAGTGCGTTTTACCCAAGCCAACCCCACCGTAAATAAACAGTGGGTTGTAGGCACCACCTGGATTTTCGGCAACCTGACGAGCCGCTGCCAAACCTAACTGGTTGGATTTACCTTCCACGAAGCTGGCAAACGAAAAGCCGCGGTTGAGGTTGTCTTGGTGCTTGAGCCCACCTTCTACGGCGGGCTCTTGAGGAGTGGGGCGCTCAATAGGGTCGCGCGGCGCGGCCGGCGCAGGCGGGGGAGTTTCGGTCGCAGGTTCGGGGCGAGCCTGAGGGGGCGGGCTTGCCACACTGCCGGAATTAAAAGGGGCGGTGCTGTTAAACCGTGCGGGCGCCTGACGACGTCCTACCCCCACCTCAACATTCACATTGGCTGTGGCATCGTATTGGTTCACCAGCTCGACAATACGCCCCAAAAACTTTTCGCATACCCAGTCGCAAACAAAGCGATTGGGCGCCAACAGCTTCAGGTTTTGCGCGTCGGCATCATCGCCAACTTTTAGCGGCCTAATCCAGGTATTAAACTGCTGTGATGGCAGCTCTTCCTGCAAACTAGAAACACAATAATTCCAAACCGCCCCGGGCAAAACCTGCGTCCCCCATTAATTTGAAGAATGAATAAGTGCCCCAATTAGCTCGGCACTGCTAAATAAGCCAGCTAGTGTACCCGCTCGAGCACCAGTTATCCACACGAAAATCGATTATTCCCCAAAACACCTTAAATAGACGCTAAACCCTTATTTTCAAGAGGTTTTAACCAGCTTACAAAAAGCTTACCCACAACTTTATCCACAAAAATAAACAAACCCTACTAAACAACACCAAGCCACCACTAAAACACCCAAAACCTGTGAACAAATCAGTACAAAAACTGTAAATACAGCGGGCATAAAGAGTGCAAAACTAATCTGCACAAAAAACCGCCCTATTTCATGGTTTAGGATTGCTTTAGGGGATTTTTTTCTATAGAATCGCCGCCTCTTTTTCGCACACTGTGTGATCAACGAACAGGTAATCAGTAGGTTAACCATGAAAAGAACATTTCAGCCCAGCGTTTTGAAGCGCGCCCGTGCACACGGCTTCCGCGCTCGTATGGCCAGCAAAAATGGTCGTGCGGTATTGGCTCGCCGTCGCGCCAAGGGTCGTAAAAGCTTAACTGCGTAAGCTTTTACGAATCTGCGTGACCCCGAGGGCACTGCTTTAGACTTCTGTATCGCAAGATTCAGAGTGTAAAGCGGTGCTCTTTAGTTTTGGGGCCGGCAAATTTATACCCCTATCCTCAAGGCCTCCTCTCCGTGAGCTCTCTCGAATTCCGCAAACAGCAACGGCTGCTCAACGCGCACGACTTCAAGGCGGTTTTCGCCGATGCCCCCTACCGGGCCTCTCACCAGCACCTTTTAATCCTGTCCCGTAACAACGGGTCTGACACAGCTCGTCTGGGATTGGTGATTGCCAAGAAAAATATCCGTCTAGCGGTAAACCGCAATCGCGTTAAACGCCTGATACGGGAAAGTTTTCGCCACCACCAGCAACAATTGGCAGGATTAGATGTTATTGTACTGGCGCGTCGTGGCTTGGATGAGCTGGACAACGCGGTGTTATCCCACACTCTGAATAAGCAGTGGCGACGCATTACACGCAAACGCGATCAAGAGAAAGGCGAATGAGCTGGTTAGCGATAAAGCTGATACATCTATATAGGTACTTACTCAGTCCCTGGATTGGCAACCAGTGCCGCTTTTACCCCAGCTGCTCACACTATAGTGAAGAGGCAATAAACACTCACGGCTTTATAAAAGGGGGTTATCTTACCGTGCGCCGCCTTTTAAAATGCCACCCTTGGCACCCCGGTGGTATCGACCCGGTTCCCGGCGGTAAAGATGAACAACTGACAGATGGCAAACTCTAAGATGGATTGGCAAAAAAACCTGTTACTCGCGGCCATGGGCGCCGTCGTTATACTGCTGATTATGCGCTGGGATGATTTTCAGCAAGCCCAAATAGCGGCCCAACCCGATCCGGCTCCCGCCGCCAGTGCATCGGCTAATACCGACATTCCCAGCGCCAACGCCAGTGTCAGCGATGTCCCGCAAGACGCCTCCAAGGTTGAGACAGCCACCGCCGCCCCCAGCGCCCAGACTATTCAGGTACAAACCGACAGTCTGCACGTCACCATTGATACTCGCGGTGGCGATATCGTGCGGGTCGCCCTGCCGCAGCACTATGCCGAAATCGATACTCCGGATCAGCCCTTTGTGCTGGTGGAAAACAACAGCGTCGAAACCTACAGCCTACAAAGTGGCTTAATCGGCCAAAATGGCACCGACAGCGCCGACGGGCGCCCGGTATTTGCCAGTGAAGCGACTCAATACACGCTGCAAGAGAACGCCGACACCCTAACCGTGGACCTGACCCACGAACAGGACAGTGCCACTATTACCAAGCGCTTTACCTTCTACCGCGGCGAATACCGGGTAGAGATGGATTACCTGGTGAAAAACACCGGTGAACAGCCCTGGCAAGCCAGCCTGTACGGCCAGATTAAACGCGACAGTCACGAGCCCTACGCCGGCACCGGCTTTGGTATGCAGCCCTTTGTGGGGGCGGCGCTTACCACCGAAGATGAACGCTACAAAAAATTCAGCTTTGAGGATTTGGAAGACGAAAGCTTTAAAACCCAAATTACCGGCGGCTGGGTCTCCATGGTTCAGCACTACTTTATCAGTGCCTGGATTCCGGATCAGGAACAAACCAACAATTATTTCTTGCGCCAACTGGGTAACCGCGATCTGTTTTTGATGGGTTTTACCTCGCCCCCTCTCACGGTCGCACCCGGGCAAACTGGTTCGGTGAAATCGCAGTTTTACGCCGGGCCCAAAGACACCGCCGAGCTGGAAAAAATCGCCCCCTACCTGGACCTGACCGTGGATTACGGCTGGCTCTGGTGGCTGGCCAAGCCGCTGTTTAGCGTGTTGGATTGGATTCACGGATTAATCGGCAATTGGGGTCTTGCCATTATTCTGTTGACCGTCTTTATTAAAGCGCTCTTTTTCAAACTCAGCGCGACCAGTTACCGCTCGATGGCGCGCATGCGCAAGCTTGCCCCCAAAATGAAAGAGCTTAAAGAGCGCTATGGCGATGACCGCCAGAAAATGTCGCAAGAGACCATGAAGCTCTACCGCGACGAGAAGGTGAATCCTTTGGGTGGTTGTCTGCCCATGCTGATCCAAATGCCGGTATTTCTGGCTCTCTACTGGGTGCTTATGGAATCGGTAGAGTTGCGCCACACGCCCTTTTTGTGGATTCCGGATCTGTCGGTAAAAGACCCGATCTTTATTCTGCCGCTGCTGATGGGCTTTACCATGTGGCTGACCATGCGCCTCAACCCCGAGCCGCCAGACCCAATGCAAGCCAAAATCATGCAGTTTATGCCGGTGGTGTTTACCGTGATGTTCCTGTGGTTCCCGGCGGGCCTAGTGCTGTACTGGGTAACCAACAACACCCTAAGCTTCTTGCAGCAAATGGTGATTACCCGGCAAATCGAAAAGGCCGATAACCCCAAAAGCTAATGCTTAACAATACCGACACTATTGCCGCCGTCGCTACCGCCCCCGGTCGCGGCGGCGTGGGTATTATCCGTGTCTCGGGAACCCAAGCCGAGGCAATTGCCCGCGCCCTAACCGGCAAAACCCTAACCCCACGCCAAGCGCACTACCTGCCTTTTTACAACGCCCAGCAACAAGAGCTGGACCAGGGCATTGCCCTGCTGTTTAAAGGGCCCAACTCTTTTACCGGCGAAGATGTATTAGAGCTGCAGGGTCACGGCGGACCGGTGGTTTTGGGACTACTGCTGGAAGCGGTCAAACAACTGGGGGCCCGACAGGCCAAACCCGGCGAGTTTTCAGAGCGGGCCTTTCTTAACGATAAACTGGATCTGGCTCA
The DNA here is from genome assembly GCF_024195295.1 of Gilvimarinus xylanilyticus. Classification (GTDB taxonomy): domain Bacteria; phylum Pseudomonadota; class Gammaproteobacteria; order Pseudomonadales; family Cellvibrionaceae; genus Gilvimarinus; species Gilvimarinus xylanilyticus. The sequence continues at coordinate 174,092 of NZ_JAMFTH010000005.1, read as the reverse complement.
GGCCGAGGCCATTGCCGATCTGATTGAAGCCAGCTCCGAGCAAGCCGCGCGCAATGCGTTAAGCTCGCTGCAAGGGGTTTTCTCGGATCAGGTGCACGCCCTGGTGGAATCGCTGATTACTCTGCGAATTTATGTCGAGGCGGCCATCGACTTTCCCGAAGAGGAAATTGATTTTATCAGCGACGGCAAAGTCGAAGCGGATTTGACGGCTATTATCGCCGAACTGGAACAACTGCTAGCGCGCGCCCGCCAGGGCCAACTGGTGCGCGACGGCATGCGAGTGGTGATTGCGGGTAAACCCAACGCCGGTAAATCCAGCCTGTTAAACGCCCTAGTCGAGCGCGAGAGCGCCATTGTCACTGAAATTGCCGGCACCACCCGCGATGTACTTAAAGAACACATTCATATCGACGGTATGCCTTTGCATATTATCGATACCGCGGGCCTCCGAGAGGCTTCGGACGCAGTAGAAAAAATCGGCATCGAACGCGCCTGGGGTGAAATCAACCAGGCTGACCGAATCTTGCTGTTAATTGATGCTCAGGATGCAATCGCCCACCCCGATTGGCAGCCGGAGAACGTCTGGCCCGAGTTTACCGAGAAACTACAGCACAGCGATAAAGTGAGCGTGATCTACAACAAAATCGATTTGGTGGATGATAGCCAGCTACCAGCCAATGCGGTAAAGATCAGCGCCAAATCGGGCCTGGGATTAGACAACCTAAAACAGCACCTTAAAGACTGCATTGGTTATCAGAGCACTACCGAGGGCACCTTTACCGCCCGCCAGCGCCATATCGATGCCCTACTCGCCGCCGAACAGAGTTTGCAAATAGGTGCAGAGCAGCTACATACCCACGCCGCCGGCGAACTGCTCGCCGAAGACCTGCGCGAAGCGCAAAATCATCTATCGGAAATCACCGGCGAATTTACCTCGGACGATTTACTGGGTCGGATTTTCTCGTCGTTTTGTATCGGTAAGTAAAAAGCTAGTCACTCTGCAGCAGCGACCTTTTGATACCAATTAAACGCCACTGGTAGATTACTCCCACAACACCTGCGACCAGCAACAACAAAGCGGTCATCATTAACATTTTATACCCTGTGTTTTTCACGATAGTACTGCCGACCAGCTGATACCTTCTTTTTCCTCCCTCCACCGATGGAAAAAAAACGCGGCCTTTGTTTTCCGAGGTTTGCAAAAAATCCTCGTCCAATCTTCGGGTGTACCGGTCGACCTCTTCATTAAAATCAAGCCCAGACTTTGACATGACATTGACATAATAAACATCAATGGGTTCGCCGGGTTTTACCACACCGTAAGATCGGTAGGTGTAAGCCATATGCTTCTCTTCCACTAGCCAGCCCATCTGGCCGCCGATAACGCCGGATGCCCCTATCACAATCAATGCGGCGCAGACGAATAGCCACACTCGTTGCGTCTTAAAATAGTCGCTATTTTGGCTTGAAACCCATTCGGCTACTTGCGACAAGCGAGGCGCCAAAGTGCTACGGATATGCTCCCGCGACACCCCATCCAGCAATTGATCGATCGAAAGGGTAAAGGTCGACAGCAGTGTATCGAAGGTTTCCGCCGACAGAATCAGCTTACCGCTTTCAATCTTTGACAGGGTGGATTGCTCGATTCCCAATGTCGCGGCTAACTGAGGTTGCGTCCACCCTTGCTCGATTCGCAACTTTTTTATCTTTTCTCCCAACTCCATTCGCAGGCTCCTTTTATCGTTAAAGTGCCACTATTGTTGGGTATTCCCCCGCGAATCAAAAGAGGAATATTGATGAATATACTGGATACGCCAATATTAATAGAATAAACGGGAAGCCAAGTACAATAAGTTTACAAATTACATAGAGCGCGCAGGTGCTCCAGCTAGTTTTTCCCCTTAACTACAACTTTCTACCCAAACGCTTTTCCACCTGTTTGCGTTCCCACTTAGGGCCAAACAAGTTAAACACCTCAAAAGCGTTAATACCGTGTATCGCCAAACCTACGCCCCAGCCAAGCGCCGGCCACCAGGCCCATATATAGCCCGGCGAAGTGGTAAGGTTGATAAAAAACAGAAAGGGAATCACCGCCAGGTAGACGCAGACATTGGAATAGAAAGCTTTTAGATCGCGCACATATTCAATCGCGGCGCGCTCCTCTAAGTCTGTGGGGGTTTCGGCGGATTGGTTTTGGGGATCGGATCTAACCACAGTGTCGTCCTCTATTTGCCATTCACTTAAGTCGATGTCGAACACGGCGGCCAGGGCTTTGCGCGATTCGAGCGAGGGCACTTGCCCCCGCTCAATACGCTGAATGGTGCGAATACTGAGATCGGTCATCTCGGCCAGCTGCTCTTGTGACCAGCCTCGTTGCAGTCTCAATTTACGTACATTCATTCCTGTCTCCGTCCACATCCGTGCTGATCATTGTTGGCAAAAAGGGGCGACAGGGGAACGTCAACTACCGGACATTTACCTGACACGCCTTATTTTTCAGTTACTTACAAATCAGTATAAGCAAATCTTTGGAGAAATTTATCTGATAAATTTAGACCCACAGCAGCAACCTTTCCGACAACCTGGCTTTGATCTACCAATCCCCAGTAGCGCGAGTCAAAGCTATTGTTTCGGTTATCTCCCATAACAAACAACTTACCCTGGGGGATCACCAGGGTGCCATGCAGAGGCTCCTTCCCCAACGAAGTGTCCGTACTCAACAGATGAGAGTGGCCGGGTAGCTGCTCGCGGAAATGCCTATCCGCGGTATCAACCAGAACAGGTTTACCGTTTATCCATAAAGCCTGATCGCGAAATTCCAGGGTATCGCCGGGTACCCCAATCACCCTTTTAACCAAACACTGATCGGTGTGGGAGGGAAAGAACGTAATAATGTCACCGCGCTGAGGTTGGGAATAGCTGAACAGGCGAGATCGGGTAAAGGGAATAGCAGGTCCATAGGCCATCTTATTAATCACCAGCACGTCACCTGGGTATATGCTGGGTTCCATGGAGGTGGAAGGCACATAATTCCAATCGGCAATGGCAGTGCGAAAAAATACCATTCCCAAAACCAGTAAAAACAGGGATAGGTGGCGACGGATAAATACTCTTAATCGTTTATTTCTTTGGGGTCGGGTAATGGCTTGACTCATAATCTCTCCTTGAGGGGCGATAATTCCAGGCCTTGGAACACTCGGGTGTCAGTAAGTTTCACCCTAGGCGGGCCATCAACGAATTCACCGAGCCGCTGTAACTCTCTCCAAACAGGTTGAGGTGGTTGAGCATATGGTAAAGGTTATAAACCGACTCGCGATCACGCCAACCTTCGGGCAAAGGCCATACGCTTTCATAGGCCTGATAAAATTCCGATGAAAAACCGCCAAAAACCCGGGTAAAAGCGATATCGGTTTCTCGGTCGCCGTAGTAACAGGCCGGGTCAAAAATAACCGGCCGACCATCAGCCAGATAGCTTTTATTACCGCCCCACAGATCGCCGTGCAGAATAGAAGAAGGTGGCTGGTGTTCGCCTAACAGCGTTGTCACCCGATCTTTTAAGGCTTTATTCGTTATAGACGATTTATAGCCCTGACGCATCGCCATCGCCAGTTGCGGTTCCAGACGGTTACCCCACCAAAAATCAGCCCATTGGTCAAACCATTGATTGCACTGGAGGGTATGGCCAATAAAATTGTCGTAGTCCAGCCCATAGCGACCACTGGGCTCGCATTGTTGGTGCAGCTGCGCCAATTGCTGTCCCAGCTGCGCTTCATCCCCGCGATCGCCAAATGCGAGATATTCAAGTACCAGAGCGGCGCCACCGTCTAAGTTGACGCAAGCAATAGGCGCAGGTGTGGCAATGTCAGTCGAAACCAATAATTGCAGGTTGCGATATTCAGCCTCTAGTAACTCTGCGTTGGGGTGAAATTTAACGAAATACTGCTGACCGTCGTTGGCCGCAAGGGTAAAACTGTCGCAGATATCGCCGCCGCTAGCGTTGCGGACGGAATCTAAATTCAACTTTCCGGAAAAAACGCGGTTGTTTAATGCTTTCCAATCGGGTGCCATTGCTCTCTCGCGGTAAATTCACGGCAGATAAGCTCCGTCTCGGGATCGCTCAGTGGTTCTCGGGTTAGCCCACACCAGTGATCGCCCCGTTTACCCATATTGTGCACACAGTTCACGCACTGGCCAAAAGAACGATCATTATTGGTTTCCTGGAGAACCTGTAACAAATCACTTAACCGATCGACGGTGGTCTCAAGCTCATCGCCTTCTAATAGTTTGCCTGCTTTTTTCAGTAGTGGGGACGGCCTGCAAGCGCGCAAAGCCTTTAAACCGGCGGGTGTTACCTTGAGGCGGGATACCCTTTTATCATCGCTATCAGCGCGTTTCTTTATATAGCCTCGGCTCAACAACACCTTAAGGGTTTGCGAAACCGTGCCTTTAGTCAAGCCTAAATACTCGGTAACCGCCGTTGCCGTATCGGAGTAGCGGTTGGCTCGCCTTATATAGTCCAGCACCTCCAGCTGCACAGGCTGCAGTTGATACTTCGCTCCCACGCGGCGGGCGTCAGAGCGCACCAGTCCCGCCACTCGGTCAATCAACAAGCCCATTAACTCGACATCATTCATAAATTAATAGTATCGACCCCAAACAAAAGTAACAAGAAAGAGACAAGGCGTTGTTTGCTCTAGCACACCGATCAAAGACGGTAATCAGGGTTAAAAACAGCTCAAAAAGTAAACACTTAGCGGCAATTTAGCTCGAGTTTACAAAAGTATTGCGACAAGACGGTGTTATTTCGCCATGTCGATAAAAAGCAGGATGGTGGACTCCTGGCTCTTCTATTTAGCCATTCAAGCCTTTATACACATCCTGAGGAAAAGGTTATCCACAAGATGACAGGCGCTTTACAGGCAACTTAGAGAAACTATCCACAATTGTTCACAGGTTTATCCCATAAACTCTTGTTTTTACTCGGATTTAGATTAAAAAACAGGCGAAAAGGGTAATAACTCTGTGGGATTCGCCTGAAAAACTTATTGATGAAATTGGGGATAACTCCAGGTTTATAAATTTTGGGGATAACCGGCACTTTCATCCAGAGCTTAATAACCGCCTTCGGCCAGCTTAACCGCAACTTTTCTGCTCACTTACACTTCGGTTAAGTTTATGTTTTTATTACGAAAAAATTGGTTTTCCACATAAAGCTTGTCCACCTATTACCACTATAAGTTCAATCTATATATAAAAACTCTTATTTATTTACTTATTAAATAATTATTTGAATAACTTAAAGACTGAATAAAGATTGAACATGTTTTGTACAACGCGGTTAACCGCTCTATAATGTGCGCCCATTTTTCTAAGCGCCGCGAGGCAGGCTATGATTTATCCTGAAACATTTGACGTGATTGTCGTCGGCGGTGGCCATGCAGGCACCGAAGCCTGTCTGGCCTCTGCCCGCATGGGCTGTAAAACCCTATTGTTGTCCCACAATGTAGAAACGCTGGGGCAAATGTCATGTAACCCTGCCATTGGGGGCATCGGCAAAAGCCATTTGGTGAAAGAAATTGATGCCTTGGGCGGCGCTATGGCGCTGGCAACAGACGCTGGAGGCATCCAGTTTCGCGTGCTTAATGCCCGCAAAGGCCCGGCGGTGCGGGCCACGCGCGCCCAAGCCGATCGCGTCTTGTACAAAGCAGCGATTCGTCACACCTTGGAAAACCAACCCAATTTATGGATTTTCCAGCAGGCCGTGGATGACCTAATCGTCGATAACGACGAAGTGCGTGGTGTAGTCACCCAAATGGGCCTAAAATTTCACGCCGATCAGGTGGTTTTAACTACCGGAACCTTCCTGGGCGGCGTTATACATATTGGTATGAAAAACCACAGTGGTGGCCGCGCCGGTGACCCTCCCGCTCAGGCTTTGGCTAAGCGCTTACGCGAATACCCGCTGCGGGTTGATCGCCTGAAAACCGGTACCCCGCCCCGTATCGATGCCAAGTCAGTGGATTTTTCCGAGTTGCAGGAACAGTGGGGCGATGAGCCGCGCCCGGTGATGTCGGTGCGCGGCAACCGCGACATGCAGCCGCGGCAAGTGTGCTGCTGGATTACCCATACCAATGAGAAAACCCACGACATCATTCGCGGCGGATTGGACCGCTCGCCCATGTATTCCGGGGTTATCGAAGGGGTGGGGCCGCGTTACTGTCCATCCATTGAAGATAAAATTCACCGCTTTGCCGATAAAGACAGCCACCAGGTGTTTATCGAGCCCGAGGGCTTAACCACCCACGAGCTCTACCCCAACGGCATTTCCACCAGCCTGCCCTTCGATGTACAGATGGACTTGGTGCGCTCGATTAAAGGTTTTGAAAACGCCCATATCACCCGCCCCGGTTACGCCATCGAATACGATTATTTCAATCCTCAGGATTTGAAGTACTCACTTGAGACCAAGGTGATTGGCGGGCTGTATTTTGCGGGGCAAATTAACGGCACCACCGGTTACGAAGAGGCTGGAGCCCAGGGGTTGCTCGCCGGTTTGAACGCCGCGCGCCGCGCCCGCGAGCAAGAGGCCTGGTGCCCGCGTCGCGACGAGGCCTACCTGGGCGTACTGGTGGATGATCTGATTACCATGGGCACTCGCGAGCCCTATCGCATGTTTACCAGCCGCGCCGAATATCGTTTGCTGCTGCGCGAGGACAATGCCGATCAGCGCTTAACCGAAACCGCACGCGACATGGGTTTGGTGGGCGACGCGCAGTGGCAGTCCTACTGCGACAAGCGCGAGGCGGTAGAGCTTGAGCGCGCACGACTCAAAGATACTTGGGTGCAGGCCGGGTCTGTCGAGGCCAAGGCGCTGGAAGGCAAAGTAAAAAGCGCGTTAAATCGCGAGTACAGCCTGTTCGATTTGCTTAAGCGGCCCGAACTGCACTATCGCGATGTCGCGGGGCTGAAGGGCGAGGCCAGTGGCAGCGAAGCGGTGGCCGAGCAGATTGAAATCGATGCCAAATACTCGGGGTATATCTCCCGTCAGCAGGAGGAAATCGACCGTTTGCGCGCCCATGAGAATACCCTGTTTCCCACAGATTTTGACTTCAATGCCGTGGACGGTCTGTCCAACGAGGTGAAGCAAAAACTGAGTGAAGCTCGTCCCGAAACCCTGGCGCGCGCCCAGCGTATTCCCGGGGTGACCCCGGCGGCTGTCTCGCTTTTGTTGATCTATTTGAAAAAGCGCGGCCTACTTAATCGCCGCCAGGCCGAGGCCAGCTGATGGCTGAACGGGACAGTTTGCGCCGTCAGTTGCAGGCAGGTGCCCAGGGGTTGGGGGTTATTTTGAATGACAGCCAGACCGAGTTGCTGCTGGATTATCTGTTTGAGTTCGCCAAATGGAATCGGGCTTATAACCTATCGGCGGTGCGCGATACCCAGCAGATGCTGGGGCGCCACTTGCTGGACTCATTGGCGGTGGTACCCCATATTGCCGGTGATCGCCTGATCGATGTGGGCACCGGTGGTGGTTTGCCGGGCATGGTGTTGGCCATTTGCTACCCTGAGAAAAGCTTTACTTTGCTCGACAGCAATGGCAAGAAAACCCGGTTTTTGTTTCATGTAAAAACCCTGCTGGGCCTTGCCAATGTGACCGTAGAGAACTGCCGGGTAGAGACTTTGCAGCCCCCCGCCCTATTCGACGGCGTTATCAGTCGCGCCTTTGCCAGCCTTGCGGACATGACTCGCTGGTGTCGGCACTTGTTGGCGGACGGGGGCATGTTTTACGCCATGAAAGGGCAGTTTCCCGAAGCCGAGCTTGAGCAGATCAGTGCGGATTATTCACTTAACCAAAGCTTTGAGTTAAACGTGCCCGGCGAGGAAGGTGAGCGCCACCTGCTGCTTCTGCAACCGCGAAGCGCTTGCCCGGCAACCGCAACTGCCACACAATAGAGCCCTTTTGAGCGACGACCACGAAAAGGATAATCCCTTGAGCAAGATTTACGCGATTGCCAATCAAAAAGGCGGCGTGGGCAAAACCACTACCTGTGTTAATTTGGCCGCCTCGCTGGTGGCCACCAAAAAACGCGTGCTGTTGGTCGATCTTGACCCTCAGGGCAACGCCACCATGGGTAGCGGTGTGGATAAATCCGCCGTGGAGGAGTCGGTGTACGATGTCCTGACCGATCGCGCGGCCATTGCCGATTGTCTGGTGGTGTCCGAAGAGGGTAAATACCACGTTTTGCCCGCCAATGGCGATTTAACCGCCGCCGAAGTGGAAATGCTATCGCTGGCGAACAAAGAGCGCCGTTTGGATACTGTGCTCAAACAGGTGGCGTCGCAGTACGATTATATTTTGATCGATTGCCCTCCTTCGCTGAATATGCTCACCCTCAACGCTCTGGCGGCCTGCCACGGGGTGATCATTCCCATGCAGTGTGAGTACTACGCGCTGGAGGGCTTGTCGGCACTGATCGGCACCATCAACCAAATACACGAAGTGTTGAACCCCGAGCTTAAAATCGAGGGAATATTGCGCACCATGTACGATCCGCGCAATAGCCTCACCAATGAGGTGTCGGCGCAACTGCACGAGCACTTTGGCGACCGGGTTTACCGCACCTGCATTCCCCGCAATGTGCGCTTGGCCGAGGCGCCCAGCTACGGCCAGCCTGTACTCGTTTACGATCGTCAGTCCAAGGGCGCTATGGCCTACCTGGCGCTGGCGGGCGAGCTGTTGCGCCGCAACGAACAAGGCGATGCCGCCGATTCTATTCAACCCGAAACGGCGCATTAAGCGCCCGCCGTATTGAGACAGGTAAAACCATGGCAGGAAAACGCAAAGGTTTGGGTAAAGGTTTGGATGCCCTCTTGGGTGCTGGCGTCAGTATCCCCAGCGCCGATACCGAACTAGACAAAGAACCCGCTCAGGCCCCGGAACCCGGCGCAAGTGCGGCGGCCGAAACACCTGCCGACGGTCGTTTAATGCAAATTCCGGTCGAACTTATCCAGCGCGGCAAATACCAGCCACGCCGGGATATGCACCCCGAAGCACTGGAAGAGTTGGCCGAATCCATTAAAGCTCAGGGCGTTATGCAGCCCATCGTGGTTCGCCCCATCAGTGCTGAGCGATTTGAAATTATTGCCGGCGAGCGCCGCTGGCGCGCGACCCAGTTAGCTGGACTGGAAAAAATACCCGCCGTAGTTCGCGAGGTGCCCGACGAGGCGGCCATCGCCATGGCGCTGATTGAAAATATTCAGCGCGAAGATCTCAACCCTATCGAAGAAGCCATGGCCCTCAAGCGTTTGCAGGATGAGTTCGAGCTCACTCAGCAGGAAGTGGCCCAGGCGGTGGGTAAGTCGCGCACCACAGTAACCAACCTGCTCCGTCTGATTGCTCTGGACGACGAGGTTAAAAAATTACTCGAGCACGGCGATCTGGAGATGGGCCATGCGCGCGCAATCCTGTCGTTGCCCGCCGAGCAGCAGCGCGAGGTGGGGCGTCAGATCGTCGCCAAAGGCCTAACCGTTCGTCAGGCAGAGGCGCTGGTTCGAAAAATTCAGGACGAAAAAGAAAATGGCCCCCCAGAGGCACCGTTACCGGTGTCGGCTGATATCAAGCGCCTGCAGAATGAGCTTTCAGACACCTTGGGTGCTGGGGTGAGCATTCAGCACACCGCCAAGGGCAAGGGTAAGTTGGTGATCAACTACAACAATCTGGACGAGCTTGACGGAATTCTCGCCCATATCAAGTAGACGCCAGTGCGCTAAGCGCTGTTGGTGTTTCACGGCGCTTAACTTTTCGCTCAACTACTGGTAGTCTTTGCCCTCGCATTTTGGGTTATCCACAGGGTTTGCGTGGGTTGTAAAGATTTGCAAGTGAGTGGTTTGTTGTTATTTGCCCAAATACTGGGCGCAATTGTAACCACTTGAGCGAAAATAGCGCACCTGTGGTTGAAAGGATTATGACAAACCCCCTATAATGCGGCGGCTTTGCAGCTGTTATGTAAGCTGCGGTAAAGCCAGTAACGGCGAAAATCGACCCATGCCAAGAAAATTGGCAGTAACAGAGAGAATCGATGCCCTGGGCACGCCGTAAAACATCAACCGTTATTGCCGAATTGCCGGTATTTAAATGGTTGCTGAGGCTCTGGATAATCCTGTTGGTTATCGCGGCGCCCGTTGTTTTCTGGCGACCGGTTTGGGGGATTTCTTTACTTTGGGGATTTTCCGTTTGTTTGGTGCCTAGCATGGTCTTTGCCAGGTTTGCCGGACAAATCCGTGGCGCCTCGGCTGTACGCCAGAGCGTCAACCGGTTCTATCGCGCTGAATCAGCCAAATTACTACTGACCGCCGCCTTGTTTGCGGCGGTTTTTACCCGGGATGTGCCTATCAGCCTACCGGTTTTTTTATGCGCCTTTGTCGTTGCACAAATTGCGCAAATGATTGTTACGGCTAAGGCCACAGGCCGAAGCCTGCGCCAGCAGTAGCTGGTTTACACACGCTTTACTACACACAAGTTGAGAGATAGCAGATGGCAGCGGACGGTAACGCACCCACGACCACCGAGTATATCCAGCACCACTTAACCAACTGGACTTACGGTAAATTGCCCGCCGGCACTTATTGCGATGGCAAAAGTGTGCAGGAAACCACGGGTTGGACCGTGGCTCACTGTCCCGAAGAAATGTCCGCCATGGGCTTTAATGCCATCCACCTTGACTCCATGCTGTGGTCTATCACGCTGGGGGCTATATTCTTAATCCTGTTCCGCTGGGGGGCCTCTAAAGCTCACGCCGGTGTACCTACAGGGACGCTCAACTTTGTCGAAGCGATTATCGAGTTTATCGATAAAACCGTTAAAGATGCCTTCCAATACCGCAGTCGCTTTGTTGCACCACTGGCTCTGACAATCTTTGTCTGGGTCTTCTTAATGAACTTAATGGACTTGGTGCCGGTAGACTGGATTCCCCAGTTGGCGGCCATTATTGCGGGAGACTCGCATTTTTACTTTAAAGCGGTACCCACCACCGATCCCAATATTACCTTGGGTATGGGGTTTACCGTATTCTTCTTGATGATTGCGTTCAGTATTCGCGAAAAGGGGTTAATCGGTTTTATCAAAGAGCTGACCTTCCACCCCTTTCACCCGCCCACCAAAGGTGCCGGTATTATCCTTGCGCCAGTGGTTATTGTGATCAACTTTGCGCTGGAATCTGTGACCCTGCTGGCTCGCCCCATTTCATTGGGTTTGCGGTTGTTCGGTAACCTGTACGCCGGTGAAATGATCTTTATTCTGATCGCCACCATGTTTGGTGCCGGTCTGATCCTGGGCCTGTTTGCCGGTGTACTGCAGCTGGGTTGGGCGCTGTTCCACATTATTGTAATTACCCTTCAGGCGTTCGTATTTATGGTGCTGACCATTGTGTATATGGCAATGGCGTTCCACAACGACGATGAAGACCAGTTTACGCATTAACTTTTAACTTAACTTTTTATCTTTAAAAATCGAGGAGATTTACCATGGGTTTAGCACTGATTGCTGTAGCGCTGTTGATTGGTTTGGGTGCACTGGGTACCGCTATCGGTTTCGCCATCTTGGGTGGCAAACTGTTGGAAGGTTCTGCCCGTCAGCCTGAATTAGCGCCAATGCTGCAAGGCAAAATGTTCCTGATTGCTGGTCTGCTTGATGCGGTTCCAATGATCGGTGTAGGTATCGCTATGTACATTCTGTTCGTTACCGTACCTGGCCTGGCGTAAGCTAACGCTTGTATTAACGCACAGAAACTTCCCATAACAGAGGTGTCGGCGTGAACCTTAATTTAACCATCATTGGACAGTCCATTACGTTCATTGTCTTCGTGCTGATTTGCATGAAGTACGTATGGCCCCACATTACGGCGGCCATGACGGAACGTCAGAAGAAAATTGCCGATGGTCTGGCCGCAGCAGATCGCGCAAGTAAAGACTTGGAATTGGCCCAGGAAAAAGCAAAGCATGAATTGCGCGATGCTAAAACCGAAGCGGCCAGCATTCTTGAGTCCGCTAACAAGCGCGCAACTCAGATTGTGGAAGAAGCGAAAGAGCAGGCCCGTGAAGAAGGCGATCGCATTATTGCGGCAGCCCAGGCCGAAGTGGAGCAGGAAGTGAACCGCGCCAAAGAGCAGTTGCGTTCACAGGTGGCTACCCTAGCATTCGCTGGCGCCGAACAAGTGCTTGAGTCTTCTGTAGACCAGTCTGCGCACCAAAACATGATCGACAAACTGGCAGCCAGTTTGTAAGTGAGGTGAATTGTGGCTGAACTGACTACCCTCGCAAGACCCTATGCCAAGGCAGCCTTTGGCTTTGCCCATGAGCATGGTGATCTTTCGAGTTGGGCAACACAACTGAAAACCCTGGCGATTGTCAGCGAGTACGGCAAGGTTAAGGAAATTGTCTCCTCCCCTGCCCTGACTCCCGAACAGCAGGCGAGCACCCTGCTAAGTGTTTGCGGCGAAGAGCTGGACAGCAAAGTGAAAAACTTTGTTGAGCTGTTGGCGGAAAACAAGCGCTTGGCGTTGTTGCCCGAGGTATTCACCCTTTTTGATGCGCTGAAAACCGCCGAAGAGCAAGCTGTCGATGTAGAACTGACGACTGCCTTTGAACTGGACGATGCCAGCGAGAAAAAACTGGCGGATGCCCTCAGTGCCAAACTGGCGCGCAAGGTTAAGGTCAGCAGTGCAGTTGATTCACAACTGCTTGCTGGCGCGATTATCAAGGCAGGTGATTTGGTCATCGACGGCTCCATGCGCGGTCGGTTAGAGAAACTCGCCAAAGCAATCAATTCGTAGGATTGAGGAACAAAGCATGCAGCAGCTGAATCCATCCGAGATTAGCGAAATTATTAAACAGCGCATCGAGAGCCTCGATGTGTCATCCGAAGCCCGCAACGAGGGCACGGTCGTATCGGTATCTGACGGTATTGTTCGTATTCACGGCCTGATGGACGTGATGTACGGGGAAATGATTGAGTTTGAAGGTGGCGTCTATGGTATGGCGTTGAACCTTGAACAAGACTCAGTCGGTGCGGTTATTTTGGGTGATTACTTCGGCATTGCCGAAGGTCAAACCTGTAAATGTACTGGCCGCATTCTTGAAGTACCGGTAGGTCCTGAACTGGAAGGTCGTGTTGTCGACGCTCTGGGTAATGCCATCGACGGTAAAGGCCCCATTGATGCCAAGCAAACCGATGCAATCGAGAAAGTTGCACCGGGCGTGATTTGGCGTCAATCGGTAGACGAGCCAGTGCAGATTGGTTTGAAAGCCGTTGACTCAATGGTGCCAATCGGTCGCGGTCAGCGCGAGCTGATCATTGGTGACCGCCAGATCGGTAAATCGGCTATCGCCGTAGACGCCATTATTAATCAGAAAGATTCTGGTATTAAGTGTGTTTACGTGGCCATTGGGCAAAAAGCCTCATCTATTGCCAGCGTGGTTCGCAAGCTGGAAGAGCACGGTGCTATGGATCACACCGTAGTAGTTGCCGCGACCGCATCAGACCCCGCGTCTATGCAGTATCTGGCAGCGTTTGCCGGCTGTACTATTGGCGAGTATTACCGCGACCGCGGTGAAGATGCCCTGATTATCTATGATGATCTGACCAAGCAAGCTTGGGCTTATCGCCAGATCTCTCTGCTTCTGCGTCGTCCTCCGGGCCGTGAAGCCTACCCGGGTGATGTGTTCTATTTGCACTCTCGCCTGCTTGAGCGCGCCGCTCGTGTAAACGCCGAATACGTTGAAAAACAAACCAATGGTGAAGTAAAAGGCAAAACCGGTTCATTGACCGCACTGCCGATTATTGAAACCCAAGGTGGCGACGTATCAGCGTTCGTACCCACTAACGTGATTTCTATTACCGATGGTCAGATCTTCCTGGAAGCTGACATGTTCAACTCGGGCATTCGCCCGGCCATGAATGCCGGTATTTCGGTATCTCGTGTGGGTGGTTCCGCGCAGACCAAAATTGTTAAAAAGCTCTCGGGGGGTATTCGTACCGCTCTGGCGCAATACCGCGAATTGGCCGCCTTTGCGCAGTTTGCTTCTGATCTGGATGAGGCGACTAAAGCCCAGCTGGAACACGGTGAGCGTGTCACCGAGCTGATGAAACAGAAGCAGTACTCGCCCATGAGCATCGCGCAGATGGGTCTGGTTTTGTACTGCGCCAACGAAGGCTACTTGAAAGATATCGAAGTTAAGAAAATCTTGGACTTCGAAGCTGCCTTGCTGTCTTACGCTGATGCCGAGCACGGTGAGTTGATGAAGCAAATCAACGAAACCGGTAATTGGAACGGCGAGCTGGAAGAGCAGTTCAAAGCCTTGGTTGAGAAGTTCAAGTCCAGCCAAACCTGGTAATGGTGTGGTGCGCTTGGCGCACCACCTAAAGAAATCTCGAGGGCCGGAGTAATGGCAGGCGCAAAAGAAATACGCACACAGATTTCGAGTATTAAGAGCACGCAAAAAATTACCAGCGCGATGAACATGGTCGCCGCAAGTAAAATGCGTAAGGCTCAAGAGCGTATGCAAAAAGGCAAACCCTACGCCTCGCGCATGCGTGAAGTGATCGGACATCTGGCGAACGCCAACCCTGAGTACAAACACAGCTTTATGGAGCAGCGCGAAGTAAAGCGCGTAGGCTTTGTAATTGTGTCAACTGACCGGGGGTTGTGCGGCGGCTTGAACATTAACCTGTTCAAAGCTGCCCTGAAAAAAATGAAGAGTTATGCCGACCAGGGGATAGAGATTGATCTGTGTCTTATCGGTGCAAAAGCTCAGGCATTTTTTAATAAGTTTGGTGGCAAGGTACTGGCTAGCACGCGCGATATTGGTGAAGCCCCGGCACTGGCTGACTTGATTGGCTCGATTAAAGTCATGCTGGATGCTTATGCCGATGAGAACATCGACAAGCTTTATCTTGTGGGGAATGAGTTTGTAAATACCATGACTCATGATCCTTATGTATCGCAGCTGTTGCCGCTCGAGCCCAAGCAGGATGAAGCCATCCAGCACCACTGGGATTATATTTACGAGCCCGACGCCGAATCACTGCTGGACGTGCTGCTTAAGCGCTATGTGGAAACACAGGTGTACCAGTCCGTGGTAGAGAACGGCGCCTGTGAGCAAGCCGCACGTATGATGGCGATGAAAAACGCCACGGATAATGCCGGTGAGCTTATCGATGGTTTGCAGCTTGTTTACAACAAAGCGCGTCAGGCGGCGATTACCCAAGAGCTGTCGGAAATTGTGGGCGGTGCTGCGGCGATTTCCTAATCGCCCGGCCGTTTGATGAGAATTTAGCTTAAACCTTCAGGCGATGCCTGAAATAAAGAGGAACCGGAAATGAGTAGCGGACGTATCGTACAGATTATCGGCGCCGTGATCGACGTGGAATTCCCGCGCGATGCTGTGCCTCAGGTATATGACGCACTGACCATCACCGAGAAAAACCTGACCTTGGAAGTTCAGCAGCAATTGGGCGACGGTGTGGTACGCACTATTGCACTGGGCTCGTCTGAAGGTTTGCGTCGCGGTCTGGATGTAGCAAACACCAATGATGCGATTAAAGTGCCGGTAGGTACCGAGACCCTGGGTCGCATTATGGATGTACTGGGTAACCCCATCGATGAAGCTGGCCCTATCGGCGAGCAAGAGCGGATGAAAATCCACCGCGAAGCTCCCGCTTACGCTGACCTGGCTGCATCTAATGAGTTGCTGGAAACCGGTATTAAAGTCATCGACTTGGTTTGTCCATTCGCCAAAGGTGGTAAAGTCGGTTTGTTCGGTGGTGCCGGTGTCGGTAAAACCGTAAACATGATGGAGCTGATCAACAACATCGCTAAAGAGCACAGCGGTTTGTCTGTGTTTGCGGGTGTGGGTGAGCGTACTCGTGAAGGTAACGACTTCTACTACGAGATGAAAGAGTCCAACGTATTGGACAAAGTTGCCATGGTGTACGGCCAGATGAATGAGCCACCGGGTAACCGTCTGCGCGTTGCACTGACCGGCCTGACGATGGCCGAGAAGTTCCGTGATGAAGGTAAAGACGTACTTTTCTTCGTCGATAACATCTACCGCTATACCCTGGCGGGTACCGAAGTATCGGCCCTGTTGGGTCGTATGCCATCGGCGGTGGGTTATCAGCCAACTCTGGCCGAAGAGATGGGTGTATTGCAAGAGCGTATTACCTCGACCAAAACCGGTTCTATTACCTCAATCCAAGCGGTCTACGTGCCTGCGGATGACTTGACCGATCCGTCGCCTGCAACCACCTTTGCTCACTTGGATTCAACCGTAACTCTGAGCCGTGATATCGCTTCTAAAGGTATTTATCCCGCGATCGACCCGCTGGATTCAACCTCTCGTCAGCTCGACCCATTAATTATCGGTCAAGAGCACTATGACGTGGCACGCGGTGTACAGATGGTGTTGCAGCGCTACAAAGAGCTAAAAGACATTATTGCTATTTTGGGTATGGATGAGCTGTCTGAAGAAGATAAGCAAACCGTTGCCCGCGCCCGTAAAATCGAGCGTTTCCTGTCTCAGCCTTTCCACGTAGCAGAAGTATTTACCGGTTCTCCCGGTACTTACGTTTCTCTGAAAGAAACCATTCGTGGTTTCCAAGGTATTTTGGCCGGCGACTACGACCATCTGCCTGAGCAGGCTTTCTACATGGTAGGCACCATCGACGAAGCCATTGAGAAAGCTGAGAAAATGAAGTGATTGAGTGCGGCCTAGCCGCATTCATCCCAAAAGCTTAAGAGGCGGGATTATGGCGATGACACTCAACTGCGACATTGTCAGTGCTGAAAACGAAATCTTTTCGGGTCTGGTAGAAATGGTTGTGGCAACTGGCTCTCAGGGTGACCTGGGGGTTAACTATGGTCACGCTCCTCTGCTGACCAGCCTTGAGCCCGGCCCCGTCCGGATAAAAAAGCAAGGCGGTGAAGAAGAGGTTTACTATGTTTCCGGCGGCTTTCTTGAGGTTCAGCCCAACCATGTCACGATTCTCGCAGACACCGCTCTGCGCGCTGGTGATATGGACGAAGCCGCGGCCGAGGAAGCTAAGAAGCAAGCAGCGAATAAACTGCTGAGCCAGGCTGGGGATATTGACTACTCCAAAGCGGCTATCCAGTTGGCAGAGGCTTCTGCTCAGCTGCGCGCACTGCAGGCGATTCGTCGCAAATCGCGTTAATGCCTTGTTGCGCATTAGTGCTTAAAAAGGGTGGCTTAGGCCGCCCTTTTTTATGCCTTACAGAAAACCAACCTCAGTTAAGCGGTGACTTGTTATCATACGCCTTTCGCGAAGGAGAGAGTCATGCTGGATATCGTAATTTTAGCGGCGGGTAAAGGCACCCGCATGCGCTCGGTAAAACCCAAAGTTATGCAAACCATAGCGGGCAAGCCCATGCTCCATCATGTGGTGGATACGGCTCGTCCACTCCTCGGTGATAACCGCAGTCCAATTGTCGTGGTGGGATTTGGTAAAAAGCTCGTATTAGGTAGCTTTGAAGCCGGGGATATTACGTCGGTGGAGCAAATCGAGCAGCTGGGTACCGGCCACGCCGTCGCCCAGGCAATCCCCGAGCTAAACGATGACAGTACCGTTCTGATCTTATATGGCGATGTGCCGCTGATTCAGGCGCAAACCTTACAAGCGCTGATGGATCAGAGCGCCGGCGATTCGCTGGCAGTGTTGACGGTAAACCTCCCTAACCCCACCGGCTACGGCAGGATTGTGCGTGACGCAAACCAGAAGATCACCGCTATCGTCGAGCAAAAAGACGCGACCGCAGAGCAGCGCGAGATAAATGAAATTAACACAGGCATTATGGCGGTGCCTGCGCGGTTACTCAAAAAATGGCTTCCGGAGTTATCGTCCGATAATGCCCAGGGAGAATACTATTTAACCGATATTATCGCCCGCGCGAGCGCCGAAGGCGTTGCGGTGAACAGTGCCCAGCCCGAGTATCTTTGGGAAGTTGAAGGCGTCAACGATCGCCGCCAGCAAGCGGCACTGGAACGCGCCTACCAATCTTTTAATGCTCAGCGTCTGTTGGCAGAAGGTGTCATGCTGGCCGATCCGATGCGCTTTGATTGTCGGGCCAAATTAACCTTAGGTCGGGATATTGAAATTGATATTAACGTCGTCTTAGAAGGTGAAGTAGAGTTGGGAGACGGCGTTACTATTGGCCCTAACTGCGTTGTACGCAACTCAACTCTCGCGGCGGGAACCCGGGTAGAAGCCAACAGCTTGATAGACGGTGCCACGGTAGCGGAAAAGTGTGTTATAGGTCCCTTTGCCCGCTTGCGTCCCGGTACTCAACTGCAAAAAGAGGCCAAAGTCGGAAACTTCGTCGAAATTAAAAAGTCAGTAATTGGCGCGGGTAGTAAAGTGAACCACTTAACCTATATTGGCGACTGTACCATGGGCTCGGGCGTAAACGTGGGCGCTGGAACGATTACCTGTAATTATGATGGGGTCAATAAATTCCGCACTGAAATTGGCGACAATAGTTTTATTGGCTCCAACAGCGCTTTAGTGGCACCTGTGGTTTTAGCCGAGGGCACCACGGTGGGTGCTGGCAGCACGATTACCCGTGCAACACAAACCGATGATTTAGCAATCGCCCGCGCCAAACAACGTAATATTGTGGGTTGGCAGCGACCCACAAAGAAATAGAGACGCTCTGTGCAATGGCTTGAAGTTCTGATTCTGTCCCTTATTCAGGGGCTGACCGAGTTCTTACCGGTATCCAGTAGCGCACACCTGCTATTGTTACCGGTGTTTACCGATTGGCCGGACCAGGGGTTAGTTTTTGATATCGCCGTGCATTTTGGCAGTTTACTCGCCGTACTGGCTTACTTTCGCAAGGAAGTCTGGGGGCTGATAAGAGCCTGGATAAAAAGCCTGACTTATCGTGAAATGACCAGTGAAGCCCGGCTTGCGTGGGCCATTTTATGGGCGACCATACCGGTGGGCCTGGTGGGGTTGCTCGCCAAAGGTTTTATTGAGACCCATATGCGCAGTGGTGTCTACATGGGATATAGCCTGATTATATTTGGGCTTTTATTGGGCTGGGCTGACTGGCGTTACGGCCGGCGTTGCGAATTAAACCAGGGAAAAACCTGTCGCAGTGAATACGAAATGTCCGCGAAGCAAATTCTGGGGATTGCGCTGGCACAAACCCTGGCGCTAATACCGGGCACCTCGCGCTCGGGTATTACCATGACGGCGGGGCTAATGCTGGGGCTGACCCGCGAGGCCAGCGCCCGCTTTTCGTTTTTACTCAGTATTCCGGTTATTTTTCTCGCTGCTATGTTGCAGAGCCTAGAGATAGTGACTGAGCCTTCAGTAGAAGCGCCCTCCCCTTCCAGCTTAATCTGGGCTGTGCTTATCTCGGCTGTGAGTGCCTACGCTTGTATCCATATTTTTCTCGGGTTTATTCGCCGGGTGGGAATGCAGCCATTTGTCATCTACCGCGTACTTTTGGGCGCCTATTTAATTTACGTCTTCAGTTAGCAGGGATTATTTATGAAGCTGGCAAAATTATTGGTATTCGGTGTCGCCACACTTGCCGTTTTAATCAGCGGTTGCTCCTCAACGACCACAGAGCCGGGTATAAGCACGGACACTGGTATTCATCAAAGTCCCAATGATCCGCGAGCTTATCAAACCCTGACACTGGATAACGGGATGCGGGTGGTATTGATTTCTGATCCCAGTATTGAGGTCGCCGGTGCATCATTAAGTGTCGGGGTAGGAAGCTATCAAAACCCTAAAGAGATTCCGGGGTTAGCCCATTATCTTGAGCATATGCTTTTTCTGGGCACCGAAAAATACCCAGAACCCAACAGTTTTCAGGCATTTGTGCAGCAAAATGCGGGCTACAGTAACGCTTACACCTCAACCGACCACACCAATTATTTCTTTCAGGTAAACCAAAGTGTTCTGGACGAAGCTTTGGACCGCTACAGCGACTATTTTAAATCGCCCACGTTTGATCCTCAGTACAGTAATAAAGAGCGGCACGCCGTCGATAGCGAGTGGTCTATGGGACGCACCCAAGATGGTCGGATTATCAATCGCCTCAGAGGCGTCACTGCAAATCCCGACCATCCTGCGCATCAGATGTCAGTGGGTAACTTGGAAACGCTGACAGATCAGCCAGGTATGCCTCTATACGAAAGTATGCTGGGGTTCTACAACCGCTATTATTCCGCTGATTTAATGAATTTGGTTATCTTTGGTAAACAACCCGTTGAGCAATTACAGGCGCTGGCGCAAAAGCATTTTGCTTCAATCGAGAATAAATCAGTCAAGCGGCCCCAGGTAAAAGAAACTGGTCTCACCCAGTCGCAAATGGGCCAGCACATTTTTTATCAACCGCAAAAACCTACCCGACAACTGCTGGTGGAATTTCCCATTATGGACAATTCTGATCAGTGGGCGGTTAAGCCTAACCAGTATCTGGCTAATTTAATTAGCTCCGAAGAGCCGGGGACCGCCGCGCAAATTTTGCGTGAGAAAGGCTGGGTGGATAACTTTACCGTCAGTGTCCAACCGGATTATTACGGCGCCGATGGTATGTTAAGTGTCAATATAAGTCTCACTGAAGCAGGGTTAAACCAGCAGGACAATATTATCGCAGCGGTAATGAGCTATATCGATTTAATTCGTCAACAGGGAGTGGATGAAGTTTACTACCGCGAATACAAGGCCATGCTGGAAAAGCAGTTCGCCGACATTCAGGTGCCTAAACCCATGAATCAGGCGGTACATTTTTCCTCGGCCATGTTTACCACACCGGTCAATCATCTAATTGATGCCTACTACACCTTTGATCATTTTGACCGCGACGCTATTAAAAACGTTCTCGAACAACTGACTATTGAACGTGCCCGCATTTGGCATATTAACCCCAATGCGTCCGTCGACACTGATATTCCCTATTATAAAGGGCAGTATTCAGTGCGCGATGTTACCGCGCAGGAGTTATCTAGGTGGCGCGGGTTAGCGGCTGATTATGAGTTTCTGTTGCCCGAAGAAAACGACCTTTTCAGCTCCGACATTGTTTCCGTGGTGCCCGCTACGATTGAAAAGCCCACACTTATTGTGGAGCAATCAGGAATAGAAGCGTGGTTAGCTCACAGCATGCATCACCAGTCCGAGCAGGGTTATGTGCAAGTAATGTTTAACACTGACCTTCCCGATCAAAACGCCAAAAACCAAGTAATGAGTGATTTGATCAATCGCGTGTTTTCCTTGCAAACCACGGCGCTGCGGGACAAAGCCGGACGGGCCGGTATTGGTATGGGGATAGAGCGGCCCAGAGGTAACCATGCGTTTACGCTGTCAGGGTACAGTGAAAAGCACGGCTTGTTATTACAGCGCTTACTGCAACGTTGGCAGAGCATGGATATTTCCCAGCAAGAATTTGCAATTGCTTTTAAAGGCTATATGGATTGGTTGGATGGCCGCAAAAAGGCCGATCCTAACCGTCAGCTGTTTACGGAATTGGATCGACTCATGAGTATTCCCAGCTGGACCGATAGCGAGTACCGCGACGCGGCCCAGGCGATTACTCTGGAGGAGTTAAACCGTTATCAAGATGACTTGCTGAATAAAAACCGAGTACGGATTTTCGCTTTTGGTAATTATCGCCAAGAAAATGTAGAGGAGTTTGCCGACATAACCCTCGCCGCCCTACCGGAAAATTGGCAAAAGCGCGATCGTTACAAAAGTGGTTATGTTACGCCCCAGGCAAACGATGTTACTGAATCGGAGTTGACCACCGAGCACAATGACAATGCTCTTTTGCACGCATACTATTCGCCCGAGCAAAGCCTAAACACAGGGGCGCGATTACTGATGCTCAACTCGGTCTTTAACCAGGCGTTTTACACCAAACTGCGCACCGAAGACCAGGTGGGTTATATCGTCGGTTCTACGATTGACCGCATTGGTGACTACTGGGGATTGGTGCTGTACACCCAAACCACCAATACCGCTTTAGAGGATTTGGCGGGTCGCTACCAAGCGTTTATTGACGGTTATGCCGCTCAGCTGGCTGATATTGAGCCCGAGGTATTTGATTCGCTGCGCGATAGCGTGATTGCCCAGGTGAATCAGGCCCCGGAAAACTTCTACGAGGATTACCCCCGCTTTTTGAACGACTTCTATCGCGGCAATGACCAATTCGATACCCGAGATCGGTTGGTGCAGGCCATCGGCGAAACAGATAAAGCGCAAGTGGTGGATTTGTATGAGCGTCTGATGGTGGAGCATCAGGCGCAGCAGGTGACCGTTGAAATTCAGGGCACACAAGAGGCTAACTGATTCTCCCAAGTCGAGGGGCCGATTATCGACCCCTCGACTTCTCTTTCCTCCCCTTTTCAGGTGATTTCAGAGACATTCCAAACGCTTAACCCGCTAACCGTCTTGGTGTTTAAGTTTCGTTTTTGCTACTATTGCTTTCGTTTTGAAAGTTAAAGTGTCAGCCTATATGCCCAAACGAAATGCCCAGTGGCGTCGCCGCGCTATCATTGACCGACTTCATGAGCAGGGCGAAGTCAGCGTTGAATCCCTGGCGGAGTGTTTTCAGACCTCTGAGGTTACCATTCGCAAAGATTTAACCGCGCTGGAAACCAGCGGTTTGCTCCTGCGTCGCTATGGCGGAGCCGTGCCTCTGCCCAGCGATTTGGTTCCTGACGATACCCCGGGCAGTGTGCAAAAGCAGACCATCGCCCGCCTGGCGGCAGAGCTGATTCGCGACCACAACCGCATTATTATCGACAGTGGACACACTACGGCGGCACTTCTGCCACACCTTTCGGCTCGTCGTGGGCTGGTGGTTATGACCAATGCGCTGGCCGTGGCAAACCAATTGTTAGAACTGGAAAATGAACCCACGTTGCTGATGACCGGGGGTACTTGGGATGCCCGGTCTGAAGCTTTTCAGGGGCAACTGGCCGAGCAAATACTGCGCTCCTACGATTTTGATCAACTGTTTATTGGCGCCGATGGTCTGGATATTGAGCGCGGCACAACCACTTTTAACGAATTGTATAGCTTGAGTCGGGTCATGGCCGATACCGCGCGCCAAGTGGTGGTCATGGCCGAATCTGACAAGCTGGGACGACGTATACACAATGTTGAACTGCCCTGGGCTCAGGTGGATATTCTGGTAACCGACGAAGGTTTGCCCGACAGCGCCGCCCGGGAGATTGAATCTAATGGGGTGCGCGTGATTCGCCCCGCCAACAATCTTTAATAGAGAGAAATCTATGTGTGGAATAGTGGGAGCTATCGCCCAGCGAGATGTTGCGCAAATATTAATTGAGGGACTGCGTCGCTTAGAGTATCGCGGTTATGACTCGGCGGGATTGGCCGTCGTCTCTGAACCCGGCCGGCTCAATCGTATTCGTCGGTTGGGAAAGGTGCAGTCACTGTCCGACGCAATCCTAGCCCCTTTGCCTGGTGGGTTGGGCATCGCTCATACCCGTTGGGCGACTCATGGCGAACCCAGCGAACGCAATGCTCATCCACATGAAAGCTCAGGCAATATCGCGGTGGTTCACAATGGTATTATCGAAAACTACGCCGAGCTAAAAGAAGAGCTTGCAGCCGAGGGGTATCAGTTTACCTCGGACACTGATACCGAAGTTATTGCCCACTTGGTGCACCGCGAGCGCCAATCTCAAGATAATTTACTCAACGCCGTGCGCGCAATTATTCCCCGGCTGCGCGGCGCCTACGGCACTGTGATTATCGATGCCGAACAACCGGAGACCATGGTGGTTGCCCGCTCGGGTAGTCCCCTGGTGATTGGGGTCGGCATTGGTGAAAACTTTGTCGCCTCGGATTCTCTGGCGCTTTTGCCGGTTACGCGTCAGTTTATCTATCTGGAAGAAGGCGATATTGCGCAAATCAGCCGCAGCGATATTTATATTGAAGACGCCAGCGGCAATCAGGTGGATCGCCCCGCCCAGGAGTCCACGGCCAGCTATGATGCGGGTAATAAGGGCGAGTACCGCCACTTTATGCTCAAAGAAATTTACGATCAGCCCCAGGCGGTGCGCAACGCCTTGGAGTCGCGCCTGGCGGATGACCATGTACTTGAGCAGGCCTTCGGCACTCAGGCGTCAGAAATTTTTGCCGAGGTAAAGCATGTGCAGATTGTCGCCTGCGGCACCAGCTATCACTCGGCCATGGTCGCGCGCTATTGGCTGGAGTCCCTTGCGGGTATTTCTTGCTCGGTTGAGATTGCGTCGGAATACCGCTATCGCAAACCCGTGGTGCTGCCAGGCAGCTTGCTGGTGACTATCTCTCAGTCGGGCGAGACCGCCGATACCCTTGCTGCTTTGCGCATGGCTCGTCATCTGGGTTATTTGGCAACCCTGGCGATCTGCAATGTGGGGGCTTCGTCCCTGGTGCGCGAGTCCGACCTGGCCTTTATGACCCGCGCCGGGGTGGAAATCGGCGTGGCCTCGACCAAGGCATTTACTACTCAGCTGGTGGGCCTGGCGATTTTGGTGTTATCTCTGGGGCAGCATAATAATATTAACCCATTATTGTTGGCGGAAATGGTAGGTGCGCTAAAGACCCTGCCCGACGAGCTCGAGCAAACTCTAACCCTGGCGGCGGATATTGAAAAGCTGGCCGAGGAATTTGCCGATAAACACCATACTTTGTTTTTGGGCCGTGGCGATCAGTACCCCATTGCCATGGAAGGGGCGTTAAAGCTTAAAGAGATTTCATACATTCACGCCGAAGCCTATGCTGCTGGTGAGCTAAAGCACGGCCCGTTGGCGTTAATCGACGACGATATGCCTATTGTGGTTATTGCCCCTAATAACGAGTTGCTGGAAAAGCTTAAATCCAATGTTGAAGAGGTGCGCGCGCGCGGCGGTATCTTGTATGTGTTTGCCGATAAAGATGCCCAGTTTGAGTCGGACGAGAGTATGCGAGTGATTAACCTGCCCCACACTCACCCTTGGATGGCGCCTGTGGTTTATACTCTACCCCTGCAACTGCTCTCCTACTATGTCGCCATTATTAAAGGAACCGACGTGGATCAGCCCCGCAACTTGGCTAAGAGCGTTACTGTTGAGTAGGAGGAAACAGACAAACTAACAGTAAAAACATTAGAGGGAAATAATGAAAAAAATAGGGTTAATACTTCTGGTGCTCGCCGCCGCTGTGCTGCTGGGCGGGCGCTGGTATTACATTGCTCAGGTAGAGAAACAGTTAGACAAGGCCGCCTCGGCCATCGCGCCATTTGGCGGGCGGCTTGAGTATCGCAAGGTCGATATATCCCACACCGGGGTTCTGTCAGTAGAGGGCCTACACGCCAGTGTGCCAGGCGCCGGCGCCGAACTTAATGTCGAGCGAATATCACTTGATACTGGCAGCCTGACCGGCATTCATAAGCTCGCCACCACTTTCAAAAAGCAGCGGTTTCCCGAAACCCTCACTCTGTCTTTAGAAGGAATGGTGATGCCGGTGACCGCGGCCAATACCACCGCGATGCATCCCTTCGGGTTTCCCGGTATGGGCCCGTTTTTGGCAGCGGGGTGTGGCGAGCGAAACCGTTTGAGCCCGGTGGATTATTCCAATATGGGTTACCAGGATCCGGTATTTGATACTCAGATTGAATACCGCGCGGTGGGCGGCGGGGAGTTGATTACGCTTAAGACTGTAAGCGAGGCGCCGAATCTACACCAGTCGCAATTATCGGCCGAGTTTTCCCTGGGCGCCAACTCCTTGTCATTTACTGATATGGCCCAAGCCGTCCCTCAAATGCGCTTGCTGGAAGCCAGTTTGCACTATCACGATTTGGGTTTTTACCCCCGGTTACTGTCATTCTGTGAACAGCAAGCTCAATTGTCTCGAACGGCATTTATCGAGCTGCATACCGAACAATGGTTAGAGACTTGGTATGGTCTGGGGTTGCAGGCGGGTCCAAATACCGAACAGGCCTACAGCGCTTTTATTGCCAACCCCAAACAGTTTGCATTGCATGTTGAGCCCAGTCAGGACTTTGCTATGGACAGTTTAAACCTGTCATCGCTTGGGCAACTGCTTTATCGGTTGAGAGCAAATATTATTGTCAATGATCAATCTCAGGGTCGCTTGGATATAAGTTCTGCCTCCGAGCAAGAGCTGTCGGCCTGGCGCCAAGAGCGCGCTCAAACCCGCGCAGAACAACAGCGGCAAAGCGTGGAACCTGACAGCTCCCAGTCGACTTTAAAGCCCATTGCGCGGGAGCAGTGGCAAGCGTATCTGGGTAAGGAAGTACAGCTTATGCAAACCAGTGGCGAGCGCGTGACCGGAGTGTTAGAGCGACTGGAAGAAGAAGTCTTGCGCCTCAAGGTATTCAGTCACGGTGGTTTTATTATCCGTCCTTTTGAGTATCGTCATATTGACGCGCTTTACAGAGCGAAACCGTAAAACGAGGCTAGATTTGCAGCGCTTGGATACAGAATTGGTTAACCGCGACCTGGCTCGCAGTCGTGCTCACGCCCAACAGCTGGTTAAAGCCGGGCGGGTACAATGTGAGCGCGCGGGACTTTGGCAGACCCTTGCCAAAGTCAGTGTAAAAATTGATGCGGGCGAAAACCTGCGAGTGCTGCCCGGTGACGAAGATCGCTATGTGTCCCGCGGTGGACTCAAGCTCGCTGGTGCCTTGCAACAAACCGGCGTGTCGGTAAAAGATCTGACTGTGTTGGATGTGGGGCAGTCAACCGGGGGGTTTACCGATTGTCTGTTACAAGCCGGTGCTGCCCGCGTTATTGGTGTTGATGTGGGGCGTGATCAATTGTTCCCTGCCCTGCGCAATGACGAGCGGGTGGTTTGTTGCGAGGGGGTGAACGCCCGGGAACTCCCTTCACAATTGTGCGCCGATTACGCGCCGGAAGGGTTTGCGGTGGCGGTAATGGATGTGTCGTTTATCTCGCAAACGCTAATACTCCCTTCACTGGCGAGTTTACTCAAACCCGGCGGCCAGCTGTTGAGTCTAGTAAAGCCCCAATTCGAAGTCGGTCGCGAGGGCATAGGCAAAGGCGGCATCGTCCGCGATGCGAGTCAGTATTCTCAAGTAGAAGAAACGATTCGCGAGGTCTGCCAGCAGCAGTCCCTGAGGGTAAAAGATTATTTTAGTAGCCCCATAAAAGGTGGCGATGGTAATCGCGAGTTTTTTGTCTGGGTTGAGAAACAAGGGTGCTAGGTGTGTTTAAACAATTAAGTTTTCAGACACGAGTCGTTTTTACTGTGCTGGTTTTACTGGGAGTCGGCTGTAGCACTGAACCTGTGGATCCTTATTCACCGCTTAATACCAGTTCGTTTATCTCGATTAGTCAGCCTGGGTTTGAGTTGCGTCGCGGTGATTATTTGGCTTGGATGGGGAAAGCAGAAATACTCACTGATGGTAGCTATGAGTTGGCCCCAGAAACTCTGGATCGGATGCAGACCCGTTTTGAGCAACGGATGTCCGAACAGGGTTTCACTATCACTGCTGATATAGCTAGGGCCGATCATTGGATTAATGCTGTTATTATTATCGGGGCTCCAATCAGCGAATCTGAACTGGTTGGAGAATTGGATTTGTCGCCCTCGCTGAGTGCGGCAGCGCAATATGACGCCGGTACTCTAGTATTGCGATTGGTTCACCCGGAAAGCAGGCGTACACAGTGGCGTGGAGCCATAGAAATACTTACTGATCGTACCCAGAAGCAAGAGGATCGCTGGATACGGATAGATCGCGCAATCGATACGTTCACCAATCATTTGGCAGCTAAATCGCAATAAGAATTACTTCTAAGGGAAAGATTGGATTGTCGCGCGCTGTGGATTCTTTTAAAGGTTTCCCGTCACCCGCCGAAAGATACTATGAAAGGGACGCCCGCCGTCTGAAAACCGGCAGCGATATACGCGATTTTCTGAGTTTCACTCTCTGATATAGCAAATTACTTGAATAACTGGGCAGGTAAGCCCTCGGAAAATGTGTTTTGGCGCATTATACTACAACCAATGGGTTTGGTTGGTGTCTGGCATAGAACTGTTTTATCACCTATAACAGGGTATAAGCCCAACCCCAACAAAAGATATAAATGACGAGGCCGCTGTGAAAAACCTATCTCTAAAGTGGAAAATTCTGCTCAGTGTCACCCTGACCTGTATAGCCGCTGTAGTGGTGACCACCTTTGTAACCGTACGCTCGGGGATTGCTACGGTCGAAGACACCATTATCAAAGACACCCGTACCCTGGCGGATGTATTGGGCGAGGCCAGTGTCGGCGCCATCACCTTTGATGACGACATGACGGTTACCGCTTCACTGCAAGCCCTAAAGATCAGCGAGCGGGTACAGGGCGCGGTCATTTACAGCGGTGGTGAGCCTTTTGCCTGGTTCTCGCGCGCGGGCGACGGCAAAATGCCAGCCAATCTACCCTCGCGCCCCAATGGCGAGGGCGTGGTCGAGTTGGACAATGCTCTGGTTATTACCGAATCTATTAAGTCTGATGGCGCTCAGGTGGGCACCATCTCAATGCATGTGGATTTGGCAGAGTTGGATACCGTTGTTTCCGAGGCGGTCATGGACGCCGTTTGGGTGGTGATTATCATCAGCATTGTGGCGGCTGCTCTCGCCTATCTTGTGCAGGCCAGTGTGGTTAAACCGGTCA
Organism: Gilvimarinus xylanilyticus; assembly: GCF_024195295.1. GTDB lineage: Bacteria > Pseudomonadota > Gammaproteobacteria > Pseudomonadales > Cellvibrionaceae > Gilvimarinus > Gilvimarinus xylanilyticus. The sequence goes on along the minus strand of NZ_JAMFTH010000005.1, from coordinate 145,376 downwards.
ATAACGTGGTGCGTGCGCTGCGCGATATTTCCGAAGGTGAAGGTGATCTGACTCGTCGCTTGCCGGTCGAGGGCTCGGATGAAATGAGTGAACTGGCGGTTAACTTCAACCGTTTTGTCGAACGGCTGCAGGACATTATCTCCAGCGTAGCCGAGACGGCTGTTGAAGTGGATGAAAGCGCGAATATTCTCTCTAATCTGTCCCAGGAAAACGAGCGCTCCATTACCTCGCAACAGTCCGACATCCAACAAATTGTTACTGCGATTAAAGAGATGGCGAGCGTGGTGTCGGATGTAACCCAGCGCGTGGCCGAAACCGCCGACAACTCTCTGCAAGCCGATAAGGTTGCCATGAGCGGCAAAGGCATTGTGCAGAGCACCATGAGCCAGATTCAAAGCCTGTCGGCGGATATTAAAACCGCCTCTGAGGTGATTGATCGCCTGCGTCAGGAAACCGTTGCGATCGGCACCGTGCTGGATGTGATTCGCGGCATTGCCGAGCAGACCAATTTGTTGGCGCTTAACGCGGCGATTGAAGCGGCGCGCGCCGGTGAACAGGGTCGTGGTTTTGCGGTGGTGGCCGATGAGGTGCGCACCCTAGCTTCACGCACTCAGAGCTCAACCACCGAAATTCAAGAAATGATTGAGCGTTTGCAAACCGGTTCGGCCGAAGCCGTAGAGATGATGACTGCCGGCACCAGCCAGGCCGATGCTTCGGTCGCTCGTGCCAGCGAAGCCACCGACTCGCTGGAAGAAATTACCAATTATGTGGGTGAAATTCGCGACCGCACTAACCAGATTGCGGCGGCCTCGGAACAGCAAAGCGCTGCCACCCAGCAAATTGAAGTGAATATCGACAGTGTTTCGGGGGTAGCGCAAAGCACTGCAGAAAGCTCCAGCCGAATTACAGCCAACAGCGTTAACCTGGCTAAAATGGCTAAAGAAATGTCCGAACTGGTCGGCCGCTTTAAAATTTAACTGGCATCTGCCCTAAGTACGAAGAGGTAGCAATACATGAAAAAAACTCTACTTAACTTTGCTTTGCTGGCAGCAATGGCGTTACCAGCGGCAAGCATGGCCTGTAGCGAACCTGCTAAACCCGGCGATTTTCCCGATCCGGCCAACGCGGTAACTGCGCAAATGGTGAAGGCTAATAACGAAGTAAAGGCCTATGTAAAAGCCATGGAGGAATATCTTAGCTGCTCTGGTATGTCTCGCTCTGAACAAAGCAAAGCGATTAAGGATCTGGAGGCCTACGCCGAAAGCTTCAACAAATTAATTCGCGAATTTAAAGCCCTGAATAGCTAAGCAACACTGGCGAAGGACCGCCAATCTCCCTTCCTCTCCCGGGTTCTTTATCGAAGGAGCCTCTGATTAAGTCCTCAGCGGTCTCTGCGCGAGTCCAAAACGTTCACTCCTTCGCCGGAAAATGCTCCTGCTTTTCTGACATTCGGGCAATCCATTGCCCTTGGCGCGCTTCGCAGGTAATGGCCATAGCCCTCGGCAAGAAGTACTTCCCTAAAAAGCCGCTTCCAAAACGAGGCTTGATCCTTCCGTTTTTTATTAAGCACTGTGTGCGATAGTTTTTCCCGCGGCGGATTGCTTACTTAGTTCAATCAAACGCTAGTCAGAGTTTCGAGCATCTGCGGCGCTTCGTCTGGCTTGATAATAGGTCTCTTCCGATACCTCATGCCATTCACCGGCTTTGGTTTGAAAGTCGCGATACGACTCCCACACCCGCGCGAACATTTTGTTTTGCTCGGCTTGTTCAATAAACACCTGCTCAGTCATTTGCTTGAGCTCGGCGAGCACTTCGTCGGGTAACTTTCGCAATTGAACATCGTGTTCTTCCACCAAGGCTTTAAGGGCGGCGTTATTGGTGGCGGTGTACTGGTCTAGCATATCCTGGTTTGCGGCGCGGGCCGCGTAGGTGACAATAGCCTGTAAATCGTCGGGTAGATTTTGGAAGGCGGTTTTGTTCACTAAAATTTCTAAGGTAGACCCCGGTTCGTGCCAGCCGGGGTAATAGTAATAGCGGGCCACCTCGTGAAACCCAAATGCCAGATCATTGGCTGGCCCCACCCACTCGGCCGCATCGATAACACCGGTTTGCAAAGCGGTGTAGAGCTCGCCGCCGGGAATGTTCACGCTGGTGCCGCCGGCGCGGTTAAACACTTCACCGGCCAAACCGGGAATGCGCATTTTCAAACCTTTTAAATCATCCAGCGAGTTAATTTCCTTATTGAACCAACCGGCCATTTGAATACCGGTATTGCCGCCCGCGAAAGGAATAATATTAAAGGGCTCGTAGACTTCGCGCCATAACTCCAAGCCGCCACCATGGTGTAGCCAGCCGTTCATCTCCTGGGCGTTCATACCAAAGGGCACGGTGGTAAAAAACTGGGTGGCCGGGGATTTACCGCGCCAGTAGTAGGCGCCGCCGTGGCCCATTTCTACACTGCCCGATGACACCGCATCAAACACGCCCATGGCGGGAACAATTTCCCCGGCGCCGTGTACCTGAATAGTCAGGCGACCGCCACTCATTTCATTGACCATACTGGCAAACTCTTCGGCGGTGGTGCCCAAGCCCGGAAAGTTTTTGGGCCAGGTGGTAACCATTCGCCAACGGTAGCTCTGCTGTTTAACGGCAGCTCCGGACTGTGCGCTGGATTTATCTCCCGCCTTAGTCATTACCAGGGCGGCGAACAACACTAGGCTAAGGGCGACTAGAGCGAGAATAACCAGCGGCGTTACGTTAAATGAGCGAGACTGAGTCATAGCGTTTTATTGTTGTAGTTAAAAGGAAAAGAATAGCATGAGTTTGTAAAATCGCGTCAGACGTCTGACGCAAAAAATTAAACCGCCTCTAATTTCGCATACTGCATCACCAACCACTTGGTGCCTTCATCATCAAAGTTAATTTGTACCCGGGTGCTGGCGCCACTGCCTTCAAAGTGAACGATAATCCCCTCGCCGAACTTTTTATGGGTAACCCGCTGGCCCAATTGAAATCCGGTATCGGCCCCTGTGTCAGACAGGCGTGTCTGGTTTTGCGCCTGGCGTCGACCGCCACCGGTTTGCAGACGCGCGGGGCGGGTAATGGTGCTGTTAATCCGCACCTCTTCTAAATGCTCGTTGGGGATCTCTTTCACAAAGCGCGATACTGCGTTAAAGGTTTCCCCGCCGTACAGGCGACGGGTTTCGGCGTAGCAGATGTAGAGCTTCTCCATCGCGCGGGTAATTCCCACATAGGCGAGGCGGCGCTCTTCTTCCAGGCGGTCCGGATCTTCGATGGACATTTTGTGGGGGAAGAGGTTTTCCTCGACCCCGGCCATAAACACAACGGGAAATTCCAGGCCCTTGGCCGAGTGCAGGGTCATTAACTGTACCGCGTCTTCAAACTCGTCGGCCTGGGCGTCGCCGGCATCCAGGGCGGCATTGTCCAAAAACTGCTGCAGCGCGGGTTCTTCTTCCTCTTCCGGGGTGAACACGCGGCAGGCGGTCATTAACTCTTCCAGGTTTTCCGCCCGCGCCTGGCCTTTCTCGCCTTTTTCGTTCTTGTGAAATTCGTATAAGCCGGTGGTGTCCAGTACCGACTCGGCGAGCCGGTCAAGGGGGAGTTCGCCGCTCTTCTCGGTCAGGTTTTCAATCAACTGCATAAAGCCGGCAACTGCGTTTGCGGCGCGCGCGCTCAGGACTTTGTTATGCACCATCTGCCCCGCCGCCTGCCACAGCGAGCAGCCGTGCTCGCGGGCAAAGGCGCGCACGTCATCCACGGTTTTGCCGCCGATTCCCCGCGTGGGCGTATTAATGACTCGCTCAAACGCCGGGTCGTCGTCGCAGTTGGCGGCTAAGCGCATATAGGCGAGTGCGTTTTTAATTTCCAGGCGGTCGTAGAAGCGCTGACCGCCATAAATGCGGTAGGGCATATTCTCGCGCAGTAAGGCTTCTTCCAGAACCCTCGATTGGGCGTTGGAGCGGTACAAGATCGCGCAGCTGCTTTTGCTGTTGCCCTTGGCCACCCAATCGTTAATGCGCTCGACAATAAAGCGCGCTTCGTCTTGTTCGTTAAAGGCGGCGTAGAGCGAAATCGGGTCGCCGTCTTCACCATCGGTCCACAGCTCTTTACCCAGGCGGCCAAAGTTATTGGCGATAACCGCATTGGCCGCGTTAAGAATATGCCCGGTCGAGCGATAGTTTTGCTCCAGGCGCACCACATGAGTCTGAGGGTAGTCCTCTTCAAAGCGGCGAATATTTTCGACTTTAGCGCCGCGCCAGCCATAAATAGATTGGTCGTCGTCGCCCACGGCGGTGACAAAGCAGGCCTCGCCCGCCAGCACCCGCAGCCAGGCGTACTGAACCGAGTTGGTGTCCTGGAACTCGTCCACCAAAATAAACGGAAAGCGGCCCTGATAGTGGGACAAAATAGCCGGGTTATTGAGCCACAATTCGTGGGCCCGCAGCAGCAGTTCGGCAAAATCTACCAGGCCGCCGCGTTCGCAGTCGGCCTCGTAGGCGCGGTACACCATCGCCATGGTACGCAAAAAGGGGTCGGCGCTTTCCTGCAGGTGTTTGGCGCGCAGCCCTTCGTCTTTTTGGCCGTTGATAAACCACTGGGCCTGACGCGGGGGCCAGCGCTCGGCGTCCAGCTCCAGGTTTTGGTAAACGCGCTTGATCAGGCGCAACTGATCGTCACTGTCCAGAATCTGAAAGTTCTGCGGCAGGCGGGCGTCTTTCCAGTGGGCTTTTAACAGCCGGTGCGCCAGGCCGTGAAAGGTGCCTACCCACATACTGCGGGTATTGATGGGGGTGCCTGCCTCGCGAAACAGCTCGTCCAGACGGGCGCGCATTTCTTTGGCGGCTTTGTTGGTAAAGGTAACCGCTAAAATACTGTAGGGCGAGACACCCTGGGTTTGCACCAGCCAGGCAATACGGTGAACCAGCACCCGGGTTTTACCACTGCCCGCTCCCGCCAGAATCAGTTGGTTACCCGGCTCGGCGGTAACGGCTTCGCTTTGGGCTTGGTTAAGGCTGGCGGTGAGTTCTGCTACGGACATGGGACAAGGTTTCGGTTGGGTGTGTTATAACGCGGGTAAACGCGCTTAGGTTGCAAACCCCAAGCATACCATTTTACTGTAAATATACCCAGTAAATAGACGCACAGAGAGCGGTAAACAATGAATGCGCTAACCCATATTCAGCTGATGGCCGGCTACAACATGCGCTTGAATAACCAGGTGTACCGCGCCGCCGCGCAGTTGGACCACGCCAGTCTGGCAGCACCCGCCGGCGCCTATTTTGATTCGGTGTTGGGTACGCTTAATCATATATTGGTGGGCGACTTACTCTGGCTTGCGCGCTTTGCCAATCATTGTGAGGGATACCCAAGCCTGCAGGCGCTGTCTGAATTGCCCGCGCCGCAATCTCTCGACCAGTTGCTCTACCCGCACTTTGGCGCGCTGGGTGCCGTTAGAAGGTTGGTGGATGAGGCTATTGTGAGCTGGAGCGCTCGGGAGCTTCAAAGCACAGACTTGAACATGCCACTGGCATATCGCAACCGCCTGGGCGAGTCTGCGGTGCGCCATTTTGGCGAGCTGGTCTTGCATCTGTTTAACCATCAGACCCATCATCGGGGTCAGGTAAGCACTCTGCTGAGCCAAAAAGGGGTGGATATTGGCTCTACGGACTTTCTTCTGGATATTCCCAGACTTGACACTGACTGATTAGTCCCCATTATGCGCAGTTAAACCGGTAAATTCCTTCCACCAGACAACGATGGTTTTTTATGTCTGAGGTTTATATTATCCAAAACCAGGACAAGCTGTTTCTGAGCAAACAGCGCACCTGGCAAGACGGCCGCGAATTGGCCAGTTTGTACCGCAGCCCCCACAAGGACGAAGCGGTGAATGAAATGTTTGAAGCCAACGCCAAAGATTACAGCCAGCGGGTTAAGCTGGTGGAGTGTCCGCTGAACGAGCGCGGCCAGCCCCAAATAGATCCCGAGATTCTGCCGCCCCCGCTGCCCAAAGCCAACCAGACGCAGTCGCTCGCGCTCGATAGCGATGTCGCCGACACCCCCGATGCCAAGCCGACCCCCGAGGCCGCTCACTAACCGAGGATAGCCCCTTGTCACAACTGGACGCGCAGTTAGCGGCACTCGCCGCTCCAGCTGCAAAGCACACACTGCGTGGAATTCTGCGCGGCATCGAGAAGGAAAGCCTGCGGGTCACCCCAGAGGGGCGTCTGTCGGCCGAGCAACACCCGCAGGGGTTGGGTTCGGCGATGACCCACCCGCACATCACGACCGACTATTCCGAAGCGCTGCTGGAATTTATCACCCAGCCGGCGACCCGCATTAGCGATGTTCTGGCGCAGCTAGATGAAATTCACCGCTATACCTATAGCCAGTTGAGTGACGAGCTACTCTGGCCCGGCAGCATGCCTTGCGTGCTGGCGGGGGACAACTCGATACCGGTGGCGCGCTACGGCACCTCCAACAGTGGCACCATGAAAACCGTCTACCGCCTGGGCCTGGGGCACCGCTATGGCCGCGCCATGCAGACCATTGCCGGGGTCCACTACAATTTTTCGTTGCCGGACGAGTTTTGGCGAGCGCTGGCGCAGCACGAGGGCAGTACCCAGTCGCTGCAGGACTTTAAAACCGATAAGTACTTTGCCCTCATCCGCAACTTTCGCCGCTACTTCTGGCTGCTGATTCAGCTGTTTGGCGCCGCACCGGCGGTGTGTAAAAGCTTTGTACGCGGTCGCGAGCACGCTCTGGTGCCCTTTGGTACTGACAGCAATACACTGCATGTGCCCTACGCCACTTCACTGCGAATGGGGGATTTGGGCTACCAGAGCGACGCCCAGAACTCGCTGATCGTCTGCTACAACAATGTAGACAATTACCTCAAAACCCTCTGCGGTGCGATCACTCAGCCCCACGCAGACTATCAGCGTATCGGTTTAACCGACGTTGAAGGCCAGTATCAGCAGTTAAACACCAGTTTGCTGCAGATTGAAAACGAGTTTTACAGCACCATTCGTCCCAAGCGCACAGCGAACTCCGGTGAGACAGCGTTGCAGGCGCTGCGCTTGCGCGGGGTGGAGTATGTCGAGGTGCGCTGTGTGGACTTAAATCCATTTGACCCGCTGGGCGTAAACAGCGACCAGCTGCATTATCTGGATGCGTTTTTACTGTTTTGCCTGCTGCAGGACAGCCCCCAGGCCAGTGATCGCGAATACGCCAATCTGCAAGAGAATCAAAAACGAATCGTCTATCGCGGCCTGGACCCAGACCTAACCCTGTTAAATGAAAGCGGTGAAGTAAAGGCCAGCGAGTGGGCCGCCCAGCTGCAGTGCGGCATCTCGGCCTGTGCCGAGATGCTGGACGGCGCCTGGGGCATCGATGATTACCGCCGCGCCTTTGCCGCGCAAGAGCAAAAACGGGCGGGTGCAACCCCCACCCCGGCGCAGCAGGTATTGCACGCCCTGCAGGAAAAACAGCAAACTTACTACGCTCACACCTTGGAAATGGCGGAGCGACACCGCCAGTACTTTGCCACGCGACCACTCAGCGCCGCGCGTCAGAGTTACTTCGCTCAGCTGGCGAGCGAGAGCCATAGGCGGCAAACGGAAGTTGAAGCGGCGGATACGGTGAGTTTTGAAGAGTATCTGGCGGCCTACTACCGCCAGTACAGTGATTGTGGCTGTACTCAGAGGACAGCCAGCGAACCTATTTCTGCACAATCAGGTCATTAAAGTAGACCTCAAGCACATCGGCTTCGTCCTGTTCGGACTCCAACAGGGCGATAATTTCCTGTTTGGCCGTTTCACGCAGCTGGGAGACTCCCTCTTGGGTGGTAATGGCCTCTTCGCTTTGCCGCGAGAACAGCATCACCATCGCATTGCGCAGCAGGGGCATATGATGGCGCACCGCCGCCGCGGTATGGACGTCATTCACCCTAAGGGTCAATTCGGTTTTGAGATATTTTAACCGTCCCGTGCCGCCGTAATTGACTACAAAAGGCGGTTGCATGGGAATGTAAATGGCGCCGTCTACAAGGTTCTCGGCGCTCTCTTCCTGAGCCCAAGCGGTGAGGCTCAATCCCAGTAAGCTAATGAATAACAAACATTTTTTTAGCATGGTGCGTTACCTATATTTAAGCACTCAGCATAGCCAGATCCTACTACCCCGGCAAGCATATCGGCCTTTTTGCGCGTTACATTAATCCATCGCAACCGATAGCTATTGTGCGGTTAATAAAACCTCGGGCCGTGTTATTATGGCCAGCCACTTAGGGCCTGTTAACAGATCCTATGGGAAAGGTATAAAGCTCAGGGGATAACCATGCTGGACAACTGTCAGGACGCCAAAGAACGCTGGGGCGGAGTAAGTCAAATAATCGATCGCTGGCTGGCCGAGCGTCAGCAAATGTTGGTCAAATACTGCGCGCTATCGGCCAATAAAGAGCAGGATGCAGAGGTTCGCGGCGAAAAGCTGCGCACGCTATGCCAGATAATGGTGGACTATGTGTCCGCAGGCCATTTTGAAATCTACGACCAGTTGATTAAAGAGGGGCGGGAGTTCGACGACGAAAAAGCCCTGCGTGAAGGCGCCGAGCACTTCAAAGCCGTGGACGCCACTACCGAGGATATTCTGGATTTTAACGACAAGTATCTGGAAACCGATGACCTGAGCAGCCTGGAGGATGACCTGTCGCGTTTGGGCGAAACTCTGGAAGCGCGCTTTTCCGCCGAAGATCAAATGATAGCGGTGCTGCACAGCGCCCACAAAGACCTAGTGGAATAACACTCCGGCACTCGCCTCGGCGCGAGTGCTACACTTGCCCTAACCCCAGTTGAGTTAGGGCGCCTCATGCGACACGTGTACTTCATTTCTTGCTTTTGTTTTGCCGCCATTATGGGCTTGAGCGCCTGCTCGCCTGGCCCCAGCGGCGAGCTGGAAGTTGCCGCCCGCAACGTGCAATCCGGCGCCCTAGGGCGTACGGGCGACTTTGCCGTGGTGGGATCGGCCTATCATGGCGGGAGCTACTGGTCGGTGGCCGAAGGCGAGCGGCTGTTTGACTGGAACCATACTCAGGGTGAAACCAGCCTGCTGCTGCGCACGGCCCTGTCGCCCGATGGCGGCTGGGCGGTCACCGTGGACGAGTTGTCGCAGGTGTTATGGAATACCGCATCCGGCGAGAGTGCCGCCTATTGGCGCCTGCCCGCTGAGGCCCTGTCCGTTGCCCTGGGGCGCCACGGCAATGTCGCTTTGCTGGGGCTGGCCGATGGTCGCGCTTTAGTCTATGACCTGCGCCGCGGTGGTATTTTGCGTGAATTTGCCCACGGCTCGGCTGTGAATAGTGTAGCGCTCAGCGATGATCTGGGGGTGATGCTCACCGGTAGCGAGGATGGCAAGGTGCGGGTCTGGGATAGCAACAGCGGCCAAACGCGCCACCAGCGTCAGTATAGCGAACCCGTGCAACAGGTTGCCCTAAGCGCCGACGGTACCCGGGCGGTGGCGGCGGCTAAATACGACCGGGTGGAAGTTTTTACCACCGCCGATAACCAAAGCTTGTGGCAGTTGCCTTTTAATCGCGAGCGCGTAAAGCGGGGGTTAAACATCAGTGCGGCCCGCTTTTCCCGCGACGGCCGCTATCTGCTGACCGGTAGACCCGATGGTTTTGTGCAATTGTGGGATATCGACGCTCAGAGTGACATTTACACCTGGCAGTTGCCCAAGCGCAAAGCCTGGCAGCCCAGTGCCTCACCGGTGTTAGACATTAGTTTTACCACCAACCCCGATCTGTACCGGGCTATGAGCGGCAATGGGTTTATTTATACGTTGAGTTATTAACGCCAGACGTCTGAGGTCGGATGTCTGACGCGACTGGGGTAAGCATGGCACAACAAAAAAGCCCCGCTTGCGCAAACAAGCGGGGCTTTTTATTAAGCGCGCGTTAATTACTCGGCGGCTTCTTCGGCCTCTGGCTCTTCAGCCTTTTCCACTTCCAGCAACTCTACCTGGAACACCAGTGTTGAATTGGGGGGAATACCCTGGTTACCGCCGGGGCCATAGGCCAGGTCAGATGGAATGTACAACTCGTACTTCGAGCCGGTTTCCATCAGCTGCAGACCTTCGGTCCAACCCGGAATAACTTGGTTCAGGCCAAAGGTGGCGGGGTTGCCGCGCTCGTAAGAGCTGTCGAACACGGTGCCGTCAATCAGGCGACCTTCGTAGTGAACGGTTACGGTATCTTCGGCGGCGGGCTGAATGCCGTCGCCCTCTTCCAGCACCTTATATTGCAGGCCGGACTCGGTCATCTCTACGCCTTCTTTCGCGGCGTTGTCGGATAAGAACTTCTCGCCATCGGCCTTGTTCTTATCGGCAATCTCTTTTTGACGCTGTTGTTGCAGCTCCATTTGCTGCTCTTGGAAGGTCTGCATGGTTTCTTGCATTTCTTCCTCGCTCAGGCGTGGGTCGGTGCCGTCGCGAACGTCTTTCAGCGCTTGGGTAAAGGCGTCTACTTCAATGGGTACTTCGCGCTGCTTAAAGTTGTTGGCCATGTTGAGGGCAATGGCGTAATTCACTTTCTGCTCGAGAGTTTGCAGTTGAACTTCCTTGGTGGTCTCTTTTTCGGCATCGCCTTGGTTACAGCCCGCTAAAATGGCTGCAGAGCAGAGCATACCGGTCATTAGTAAACGCTTATTCATCATAGTTACCCGTTGTTTTAATGTATTTGTCCATCGCGATTGCGACGGAAGTATTACAGTCCGTCGGCCAGCCCGATGGCCCCAAGAGCGCCCATAGTAACCCATGAACCTGAGTATGTGCGCGCTCCAGCGCACAATGCGAACTGCTAACAGCTAGTGGTTAAACTTCAACTGTGTGGGCGCGCGGGTCAAATTCAACAGTGACGCGTAAATTAATCCCGCGACGTACACATTTTTTGTGGATACGTCTACAATGACAGCCAGAGAAAGTTCCCCTTCAGATTCATTTTTTTGCTCATAAAGGGTTTTAGTATGGCTGCCAAGAAAAAACCGGTATTGTCTGTGGCACAGCTGGAAAAAGAGATTGTCTCGGTCCAGGCCAAGCTCGATAAAGAGCGTAACGCCGAGGTAACCCGCGCGGAAAAATCCGTCGCCGCCGCCAGTAAAAAGCTGGCCACGGCGAAAAAGAAACAGGCCACCTTGCGCGCCCGCAAGCAGGCCGCCGCCAAGGCGGGGAAAACCGCAGCGGCGCAAAAGCGCTTGGACAAAGCCGTGGCGGCTTTACAGGCCAGTGAAGCGGATATTAACGCCTTGCGCGCCGAGCTCAAGTTGCACAAACAAACGCTGGACACCGCGCGCCGGAACCAGAAAAACGCCGAGGCCCTGGCCAAGCTGGAAGCCCGCGCGCGCCGTGAACAAGCCGCCAAACAGAAAAAGGCTGCCGCGAAAGCAAAATCAAAGGCCAAGGCTAGCAAGCCTAAGAAGGCACCTGCCAAAAAAGCGGGTCCAGCAAAAACCGCCGCTAAACCTGCCACGGCAAAAAGCGCGGTGAAAAAGCCAGCGGCGAAAAAGGCGACGGGCTCTACTGCCGCTAAAAAGGCGGTGACAAAGAAACCCGCCGCTAAAAAGCGGACACCGGTAAAAAAAGCGCCCGCTCCTAAAGCGGCAGAGAACCCCGAGGTAGAAAAACCGGTGCCCGCGCGCAACGACGCGCCGCAACCGCCCAAAGAAGATTTGGCGCCCGCGCCGCTGCCCAGCCATATCGGCACTCATGTGATCGAGCCCACGGACGAGGGAAAGCTTAAGCCCGAGCCAGTGCCCGACGCACCGGCGGCGCCTAAAACCGGAAGTTTGTTTGACGATTTCGATCGCTAATGGATGCTAACCCCAAGCCCCGCTGTTTAAGCGGGGCTTTTTTATACCCGGAATTCGTCTGTTTTCTGCAACAGGGCTAAAGATGTCTGTTGTTTATCGCCGTTAACGCCCAGCTGGTTCAGGTACTGGTGGCATAAGCTGTGGTCAGGTGCGGCTAGTGTCTGGGCGTGTGACACCAGGCTCTCGAAGCGCTCGAGCAGGGCTTTTTCGGCCTCCAGCTCGCAGGCCTTTACCCGCTCGCGCAAGGGTTCTATGTCGGTTTCGCGTTTCATTGCCCGCCGCGCCTCCCTGAGGGGAGAAATAATCTCGTTCTGCCAGCGCGTGGCCTCGCGCTCCAGGTGCTCGTGCAGTGCGGGTGCCAGAGCTTGCCCCCGACTATCCAGCCAGGCGTAGCACAGCAGCAAAGGCACATCGGCGCCGTGGCGATCTTGTAATTCCAGGCAAAGGTCTTCTACGTCGGGTTGGCGGTACAGCCACAGGGCGAAATGCCACAGAGATTCGGACATAAAAAATTCCAGTGGGAAAGGCGGGCGGCATTCCTTAGAATGCGCCCATGATTACACTCGATTCTATCAGTTTGCAGCGCGGCGCCAAGTTTCTCTTAACCGAAGCCGAGCTGACCATATTTCCGGGCCAGAAGCTGGGCCTGATCGGCTCTAACGGCAGCGGTAAGTCCTCTTTGTTTAAGCTTCTACTGGGTGAACTCGGCAGCGACAGTGGCCGGGTGGATATCCCCAAGCATTGGCGTTTGTCGCATATGGCGCAGGAAGTGGGCGACACCCACCGCAGCGCGCTCGACTATGTTCTGGATGGCGATACCGCGCTGCGCGATGTGGAACAGCGCATTGCCGGGTGCACCGATGATGGCGAGGCGCTGGCCAGTTTGTACGCCGAGCTGGAGCACCTGGACGGTTATACCGCGAGCGCCCGCGCCGCTCAGCTGCTGAGCGGGCTCGGGTTTACCACCGGCGATCACACTCGCGCCGTGAGCGATTTTTCCGGCGGCTGGCGCATTCGCTTGAATCTGGCGCGCGCGCTGATGTGTCCGTCGGATTTACTGTTATTGGACGAGCCCACCAACCACTTGGATTTGGACGCGACCCTGTGGCTGGAGCAATGGCTGCAGGCCTATGCCGGCACTTTGCTGATTATCTCTCACGACCGGGATTTTCTCGACAACGTGGTAGGGCGTATTGTCAGCATCGAAAACGAAAAGCTGATTGGCTACACCGGCAATTACTCCGGCTACGAGCGCCAACGCGCCGAACGTTTGGCCCAGCAGCAGGCGGCCTTTGAAAAGCAGCAGGAGAAAGTCGCGCATTTAGAAAACTATATTCGCCGCTTTCGCGCCAAGGCTACCAAGGCCAAACAGGCTCAGAGCCGGGTTAAGCAGCTAGAGCGTATGGAAACCATTGCTCCGGCTCATGTGGACTCGCCGTTTACCTTCACCTTTACCGCCTCGAATAAAGTTTCCGATCCTTTAATCGTGCTGCGCGACATGGACATCGGCTACCCCGGTCGTGCGGTGTTATCCAAAGTGGGGCTCAATATCGCCCCGGCCCAGCGCATTGGTTTGCTGGGCCCCAATGGTGCGGGTAAATCCAGTTTGATAAAAACCCTGGCGGGCACCCTTGAGCCCTTATCCGGCGAGCGGGTGACGGGCGAGCACTTTCGCTTAGGTTATTTTGCTCAGCACCAGCTGGAGGCCTTGGATCTATCCGCCTCCCCCGCGCTGCATATTCAACGCCTCAGCCCCGAGGCCAGCGAGCAGAAAATCCGCAATTTTTTGGGCGGATTTGATTTTCAGGGTGATCGCGCCTTTGAGCCGATTCACCATTTCTCCGGCGGCGAGAAGGCCCGCTTGGCGCTGGCGTTAATCGCCTGGTGCGAGCCCAATGTACTGCTGTTGGACGAACCCACTAACCATTTGGACTTGGAAATGCGCCAGGCACTTACCATGGCGCTGCAGGATTTTGAAGGCGCAGTGATTGTGGTGTCTCACGATCGTCACTTGCTGCGCAACACCGTGGATGAATGGCTGTTGGTAGCCGAGGGCCAGGTGCGGGAGTTTGACGGCACCTTGGACGACTATCATCAGTGGCTGAGCGATCACAACCGCCGCTCGCAGAGTGAAAGCCTGAACGTTGCCGATAGCGAGGTCGCGGTGGCTGTCGAGCCCGCGCAGGACAAAAAAGCCCAGCGTCAGGAAGCCGCCGCTCGCCGCGAGCAACTCAAACCGCTGACCAACCGGATTAAAAAGCTGGAAGCGCAAATGGAAAAGCTGGAGTCGGAGCTGGCTCAAGTTGAGCAGACTCTGGCCGATACCAGCCTTTACGAAGACAGCGAAAAAGACCGCCTGCAGACTCTTTTGCAGAGGCAGGCCAGCTTGCGCGAAAGTGTCGATGACACCGAAGAGCAGTGGCTTGAGGCTCAGGAAGAGTTAGAAGCACTCGGCGGCGCGTAAAGTCTCCTATACTCAATATCTAAACAATGAACCGTGCGCGGGCGAGGCTCCGCGACGGTAGTTTGTTACGCCCCCAAAGAAAGGTTTTGCTATGAAATGGGTCACCCGCAGTATGCAAATGCGTTTAATGGTCGTGGTGGGTTGTGGCCTAGCGGGTTTGCTGATCGCCGCCGAGGTGGCAATTCATTTATTAAACGGCCAGCTTTCCAGCTACAACCAGCTGATTGAGCGCAATGTCGCCCAGGAGCGCGTCATCAGTAATATCAATTTCGACTTTAAAGTGCAGGTGCAGGAGTGGAAAAACGTTCTTTTGCGCGGCGCCGATACCGGGCAGCGAGAGAAGTACTGGGGGCGGTTTGAGGACAACCACCAGCAGATACAGCAGCGCGGCCAGGCACTATTGCAACGCCTGGATAACGGCACCAGCAAACAGCGGCTAAGCGAATTTTTGCGTGCTCATAAAAAGGCCTATGGACAGTATCAAAGCGGTTTACAGGCGTTTATTGCCTCGGGGTTTAACTCCGCTGCCGGAGACCGCGCGGTTTCGGGTATTGATCGCGAGCCCAGTCGTTTGCTGGCCGAGGCCGCCGATAGCATCTCTGCCGAAGTAGCGGCCGCGGCCGCCGGGGTCAAGCGGGCCAGCGCACAGGTGTCCTTTTGGGCTCAGTTATCCACCGTGGTGGTGGCGATCGCCGTGATGGTAGGGCTGTGGCTGCTACTGAGCCGCAGCCTGATTAAACCCTTGCAGTCGGTTATGGATCATATTCGGGTGATGGCGGGGGGCGATTTCTCTCGCGCATTTCACCTGCGCCGCAGTGACGAGCTGGGTCAGCTGGGAGACAACCTGCAACAAATGCAGGAAGAAATCCGCCAGGTTGTGCAATCGGTAAAACAGACCTCGGGACAATTGGGAGAGGCCTCGGCCAGCATTAACCAAACCGCGAGTGATATTGCCAGAAGTATCGGTGAGACCGAGCACTCCACCGACCAGGTGGCCGCGGCGGTAAATGAAATGTCCTCTACCGTGCAAGAGGTGGCCAATAACGCCTCGGGCGCTGCCAGCGCCGCCGGCGATGCCGATACCGGCGCCAAGCAGGGCCTGGGCATGATGGAGCAAACCATTGCCTCCATCAGCGAGCTGTCGGCGCAGGTGGAAGAGGTCAGCGGCGCCATGGTGCAGTTAGAGGGCGAGACGGATCGCATTGGCCATGTACTGGGGGTGATTCAGGGCATCGCCGAGCAAACCAACTTGTTGGCGTTAAACGCAGCCATTGAAGCCGCCCGCGCCGGTGAGCAGGGCCGGGGCTTTGCCGTGGTGGCCGATGAGGTGCGGGCTTTGGCCCAGCGCACCCAGGAGTCCACCGCCGAAATTCAGCAGATTATTGAAGCGGTGCAAAGCGGCGCTTCGGGAGCCACCCAGGCGATGGAGGTTGGCCGCGAGAAAACTCAGCGCACCGTCACCCTGGTGGGCGAAACCGGCGATTCCATTCGCGCGATATCGGCCGCCATTGCCAGCATTGTGGACATGAACACGCAAATCGCCACCGCTGCCGAAGAGCAAAGCTACGCCGCCGAAGAAATCAATAAAAACGTCGCCAATGTAGTGACTATGGTGCAAAACGCCAACCAGAGCGCGCGCCAGTCTACCCAAACGGCCAATAAACTGGACGAATCTGCCCAGACCTTATCGCAACAGATAGCGCACTTCAGAGTGTAAGAATTATCCTTCGCCAGGGACGGCTCAACCGATTTATAGCCACTGTAAACTGGATTATGCACAGGTAAAATAGTGTATAAAAAGGCCCCCAGTGTCCTCCTCTCGCTGCGCATTCTCTACAATAGCCTCTCGATTTCGCCGACATATCAATGCTATGAATCTATTTGCCTCACGCAAACCTCTTACACTGGTCGTACTTGCTTTACTTGCACTTATACTGCTGTGCTCGCTCGCCTATCGCTATGTATTTGCCAGTGCTGCCGAACCGGATTATCTGTGGCACACCGTTGAGCGCCGCTCTATCGAAAACGTGATAGCCGCCAGTGGCACCCTAGAACCTAAGGATTACGTAGAAGTGGGGGCACAGGTATCCGGGCAGCTGGAAAGCCTGGCGGTTGAGGTGGGCGATGTAGTGGCGCGCGAGCAACTGCTGGCCGAAATTGATGCCACGGTATTTGAGACCAAGGTGATGAGCGCCGAGGCGAGTCTAGAAAACAAACGGGCTCAATTAGAAAAGTTACACGCGGAACAATATTTGGCGGAGGAAAGGCTGGAGCGCAACCGAAATCTGTTTACCCAAAACGCCATCAGCCGCGATACCTTGACCGCCAGTGAAACCGAAGTAAAAGGCTTAAAGGCGAGTATTCGCGCTATGCAGGCGCAAATTAAAGCCGATTCCGCATCTTTAGACGGCGACAAAGCCACCCTCAACTACGCCAAAATATACGCGCCTATGGATGGTACTGTGGTATCTATTGCGGTGCGCGAAGGGCAAACCCTGAACGCCAATCAAAGCGCGCCGCTGATTATGAAGATTGCCGATTTGTCGGTACTCACCTTGCGCACCGAAGTATCCGAGGCGGATGTCACGCGAATCTATCCCGGCATGCCGGTGTACTTTTCTACTTTGGGCGAGCCGCAAGAACGTTGGTACTCCACCGTACGCCAAGTATTGCCCACGCCGGAAATTGTTAACGAAGTGGTGTTGTATCAGGTACTGATCGATATTGAAAACAAAGGCTCGCGGTTGATGGATTCCATGACCGCGCAAGTGTTTTTTATTGAAGATCAGGCCGAAAATGTATTAACCGTACCGGCAGGTGCTCTGCGGCGCGGCCCCGGTGGCCCGGGGGTGTTAAAGCAAACCGCAAGTGGTACCGAGCGGGTCGCTGTAAAGCTGGGCATGCGCACTCGTACCCAGGTGGAAATTGCCGAGGGGCTGAATGAAGGCGATGTCGTAGTGGCCGGTATCCGCAACCCGGAAACCGGTGCGGTCGAGGAAAACCGTCGTGGACCTATGGGTGGGCCCCCCGGAGGTCGCCGTGGCTTCTAAGGCGCTGATAAAACTATCGGGTATCGGGCGCTTTTATCAATTAGGTGAAACACGGGTCGACGCACTAAAAGATGTGTCCTTAACCATCGAACGCGGCGAGTTTGTCGCGATTATGGGGCAGTCTGGCTCGGGTAAATCCACCCTGATGAATATTCTCGGTTGCCTGGATCAGCCATCGTCCGGCATCTACGAGGTCGATGGCATTAACGTCGCGAACCTGACCGCCGATGAACTCTCGGCGCTGCGCTTAAATACCTTTGGTTTTGTTTTCCAGCGCTATCAACTATTAGCCAATATTAACGCGTTGGATAACGTCGCCATGCCCGGCATTTACAAGGGGCAAGAGCGACAAGCTCGCACAGAGCGCGCGCAGCAATTATTGCAAAAGCTGGGCATGGGCGAGCGCGCCCACCATAAGCCCAGCGAATTATCCGGCGGCCAACAGCAACGTGTGTCTATTGCCCGCGCGCTGATTAACGGCGCCGAGGTAATTCTGGCGGACGAGCCTACCGGCGCTCTGGACAGCCAGAGCGGCGAGCAAGTGTTGGCATTGTTGCAAGAGCTAAATCGCGAAGGTGTTACGGTAATTCTGATTACCCATGATCGCGGCATTGCCGAACATGCCGAGCGGGTAGTGTCGTTTAAGGATGGGAAATTAATTGACGACACGGCCGCTGCACCTAAGAGCGATCAGGCGCCCCCCAGTGCGCCAGAAAAAGTACGCGTATTTCCCAGTATCAGTTTGTTTGAATCGGCGCGTATTGCGCTGGCCTCGCTACGGGTCAATTTATTCCGCACTCTGTTAACGCTGCTCGGAATTATTATCGGCGTTGCCAGTGTAGTGTTAATGATCGCCATTGGCGAGGGCGGTAAAGCGGAGGTTTTGGAGCGTATTGAAGCGATAGGCACTAACTTGATTTCGGTGCGTCCCGGTGGCCCCAATATGCGCCGGGGTAATGACAGTATTGTCACTTTGGTGGTGGAAGATGCCGATGCCATAGAAACATTACCGGGGGTGAGCGCGGTGGCGGCCGAACGTAACACCCGCTCTACCCTGCGCTATGGCAATAAAGATTATTCCGGTCGGATTAAAGGCACCACTCCCGGCTATTTTGCTGTACATGATTGGGAGCTGTCTCAAGGGGTGTTTTTCTCCGATGAGGATTTACAGAATTTTTCTTCGGTTATGGTGGTGGGCAATACCATTGCCGAAAACCTGTTCGAGCCCGGAGAAAATCCCATCGGTCGTTTTGTGCTGGTGAATAAAGCGCCCTATCAAATTATTGGTTTACTCAAAGCCAAAGGTGCCGACCCGTCCGGCGACGATCGCGACGATGAGGTGTTAATACCCCTTACCACCGCGCGGCTGAAAATGTTCGGCAGTGCTCATTTAAGCAGTATTACCTTGCAAGCAACCGACACCGAAGCGGCGTCACGTTTGGAAACCCAAGTGGAAGAATTGTTGTTTGCACGCCATCAGGCTGAAGATGTTCAGGTCCGCTCTACCGAATCTTTGGTGCAGGCGGTCACGGCGGCGCAGAACACCTTAACGTTTTTGTTGGGCTCAATTGCAGCCATCTCGCTTTTGGTTGGCGGTATTGGGGTGATGAACATTATGCTGGTCAATGTAACCGAAAGACGGCGAGAGATTGGTTTGCGCATTGCCACCGGCGCCAAGCCCTCAGACATTTTACGCCAGTTTAATATCGAGGCCTTAGTGGTGTGCTTTCTGGGTGGTGTGCTGGGTATTCTTATCGGTTTTTCCGGGGCGTTAATTGCACGATTCTTTGATGTTGCCATTGCGTTTACGTTATTGCCCGCAGCACTGGCATTCGCCACCTCTATTGCGGTGGGCCTTGTTTTTGGTTTTATACCCGCACGTAAAGCTGCGCGTTTAAACCCTATTACGGCATTGGCTGAGGAGTAACCGATGAAATTGCGAGTATGGTTTTCCTGTCTTGCCCTGAGTGCCTGTGCGTTTAACCCGCAACAGCACACCCCTGAAGAGCTGGCGGCCGTAGCGTATCAGGATGCGTTAAGCGGGCGCGAACTCACGTCACTAACGCAAAATACCTGGAACGAATTTTTGCCCGCAGAGTTACAGCAGTATTTGGCGCAACTGCAGAACAACAACCTGGATTTGCAGATAGCGCAATTGCGGGTTGAGCGCGCCCGCGAGATGTTAACCTCGGCGCGCGCGGGCAATTGGCCGCGCGCGAGTGCGTCGCTAAGCAACAGCGACAGCTACGACGATACTGACCATACGGGTAATGGCAGTGGTTTGAATTTTAGCGCCAGCTATACCGTTGATTTGTGGGGCGAGCGCGCAGCGGGAATCAGTCAGCGTGAAACCCAGCTGCAAGTGGCCAAGTGGGAAGAGCGTGCCAGCTTTATTGCGTTGCAGGCGCAGTTTATCCGCACCTATTTCGATACGTTGAGTTTGCAATCTTTGTATGAAGTGGCCGAGCAGAACCTGGAGGCCAGTGAAAAATTATTGGATTTATTTCAGCTGACCTACGATTCGGGTGGCGCCTCTGGGTTAGAGCTGCGCCAGCAGAAAAACCTGGTGTTAAGCGCACGCAATAAATTGGTGGGTTTGCAAAGCGATTTGGCCATCAACCACCGCGCACTGGCCATAATGTTAGGCCGCCTGGATTTGCAAACCCCCGAGCTGAAAACAAGCTTTGACGATTTAACCTTGCCGCAAGTAGCTTCGGTACAAAGTGCAGAGCTTTTGCAGCAGCGCCCGGACGTACAGATTGCCACGCTGGCACTGGCGGAAAACCAGGCATTGATTCACCAGGCTAAAACCGCCCGCTGGCCGGATTTAACCTTAAGCTTAAGCTGGGGTATTGACGACATACTGGCCGGTGGCAGTGAATGGGCCGCCAGCATTCGTGAAGCGACATCGCTGCTGTTGTTTGACGGCGGCCAGACTCGTGCGCAAATTCGATTGGCCGAGCTGGATGCCGATATCGACTACGCCAGCTATCAGTACACCCTGGCAGACGCTTATCGCGATACCATTGATCAGCTGGAAACTCAGCGCCTACGCGCGCAGCAGCTGGATATCGCGCGGGATAAGTTCGCCAACAACCGCACGTTATATGATATTTCCAACGCGCGCTTCGAGGCGGGTGATACCGACTTTTTAAATTTACTCTTGGCGCAGCAAAGCTGGTTTGGTGCTAAAGAAGATTTGGTATCCAGCAAGCTGAATTATTTGCTGGCACTGGTGAATGTGTACGAAGCCATGGGGTCGGCGCCAGCGCTGGTCGAGTCCGACGGCTGACCGTTTATTCGTTTCAGCCCGGGCTTTATTGGCTGATCCTAGCGGTCACAATTGTTGCGGGCATCACGCGTAGGCTGACAACCCTAACCTAAGTGTGGGGCCGGACTCCACCGCTCGGTAAGCGGCAATGGGGGCGGGTAAATCCTCTGGGGCGGTATGCTCCGGTTTTAGCGATTCCCAGTAGTCTAGAGCGCTGCGCAAATCGGTAAAGGCAAAGCGGCCGTTGTTGGATGGATTGTTTGGTGGGGTGTCGGGTGGATTGTTGGGTGGGTTGTTTGCGCTTGGCTCAGCACTGGCCCCGCGCTCTACAATGTTTAGCTCGCGGTATAGCTCGCGCTCAGCGGCAGAACCTTCACCTCCCTCGTCCCGGCCGCGCTGCAGTAATTGCTGCACGGCAATATCCAGAGTGTCCGGATCAAATAAGCCGGCCTCCAGCAGCTCGCCTTCCAGCGGGACTAACGACTCTTTGCTTTCGCCTTTTCTCGCGGATTCGGGCTGATTAACCGGCCGCGCTCGCTCGCTCTG
This sequence comes from Gilvimarinus xylanilyticus, assembly GCF_024195295.1. Taxonomy (GTDB): domain Bacteria; phylum Pseudomonadota; class Gammaproteobacteria; order Pseudomonadales; family Cellvibrionaceae; genus Gilvimarinus; species Gilvimarinus xylanilyticus. The sequence goes on along the minus strand of NZ_JAMFTH010000005.1, from coordinate 124,169 downwards.
CTGCACGGGTTCGCTGGCTTGAACACGATTCGACACCGGGTTCTGTAGCGAATAGAGGTTGGTGTTAGACAGGTGTGGTAATTTCAAAGCGGTGGTTACAGTCGGGCCATGGGTGGCTAATTATTGCACAAGTCACGTGCTGATTCACAGACCGTTTATCGGCCTCTTGCAGCCTGACAGTGGTCGCGTATATTAGCCCGCAAAGTGATTACCTGGGGGTAATGAATGCTACGGCGATTAACCGCAACTCTTCTGTGCTTATTGTGCTTCCACTCCGTCCGGGCCTACGAGCCAAGCCCGCAGGAGCGACAAAACGCGCAGGCAACAGCCCTGCAGTATATCGAGCACCTTAATGCTGGTGAGTATCGCGAAGCCTACGACATGCACAGTGAATTGTTGAATCAGCGCATGGACTATGAACGTTTTGCCAAAAGCCAGGCCGCGTTTAGCGACAATTCCGGTAAAAGTCTGAGCGATACATTGGTAGGTGCCAACTGGCAGTTGGACCCCGCCAAAGCGCCTGCTGAGGGTTTTTACGTTGAGTATGAGATCGCCTGTGAATATCAGTATCTAAAACCTTGCGCACAAACGCTGGTGCTCTATTCAGAGTTGGGCGAGCGGTTTAGGGTGATGCGCCACAGCAGAAGCTATGTGAACACGCAAACAGGTAAACGGGTGGGCCAGTTTATAGAAATGCCGGGTAATAGTTCGCGTCTTTAATTCGACGGAGATGAAATTGCGAAGCGATTTGCCGCCAGTGGTGTTAATTGGCTATCTGCCGCGTAGACGGCAACGTCGTATTCACCGCTTTCCCAGCCGCCCGGCAACCGTAGCCAAGCATTGTGATACTGCCCATCGGACTGTAATGGGTGCCTATCAAAGTGCGAAAGTGTAGAACCATCGCTATGGCGCCAGTGAATGATCACCGAGTCGGCACTGTAATTGTCGGGTAACGGAAAGTACACATTCAGCCGCCGATCAAATTGACTAAACTGTGTCTGGGCTTTGTATATCCCATTGCTTTGATGAGTGTTATAGCGACTAACTACTAAAGGTTTTACGTCTTTTCTCTGCAATGCTTTAGCGTTTCCTGAGGACCACAGGTTGAATAAAGACTGAATGGTGCTTTCTGGAAATCCATTATCGTGTAGCCATTGCAAATTAATATGGGTGTTGCGGGTGAATAATTGATGCAGGTGTTGTTCGGTAATGCTCGGATCTGCTTCGATAAGTTCATCGTAGTTCATGCCTAAGTGAATGGCGTCTTTGAGGTTTTTGGGAGTGCTTTCTTTTTTCGGGAGTGGGCTTTTTTGCTTTTCGACTATCGAATTTTTATTGGTGAGTTCAATACGCTGCGAAAATGGGCTGGTGGTGCTGGGCTTAGCCGGACGCTGGGCGTCCGGCGTTTTCAATGGCTTGAGAAAAGTGGATAATCCGACCCCCGTAGCCACGGCCAGAAATACCATTAGGACTTTAATAGTTCTCAAGATAATTATCTCGTGCATTAATACAAGCGCTTGAGGAGGAGTGTTGCTCTAAGAAATTCCAGGGCTTGTCCGCTGGGCAGCTTTGGTCTGTGAGGGTTTTGGGTCCATAACATGTGGCCCATACCTGAAGTCCGTCTAAATAAGTGCACAAACTGTAGTATTTCGCCTCAGTTGTATCGGTAAGTCCTCCGCCCGAGGTTCCACCGCATAGGCGGTCTTTTGCTTTTCGTGCTAGCTCGGTTGTTGTTAGGTATGAATTGTAGTTGGTATCACCATCAGCTTGACTGCTTGTTTGACAAGCCACCACAGCGGCTTCATAGTAATTATCTGCTGCAGCAAATTGCATCGAAACTTGTGTACCGCATTGATTCGCCTCTTGCCTCTCTGTGGGTGTAATTAACTCTTCATAATCACACTCCTTGCTGGTGTCATCGGCACTAGAGTAATAGTCGTCCCCGTAACCATCACTGTAACTGTCTCCATCATCTTCTGCGGCGCAGCTGATTAACAAAATTAGACACAGGGGTGCCCAGGTAAGTTGTGGATGATTCATTTTTCCCCCCAGGTTTTGTGTAGACTGATCGTATTATTAGCAATAAATATTCGCTTCGGTACCCTTAATGTTAGGGGTATACACAAAAGCCTAGCTGTGACCCATAGGAGTTATATGAGATAGGGTGTTGTAAAAGCTAAGCTGTGCGGGATACTGATCGATTTCCCTATGCGGTGCGTAAACCCGACAAAACTTTAACTGAGAGAACTAAATGCACACCTCAAGCGGAGGCAGAGCCTGTTTTGCTCTGATTATTATAAGTTTTTTATTTAGCGGCTGCAGTGGCACCGATGTTTTGAACACTTTAGGGCGGGCTTCCCACTACCGCGCGCAAACGGATATCGCATACGGTGATAACCCGCGCCAAACCATGGACATTTACCGCCCCCAAGAGGCCAACAGCTGTTTAGTGATGTTTGTGTATGGCGGTAGCTGGGATAGCGGTAAAAAAGAGCAGTATGGCTTTGTGGGGGCCGCTCTCGCTCGGCGTGGTTACACGGTGGCAATTCCCGACTACCGCCTGTACCCCGAAGTCACCTACTCGGATTTTGTGGATGATATCGCCCGGGCGGTGGCAAGTGAACCTGTGCAGAAGATGGCGGAGGACAAATCCCTGGTGCTAATGGGCCACTCCGCCGGCGCTATGATGGCGGGTCTGGTCAGTTATGACGCCCAATACCTAGATGCCTGGGGAGCTAGCAGAGCGCAGGTTGATCGCTATGTGAGCCTGGCCGGGCCGCACGATTATTTCTTACCCACCGAGAAAGCCCAGTGGACGCGTATTTTTGGCAGCGATAAAAGCCGTCAGGTAGACGCCCTTACAGTGAATCACATTCATGCCGATAACCCGCCAACCCTTATTCTGCACGGCGCGGATGATGAGACGGTGACGCCTAAATCTGCTGTGTCGCTGGAGCAGAAGCTGCAACAGGCCGGTGTGAGCGCCGAGCGCAAAACCTACGAAGGGGTAAGCCACGTGAAACTAGTAGCGGCGATGGGAAGACCCTTAGGTTTTTTGGCGCCCACTCTGGAAGATATCGACCGTTACCTGCAGCCGCTCTGTGGGGTTAAAAACGAAAGCAAGTAAAGGGATGTACCGGAAGCCCCTACGACGTATTCGGGCAAGAAACGAAGGGGCTCCGGTATCTTCTGTAACGGCCGAAGCCGCCAGAAGTTAAGGGCTTATTTGCCTTTTTTCATGGCCTGTTGTAGCAGCGCACCCATGCTGCCCACAGAGGCCTGCTGGGGTTTGTTGCCGCCTTGCTTGCGCTGGCCCTGTTTGCTGCCCGGTTGACGGCGCGGCTTGTTATCACCGCCGGTCTTTTCCCCGGGGGTGTCCTCCAGGCGCATCGATAAGCCGATGCGCTTGCGGTCCACATCCACCTCCATCACCTTGGCTTTGACGATATCACCGGCTTTCACCACTTCGCGGGGATCTTTCACAAAGGTGTTAGAAAGTGCCGAGATATGCACCAAACCGTCCTGGTGAACACCGATATCCACAAAGGCGCCAAAGTTGGTGACGTTGGTGACGGTGCCTTCCAGAATCATTCCCGGTTCTAGGTCTTTAATAGTGTCTACGCCCTCTTTAAAGGCGGCGGTACGAAACTCCGGGCGGGGGTCGCGGCCGGGTTTGTCCAGTTCTTTGAGGATGTCGGTAATGGTGGGTACACCAAATTGCTCGGTCACGTAATCCTGCGCCTTAAGACTGCCTAAAAAGCCCGAGTCGCCCACCAGGCCTTTCACATCGCGCTGGTTTTTCTCGGCAATGGCCTCTACCACCGTGTAGGTTTCGGGGTGTACCGCCGAGGCGTCCAGTGGGTTGTCGCCGCCGCTTACCCGCAAAAAGCCCGCCGCCTGCTCAAAGGTTTTGGCGCCAAAGCGGGTGACGTCTTTGAGCTGGTTGCGATTGGTAAAAGCACCGTTCTTGTCTCTAAATTCGACGATATTGTTGGCAAGGGACGCGTTTAGGCCCGAAACCCGTGCTAGCAGTGCGGCCGAGGCCGTGTTTACCTCTACCCCCACGGCGTTTACACAGTCTTCCACAACCGCATCCAGCGAGCGAGCCAGCTGGGTTTGCGAGACATCGTGCTGGTATTGGCCCACCCCGATGGATTTAGGGTCAATTTTTACCAGCTCGGCCAGGGGGTCTTGCAGGCGGCGGGCGATGGAAATAGCGCCGCGAATGGTTACGTCTAAATCCGGAAACTCTTTAGCGGCAAACTCCGAGGCCGAGTAAACCGAGGCGCCGGACTCGTTCACCATCACCGGGCGGGCTTTCAGCTCGGGCTGCTTTTTCAGCATGTCTTTAACGAACTTTTCTGTCTCGCGGCTGGCGGTGCCATTGCCGATGGCGATCAGTTCTACATCGTACTTGCGACACAGGTTAGTAAGTACTTTCTCCGCCTCTGCGACCTTATTTTGCGGGGCGGTGGGGAAAATAGCGCCGTGATCCAAGACCTTACCGGTGGCGTCCACCACCGCGACTTTCACCCCGGTGCGCAGGCCCGGGTCCAGGCCGATGGTGGCCTTTTGTCCGGCGGGGGCTGCTAGCAGCAGGTCGTTTAAGTTGCTGGCAAATACCTTTATGGCGTCTTCTTCGGCGCGGTCGCGCAGCTCGCCCAGCAGGTCGGTTTCCAGGTGAGTGAGCAACTTCACCCGCCAGGTCCAGCGCACCACCTCGCCCAGCCATTTGTCGGCGGCCCGTCCTTGATCGCGCAGGTCCCAGTGTTCGGCCACCATCACCTCGCAGGGGTGAGTGGCGCCCGGCTCCTGCTCGCCCAGGGTAATGGCGATGGTGAGTACGCCCTCGTTGCGGCCCCGGAACATGGCCAGGGCGCGGTGCGACGGAGTGCTTTTTAGGGCTTCGTCGTGCTCGAAGTAATCGCGGAATTTCTGTACATCCTGGGATTTATCGTCTTCTTTACCCGTCGCGGCGCGGCTTGAGATCAATGCTTCACGCTGCAAAAAGCCGCGAAGCTTGCCCAACAGCTCGGCATCTTCGCTGAACTTTTCCATCAGGATATACTTGGCGCCGTCCAGCGCCGCTTTGGCGTCGTCAATTTTGTGCTCGGGATTGAGGTACTTAGCGGCCTCGGCTTCGGGCTCCAGAGTGGGGTCTTGCAGCAGAGCATCGGCCAGTGGCTGCAGGCCCGCTTCAATGGCAATCTGGCCCTTGGTGCGGCGCTTGGGTTTGTAGGGTAGGTACAAATCCTCCAGCCGGGTTTTGGTGTCGGCGGCGCGAATGTCGTTTTCCAGCGCCAGGGTCAGCTTGTCTTGCTCGGCAATGCTTTTCAGAATAGCCTCACGGCGGTCTTCCATCTCGCGCAAATAGCGCAGCCGCTCTTCCAGGTTACGCATCTGGGTGTCGTCCAGCCCGCCGGTGACCTCTTTACGGTAGCGGGAGATAAACGGCACGGTAGCGCCTTCATCCAGCAGCGCCACGGCGGCGTCTACTTGTTGTTCGCGAATACTCAGCTCGTCGGCAATGCGTTGAAAAATACTGCTCATGTAAGTTTCTCTGTTGGACATTTTTGTTCGCCGCACAGCGGTCTTTGAGGGCTTAGGCCCTTTGATGTAAGGCCCCAGCGCATTATGCGCAAATCGTCGCCCTATTACAGTCTTGAATTGTTCCCCAATCTGTGTCTTTTGCAGCTCGTCACTCTATTGACCAATTTTTGTTTAGTGTTATAGTCATGTATAACACTATATCGAAGGGCGAGCGGAGTAGGCATGCAGTGGCGCGATGATCAACCCATTTACCGACAGCTATACCAGCGCATGGTGGCGCTGATTGTAGCCGGTGATATAGCCCCTGGCGAAGCGCTGCCCTCGGTGCGCCAGGTGGCGGCGGATTATCAGATTAATCATTTGACCGTTGCCAAGGCCTATCAGGCGCTGGTGGATGAGCAGTTGGTAGAAAAGCGCCGCGGTTTGGGCATGTTTGTGTGTGAGGGGGCAGATGCACGGCTGCTCGAGCGCGAGCGCGAGCAATTTGTGCAGCAGCTGCCCGAACTCTTAGCTCAGGCTAAACGCCTGGGAATCGATAAAGCGACATTGTTGCAGACCATTGAAAATCTGAAGGAGCAGCCGTGAATCAGGTAATAAAAACCACAGGGCTCAGCAAAAGCTACGGTAAAAAGCAGGCGCTGGAAAAACTGGATTTGGAGATTGGCGCTGGCCGCATTGTGGGTTTAATCGGCCCTAATGGCGCGGGTAAAACTACCTTGCTACAGTCGCTGTTGGGACTTTGTGTCGCCGACGGTGATATTGATGTGCTGGGCTTTGACCCCAGACGCGAGCGCGCCAAGATGCTGGAGCAAGTGTGTTTTATCGCCGATACCGCCACCCTGCCCCGTTGGATGACGGTAAAGCAGGCAATTGCTTATGTGGCCGGAGTGCACCCCAATTTTAACGAGCAGCGGGCGCGCGACTTTCTGGCAAAAACCAAGGTACCGTTAAACAGTCGTATCCGCACGTTGTCCAAAGGCATGGTAACTCAGGTGCATCTGGCGCTGGTGATGGCCATCGACGCCAAGTTGTTGGTATTGGATGAGCCCACCCTAGGGCTTGATTTGCTCTACCGTCGCACCTTCTACGACGCGCTGTTGAACGATTACTACGATGATGACAAAACCATCATTATTACCACTCACCAGGTGGAAGAAATAGAACACCTGCTGACCGATGTCATGTTTATTGTCGACGGTGATGTTGTGTTCGATTGCGATCTCGATACCTTTGAATCCCGCTACCGCAAGGTCACCGTTGCGGGCGAGCAGCAGTCGCAGGCCGAGGCGTTAAAGCCCATTGGCGAAATTCGCGCGCTGGGAGGCAAGCAATACATATACGAAGATGCCGATCCGCAGGCATTGCAGGCGTTAGGGGATGTCGCCCGCGCGTCCCTCGCCGAAGTGTTTGTGGCCAAAGTGCAAGGGGGGAGCCAAGCGTGAATACTTTTCTTACACAAGTAAAACGTGAGTTTTGGGAAAGTCCCGGTCAACTGATAAAGGCCCCGCTTTGGTTATCAGTGCTGATTATTTCCATTTCGCTAATGTCTGTGTATTCGCTGTTCCAAGATACGTCTGTGTCTTTCGAGCTGAATCTGGAGATGGATTTACCCTGGAATAACGATTCAGCACCTAACAGTGTTCCTAAGGGCGGTATTCTGGATAAGTTGGTGCATATTCAGTACATCATTTATTTAATTTTTACCGTGGTCGCTGTCGTTAATATGGTTACCTACAGTTTGTCAGCACTATTGACTGACCGGCAGGATCGTAGTGTTCTGTTTTTTAAAAGTCTGCCGGTAACCGAGACGACCGTTGTGCTGGTGAAGCTTTTGATCGCTTTGTTAATCATGCCGATATGTTATTGGTTGGGAGCAATGCTCACCACCTTGGTTTTTAGTGCATTGACCGTTGTGGTGGGAACATCTTCCTTATCACTTGACCCGTTCACCTTGTGGTCGGCAATGGATGCTCTTGCGGTGGCTAAAGTTAGCTTCGCGTATTTATGGTTCGCGGCACTTTGGGGGCTACCGCTATTCTCGGTATTGTTACTTTTCTCGGCGTGGAGCAAAAAACATCCGTTCGGCATTCTACTGTTAGTGTTATTGGTCGCCTGGTTTGTAGAAAACCTGCTGTTCGGACAGAGCTATGTATTTAAGATATTGATCCAATACTTTGATGGTTTTAGTTTGCAATCACTCGAAGCTACGCCCGACGATAGTAGTATTTTAGCGGCCGCCATTGAATTGCTTAGCCGGCCTGGCTTGTATATGGGATGGATAGTCGCCGGAGTCTCTCTTGGCACTGCAATCTGGTTACGCAATCGTCGGTTTGAACTATAGGAAATAAGGGGACCACAATGAAGTGGCAAGGGCTGGTTATTCTGATACTTTGTTTTTTTACCGTGACGGTTCAGGCGCAGGGAGTTGTGCTGGTTATTCCCGAAAAGCTTGTGACGCTGTCAACTTTGGAGGCTCACTATGGTTATCGGGGAAACTTAACGTCCGAATGGGTGTCTGTGCTGCAGCAGTGGCTTTTGCAACTGAAAAGCCAAGTCAGTTTTAGTTCTGACGATTTGACGGTACCACACACGTCTTGGCGCCTAATGGCTGACCAGGTACTTTACCGGGGTGTTTGGGCTAGCTTGAGCCTAAGTGTGATACTGCTGGCTATCGGTATAAAGGAGTTGTGTAAATCGTGATGCGTTTGTGGAGCGGAATTTTGTTTCTTTGCTTTAGTGGTCAGGCTTTGGCAGCGCCACTGGATGACCTAAAGCAAGCTTTAGAGCGTTTAAGCCATCCGGTGGCAGGCGAGTATCAGGTGCACGCTCAGGTGGTGGAGTCCAATGGCAAGGGCGATGACAAGATTACCCGCAAAGGCGAAGCGCAGGTGCGGGTCTCCGACAGTGGCGAGCGTCTGAGTATTGTTCACAGTGCCGAGCTGCTTGCGCAAATAGACGCCGAAGAGCAGGCCCGAATTGACAATACCGATGTCCCCACCCCGGCCATTGACGGCGTGCACGAGCTTTCTGCGCTGCCGGTGCGCGCCGCGGTGCGCGCCGCGGAGCAAATGCGCCGGGTAATGGCCGAGGGAGAATTTACCGGCGCCCATAGTGACCAATTGGATGGTCGCGAGGTACAAAGGCTGGATTTTAATTTGCCCCAAAGTCGGCTGAGTAAACGCCAGCGAAAGTATGTAAAGTCGTATGAAGGGGTTTATTCAGTATGGATTGATGAACAGGGCGTGCCATTGGCCAGCAGCAGCCGAATTGATGCTTCTGGGCGGATTTTTATTTTTATTAGCTTGCACGTCGAGACCGAATCCCAGCGACGGTATCAGGTTATAGATAATAAACTTATTGCCGTCAGCGATCGCTATTATCACCTAAGCTACGGCGCCGGCGAGCGCTTTGAGCGGGAGATTAAGCGCAGGGTAACTGCCGCAGTTCCCTAAATAGGACCTTGACCTTTGGCTGTACTCTTCGCTTGCGCTACACTTTGCGACAAGTAACAGGAGACAACAGCATGAAATCGTGGATTGCCATCATCAGCCTTTGGTCCTTGAGCGCCCTGGCGCTCGCGCAGCACAGCGCCACCGTTGAGAGACAGGTGGCGGCCTACAATAGTCATGATGCCGAGCACTACGCCAGCTTCTTTCACGATGATATCGAGGTGTATAACTACCCCGACTCGCCCATGACATCGGGCAAGGGCGCGCTAATTGAAGCGACGACCAGTGCGTTTGCCAAACACCAGCCCACCAGCGAAATTCTCAATACCATCGAGTTAAACGATAAGGTGATTACCTTAGAGCGGGCCACCTTTAAAGTTCAAAACACCCGCCAAGAGATGGAAGTGGTTAAGATTTACCAGTTTCAAAGTGGTAAAATCCGCCGCATGACATTTATGAAGTGAGGTTGCTGTGAGCGACAAAGAAGATCAGTTTTGGGATTTGGTGGATGCTTTTATCCAGCGCGCCAACGATTCCTGCGAGCAGGCCGATGCCAGCATGGTCAGTGCGGCACTGTTGCACGCCGCGGCGCGGTTTAATGCCTTTACCGTGGCCGGGGCTTCGGTGGACCGCAAGGAGTACACCGAAGAGATAGAGCCTTCGCTGCGCTATCTGACTAACCAGTATCGGGATTTACTGCGTGATAACCTTGAGGACTATCGGGAAAACTACAAGGTGTATATGCGCAGTGACCAAGACGAATAAAGCCCTCGCCCCCCTGACAACCGCTCTACTCTCATTTTCTTCCGCCCAAGCCCAAGCCTTTGATTGGGCCTCGGTTGTTTGGCAAAACGACTTGTTTATCGGCAAGGACGGCGGTTACACCAACGGGTTGTTTATTTCCCTTTACGATTTATCCACCGAGGGTGACACACCCTACCAAACACCTCTGCTGGCCAAGCCTTTGGCGTGGATGCAAAAACCCTCGGCGGATGCCACCATGTTTAGCGAGCACTCGCTGGGGCAGGCCATGATAACCCCCAGCGATATTACCCAACCGGTGCCCGACCCGGAAGATTCCCCCTATGCGGGTTTACTACTTTACCGCGTAAGCCATGCTATTGTTGAGGAAGATTTTGCCGATTTAGTGCGTACGACTTTAGGCATCATGGGGCCAGCCTCGGGCGCCGAGCGCTCGCAGGAGCTGGTGCATAAAATCACCGGCTCTGAACAACCCCAAGGTTGGGATTACCAGCTAGACAATAAATTTCTATTTGCCCTGGAGCGCACTGCCGTGTGGCGGTATGAGTTGGCCGATAACTGGGACACAGTGCTGTTAGCCCAGGCCGGTGTGGGTAACTTGGAAAGTGCCGTGGGCGGCGGTGCAATCCTAAGGTTTGGGCGCGGCCTCTCGCAAAGTTTTGCCACCACCGCCTTGCACTATGGGCGTATTAGTGCCCCTATGGCGGTTGAAGGCGGTTGGTATATCTACGCCGGTTTCGAGGCCGAATATGTCTTTAACCACATTTTGCTTAACGGCAATACCTATCGCGATAACGCCGCCGATGATCTGGAGCACCAGCTGGCTGCCGCTACTGTGGGTCTTACTTACAGTTGGGATAATTTTAGTCTGGCCTTGAGTTACAAAACCGGCAATTCAATGGATAGCAACAAAACCAGTAAAGATAGCTTTGGCGCGATCAGCTTAGCGTGGCGTTTGTAATGCGTGCGTTACTTGTAGGTTACGTCTGGCCCGAGCCCAATTCATCGGCGGCGGGGGCGCGTATTGCTCAGCTTTTGGCCAGCCTTAACAGCGCCGGTTACGAAGTTCACTTCGCCTGCGCCGCGGCGCTTAGCGATCACCAGATGGATTTGGCGGCGGTGAATGTGACGGCTCACGAAATTGCCCTCAACTGCGAGAGCTTTAACGAGTTCGTCGCCCGGTTAAATCCTGCCGTGGTGATATTTGACCGTTTTGTGACCGAAGAGCAATTTGGCTGGCGCGTGTCCCAGGCCTGTCCCGATGCCATGCGGGTGCTGGACACGGAAGATTTACACAGCTTGCGCGCCGCGCGCGAAACCCTGCTGAAAAGGGAACTTAAAACCGACCCTAACGCCGGACCCGTGTTGGTTGACGATGGTGCGCTTTTTGACAGTATGCGCCAGAGCGATATGATCCTGCGTGAAGTGGCGGCCATCTTTCGCTGCGACCTAACGTTAATGATTTCCGAGAAAGAAATTGCTCTGCTGACACAGTATTTTTCGGTGCCTTCATCGCTTTTGTATCACCTGCCGTTTATGGTAGAGCCGTGTGAAAGGACCTTGTCCGATTACGCCGAACGCGAGCACTTTGTCACCATAGGCAATTTTCGTCACGCGCCCAACTGGGATGCCGTGCTCTGGCTAAAGCAGAGCATTTGGCCGCAGCTTCGCAAACAGGTGCCCGGGGCCGAGTTGCATATTTACGGCTCTTATCCGCCCAAAAAAGCGACCCAGCTTAGCAACCCCAAAGAAAAGTTTTTTATAAAAGGCTGGGCGGCTGACGCCCTTGCGGTGATTGGTGCGGCGCGGGTACTGTTAGCGCCACTGCGCTTTGGTGCGGGTATAAAGGGCAAGTTAATGGATGCCATGCTGACGCAAACCCCCAGTGTCGCAACGAGTATTGCCAGTGAATCCATGCACGGTGACTGTCCCTGGCCCGGCACAATTGCCGATACTGCCGAAGACTTTGCTGCGGCCGCCGCGCAATTGTATAGCGATGAGAATGTCTGGAAGATCGCGTCCGACGGGACTAAGCAACTGTTAAACGCGCGCTATCGCTACCCACAATTATCGTTCTTGTGGTTGCAGCATTTGAATCAGTTGCGCGATAACCTTTTCCAGCATCGGCAGCGCAATTTTCTAGGGGCTATGTTTCAGTACCATGCAGCCCGCAGCACGGAATTTATGTCTCGCTGGATAGAAGCGAAAAGCCGCGTTCAAGGCTGATCGGTATCCTTCTTTTTTAAGGGCGTGGCAAATTGCAGAATAAAAAAGTTGGTAATCGCCAGTACCAATGCGATTTCATAGCGGCTATAGGCCACTGCAATACCAATGGCGCCGGTGTTCCAAATACTGGCCGCTGTGGCCGTTCCCACCGTTTGGTTGTCGTGTTTTAAAATGGCGCCGCCGCCGATAAAGCCAATGCCGGTAATAATCCCGTACATGACTCGTGCTTCGGCTTCACCGGAATCATATACCTGCATACCCACTAACATGTAAGCGCAGGAGGCGAGTGCCACTAACGGGAAGGTTCGCAGCCCTGCCCCCTTGGCCTGTTGCTCGCGGTTGACCGCCATGGGCAGTGCAAACACCAGGGCAATCCCTAGCTGAAATAGATGAGTGAAAACGTCCTGCAAACTTAAGTCAAACTGCATGGCTCATTCTTCCTTACTGTACATACGGTGGCTTTAATCGGCCAGGTAGTATTCGACGGTGGAAACCACCCGTACTTTTTTTATGTGAGGGTTATTGGCGTCGCGAGGGTTAATGCTGAACTGCCCCTGCGAGGCGCGTTTGATTTTACCCAGGCGACTGCCGGAGTTGGCGGCGAATTTTTGCGCGACCTCCCGAGCGTTGACTGTGGCCTGCTCAATCATCGCGGGTTTAATATCGTTTAATCCGGTAAACAAATACTGGGTTTGTGAGTCGTAATTGCCCGCGGTTAGCACGATGCCCTTTTTACCCAGTTCGGGTAAATCGTTCATGGCGCGGCGCACGGTGTTTATATCGTGACTGTAAACGGTGACTACCGCGGTCGCGACATAGCGAAAAGGCGCATCGGGTCCGCCGTAAGACTGCGCCGATTTGTCGGTAATAACCGGCGAGTTGGTGCTGATATCCGAGGCGGCGATATCCCGCGCTCGTAAATACTCGCGCACACTCTGAGAGCCTTGATCGATGCTCTGGTAAAGTTCGGCCAGATTGTTACTGGCTAGAGTAAAGCTAACCGGCCAGATGACGATATCCGCCGGTACTTCGCGCTCGGCCAAGCCTTTGGCCGTGACGGTGCGCTCGTATTCTTTTACCGAGATGGCGGCATCTCGTAAAAAATAACCTAAGATTGCAAATGCGACAATCGCACATATACCCAGTGCGAGAGCGTTGCGAAGTTGAAACCTTTGCATGGCATGATTCCCGTTACGTGGAACGATTGTTATAGACTGAGTAAGAAGATTAGCACCAAATGTGCCACACATGGACTTAATTGACCTTTGCACAGGAGCGCAATGTGACAGATGAGGGACAGCTGCCCTGGCAGCCGGACAGCGAACTGGAAGGGTTTGAAACCCAGGCGATTGAGGTCGCCATTCAGGCAAAAGAATATTATGCAACGCTGGTGCGCGCGGCCCATAACCCTGTGACACCTAAAATTGCTATTTTGTACCTACATGGGTTTACCGATTACTTTTTTCAGCGGCACTTAGCCGATGCCTGCATAGACGAAGGCTTCAGTTTTTATGCCCTGGATTTGCATGGCTATGGCCGCTCGCTGCGCACCGGGGTGCGCGCCAATTACTGCGATAGTATTGACGAGTATTTCCCCGAAATCGACGAGGCGATAGCGCGTATTAAGGCCAGCGGCGCCGAGCGGGTGATTATTAACGCTCACTCTACCGGCGGACTTATCAGTGCTTTGTACGCCCACCGGGGAGAGGGCCGCGCGCAGCTGTCGGGTTTAATACTCAACAGTCCCTTTTTTGATTTCGCCTTAAGCGGGTTGCACCGAATTGCCCTAAAGGTATTGGCCGCTATGGGCCGAGTCTTACCCAAATGTTCTTATCACCACGGTATGCCCAGCCTGTACGGCCAGAGTATCTACTGCGGCTATCGCGGCGAGTGGGATTTCAACCTAACGTTTAAGCCGGTGGTGGGGTTTCCTATCTATTTGGGTTGGCTTCGCGCCATCGTCCGCGCCCAGCGCGAGCTTAAAGCCGGCTTGTCTATCCAGTGTCCGGTGCTGGTACTGCACTCGGCGCGTTCACTTAAACTGCCCCGCGCCTGGACCGACGAGTTGATGAGCGCGGATGTGGTCTTGGATGTCGATCATATGCGTCGTTACGGGCCGGGCCTGGGCGATCAGGTCACTCTGGCGGAAATTGAAGGGGGGATGCACGACCTAATGCTCTCTCCCCACCCAGTCCGCGAAACGGTGTTAAGCAGCATGTTTCGCTGGTTGGGGCAGATTAGTCGCGTTCATTAAATTTAGGAGCCTCTGATCAATTCCCCAGTGGTCTCTGCGCGAGTCAAAACGTTCACTCCGCAAGGCGCGCTTCGCAGGCAATGGCCATAGTCCTTGGCAAGAAGTGCAACGCAGCGGATGGACGTTTTGGCCGCGCCCTTCGGGGCTTACAGAGCTTTCCGATCTCTGTGTTGGCTCACCTCACCGGGCCGTCAGCCCGCTTTCAGTTCGCCGCCTTGATCTCGAAAAGCTCTGTAAGCCAGAGGCCATTGGGGACTTAATCAGAGGCTCCTTTGTTTAAAAGTAAGTTACCCAAGGCATCCACCTTCAGAGTCCAGCCGGGTTCGAGTAAGGTGGTGGAGACTTGCTCGACGATCAAAGCCGGACCGTTAAGGGTGGTATCGGCGCCGAGGTCGGTGCGCCGGTAAACAGGCGTTTGCCCCACCTCGGCCAGTGTCAGGGTGTGCAGGGGTTGCGCGGAGCCCGGCGCAACGGTGGGTAATTCTACCGAGCGGCCAGGTGCTTCGCATTTTAAGCGCAGGTTGACCAATTCAATATCGATATTCAGACGGTGGCCGTAGCGGGCCTCGTGCGCGCGATGGAAGGCCTCGCCAGCCTCGGCAAGATGCGTGTAGGGAAGGTTTAGGGTGAAGCTTTGTCCCAGATAGCGCAAATCCAGACTGGGACTTTCGCTGATGTCACAGGCGGCTATTCCCTCCGCTTGCAGCTGCGCTCTGCCGGCTTCGCTTAGCTGGCAATATTGCTCGCGTAGTTGTTCCGGGTTGCAATGGGCTAAGGGTATTTGCAGCGAGCGCGACAACTGCCTTTCGGGCTTGGCCACCAACATACCCAAAGCCGACAAGACTCCGCCGTGCACCGGCACCAGGGCGCGACTCATACCCAGGGCATCGGCCAGGGCGCAAACATGCAAACCCCCGGCGCCGCCAAAGCAGCACAGACGAAAGTCGGCGGGGTTGTGGCCGCGCTGCACCGAGATCACCCGCAGAGCGGCCGCCATATGTTCGTTGGCCAGACGGATAATGCCCAAGGCTGCCTCGTGCGGGGGTAAGTTCAGGGTTTGCGCCAAATCGTTTACTGCGCGTTGGGCCGAATCGGTATCCAGCGCCATTTCCCCGCCCAAAAAATAATCGGGGTGCAGGCGCCCCAAGAAGGCGTTGGCATCGGTCACCGTGGCCTGTTTGCCACCGCGGCCATAACAAGCCGGGCCGGGACTGGCGCCGGCCGATTCGGGCCCTACCTGTAGCAGCCCCCCATCGTCCACTTGTGCGATAGACCCACCTCCGGCGCCGATGGTGTGCATATCCACCATGGGTACCGCCACCGGATAAGGCCCTAGCTTGCCTTGGTTGGTCAGGGTTAACGCGCCGTCGATGAGAGCGACATCGGTCGAGGTGCCGCCCATATCAAAGGTCAGCAGCTTTTCCGGGCTTTGATCATCGCCCAGAGTTTGTGCCAAGTACTGGGCCGCCGCCAGGCCACCGGCAGGGCCGGACAAAAGCAGGTTAACCGCCCGTTGTGCGGCCTGCGCGGCGTCGATGGTGCCGCCCGAGGATTGCATAACGCCTAACGGGCTGGGGGCAACGCCCGCAGCTAGGCGATGTAAATACCCCTGAACCTTGGGGCCTAAATAGGCATTGAGCCAGGTGGCCATACCGCGTTCGTACTCGCCGTATTCGGGCAATACAAACGATGAGCGACTGACAAATACGCTTTCGGGGCAGGCTGCCTGCAGGGCTTTCTCGTCGCTGTCGTCCATAAATGAATACAGCAGATTAATGGCCACAGCTTCCGGGCGGCGCTCGGCAATGGCCTGTTGCAGGCGCTGGATATCCGCTTCAGTCAGGGCGGTTAGACGGCTGCCGTCGGCGCCCAGGCGTGCGTCTACCTCGACACAGTTTTGCACGGGCACCGGGGTTTCGCGCGGTACGGGTGTCAGGTTGTAGAGCTCTTCGCGGGTTTGTCGCCCGATGCTCAGTACATCCGCCAGCCCGCGATTAGTGACATACAGGGTGGGTACACCTTTGCGCTCGAGTGCGGCATTGGTCGCCACCGTACTGCCGTGTACCACCAGCAGGTGACCGGCGCGGGCGGTGTCGCTAAGGCCCATGGCCTCTATACCTTCGAGAATTGCGCGCTCGGGCGCATCGGGGGTAGACAGCCGTTTGTGTACGCGCAGCTGTTGCCCGTCCAGTAAAACAAAATCGGTGAAAGTCCCGCCGGTATCAACGCCCAGTAACATGTCGCTCGCTCGTGCCAGAAGTGGGGCCGTATTGTACGCCGTTTGGGCGCAGACGCTACAATAGCGCTTTTTGCGAGTCAGTCATGCCCGAGCTGCCCGAAGTTGAAACCACCAAACGCGGTATTGCACCGCACATCACCGACAAATCAGTGCGCGGGGTAAACGTGCGCCAGAGCCGCCTGCGTTGGCCAGTCCCCGACGATTTGGGGGCACTGCTGAGCGGCCAAACCTTACAGACAGTGGATCGGCGCGGTAAATACTTGCTGTTGGCATTTTCTCACGGGGTACTGCTGATTCACCTGGGTATGTCCGGCAGCTTGCGCATTGTGCCGCCCGGCGCCGAGCCACGGTTGCACGATCATGTGGATATTGAGTTTGCCGATACGGCGCTGCGCTACCACGACCCGCGCCGTTTTGGGTGCATCCTCTGGCATCCGGGCGATCCCTTTGAGCATCCGCTGCTGGCTAACCTGGGGCCCGAGCCGTTAAGCGATGCCTTTAACCCCGAGTATTTATTTGCCCGCTCGCGCAAGCGCAAACAACCGGTTAAGCAGTTTTTAATGGACAGTAAAGTGGTTGTGGGGGTGGGAAATATCTACGCCAACGAGGCGCTGTTTATGGCGGGCATAAAGCCCATTCGCAAAGCCGGCACCCTAACCCGCAAAAACTGCCAGTTGTTGTGGGAGAAAATTCAATTTGTGCTGAATCGCTCAATTGACCAAGGGGGCACCACCCTGCGCGATTTTGTCGGCGGCGACGGCAAGCCCGGCTACTTTAAACAGCAACTGATGGTCTACGGCCGCGGCGGCGAGCCCTGCACTGTCTGCCACAAACCGCTTAAAGAAATCCAACTGGGCCAGCGCACCACGGTGTACTGCACTTTGTGTCAGCGTTAACGCTACCAGCAAAAGCTGGCGAGTTTATGTTATAAACCATAGCTTGGATCAAATTTAAGGATACTAGGATGAAAAAAATACTCGCAGTAGCCACTTTGGCGCTATGCAGCGGCGCCCAGGCCGAGCCGGTTTACGATTTAATGAATCTGGTAGGCAGTAAAGATCAGATGAATCAATTGTCGGGTCAAATGGTTAACATGATGGTCAGCGCTAATCCGTCGCTTGCACCCTACGAGGATGTGATTAACCAGTGGTCCGAAAAATACTTTACCTGGGATGCCATGAAAGACGACATGGCGGTGATTTACAAAAAGTATTTTAGCGATGAAGAAATCGCCAAGTTAATCGAATTTTACGAAACCCCTGTGGGGAAGAAATCCATTGAGGTGATGCCGCAGTTATTCCAAGAGGGGAGCCAAGTGGGTATGCGTATCGCCCAAGAGCATCAGGCCGAGTTGATGCAAATGCTGGAAGAAGCGAAAAACGAGAATAATGAAGCTGACGCGGCCGAGTAATCGCGTTTAGTTCAAGGATTTTCTGACAGGGATGTTTCACTAATACCAATTAATAAATGGATTTTACCATGCTTATAAAAACAATCGTGCCCTTAACCTTGTCCCTTCTGATGTTGGGCTGTGCTCACCCCGAACCCAAAAGCGATGCAAACCTCACCTTATCGGCAGACGCTGCCACTTGGCAGACAGATGCCATGTCGCAACCGGGCAGTGTGCAGTTTGAAATTATTCCGGAGTTTGAATCCTATACCCGATTAAGTCTCTATAATGGCGACCCAGACCAATATTGGAAAACGCGATTGGCTGAGTTGGCTTTTTCTGGGGAAGGGTGCAACGGCGGTTACGAGTTGGTACTGAAGTACGAAACGGATGATGCCGAAACCCTCTATCGGCGTTCGGAGATACTGAACTGGGGTGAACCTATTCAGGTAAATGTCACTTGGTCTGCGGGAAGAACGTTGAGTATTTCGGCCGGAAGTTTTGACCAGTCCATTCAGATTAACGCTATGCCTGATCATATCGAAATGGCGACGATAATGGGCCAAGCCCAAATAGAACATATTCATTTCAACGTGAATGAATAATCATGGAGGATAAAATGCGCATTATGAAACTACAGGTTTTTAGCGTCATAGCTTGGGCTATGATGTCGCTCTCTACTCACGCCGATATGCGTCTGGGTGCGAAGTATTATAAAAATGGAGAAATGGACAAAGCCTATAAAGAATTTAAGTTGGCATCCGCCTATGGCGATGCCAATGCACAATACAATTTAGCGGCGATGTACTATCGCGGCCAGCATGTAGAAAAGAGCTTAACTCAAAGCTATGCCTGGTTTGCTTTAGCGGCCAGTAATGGAAACCCCGATGCCGGGAATGTAGCGACTAAGCTTTACGGCCAATTGAGCGACGAGTTAAAGCTCCAGGCTGATGCCGACAAGCAAAAACTTCTTTCCGAGTATTCCCAAAACAATGTGCTGGACGCTCTCTCACCAGAGTTGAGTATGGGTAGCGTTGTTAATGAATCCTATAAAGTGGTTCGTCGGGTCGCTCCCGAATATCCCCGAAGTCTACTGAGGCGGGGAGTGTCCGGCTGGGCCGATGTGATTTTCACGATTGCTGAAGATGGCTCTACCCGCGATCACACGATTTTGTACAGTAGCAACAAGCGCTTTGACACGCCGGCGATACAAGCGGTGCGCGGCTGGCTCTATGAACCCCGTACAATTCAGGGTGAGGCCGTGGCGACACCGGGTGTACGCAATCGTATCGTTTTTCAGCTGAAGGATAGTTATGTAAAAGAATCGGGTGTGGAGAGAATGCTTGCCAACCAGAGAGCAGAAGCCGAGTCGGGAGATGCCGCTCAGCAATTTACCTATGGGTATACCCTGGGGGCGACCAGATCATTTACCGTGCAGATGAAAAACCGCGACGGTGACGAGGTTCAGATAAAAGGCCTGGATGAGAATGCCAATGCCTGGTACGAGCGCGCGGCGGAGAACAATCACCCAGCGGCGGCCTATTTTCTTGGACTGAATACCCTGCAAGGTCGGTTTTGTGAAAAGGACAGCTTTAAAAGTGCCGGGTGGCTATACAGAGCGGCAATGCTCGGTAGTGCAGAAGCTAAATACGCCCTGGCGATTGAGTATCTGGGGGGAGCGTCTTTCACAAAAGATGAAACCAAAGGGGCTTTCTGGTTGGCGGATGCGGCCGAAACTCTAGTACCTGCCAAGCTACGCTATGCTAAATACCTGGCCACAGCTGAGGACCCTGCTAGGCGCGATGTTGCTTTGGCGCGCTCTTATCTGGACGAAGTCGATAGCGATTATGTGGATGAGTTAACTTACTATGAAGTGGCCGCGACGGTTAGTGCTGCTGAAGGTAAACAAAAAGAGGCTTTAAAATGGCAGAAAAAAGCCGTAGCTGAAGCCAAATATCTAGATGTGCCGATCGAGTACTACCAAGATATATTACAGCGCTACGCGCAGAAGGCGTACTCTTCTCAGAGCACCTGATAGACGTGATTCTGAATTTACCATGATGGGGCTAGGGCCTGTTCACACTAATTAAATGCGCCTGCTGGAAGCCAGTTTTGTTTCCAGCTAGGCGCCGTGAGCGCAGTTTGGTTACTCCAAATAAGCGATCGGCAACAACGCTGGGGACAAAACTGGCTCCAGCCCTCGGCAATTGCTCCTGCATTGCTCTAATACCTTACGTCCATGTAAGTATTCGGGTTGCGGCTAAAAATCCGCCACTCTTCGTCGCCTGCATGGACGCAGGTGAGGCGCGAGAGCAGGATGCGGTAAGCTTTGCTCATCGTTCATTTGGAGTGACCAAACCACTCTCCTCGCGCCTTAATTGGCGAATTTTTAGTCGCAACAGGCTGCATCTAATTAGTGTGAACAGGCCCTAGCAACTACGAGTAACTCAATTTGAGTTACTCGGTCTCGGGGTAGGCTTTTTGCAGTAAGCCTTTTATCATATTAATCGGGGCGGGTCGGCCCAGACGATAGCCCTGAGCTCGCTCGCAGCCAATCTCACGCAGGAAGGTTTCCTCGGCTTCGGTTTCAATTCCCTCTGCCACAATGTCCATTCCCAAGCCCTGCCCCATTGTCACAATGGTTTCTACCAGGCGCTTGGCATTGTCATGGGCGGCGATATTTCTCACAAAGCTCCGGTCTACCTTTAGGGTATTAAAAGGGTATTTCTGCAGATAGCCCAGCGATGAATAGCCGGTGCCAAAATCGTCAATGGATAAATGCACACCCAGCGCACACAGCTTTTTTAAGTTTTCCTCGGTGGCGGGGATATCTGTAACCAATACTCGCTCGGTAATTTCCAGCTCCAACTGATCGGGTTGTAAGCCGTTTATTTCGAGTTGCTCTTGAACAAAGTCGGCGTACTTAGGCATTTCCAGTTGCTTGGGTGATATATTTAACGCCAAGCGCAGACGCGGGCCATTGGCTCCGGTAATCTCGGGTAGCTGGCGGCATGCGGTAGCCAATACCCAGCTGTCTATATCGCAGATTATGCCGATCTCTTCGGCCAGGGGAATAAACTCGCCCGGCATGCGTAGATGGTCTTCGCGCTGGCGCCAACGCACTAAAGCTTCTAGCCCTACCAACTGCTTGGTTTGTAAATCAAAAATCGGCTGGTAGTGAAGGTATAGTTGATTGCGAACGATGATATAGCGCAAGTTTGCTTCCAGCTCCAGCCGATCCAGTAAGCGCGTATTAATATCCTCGGTAAAAAAGTAATACCGGTTGCGCCCCTGGTCTTTAGCTTTGTACATCGCCAAATCGGCGTTGCGCAATAAAAGGTGCGGGTTGGTGCCGTCGTCGGGGTATAGCGCAATGCCGACGCTGGTGGTAACAAAATAATCGCGACCAAAAATCACAAAGGGAGTAGAAAATTGATACAGAATTTTCTCGGCGACTTTTTGGGCGTCACGCGGGTCATTGAGCTCAGGGATGATTACCACAAATTCATCGCCGCCCATACGCGACAGCGTATCGCCGCCACGAACGCAGCGAGACAAGCGCTCGGCGGCTTCTTTTAACAGGTTGTCACCAATGCTGTGACCTAAACTGTCGTTTACATTCTTAAAATTGTCTAGGTCAATACCAAGCAGAGCAACCTTAGTGTTGTGGCGGTTGGCATTTTCCAGGGCCAGGCTTAAGCGGTCCATTAGCAGCACTCGGTTGGCCAAACCGGTTAAGTCGTCGTAGTGCGCCTGGCGTAACAGTTGTTCTTCGTAACTGCGGCGTACGGTAATATCTTCTTTGACCACAATATAGTGACTCAGCTCGCCGTTGTTATCCGTAAGAGGCGAGACATTAATATATTCCCAAATAGACTGACCGGATTTCGTGGTGCTGGCAAACTCGCCCCGCCACTCTCTGACCGTGGCGGGGCTTTGCCACAGAGATTGCAGTGAGCTCACTGATTCATCGTCTTTAAAAGTAAAGCCCAGGTGGCGGCCGGTGGCCTCTTCGTTGGAATAGCCCAGGCTGTCTTCAAAGCGCGGATTAACGTAAATAATGATGCCCTTGGGATCGGTGATCACCACCGACACCGGGCTCTGTTCCACCGCCAGTGAAAGAATTCGCACCCGCTGTTCGACTTCGCGCTTTTTACGTCGTACTTGAGCTTCTCGAATCTCTCGCTCAATCGCGGGAACCAGTCGCGCCAGCGAGCTTTTGTCCATAAAGTCGTGAGCGCCCTGCTTAAGCAAGGTGACGGCATCGGCGGCGCTCACCGCACCTGAGGTAATAATGAAGGGTAAATCAAGGCCACTTTCTTGCAGAGTCTGGAGCGCTTCTTCGGCGCTAAACTGTGGCATACGATAATCGCAGATAATCACGTCCCACTGCTGATTTTGCAGGGCCGTATTCATTTCATCGTAGGTCTGTACCTGGTGTGGTTCTGCGCTAAAGCCACCGCGCTCAAGTTCGGCGACTGTCAGTTCGGTATCCAATTCCGAGTCTTCCACAAACAGGACTTTTAGAGAGTTTCCCATAGTGCTCCGCTGTGTTTTTGTGGCGTCGCTATTGTGCTCGCCTGTGACGCTCTAACGCTGTTAACGCTAACGTGGTACTGATCTTGGCTTCCGGCTCATTATAGTCAACGCGGCGCCACCTAGATGATATTTATATCATACGCTTCGAGCTTAACAGGTGCTAACAAAACTATACTCGCAGGGTTAATTTTACTGAGGCATTCTGCGGCAAATGTCTGTCGTTTTGCGAATCATTGAGGAGGCGCGATGAACCCCCCATTTACCCTACCAAGCATTATCCCTCGGGGGCTTTGGGGGCTGATAGCGGTAATGTTTATGGCAACTTATGCAAAGGCAACCGAGGCTCTGGGCCAGTTTGAACAACTCAGCCAACTGGGGACGGCGCAGGTTGAGCTAAGTTATGACTCGCGTAGCCAGGTTTATCAAATGCAGGTGGACGGCCAAGAGCCGGGCACGGGCAGTGGCGAGCCCGGTTTGGCCTGGCGCCAGTTGCAGGGTGATTTTATCGTGCGCGCCGAAGTGCATGTAAATACAAGTGTCTCGCTCGTTGGTTGGCAGGCTCGCGCCACCTTGGAGTCTGAGACATCCTATGTGCAAGCTTTGCGAGATAGCAAAGGTGAGGCCCGTTTGGAGTTTGGTGATGGCTCGGGCGCAGACGCCTATCGCTTGCCGATTGACTCACCCCAAGTGTTGCAGCTAGAGCGGCGTGGCAATCGTTTTATTATGTCGGCGGCGCAATTTGGCCAGCCCTTTGTTGTAACGTCGGTTTCCCATAGAGATTTACCGTCGCAGTTGTATGTGGGGTTGGCGCTCTGGGCGCCAGAGGGACCCGAGGGGGCGAAGGTGAGCGTGCGCAACCTGCGCTATATAAAGCCCGCCCCCGATACTCTGGTGCCCTACCAGGAGTACATTGGCAGCCGGCTTGAAGTGCTGGATATGACAAGTTTTAAGCGCCGGGTATTACACAGTGTCGATCATTCCATTCAGGCGCCCAACTGGTCTCGCGATGGCAAATCGTTGATCTATAACGCCGACGATGGTTTGCTCTATCGTTACCAGCTGGAAAGCGGGAAAATCAGCCGAATTGAGACCGGCTTTGCCAACGCCAATAACAACGACCATGTGCTTTCCTGGGATGGTCAGACCTTGGGGATAAGCCACCACGCCGAATCGGAGCAGGGTCGTTCGACCATCTATACCCTGCCTCTAGAGGGCTCGGTGAGGCCCACGCAAATTACCCGGCCGGGGGTGGGGCATTCTTATCTGCACGGCTTTTCACCCGATGATAAGGCGCTAATCTTTACCGCCGATCGCGGGGGCCAGTACGACATATACTCGGTGGATATCGCCTCGGGTGCCGAGACTCAGTTGACCAATACGACTACTTTGGATGACGGCTCTGAATTTAGCCCAGACGGCCAGTTTATCTACTTTAACTCTAATCGCACCGGCGTTATGCAGCTGTGGCGTATGCGGGCCGATGGCAGCGAGCAAACCCAGTTGACGTTCGATGAATATAACGACTGGTTTCCCCATGTCTCGCCTGATGGCAAAACCCTGGTGTTTTTATCCTACGACGATCCGGTTGACTCCGCTGATCACCCCTTTTACAAACGGGTCTATCTGCGTCAAATACCGGCGGCCGGTGGAAGCCCCGAGATCATTGGCTATGTCTATGGTGGTCAGGGCAGTTTGAACGTTCACAGCTGGTCTCCCGACGGCTCGCACATCGCTTTTGTCAGCAACAGCGAGCGGTTGGATTGACTCAGCTCGGCGGGCAGAACGGGCAGCGGTGAATATTTACTTGCCCGGCGCGGGAGTCTATTCTGTGTTTAACGTCACGTTTGCGACGTTAATATTGGCGCCTAACGGAACCCGCTATGGCTGATTTAGACTTTCCGCCTCATTCCCCCCGTTTGGGGGAGGCGTTTTACCAGACTCTCCTGGAATCTACCCGGGCGATCCCCTGGTGCATCGATTGGAAGACGCTGGCTTTTACCTACATCGGACCGCAAATCGAGGCGTTGTTGGGCTGGCCCCAGGACAGCTGGAAAAGCGTTAACGACTGGGCCGAACGTATGCACCCGGACGACCGCGACTGGGCGGTGGATTACTGCGTCTCGCAATCCAAGGCAGGTACTGACCACGAAGCCGATTACCGCGCCCTCACCCGCGATGGTCAGTATGTGTGGGTGCGCGATGTAGTGCATGTAATTCGCAACGAGCAGGGCGAGGTAGAGTCACTGGTGGGCTTTATGTTCGATATTACCGAGCGTAAAAAAGTCGATGAGAAACTAAGTGAGCTGCAAAAAGAGTTGGAAGAACTGTCGTTTAAAGACGGCCTGACCGGGGTGGGTAACCGGCGTATGCTGGATTCGGTGCTGGAGCTGGAGTGGAGCAATGCGCGTCGCAATCGTCAGCCGCTATCGATTATTATGTTCGATATTGATTATTTTAAGCAGTACAACGACGGCTATGGCCATTTGCAGGGCGATGAATGCCTGAAGCAGGTGGCGAAAATCCTGAGTAAAGGCGCTACCCGGGCGCGCGACTTTTTTGCCCGCTACGGCGGGGAAGAGTTTATGTTGGTGCTGCCCGAAACCGATAACGAATCCGCCATCAAGGTGGCCGAGCGTTGTCAGCAACTGATTTTTAAAGCGCAAATTCCCCACGCCTATTCCCCCGCGGGCCAGCTGGTAACATTGAGTATGGGGCTGGCCACCGCCACCCCCGCGCAGCGCGACAGTATTCAGGCACTGATCAAAACCGCTGATTCACGCTTATACCGCGCCAAACAAAGCGGTCGTAACTCGTTGATCTCGGCGGGTTAATCTTGCGATTTGGGGGGATCAACGTTAGTCTTATGGTTTTAAAGACAATAAGGCCGCTATCGGCTTGCTGTTTAGCATTACATTTCAAGGAGCCCCTGTGAAAATTGTTGCCGCCAAGGTGATTGTCTGTAGTCCGGGCAGAAATTTCGTTACTGTTAAAATAATCACCGATGAGGGTGTTTACGGCATCGGCGATGCCACTCTCAACGGACGCGAGAAGTCCGTAGTCTCTTATCTGGAAGATTATATTCTGCCCGCGCTTATTGGCCGCGACCCCCAGCGTATAGAAGATATCTGGCAGTTTATTTATCGTGGCGCCTACTGGCGCCGGGGCCCGGTGGGCATGACCGCCCTGGCGGGGGTGGATATGGCGTTGTGGGATATTAAGGCCAAGCTGGCCAATATGCCTTTATATCAACTGCTGGGTGGGCGCAGTCGCGACAAAATCATGACCTACACCCACGCCAATGGTAAGGATATCCCCTCTACCCTCGAGGCTGTGGCCCGCGCCCGCGAAGCGGGCTACGAGGCGATTCGCATCCAGTGTGGTATCCCGGGCGTCGCCAGCACTTACGGGGTGGCCAAAGAGGGTAAGGCTTACGAGCCGGCCGATACCGATCTGCCCAGCGAGTCGGTCTGGTCGACAGAGAAATATCTGAACTTCGCCCCTAAACTTTTTCGCGAGGTTCGCCAGCAATTCGGCGATGATATCCACCTTTTGCACGATGTTCACCATCGCTTAACCCCCATTGAGGCGGCCCGCCTGGGCAAAGAGCTGGAGCCCTATCATCTATTTTGGATGGAAGATGCGGTTCCGGCGGAAAACCAGGAAGGCTTTAAACTGATCCGTCAGCACACTACCACTCCGATTGCGGTGGGCGAGGTGTTTAACAGCATTCACGATTGCCGCGAGCTGATTGAAAACCAGTTAATCGACTATATCCGCACCACCATTGTCCACGGCGGGGGGATTACCCACCTGCGTCGCATCGCCGATTTGGCGGGGCTTTATCATGTGCGTACCGGCTTTCACGGTGCGACCGATTTGTCTCCTGTGTGTATGGGGGCGGCTTTGCATTTCGATTACTGGGTACCCAACTTCGGTATTCAGGAGCATATGCCCCACAGCGAGCTAATGGAGTCGGTATTTACCCGAGCCTACGAGTTTGATCGCGGCTATTTCACACCCGGTGAAGCGCCCGGGCACGGGGTGGATATTGATGAAAAGCTGGCGGCCAAGTACCCCTACAAGCGCGCCTGCCTGCCGGTAAACCGTCTGGAGGATGGCACGCTCTGGCATTGGTAAAAGCGCTGGTTTCGCAGGGCTTTACAGCGCCTGCAAACGCTCGCGGGCACGCTTGATGTCCGCCTCGCATTTAGCCTGCAATGCCGGCTGCTGCTCGCGCAGGGCTGCGCAGTCGGGTGAGTGTAGTAACGCTTCCAGGCGCTGTTCGGCCTCCAGGCGCTGCTCGCGCAGGCCATCGATTTCATCGGCGGCAAACAGGTTGGTTAGGTGGTTGATAAACTGTTCGCCGCTTTCCAGCTCGGGGTCGGGTACCGAGGGCAAATCATCCGCCGCGCGGATGGCCTGGGCGAAGGTGTCGGCCAGCTGTTCGCGCTGCTGGGCAATGGCGGTAAACGCTGCGGCCGCACTCTGTTGGTGTACGAATTCTGCCGCGTCCCGGTAGTGGTCGACGCTCTCTTGCAGAGCCAGGTGCAGATCGCGCAGGGCCACCTGTAAATCGGATCTTAGTAAACTCATCATAATTCTCCGCAGGTTTGGTCACGGGGCACAATGACCTCTAATGCCTCGGGAACAATACTAAATTCCGCCGGAGTGTGGGCAATGGGTTCACCGTCGGCGTGAATGGCCATTCCTTTGGGCCGGGTACTCAATTGTATCTGTTTCCCCCGCACTTGAAACACCCGTTTGGCCTGGCGCTGACGGCCGTCGCGCAGCAATGGCGCCAGAGTCAGCAGATCCCACAGGGACTGGGGTTTAATGCAGTAGAGCGACAACTGGCCGTCATCGATGCGGGTTTGTTCATCCACCACATTGCCGCCGCCGTAGTAGCGGCCATTGCCCACGGCCAGTTGAATAGAGCGCAGCTTATAAGCCTGGCCGTCGATATTAAGGCGCAGCTTAAATTGCTTGACCCGCATCAGAGCGGCGAAAAACGCCTTCAAATAACTGAAAACCCCCCAGTGCTTTTTGACCTCGGGGGTTAACTCTTCGGTCACTTTAACCCCGAGTCCCATGTTGGCGACATTAAAAAAATAGCGGCCGTTGACCGAGCCCAGGTCAATGGGGGTGAGCTGCCCGGCGGCAATGATCGCGAACACCTCTTCCAGGTTTTGCGGTAATGCCAGCGAACGGGCCAGGTCATTGGCTGTGCCCAGGGGCAGAACGGCTAACGGCAGCTGGTATTCGTGCAGTGTCCCGGCGGCCGAGCTGATTGTGCCGTCGCCACCACCGATAATCACCAAATCCAGCTGGCGGTGGCGCTCGACTATCGCCTGCCGGGTTTGTTCGGGGCTGTGCGATTGGAAAAACTCGACGTTGAAGCCCGCTTCACGCAGGGTGGTTATACCCGCGTCCAGGTCGGATTCTGCGCCATTGCGCGCTTTAGGGTTCACAATTAACAGCGCCCGTACCTGGGGGGCGGCATTCAGGTTGCGCATTTACGCTGGATCCTCGGGTTGATGTTCGGGGGATTTTTCCACCTGGCCGTGGCGTTGTAGCCACAGGGCCAATAAACCGCAAAGCATGGCCCACCCCGCCCCTGCGGTCCAGCCGGCCAACACATCGGTGGGCCAGTGTACGCCCAGATACACCCGGCTTATTCCTACCAGAGCCGTCAGTGTCAGGGCGACACTGAGCCAATAGGCTTTAATACGGCGACGGCGCTCGGCCCGCGCCAGCAACACGGCCAGGGTTAGGTAGGTACTGGCGGCCACCATCGAATGGCCGCTGGGAAAGCTTGCGGTATAGACATGGGAGCCGTGGGGGACCAGATTAGGGCGTTCGCGCTCAAAGCTGTTTTTCATTACCGTGTTTACGCCCAGTCCGCCCAGTGATGCCACCAGAACCACTACAGCCAAACGGCGATAATGGGCCAACAACAGATAACCGATCACAGCCAGGGTCACCAGGGAGAGAACCACATTGCCCCCCAGAGCGGTTAAATCGCGCATAACCTCTTCAAACCAGCCGGGGCCAATGGGGTCCGTGACATCGCCCGCGACGCGCATGGAAAGTAAAATGCGCTGATCAAAATCGGCGGTACTGCCTTCGACGACTTCGTCCGCCAACTCTACAAAACCCCAAATACAGGCTAAAACGGCAAATATCACCGCCAACACGGTCAGTTCGCGTTTACCCAATCGGCTGAGAATACCAGCGCTGCTTTCCATATTCCTTTCTCGCTTGTGCTTGTTCGTGTCAGTAGGCATTTAAAGCCTATGGGAAAACAACACCAAGCAAAAACAACACCAGCGTAAAACGCCCGGTTTGGCGAGCGTTAAGGTCGGCTAAATGTAAAGGCTACCCTATTACTTGGGAAAATCTGCACAATCTTGTCCAGCGTCCAATCAATCGTGTTGCAGGGCGGTAATCGGGTCCAGCTTAGACGCCTTGATGGCCGGGTAGATACCAAACACCAAACCCGTCGCGGTACAGAAAAAGACCGCCACCACCACCGCATTCAGCGACCAGGCCACGGGCCATCCGGCAAAGGCGGAAATAATGGCGGCCAGGGTAAAGCCCAACACAATACCCAACAGGCCACCGATACCGGCAATGGTGACACTTTCGACAATAAACTGATCGCGCACGTTCTTTTGCGTGGCGCCCACGGCGCGCAGCAGGCCGATCTCGTTGGTGCGCTCGAGCACCGTGGCTAACATAATATTCATAATGCCAATACCGCCCACCAGCAGGGAAATACCGGCGACGCAGGACATAATAATATTAAAAATCCGCTGGGTTTGTTCGTGTTGGTTGAGCAGCTCGGCGGGCACTACGATGGTGTAGTCGTCTTCCTGGCCGTGGCGCCTGTCCAGCAGGTGGGCCAGAGTATCGGCGGCGACCTGAGGCGCAATGCCGTCTTCCAGTTGCAAGCGGAAGCGGTCGATTTCCGAGGCCATATCGCGAAATTCAAAGCGTTTAAGGGCGGTTTGCAGCGGCATGTAAATGCGGTTGTTTTCGCCCGCCAGCTGCACGCCCTGAAAACTGTCTTTGCTCAGGTTTTTACCCTGCAGTACGCCCACTACTTCAAGCCACAGGTGGTTGACTTTAATCCGCTGGCCCACGGCGTCGCCGCGCGGGAACAATTGATTGGCGACCGCCGAGCCAATCACCGCGACTTGATGATAATAGCGGTCGTCGTCCGGGTTAAGCCAGCGGCCGTGCTCAATCTTTAGGCTGGCCAGTTCTAATAAACTGGGGGTCACGCCCAGCACTTGGCTGTCGCCGGTGCCGTATCGGCTGTAGAGCGCATAGGTATCAATTTCTTTGGCGGCGCTGTAGGCGGTGGCAAAAGGTAAGGTTTCCATGCTGGCCTCGACATCGTGCAGGGATAGCCCCACCGAGTGTTTGCGCACCTCTTCCAGGCGATCGCCCCAGACTTCTTTTTCCTCTACCAATACATTGCGCAGCCCCATGGATTCAATCAGTGCCAGGGCTTCTTTCTCGGCGCCCTCACCCACACTCACCATAGCGATAACTGCGCCCACGCCGAAAATCATCCCCAGCAGGGTTAAAAAAGTACGCAGGCGGTGGTACCAAAGCTGTTCCAGCGCTTCGAGTAAACTGGTTTTAATCTGCATTACTGCACCTCTCCGGTGGGCTCTAGCAGAGCCACTCGCTCACCCTTTGTTAACCCCTCGGTAATCTCGGTTTGGGTGAGACTGCGCAACCCGGTTTTGACCTCGCGTTTGGTAAATCCGCTGCCAGTGGAAACATACACCCAGCTGACGCTTTTATCTTTAAACACTGCCTGGTTGGGTACGCTGATCACCTGGGGTTTATGAGCCACACGGATTTCCCCCTCCAGCTTTTGCCCCGGGCGCATAAACGCGGGGTCGGAAACCTCAAGATCAATAGTGACCTCAAAATACTTGGTGGGGCTGCGGGTATCGCGGGGGGCGGCGATATTGGCCAGCCCGACTACCTCGCCCTTAATGGGGCGATCGGCGTAGGCGTCCAGGCGAATCTGCGCACTTTGTCCCAGCTCCAGTCCGGCGGCCTCGGATTCCAGCACATAAAGCTTGGCTTGCAATTCGGTGAGGCTGGGAATATAGCCCAGCTTAGAGCCGGGCCACAGGCTTTGGCCCTCGCGGACTTTTTCGCCGCGCCAGTTTTTGCTGTGTACGAATACCCCGTCTACCGGGGCGGTGACCTCTAGGTTCTCCAGCGCTTCGCGGTTGAGGTTAATCGAATCGCGGTAGGTTTTGCCTTCCAGGCTCAGCAGCTCTAATTGGGCTTCGCCCTGGGTGAGCTGACTGACCTCGCGCCAGGCCAAATACAGTTGCTGCGCACTCAGATAATCTTTGCTCAGCAGTTGATCGATGATTTCGTTTTTGGAATAAACTGTCAGATCGTCCACGCTGAATTTTTCCACCATTTCTTTTTCCTGCTTCACCTCGCCCGCCTGCTGGTGAATAGAAAACTTACTTTGGGTTAGCTCGCGCGAGGTAATATTTTCGCTGATTTCATTTTTTTCCAGTTGCAGTTCGGCGCGTTGCTTTTCCAGCTTGTGCTCGGTGCCGTCAAAGCGGGCCACCACTTCACCGGCTTTCACCTGGCTGTTTTCCTCAGCCATCCAGGCGAGGGTCAGGCGGCCGCGGTTGCCGGTGGGGGCGTTGACCGGCGTTTCTACGGCAGAGATTAGTTCGCCCTTGGCGGGTACCGAAAATTCAAAATCCCGCGCGTCAATACGCATGGTGGGGTGAGACTGGGTGGTTTGATCGGAGCAGCCAGCGGCGCCCAGCAACACGGTTAGGATAAGAGCCGTACTTAGGCGGCGTATCATAAAATCACCTCGTCGCCGTCTTCCAGACCTTCGGTCACAATGGCCTCGCCGCCCTGGCGTGCGGCAATGGTAATTTCCCGCTCGCGCTCGCCGGTTAGGGTTTTTACGCGCACATAGGCTTTGTTGTCGCGGTATAAAATGGCCTGTTGGGGAATGGCAACCGCGTTATCGGCCACCCGCTCGATAATCGACAAGCGCGCGGCCATGCCGGGGCGCATCAGCTCGGGGTCGGGGTTGGTAATGGAGACCACCGCATCGAACACTTTACTGGGTTCGCGGCGGGATTTTAAACGCACGATGCGCCCCATCGACTCTACCTGGCCGCTAAAGGTGCGCTCGGGTATAGCGTCCAGGCGAATCTCGACCCGGTCACCCACTTTTACCTTGTAGGCGATTTGCTCGTCTACGGTGGTTTCAATAATCAAGCTGTCCAGATCGGGTATTTCGACGACCTTTTGGATCAGCGAGAACTGATCGCCCTCGGCGGGTTTATTGCCGTCGTTGTTGGGCACATACACGACAATGCCCGCGCGCGGCGCTTTGACTTCCATGGCCGCTATGGCGTTTTGTTGTTCTTGTACTTCGGCGCTTAGGCGTTCAACTTCGGCCTGGGTAATTTCCCTGTCCACTTGCATCTGCGCAATTTGGCTGGTTTTGCGCACCTGAGCCATCTGGTGGTTCTTTTCCGCAATCTGACGGTCGAGCTTTAATTTTTCCACCTCCAGGCGCGCCATTAAGTCGTCCACATTGCTGGATTTTAAAGTGGCTTTGTCCAGCTCCATTTTGGCCTCGGCTAAATCCAGCTCTAACTGCTCGGTTTGTTGCTCGGTGTCCAGTGCCTGGCTTTGCAAACGCTGGCGCTCGGTGGCCAGATTATTCTGTAAATCGCGCAGGCGGGCGTATTGTTGCTGGGCATCAAAGGCCATTACCTTCTGGCCCTGCTCAACCCAGGTACCCTCGGGGATCAGCCAGGACAATTTTTGTTGCCAGCTGTATTTAACCGTAGGCGGCCCCAGTTCGACGGTGCGGGCACTGGTCAGCTCGCCGGTGGTGCGAATCGCCAGGGGCAACTCGCTGGTTTGCACTGTCAGCAGATTTTGCTCTTCGCCGCCGCAAGCGACCAAGCCCAATGCGACAATAGCGGTGGCCAATAACTGTTTCATGGCGATGCCTCCGCGACTTCTACCATCACACTCATACCGGGTAACAGAGGTTGGTTGGGCTCGTTGTGAAAACGAATGCTGACATTGATATACCCCGAGTCGCCCCAGTGCTGTTTGGGTTCGGCCTGGTTGCCGATCCGTTCGACCTGGCCGCTCATGCTCAGGCTGGGTATGGCATCAAAGGTAATATTCACGGTCTGCCCTTCTTGCAGGCGCGCAATGTCCACTTCGTTCAGCCAGGCTTTTACGTGCAGATCATCGGTAGAGGGGATTTCCAGTACACTGAAACCGCGCTGCACGCTGTCGCCTTCACGAATTTTCTGGCGGGTCCAGGGGTGATCGACGTACATGGCGGTGCCGGCCTGTTGGGTGTGCTGGGTCATGTTGTCCAGCATCACTTGTACGCGCTCCAGCTCGTTCTGTGCTCCGGCAATTTCCACCTGGTTGCGTTTCTTTTCTGCGGTTACATCCTGGCGTTTTACTTCTAGTGCTTTTTGCGCCTCAATGGCATCGCCCTGGGCACGGGTAAGCGCCAGCTGATATTGTTCGTATTGCAATTGGCTGAGCAGCTCGCGGGGAATGCCGGCATCCAGTTTGGCTTTTTGCAAATTCAGCTGCGCCACCTCGTAGGTGTGTTGGGCTTCGCGCAGCGCCAAATCTTCCACCAGAGTGTTGCGTTTGCTTTCGGACTTAACCCGCCGCAGCTCGGCCTCTAGCTGTTCCAAGTTGGCGGCGATATTGGCGGTGTCGTATTGCACCACCGGGTCGCCGGGAGAGACCTTGGTGCCCTCTTCAACCATCCAGGCCACTTGTACCATCCAGCTGTCCGCTTCGGGGGCGACAAAAATTTGCGAGTTGCGCGCCGCCACTTCGCCGCTAAGCAACAGGTTCTCGCCGCAGGCGCTCGCGCACCAGAGTAAACTGAGGCTAGCGAACCACAGACGCATTGTGCTCTACCTTTTCTATTTTTCCATCGCGCATATGAATCACTTTTTGCGCGTATTCGGCAATTTCCGGCTCGTGGGTGACCAGAATAATGGTCTGTCCGGCGCGGTGTAATTCGGAAAACAGCTCCATAATTTCCACTGACGTTTTACTGTCGAGGTTTCCCGTGGGCTCGTCGGCAAAAATAATTTTGGGGCGGTTGACCAGCGCGCGGGCAATGGCCACGCGTTGACGCTGGCCGCCGGATAATTCGTTGGGCACATGCTCTAGGCGGTGTTCGAGGTTGACCCGCGCCAGCATTTGTTCGGCGCGCGCGCGGGCCTCGGCGGGGTCGATATCACTGTAGCGCAAAGGCAGCATGACATTGCGCACAATATTTAAACGCGGCAGCAGGTGGAAAGATTGAAACACAAAACCGATATCGCGGTTGCGCACCGCGGCCAACTCGTCGTCACTCATGGCGCTGACTTCGCGCCCACCCAGGTAAAAGCGCCCGCCGGTGGGTTGATCCAAGCAGCCTAAAATATTCATTAGGGTGGATTTACCCGAGCCGGACGGCCCCATGATGGCGATAAACTCGTTCTCGGTAATGCTCTGGCTTACGCCCTGCAGCGCCGCCACGGTGATGTCGCCGCTGCGATAGTCCTTGCGCAGGTTGTCCAGTTCGATAATGGTTTGTGTCACACGGTGTCCTTTGCCGACGGTTTTTAAGATTATTGTCGACTATACATCTAACGACCAAGGGCGGGTTATAGCAAGAAAGGAAGTGCAAAGAAAGTATTAGCACAGCACTAAAATTTAGCGGCAGACATAAAAAAGGGTGCCCAAAGGCACCCGAAAACTATGCGTAAACGCATTTCTCATGCGGCTTAGTTCAGCCTGGTAGATGTGCATAGGCACGCCTACCGGAGAGGGTTCAGTAGGTCGCTCACTCAACCAAATGAAACCGGTTACAATTGTGCCCTTGGCGCGCAGCCCTCGTCAAGCCCCGCAATTGTTCCTTACTCCGCACAGCGCTATACTGCGCCCTTTGTTTAAATACTGCCGAAGCCCAAGTTATGCGCCGACTACCCCTGACAATCAGCTTAATCCTTTTATGCCTGTGTGCCGGTTGCGGCCAGACTGGCCCGCTGTATTTACCCGCCGAAGAACCCGCCTCCAGCGAGTCGGATTCTGCCGAATAGTGAGATTTGTATGTCCTTTTTTACCCAGCGCAGTGGTGAGCTGTACGTTGAAGACGTTCGCCTGAGCGATATTGCCGCGCAGTATGGTACGCCGGCCTACGTATACAGCCGCGCCGCTTTTACCCAACACTATCTGGCTTACGCCCAAGCGCTGGGCCAGCATCCGGGCATGATTTGCTATGCGGTAAAGGCCAATTCCAATATTGCCTTGCTCAATCTGTTGGCGCGCCTGGGGGCGGGGTTCGATATCGTCTCGGGCGGTGAAATGGAGCGGGTACTGACCGCCGGTGGCGATCCCAAGCGGATTGTGTTTTCCGGGGTGGGTAAAACCGCAGCGGAAATGGCTAAGGCGCTGCAGATGGGGATTCACTGTTTTAACGTTGAATCTGAGCCCGAGCTGGAGCTGCTCAGTCAGGTGGCCGTCGAGCAGGGGCTGACCGCGCGGGTATCGCTGCGGGTCAACCCGGATGTGGATGCCAAAACCCACCCCTATATTTCCACGGGCTTAAAAGAGAACAAGTTTGGCATTGATATTACCCGTGCCCCCGAAGTGTATCGCCGCGCCGCCGAGTTGCCCAACATCGATGTTCAGGGTGTGGACTGTCACATCGGCTCGCAGCTGACTGAGCTGGAACCGTTTTTGGATGCCCTGGATCGCCTGCTGGTGTTGGTAGATGGCCTGGCGGACGAGGGAATTCATATTAGCCACTTGGATTTGGGTGGCGGTTTGGGGGTGACCTATCGCGATGAGCAGCCCCCTGCGGTGGCCGACTACATGGACGCCATTAAACAAAAGCTGGGTGAGCGCAAGCTGGCGCTGATGTTTGAGCCCGGTCGCTCTATCGCGGCGAACGCCGGTGTGTTGCTCACCAAGGTGCTGTATTTAAAGCCCACCGAGGAGCACAACTTCGCCATTATCGATGCCGCCATGAACGACAATATCCGTCCGGCCCTGTATCAGGCGTGGCAGGATATACGCCCGCTGAAAGAGCGTCGCGGCGCAACTAAGCGCTGGGATTTGGTGGGCCCTGTGTGCGAGACCGGCGACTTTTTGGGTAAGGATCGCGAGTTGGCACTGGAGCCGGGGGACCATTTGGCCGTCATGTCCGCCGGGGCCTACGGTTTTACCATGGCCTCTAACTACAATACCCGTCCCCGGGCCTGCGAGCTGCTGGTGGATGGGGACCAGGTGTATGTGATTCGCGAGCGCGAAAATTTCGTCGATCTGATTCGCGGCGAGCATGTGATTGAGCACTGACAGAACTCGCAACAAGTGGGATACTGTCGGCCATATATTCAAAAAAGGTTGTCCATATCTGTTTTGAATACCGCCCATAAAATCTGGCGTAGCGGCCGTTGGCACAGTCGCGCGCTGGTCTAGTTGCGCGACCCTACTGGATTTTATAGGCTCGCATCGGCTAACGCCGATGGCGGCACCAAAAATGTGCCGCATGATTAACCCCGCCGGTGAAAGGCCGGGTTAATCGCTGGCTAAAAGCACACTAACCGGATGAAACTATGCGATTGCGCTTCACCAAAATGCACGGCCTGGGCAACGATTTTGTTGTCATTGACGGCATCAGCCAGAAAATCAAGCTGACCCCGGAAAAAGTGCGCAAGCTCTCGGACCGCCATTTTGGTATTGGCTGCGACCAGGTATTGCTGGTGGAAGGGCCCAATGATCCGGATGTGGACTTTCGCTATCGTATTTTTAACGCCGACGGCGGCGAGGTCGAAAACTGCGGCAATGGTGCCCGCTGTTTTGCCCGCTTTGTGCGCGATCGTCGTCTGACCGGCAAAAGCCGTATAAGAGTTGAAACCGCCAGCGGCCTGATGACCCTAAGTGTGCACGATGACGATGAAGTGACCGTGGATATGGGGGTGCCGGTATTAGAGCCCGCCGCTATTCCTTTTGACGCTCCGGCGCAAGCGGTCCAATATGATCTTGAACTGGCAGGCGGCGCGATTCAAATCGGCGCCGTCTCCATGGGTAATCCCCACGCCGTGACCCGGGTGGACAATGTCGATACCGCCGATGTGCATACCCTGGGGCCGCAAATCGAATCGCACCCGCGTTTTAGCGCACGGGTTAATGCCGGTTTTATGCAGGTGGTTAACCCCGGCGAGATACGCCTGCGGGTCTACGAGCGCGGCGCCGGAGAAACCCTCGCCTGCGGCACTGGTGCCTGCGCGGCGGTGGTTGCGGGGCGATTGCAGGGCTTGCTGGACGAGCGAGTTATAGTTGCGCTGCCCGGCGGGCGCCTCAGCATAGAATGGGCCGGACCGGGCGAGCCGGTGTTGATGAAAGGCCCCGCCACCAATGTATTTCACGGACAAGTCAGACTTTAGGCTAATATGACCGACACCACCGAACAGGACAGTGCCCTTAGCGCTACCGATGTAGCGCGTTATCTCTCAGCCCATCCGGGCTTTTTTAACGAACACCCGGCGCTGTTGGCCGAGCTGGAGCTGCCCCACGACAGTGGCAGCGCCGTGTCCCTGGTGGAGCGTCAGGTGTCGGTGCTGCGCGATCGCAATATGGATATGCGCCATCGCCTCAGCCAGCTGCTAGACAACGCCCGCGACAATGACCGGCTGTTTGATAAAACCAAACGCCTGGTGTTGGAGTTACTGGATGGGGATGACCTGGGCGATATTATCGACGCGTTGCACCACAGCTTTGATAAAGAGTTTAATATTCACTACACCCGCACCATTTTGTTTGGCTCGGCCGATACCCTGGGCGGCTCCCAGGCCAAAGTGGTTAACCTGAGCCAGGCGCGCGAACATATTGGCGCGTTGATACGCGACAATCGGGCGTTTTGCGGCCACTTAAATGACGCCGAGTGCCGTTACATCTTTGGCGATGTCGCCTCCGAGATTGGTTCGGCCGCAGTTGTACCTCTGGTACACGGGCGCACCTTTGGTTTGCTGGCTATTGGCAACCGCGATCCCAAATACTACCGCTCCAGCATGGGCACCTTGTTTTTAGGCTATATTGCCGAAGTGCTTAACCGCCTGATGCCCCGCTACCTGCCCGAGTAAACGCGGCGGCGCCATGGCCTCTGTCCCCGACTTGCCTTTCGCCGCCGAACTGGACGCTTTTAGCCGCTATCTGCGAAGCGAAAAGCAGGTATCCGAGCGCACCCTCGAGGCCTACCAGCGCGATCTGCTTAAGCTGCAAAAATTTTCCTACGCGCGCGATATAACTCAACTTAGTGCCATCCACACGCAGGACTTGCGGCTGCTATTGGCCGAACAACACCGCAATGGCGCCAGCAGTAAATCTCTGCAGCGTTGGTTGTCGGCGCTGCGCAGCTTTTTTCGCTACGGAGTCCGGCGCGGCTGGCTGGGGGCAAACCCTGCCGAAGGACTGCAGGCACCTAAAGCGGGGCGTAAGCTGCCTAAAACGCTGGATGTGGATCAGGTCGGGCAATACGTTGAGGTCCAGGGCGAGGATTTTATCAGTCGTCGCGACGGCGCCATGGTCGAGTTGTTTTACTCCTCGGGGTTGCGCCTTGCCGAGCTTATCGGTATTGATCTGATCGATCTGGACTTACGGGAGGGAACGGTTCGCGTGACCGGCAAGGGCAATCGTCAGCGCCAGCTGCCCGTGGGCCGCTGCGCCTTAGAGGCGATTAACGCCTACTTACCTCTGCGCGCTCAGCAAACCGCCGCGACGGAAACGGCGCTGTTTGTCAGTAGCCGTGGTACACGTATTAGTCGGCGCGCGGTGCAGGCGCGTTTGCATGAACTTAGCCTGCAGCAGGGGACTGGTCAGCCAGTTCACCCGCATATGTTGCGCCACTCGTTTGCCAGTCATATGTTGGAGTCCAGCTCCGATTTGCGTTTGGTGCAAGAACTACTGGGGCACGCCAATATTTCCACGACGCAAATCTATACCCATTTGGATTTTCAGCATTTAGCCAAGGTTTACGATCAGGCCCATCCGCGGGCGCAAAAGCGCAAAGATGAAAAAGAAGAGGAATAAAAAAAGCGCGGCCAAAGCCGCGCAAGACATAAAATAACAAGGAGGTCATGCCTAACTTGCATGTGCGGAGCCCAGAACCCGGTGGCCCTGACGTGTGCCCATACACTCACTCCGCAGCTCACAGGTTAAGACTACGCCCGGGTTCGTCATCGCTCAAGCCACTACATACGTATTCAATTATTGATTCATCATGTATACGTATTCAAGCTTGGTCAAAGCGCTGTAAGAAATCATCGTGAAAGTGCATGGCCGTGATCGGTTCGCGTTTTAGCTGTTCGGTCTGCTGCATAAAGTTTGCTAGTTGGGCTTCATCCATAGCGCCCGCCAGGGGATGGTGGTCGCGCGGTTCTACTCCTTGCCCCAGCAGCAATTGCAGCCAGGATGATTCGGCAAAAATATCATTGCGCTCGCGTACCAGTACGCCCTGAGCCGCAAACACATCGATTTTATGCTGCAAACTCTCGGGAATACTTATGCGCGCCATCTGCTGCCAAAACTCGCTGTCTTCACGGCGATTAAGCTTATAGTGCAGAATTAAAAAGTCCCGCACCTGTTCATATTCAATACGCGACTCTTGGTTGTACTGTTTAACAACATCGGCCTGAATTCCCGTGTGAGGAAAATACTTAAGCAAGCGCACAATGGCCGATTGCACCAGATGAATACTGGTGGATTCCAAAGGCTCTAAAAAACCGCTGGCCAGGCCCACCCCAATCACATTTTTATGCCATTGTTGCCGCGCCCGTCCGGTGCGAAAGTGAATGACCCTAGGGTCGGCTACAGGTTGGCATTCTAGATTCTGCAACAGGGTTTGCGTGGCCTGCTCATCGCTGCTAAAGCGGCTGCTGTAGACCAGGCCATTGCCTTGACGATGTTGCAACGGAATTTGCCACTGCCAGCCGGAATGATGCGCGATCGCACGAGTGTAAGGACGAGTTTGTGCCAGGCGCTCTGAGGGCACAGCCACGGCTCGGTCACAGGGCAGCCAATGGCTCCAATCGTCAAAGCCAACCCCGAGTTTTTGTTGCAATAACAGAGCGCGAAAACCGGAGCAGTCGATAAATAAATCACCACTGACAGCTACACCCGAGGCCAGTAGCAATTGTTCCACCGCGCCTGTGTCTTGGTTGATGGTGGTGTGATTAACCTTGCCCTCTATTCGCTTTACGCCCAATGCTTGACTGATTTTACGCAAGTAGGCGCCGTAGAGCCCCGCATCAAAATGATAGGCGTAGGGAAGCTCCAAACGCGGATCGCGGGTTTCAAGCTTGGCAAACTTTCCCGCGCTTAACGCCAAATAGTTTAAATCGTAATCCCATAAATCTTTTCCTAAACCTGCGCGTTTGGCCCGCAACCAGTAGTGATGAAACTGACAAAAGGCACTGCTTTGGCCCGGGGATGAAAAGGTATGAAAGTAGCCCTGACCCTGGCGATACCAGTTTTCAAATTTAATGGCGAGCTTCATAGTGGCGTTAGTCTCACGCAGAAACTCCGCCTCATTGATACCCAGTACCCGGTTGACGTGCTGAATGGGCGGAATAGTGGCCTCGCCCACGCCCACGGTGGCAATTTCGTCGGACTCTACCAAAGTAATATTGACGCTGCCGCCCAATACTTTTTTGAGCAAAGCCGCGCTCATCCAACCTGCGGTGCCCCCGCCTAGCACGACGATGTTTTTTATTCTTGTGTTCATGTTAACCGCTCCGCGATAAAAAAAGCCCCGCTACACAGGGAAAGTGTAGCAGGGCTATAGCGACATACTTTAAACCAGACTAGAACTTGTAGTTAACACCCAACAAGTAGTTGGCGCCAAAGCTTTGGTACTGAGTAATCTGGCGAGGATCGCCTTCGTTAAACTGCACCGTGTCTTCGTCGGTCAGGTTTTGCGCCTGTAGCGTAACACTTAAGCCGTACAGTGACTCGATGCCCGATTCGCTAAAGTCGTAGCCAATTTGCGCATCCCACAGCTCTGAACCCTGGCTGGTGGTGTCTACCAGTGACAGGCTGGTGCCACGAGTTTCGGTCAGATACTCAGAACGCTTGCGACCGCTGATACGGAACTCAAAACCGCCGCGCTCGTAGTATGCCGTCAGCTGATAAATTTCGTCCGACAGGCCGGGCACTTCCGAGTCGTCGTCCAGTTCGCCATCGTTAAAGGTGGCGCTGGCCAGCAGACCAAAGCCGTCTAAGGATTCGCTGAGTAAATGGAAAGGCAAACTTGCTTGCAATTCAATCCCGTTAACCTCACCCGTCAAACCATCTTCGCGATTGGTGACCAAGCCTTCAAACAGCACTGGGGGTTCGCCGGTGTTAGCACTTTGGTGATACCCGGGAATGTAGTAGGGGGTAAAATCTGCGACCGTTTCCCCTTCGCGATGCCAATTGACCAAATCTTTGTAGAACACGGCAGCGCCTAACATACCATCGGCGGCAAAGTACCACTCGTAGGACAGGTCATACTGATTTGCCTCTAGCGGACGCAGTTCGGGGTTGCCCGAGCTACCGCTCCAGGGGCTGTTGTTGATGTCCGAGGGTTCCAGGATTTGCGCATCATTGAATGAAAAATTCACAGTGTTATTGGGACGCATATCGTCCATGCGAGGGCGGCTAATGGTTTTAGACGCGGCGAAACGCACAGTGTGATCGTCGGCCAACATAAAGTTCAGGTTCATGCTGGGCAGCCACTTACCAAAGCTGGCACCGCCACTGACAGGCGTCGCCAACACATACAAATCTGGGCCGGTGTAAGAGCCAAAACCGGTAGACTGCTGATCGGTATCCACGTATTGCACACCCACATTACCGGTCATCTCTACACCGCCGAAATCGGCAGCCAGATCGGCCATGGCGTAGACAGTAGTGATCTCTTCATCGACGGTGTAAGTGTCGCCCTTTCGGCCTGTTTCCAGATCTTCGGCTGCAGTTTCAGTGTAGAAGCCGCTTTGATACAGCGCGATGGAGTCGTAAGCGACTATGTTACCAAGGCCGATAAAGTCCAGGTTGGCACTGCCCACATAATATTCCTCGGGAACAGGCCCGTCGCTGGGCCAGGTAGGTGCGGTTAGGTAGGCCCCGGTGTTCAGCTTAGTCTTAGAGCGATCCGAATAGTTCACACCCATCTCCAGACCACTGATCAGACCCCAGTCAACCTCGCCGTTTACGGTCATGCGGAAGCTGTCCAGGGTTTCATCAAAGTCAGGCGAGTTAACAAATCCATCCTGAGCGGTGGCGTAACCCATGGGTTGACCTTCACTAGCCTGGAACTCTTCTACCGGTGCCAGCGAGCCACCCCAGGCTTGTGGTCCGGCCAGGCGAACCAGATCGGGGTCGGATAAATCGGGGGCGTTAATACTGGGGTGGGCGCTGTACATAACGCCGGTATCGGTCATGGTCCAGGCACGTGCGGTGGCAGGGCCCTGAGTGGGTGACTGAGCGCGACCCACGCCCGAGTAGCTTTCAATGTTGGTGATGGTTTTTTCCACATCGCCAGTAGACGCGTCAAAAGCCACCGACCAGTCATCGCTAATATTGTATTCCACGTTCACGCCAAAGGTGGTCAACTCGGCGTCTTTGCGTTCGGCATCGTTGCGCATTACCGAGTGGAAGCCCTCAAAGTAACCGCTGGTCACCAGGCCGTCTTCAACGCCGGTAACCGTGTAGTTGGGTGTGCCCCACTCGGCGCCACCCTCTTCCAGGCCACGGAATACTTTGTCCTCGCGAAAATCGATGTAAAGCGCATCGACGGTAATGCTGAGGCGGTCGGTGGGTTCGTACTGTACTACGCCCGCCACCGAGTCGCGTTCCATTAAGCCTGATCGTACGAATGAGTCGTGGCCGCCGATGATAACCTCATCGCCTGCCAAGGTGACGCCATCGGCTACAGTGGCGTTGCCAGTAACGTTGGCAAAGCCCCAGTTGCGAAAGTACTGCTCTTGGCTGGGCGACTCCATAGAGGCCAGCGACAGGGATACACCCAGAGTGTTATCGGCAAAAGAGTCGGAGTAGGTAAAAGCCAGACGGTGGCCCTTGTCATCAAAGTCGGGGTTGGCCGATTCCATACCGTTTTGTTCGTAGCTGGCGTTAAACGCCAGAATACGGTCGTTATCCAGCGGGCGAATAGTGCGCATATCCACGGTACCGCCCACGCCCTGAGTCATCAGGCTGGCGTCGGGGGTTTTATACACCACAACTTGATTGATAATTTCGGCCGGGTACAGATCGTATTCCACACCCCGGTTATCACCCATGCCGAGAAGTTCACGGCCATTCAGAGTAGTGCCTACATAGTTTTCGTTAAAACCGCGCACGGACAGGCCACTGGTGCGACCATCGCGGCGCTCGCCGGCCAAACCGGGCAGACGTGCCAGCGATTCGGCGATACTGGTGTCGGGAAGTTTACCGATATCTTCGGCGGTTAAGGCTTCGGTTACCGAAGTGCTTTCGCGCTTGATCTCTTGCGAGCGCTCGATAACCGAGCGAAAGCCGGTTACCACCACTTCTTCCAGCATGGGTTCGTCTTGGGCGTACACATCGATAGAGCCTGCGGCCATAGCCACAGTCGATACGAGTGCCAGAGCGGGATTGAACTTACGTTTTATCATGATTGGATCCTCTCGCCAGGATAATAATTTATTGTTCTGTCTTGTCTAAATCGGATGCCGGTGATTATCTTATTAAGCCAACATTACCTATGGTTAATACTAGGCTTGGCCCTTAGACCAAA
This sequence comes from Gilvimarinus xylanilyticus, assembly GCF_024195295.1. Lineage (GTDB taxonomy): Bacteria > Pseudomonadota > Gammaproteobacteria > Pseudomonadales > Cellvibrionaceae > Gilvimarinus > Gilvimarinus xylanilyticus. The sequence goes on along the minus strand of NZ_JAMFTH010000005.1, from coordinate 80,891 downwards.
CAACACACTGCATACGTATTCAGTTCTTATGCAGTGCTGAATTACATACGTATTCATTGCAGTTCATACACTGAAACCGATTGCGCTCGGCTTTGCAGCGCTTGCGACAGTGTGGTTATCTGTTCGCTTTCGACATGGTGCGCTTTGGTGAAGCCGGCTAATCGCTGCTCGAAAATTTGTGGGTCTACGCTTTGCGGGGAATCGCTGTGGTTAATCACCACCATAACGGTGTCGCTATCGGTGTAGCGAAAATAAACGTACACACTGTCGCGAGGCGCATAGTGCATCAGTTTTCCCTGAGTAACAGCGGTACTGGTTTTGCGCCAATTAAGCCAGAATTTGAGAAATTCCTGAGCCTTTGCTTGCTGTTCGGTTAGCCCCTCGGCGTTAAAGGCATTAACCCTATCGCCGGGCCAGCCGCCGGGAAAATCCGTGCGAATTACTCCGTGATCATCGGTCCCCGGGTTGGTCATTAAAATTTCGGTGCCATAATATATCTGCGGTATGCCGCGCAGAGTGAGGGTCATAATCATCGCCATTTTCCAATGCTCATAGTTTTCATTCAGCGATGTATAGATCCGGCTCATGTCATGATTGTCGGGGAAGATCACCAGGTTATACGGGTCGGCGTATAGAAAATCGTTACTCAGTGCCTGATACATCTGCACCATTCCCTCGCCCCAGGACTCCTCGTTGTTCAGCGAATTCAAAAGCGCGCGCTGCCAGGGAAAGTCCATCATGCTGGGGGTAAAAGACTGATAACCGTCAAAGGTTTTCTTGCCCTCTTGCCAGTAGGCAACTATGGCCGAGTTTTCCGACCACTCCTCACCCACGATATTCAGGTTAGGGTATTCGGCCATTACCGCTCGGCTCCACCCGGTTAAAAATGTTTTGTCCGGGTAGGAGTAGGTGTCCACACGAATGCCCGAAAGCCCCGCGTACTCTACCCACCAAATAGAATTTTGAATCAGGTAGCGGGCCATAAACCGGTTGCGCTGATTTAAATCCGGCATGGTGGGAACAAACCAGCCGTCGTTAAATTCCTGTTTGTCTACTTCGGCTGCATGTGGGTCGCGCAGGGATTCGCGTCGGTGGCTGGTGGGAGAGAAGGAGGCGTTGTAGTTTATCCAGTCGGTAAAGGGTAAATCGTCCATCCACCAGTGGCCGGAACCACAGTGATTGAGAATAATATCTTTAATGAGTCCCATGCCTTTATCGGCGGCTTGGTCCGACAGAGACACGTAGAGCTTATTACTCCCCATGCGTGGATCCACCCGGTAGAAATCGGTGGTGGAATAGCCGTGGTAGGAATACTCGGCTTGGGCATTTTCTAACACCGGGTTTAACCATAGCTGGGTAAAGCCCATGTCGGCAAGATAGTCCAGGTGTTGAATCACGCCGGCAATATCGCCTCCGTGACGCCCGCCGGGCGCTTGTCGGTCAATGCCCTCGCGTAATCCCTTTACTTCGTCGTTATTTAAATCGCCATTGGCGAAGCGATCGGGCGTAATTAAATAAATAACGTCTTGCGCCGAAAAACCCTTGCGTTGTGCCGAGTTAACGTGCCGGGCTTTAAAAGAATACTGAGCGTCGGCCACTTGTTGTTGATCGGCGTAAAATTTTAGCGTGACCGGCTTAGCGGTAAGCGAATCATCGAGCTTTAAATCCACAAACAGATAGTTGGGGCTATCGGCGGTGTGAAGCTGGGTTACCGAAACTCCGGCGCTGTCAATAACCACAGAGTCGGTACTACCAATATCGTCGCCGTATACCATCAGCTGCAAAGTATTCGCTTGCATTCCCGCCCACCAAAAAGGCGGTTCTATGCGTTCAACCTCGGCTCCTTGGGCAGTGCCAAAGGTGGTTATAGCGGCGCCAAGCAAGAGCGTGCGGATTATTTTCATAACGCTGTCTCTGCTACAAAGGCGACGCCGTATTCGGGCAAATGTAACTGCTTGCTCTGCAGGTCGGCCGCAAAGCCGGAGTGCTCCAACAGCCGGGTAAAACCTTCGGGTAGTTCAATGGTTTGCGGTTTTTCCGAGAAGTTAAAACAACACAAGATTTCTTGCTCGGCTTTACGAGTAAAAGTTAGAACCTCGCGGTTGAGATCGAAAAATTGGATGCTTCCATAACACAGGGCGGGCTGTTGTTTGCGCCAGCGTAAAAAGTGCCGGTAGGCATTGAGAACAGACGCGGGGTCGTTATCTTGATGGGCTACATTAATGGCCCTGTGTTCTGATGCCACTGGTAACCAGGTTTTGGCGGCGCTGGAGAAACCGCCGTTTACCCCATCGCTCCAGGGCATAGGGGTACGGCAACCATCGCGACCTTTAAACATGGGCCAAAAGGTAATGCCATAGGGGTCTTGCAGTTGCTCTAGCGGTAGGTCGACCTCGGTCAGCCCCAGCTCTTCGCCCTGGTAAGAGCACACACTGCCGCGCAGGGAAAACACCATGGCATTGAGCATTTTGGCAAGTTCATCGCACGCTTGCTCACCGCCCCAGCGACTCAGCACCCGGGCAACGTCGTGGTTGCCAATAGCCCAGCAGGGCCAGCCTTCGCCTATACCCGCTTCTAGTGTTTCCACTGTGGTGCGCACATACTGCGGCGAGAAGTCCTCGGTGAGCAGCTCAAAGCTGTAGGTCATATGCAGCTTGTCGCCGCCGTGGGTGTAGTCCGCCATGGTTTGCAATGAATCTTCCGATGAGATTTCGCCCAAGCTCACCGTGCCGGGATACTGGTTAAGTAGCTCGCGCAGACGTTGCAAAAAGTCTAAGTTTTCCGGTTGGGTGTTGTTGTACCAGTGGCGCTGAAAGGCGTAGGGGTTGTCTTCACTAAAGCCTCGCCCCTGACGTTCGGCCGGGGGTTTAGGCGGGTTATCGCGTAGCTGTTGATCGTGAAAACAGAAGTTAATGGCATCCAGGCGCAAACCATCAATGCCGCGCTTAAGCCAGAACTCTACCTCTTGGAGTATCTGTGCCTGAACCTGGGGGTTATGAAAGTTTAGGTCGGGCTGGCTTTTAAGAAAGTTATGCAAATAATACTGACCGCGACGCGGTTCCCATTCCCAGGCGCAGCCGCCAAAAATAGACAACCAGTTGTTGGGGGGTGTGCCGTCTTCTTTCGGGTCAGCCCATACATACCAATCGGCTTTAGGGTTGGTGTGGTCGGTGCGGCTGGTGGTAAACCATTCGTGCTGATCGGAGGTGTGGCTCAATACCTGATCGATAATAATTTTAATATCGCGCTGGTGAGCCTCGGCAATTAAGTGGTCGATATCCGCTAAACAGCCAAACAGGGGATCGACATCGCGATAGTCGCTGATGTCGTAACCAAAGTCTTTCATCGGCGATTTAAAAAAAGGTGATACCCAAATGGCATCCACACCCAGGCTTTTAATGTAATCGAGCTTACTGATAATGCCGGGAATATCGCCTACGCCATCGCCATTACTGTCCATTAACGAGCGGGGGTAAACCTGATAGATGATGGCGCCGCGCCACCAGGGTTGTTGCTGCATGAAACTTCTACCTCGCCAGGTACCTGCCCGGCCTTGTTATTGTGATGGGGTGCTACGGGTTTGCACCGGGGGTGCTTAAACTCTGTATGACCAAAAGATTAGTGCAGCGGGTAAATGGGGCGCAATAGACTGCATACGTATGCATGCATTAAGTGGATTGAATACGTATGTATTCGATTGAGTCACCTGATAGAGACTATTATTGTGTCAGCATTCGTTGGTATAAGAGATAATAATTATGGTTAAGCGTCCCCTGCTTTGCACATTGTTGGCTGTACTGGGTGTGGTTGCCGGTTGCAACGACACCCCCATTCAATCTGAATCATTCGACTCTCAATCCCACGCCCCTGGCGCACCGGGCGCCGCTCCTACCTGGGCCTACTCGGGTAAGACAGGTATTGGCACCAGCTACGAGCAGTACCAACGCGGCGCCTATTCCGATGCTGCCGCGACTGGCGCGGTGAGTAAGGTGTGGTTTTCGATTGCCCAGGGTGTGGTAACCGAAACCATGTTTGGCTTGATTCACGAAGCGCAAATTAAAGATATGGCGTTTGTGGTGAGCGGCCCGGGCTTTGTGCATCACGAATCCCGCGATACCGAGCAGAGTATTGAATACCTGCACACGGATAACGCCGGGCGTCCTCTGTCGCTGGCTTACAAAATCACCAATCGCGATCCCGCCGGGCGCTATAGCATTGAAAAGCATGTCTTTACCGATCCGGACCAGCAGACCTTGATGCAGCGCGTGATTTTTACCGCTCAGGTTGAAGGTATCAGCGCGCACCTGGTGACGAATGCTCACGTGGCCAATACCGGTACCAATGACCTGGCCTGGGCCGAAGACAATATTGCCTACGCCCAGGAGGGGGACGCCGCCCTGGCACTGATAGGGCCAAAGCACAGCCGTGCCGGGGTAGGATTTGTGGGCGCTTCGGATATTGATACCGATTTGAGCGACGGCGCACAGGATTGGCACTACCTGACCACTGGTTCGCAAGGGGGCAATGTCAGTCTTAGCCACAGCATGACGCTGCCTGTGGGGGAGCCCCAAAGCTGGGATTTTGCCCTGGGCTTTGGCGCGGATGCCAAAGCGGCGCGCGCTAGCGCCGAGGCCACACTGATGCGCGGTTATAATCAGGTGTTGGCCCACTACAATGGCGAGGGCGAGGCCATTGGCTGGGAGGATTATCTGACTCAGCTGGACCCTCTTAACGACCTGACAAAAGCTGCGACCGATAACGGTAAGCTTGCGTACACCAGCGCCATGGTACTGAAAGCGCAAGAGGATAAAACCCACGCGGGTGCGCTCATTGCGTCGCTCTCCAATCCCTGGGGGGACGTGGTCGCTGCGACCGAGTCGTCCACCGGCTACAAAGCCGTCTGGCCCCGGGATTTCTACCAGGTGGCCATGGCGTTTTTGGCCATGGGCGATAGTGAAACCCCGCTGGTGGCTTTCCGTTATCTAGAGAAAGTTCAGGCCAGTGCCAAGACGCCGGGCTACACCGGTAGCCCCGGTTGGTTTTTGCAAAAAACCCATGTTGATGGAACCCTTGAGTGGTACGCGGTACAGCTGGATCAAACCGCCATGCCCATTATGTTGGGTTGGCAGCTGTGGCAAAAAGGCGTACTGAGTGATGCCGATGCCACTACCTGGTATCGCAAAATGCTGCGCCCGGCGGCGGACTTTTTGGCCGATGGCGGGGCGGTTAAGCTGGGCTGGAATGACACCCACATCACTCCCCCCTATACCCAGCAAGAGCGCTGGGAGGAGCAAGAAGGCCACTCGCCCTCGACCACCGCAGCTGTTATAGCCGGCTTGATTACGGCGGCAGAGCTGGCCGAGCACGCCGACGATGCGGAGCGCGCCCGTCACTATCGCGAGCGCGCCGCCGACTATAAAACCAAACTGGCGAACCGCACCTTTACCACCGACGGTGTCTTGCCCGGCGATGGCCAATACTACTTGCGGGTCAGTCAAAACGAGAACCCCAATGATCAGGGCAAGCTGACGCCGCGCAACGGTCAGGGCAAGTTGAACGAGAGCGAGATTGTCGACCCGGGCTTTTTGGAGTTGGTGCGCTATGGTGTGCTGCCCGCCGATAACGCCGAGGTACTCGGTTCGCTGGCGGAAGTCGACAACCTGGAGCTGCCCGATTACCTGCAGGTGAAATACGAATTTCCTGCGGGTGAGCAAACCTATCTGGGCTGGCGTCGCTACGGCGGCGACGGCTATGGCGAGCGCATCACCGACGGCGCGGGTTATCAGGCCGGGGGTGAAAACCATCCAGAGCAGCGCGGTCGGGTCTGGCCTTTCTTAACCGGCGAGCGCGGCCACTATGAGTTGGCGCTGGCACAGGCGCGCGGCGAGGTGGATATGCAGGCGTTGACCGAACGCTATGTAGCAAGCATGGAATACTTTGCCAACGAGGGGCTGATGCTGCCCGAGCAAGTCTGGGACGGTGTCGGCGGTAACGCCACCTACGAATATGACTTGGGCGAGGGTACCAACTCGGCCACCCCGCTCGCCTGGACGCACGCCGAATATATTAAGCTACTGCGCTCCTTTGCCGACCGCCAAGTATGGGACTACTACCCACCGGTGGGTGAGCTGCAGTAGGGCTAAAACGCGAGCCGGGATGGCCCGGCTTTTATGGCTTTGATAATCACAATAATCACGAGATGGCACCATGACACACCCGCAAGCGCAAAGGCCCGAACTTAGCTTTTGGCAAATCTGGAACATGTGCTTTGGCTTTATCGGCATACAGTTCGGCTTTGCTCTGCAAAATGCCAATGTCAGTCGTATTTTCCAAACCCTGGGGGCCGAGATCGACGCCCTGCCCATTCTTTGGGTCGCGGCTCCTCTAACGGGCTTATTGGTACAGCCCATTGTGGGCTACTTTAGCGATAAAACCTGGAACCGCCTGGGCCGGCGGCGCCCCTACTTTTTGGTGGGGGCGGTGGCCACCAGTGCCTCTTTGTTTTTTATGCCGCACTCGCCCACGCTTTGGATTGCTGCGGGTATGCTGTGGATTATGGATGCCTCCATTAATATTTCTATGGAGCCCTTCCGCGCGTTTGTGGGCGATATGCTGCCGCAAAAGCAGCGCACCCTGGGCTTTGTGATGCAGGCTTTTTTTATCGGTGTGGGGTCGGTGGTGGCCTCGTGTCTGCCCTGGTTGATGACTAATCTCGCGGGTATCAGTAATACCGCCGCACCCGGGGTGGTGCCCGACTCGGTGATCTGGTCCTTTACTCTGGGCGGCTTGGCGGTATTGCTGGCGGTGGGGTGGACGATTATCCGCACCCGCGAATACTCGCCCGAGCAGTTGGCTGCGTTTAACGCCGCTGAGGGGCAGGTCGATACCGAGCGCACGGCGAGCGCTAAACCTGTAGGTTTTTATCAAAAAAGTGGTCTGATCTGGTTGGCGATAGGCGTTGGTGCGACAGCGGCCATCGCAGCCTTCTCGCTCCAGGCCGAGCTGTATATATTGGCGGCCTGCAGCATTGGGTTTGCGCTTTTGCAGCTGAGCGCCGGGGCGCTGCAAAAACGCGGTGGCACTGCTAACGGCATTTACCAGATCACCCACGATTTATTTCATATGCCGCGCGCTATGGCGCAGTTGGCGGTGGTGCAGTTTTTTAGTTGGTTTGCCCTGTTTGCGATGTGGATTTATATCACCCCGGCGGTGACCAGCCATCACTACGGCGCCCTGGATGCCAGTGGCGAGCTTTACAACAGCGGCGCCGACTGGACCGGGGTGCTGCTGGGCTCCTACAACGGCTACGCCATGCTGGCGGCATTTTTAATTCCCGTCATGGCTCGCCAATGGGGACGCAAGCTCACTCACTGCGTTAACTTGTTGCTGGGCGCGGTGGGTTTTCTATCCTTCTGGTGGGTGCGCGACCCGGCCTGGCTGTTGGTGTCTATGGTGGGGGTCGGCTTCGCCTGGGCGTCCATTATCTCGATGCCCTACGCCATGCTCTCTTGTGTATTGCCCGGCCATAAAATGGGCGTGTATATGGGAATTTTCAATTTTTTTATTGTGATTCCGCAAATTCTCGCCGCCAGTATTTTGGGGCTGTTGGTAGCGACACTGTTCGGAGGTCATAGCATTTACGCATTGATGCTGGGGGGCGGCTGTTGGGTGCTGGCTGCCCTGCTGACCTTGCGGGTGGACGATACGCCCTGAATACCTGCCCGCGATGCGCTAATCCAGCGGATTGGCGCATCGCGGTGATGCTTTTGTTCCCTTCCCTTTCTTGCTTTACCGATTTTTCCCCTTTTCCGAGTCACCGGTTCGTTTATCCACAGAGTTTCTGTATTTATCCAAGAGCTTCTGTAGTTATCCACAAGATGTTGTGGTTTGACGGGGCTTTTGGCTCTAGTATAAGTAAAAATTTACATTTCCTCTTGAAAATCCTATCTATTTGTGAATAATTCTCACCCGCATCATTAATATTATTTATTTTGGGGATTGAATGTGGCTATTGATCAATATCGCTTAGCGGGTTTGCTAAGCTGCAGCGCAACCGTTTTGTTTGCATCCTTGTCGGCACAGGCGCAGCCAAAAACCGAACCGAGAGTCACCGAAGAAATCGTGATTACCGCGTCGGGATACGAGCAAAAAATCACCGATGCTCCGGCCAGTATCTCGGTAATTGATCAAGCCGAAATCATGACCCGCCCCCACGTCAACCTGCTGGATATGCTGAAATACCAAGAAGGTATTGATATTGGCACCAGCCGCGATAAAACCGGCCAGGGCAGCGTCAGCATGCGTGGTTTAACCGGTGAATACACCCTGTACCTGATTGACGGTAAGCGTCAGAACAACCACGGCGATATCTACCCCAACAACTTTGGCGGTAACGCTTTTGGGCATATGCCCCCGGCCGAGGCCATTGAGCGCATCGAGGTCATTCGCGGCCCAGCCTCTACCCTGTACGGCGCCGACGCCATGGGTGGTGTGATTAACATCATCACCAAAAAGGTCACCGACCGCTGGCACGGTAACCTGAACCTGTCGGGCACTATTCAAGAGGATTCGGATTTCGGCAACGACGGTCAGGTGGATTTCTCGGCCACCGGCCCGCTGATCGCCAATACTCTGGCTCTGGGTGTGCGCGGCAGTTACTACGAATCCGAGGCCTCATCGCCGCAGTTTGAGCCGGCGGTAGACCCCAATGGCACCGTGCATGTGCGCAGCTTGGGCTTTGGCAGCGGCGGCCGCACCGTAGACAGCGAAACCCAGGAATACGGCATGAGCCTGACCTACACCCCCAACCAGAACAACACGGTTCGCTTTGACTACGACTACTCCGAACAGGTGTATGACAACACCCCTTTTACCAACCCGGATACCGGCGAGCTGTCCTATCCGCTGGGCACCAAGGATAATATTGAGGCTCTGTGGCAGGCACGCGGCGGACAGGTAAACCCCCGCGCGGGCTATGCCGCCGACCAGGAGTTTAACCGCGAGTGGTGGTCGTTAAGCCACGACGGCAGCTGGGGCTTTGGCACCAGCTCGGTATCCCTGTCGTACGTTGATACTCACAATGACGGCCGCACCCTGCCGCTGACCGTGGCCGAGCGCCAGCATCTGCAAGAGATGTACGACGGGGTGGGCGAATACGCCGGTATGAGCGAAGAAGATCGTCGCAATCTGGCCGAAGAGACCTTTTTACCCCGCCCGGATCGCCCGCTGGACAGCAGCCAGTACACCTTGGATGCGCGCCTGGATATCCCCCTGCAAGCCATGGGCAGCCATAATTTGGTCATCGGCGGCCAGGTGATTGACGGCGAGTTGGAAGACGGCGTCTTTGGGATGGAAAGCAACAACCCGGGGGCGGTGCAAGAGCAAAAAATGTATTCGCTGTTTGTGGAAGACAATTGGACCCCGGTGACGTCCTTTACGCTGACCGGTGGGGTGCGATTTGATGAGCACGATGTATTTGGCAGCCAAGTGTCGCCGCGCTTATACGGTGTGTACACCATCAGTGACAGCTGGACCTTAAAAGGCGGTGTATCTACCGGTTATAAAACTCCGCAAACCACCGATTTGTACGACGGCATTACCGGCTTTGGCGGTCAGGGGACCTCGCCCTTTGCCGGCAACCCCGAGCTTGAGCCGGAAACCAGCGTGAACAGTGAAGTGGCCCTTTACTGGACCAGCATGAATGGCCACAACTTTAACGTGACCTACTTTAATACCCAGTTTGAGGACAAGATCGCCCGTGGCGATACCGTCTACAGCTGTGAAACCACCGGTGGCGCCCGTCCCTGTGTGAACCTGGGTGAATATGACGCTTTGGGTTACGACACCTACAGCCAGAAAATCAATATCGATAAAGTGGATATTCAGGGTGTGGAAGTGGCGGGACGCTACTTAATCAGCGATGCCTGGTCGCTCAATGCCAACTACACCTGGACCGACAGTGAGCAGAAAAGCGGGCCTCAGGAAGGTCAGCCACTGACCAATACCGCCGAGCACATGGCCAACGCCTCGCTTAACTGGAGCATCCTCTCCAACGTCACCATGACCTTGCAGGCCGAGCTGCGTTCGGATCGCTACCGCAGTTGGGACAGTGTGTTGGATAAGCCCCGTTACTACCAAAACTACGACCTGTACCACCTGGGTCTGAACTGGGAAATTACCGACAACATCACGCTCTACGGTCGTGTGAATAACCTGCTGGATGAAGACTTTACTTCCTACAGTACCGAGTTTATCGACTTAGACGGTGACGGTATCTATACCCTGGAAACCGGTCGCGGTGCGGTCAGCGAAGTGATCTTTACCGACGACTACAACATCAAAGACGCCGGTCGCAATTACTGGCTGAGCTTGCAGGTGAGCTTTTAAGTTGTTGCTTGGGGCGCCCCTATGTGGCGCCCTTTTTTCTAACGGTGAGAGACAGAGTCACTGAAATAGTCTAAAGAGCTTGGCAGCGTGTCTTGGGACAACAACCAAGCGTAATAGTCATTTTGTCGCACCGTGTATTCTCCCCCATACTCTTCCACGACCTTATTATTAAAGGGCGCCAAACCCAGTGCTTTGCGCTGCGCGGCAAGTGCAGCATAAATCGCCTCCGCGCGGTTAAGCACCTCAGACCAGTTATTCCGATTGAGTGCAAAGCGTTTATCCAGGATTTCTAAGTTGATAAGCGAGCGTATCGGATCGCCCCGGCGGCCATGCACCACTGCCCAAGCGGCTGCGTTCATGTGAAGCTCCCATTCGATAGGCATGGCCGGATCTTCCAAACCGTATAGCTCGCGCAATAATTCGGGGTTATCGCTCTCGGTACTTTCACCGAACGCGTAATGCTGGCCGTACATCTGGTAAAAAATTTCATTGATGGCCTCAACAGAGCCCTGCGCAGCGGCAAACTTTTTGAGGCTCAGAGTCTGATGCTCCTGCTTAATAAAAGCGCGGTGTACCTGGCTGTGATCCATTTCTTGCAGTTCGGCTTCGGTAAAAGGTGCTCGCATCGCAAGCTTGTTGGCTAGCGCCAAGGTGGCGTAGGCGTCGTTGTTAGCTGACATCTGTTGTAATGCTTCCAGCGGATAGTCGCTATAAATGGCGCGTTGCTGCGAGTCCAGACCTCGCTCGTTATACAGCTGGGGACCCTGTTGGTTTGCGAATTCTGTCTCATCCTTTAGCGTGGGCGGTGGTAAGCGGGGTTCTATATCGGGGGACGAAACCGGTACTGACGCCAACGAGGGGGCGCTCGCCGGGCCGGGCGCGAGACTTGTCTTACTACCGCGAGCAGTCCCCTCAGGCGAAGGGTCGGGCTGGCTGGGGGTGACATACCAAGCCACGGCGCCCACCGCGAGCGCGACTGCAGTGACCATTAATGGAAAGCGGGATTTGCGGTTCATCCTGACCTTGTCCTTTTATTTTTATGGCAAATAAGTAGCCTAACACAGGCAGGAACTACCGAAGTGGCATAGCGCTGAGCTGTGAAGGCCACAAGTCATCCTATTGTAAAAGGGGCCAAAGTGGGATCAACCTACAGTTCGCTCTCGGTACTCCACACCTTCATGGTCTGGGCGGCAATCAGGCGGCAGCCGTTTTCGGTGTTCACCCAGGTGCGCATATAGTGATAGCGATTGGCATGGCGCGGGCCGTCGCTAAACTTGTCCACCGTGGATAACCCGTAAATCACCGCTGTGTCGCCCTCGCGAATAACTGTTACGTCGGTCTGCTCGCGGGATTTAGGGGATTGGTAATCATCGCCCAGGCGTTCAAGCAGCATCTCGCGGGTTTCGTCCAGTACCGCATGGTTGTGAACCCAGACAAACTGTTCGGCGACACGCTCGCGAATCCAGTCCAAGTCCGGCTTGCGCAGAGCCTGCTCGTATTGGTAATCCAGAATTTTGAGAGCCTCTGCCTCCAGACAGTCGGCGTTACTCCCATGGGCGAGGGCGAGTAGCCCCAATAACTTAACAAACATTAGCCTGACCACTATTGAGAATTGGTCAGGCCATATTATACTGGGGGGACAATAAGATCACCCCCGGAGTTTCTATGTTTTCTCGCTTTGCCCCTGTGTGGTTTGCCAGTTTGTGTATCCTCGCCCCCTGGTCACTGGCGGATGCGCTGTCCGACTACCGCGCCCTGTCCCAATCTTTGGCCCAGCAGGATCAAGCCGCGTTTGCTCAAGAGTTGCGTCAGGCGGGCCTGCAAGAGCCCCTTCCGGCTCCGCACACTAACCGGTTCGGCTTTGACCCGGATGCGCCCGACGAGTTTTTTCGCACCCCCGAGGCGCTTCGCATCGGCGATATTATTCTCAGCTATCAAACCCCCTCGGGCGGCTGGTCCAAGCGCACGGATATGAGTGTTAAGCCGCGCCAGAGCGGCCAGATGCTGGGGGTGGAAGAGCACTATATTCCCACCTTTGATAACGGCGCCACCACCACCCAAATTTGGTATCTGGCGCGGCTTTACCAAGCCACCGGCGAGCCGCGTTTTGCCCAGAGCGTGGAGCGAGCGGTGGATTTTATTATCCTCGCCCAGTACCCCGGCGGCGGCTGGCCGCAGAACTTTCCCTTAACCGGCGGCTATCACGATTACATTACCTACAATGACGAGGCCATGGGCAAACTGCTGGAGGTAATTGATGCCGCGGCCCACCAGCGCGAGCCCTTGCAGTTTGTCTCGGATACCCTGGCCCAGCGTGCCCAGGACAGCTTTGCCCAAGGGGTGCAGGCGGTGCTGGATACCCAGGTGATTGTCGACGGCAAGCGGACCATCTGGGGCGCTCAGCATCACCATGAAACCCTCGAGCCTATTAACGCTCGCAAGTTTGAGCCGGTGGCATTGGCCACCGCCGAGAGCGCAGAGCTGGTAAAGTTATTAATGAGCTTGGAAAACCCTGGCGAGCCCCTTAAGCAGGCCATAGTCGCCGCCCACGACTGGTTTAAAGCCAACCGTTTTTACGGTTACTCGTGGGAGAAAGATAACGACGGCCACAACGTATTCATTGAACAAGAAGGCGCCGGGCCGCTGTGGGGTCGCTTTTGCGAAATTGGCACCAACAAACCGGTGGTGGGCGATCGCGATGGTTCAGTGCATTACGATGTGATGGAAATTTCCCAGGAACGCCGCGACGGCTACGCCTGGTATACCGACAAACCCCAGAAAATTCTCGACGCCTTTGCCGCATGGGAAAAGCATCACCGACCTTAATTGACTGCGGGCGCGGGGATAGTTGCGCGTCGACCGTTCCCCGTATCCCGTCCGCCGTGCCATAATGCCGGGCCATTCTAATCCGGTATGACTGTGCTAACGCTTCCGCCCCTATCTCTGTATATCCACATTCCCTGGTGTGTGCGCAAATGTCCCTATTGCGATTTTAACTCTCACCAGGCAGATCAAACTCTGCCCGAATCCGACTATGTCGCCGCTCTGGCGAGCGATTTAGACGCCGATGCCGAGCTGGCCCAGGGGCGTAAAATCAGCACGATATTTTTTGGCGGCGGTACCCCCAGTTTGTTTTCCGCCCAGGCGATTGGGCAGATTCTGGATCACGCCGAGGCCACCATCGGCTTTGCGCCGGATATCGAAATTACCCTGGAGGCCAACCCCGGCACCTTTGAGCAAGACAAGTTCTCGGGTTTTCGCGCCGCCGGAGTCAACCGGCTTTCTATCGGGATTCAGAGCTTCGCCGATGCCCAGTTGCAAGCGCTGGGGCGCATTCACGACGGCGCGGCGGCGCACAAAGCCGTGGCCACTGCCCGCGCCGCTGGTTTCGACAACCTAAATCTGGACTTAATGCACGGCCTGCCGGGGCAAAGCCGCGCTGCAGGCATGGCCGATCTGGCCACCGCCATCGACTTTGCCCCCGAACACATCAGCTGGTATCAGCTGACCATTGAACCTAACACCGTGTTCTACAGCCAGCCTCCCACCCTGCCCGAAGAGGACACCCTGGCGGATATTCAGGACGAGGGGCACGAAAAACTGGAAGCGGCCGGGTATAAACGCTACGAAGTCTCCGCCTATGCACGCGGCCCGCGTGCGCGCCACAACATTAACTACTGGCAGTTTGGCGACTATCTGGGCATTGGCGCGGGCGCCCACGGCAAAATCACCCTGCCGGATAGCGACACCATTGTGCGGCAGTGGAAAACCCGCCAGCCCGAGCATTACCTGCAAGCTCAGCGAGGCCCGGGGCGTTTTGCCAACCCTTTTATTGCCGGGCGTGAACCGATAGAGCCCGAAGCGCGGCCGCTGGAGTTTTTGCTCAATGCTCTGCGCCTGGTCGAAGGCTGCGATCCGGCCCTCTACCCGCGGTATACCGGGCGGGCACTAAAAACCTTACAGCCCCAGTGGCAGGCACTGCAGACCCAGGGTTTGCTCAAACCCTTAACCGAGCGCATCGGCACCACTGAGTTGGGGCTGAGGTTTTTAAACGAGGTTTTGGGTCGGTATTATTAACCTTGCAATAAAGTCGATCATCCTGATCGACTTTAGGGAACCTTTATTGTCGCCTTTGAAATACGGGCGCAAGTACGCGGACTTTCTGGTATTACAACGGCTCGCGACCGGCGTAGCGCCGGCGTGTCCGTGCACCGCGTTTTAACCCGGCAAAGTCAATTGCCGGCTTGAGAGATAGCAAACCTGCGCGACACTGCTACACTTAAGGCTTCGACACTGACAGGCGCTATTTTCACTCGATGCTGGCCATATCCCGCTATACCCGCAACAACCCCATTGCCGCTCGCCTGCTCGGTTTGATTATTCTGTGCAGCTCGCTGATCACCCTGATTGCGATAGTGCTGCAGCTTTACACCAGTTTTAACGACGATATCTCGGCATTGGAAAAACGTCTGGATCAGGTGCGTGCCAGTACCCTTGCCAGTATTACCAAAAGTGTTTGGGGGTTTGATCAAGAGCAGCTGCAAATCCAGGTAAACAGTGTGCTGGATGTCGCCGATGTGGTTAAGGTCAAAGTCGACTGGCTGGACTGGAATAACGAGCACCAGGTGATTACCGCTGCCGAGGCCGATATGACCGAGCAGCGAGTCGCGCAAAACCCTTCGCGCTTTTTGGTCAGAACTTACGATTTGATTTACCAGGATGAAACCACCCAGCCGCAAAGCCTGGGCACCTTGACCATAACCGCGAACCTATCGGGTATTTACGACCGCTTGTGGGAGCGGGCGCTGTTTATTGCGCTTATTCAGGGTACTAAAACCCTGATCGTCTCCATTCTAATCTTGTGGCTGGTTTACACCCTGCTAACCCGGCATATGAACACCATCGCCCACTATGCCCGGCAGTTAAATCTGGATAACCTGGCTACGCCTCTCAGACTTAAGCGCGAAAAAACCGACGCCCGTCTGGATGAGCTGGACAATGTGACCGATGCGATTAATCACATGCGTGAGACTTTACTGGACGACCTGGAAAAGCGTCGCACGATGGAGTTGGAGCTAATCGCCGAGAAAGAACAGCGCTTGGAAACCCGGCGCCAAAAACTGGCGGCGGAGAACGACAGCCGCGCTAAAAGCCAGTTTTTAGCGACCATGAGTCACGAGATCCGAACCCCCATGAATGGCGTGATCGGCATGCTGGAAATGCTGCGCGACACGCCCCTGGACGACAACCAGCAGCACTATTTGGATGTGATTCACCGCTCGGGCGAAACCTTGCTGGAAATCATCAACGACATTCTCGACTACTCCAAAATTGAAGCGGGCAAAATGCAGCTCGAGATGGTCGAGTTTGACCTGCACGCGCTGGCCGAAGATACAGTGCAGTTGTTTGGCCCCGGCGCCAATAAAAAACGTATTGAACTCTACTGCTATATTGCCGCCGATGTGCCCCGGCGCATTCAGGGCGATCCCACCCGGCTGCGGCAAATTATTATTAACCTGATGGGCAATGCCTTTAAGTTTACCCAGCACGGCTGTATTTCCCTGCGGTTGTGTATGGCCGAAAAGTCCACCCAGCGCCAACCCAAGCTTCACTTTGAGGTAACCGACACTGGCATAGGCATTCGCTCTGAGGTGCAGGAACATCTTTTCGATGCGTTTAACCAGGCCGATAGCGCCACCACCCGCAATTACGGCGGTACGGGTTTAGGGCTGGCCATTTGTAAAAGTTTGTCTGAATTAATGGACGGTGATATCGGCGTGCGTAGCCGCAAGGGTGAGGGTTCGCAATTTTGGTTTACCGCCCATGTTAAACCGGCGCTGGAACCTTTGGTGCAAGTGGTGCCTGGCGAGTTGGCTGGGCAGCATCTGCTATTGCTTGAACCTGCCACGGCCATGGCGCGAGCCATTGAGAAAATCTGTGCCCAGTGGCAGCTGGAGGTCACCTGCGTACCCGGCTCAAGCAAAGCGCTGGAGCTTATCGGCGAGCAATCGTTCGATATGGCCTTAGTGTGTCAGCAGTTGCCGGTTATGTCGGGGCTGGAGTGGATAGCGCAGATGCGCGAACATTCAAGCGCAGCAAAACTGCCGGTGGTGCTTTTAACCGGCTCCGATGCGCCGGTGGACGTGGATACCCAGGCTCGGCTGGGTATTGCCAAGGTGTTGCGTAAACCCCTGCTGCCCAGCCAGCTGCTGTCGGCCCTGTGCACGGCAGCGGGGCTGGAATCCGCACTATACGAGGCCGCCGCACCGACTGAGCAGGCCGGCCCTAAAGCCGGGCTGACACACTTAAAAGTCCTGGTGGCCGAGGACAATAATGTTAACCGTATGGTGATTAAGGGCTTGCTGGGGAAGCTGGGCATTACCCCGGATATTGCTGAGGACGGGGTGCAGGCCCTGCAGGCCGTGCGCGAGGCTCAAACCCTCTATGATCTGATTTTAATGGATTGCGAAATGCCCGAAATGGACGGCTTTGAAGCCACTCGGGCGATTCGTCAGTACGAGCGCGAGCAAAAGCTGCCCGCCACCGCCATTGTGGCGTTAACGGCCCACGCGCTGGAAGAGCACCGCGAGGCGGTTTTTGCCGCGGGAATGGATCACTTTCTGTGCAAGCCCATTACCCTGCCCACTCTGAGCGAAGCCTTGGATAAGCTGGGACACGGGCTGAGTGAGGCAAATCTGCCCCGAACATAGTCGATGGCAATAGCGCTTATAGTTCCCGGCCGCTTGATCGCTTTGCGTCCAGTCCTTATTATGCTGCCAATGCCCCGTCAGAGACGTTTGCGCTGCAACGGCCCGGGCGGGACACCACGCTTGTATTAAGCGCGTGTGCCCCCATATACCCGAACAAGCACACTTACATACACCCTATTGCGGACCTGGAGACGATTTCACTATGAGTAACGACGCCATTGTTCACGTTACCGATGATTCATTTGATGCGGAAGTATTGCAGTCCGATCTGCCTGTTCTGGTAGATTACTGGGCGGCCTGGTGCGGCCCCTGTAAAATGATTGCCCCGGTTTTGGATGAGTTGGCCGATCAGTACGCTGGCAAGCTGAAAATTGCCAAAATGGACGTAGATGCCAACAAAGAAACCCCGGCCAAGTTCGGCATTCGTGGTATTCCCACGCTGATCATCTTTAAAGGCGGCAACGCCGAAGCGACTAAGGTTGGCGCCTTAAGCCGTGCTCAGCTGGTCGAGTTTATCGATTCGTCGCTGTAATTTGGTCCTCTTGCGCAGGCGGCATTACGCCGTCTGCGTGAAGTTTTGCACTTTCAGATTTTTATCGCTATACTCCAAGCACCTGTTACAGCTCTCGTAAAGCTCAGCCCAGTATCAGCGTCACACACCCGCCAGATTTGGGCCGGCAAACAGATTCCCTGAAACTTTCCACACCTTTAGGACACCTACCCCTTTAGGAAGATGGCTCTGGAAGACAGTTCCGTGGGTAATCCAATTCAGCGCGAGTTTGTAACAAAAACGTAATTGCAGTTTGCGTCACAAAACAAGAAGATACGCGCAAACCCAATTGGCGCCCCTAAGGCCGCCCAATCATTTTACTAACCTGTTAACGCTTTCGACCGGTTTAACAGACAAACCATTCAGGCATTAGCTTCCTGCATAAACTTTTCAATTAACCAAGTCCAACTGTATGAACCTTACCGATTTAAAAAAGAAACCCATTGAAGAACTGATTGATATCGCCCGCGAAATGGGTCAGGAAAACCTCGCCCGTTCGCGCAAGCAAGACATCATCTTTAATATCCTTAAGCGTCACGCCAAAAGTGGTGAAGATATTTACGGCGATGGCGTGCTGGAAATTCTGCAAGACGGCTTCGGCTTCTTGCGATCGGCTGACAGTTCATACCTGGCGGGGCCGGACGACATTTACGTGTCGCCCAGTCAAATCCGTCGCTTCAACCTGCGTACCGGCGACACCATTGCGGGGAAGATTCGCCCCCCTAAAGAGGGCGAGCGCTACTTTGCCCTGCTCAAGGTTAACGAGATTAACTTTGACAAGCCCGAAAGCTCCCGCAATAAAATTCTGTTTGAAAACCTCACCCCGCTCTTCCCCGACAGTCGCCTCAAGCTTGAAGCCGGTAACGGTTCTACCGAAGACTTAACCGGTCGAATCATCGATTTGATTAGCCCCATTGGTAAAGGTCAGCGCGGTTTGATTGTCGCCCCGCCCAAGGCGGGTAAAACCATCATGATGCAGAACATCGCGCAGGCCATTACGCGCAACAACCCCGAGTGTCACCTGATTGTCCTGCTGATTGACGAGCGCCCCGAGGAAGTGACCGAAATGCAGCGCTCGGTGCGCGGCGAAGTGGTTGCCTCTACCTTTGACGAGCCGCCGGCCCGTCACGTGCAAGTGGCCGATATGGTGATCGAGCGCGCCAAGCGTTTGGTTGAGCACAAAAAAGACGTCATTATTCTGCTGGACTCTATTACCCGTCTGGCGCGCGCCTACAACACGGTTATTCCGTCGTCCGGTAAAGTGCTGACCGGTGGTGTGGATGCCCACGCCCTGGAGCGTCCCAAGCGCTTCTTCGGTGCCGCGCGTAATATTGAAGAAGGCGGTAGCCTGTCTATTATCGCCACCGCCCTGGTGGATACCGGCTCGAAAATGGACGAAGTTATTTACGAAGAATTTAAAGGCACGGGTAACCTCGAACTGCATCTGGACCGTAAAATCGCCGAGAAACGCACCTATCCCGCCATTAATGTGCGTCGCTCAGGTACCCGTCGCGAAGACCTGCTGATGAAAGAAGACGAGTTGCAGCGTGTATGGATTTTGCGTCGTCTGCTCAACGATATGGAAGACGTTGCCGCTACCGAATTCTTGGTGGATAAGCTGAAAGACTTTAAAACCAATGATGAGTTCTTCCTCTCGATGAAGAGAAAGTAATCAATCGGTGAACGGTTGACCGTGAACGGGGAACGTAAAGAGTTCCCCGTTTTTCGTTATACTTTTCGTTAACCCGTAACCCGTAACCCGTAACCCGTAACCCGTAACCCGTAACCCGTAACCCGGACACTCCATGAAATACACAGACCTTCGCGATTTTATTTCCCAGCTTGAGGCGCGCGGCGAATTGGTACGCGTCAGCGCCGAAGTCGATCCCTATCTGGAAATGACCGAAATCTGCGATCGCACTCTGCGCGCCGGTGGGCCTGCAATATTATTTGAAAACCCCAAAGGCTATGACATTCCGGTGCTGGGTAATCTGTTTGGCACACCCGAGCGAGTCGCCCTGGGGATGGGCGAAGACTCGGTTCACGAGCTGCGCGAAATTGGCAAATTACTGGCGTTTTTAAAAGAACCCGAGCCCCCCAAAGGCTTAAAAGACGCCTGGAATAAAATGCCCATTTTCAAGCAAGTGCTGAACATGGCGCCCAAGGTACTTAAAAAAGCCCCTTGTCAGGAGGTTGTACACGAAGGCGATCAGGTGGATTTAGATAAGATTCCGATTCAGACCTGTTGGCCCGGTGATGCTGCACCCCTGGTTACCTGGCCATTGGTGGTCACCCGTGGGCCCCATAAAGAGCGCCAAAATTTGGGTATTTACCGAATGCAGAAAATCGGTAAGAACCGTTTAATTATGCGCTGGTTAAGCCACCGTGGTGGCGCTTTGGATTTTCGCGAATGGCAGCAGGCGCATCCCGGCGAGCCTTTTCCTGTGGCGGTGGCCCTGGGCGCCGATCCGGCGACAATATTAGGGGCGGTGACACCGGTTCCCGACACTCTAAGCGAGTACGCCTTTGCCGGGCTTTTGCGCGGCGATAAAACCGAGGTGGTTAAAGCGGGCGACAATGAGCTGCAAGTACCTGCTTCGGCCGAATTTATTCTAGAGGGCCATATTGCTCCGGACGACATGGCGCCCGAGGGTCCCTACGGCGACCATACCGGTTACTACAATGAAGTTGACTCGTTTCCGGTTTTTACCGTTACGCGTATTACTCACCGGCGCGATCCGATTTATCACAGCACCTACACCGGCCGCCCACCGGATGAACCCGCCGTGCTGGGGTTGGCTTTGAACGAAGTATTTATTCCCCTACTGCAAAAACAGTTTCCGGAAATTGTGGACTTTTATTTACCGCCGGAAGGCTGCTCCTACCGGATGGCGGTAGTGACCATGAAAAAGCAGTACCCAGGTCACGCCAAGCGGGTGATGATGGGCGTCTGGTCTTTTCTGCGCCAATTTATGTACACCAAGTTTGTGATCGTTACCGACGACGATGTTAACGCCCGCGACTGGAAAGATGTGATCTGGGCCATCACCACCCGAATGGACCCGGCCCGCGACACTACTTTGGTGGAGAACACGCCCATCGATTATTTGGACTTTGCCTCCCCGGTGTCCGGGTTGGGCTCCAAAATGGGGATGGATGCCACCAATAAATGGCCGGGCGAGACGGACCGCGAATGGGGTGAACCTATTGTGATGGATCAGGCGGTTAAAGACCGGGTGGATGCACTCTGGGACAGCCTGGGACTCGATCAGCGTTAATAATTGCTAACAAGGTTGTCACCTTAGTGAGCGCAGTTTATCGTTAAGACCCCTGCTGTACCCATTGCTATAACTTACAATAACGGAGAAATACCATGCGATCGTTTACCGCGCGGTTGGCCCTAACCGCCGCCCTACTCACCGCTGCTTTACCCGCCCTTGCCGAACAGTTTAGCGTACTGCTGTTTACCAAAACCGGTGGTTGGCACCACAAGTCGATTAACGCCGGTGTGGATGCTATGCAGGAAATGGCCGAGCGCCATCATTTCAAGCTGGACTGGCACGAAATGTCTAACGTGTTTGCCGACGACAAGTTAAAAGCCTATGACGCTATCGTGTTTTTAAACACCACCGCCGATATTCTGAATGACGACCAGCAGGCCGCGATGGAGCGGTTTATTCAATCGGGCAAAGGTTTTGTGGGTATCCACTCGGCGTCCGACACCGAATACGATTGGGACTGGTACACCAAGATGGTGGGGCGCACCTTCCACATTCACCCGGCCATTCAAACCGCCGAGGTAGAAGTACTGAACCGCAAGTTTCCCGGACTTGAGCGCATGCCCGATCGCTTTTTATGGACCGATGAATACTACGAGTTTGGTGCCGAGCGTATTGATAGTTTAAATTATATTCTCGCGGTGGACGAAGACACCTACGACCCGGTCGCCGACTGGGGCCAGGTGGCGGGTAAAGGCATGGGTTTTCATCCCATTGCCTGGTACCACGAATACGATGGTGGCCGCGCCTTTTACACCGGCCTGGGGCATATGCCTTCTACCTACGAAGATAAAATGTTCCTAGAGCATATTTACGGCGGTTTGTACTGGGCGGCAACGGGTAAGGGCTTACGTAAAAAATAGTTGCCCTCACGTTAAAAACCCGCTGCAAAGCGGGTTTTTTTGTAGCCTAGATAACGTGTGCCACGTGAGAACTAGCGTCGGGCGATAATCCACACGGCATGGATAATTCCGGGAAGATAGCCGCAAATCGTCAGCAGTATGTTCAGCCAAAAGTGTAAACCAAAACCCACCTGCAAAAAAACGCCCACCGGCGGCAGTAGAATGGAAAGAATGAGCCGAATAATATCCATGAGTTAATTCCTTAAACGTTAATCATTTTTGAGTGCGCCGTCCGCCATTAACCCGACAATCATAGTTGCCGGGTTAATAGGGCGGCGCTTGTCATTAAGCGACCTGACGGTCGTGTTTACCTTCCGCAAGCTCTTCTAACACCTTCGCGTTAAAGTCTTCCAAGTCCTCAGGACTACGACTGGTAACCAAGCCTTTGTCCACTACCACCGATTTGTCGTGCCAGTTGCCACCGGCATTGACCACATCATCTTTCACGGTGGGGTAAGAGGTCAGATCACGACCATCGACAACACCCGCACTAATCAATACCCAGGGGCCGTGGCAAATCGCCGCGACAGGTTTGTGTTGCTTAAAGAAGCTGCGGGTAAACTCCAACGCCGATTTATCTCCGCGCAGGGTGTCCGGGTTAAATAAACCGCCTGGAAGTATCAGCATGTCATAGTCGTCGCTCGATACGTCATCCAGTACTTTATCCACTGGGTAGTCTTTACCCCAATTGGTTTTAGCCCAAGCGGTAATCTCGCCGCTTTTTAAAGACACAATGTCGGTTTCGACACCGGCGGATTTGAGCGCCTCGCGCGGCGAGGAAAGCTCTGACTCTTCGAAACCGTCGGTCGCTAAAATTGCTACGCGTTTACCTTTTACCGAATTACTCATATCTACCTCCTGAAATTCAGTGGTGTTCACTAAGGTAGTAGCAAAGAGTGGGCCGGTTTAATAATAGGTGTGTGGGGCGGATAAAGCCGTCTGTTTGACGGATTTTTTAACGAAATAAGTGCAGTCTTTGCAAGGCTGGGTGAGGTTTTACAAAATATTTTTTTCCAGCCACTGACGGGCGTCATCCATGTGCTGAAATATCGCGGTAGCGCCACTAAAGTCATGCCCTTGGGAGTATTCGTTTTCAACCACTAAACAGCGCAAGCCGCAGGCGAGGGCCGACTGCAACCCGGTGGGGCTGTCTTCAATGGCGACGCAGTCGGAAGCGATTAGCCCCATTTTATCCAGCGCGTGTTGGTATACATCCGGTGCGGGTTTGGCGTTCACGACATTGTCGCGACAGGCAACGATGGAGAAGTAGCGCTCAAAACCGTGCTGTTCGAGGGTGGGTTTTACTTCGGCAAACGCAGCACCTGTGGCTATCGCGGTTTGCAGGTTCTGCGACACGACCCATTCCACGCACTCGCGAGCACCGGGAATCAGCGGACAGGCTTCTTTACCCAAGCTTTCGCGGGTGGCTATTTCGCGCTTGGCGAATAATTCATCCGCGCTCAAGGGGATGGGGTAGTGGTCGACCAGATACTCGGCGTTAAAGTGAGTCGGCACGCCGGCTAAATGCTGTTTGTACTCGCGCTCGGAAAAGTCGATCCCATAGGGCTTGAGAATATCCACCCAGAGGCCGTAGTGTTTGCGTTCGGAATCTACCAGGGTGCCATCGTGGTCGAAAATAACGCCTTTGATCATCGTTTAAGCCTTGTGTAAAAGGCGTCGATTATATCATGGGCATAAAAAAGGGCCGCTTTGCGACCCTTTTAGCGTGTGTGACTAGTGGGGTTTACTCGGCCATATCGCCCACTTTAAAGCCGCTGCCACTGACCACTTTAGCCTCGGCATAGGCGGCTTCGACATTGGTCAGCTCAATGGTGCCCAGGGTATCGTAAGTGACTTTGAGTACCGCCCCGGTGGCCGGGTCTTTGATTTCGCGGCCTTTGCGCTTAACAGTAAGGGTATCGCCACTGACAAGGCCCGCACCGCTACCGGCGTTGAGAATAATATCGTTGCCAGCGACGTCGGCCAGGAGCACCGGCTGGGCGTTCGCTGCGCCTCCTATGCCACCGCCTTCCAAGTCGGCGTTGGCCAGCTTGCGGGTCAGTTCCTCGATGGCGCCGCGCATGGCCTCGGTGGCGTGTTTTTCATTCCAGCCTTCACCGCCGCCAAAGCCGAACACCCGCACATTCATGGAAGCCTTGTCACCACTTCCGCTATCGGCGAACACAATGCGGGCGGTATTAACGTCCACCAGGCGAATATCTACGGTGGCGTAGTAGCCTTTTTTGCCCACATGGACGCCACCACCGCCACCGCCGGATCGGCTGTCGCCGTATTCGGTTACGGCGCCGGTTACGATGTATTCAACGCCAATAAGCTTGCCGATTTGCGCCGCTGTGCTGACGTCCATGCGTCCGGATTGCCCCAGGTCTTGCTCGTCCAATACGGCGTTTAACTGATCGCGCTCGTATATGTCGAATTCGGTGCCTTTCACCAGCGACGTCGTCAGCATATCGGCCGCACCCCGGCCCAACTCCCAGCCGCCGTGCTGGCTTTTATTCTCAAAATCAACCACTGCAATGCGTGGCGCGGCCCAGGAGGCGGGTACAAGTACCAGTGCTAGCAGTATAAACCCCAGTTTTTTCCAAATGTTGTGATGCATAGTCCTTAATCCTTGCGTTTTGCTGAGTAGTTTTTGTATGGCCATATTAGCAGCTGATTGCGGCAGTTTCAGTGACGCTTCACCACAAAATCGGATGGATGCCATGTTTACGGGGACGAGTGGCGGTGTACAACGGGGGTACCTGAATTCAAAATAGGGGATAAGATTGAATGGAGATGGAGTATGAAATCGCTGGCTGTGATTGTGATCGGCTTAATCGTCAGTTGGGTGTTTACCGACGTTCGTTCCCCAAGCGGCTTTTACAACTTATTTATGCCCCTGTGCGGGGTGTTGTTTTTTATTGCGCTGATGGTCTGGGCAGCTTTCGCCCTGGCGGCGCACCGCTCGGGCGGTAGTGGCAATCCCAGCGCTTACGATATCTTGGACTCCCACGATCATACCGGCGGCGATGGCGGCGCCGGGGGTGATTAACAGATAAAAAAATGGGTAGCCGGGGAGGCTACCCTTAAATCCGATATCATGAAGCTATCGGGGGAAGAAAGCGTTTAAGCGAGTTGTCGTATTGTTTGCTCGGCAACCCGCCTCTCTAAGTTGTTACCATTTTGTTCAGCGTTCAGACCCGTTCTCCGTTTCCCCTCTACCGTGCCCCGTAGTAGAACCGGTGGCGGCGCATCCCTGTGCCGCGATACTGCCATTATCAGCCTAGAGGGGCTCACCGGAAGCGTTAAACAGCAATCAGGACTTTGCCGTTTTCAATTTTTACCGCGTAGGCGGTGACCCTGATGTCGGAGTTCTCCAGGCACTCACCGGTCCTTAAATCGTAATGTTCTTTGTACAGCGGTGAGGCGACGCAAATGTGCTCGCCCTGGGTGCCGATGATGCCGCGCGACAATACGTTGGCTTTGCCAATGGGGTCGTAGTTGTCGATGGCAAAAACTTCATCCAACTTGCCGACGTAAAAAACTGCGATCTGTTTGCCGTTAATCAGGGCGCAGACACCGGTATCGGAATCCAGCGCGTTTTTGTCACAGACTTCTATCCACTGGGTTTGTTGTTCGTCACTTACTGCATTTGCACTCATTATCTGTTGCTCCTTAAGCCGTTACTTCGACGGCGGGAATTTGGTTCTCGCGCTCTTGTTCGTTGGCGGGGCGGCGCTGTTCGCGCTCGACCACATAGGCCAGGTTGCTGTCGGTTTCGTCGCTGTTAACGAAATGACGGAAGCGCTTGAGTTTCTCGGGGTTCTCGATAGTGGTTTTCCACTCGCACTGGTATTTGCCGATGTTGCTGGTCATTTCGTCTTCCAGCTCTTGGGCAATATTCAGTTTGTCATCGATCACCACTTCGCGCAGATAATCCAAACCGCCTTCCAGGTTTTCCAGCCATACCGAGGTGCGCTGCAAACGATCGGCGGTGCGGATGTAGAACATCAGTACCCGGTCGATGTATTTCACCAGAGTTTCGTCGTCCAGATCGGTGGCAAACAGATCGGCGTGGCGCGGACGCATACCGCCGTTACCACACACATACAGGTTCCAACCGTTCTCG
Organism: Gilvimarinus xylanilyticus; assembly: GCF_024195295.1. Taxonomy (GTDB): domain Bacteria; phylum Pseudomonadota; class Gammaproteobacteria; order Pseudomonadales; family Cellvibrionaceae; genus Gilvimarinus; species Gilvimarinus xylanilyticus. The sequence goes on along the minus strand of NZ_JAMFTH010000005.1, from coordinate 54,936 downwards.
GTGGCGATCACGCCAATATCTTTGGACTGCGCCTCGGCACATTCGCGGGTACAACCGGATACGGCAAACTTCAGTTTGTGAGGCGAGCGCAGGCCCTTGTAGCGGTTCTCCACGGCGATTGCCATGCCCACACTGTCCTGCACGCCGTAACGGCACCAGGTGCTGCCCACACAGGATTTAACCGTGCGCACCGATTTACCGTAGGCGTGGCCCGTTTCAAAGCCGGCGTCTACCAGTTTTTTCCAGATCTCGGGCAGCTCGTGCAGTTGCGCGCCGAACAAGTCGATGCGCTGGCCACCGGTAATTTTGGTGTACAGGTCGTACTCTTTAGCAACCTCACCCAAAACGATTAATTTATCGGGGGTGATCTCGCCGCCGGCAACCCGAGGCACAATAGAGTAGGTGCCGTCTTTTTGCATATTGCCCAGGTAAATGTCGTTGGTGTCCTGCAAGCCCATGTGCTTGTCTTCCAACACATAGTCGTTCCAGAAAGACGCCAGAATAGAACCCACAGTCGGTTTACAAATTTCACAACCCAGGCCGCCATTACCGTGGCTGTCTAACAGTTCATCGAATGACTCGATTTTTTTAACGCGGACAATATCGGCCAGCTCGGCGCGCGAGTAGTTAAAGTGCTCGCAGAGGTGGTTGTTCACTTCCACACCCAGGTTCTTCAGCTCGTTGTCCATCACGCTTTTTACCAGCGCGGCGCAGCCACCGCAGCCGGTTGAGGCTTCGGTTTTTTCTTTAATGTCGCCCATGGTGCAGCAACCGCCCTGTACCGCATCGACGATATCGCCTTTGGTGACATCCAGGCAGGAGCACAACTGCGCGGTATCGGGCAGGGCGTCCACACCCATGGCGGCGCCGGCACTGCCGTCCGAGGCGGGCAGAATTAACTGCTCGGGTGCTTCGGGTAAATCCATGCTGTTAACGCACATTTGCTGCAAGGTGCCATAGGCTTCTACATCGCCCACCAGCACCGCGCCCAATAATTTTTTGCGATCTTCGCTAACAATTAAGCGTTTGTAGACTTCGTTGACGCCGTCTTCGTAGGTGTAGGTTTGCGCGCCGGGAGTGCGCGCATGGGCATCGCCCACACTGGCAACATCCACACCCAGCAGTTTCAGCTTGGTGCTCATATCGGCGCCGGTAAATTCTTCTTTGCCGCCATCGATATGCGACAGCGCCACTTTGGCCATTTGGTAGCCGGGTGCTACCAGGCCAAAAATTTTGCTGTCCCACAGGGCACATTCGCCGATGGCGTAAATGTCTTCGACCGAGGTGCGGCAATAGTTATCGATGACAATACCGCCGCGCTCGCCCACATCTATGCCGCAGTTGCGCGCCAGTTCGTCCTGGGGGCGAATACCGGCCGAGAACAAAATCATGTCGGTTTCTAAATAACTGCCGTCGGCAAATTCCATACGGTAGCGATGTTTCTCGCCGGCGGTGATGTTTTTGGTGTTCTTTTCGGTGTGAACATTCACATCCAGCGCTTCAACTTTGCGGCGCAGCAGGTTACCGCCGCCCTCGTCCAGCTGTACGGCCATCAGACGCGGGGCAAATTCCACCACGTGAGTTTCCAAGCCTAGGTTTTTTAACGCATTGGCCGCTTCCAGGCCCAGCAGACCACCGCCGACCACAACCCCTACTTTGCTTTCTTGGGCAGACGCGGTGATGTCTTCCAAATCTTCAATGGTGCGGTAGACCAGGCAGTGGGGCTGATCTTTGCCGGGAATGGGGGGTACAAACGGATACGAGCCTGTGGCCAGCACCAGCTTGTCGTAGCGCTCTACTTTGCCCGAGGCGAGCTTCACGGTTTTATTGTCGTGATCAATGTCCACGACCTTGTCGTTCAGGGTGTAAATCACACCGGCACTTTGGTAGTGCTCTTCGCTGGTCAGCATTAAGTCATCGACGGTCGAGCCGGAAAAATAGCTGGACAGCTTTACCCGGTCGTAGGCCAGGCGCGGCTCTTCCGAGAAGGTCAGAATTTCGTAGTTTTCGGCATTGTCACTGTTGATCACACTGTCGATAAACTTGTGACCGACCATGCCATTACCGACGACGATTACGCGTTGTTTACTCATGGCTTTCTTCCTCTGCTAATACGGTTTAGGCGCTTAGGCTCTGATGGTGCCCTGCGTCTTTTAATTGTGATTCGATGGATTTAAGTTGCTGAGCCAGGTTCACGACCTCGCCCACCATAATCAGGGCCGGAGACTTCACGGCGTGTTCGGTAACAGCATCGCTTAGCTCACCTAGCGGTGTGGTAATAACGCGCTGATTGTCGCGGCAGCCGTTTTCGATAATCGCCGCCGGTGTGTCGCTGCTAAGGCCCGCGCGGGTTAACTGCTCGGCAATTAAACCGGCGCGGGTGACGCCCATATAAAACACCAGGGTGTGGTTTAGCCCCGCCAGGGCCTGCCAGTTGAGGTTCAGCTCTTTCTCGCCGTGGCCGGTGACCAGGGTGCAACCCTGGGAGACACCGCGATGGGTCAGCGGAATATCCGCCGAGGTAGAGCAGCCAGATGCAGCGGTAATGCCGGGAATCACTTCGGCCTCACAGCCGGCCTGGCGCAGTTCTAACAACTCTTCACCGCCGCGGCCGAATACAAACGGGTCACCGCCTTTAATACGGCACACGTTCAGGCCGCGCTGTGCGTGTTCCACCAACATTTGGTTTAAATCACCTTGGGCGACGCTGTGGCAGTTTTTCACCTTGCCCACATAAATGGCCGGGGTGTGCTTGGGGAATAGCTCGCGAATTTCGCTGCTAACCAACTGGTCAAAGAAAATAACGTCCGCGCGTTCAATTGCGCGCACGGCTTTTACCGTCAGCAAGTCGGCATCACCGGGGCCCGCACCTACCAGCCAGACCTTGCCCTGATTATTCGGGGCCTTGTTCGTCAGGCTAATGATCGAAGCGGCTTTTTGTGTGCTGTGGTTGTGCATGGTGCAATCTCATTTGGATTCTGAATTCAGCGCTCGTTCGCTGAGTTGACTTACCCATGGTCTGAGCAAAGAGAGTGCCAGACGCCGGAATTTTTTTGATAAAGTTATTTAGCTTAAAGAAAACAAGGGGTTATCGATTTATTTTGCGGTCCTTGACAAGGCAAGGACATTTTTTAATCGCCCCGGAATGAGGCGTTATGCACCACCAGGTGCACCGATATGGTTTTAAGTGGGCGTCTTGGGGTGTGTCCAAATTGGTGCGTTTTAGGCTTTATTTGAGCGTATTGTTTTTGGCTTGCACCAAGTTGGGCGGGTTGCCCTCTCGTCAGGGCGAGTAAAGGCCTGATGGTATACAATCACAAATGGTGGTTTGTAACTTGCAGCGCACTTGCCTTCAAACGTGGGATATTTGATGTTCCCAAACCGCAAAACTAGGTAGAAAGGTGTTATGGCTTCTCCGCACGCTCTGGTAGATCAGTTTGGTCGCACAGTCAGTTACTTGCGCATGTCGGTTACCGACCGCTGTGATCTGCGCTGCGTGTACTGTATGGCCGAAGACATGACCTTTCTGCCCCGCCACGAAGTGCTTAGCCACGAAGAAATGCTGCGCTTGGCCGGCGCCTTCACTCGCCTGGGCGTGACTAAACTGCGCCTCACCGGAGGCGAGCCACTGGTGCGTCAGGGCATTGTGGATTTAGTGGCGCGAATGAGCCAATTGCCGGGTTTGCAAGAGCTGTGCATGACCACCAACGGCACGCGCCTGGAGCAATTTGCCGATGACTTAAAAACCGCCGGTCTCGACCGTATTAATGTCAGTCTGGATACTTTGGACGAGGAAAAATTTCGTGCACTTACCCGCTTTGGCAAAGTTGAGAAGGTTTTGGCGGGCATTCGCGCCGCTCAACGTGCGGGCTTTAAACGCATTAAAATTAATTGCGTGGCGCTTAAAAATCGCAATGCCAGCGAAGTCGTCGCCCTGGTGGACTACGCCCTAAACGAAGGCTTAGACATCAGTTTTATTGAAGAGATGCCCCTGGGCAAGATCGACAGCCACGGCCGGGCGGCGGAGTTTATTTCCAGCGACGAGCTGCGCGAAATGATCGGCGAGCGTTTTGCGCTCTTACCCAGCAGTGCTAACTCCGGTGGTCCCGCGCGGTATTGGATAAGCCCGGGCTATGAGTCGCGCATTGGCTTTATCTCGCCTCACAGCCAGAACTTTTGCGCCAGTTGCAACCGTGTACGTATGACCGCCACCGGACGCCTGTTGCTGTGTTTGGGGCAGGAGCACAGCGCCGATTTGCGCGCGGTGCTGCGCGATAACCCGGGCGATGACGCCATTTTAGAGCGCGCCATAATCGATGCCATGGCTCTTAAACCCAAAGAACACACCTTTGATTTAGACGCCGACGAGCCGCAAATTGTCCGCTTTATGAATACCACCGGCGGCTGAGTAGTGGGCTATCCGCAAAACTAGTGTCCTGTCCGAGAAGTTCGCTGCGCTAAAACGCCCAGCTCTGCGTTGGAAAAACTTGAAATAGCCCCACTATTTCTGCGTTTTCCCGTCTTGATCTGGTCATTTTGGCTGTGCTCCTTTGTCACCTAATTTCACGTATGGCCCACTCGCGACGGTATCCGCGTTATCATCATCTTCTTTTTCATTGCCCAAAAACAGAGTTTGCCATGTCTGCCAGCGATACATTTGTTCCCCTTGATATCTCGGTGTTAACCGTTTCCGATACCCGCACCCGCGAGACCGACACCTCGGGCGAGGCCCTTGTGCAGCTATTGGGCGGAGCGGGCCATACCCTGGCCGCACGCGAGCTGGTGCCCGATGACATTTACCAGATTCGCGCGGTCATCTCCCGCTGGATTGCCGAACCCGAAATTCAGGTGATTCTGATCACCGGTGGCACCGGCTTTGCCGGGCGCGATTCCACCGTCGAGGCGGTGACGCCTCTGTTTGATAAAACCGTGGACGGGTTTGGCGAGCTGTTTCGTCAGGTCTCTTTTGACGAGATTGGCACCTCCACCATTCAGTCTCGCGCCACGGCCGGGCTCGCCAACCGAACTTTAATGTTTTGCCTGCCGGGCTCTACCGGCGCCTGTAAAACCGGCTGGGGGATTATCGAATCGCAGCTGGATGCCCGGCATAAACCCTGTAATTTTGTGGGCCAGTTGGTATGAATGCGCCTTTAAGCCTCGACCAAGCGCGCGCGAACCTGGTAGAGGCGGCGTACCGCAGACGTGTAACCGACACGCTCGAGGTGCCCTTGGATCAGGCTTTGGGCCGCATTCTTGCCGTCGATGTACACGCTTCAATGGACGTGCCCCCCGCCGCCAACAGCGCGATGGATGGCTATGCCCTCGCCTCGGCGGACGCGCAAGCGGGCAATGAGTTGCGTGTCAGCCAAGCCATCGCTGCGGGCGGCGTGGCCCAACCGCTGCAGCCCGGCACGGCCGCGCGTATTCTTACCGGCGCCGAAATACCCGCCGGTGCGGATGTGGTGATTATTCAGGAAAATACCGAGCGCGATGGTGATACCATCCGGCTGCTTGAAGACGCCTCACGCGGAGATAATATTCGCCCTCAGGGGCAGGATATCCCTCGGGGTCAGCGAGTTTTACCCGCCGGGCACCGCCTGCGCCCGCAGGATATGGGGCTCTTGGCGTCGGTGGGTTGCGTTCAGGTATCGGTGCGGCCCCGCTTGCGAGTAGCCGTTCTGTCTACCGGGGATGAACTGGTCGAGCCTGGCCAGGCTTTGGGGCCCGGGCAAATCTACAACTCCAATCGCCCCATGATTGCGGGGCTGTTGAATGAGTTGGACGCCCAGGTGGTACTAACGCAGCAGGTAAATGATACCCCCGAGGCCACCCGGCAAGCTTTAACGCTGGCGGCCGAGCAGGCGGATGTGGTACTGACCTGCGGCGGCGTGTCGGTCGGTGATGAAGACCATGTTAAGGCAGCGATTGAGTCCCTGGGCGAGTTGAGCTTCTGGAAGGTGGCCATGAAGCCGGGTAAACCCCTGGCGTCGGGGCGCGTGGGTGAGGCAATGTTTTTGGGGCTGCCCGGTAATCCGGTCTCGGCGTGGGTGACCTTTCAGTTATTGGTGCGTCCGGTTTTGCAAGTTCTGTCGGGGCAGGCGGCCACTGAGCTAGTGCGCTGGCAAGTGCCGGCCGGCTTTGAGCGCGCCGGTGGCGGCAGGCGCGATGAATACGCGCGCGGGCGTTTTACCGATACCGAAGTGACGATCTATCCGCAGCAGAGTTCGGGGGCACTGTCATCGGTGGCTTGGGCCAATTGCCTAGTGCATTTGCCGGCGGGCGAGTCGGTTCAAACGGGCCAGCCGCTTACCGTTTTACCCTTTATGCAATGGTAGGCTTACCAGCACCAGGAGTTTGGCAGCTGCTTCAGTAGTTTTTTGCGGCTGCTTATTAACTCTTTGTAAGAGGCCATCAGCGAAAAGTCCACCCCCTGGCCGGCCAGTTTCAGCTCGTGTACCTGGCGCTCGAGGCCGGTAATTTCCGAGATCAACTTCTGGCGCAAATCACCCGTGTGGTTAATGTTAATAGACACCCCAAAGCTTGGGGTTGTGCGTGCGCGAGCGTGTGACATAACAATGGTCCTTTTGGTCACGTCTGGCCAACATCAATAGTTGAGGCTGCCGTTAGAAAATTGAGATTAGCACGCTTTTGCGGGGGCTGTTATATCAATTGGTGTTTTGCTTGCCGCGCAATTTCCAAAGTGTGTTATATGTCCATTATCGCTGCTGTTCCAGCCAGGCTTTGGCCATAAACAAAGCGGCAATGGTGCGCCCCTCTATTACGTCGTCGCGCATGACCAAGTCCATAAGGTCATCGATATTGCAGGGCACCACCTCTAGCGGCTCGGGCTCGTCGCCGGGCAATTTTTGGGCGTAGAGGTCACGCATAATCAGCACGTTTATCTTGTGCTCCATATACGAAGGCGACAGGTGAATCTTTTTCAGCCAATGGATATTATCGGCGCCATAGCCCACCTCTTCTTTTAGTTCGCGGTTGGCGGCTTGCTCGGGTGTCTCGCCCCGGTCCATCGCGCCTTTGGGCAATGATAAATGATAGTCCTCCAGCCCTCCGGCGTACTCGCGCACCATTAACACCGTGTGGTCGTCCACCATAGGCACCATAAGGACGGCGCCGGGACCGCCGCTGCACAGCTTTTCGTAGACGCGCTCTTCGCCGTTGGAGAAAGTCAGATGAAGCTCTTCAGCGCGAAACAGGCGACTTTGGGCCACGGTGGTGCGCTGGGTAACGTCGGGTTTTACAGGCATGGATGATTAACTCGGCTCGTCATTTTCTCTATGGTAGCAATATGCTCTTACGGCTGCAGTAACATTGAGATTGTCTCTGGCCTGGGGGACAATGATAAAATTACGCGCTAAACGCAATGACGAGGTAATACATGATCGATTGGCAGGCCATAGACACCGTAATGTTGGACATGGACGGTACCTTGTTGGATCTGCACTTTGACAACTACTTTTGGTCCCAGCACCTGCCCGCGCGCTACGCCGAAATTCACGGCCGCCCCTTTGACGAGGTGCGCGACCAGTTAGCGGCGCAAATTGCCTCCCACGAGGGCAGCCTGCAGTGGTACTGCCTGGAGTTCTGGTCCGAGGCGCTGGATCTGGATATCGTTGCGCTCAAGCAGGAAATACAGCACAAAATTCAGATTCGCCCTCATGTTGAGCTTTTCTTGCGGCGCCTGCGCGAACACGGCAAGCAGGCAATGCTGGTGACTAACGCCCACCCGCAGAGCATGTCGCTAAAGTTTGAACTAACCCGCATTGATCAGCACCTGGATTTGATTATCTCGTCCCACGAATTTCAGCAGCCCAAAGAGGCGCAAGCCTTCTGGCAGCAACTGGCGGCGCGCGAGCCCTTTGACCCGGCGCGCACCCTGTTTGTGGACGATACCCTGCGGGTGTTGGATTCGGCCCGCGATTACGGCATTGCCCACCTGCTGGCCATTCACCAGCCCGACAGCCAGATACAGCGTCGCATAGATCAGTACCCCGCCATTGAGCACTTTAGCGAAATCATGCCCCCGGCAAAGGCCACCGCTCATGGATAAAGTGCGCATCGACAAATGGCTGTGGGCGGCGCGATTTTTCAAAACCCGCAGCCTGGCCAAGCAGGCCATCGAAGGCGGTAAAATTACTGCCGATGGCCAGCGTATAAAAGCCAGCCGCGAAATAAGCTGCGGGGTTATGCTCACTATTCGCCAGGGTTGGGACGACAAAACCGTAGAAGTACTGGCACTGTCGGATAAGCGCCGTGGCGCCCCCGAGGCGCAGCGGCTTTACGCCGAGACCGAGGCCAGCATCAAGCTGCGCGAAGAGCGGGCTGCACAGCGCAAAGCGGGCCTGGGGGCGTTTATTGCCAGCGAACACCGCCCCAACAAAAAGCAGCGACGGCAAATACACCGTTTTAAGCGAACGATGGACGAACAGGACTAACCACTACCAAAAGGAGTGACCATGAAAGGACTAATGGGAAAAGGATGTATCGCCTTGGTAATACTGGGTTTGTGCGCGCCGCTACAGGCCGAGCTATACCGCTGGACCGACAGCGACGGCAAGGTTCACTACAGTGACCGCAAGCCCAACCATGACGAGGCGCCCGAGGTAGAAAAACAGGAACTTAAAGCCGTTAATATAGACACCAGTAGCGACACTACCAGGGCAATGCGCCAGGTTTTTCCCGACCGGCCGCCCCCGAAAGACAATGCCAGCGACGCTGAAAAGCAGCAGCGCCAGGCGCAAATTGAAGCCCATTGCCGCGAGGCAAAACGCTATTTACGAGACATCACGGGCCCGGTGCAGTTTCTCGACGAAGACGGCAATATGATGGACGTCTCCGAACGCGAGCGCAAAGCGCACCAGGCCGAAATGGAAAAATACGTTAAAGAGCACTGTTCCTGAATGACCACCTCAACCGATTTACTGCACCGCTTTATATTTGATGAATGTGATATTCGCGGCGAAATAGTTACCCTGGGTGAGAGCTATCGCCAGGTGTTGGACAGCAACGACTACCCGCCCGCCGTACAGCATTTGCTGGGCGAATTTTTAGCGGCGGTAGCCCTGCTGTCCAGCAGCTTAAAATTCGATGGTTTAATCAGCCTGCAGGCGCGCGGCGAAGGCGCTATTTCACTGATTATGGCCGAGTGCAGTCACGACAACCAAGTGCGCGGTATTATTCGTCCACGCCCCGGCCAGCCCCTACCTGAGGACATTCCCAGCCTGGCGCAACTGTTGGAAAAAGGCGTGCTGGTGATTACCCTTGAGCCCAAAATTGGCGAGCGCTATCAGGGCATTGTGCCCCTGGATGCCGACACCCTGGCGGGCTGCTTAGAGCACTACTTTAAACAGTCGGAACAACTGGAAACCCGCTTTTGGATCGCCGCCGACGAACAACACTGCGCCGGGTTGCTGCTGCAGGCATTACCGCTGCAAGTTGCCCCCAGCGCCGAGGTCAATCGCGACAACTGGCAAACCGCTATCGCGCTGGCCGAAACCGTCACCCCCGCCGAGCAGCTTGGCCTGAGCCATCCGGATTTACTGCACCGCTTGTTTAACGAAATGCCGGTGCGCTTATTCAGCCCCACCCAGTTGCACTTTCACTGCAGCTGCTCGCGCGAGCGCAGCGCCGCCGCACTGGAATCGTTAGGGCGCGAAGAGGTAGAACAACTGTTAGCAGAAAAAGGCACCATCGAAATCGATTGCCAGTTCTGTAATCAGCTATACCGATTTAACGCCGAGGATGTTCGCGAACTGTTTGGCACGGGTACCCTGCACTAATGAAATCGTATTGGATTATCGCGCTGGCACTGCTGGCGATTAAGCCGTGCCTGGCAGAAACGACCGAAGCGGAAAAACGCTGGGAGCTGGGCATTGGCGTGGGCGGCATTTACTCGCCCGATTACAAAGGTTCAAAAACCTATCGCGATTATATAGCGCCCATTCCCTATGTGGTGTATCGCGGCCCGGTCATCCGCACCGACCGCGATGGCGTGCGCGGCGACTTTTTACGCACCAACGCCTTCGAGTTTACCGCCAGCGGTGCGGTATCGGTGACCCCCGACAGCGACAAAAACCCCCTGCGCCAGGGCATGCCCGAGCTTACCTCCACCCTGGAGTTGGGCCCCGCGGTTAACTGGAACTTAACCGGCGACGATTTTTCCACTGGCCTTTCGGTCACCCTACCAGTACGCGCGGTAATCGCCCTGGGCGACGGCTCGCCCGACTATGTTGGCCTGGTCAGTGCGCCGTCTTTAATCTACCGGCGCAGCTTTAAAGGCGGTTGGAAGTCTACCCTGCGCGCCGGCCCGGTATTCGCCAGCGGCAAATACCACGACTACTACTATTCGGTAGACCCGGAATACGTAACCGTCGAACGCCCCGAATTTAACGCCAGCAGCGGCTACAACGGCTTTAATGGTCAGTTCTCATTAAGCCGCCGCTTCTCCGATTACTGGTACGCCTTTTACGCCCGCTACTCCAACATTCAGGGCGCCGATTTTACCGACAGCCCCCTGGTAGAAACCGAACATAATATTACTGCCGGCTTTGCCGTTAGTTGGGTGTTTTTATAAAGATGGCCTAAGCATAGCAAGCGAAGTCTTCCCGCACGGCATCGAAGGGGCTGATCACGCCCAGCTTTCCGCTTTTCACCACGTGCGTGTAAATTTCGGTGGTTTTAAGGTCGGTATGGCCCAGCAGGCTTTGAATAGTGCGTAAATCGTAGCCTTGTTCCAACAGTCGTGTCGCGAAAGAGTGGCGAAAAGTATGGCAGGTCACGTGTTTGGCAATACCGGTGGTTCGCAAACACTTTCTGAGGTGTTTGGTAACGGCGGTGGCGTGTAAATGATGTCGTCGAACAACCCCCGTACGTGGGCAGGCCCCGGGCTTTGAAGACGGGAACAGATACTGCCACTTGGTTTGCGACGCGGCGCTGGGGTACTTTCTTGCGAGGGCGTCTGGTAAAAATACCTCGCCCAGCCCCGAATCTAAATCCCGCTCATGAACGGTCGCAACCAGCTTGGCTTGTTGGCGAATGTCATGGATCAGGCTCTCTGGAAGCACGGTTGTGCGATCTTTGCGCCCTTTTCCGTGGCGAACCGTGAGAATTTGATTGTCGATATCGATGTCCAGTAGACGTAGCGACAAACACTCCGCCTGGCGAAGCCCCGAACCGTACATTAGTGCAAACATCAATCGGTAGGGCTGGCTGGACGCCCCGATCAGCTGCTTTGCCTCAGCAGTGGATAACACGGTGGGTATTCTCTGGTTGACTTTGGCGTTTTGGAAATCAAGATTCTTCAGTGGCCGGCGCAAGAACTGCCGATACAAAAATACCACAGCATTGAGCGCAACTTTTTGAGTACCGACGGAATTGTGGCGGCTGTTGGCTAAGTGGGTCAGCCATTCCTCCACATGAGATTCGTTCATATCCAGCGGATGAGCGCGACGGTGAAAGCGGATATAGTTGAGTATCCAATGGATGTAGGTTTTTTCAGTTTGATATGAAAGTTGCCGAAAGCGAATAAAGGCGCGAAGCTGGTCGACAAAGCGCACAGGTTTTGCCGGCACATAAACGGGTACATCAGTGGGCTCATCCATAAAAAACCCCCAAAAGCTGTGTTTATGTACAGGCTAGAAGCCTGTACAGGCATTGTCAAAGCCGTTTTCATAGGGACTGAAGTGGATCGGCACGCCAAGCGACATAATCATCGAAGATAATGTCCAAAAAATCAGCAACTTAGATAAGGCTTGTTCTGAATAGTGATATGGCATAAAGTCAGGAATATACAGAATCAGTCTTTCTTTCCCCGGACAAGGAAATGTCAAAAATCGCCTTTATCTTTATTAAAATCAAAACGTTGCGGCCACCTTGTTACCCCATTTCTAAGGGAGTTATATTGCCGCGGGGAATTTTACTTTGTCTTTTGAATTAGCTGTTAACCGATTGGGATAGAGATGCTTTTGGAAGGAGAAATCTACACATACAAAGCGACGAGGTTCCGCTGGGAGTCGATGAGGATTCTCAAGGTTTCTGATGGCATCGCTCATATTCGCATCTATAAGAAAACGTTTTTTGAGCCTAAGTTAAGCAAGTTCAAAAAAGATTCTTGGGTGATTGGTCACCTACCAATTGCAATAGAAAGCCTGGATATATCAACGCTTAAATACGTAGGGCGCCTTCCTATAGAAGAAGACGAGTTGGAGGGATATCGTATTTGGGAGGAGGAAGCAGATGCCGGGGTCTTTAGTTGAACCCGGTTAACCAGTGCGTCAACGGGACCGCTTTGTTCCGCTGCCGCTCCACAAATCGGCCCGTTACGCCGGCGTTATGTGTGCTCGGTGGTTAATCAGTGATTGAATTTCTACAAAAGTATGCGGCGGAGTTAATTGCCGCTTTTGCAGCTATATTGGCTGCATTGGCGAACTGGCGAGTAGTGCAGGCGGAAAGAAGGGTAAGGATTCTTCAGAAAGCGGAGAGGCGTACCGACGTACTAGTTGAAATCGAATATCAAAATGCTGTTATAGGAAAGCTTGCACTAGTTACTGCTCAAAAGATCGAGCTTTTACAGCGGTTTCCTACGGTACTATCTTTCACTGATAGCGAGATGAAGCGCTTGCATAGCAACCTTGACATGCTTCGTACTCTGAAAAGTCAAGAGGAAGAGCAACGCAAGCTTGGCGAATTGGCGGGAGGCGGAAATAACGTCACTTTGCACCACCAAGCGTTAGCAGATATACGTCGTCTTCGTGTTCGGCTCGAAGCAGAGTTGGAGAATGAAACCAACCACTACAGTCAGCTTCTGGAGGCCGCTCGTGATAAAGACACATAACCAAGCCATTAAGTTCGCGCACTTTGTGCGCCGGACCTCGTTTCACTCGGCCGCTTATGGCGGGCGTTAAGTGAGTAAAGGAAATGACAAGTGAATCGATATTTTTGCTTGCTACAGGTCCATTCGGACTCTACTGTTTGGTGTTTCCGTCCCATGCGGGAAGAATGATTGCGGTGTTAATGAGAATCACAGCGAAACTTCAATTTACTAGATTTTCTGAATCCGACACGAAAGCCAGGCCAATTTTCATACGAATTATCGGAGTAATGAATCTATTTATGGCTGGTCTTATATATTTAAAGGGTTTTGGCAGCTAATGAAAGTTTCATCACTTAACAAGGTGGTGTTGTCGCCTTCGGCTGGGACTGCCATTCCGCTGGCGCTCCATGTCAGCCCCAAACCACGGCGTTAGCACCGAAAAAGAGAAAGGCCTGAAGCAAGGGGATTCAGTTTGAGAGATTTCAACAACAATGGTGGCATCAATGTAAAGGGAGACTTCAATGTCACTGACAATTCCCACAATGAGCATAAGTTACTGATCCACTGCTCCAATGAAGAATTGTTGCGGGAGCGCCCTTTCAGGCAAGAGAACATTAAGATCGAACAGGGTCGTAAGGTCAAACGCTTGAAGCCTTTCTATGCAGTTGCACTGATACTTTTGTTGGCAGCCGCAGCTTGGGGTGCATGGGAAGGGAAAACGAACCTCGTTTCTATCCTACTGGGAGCAGGCTCTTTTCTAATTGGCTTTCAGTCTATCCGGGCCACCTTTGAGCCAAATCCATTTCAGATAGAAGAGCGAAACGCGGTGAATGAGATCAATAAGATTCTGAAGCAGAGACGAGCCGAGTGAAGTGCTAACAAGGCAATTAAATTCGTTACGGCCTGCGGCCTTCACCGGACGCCCTTTTCAGGGCGCCGTTTATTGCTGGCGTTATATTCTTCATCAAAAAGGTATTGCATGAATAATAAAATTGAAGAAATTGAACATCTCATCGAAGGTGTTTGTCGATCAGTTTCAATGAGTGATGCAAAAGATAAAATTACAAGATTAAAATTTCTTGCTGCAAATTTGGATGCAAATGCTTACGCGAAAGATAAACTTAGCGAAGCTATTAACCATGCGATAAATGTTTCAAAAAATGGTTCTGACAAAAGCAGACACACTCAATTAATGTATAATTCCTGGTCAGTATTTGAGAGTATATATAACGATACTGAAGTTTAGGTCTGTAAATCCAGAATATAACAAGAATGTTAAACGGCCAACAAGGCCAACTGAAGAAAATTATAGTCGGCCTTGTTGCCGCTTACATTGGCGTTATATGCACCAAGCATAGAGAGAATAATGATCGACCAAAAGGAAATTGAAGAGTTAGTCCGGCTCAAAGGAACAACCCTCTTCCACCGGGAAGGGCAGGAATTAGAGTTCAAAGAACAATTTAGCCTTGCCGGCCTAGCTGATTATTTCAGGGACTTCGCCGCATTTTCAAATAACCGTGGTGGATACTTGATACATGGCATAAAAGACACGCCTAGGACTAGAACCGGGCTTTCGGAAAAATCAATCGAGCAATTTGAAAAAATAGATCCAGAAAAGATCACAGGCTACCTTTTAGAGATTTTTTCGGCAGATATTCGCTGGGAACAGTCATTATTTGAGATAGGCGGAGTTAGTATTGGGGTATTTAAAATATATGAAGCGTCCGTTAAGCCAGTAATAGCCAAGAAAGACGAGGGTAAAGATCAGATAATAAAAAATGGCGAAATTTATTATCGATACGGAGGAAGGACTCAGAAAATCCAAGCTGCCGAGCTTGAAAATATAATCAACAAGCGAGTAGAGCAAAACAATCAGCAATGGCTCGACTTAATGTCAAAGATAGGTAGGGCTGGGCCGCAGAATGCAGCCATATTGGACACAGAGCGCGCTCTGATAGAGAAAGATGATTCTCGCGTTCTTGTATTAGATGATGATCTAGCCAGTAAATTAAAATTCGTCAAAGAAGGTCAGTTTGTAGAGAAGAATGGAGCTGCGACATTGAAGTTGGTTGGTGATGTCGTGCCAGTGGATAGAGTAGAAGTTGTAAAACGAGTCAAAGAAAATCTAACTAAAGCATACCCTCTGTCTGCTCTTGAATTAGTAGCAGAAGTCCAAAAAGCATATCCTTTAGCAAAGCAGGGTCAGGTATGGGATGCAATAGCTGATAATGACATGAAGAATAACCCAGATTATTCCGTCTACAACTTCAGGAACAAACGTCAGGAAGACACTTATAATGAATCGGGTGTTTTGCCAAAGGCTATTCCAAGTATTTATAACGAAGACGCTGTGGCATTTATAGTTAAGGTACTCAAAGAGGCGCAGTGAAAGCATATAACAAGGTTATCAACTTCGCGCCTATGGCGCCGGACGCAGCAAAGCTGCGCCGGTTATAACGGCGTTAAAACTCAGGAGGTGTCGTGCCAACCGTCAAAGAAATTATCGCTAAAGGAAAGTCCGGAAAAGTAAAGGGATTAGATTTCGTATCCTATAAAACTGACAAAGGTTATGAGCTCCACAGCAACGAAAAGATGCAGCTCACTGGCGAGACGCTCCAGAGTTCTACAAATAAGATTTGGGTTGAAACGCTCGATGAGGCAGTGGACTTACTAAAAACTGAAAAGTATCGAATTAGACTGGTATGCAATGATGTTTCACCGCCACAGCGAAATATGCGCGAATGGAAGGCACTAGAAATTGTGTTCTAAAGTTTTAACAAGGCAATTAAAGACGCCTGCGGCTGGACGCGCTTACGCGCGCCCTTTATTGCGGCGTTAAATGCCAGGGAGAGTCATGAAGAGAATTGTAGGATACGCGCTCTTTTTTGTATTGGGTGTATTTTGTACATACCCATACAATGCTTATTGGGATGCCCGCGAGCATGCAGCTTTGGATATAAGCTCAATATCAGAGGTTCTCGTCTATCAAAGCCTACTTATGGAGACTTATACCAAGCACTGCGATATAGAGGGATATGATCGATGGCGAGATTTCTTTGAGAGTTCTATTGAAACCTACAACTTTCGGCTTGATAGAGGTGAATCATTTCCCTTTGTAGATTCCCCAATGTATTTCGATGAACATCGAAAGCGATCCGAAAACTATTCTAATGCTCTGATTGATTTCGATGAGAATGTCGAGAACTGTCAGCAAGAATTTAACAAGTAAAATCAGCGGATAAACCGCTGTTTTAGGCGTTAGCTTCTTATCTGAGTCGGAGTTTTTATGAATGCTGGTGACGTATTTCTTGTTAAGGGGACGGAGAAACACTCTAAATGGCTATCTGCCCTACAGAAAGCTATTTACCCCAAGGCATCTTCCAGCCACGTACTAATTTCAGTAGGTGATGGAGCATTTGTTCATGCAACAACTTCTAGTGGAGTAGATTTTGAGCGTTATGATCATCTGTTAGGTGAAATCGAAGACGGCTGGAGGGTTATACGAAATAAGCGAGTAGATGACTTAAAATCACAAGAACTTCAGTTGGCCGCCATATTTTTCGTAAAACAAGCGTATAACTACAAATTCATGTTTGAAAGTAATGATCAGACTTCATTCTGCTCTGAACTTGTAGCAAAGGTATACGCCAAATGTGATATTGAGCTCTTTGGAAAAAACACGGGGAAAATTACCCCTGCGGATTTTGATAGAGCCGCTGATACTGACTCTGAATGGGAAGATGTCACGGAAGAGTACAGAGCCTTATTTGCTGAGAATGACAAGATTAAGCACATTTTTGACATAGCTTACTTCACTCTAGTGGCAACTACCCAAAAAAGAAGTTACATGATGAATGCATATGACGGGCTTATTGAGGCGTTTGGTCAAATGGCTGAAAAAGGCTTAGTCAGCAAAGAACTTCATTCGAAGATGGTCGAAATGGAAACGGATTTTAGGGCTAAAAAGAATATATCGTTCTGGAATGAAAAGAAATATCCACCAAAGAATAATGAAAGCTAAAAAGGCCATCAATTTGACAGTTTTTCCGTTGCGCCTTTTGTGCTTAAAAATAGCACAAAAGTCTCCACTCCAAAACTGCAAATTATGGCAGCGTTAGTGGTCTAAGGGCCGATATGGATAACACGGTAATATTTTATACACAGATTGTTTCGGTCGTTGTATTTCTATTAGCGCTATTTGGCGTCTATCGAATATTGATAAGCCAAAAGGATGCAACAATTGAGCTCCTAAAAGAGCGGGTATCCATTCTTAAAGATCGGCTCGAAAATGAAGGCTTTGATCCACTGAATGAAGCTCTGTCTAAGAGAGTAACCCACCTCAATGAGGAGCTTGGTCGCCTGAATGAAGACAAAGAAACCAACAGAGAGTTAATCTCAAAAAAGGAAGCTGAATTAACTCAAGCAACAGAGTTTTATCACCGGTTGCAAGATATTCATATGCATTTATCTGGTATGTCTGTCACTTATTTTTGCCCATTGTGCGAGGAACCCACCTTATATATGGTAGATGCAAAAGTTGGCTTTATGGGTAACGAAGAGAAAAACTTTCTCGTTAAATACTCATGTGGATATAGTGAACTTAATAAAAAGAAGGCTTCTGATTGTAAGAGGTTAACCACTAACAAGGTGCTCTAGTCGCTGCGCTGGGACCTCCGTTCCGCTGCGCTTCACTACGGCCCCTAAGCACGGCGTTAAGTAAAATGACTAGGAAAGTACTTTTATATCTGAGATATTTCATCTACGGGGCCATTAGTGTCATGGTCCTGGGCTACCTTATGGAAATATCCACTCCAGGAAACGACGGTGTATCTCCGAAGTTAGTTGGTTACCTTGGTTTAGCGGGTGGCGTTTCCTTCTTGGTATCGAGCATCTCCTGTCACGTTCTTTACCTTTTCATAAAGGATTTGATCTATGGAGATACTTGAATGGCTATTGGCCGTGATATTTGCAGGGAGCTTACTCTATCCAATAGGTTATTGTTTTTATCGTAGAGTTCCGAATAAGCTATTTTACTTATCTTCAGTGGTTGGCGTCTCATTTGTCGTCCACTCACTGCTAGCTTTAGCGGTGTTACCTATTGCTTTGGTAGTGATTAAAATAATACCGCAGTTGGCAGAAAATGGTGTAATCGTCAATATTTTGCCTTTGTTGCAGCTAGTCGATGTGATTCATAACCACTATTTTCTAGTTCTCACCCCAGTATTGTGTATTGCATTGCCGCACCTAATTAGACGTCGCTATGCAATATTCACTTAATGGCGTTAGCAGCGCTCCAGTCCCTTCCCAAAATTGCAAAACCTCCCGAAAAGGTATAATTTATATACCATGAGCCAATTTGAATACGACTCTACTAAGAGCCAAGCGAATCTAGAGAAGCACGGCATCGACTTTGATGATGTTCAGGAGCTTTGGCAGGACTCAGGTGTTGTAGAAATTGACGCCAAAACGATCGATGAGCCCCGGACGTTGGTTATTGGCTACATTGGAACGAAGTTGTGGTCGGCAATAATTACCTACCGAGAGGGCGCCATCCGCATCATCTCGGTTAGAAGGGCGCGAAAATCAGAGGTAGCACTGTATGAAAGCTGAAGAGATAGATAAAAGGTTCGACGATAACGAAGAAGACCTGCTAGAACACCTTGATTTAAAGACCGCAAAGCGACCGAATCAAGTGCAGAAGCGTGTCAACGTAGACTTTCCTACTTGGATGATTGAGTCGCTCGACCGTGAGGCGAGTCGCTTAGGCGTCACTCGGCAGTCGATCATAAAAGTATGGCTCGCCGAGCGTTTAGAAGACGCGGCTGCTAACAAAGCATTTCAGCGGACAAGCCGCTGAATGCGGGCTCTATTTTTCTTGAGGTAGAATTTTGCTAACCGATGAGCAGAAAAAGTATCGAGACCGTGCGAACCGGGCGCGAAGAGAGCTTTTTAAAGAAAAGGAGAAGTTTGGCGCGATTTCAGACGGCTCAGGAAAACGTTACCGGGTGTGCGTCTACTTTGTGCTGAGTGGTGCTCCAGAGAAAGCCGCAGATTTTATAGAGTGGTTTGAGCAGGAGTTTGCCGATGACATTGGCGAGCCTGCATTCCTTCTGTATGCCGCACTGGCCTGCTACCGCGTAGGCTCTGTGGGAAAAGCGCGGAGTTATCTGCTGGATGCTATGTTAAGCAACATCTATATGCTTCCGTATTTGTTTTCGCGCCCAATGCCGAGGCAGGACATGTGGCACTCATCCAACTGGGTGGGGCCAGACTACATCTATGAGATTAAGGAATTGCTCGAAGAGCCGACGAACCAGGAAAGGAAATGGATTGCAACACAATTCGATGGTGAACTCTTCACGATGGTTCGAGAGAAATACGTGGAGACATTTCGGGCGTTGCAGCATGCCAGCGATTTCGATACCCGTAGTCGCATTCTTACCGAGTGGCATGACTATGTGGCCTCCGTCGGTGCAAAGGAAATATAACCAGTCATTTCAGTTCGTTCCGGCTCTGAAGGGCCTCCACCGGATGGCCTTTTCTTCCCTTCGCTGCGTAAAGACAGCGTATAGAATAACGAGCCTTGAATGAGTGAGACCTACGAGAGTGGTAAAGAACAAAAACCGACCAAGTATATTGCTTTTGGCGTTTGCTTTGGGTTGTTATCGGGCACCACTGCAGGAGTCATTGCGGGCGTATCGACTGGTTTAATTGCTTTAATTTTACCTTTGTTGTCCGCCATTGGGTTAGTGGTTGGTATTCTTATCGGGCTGTTTTGGGCGAAAAAGAAAATCACATAACAAGACGCATCAATTCGCTATAGCCTTCGCCGGATAATGTATTGCGGTGGCAACCAGTTAACCGGCTTTGCAGCGAAGCCAGGGAAATCAAATACATGAAAGCCTTGATGCTTATCGCATTGGTAGCGCTGGTTTCGTGCCGCAGCGAAAGCGAAGCGCCAGCGCCATGGATTAAGCCGCAAACCACTGTCTTGGGGTGCGAAGACTATCAGTCTATAGAGGTGAGGCCGGGGGTGTTGTACAACAACGTCTGGAACAAACACGCCGACGAGAGCGGTGCCTCAGTCCAATGCCTGGAATCAAAAACAGTTGATGGAGTGGTTGAGTACGGGTGGTCATGGAGTTGGCCGCAGGATAAGCGCGTCATTTATGCTTACCCTCAAATTAAGCGTGGGGCTTCTCCTTGGGTAAGGAACCTCTGATTAAGTCCTCAGCAGCCTCTGGCTTACAGAGCTTTTCGAGATCAAGGCGGCGAGCCGATGGCGTGCTGACGGCCCGGTGAGGTGAGCCAACGCAGAGGTCGGAAAGCTCTGCAAGCCCCGAAGGGCGCGGCCAAAACGTCCCTCCACTGTGTTGCCTACACGGATGTAGGTAAGGGCCGTGAGCAGGACGCGGAAGGCTTGCACTTCTTGCCAAGGGCTATGGCCATTACCTGCGAAGCGCGCCAAGGGCAATGGATTGCCCGAATGCTGGAAAGGCAGGAGCATTTTCCGGCGAAGGAGTGAACGTTTTGGACTCGCGCAGAGGCCGCTGAGGACTTAATCAGAGGTTCCCTAATACCGATAGTAGGTTTCCTGCAAGAATCTCATCTTTACGAACACTGAAGCTAGCTTTCGATACTGAAACGACTACCAATGGTGTTCATAATCTCGCAGCCTCAATGTGGATAACGAAAGAGCCGATTAATAACGATGCGCCAAACCCGTCGTCGATAGCCGCCGAGGTAATGGTCTGGACTTATTCCACGCCGGGACATTTCGATCCTGCTGGCAAGAAAACCGGTGAAATTTCGGTGGGTGGTATGGATTGGGAAGTTTGGGTGAATAGAAACTGGAAGGATGTCTCCGGTGTAAACCAAAATCGGTGGACTTACATCACTTACCGAGCTACGAAAAATTCGCTGAGTGCAAATATAAACTTGTTGAAATTGCTGCAGTATGTGATCGATAAGCAGCTAATCTCGACAGATATGTACGTCTCGGATCTTGAGCTTGGCAACGAAATCATGAACGGTTCTGGCATCACCTGAATTGAATCATTTAAGGCGGTCGTTCAATAGCCGCGCATAATATGCTTTTGGAAACGCTTTTTCAGGCGTATTCTACGCCCCTAACATTGCCGCAAAGTTCGCGCGGCTAAAGTGTATAAAAAATCATAAAAATATGACTTAAAAGCTCAATAAAAATCGGAGATAACAATAACCATGTCCGTCACCTATTTACTCTTTCTGACCGTCGCCAGCATTGGCCTACTGCTGTTTTTAATTATGGTGCTGCGCCTGCAGGCGTTCGTTGCCCTACTGCTGGTGAGCATGGTGGTAGCGATTGCCGGTGGTGTGCCCTTACCCGAGGTGGCTAGTACCATTCAGGCGGGTATGGGCAGTACGCTTGGCTATATTGCCATTGTGATTGGCCTTGGGACCATGATTGGGGAGATTTTACAGGTCTCCGGCGGGGCGCAACAGATTGCCAATACCTTAACCCGCAAGGCGGGCACGGAGCGGGCGCCCTGGGCCTTGATGACACTGGGGCTGATTGTCGCCATTCCGGTGTTTTTTGAGGTGGCGCTGATTCTGTTTATCCCGTTGGTATACAGTCTGGCCAAGCGTACCGGCAAGTCGGTGTTGCTGTACGGCTTACCACTGGTGGCGGGTATTGCGGTGGCGCACTCGTTTATACCGCCTACACCCGGCCCGGTGGCGGTGGCCTCGCTGATTGGCGCGGACTTGGGGTGGGTGATACTCATTGGTCTTACGGCGGGCATACCCGCTGCGATTGTGGGCGGTATTGTGTTCGGGCGTTTTATCGGTGGGCGTATTCACGCCCCCTTGCCTGACTTTGCCCAGGCGCACCTAGAGTCACAGGCGCAATCCGACCGGCCTCAGCCGGGGTTTGCGTTGGTGCTGAGTATTATTTTGGTGCCGCTCGCCATGATATTGCTGAACACGGTCTCTAAAGTCTGGTTGGGCGAAGGTCATACTCTGGTGAATGTCATGGCGTTTGTGGGCCACCCCTTTACCGCACTGCTGACCGCTGCCCTGCTGGCGTTTTATTTTTTGGGTACAAGGCTTGGATTCAGCCGCGATGAAATTCAGCGCGTGGCGACCCGCTCGATGGAGCCGGTGGGTATGATTATTCTGCTGACGGGTGCCGGTGGCGTGTTTGGAAAGGTACTGATTACCGCCGGTGTTGGCGACGCGCTGGTAGAGGCCATGAGTGGCTCTAACCTGCCGGTGGTGCTCTTTGCCTTTTTGGTGGCTGCAGTGGTGCGGGTTTCCCAAGGCTCGGCAACCGTTTCTATGGTAACCGCTGCCGGTTTAATTGCCCCATTAGTCGATGCCGGCGGCTACTCCGAGCCGGTGGTGGCCTGTGTGGTGATCGCCATTGCCTGTGGGGCAACAGTCTTATCCCACGTAAACGACTCCGGCTTTTGGCTGGTGAAGCAGTATATGGGGCTGACAGAGAAGCAGACGCTGGCGTCCTGGACGATGCTGGAAACCATCCTCGGGCTGGTGGGCCTTGCGGTCGTATTGGTGCTTAGCGTTTTGGTATGATGGAACACGGAACAAGGTGTAGGGGAACGGCGTTTGTCAGTCTCCGTTACTTCGTTACCGCGAAAGAGCGTTAAGATTAAAGGATATAGCCTATCTATTACGGTGATCAGTGGGGTAGTAGACCTGCACGGATGTAAAGGAGCTTTATGAAAAAATTGAACGACATGCCCTGGTGGGCTTACATTGGCTTAACCGGTATTCGTTCCCGAGACGCCGCCATCCAGCAACTGATTGTCCTGCTTATGGTTAGCTTTGTTATCGTCGTTGCAAGCGCCGTCTCGGGCAATTACCTGGCGGGGCTGGTATTCCTTTTGCCGGTGTGGCAATGGACGGCCATGAAATGGGCGGATAAACACTCTGCCTGGCCGTCACAAAATATCTGAAATACTTCGGTAATTGGACGGCTGGAAAATAATAAACAAAAGGAAATTTAAGCAATGGAATATACGATCCTAATAACCACAGTAGTTATTAGCCTGATCTTGTGGATTATTCCCATTTCTATGATCGCCTCATCCGATCGGGCATCGCGGGATGAGCGATTGGCCTGGATTCTGGCAGTGATTTTTATCTCCTGGTTTGCCTGGATATTTTATTTATTGTTGGCTCCCGTTAAAAATGACAGAGGGCGATAACTACTTTACCGGGCTTGGTATACTGAAAAGCATGGTCATGGAATTAGCGAACGCCAAGTCGATAGAATAAAAACTCGGGTATCGCCAAATCTCTCGTGCTCCAATCTGTTTAGGGTGCAGATATTAACAATACCTCCTATTCAGCCTGCTGGAGTTGTTAATGCAAGAGGTGCATCGAAAGGCCTGATAATAGGTTTCTATATGCCGACTTTATAATACAATGCTCCCTAGGCCAAAATTCGAAAAGGTTTGCAGTGACTAAAAAACGCGATACGAAATTAGAGTTAATGCTGGTGATTTTTTTATTCCCGGTTGCTACGTTTTTAGCGGGGCTTGGTATTGGCGCCAGTCTTAGCGCAGGTGATACATCACCCGCTTCGCTAATTGCACCAGTGGCCGGTCTGATCATCGCTTTCGTGGTTGTCGGCTTTTATTACGCCAATAAAATACATAACATTTAGATTCTGGTGCTGTGGGATTTGACCTTAATCGCTTTGCAAGCTTAAGAAGGTTTAGTTATCGCTGACAAATTTGAAAGACACATTCTGCAAAGCTGGGGTACAAATGCGACTGCCTGGACGGACGCTGTTCGAAATAAAACCATTGCCAGCCGAGCTGAGGTCACCAACAGGGCCATTATTGACGCGGTTTTAGCATTAAAGCCCCAGTCGGTATTGGATATCGGTTGTGGCGAGGGCTGGTTGGTTCGGGCGCTAGCAGGCCATGCCTCACGTTTGGTGGGAGTGGACGCGACCGAGGCGCTGATTGATCAGGCCCGCCAAAGTGGCGATGGTGAATTTTATACCGCGCGCTATGAGGATATAAGCCAGTGCTTAAGCGACCAAAGATTTGATGTGGCGGTATGTAATTTCTCGCTGTTGGGAAAAGAATCGGTCGAAGTGTTGCTAGCGGCTATTCCACGAATATTAAACGACGGCGGTCACCTTGTGATTCAAACCCTTCATCCACGTAATGCCTGTGGCGATACGCCATACCGAGATGGTTGGCGAGAGGGTTCCTGGAAAGGATTTAGTCGTGACTTCTGCGACGCTCCGCCCTGGTACTTTCGCACCCTCGAAAGCTGGATAGCGCTTCTAACGCGCAGTGATTTAGCGCTATACCACTTGTTAGAACCGTTTTTTCCAGATACTCAGCAACCCGCATCACTAATATTGGTGGCCGAGCCGACCGACCGGCGCTAATCCCCCCCCTTTTTTGGATAATACTTCTAAAAGCCCTTTCTTTTTATTCCAAATGCGTATTTGCGTTATTACGAACTGTTTCGTAAATTAAATACGAAGATGTTCGTATTTACGGGAGAAATCATGAAGCGACCCACTCAGTCCGAATGGGAAATTCTCAGCATATTGTGGGCTGAGAAGGAAGCGACTGCGCAGACGGTTAACGATAGGCTTAATCAGCACAAACAAGTGAGCTATACCGGCACGCTAAAGCTAATGCAGCTGATGCATCAAAAAGGCCTGCTGGAGCGTGAGCGAGTGGGTCGCAGCCACGTTTACCGGCCCCTTATCGAAGAGTCTGACGCAAAATCGAGTTTGTTGGACAATGTCGTGCAGTCCACTTTTGGGGGGTCCGCGTCGAATTTGGTGATGTCGCTGCTGGGTAATAAAAAGGTCTCCCGCCGCGAGATAGACGACATTCGGGCGTTTCTGGACGACCTGGAGGATAAGCAATGAATATTCTCAGCCAATGGCTGGGCGAGCCACTGCTGTACGCATTGGGTTGGACCCTTCTGCACTCTTTATGGCAATGCGCCGCCGCCGCGATCGCGTTGGCCGTTGCGTTAAAGTTCATCCGCCCCCAGGCGGCGAATAAACGCTATATCGCTTCACTACTGGCGCTGGTGGTATGCCTGGCGTCTAGCATCGCGACATTTATCTATTACGCTGGAGCCAGCCCGCAAGAGGCGCCTCGTGTTATTGGGATAATGCCGTGGGGCGCTGTAGTGACCGCCGCCCCCGAGACCCCATCAGTGGTAAGTGCGTTAAACCAGCATTTAAACTGGGTTGTAGCGCTGTGGCTGGTAGGTAGCTGTGTGTTTTTACTTCGCTACAGTGTCAATGTTTATCAGTGTTTTCACCATAAAAACCACCTAAGCTATCGCGCCCCCGACCTTTGGCAAAAAAGGGTCAACACCCTCGCCGAGCGACTCAAGCTAAACCAACGGGTCATACTTAAAATTAGCCATTATCTAGCCACTCCCTGTGTTATCGGACACTTAAAGCCCGTTATTCTTTTACCGGTTGGCATGCTTACACGACTGCCCGAGGAGCAAATTGAGGCCATTCTTTTGCACGAAATGGCTCATATTCGTCGCCACGATTTTCTGATTGGATTAATTCAACAATTCTGTAAATCGCTGTATTTTTTTAACCTGCCCTTTCTATGGATTTGCAAGCAGCTTGACGCTGAGCGAGAAAACGCCTGCGACGATGCCGCTGTCGCCTGCTGCGGTGACCCCATGCTTTACGCAAGATCACTGCAACAATTTTCGGAACTGTCATTACAAGGAGAAATAGCCATGGCTTTTAATAACCAGCCCAAGCATTTACTGGCTCGAGTAAAGCGGATTTTTAATTCCCAACATCATGTTACTTCCACACCTCAAGGTTTCTTGTCGAGCTTGCTGAGCATTATCGTCCTGCTATGCGCGAGCTTCTATACCCACAGCAGTCTTGCTGGAGAGAAATACCCTGAAATCACCACGCTCAGCGATTCCGCTGTTGAAAGTCTTATGAATGAATTTAAAGAGGGTATGTACAGCGGCAATAATAAGATACGAATTATTACGAGCATAGAATTATTGGACGAGTTTAAACTATTGGACATAAATGAAAGATTTTACTTTTCATACTATTTGCGAGATAACATTTATCAAAATTACGGTTGGTCCGATATGCCCCGTGGAGAACAGTGGGAACATCTAAGTGATTCTGAGTGGGATAAGGTAAAAAATATAATTTTTAATAGTCATCATCAACAGTTTTTTGCGTTACTAGAGAGTCCCATAAACTCCAGAGAAACCTACAATGTTGACTTGCCCGGCTATTCTCAACCGATTATTTTAAAAACCTATCTGAGAGGACGTGTCGAGCTTAGCGTTCCTGACCGAATGTTTGCCGATATTGCCTCGGGAAAGTTAGAGGTGTTGACCGATCGCCTGTTTATGCGCATTGATCAAGAAGATATAGTCGTCACTATGTCAACTTTCAGTACAAATGAAGTTCACTTAAAGTTCCGTTTAGAACCGGAAGGCATGAATCATACCCTTGGCGATTTCAGTACCAGCCTGCATCCCGCTGGTACTAAATCGAAAGGTGTTTTCTTTCATTATCAAATGGGCTTATATCAGGCAAACGTAACCTTATCGCTGGCGCAAGATTTTATCGATAATAGTATGGACACGCTGGGCGATAGCAACCTCGGTATACAGGCAAGCGAAGCAGGTACAGTGGATATTGTTATGCAGGCCTCTGGTGGTGTCAGCAGTGATCAGCTTTCCGAATATTTGCCCGCGAGCGCCTTTGAGGGATACTCTAAGGAAGAGTTGGCACACAAGATCGATCAGGTTCCTCAGGATCTTAAACCTTATCTGTTAACCGATAAGGATATCCAGAATCAACTTAGAAATCATATCGCTAGCACTGGTGATAGCCTAAAAGGCGGCTTGCGAGATTTTTTCACTCGTCTATATCAGAGTTCGCGAGCGGACTACTTAATTGGCCTTGCAGATGATCAAAAAGCCCGCCAGTTTTTAATAGATAACCCCGAAACTTACAATATTGTCGACGAAAATACCTGGCTTAGTCTCTCATCAGACCCAATGTTGGCCGATGAAGCGTTTGATTTTGAAGTGGAGAAAACGGATTTTTCTCAGGCCGTTGCCCTGGCACAAGCGTATTGCCCGGGCATGCCCTATATTGTGAACGACCGGATTAGTCATAGTGAAATAAACCTCTACGGCTATGACATGACATGCGATCGATTGGAAGCTGCTTTTGCCCAGCTGGAACAGAAAATGATCCAGAAGGCTATTGATTAACCATAGCGTTTGCCCCGCCTAGGCGGGGCCTTTTTTGCATTTTAAGTTTTACAGCTCGCCCTCTGCTGCCATTTTGACGTAGCTGCCGTCAAAGCGAAGCTTAATGTTGCTTTTATCGCCCAACACGGTGCCATCGTCGAATTCCATACCCACCACGTCTGGACTGGGGCTGGCTTCGCCTAGCAGGCCTTTGTCGAAAGAAAACTGACGAACCTTGTCCATAAACCCTATCAAATCCTTGTTGCTGACAAACTCGTAGGCGGAGTCTGGGGTATAGAACAGCATGGTATCGTCAAGCTGGGCGTCGTAGCCCGCCAAGTCGGTACCGGCTTGCGTGGCCATGTAGGTGCGGGCCTCTTTTGCTTTTTCTGAATCACCCTGCATTAGTGAGAGAGTTTCAAACCAGGCACCGACCAAGGCCTTACCAAACGCTGGGTTCGCTTCCAGAACCTCGGTTTTTACCGCCATCATATCGATGATTTCACCGGGGATTTCTGCTGAGGTAAACACTTCGGTGGCGTCTTCGGCGCGTTCCAAAATAATACCCAGCTGCGGGTTCCAAACTGCGGCTGCGGTAACATCGTTGGTCATAAAGGTGGATACCGCATCGGCATCCGAGGTGTTCACCACGGTTACATCACGCTCAGACATGCCGTTCATATCCAGGGCACGGGCGAGAAAATAATGGGATACCGACAGTTCCACTAAATTGACGTTGCGGCCTTTAATGTCTTCGATACTGTCGGCGTTTTTAAGGACTAAGCCATCGTTACCGTTAGAGTAGTCGCCCAGGATTAATCCGGTGGTATCAACGCCGTAAGCGGCGGGAATGGTCAGCGCGTCCATGTTGGTCATGGTGCAGCCATCGAATTCGCCAGCGGTAAACTGGTTGATGGATTCGATGTAATCGTTCATTTGCACCACTTCAATTTCAATGCCGTACTTATCGGCCCACTTGTCGATAATGCCTTTATCGTCGGCATAGGCCCAGGGCATCCAGCCAGCGTAAATTGACCAGGCGATTTTAAAGGAGTCCCTTTCCTGGGCATAAGCCTGGTTAACGCCTAATACACAAGTAGCGACACAAAGCGTGCTGACTATGCGTGAGGCGCTTTTTTTGATTCGGGTATAAATAGTCGACATTAAATTTACCTCTCGGTATTAGTAACAAGGTTGGGTGTAGCGGCACAAGGTTTCACTTTCTGCGTTAAACCACTGCCTGGCCTGGGCCGTAGTGGACGTGTGTTGGGCATAGGGTATTTCGGTTTCAATCGTATCAATCCGATAGTGGCGCTCGATAACTTCCCCGTTCTCTGAAGTACAGGTTTGCGTTAAAGAATCGGGGTCATCTGCTAGGCGAAATCCATCGAGTGAGATTAAAGTTTTACCCTGTCTGTCGGGCCGAGTGCTTAATTGAATGGTATAGCCATCCGCCAAAGAGCCTTTTGCCACCGAGGTTTCAAACTCAAACAGCGCGCTTAAACGGTTCTGGTCGCCGACTGATTGCTCGGCCATTTCACGCAAAGCATTTGTGTCGCTGCTGGCAATACTGCTCGGCCGACCCAAAACCAAAGCGGCATAGTCACCGCAGGTTATTAATCCACCATCGCGACGGATTTGTTGTCCTGTGGTTTTATTAATCTCGCGAGTAAGCCGCAAGCCCACAAGCGGTCCGGGTTTACTGGGTTGTAGCCGCCAGTCTTCTGCATAGGCGTCACTGGGGCAAAACTCCATCATGCAATTTCCCACGCGGTGTAAATAGGCGGGCTCTTGCCAGCGGCCGTGCAGCTGCAAAGCCACCTCGTTTTTCCATGCTAGGGTTTCGCCATTCCAGACACTATCGGCTACCCAGCCCTCATAGTTGCCTAAGGTTCGTAGCTCAGCGGCACTGTAGTCGGCCCACCTTTTTTCAGGCACTTGTTCTGATTCGATGGGCAAGCGCAAATCTATAGTGAAGTTACGACTCTGTAGCCAGCACACATGGGTTTGAGTGTCGGTATCACCATTGGCAAAACTAATGCTGCGGCGTTTAAAATAACCCAGCATCCAATCGGGTACACCTTTGTCCGCTGGCTTAGGATGCGTTGCCAGAATATCCAGTAAATGCATATGCCCTCCTAACGTCCGTGATAGCCAAAGCTATCCGTAGCCTGTGAATTTTCGGGCATACTGATTTCACCGCGCGCCAACCTTTCCTTTAAATAGGTAAACGTCTGAATGGTTTGAGCGTACAGGTGATCGCCGCATTTAAGACTGATGTACTCACGCTCGGGTTTGTTGTGAGTAAGCGATGCAAGCGGGGCAATCTCGGTGTCGTAATCGCAAGCGCAAAACAGAGGGAATGAGTAACGCTCTTCTTTTACTTTACGCACCCGGTGCGATGTCGCGACAAATTGGCCATTGCTTAACACCTCGAGCATGTCGCCAATGTTAATCACAAAAGCGTCTTCTTTAAGCGGTACATCAATCCATTCACCTGCGCCGTTTAGCACTTCTAAGCCGGGAGCGGTGGGTAGCAAAATCGTAAAGCATTCGTAATCGGTGTGGGCGCCAATGCCGGGTCGATCGGATGGCGCGCTAGAATTATAGGGGTAGTGAATCATCCGCAGTTGACTAGGCGGGTGATTTACGTGACGGGTTAACGCGTCTTCTTTCAGCTCGAGCGCGAGTGCAAAACCGCGAAATAACGCATTGGCCACATTGAGTGCAGCTTGATAATAGGCATGCACATCTTCTTGAAAGCCCGGCGCATCGGGCCATTGCGTTGGGCCCAACATGGGGCGGCGACCGAGATCGGAGCGGTAGTCGTAATTAACGTCGTAAGCTTCTTTGCAGTCGACTGCGCCGTCGCCCAGTTTTTCTTCACCTTCGGGAACATAGCCACTGTGGTTTTCCGACTGACCGATATAAAAACGCATTTTATCGTCCAGCGGGCGGGCAAAATACTCTTGCGCTCGCTCTACCAAACGCTGACGTAGAACGGGGGAAACGCCGTGGCCAGTAATGTATAAAAAGCCAACATCGCGTGCGGCCTGACCTAATTGCTGCGCTACTTTGTAGCGCACGGCGACATCGCTGGAAAAAAGTCCGGCGATATCAACACAGGGCAACGTGGTAAACGCTGTGTGGGTGGATGGTGCTTTGTCTGACACTGGGGGCAACCTCCTGAATAAGTTGTCATATTCAAAACGTCGCCTGGTCGTCCAGACAAAGAAACGGCGGACCGCTCCGGGTCGTCCCGGATACTTCTCAAGTTTATATAGCAACGCCTATACCAAATGTTATTGTGTTTTCTAAGCGATTGACTTTAAAGGCAATTCATACATGGGCGGGTAGTTGGCGCGCCCCAAAGTCCTTATTATTGGGCACGAAACTTCGCCTGTGCACTGTTTGCGCCCCAGGTGAGCGGGGAATGGTTTACTTGCCTGGATCGTCCCCGATAAACTAACGCGTTTACATCGAGCTTTTTATGCAGCGGTATCAACCTATTTTTGCTTTTCTAATTTTGTGGTTTCTGGGAGGCTGCGCGGTGGCAGAACAAGTGAATACGACGACAGCGGCCCCTCGGCAAGACGGTAAGTACGTTAATCAAACACCGGCTTCGCCTAGTTCTTTATGGAGCACCGTGAAGATCTTTTGGCGGTTTATGACCGAGGAGCGCCCCGATGCGGAACCGGATTCTGAATTGCCTTTGCAAACCCTTAGCCGTTCCCAACTCGATGCGCTTAGCGACGATCAAGTACACCTTGTGAAGCTGGGGCACTCTTCTATCTTGCTTAAAATCCACGGAAGCTACTGGTTAATTGATCCCGTGTTTTCCGAGCGAGCATCGCCGTTTAGCTTTTTGGGCCCCAAACGCTTCCAGCCTACCCCCATTTCTATTAACGAGCTGCCTGCGATTGATCGGGTATTGATTTCTCATAACCACTATGACCACCTGGATAAGAAAGCTATTGCGGTACTTGCGCCC
Organism: Gilvimarinus xylanilyticus; assembly: GCF_024195295.1. Classification (GTDB taxonomy): domain Bacteria; phylum Pseudomonadota; class Gammaproteobacteria; order Pseudomonadales; family Cellvibrionaceae; genus Gilvimarinus; species Gilvimarinus xylanilyticus. Next base: position 23,866 of record NZ_JAMFTH010000005.1, on the reverse strand, counting down.
AAAGTGGATGTTTTTGCGGTGCCCTTAGGGGTTGATAAAAGCTTGCGTGATTGGGGTGTGAGCGAGGATAAAATTCAAACCTTCGACTGGTGGGACACTTTTAGCACGCCAGTCACCGAGGTTACCTTTGCGCCTACGCAGCACTTTTCCGGCCGTGGTCTGGGGGACTCAAACGAAAGCCTGTGGGGGTCGTGGATAATCAAAACCCGCTCGGCCAGTTTATATTTCAGTGGTGATTCGGGTTATTTTTCCGGCTTTAAAACCATTGGTGAGCGTTTAGGGCCTTTCGATTTAACCATGATAGAAACAGGTGCTTACGATGAGCAGTGGCCGGGCGTTCATATGAGGCCTGCAGAGAGCGTTCAGGCACACATTGATTTGCAAGGGAAGGTAATGATGCCCATTCACAATGGCACGTTTAATCTGGCCTTTCACGCTTGGTATGACCCGTTAGACACAGTGGCCGATGAAGCGGATAAACAAAGCGTTACTTTAACCACCCCGATTGTGGGCGAGATTATGACCCTGGGTGAGCCCTGGCCGCAAAACCGGTGGTGGCTGAGCTATAAGGACAAATAACCCAGCCTATGTATCCAATCCTTTACTTTCTATACTGCCCTCTACTTCGCGGCTGTAGTATGGGCGATAAAAATGTGCAGAACTGCGACTATATAAAGCGGTGTATTTGCCAAGCGATAAGTAGCGCTATCAAGTCTATAAAAAGTTAAAAACAAAAATCGGCAAACGTGAAGGGAGGTTAATGGCGAAGAGAATCGATAGGCAGCCCCAATGCCGAGGCCGCCCAGTATTATTATTTGGCGCTTAAAATAGCCGCCAATTCGGTCACAGAGTCGACAATATAATCGGGCTTTTCTGCCAATGGATACAGTGCTTTACCGGGGCGAGCGATAAAAGCGGTTTGCAAACCAGCGGCTTTTGCACCGGCGACATCCCAACCATGGGCAGCCACCATTAGCGCCTCTTCGGGTTTTACATTCAATTGCTGCAATGCCCAGTCGTAAGCGCGTAAATCTGGCTTGTAAATTTGAATGTCTTCAATGCTATAGCGGGCATCAAAATACTCCATTAACCCGGCGTTTTCGAACTGGGTTTTCACGCCTTTATTGGACGAGTTCGTCAAGCTGACAATTTTAAAACCCTGCTCACTTATCTGGGTCAGCCCCTGTTTCACATCGGGATGCGCGGGCAAACTGAGCAAGGGGGTTACAATCGCTTCTTTAGCCTGCTCTTCGCTCAGCTCAATGTCGTTATTCTGGGCTACCATCAGCAAGGAGGCGACCCCAATTTTGCCAAAGTCGTGGTATTCGCCGGTTACGGTGGTGACCAACGAGTTGTGCAACATGGTGGAAAACCAAAGCGGCAGCAGCGCTTGCTGACCGTTTAACGCTTTACCCACCGAGGCGCGCATAGACTCCAAATCCAGCAAAGTTTCATTAACGTCAAAGATAATAACCTTGGGCCTAGGCAGCTCGGATGCACCCTGAGCCATAACTGAACCTCCTGACAGCGTTCCAATGAGCAAAGTAAAAAGGTAAATGGATAATTTACGCAACATAAAGTAAACCTGTGATACCGGATGAGTTAAACCAAGGGAAATCACTTTAGCACAGCAAGAGCAGCGCCCCGGTGACAGGCCGCGGCCAAGCTAAATGGAAACGGTAAAGTTTTGTAGGCGGACCCAGAGAGCTGATTTGGCCTACAAGCTCATCCGCAAACGGCTGCGACCATCATCCAGTGGTTCGGCCAGCATGGGCAGCCATTGATCCGCCTGAACTTCGCGGGCGAAGTCGTCGGTAAATTTGAAGGTGGTGTCGATGATGACGCCGCCGCTTAAGGGCATGACTACATTACCGCTTAAGTCCACCGGCCCTTCCAGCGAGAATATATCGGCGCGGATGTGACCCTCATCGGTGGCTGACAGATCGCCGGCAAAGGCCCCCAAGTCCAGCCAGCTTTGGCCGTTGTGCAGGCGTGCGCCGGTCCAGCTTAAGTTGCCCTTAAGCGCGTTCAGGGTTTGTCCTTCAAGCTTTAGCGTGTCGATGTGCGCCGACACCTGCCCGTTCAGCTTGGTGGGTTCGGGCAAGTCCTGAATTAAGCTGGCGGGAATGCTGATGTTGGTATCGCTTAACTGCAGCGCGCCACTGGTGCTGGCACAAGCGGTGCCTGTTACCTGTTGGCGCTCCAGGCTGGTGGTTAAATCGGCGCAGGGTTTGAGGGTGAGCAAACTCATGGGCTGCAAATGCCAGGTGAGTTCGCCCAGCGAGTAGTCGCGCCCGTCAATACGCACCGAGGCCATGCCCGCTTTGCCGCGCCACAAACTGCCCGAAATACCCGACAGTCCCAGACCCGTTCCCTGAGTCATAAAGTGCGCGCCCCAAGTGGCGGGAATTTGCGTAACGGCAAATACCAGGGTGCAAACAAGTCCAAATAAAATCCAGCGAATCATAAACTCTTAACCGTTATTCGTATTGCAGTGAGGCGACCGGTACCCGGGTAATGTCGATATCTTCTTTGCCCGTGCCGTAAGCGGTGTACACATAACCGTTGTGCACCATTGATTTGGGGTAGCTGTAGCCCACGCGTTTATAGCGCCCCGGGTATTTTTGCGCGGGCAGTTTATCGCCTTCGGCGCGCAGAATGTAGGCGCGATCAAATACCACGCCATCGGCGCTGGTGCTTATGACCAGCGGGAAGCGCGCTTTGCTGTTGCTGGGGTTGTTAATAATAAACGCACCGCCGCCCGGCAAATTGCCTGCGCTCTGTTTGGCGCGCGAGTCGGGAATATTGGTTTTAGCGGGTCTGCTCCAGGTTTCCCCGCGATCTTTACTGAGCGCGGCAAAAATTCGAAAGCTGGACTGCTGATCGCGAAAGGTCATCACCACTTCGCCATCGCGGGTGAACCAGCTGGGCTCTATTTCGCGGCTTACGTCTGAGTTTGTGGGCAGGTTGGTCATATCGCCCGTCTGCCAACCGCCGAGGCCGGTGGCATCATCGGTAAAGACTGGCTTGGCTTTTAAGCCCGGCTGCATGTGTGCGGCCGAAATCAATCGGCCGTCTTCTAAGGCGCGGATGTCCTGCTCCAGAATGCCTTGCAAGGGCTCGCCCTGATCATCCAGTACCGGCTTAGGAGCGCTCCAGTGAATGCCGTCTTTACTGGTGCGATACTCCACATGGCCGCCGCGCGGCTCTAGGTCATGGGGCCAGACGTTAATGTAAGCCACCAGGGTATCGCCATAGGCCCACCAGCCGCCGTTGGTTACCGTGGCGTCGGCGCGCGGCTGGGCCAGCACTATGGCATCGCTCCAGCGCTTGCCGTCTATGCTCATGGCGTAGCGTACCTGGGTGGTGGGGGCGTCTTCGTCGTGAGGCGAGCTCTGCCACTGCACATACAACTTGCCCTTAAAAGCAAAAGGCACGGCGCCGTGGTTGTACTGGTAGGTGTTACCGCCTGCGGCAAACACGGTAAAGGTTTCGGCGCCGGTTGCCATTTCCAGCCCCAGGTTCAGTGCCTGGGCATCAAACAGACCCTCGGCGGCGCGAATAGGCGCCTGCTGCGCCTGGCAAACACCGGCCAGTAAAATGGTGGCAAACACTAGTGCTCGCATCAGTTTTTGCTCAGGCGCACATTGGCTGTGACCTGTCCCGGTGTGGTGGTAGATGCCATGGATAAATCTTTAATACTGACATCATGCTTGTATTCCAGGTCGTACAGCCACTGGGTAATGGCGGCGTAGTTGACGTTATCCAGCCGCACGCGTACCTCGCCACGGGTGCCGGGCTGAAAACCGCTCATACGCAGCCCATTGGCCTGCAGGGTGGAGTCGATCAGCTGGCTGATATTGCCGCTAGAGGCCGCGCTTTGCTGGTTGGCGGCGGACTCGGCGTTGTTAATGCGCGCCGCCAGTACCTTGACGCGCTCAAGCGCGGCGGCGGTCGAGGCGTTAGTCACCAGCTGCTGCTCGCGTTTTTCCTTCAGTGGCGAGAGCACGCCCATCCACAAAATATAAAGCACCACCGCCAGAACGCCCACCAGCAAAATGGTTTGCTCGCGGCGATTGTATTTACTCAGAGCGTCGAATAATTTGTTCATGGCAGCTCCCGTTTGACTTTCATCCGCGCCGATAAGTTATCGCCCTGGGCGCTGGATGAGAGCAGCTCGGCGCTTAAGCCGGCGGACTCAATCGCGCCGCGCAGCGATTCAATGGCGTTAAAGGTACCGGCCTGCAGGTTTAGGCTCAGCTCGTCGCTGTCGGCGGTGTAGTAAACGCCCTTAAGGGTAATCTCGCCTTGGGCCTGCACCTTGGGCAGAACATCACCCAGCAGCGGAATGACCTGAGTGCTTTCGCCCTGGGGCTCGAGGTCGCGTGCCTTAATGCGCAGGCGGCGCTCGGGGTCATTGGCCGGGCCATTGGGCACCACAGTGCGAAATACCTGTTCAATGTCTTTGCGTATGTCCAGGTTTTGGTTTTGCAGCTGGTTCAGTGACAGCAGCAAGGTGGCGATATAGATAACCACCGCCGCCGCACCCACCATGGCCACGGTGCGCCAGGCTTTCCACCAGCGCTCAATGGGCAACCGCTGCGAGAACTCGCCCTGGCATAGGTCAATGCAATCGGCGGCGGGAGTAAAGTCCCACAGCGAAGCGATGCGGGTATCGCCACCCGCACCTTCCAGGCTGGCGGGTAGCGATTGCTCCAGCGCTTCCAGCTGGTTTTCATCCGGTGCGCTCAGGCTCAGTCGGGGCAGGTTATCGACTCGGTTTTGCGCCTGTAGCAGCAGCTCTAGGGCGGCCGGCAGGTTACTGGCGTCTACGGTAAAGCCGGCACTGTCGCCATAGTGAACACTTACTTGGCCGTCTTGCCAGTGAATCGCCCAGCTGTCGACGGGTTCGTCGTCGGCGCTGTCGGGCTGGGGGATTTCCGGTAGCAGGCCCGCCGGATGGGCTTGGGTAATCTCGACGTTAATGTCCGCCAGTTGCGCAAACAACTCGCTCAGGCGCGCGCGCTCGGTATACAGCAGATGCACGGTACCGCCTTCGGCCTTGCCCAGGGCGAAGTGGAATTGGTCGATATCGCCAATCACCTCTTCTTCCAGCTGAAAGGGCATCAGCTTGCGCAGATGGCGTTTTTCTTTTTCCTGATAACTGAGGCTGCGCGCTACCACCTGCGAGCCGCCCACAATTAAACGGGCCCGGTGGTTGCCATCGCCCAGGGCCTGGGCCAGGGCTTCAACATCGCCGCGGCCCAGTTCTTCGGGCAAATCCGGGCGCCGCACCAGCCAGGTCAGGTCGCTGCCATAGTGGCTTATGTATAGGGTGAGAGATTCACTCATTGTTATTTATTGCTTCCGCTTGGCCGGCCTGCATGCCAGCGCGTTCCAGGTTAAGGATGTAATCGTACACGTCGCGGCGACTTTCTACCTTAAAATCGCCGTCGGCACGGGATAAAACACTCTGCATACTGCGTCTTTGTTCACCCAGCTGCACCCGGGTGGTGACCAAAAAGTGGTCGGTGGTGACCCGCGCATACTCGGTGTCCAGCTCGCCGGAGACCGCGCTGCCCCAGCCGGTGTTCTCGGTAAACTCCTGCATGGTGGCATACTCGCCGTTTTCCGAAACCACCTGGCCCATCACCTGGGGTGAGAGCGGCTGCAGCACTTCGCTATTGTTAAAGGTGCGCAGTAAAAACGGGTTAATGGTATTCACATTAAGGCCTGCGCCGCTACCGCCGGTTTCGTAGACCGTGATATAGGGCTTGATCAGTTGCATCAGCTCGGGGGTGAAGCCGCGTACCAGGCGCAGCTCATCTTTGCTGGTAAAGGGCGCATTGGCGGCGCGGTAGGCCGGGTCCTGGCTTTGATAGTAATCGGTCTCGGCGCCGGTAAAGCCGGTGATTTCATCGTCGCTGTCGGTCCAGTCTTTTATCGCTTCCAACAGGGCAATGGCGTCTTCCTGCGAGAGCGGGTAAATCTCTTCAAAGCTTTGCAGCAGGCGCAAAAAGTGCTTTTGCGCCGAGCTAAATCGGTCGGGATCGGATGGATTACCGTCTTCCATATCGAGGTTACCAGACAAATCGTTCAGGTTGATCTTGGCGCTGGCATCTTCTATTTCGGCGAGAATAACCCCGCCCTCAATGGGAAACGGGGGCAGCTCCATGGCCCAGGGTTCGAGCTTGCTGTCGACATCGGGGTTGTCGTCCAGCTCCAGAAAGTAAATGGCCAGACTCTCGGCGCCGGAAAGGTAAGCGCGTGCCTGGGCGCCGTGCCAGCGGGCTTCGGCACGGGCCATGCTGAGTTGGTAATCCCGCGAGGCTTTAATGGCAAAACCTGCCACCAGAGTGACCACTAAAATGGCCATAATCAGCACGGTGCCGCGCTGACGTCGGGGCAGGTGTAAGGACTGGCTATTGCGCAAGATCATACAACCTCTCGCTGACCAGGCCGTCTTCCAGCTCTATGCGAATCACCACTGCCACCGGCAGGCTGGTATCGACCCCCACGCCCGAGCTGTCGGGCCAGGTTTGCACCCAGTCGCGGGCGTAGTCTTCACCGCTGAGCACACCAGTGCCCTGCTGCTGCGCCTTTTGCTGAGATAAAAAGCGTACGTCGATATCGGCGATGGCCTCTAGCATGGGCTGGCGAATCAGGTCGGTGGCGTACAGCCAGTCTTCGATCACCAGGTTGCGCTCGGGGCGGTAGTCGCGCCACAGGGTGCCGTCTTCAATGCGGTAAATAACCTGCTGCATATCGCTGCGCGGGCGGTTCATGGGGTTGAGCCAGCCGCCGCGGGTAAAGCGCAGCACCAGTTTATCGCCGCTGGTATCGCCGTACAGGCTGGCGCCGCGAAACGGCCGGCGCAGGCCGCCGGGCACATTGGGGTCGTTGCTGGCGTCTACCGGTTGCAGAATATGGCGCAAGTCCTGATTCAGAATCTGCCAGGTGCGGTCCAGCTCGTTAATGCGCGCCAGGGTCTGGGCGCTGGCCTCGGCGCTGCGCGAGGCGGTGCTGAACGACTGGTAGGTAAAGGTCATAATCACGGCGGTAATCGCCAGGGCGATGACCACCTCAATCAGGGTAAATCCGGCTTGGGGCTGTGGGTGCGCGGCGCTACTCATTGATAAAACCCGACAGCGTCGCCAGCGTGTTGTCTTTATCGGCATCCGGGGCAACGCGGATATCCAGGCGCAAAAAGCCCTCGACTTCGGTGTCCTCGGATTCCAGCTCCCAGTACCAGCGAATGCCGCCGCGCTCGACATTGCCGCTTTCGGTATCGGGAATATTGTATTGGTCCACCAGCTGTTTGCGCATTTTGATGCGCGTGAGCTGGTTTTCGGCAATCCAGTAGGCCTGGGTTTTTTCGCGGTTAAAACCCGCGCCCTGCAGCTGGCTGGTAATCAGCATCATCAGCGCGGGCAGCGCGGTGGCGACAATCGCCAGCGCTACCATCACTTCAATCAGGGTAAACCCGCGCGCGCGCCTCACCAGTCGTTCTCCCGCTCGGCCAGTTCCTGCTCGCGGTTTTCCCACACCACATCGCCCATCATATCCACGGTAATGCGCTGTACTTCGTCGTCATCAAAGCGGGTGAACAGCGCCAGCTCCAGGCGGGTGGCCTCGCCGCTGGGGTAGTAGATAAGCACCGGTTGGGGGGTGGTTTCGCGCTCGTCGTACTCGTAGGTCTCGCCCTCGACGATCATCTCCAGGGCCATGCCGGGGGCAAAGCAGGCGTCTTCTAAAAAGTCCGATACCGGCTGCCAGCTGCTGTTGCGAAAGCGGCGCCAACGGTAGCACCACTGATCCCCCTCCCGGCTTTGGCTGGGGCGCATAAACAGGCCGATCACCTCGCCGGTTAAAGTGGTTTGCTCGGCGACAAACTCCGCCTGCAGCATAAATTTATCGGCGGCTTTTTCCAGCCGGCTGGTATCGTCCGGGGCAAAGGCGATGGTCGCCATACCCGCGCTCAGGCCTATGATCATGACCACGATCATAATTTCGATTAGGGTAAAACCCCTCTGGCGCGGGCGACAAATCATTTAGTCCTGCGGCAAGTCCTGATCCCAGACACTGATATCGGCCGCCTGGCCGCTACCACCGGCAACACCGTCGGCGCCCTGGGTGTAGATGTCATACTCGCGGCTTTCGCCGGGGCTGATGTACAGATAAGGGCTGCCCCAGGGATCCATGGGCAATTGGTCCAAATAGCCGCTCTGGCGATAGTTGCGCGGCACCGGGCTGATGGTGGGTTTAGTCACCAGCGCCTCTAGCCCCTGCTCGCTGGAGGGGTAAACATAGTTATCGATGCGGTACAGGTTCAGGGCGGTTTGGATGTTTTTAAAATCCGCCTGCACCTTGTTAATGCGCGCCTCATCGGCGCGGTCCAGCACCATGGGAGCCACGATACTGGCCAGCAGGCCAATAATGACCACCACCACCATAATTTCAATCAAACTAAAGCCGGTTTGGCGAGACGTGTATTGCATGGTTGTTACTCCGTTGTGTTTTTGCCCGTTTTTACGCTTGGCAAATTTTAATTCAAGTCTGACGTCGGATGTCTGAGGTCTGATGCAAAGCGTCCGGCATCTGGCGTCAGACCTCCGACTTGGGGCCTGCGGGCCCTAACCTACCATCTGATTCATTTCAAAAATCGGCTGCAGAATCGCCAGTACAATCACCAGCACCGCGCCGCCCATTAAGACAATGGTGGCCGGCTCCATTAACCCCAGTGAGACCGACAGCACCATTTCCAGTTCACGCTGCTGGTCTTTGGCGGCGTGTTCCAGTTGCACTGGCAGGGTGCCGTTGGTTTCACCGCTGGCCACCATTTGTACCAATAGCGGCGGAAAGCAATTGGCTTTTTCCATGGCGCGGTGCAGGGCGGTACCCTCGTGCACTTGGGCGGCAATGTCTTCGCAGGCTTCTTGTAGTACCCGGTTGGTCATTACCTGGCCGGCAATTTTTAGCGCTTGCAGCAGGGGTACACCACTGGACATTAACAGGCTAAGGGTCGAGGCAAAGCGCGCCGAGTTAGATTGGTTTACCACATTGCCAATGACCGGCAGCTTTAATTGAATTTGGTGCCAGCGCCTTTGCCGCGCGGGATTTTTTAACATCTGCTTTAAGCCGTAAGCGGCCCCCACCGCGGCGGCCAGTACCCAGATACCATAGCCGACAATAAAGTCGCTGGTGGCGATCAGGGCGCGGGTTAACCCCGGCAGCTCGCGCTGGGAGTGGGCGAACAGGTTGACCAAGTCGGGCACCACAAAAGCCATTAAGCCGATAATCACCGCCAGGCTCATCACCAAAAGCACAATGGGATAGATCATGGCGGTTTTAAGGCGCGATTTTAGCTGCTGCGAGTTAAGCGTGTGCTCGGATAAGCGCTCCAGCACTGGCCCTAGATACCCCGAGCTTTCCCCCGCTTTCACCATGGCGCGATACATATCGTCGAACGAGCCGGGGTGTTCACCCAGTGCCTGGGCCAGCGAAAACCCCTCCAGCACCTTGGTGCGAATTTGCAGCATCACCTGCTTTGCCGCGGGCTTTTGCGCCTGTTTGGCGGTGGCCTGCAGGGCTTCGTCCAAGGGCAGGCCCGAGCTTAGCAACGAGGCCAGCTGGCGAGTCACCAGGCTTAAATCCCGCCCCTTGAGTTTGGGGGTGGGGCTAAACAGGGAAAAGCCACTGCCGCTTTTGCTGGTGTTGCGAACCTTGGCGTTGCCGGCGTCGGCGACCTCTAATGGCTTAAGTTTTTTGGCGCGCAACTGGGCGCGTACCTGGCGCTCGGAGTCCCCCTCAAGGATGCCCTTGACGGTTTTGCCGGATTCGTTGAGTGCTCGGTAACTGTAGGCGCCCATAGGTTAGCTCGCTGTGGTGACCCGCAGAACTTCTTCCAGGCTGGTTACCCCGGTAACCACTTGGTGGCGGCCGTCGTCGCTAATGGACTCGGAGTGTTTGCGCGCCTCGGCAATTAACTCCTGCTCGCCCGCCTCTTCGTGAATCAGGTGGCGCATGGCTTCGTTGATTTCGATCAGCTCGTAAATACCTTTACGGCCGCGATAGCCCATCTGGTTGCACTTGTTGCAGCCTTTTGCGCGGAAAATGGTCTGCCCAGGGGGAGTTTTCAGCATTTCGCGCTCGGACTCGGTGGGCTCGTACACCTCTTTACACTCGTTGCACAGCTTGCGCACCAGGCGCTGGGCCATGACTACCTCCACACTGGAGGCTAGCAGGAAGGGCTCTACGCCCATATCCTTCAAGCGCATAATGGCGCCAATGGCGGTGTTGGTGTGCAGGGTGGACAATACCAAGTGGCCGGTCAAACTGGCCTGAATGGCAATGTCGGCGGTTTCCGAGTCGCGAATCTCACCTACCATCACCACGTCCGGGTCCTGGCGCAAAATGGCGCGCAGGCCGCGGGCAAAGGTCATGTCCACCTTGGCGTTGACCTGGGTCTGGCCAATGCCCGGCAGCAGGTATTCGATGGGGTCTTCAATGGTCAGAATATTGCGGCTGGGCACATTGATGTGGCTTAAGCCTGCATAAAGGGTGGTGGTTTTACCCGAGCCGGTGGGGCCGGTGACCAGAATAATGCCGTGGGGGCGCAGCAGGGCTTTGCCAAAGCGCTCTTCCACCTGAGTGGGCATTTGCAGCTCGTTTAAGCGCAGCTGGCCGGCGGCCTGATCCAATAGGCGCAGCACAATACGCTCGCCGTGGGCCGAGGGAATGGTGGAGACGCGAATATCCACCGCGTGTCCGGCCAGGCGCACGGTAATCCGGCCATCCTGGGGCAGGCGTTTTTCGGCGATATCCAACCGCGCCATCACTTTTAAGCGTGACACCAGCACGGGCGCCAGCTCGGGTTTGGGCGAGAGCATTTCGCTGAGCACGCCATCGGTACGAAAACGCACCGATACCCGATCCTCAAAGGGCTCCAGGTGAATATCCGAGGCCTGCTCGCGCACCGCCTGGGACAAAATGGCGTTAATCAAACGAATGACCGGGGCGTCGTCATCCCCGGCTAAAAGGTCGGTGCGATCGGCCAGATCGTCCGCCATGGAAGACAGATCAAACTCGTTGCCCAAATCTTCGGCGGCGCGTTGAGCGGCGCCGTCGCTGCTTTGGTATTCGCGGGTCAGCTGGCGCTGGAAGGTGTCGGCATCCAGCTCTTCCAACATCATTTCACCGTCAAAGTAGCGCGACAGCTCGGCCAGCACTTCCAGGCGTAAACCGGGTTTGTGCAGCACGGTGTTGTCGCGCTCGGGGTCCAGCATGACGCCGTGGTCCGAGGCGTAGCTAAACGGCAGGCGCGGGCTTTCGCCAGCGCTGGCGGCCAGGTGCTCTTCTTCCTCGGCGCCCAGGGTTTCGTCGAACTCTTCGGGCAGTTGAGCCGGTTCCGAGATTTCGCTATTCACCGCTTAGTCTCCGGCCTTTACGGGTTCTGGCTGAGATTGTTCGGCGTCGTTGGCCGCCTCGTCATCATTGCCGTAGTTGTAACGGCTCTGCACCCGGCGCAACTGTTCTTCCCATTCGGGCAGCATGGGTACGTCGTCTTTGTTGGTGATCAGCGTCGCGTTATTGCGCTGATCCAGCAGCTTTTCGCGTACATGGCGATATTTCTCGGCGGTGGCGCCAATCAGCATTTCATCATCCGGTACCACGCTGGCGCGGATGAATACCATCAGGTTGGTTTTGGTGGTGTTGCTGCTCTGGCTTTTAAACAGGTTACCGATCACCGGCAGATCACCCAGCAGAGGTACTTTGCGCTCTTGGGTACGCACATCGTCCTGAATCAGACCGCCCAGCACGATGATCTCACCCGAGGCGGCCATTACCTGAGTGTTAATCTTGCGCTGGTTGGTTACTAAGCCTGAGTTAGTGGCGGCGGTATCGTCCACGCTGGAAATTTCCTGGGCGATGTCCATGACGACCGTGTCGCCGTCGTTCACGTGGGGCGTAACGGTCAGCAGAATACCCACGTCTTTACGCTCAACCGTCTGGAAAGGGTTGGTGGGGTTGCTGGCGCCGGTGCCTGTGCCCGTGTAGGAGCCGGTTACGAAGGGCACGTTTTGGCCCACAGAAATCTCGGCCTCGTGGTTGTCGGTGGTCAGCAAGCTGGGTGTGGAGAGAATGTTGGTGGCACCATTGGCTTTTAACAGCTTAAGCACCGCCAGCATATCGGTGGTTTCACCCAGGCGGCCGATGCCAAATACTTGCCCGGCAATACCGGATAAACCCGTCGCCAGACTCAGTAAACCACTGTCTCCGTCCTCAAAGGCGCCTTGCGCCAGGCTACCCAGGGTGCCATCGGCACCGTTAGTAGAGCTGCCAAAGCCGATATCCTGATCGCGGTACATCCACTCGACGCCCAGTTCGGCGGCATCGGTATCGGTGAGTTCTACAATAATCGCCTCAACCAGGACTTGAGCGCGGCGAATATCCAGGCTCTCAATCAGCACCATCAGCGATTGCAGGGTATCGCCATCGGCAGTGATTAAAATAGCGTTGGTGTCTTCGTCGGCCTGTACGCTGGCTTTAATTTGATTGCGCGAGCTGGTGTTATTGCCACCGCTTTCGGCCTGCTCGATTTTCTGCATATTCTGCAGTACGCCGTTGAGTACCTCGGCCACCTGATCGGCCTTGGCGTACTTAAGGTAAATGACCCGGACATTGGAGTTGGTGATCTGCGGCCGATCCAGGCGGCGAATCAGCATTTTAATGCGCTCGCGCTGCATATCGTCGCCGTTAATCAGTACGCCGTTAATGCGGGTATCGGCCACTACAGTAACCGGGGGGCTGCCGTTGCCGCGCTGGGCATCGGGTTTTTCCAGCTGTTGAATCACCTTCACAATGGCGTCGGCCTGGGCGTAGCGCAGCTCCACCAGCTCGGTGCTGATGACCGCCGATTTATCGATTTGTTTAACCACATCCAGCAAGCGGTTAATGTTGCCGCGGGTGTCGGTGACGATAATCGCGTTGCTGGGGTCGTAGGCAGAAATATGACCGTGCTGAGGCACCAGCGGGCGGAGCACCGGCAACAACTTGGCGGCACTGATGTTCTCGAGCTGAATGACCTGGGTCATATAGCCGTCGTTGTCCGCCTGGCCGCCCTCCAGGCTGGGAATGGGCAGCGAGCGGGCATCGCGGTTGGGGACAATGCGTACCACCTCGCCGTTTTCTACGGCGGTAAAGCCGTGCACATCCAGAATGGATAAAAACAGGCCGTAGAGCTCTTGGCTATTGACCGGTTTTTCCGAAATCACCTTAACCTGGCCGCGCACCTTGGGGTCAATAACAATGGTTTTACCGGTGGCTTCGGCGATGAATTTAATGACTTCCTGAATATCCGAGTCTTTAAAGTTGACCACCCAGGTCTGCTCGTTGGCCGTTGCCATCATCGGCAGCGCCAGGGCAAGCACCAGAAGGGTGGCTCGAATTCGTTGGTAACACGCTCTCACTAAAGACCTCTCTTGACTACAGCTCGACGTCAATAATCACGACTTCGCCATCGCGCTCGACTTCGAGGCTGGCGGAGGTGGCTTGACTCATATTGCGATAGATTTCCATGATCCGGCCGGGATTATCCAGCGCGGTACCGTTAACGGCGGTGACAACATCGCCGCTTTGTAAGCCCACGGCTTCAAAGGCGGCGGCGTTGCGCCCCGGGCGCACCTGGTAGCCTTTGATTTTGCCGTTCTCGCGGTGGATATTAAACGCCACCACGTCAGATAAATTGCGCCGCGCCTGCTCCACGGCCTGTTCGGGCGCTACTTCGGCGCGGGGCTCGTCGCGCTCGCGCGGGCCCTGGTCAGCGTCCTGTTGATCGTCCTGGGCGTCGGCGTCGCTGCCCTCGGAAAGCTCTTGCGGGTCGCCCTCCCAGCTGCGGCTGGGGGTGTCCACCGGGGTCGAGTACTGCTTAGCGATGCGCGGCGCATTGGGGTCGTCTTTGTACAGCCAGAGGGATTCGTACTGGCCTTTGTTGTCCAAAATCACCCGCAGGTTGAGTACCTTGGCGACTTTGACGTTGTTCATATTCTCGAGCTCGTCGCCCGGGCCGTAAATGGCCTGGCTTTTCGAGTCGGCGATAATCGCGCGCGCCGCCTTGGTATCGCTGGAGTTAATCACCCCCTGCAGCACCAGTGACAGCTTGGTGTCTACCGCCTGATCTTCAATTTGCGGCTCCAGCGGTTCGGCTTCGGGCTCGGGCAGAGGCTCAACCTCGCCGCTACTGGCGCCGAATACGGTTAGATCTTTAAGTGAATCCACATCCACTTCACGGGTATTGGTTTGCGTGCCGCCGGTGCTTAGGGCATTGGCGGAAATGCGCGCGGCGGGAATCTCGGGTGCCGGCGTCAGTGCCCAAAACAGCTGCGCCAAGGTGTGCGCCAACCACACCACAATAATCAGCAGTGCCAGCTGCCGCCAGCGTCGGGTGGGCACCCGTGACAGGCCCTGGCTAAAACGGCGGCCAAAAGCGCTCAGGCGATCGGCGCCCGAGTTGCCGGGTTCTTGCGTTGTCAGATTTTGCATAAATGGTCTTTGTTTATCCCGGCTGGCGCGGGTACATCATCAATCGTCTTTAGACGACTTTCTGTTTTTTTATCGTTCATCTATCACTGAGCCGACCGATTGTACTGCAACCCCCTATAAAAGCGAAATGGCGCCAAGGCCGGCCAGCCTACGCGGGCATTGTGACAGTTTTTTTGCGCCCTGGGTTCGCTCCTGTCTCATTTTTGTTATACACCGAGGTATGATAGCGCTACCATATGGCTGTTAACGTCAACAATAAAAAGCCAAACTGATTTGGGAGTCTTATGAAGCCTTTACTCGCTTTACTGCTTGGTCTTAGCGGTCTGCCCGCCACAGCGGAGTCAATCTGGCGCGGCGATTTTGAAACCGGTAATTTATCCCAGTGGCACTATCTGGCCAATCCCCAGGGGATTAGCGTGCAGTCGCGATGTGTGTACCAAGGGGACTATGCCGGGCAGATTCAACTCGATGGTGACCCGGAGTTTCTTTGGCACGGCAACGAGGCGCTTAACCGCAGCGAGCTGAACTTTAAACCGAGCGATACCCGCGAGGGCGCCGAGGTTTACTTTGGCTGGAGCTTTTATCTACCCCAGCCACTGTCACAGGCCAAGCACGAGCTGGGGTACTGGGAATCCAGCGACTCCTGGCAGCAGCAAATACGTTTTAATATCCACGGCGAGGCGCTCAGTTTTCAAACCTCCAGCGCCGACAGCGCCCACTGGAGCACGCCCCAAGGCGCCAGTGCTGGCGTGTGGCACGATGTCGCCATGCACATCCATTTCTCCAGCGACCCGCAAAAAGGCCATGTCACCCTCTGGCACGACGGCGAACAAGTCTTCGCCGAACATTTACAAACCCGGGTGAACGATACGGACGCCATGTTTACCCAAATCGGGATACTGCGCGCCCGCGAGGATTCCACCGAGACTATCTTGATCGACAATGCCCGCCAGACTGACAACGCCGAAGAGCTGCTGGCTGCCTTTGATGCGGGTACGCCGTTGGGGTGTCACGGCAAGGGCCGTTAGAAAAGATATGTATTGCAGAAATTGTCATTTCTCTTTTAATTTGCCCGCGTCGCCGGGCGTGGCGAGTTACTTTTTTCGGCAAAAAGTAACCAAAAACCTCGCCCAACAACTGGCCCCGGCGGGGTCCCCTCACTCCGGCCTATTTTAGCGGGCCGTATCGACAGGCCTTCCCTGGCCTGGCGATACTTGCGCAAACATCCTGTTTGCTTACCCCCTAAAATAGGCCTCCGCTCGGCTCAGTTGTAAACGGGCGAAAACCCCAAGTGAATCCACGGCTTCAGACTCATAATTGAACGTGCAGGCAACCAAGAACAGAAACTTAGTTACGGTGTATCATAGCCCTATGGCCAAACTGACCCACCGTTTTCTTACCTCTATCGACCAATGCTCCGACATCGACTGGAATTCACTGCTCGTCGGTGACAATCCATTTAATCGCCATCAGTGGTTTGCGGCGCTGGAGCACTCGGGGGCCACCACTGCCGACACCGGCTGGCAGCCCTTCCATTTGTTGGTGGAAGAAAACGGCTCACCTGCGCTGATCATTCCCTCGTTTATCAAAGCCCATTCCTACGGCGAGTATGTTTTTGACTGGGCCTGGGCGGATGCCTACCAGCGCTATGGGTTGGAGTATTACCCCAAGCTGATCAGTGCCGTGCCTTTTACCCCCTGCTACGGCCCCCGCTTTTTAGGTAGCGATGATCTAGAGGTTCACGCCTATGCGCTGGAGGCCATCAAAAACGAATGCGAAAGCCGCGACTTATCCGGCTGGCACTGCCTGTTTCCCAGTCGCGAAATAAGCGAGCAACTGCGCGAGCAGGGTTTGGGGCAACGCACCGCCTGTCAGTTTCACTGGTTTAATCGCGACTACCAGAGCTTTGACGACTTTGTCGCCTCGTTTAGCTCGCGCAAGCGCAAAAATGTATTAAAAGAGCGGCGCCGGGTGCGCGAGCAGGGGTTTAGCTTTCGCACGGTGAGCGGTGCGGGCATTAGCGCGGATGATTGGGCCTTTTTTTACCAGATGTACGCGCGCACCTATTTAAAGCGCAGCGGCCATACCGGTTATTTAAATGAAGAGTTCTTTGCCTTGCTGGGCCAGCACTTGAGTGAACAGTGCGTGATGGTTATCGCCTACCTTGAGAGCCAGCCGGTGGCCGCCTCGCTGCTGCTGCGGGATAGTCGCACTTTATATGGTCGTTACTGGGGCTCGTTGGCAGAATTTGATTTTCTGCACTTTGAAACCTGCTATTACCAGGGCATTGACTATGCCATTGCCGAGGGGCTACAACGTTTTGACGGCGGCGCCCAGGGCGAGCATAAACTGGCGCGTGGGTTCGAGCCGGTGCTGACTTACTCTAACCACTGGCTGGCCGATGAACGCTTCGACGAGGCGATAGTGGATTTTTTAGAGCAAGAAGCTGCTATGGTAGCGGCCTATCAACAAGGCGCCCAAGCGCATTTACCCTTTAGGAATACCGGTGATTAACGCCCTGCACCCCAAAAAGATTCTTACCTTATTGGATAGCCTGGATCGTGAGCCGCCCTCGCATTCGCTCTCGCGCGAAGCTTCCTTGCGCCGAATCATGGCGGTGCTGGCTTGTGTGTGCGTGTGTTTGCTGCTGGTTCACTATGGCAAATACTCGCGTACCTTGTGGGACCTGCTGCGCTGGGCGGGCGAATGGAGCGGCAACAGCGAGCGCTATCTGGCGCCGGTACAAAGTTCAGGCTACGGGCATTTAATTGCCTACGCCTGGTGGAGTTTTATTCACTTATTGGGCTATGTGCTCATTCCCGCGCTGCTGATTCGCAAGGTGCTAAAAGAGCGGGTGCGAGATATGGGCTGGCGCTGGAACGACACCCCCCGGCACTGGCGCGGCTATGTGCTGCTGACCACTCCCATTTTGTTTTTTGTCTACCTGGTCAGCCTGGGCGACGATTTTGTGAATCACTATCCGTTTTACCAACAGGCTTCGCGCAGTTGGTTTGATTTGCTGGGCTGGTGGGGGTTGTACATTGGCCAGTTTATTTTTTTAGAGTTCTTCTTTCGCGGTTTTATGCTGAACGCCCTGCGCCCCGCCTTGGGGGCCAATGCCATCTGGGTAATGTGCATGCCCTATTTGATGATTCACTTTCCCAAGCTGTGGTTGGAAGCGACCGGGGCGATTTTGTTCGGTCTGTTTTTGGGTATTTTAGCGCTGGCCTCGCGCTCTATCTGGGGCGGGGTGATGGTGCATGTGACCGTCGCGCTGGCGATGGATTCGGCGGCGTTGTGGCGCAAGTCGGGTTTTCCCAGCGAAATTTTACCTTTTTAGCCTTGGCGGCGTATTCCTCTGTACGATTTAGGAGGAATACATGCAATTTGATCGCGACGCCATTAACGCCATGTCCCAGCGTTATCGGGCCCACTTTATTAAGGGCACCTCTATTAATCCAGAGTTGCCTCTGGCTTTCAGGGCTTCCCGAGATCAAGGCGGCTTTGCGACGTCGGGCTGGTTGCCCGCCGAGTAAAGCCAACACAGAGATCGGGAAGCCCTGAAAGCCCCGAAGGGCGCGGCCAAAACGCCCATCCGCTGTGTTGCTCTTCTTGCTAAGGGCTACGGCCATTAGCGGCGAAAAGCGCCGTGCGGAGTGAACGTTTTGGACTCGCGCAGAGACAATTCTGGATTAATAGAGGTGCCCTTAACTCCCTGTCGGGATACAAAAGCGCCAATTTAGTCGGGACTCAGGACCTCAGCGGCCACCCCAACCTGGCGATTGTTAGCTCCGTTTTCCACTTGGGGGCCAACCCGCCGCTGATGGGTATGATTTTTCGCCCGCAGAGTGTCGAGCGCCATTCGCTGGAGAATATGCTCGCTACCGGTCACTTTACCCTCAACCAGGTAAGTGGCGATATCTACCGCCAGGCCCATCAAAGTTCGGCTCGCTACCCGCGCGAGACCTCGGAATTTGCCGCCGTCGGCTTAACGGCCGAAACCCTGCCCGGCATTAAAGCGCCCTTTGTGGGCGAGAGCTTATTAAAAGTGGCGCTGCAGCTGGTGGAGGTACAAACCCTGTGTAACGACACCGAGCTGGTGATCGGGGAAATTCAAACTGTGATCGCACCCGAAACGGCGGTGGCGGAGGACGGTCATGTGGCCATTCACGCTTTGGACGCCGTGGCGGTATCGGGGCTGGACCACTACCACTTGGGGTGTCCCCTGGAGCGGCTGGAATACGCCAAACCTGAGCGCGAGGTGCGGCCGCTGGTTCCACAAGACCCGCAATACAGGTAAAATCCTGCTCCATCTAAAACCAGAACAGAGTAAGAGCAGGGCAGAATGGGCAGAGCTTTCCAAAACCGTAAAGAATCCATGGCGAAAACCGCCGCCGCCAAAACCAAGGTTTACAGCAAATACGGCCGCGAAATTTACGTTTGCGCCAAGCAGGGCGGTACCGACCCGTCCGGTAACCTGTCACTGCGCAGCCTGATTGACCGCGCCAAAAAAGACCAGGTGCCCAGCCACGTGATCGAAAAGGCGCTGGACAAAGCTCAGGGCGGTGCCGGCGAAGACTACAGCCCCGCGCGCTACGAGGGTTTTGGCCCCGGCAACGCCATGGTGATTGTGGAGTGCTTAACTGATAACCCCAACCGCACCATTGGCGATGTGCGCACCTGCTTTAACAAGACCAAAAGCAAGCTGGGTGTGGAAGGCAGCGTCAGCCATATGTTCGATCACTGCGCCATTTTTGTCTTTGACGGCAGCGATGAAGAAGCCGTGCTGGAAGCGCTGATGGAAGCCGATGCCGATGTGAACGACATCGAGTGCGAAGATGGCAAGGTCACGGTGTTTGCCCCTACCACCGAATACGCCCAGGTGCGCGGCGCCTTAACCAGCGCCTTCGACGGCATCGACTTTGATGTGGACGAAATTCAGTTTGTACCCCAAACCATTACCGAGGTTTCCGGCGACGACGCCGAGACCCTGGAGAAACTGCTGGATATGCTCAACGACGTAGACGATGTACAGCGCGTTTATCACAACGCCGAAATCCAGTAACACAATCAGGCGGGGTAACCCGCCTTTTTTATACCCATAACAATAAAATGTCATGACCCAATCCGCCCCGCCCGACGACACCCAGGAGTTTATTACTCCCCACGCGCTTAATATTAATACCGCGCTTATCGGTTTGACTCTGGCGTCCCCCTGGAAACGCTTGGCAGCCATCGCGGTAGATTTGGCCTTTATTCTCGCCCTTAGCGTAATACCAGCAGGCTTTCTATTTCTGGCGTTGGTGTTGCTGGTGTTGGGGTGGCGCAACCGCCGCTCGATTAACTTGGCCGTTATACCGCAAAGCGGCAGGGCGCGGATGCGTGTACTGGGAAAACTGGTGTTAATGCTTGCGGGTATTGCGCTGCTTTTGGCGACCTTACTGGGTGCAGTGGTCTGGCTCAAATACGGCGAGCGCGTCCGCCAATTGACCACCGACGTGGTATTTTACGGGGTAGACCTTAGCAACGAGGTGTCTGCCGGGCAGGCCTTGGGGGTAAACGCGTTTTTATTCGGCGCTTCGCAAGACATCCGCCTGTCCGATTGCACAGATCTTGATTGCTGGGAAAATGAGCTTTTCTACCTGGCGGTTGCTCTGCCCGATATGGGTATTTCCCGCGCGAGTGCGGGCGAGATATACCGCCGTTTTGCCCTGCTGACACCCCTTGCCGAGCCAGAGCGTAATAGCCTGAGCGAGTATTTAAGTGCTCACTACGGCGCGCAGATGAGCGATCGCCCGGACGCTCAGGAGCCCGCAAATGCGGCGCCGAATTTTTCGCCGTTGGGCTGGTTATTGGCTTTGGGCAAGGATATGGGGCTGGGGGTGAGCTGGACGGCGTTTTATTTCACCTTGTTTCACTGCGTTGCCGGTGGCTGTACCCCAGGCAAGCGGTTGTTTGGCACGCGGGTGATAAAGCTAGACGGCAGTGCGCTTACCATCTGGGACAGTTTCTTTCGCTTTGGCGGCTATGCGGCGGGCATTACCACCGGGCTTTTGGGATATTTACAAATTTACTGGGACCCCAATCGTCAGGCCATTCAGGATAAGATTGCCGCAAGCGTGGTAATCGACCACCACCGCCCGGCACTTACCCCAGAGCAGGCCCGCAAACTGGGATAAAAGTGCAAAGGGCTGTAAATTTTGCAGCCATTGGGGCTATTTAACAACGCCGCAAGCCACGCGGCTGCCACCGCCACCCAGCGGCTTAGGTTCGTCGGCGTAGTTATCCCCGCCACTGTGAATCATCAGGGCGCGCCCCTCCAAGTCTTCAAACTTCACCTTAGGTGCCAGTACCGGAGTCGTCGCGTCGCCTTCTTCATTCACCGAAAGCGTGGGTAAGTCGCCCAAGTGCCCATCTTCCCAGGGCGCGGCGTGTTTGCCAGCTTCGTGCGGATCATAGTGACTGCCAGCTGCCCCGGCGGGCTTGCCATCAGCGGGCTGACAGCTTGGATTTTGATGGACATGGAAGCCGTGCTCGCCTGGCATCAGACCCGACAACTTAGGTGTAAACACGGTGCCATACTCGGTCTCTTCCACTTTGATGGTGCCAATGGCGTTAAGCTTGCCGTCCTCGGTCACCTTGTGCATGGGGACTTCGTAATCGCCGGCAAAGGCAGCGGCTGGCATTAGCATAGCGGCGGCTATCAGAGTGTGAATAGAGCTTTTCATACGAACCTCCTTTATTCAGGGTGTACTCGACCTACGCAAAAGCGGTGCCAGGGAGTGGAATTGGTTGGAATTGGAGGTAAATCAGGGTATTTTCATATGCCAAAATATTTATCTCTATAAAAAATCAAGGCGAGCCTCATTCACTATGACCTTTTCGTTTCGCACCGGACTGACTTTACTACTGACGCTACCCCTACCGGCTATTGCCGCTGGCCCTCTTACTCTGTGGGCTGATCAGCCGGTCACTGACTGGGAGCAACAGGCATTTCCCATTGGCAATGGCGCCCAGGGGGCGGTGGTGTTCGGCGATCCTGCACTCGAGCGAATTCAGCTAAACGAGAAAACCTTGTGGGAGGGCGGCCCCGGCTCCAGCCATGGTTATACCTTCGGTTGGCCGGAAGAAGGCAACCAGCACGATGCGCTAGCTCAGGTTCGTAAAACCCTGCAAGAAAAGGGCAGTATGACCCCCGAGGCCGCTGCCGAGCTGATGGGGCGCGGCAACCCCGGTTACGGCAACTACCAGAATTTTGGCTATATCGAGCTGCAGGTAAGCGCTGAAGGCGAGGTAAGCGATTATCGGCGCGAGCTGGATTTGGCCACGGGTATCCTACGGATTAGTTACACGCAAAATAGTATCGACTACCAACGAGAGTACTTTTACAGCTACCCCGACCAGACATTGGTGGGCCACTGGAGTGCCAGCGAACCCGGTCAGCTTAGCGTGAAAGCCGGTTTTGTCATTCCCGCCAACCGCTCGCGCAGCGATAATGCCGAAGCCAACCGTTTACGGGTGCACGGAGCACTTAACGACAATGGCCTTAAATACGAGGGTCTGCTGGCATTGCAGGCCGAGGGCGCCGAGGTTACAGCCAGCGTTACCGAGGAACAGGGCCAGTTAGCGGTTGAGGGGGCGGATGCTCTGACGCTGGTTTTCTCGGCGGCTACCAATTATGCCCCCACTTACCCCGATTACCGGGGTGCTGACCCGCAGCCTGTGGTCAGTGCCCGGGTAAAAGCGGCCCAGGCACGCGGTATAGAAACCTTAAAACAGCGTCACTTAACTGATCATCAGGCGCTGTTTGGTCGTGTAGCTCTGGAATTGGGGCAAAGCGATTACTCACAAACCACCGCCGATTTGCTGGCCGACTACGGCAAAGGCGATAAGAGCCTGGATCGAACTTTAGAGGCGCTCTACTTTCAATACGGTCGCTACCTGCTGATCGGCGCTTCGCGCGCGGGATCGCTACCGGCCAACCTGCAGGGGGTGTGGAACAACTCCAATACCCCACCCTGGAATGCCGACTATCACGTCAACATCAATTTGCAGATGAACTACTGGCCCGCGCTGGTCACCAACCTGGAAGAAACCACCACACCGTTTTACGACTTTGTGGAATCTTTGGTTGAGCCCGGCCGGATCTCGGCGCAAAAGCTGCTGGGCGCCGACGGCTGGACGCTGTTTTTAAACACCAATATTTACGGCTTTACCGGTGTGATCGCCTGGCCCACGGCGTTTTGGCAGCCCGAATCGGCCGCCTGGTTGATGCAGCACTATTACGAGCACTATCTGTTCACCCAGGACGAAGCCTTTTTGCGCCAGCGCGCTTACCCCATTATGAAAGAGGCCGCGCAGTTTTGGCTGGATGCCCTGGTGACCGATCCGCGTGACGGCAAGCTGGTGGTCAGCCCCAGCTACAGCCCCGAGCAGGGCGACTTTACCGTGGCCGCCGCCATGAGCCAGCAAATTGTGACCGAGCTGTTCACCAATACCTTGGAAGCCGCGCGCACCCTTAAATCTGACCCGGCGTTTGCCTCCGAGCTGGAAGCGGCGCTGGCCAAGCTGGACGATGGCCTGCGCATTGGCAGCTGGGGCCAGTTGCAGGAGTGGAAAGAGGACCGCGACGACCCGGACAATCACCATCGCCATGTCTCTCATTTGTACGCGTTGCACCCCGGCCGCGTGATTACCCCCGAGGCGACGCCCAAGCTGGCCGAGGCGGCCAAGGTGAGCCTGAACGCGCGCGGGGATGGCGGCACCGGCTGGTCCCAGGCCTGGAAGGTGAACTTTTGGGCGCGTTTGGCCGACGGCGAACGCGCCCACAAGGTACTGGGCGAGCAGTTTAAACGCAGCACCCTGCCCAATCTGTGGGACAACCACCCGCCCTTTCAAATTGACGGCAACTTTGGCGCTACCGCTGGGATCGCCGAAATGCTGCTGCAAAGCCATGATCTGCGCCTGCATCTGCTGCCCGCGCTCCCCAGCGCCTGGCCGTCGGGCTCGGTTACCGGGTTGCGCGCGCGCGGTGATGTAGGTGTGGCTATGCAGTGGGCTAAGGGCCAGCTCACCCAGGCTACCCTGACCCCCGATAGTGATCAGACTGTGACGCTGGTCGGCCGCCAGTACCAGGTGTTGGACGGCGCTACCGGTAATCCCATCCGTACCCAGCCCAGTGCCAACAACGGCCTTAGCTTTGCGGCCAGTGGCGGTAAAAGTTACCGCATTATTCCACGCGCTTCGCACTAGGGCCTGTTCACGCTAATTAAGTGCGCCTGCTGGAAGCCAGTTTTGTTTCCAGCTAGGCGCCGTGAGCGAAGTT
>NZ_JAMFTH010000004.1 GCF_024195295.1 Gilvimarinus xylanilyticus | reverse complement strand
CCAGCGTCCAGCGTCCAGCGTCCAGCGTCCAGCGTCCAGCGTCCAGCGTCCAGCGTCCAGCGTCCAGCGTCCAGCGTTCTTCATCCAAAGGTACCCCCGCCCCCCACACCTGCGGTATACTCGCGCGTTTAGTTTTCGACCCTCGGCAGGCTCTGGTTTAAGTGCATCTCATTCGCGGTTTACACAATCTGCGCGCGGAACATCGCGGTTCTGTGGCCACTATTGGCACCTTTGATGGGGTTCACCTGGGGCATCAGGCGATATTGCGCCAGCTGGCTGAGGCGGCGCGGCAGTTTCAGTTGCCCTCGGTGGTGATTCTGTTCGAGCCGCAGCCCCACGAGTATTTCGCCCGCGAAAAAGCGCCCGCCCGGTTGATGCGCCTGCGCGAAAAGCTGATCGCGCTGCAGCAGGCCGGGGTAGAGCGGGTGCTTTGCCTGCAGTTTAACGAGGCCTTGCGGAGTTTAAGCGCCGCCGAGTTTATCGATGTGGTGTTGTTGAACGGCCTGGACATTAAGCACCTAGTGGTGGGCGATGATTTTCGTTTTGGTTGCGACCGGCGCGGTGATTACACCTTGCTGGAGCAGGTGGGTGAGCAACAGGGCTTTTCGGTCACCGATACCTGCACCCTCACCATCGAGGATGAGCGCATCAGCAGCACCCGGATTCGCGAGCTGTTGGCGGCGGGGGATTTTGCCCGCGCCGAGGCCTACTTGGGCAGGCCATTTACCATTACCGGGCGCGTTGGCCATGGCAAAAAGCTGGGGCGCCAGATTGGGGTGCCCACAGCCAATTTGCGCTTAAAGCGCTTTCGCTCGCCATTATCGGGGGTGTTTGTGATTAGCGCGCAATTAAAAGGTGATACTTTTCACGGGGTCGCCAATGTGGGCGTAAAACCTACAGTGGCGGGTGATATTGAGCCGCTGCTGGAAGTTCACTTGTTTGATTTTGACCGCAATATTTACGGTGAGGCTCTGGCAATCCAGTTTCACGCCAAGCTCAGATACGAGCAAAAGTTTGCATCGGTAGATGCCTTAAAAGCACAATTGCAACAGGATATTCGCCGGGGGCGCGGCTTTTTCGCGGCCTTAACACAGATCGGGTAACAGACAACGACCATGAGTGACTACAAAGCAACTTTGAATTTGCCCCACACGCCCTTTGCCATGAAGGCAAACTTGGCGCAGCGCGAGCCCCAGATGCTTAAAGCCTGGGATAAAGCGGGCCTGTACCAGGCGATTCGCGAATCCCGCAAAGGGCGCAAGTCGTACATTTTGCACGATGGCCCTCCCTATGCGAATGGCGATATTCACATTGGTCACGCGGTCAACAAGATTCTTAAAGACATTATTGTTAAGAGCAAAACCCTGAGCGGATTTGACGCCCCCTATGTGCCCGGCTGGGACTGTCACGGTCTGCCTATTGAGCACAATGTCGAGAAAAAACACGGCAAGGCCGGGGTTAAGCTGGACGTTAAAGCGTTCCGCGAAAAATGTCGCGCCTATGCCGCGCGCCAGGTAGAGGGACAAAAGAAAGATTTTATTCGCCTGGGGGTGCTGGGCGAGTGGGATAACCCCTACCTCACCATGGATTACAAGTTCGAGGCGGATATTATTCGCGCCCTGGGCAAGATCGTTGAAAACGGCCACTTGCAGCGCGGCTTTAAACCCGTGTACTGGTCAGTGGTGGGCGGCTCGGCACTGGCCGAGGCCGAGGTGGAGTATCAGGACAAAACCTCGTTCAGTATCGACGTAAAATTTGCCTTTGTGGACCAGGGCGCCGCCAGTGCCGCGTTTGCTGAGTTGGCCGGAGAGGGCGACTTGGAAGTGGTTATCTGGACCACCACGCCCTGGACTCTGCCCGCCAACCAGGCGGTTAGCTTAAATGCCGAGCTGGATTATGTGGCGGTGCAAGTGGGCGATAAGCGTCTGGTGGTGGCCGAAGGCCTGCTGGAGTCGGTGATGAACCGCGCGGGCATCGAAGACTACAACATTGTCGGCCGCACTACCGGTGCCAAGCTTGAGCACCTGGTGCTGCAGCACCCGTTCTACGACCGTCGCGTACCCGTTATTTTGGGCGATCACGTCACCTTGGATGCCGGTACCGGCTGTGTACACACGGCGCCTGATCACGGCGCGGATGACTTTGCGGTGGGTAAAAATTACGGCATAGGCACGCTGAACTACATTGACGACAATGGCGTGTACCGGGATTTTGTCGAGGTGTTTGCCGGCGAGCATGTGTACAAGGTGGATGAAAAAGTCATCGATCTGTTAACCGAAAAAGGCGCGCTGTTTAATGCAGGCAAACTGACTCACAGCTTCCCTCACTGCTGGCGTACCAAAACCCCGTTGATTTTCCGTGCTACACCCCAGTGGTTTGTCAGCATGAGCAAGAACGATCTGCGCGGCGAAGTGGCCAAGTCGGTGGAGAATGTACAGTGGGTGCCCAACTGGGGCCGCGCGCGCATCGACTCCATGCTGGAATCCAGCCCCGACTGGTGTATCTCCCGTCAGCGTACCTGGGGTGTGCCCATCGCTTTGTTTGTGCACAAGCAAAGCGGCGAGCTGCACCCGCGAACTGCCGAGCTAATTGAGCAGGTGGCCCAAGCGGTAGAAAAAGACGGTATGGACGCCTGGTACGAGTTGGACGCCGCGCCGCTTTTGGGCAGCGATGCCGACGACTATGAAAAAGTCACCGACACCCTGGATGTTTGGTTTGACTCGGGCGTGACCCACCACGCGGTGCTGCGCCAGCGCGAAGGACTCAGCTATCCGGCGGATCTGTATCTTGAGGGCTCGGATCAGCACCGTGGCTGGTTTCAGTCGTCGCTCAAAACTGCCATGGCCATTAACGGCACCGCGCCATACAAAACCGTGCTGACTCACGGTTTTACCGTGGACGCCGACGGCCGCAAGATGTCCAAATCCATCGGCAACACCGTCTCGCCGCAAAAAGTGATGAACGATTTGGGCGCCGATGTGCTGCGCCTGTGGGTGGCGGCGACCGATTTCAGCTCGGAAATGAGCGTGTCCGACGAAATTTTAAAACGCACCGCCGATTCCTACCGTCGCATGCGCAATACCGCGCGCTTTATGCTGGCTAACCTCAACGGTTTTGACCCGGCAACGGATTTGGTCGAGGCGGATAAAATGATCGCCCTGGACCGCTGGATTGTGCGCCGCGCGGCGGCCCTGCAGCAAGAGCTGATCAGCGCTTACGATAGCTTTAGCTTGCACCAGATTTACCAAAAGCTGCATAACTTCTGTGTGGTGGAGCTGGGCGGTTTCTATCTGGATATCATCAAAGATCGCCAGTACACCACCAAGGCCGACTCTCTGCCGCGCCGCTCGGCGCAGACCGCGCTCTATCATTTAAGCGAGGCTTTTGTGCGCTGGATTGCGCCGATTTTGAGTTTTACCGCCGATGAAATGTGGCAGCAAATTCCCGGCGAGCGCACGGGCTTTGTCTTTACCGCCGAGTGGTACGAGCTGCCCGGTGGCGCCGACGACGAGCTGGGCGATGCCTTTTGGGAGCAAATTGCCGAGGTCAAAACCGCCGTTAACCGGGTGATGGAAGCCAAGCGTGGCGAAGGCGCCATTGGCGGTTCGTTGACCGCTGAGCTGACCCTGTACTGCGACGCCGAGTTAAAAGCGGCGCTGGAAAAAGTCGCCGACGAGCTGCGCTTTATTTTGATCAGCTCCACCGCGTCTTTGGCCGCATTGGATGACGCCCCGGCAGATGCCGTGGCCACGGATGTTGAAGGGTTAAAAGTGGGGGTAAGCAAATCTGAACAGCCCAAATGCGAGCGCTGCTGGCACCACCGCGCCGATGTTGGTGCTGTGGCATCGCACCCCGATATATGCCAGCGCTGTGTAGACAATATCGACGGCGCGGGTGAAGAGCGACACTATGCCTAATACACAAAGCACAGGGCTTAAACGATTCGCACACCCCTGGGGTTGGTTTTTACTGGCAGCGGTGGTGATTGTGTTAGATCAATGGTCGAAAGCCGCGGCTACGGCTGGTTTAACCTATGGTCGTCCGGTCGAAGTCACCTGGTTTTTTGACTTAACCCTGCTGCATAACCACGGCGCCGCCTTTAGCTTTTTAAGCGATGCCGGCGGCTGGCAGCGCTGGTTTTTTACCGGCATTGCGCTGTTTATGAGCATAGCCATTACGATTTGGCTGCTACGTATTGCCCGCGAACGCTGGCTTGAGGCCGCCGCTTTAGGCTTTGTGCTGGGCGGCGCCGTGGGTAACCTAATCGACCGCTTGCGTTTTGGTTATGTGGTGGATTTTATTTCCGTCCACTACAAAAACAGTTACTTTCCCGCGTTTAACCTCGCGGACTCCGCTATTTGTTTTGGGGCGTTTTTAATGATTGTGTATATGCTCTTTTTTCAGGATGACAGTGCGACAAAATCCGGGGAGCAAAACAATGCGTGAGTTAGCGATAGGGCCGGGAACCAAAGTTACCCTGCATTTCTCGCTGTCACTGCCCGACGGCGAAATGGTGGACTCGAACTTTGAAGGCTCGCCCGCCACTTTTACCGTGGGCGACGGGCAAATGTTGAAAGGGTTTGAGAAGGCACTTTACGGCCTGTGTGAAGGCGCGCGCGAAGAGTTCGTGATTCCGCCCGAGGACGGCTTTGGCGCGCACAACCCCAACAACTTACAAATTATCAGCCGCTCGGAGTTCGAGCCCGGGCTGGAGCTAAGCGAAGGTCTGATGCTTTCGTTTGCCGACGCCCAGAACGCCGAGCTGCCCGGTGTTGTCGTAGACTTTAACGATGACGAAGTCACCGTCGATTTTAACCACCCCCTGGCCGGGCGCGATATCGTCTTTAAAGTGGCGGTACTGGAAATCGAACCGGCGCAGGTACATTAATTCGTCCGACGTCGGGCGTCAGACGTCCGACGCGGTGTTGCAAAACCCGAAGGGTTTAAATATGCAAATCAAACTCGCTAACCCCCGCGGCTTTTGCGCCGGGGTGGACAGAGCCATCGATATCGTCAACCGGGCGCTGGATGTGTTCGGCTCGCCGATTTATGTGCGCCACGAGGTGGTGCACAACCGCTATGTGGTAGACGGCCTGCGCGAGCGCGGCGCGGTGTTTGTGGAAGAGCTGTCTGAGGTGCCCGACGATGTGATTGTGATTTTCAGTGCCCACGGTGTATCCCAGGCTGTGCGCAACGAGGCCGAGGCCCGTAAGCTGCAAGTGTTCGATGCCACCTGTCCGCTGGTGACCAAAGTGCATATGGAAGTCACCCGCTACTCCCGCGAGGGGCGCGAGTGCATCTTAATTGGCCACGAAGGCCACCCCGAGGTGGAAGGCACCATGGGCCAGTATGACGACAGCAATGGTGGCTGCATCTACCTGGTAGAAGACGAAGACGACGTCGCCGCGCTGGAGGTAAAAGACCCCACCCAGCTGGCCTATGTCACCCAGACTACTTTGTCCATGGACGACACCGCCAAAATTATCGAAGCGCTGCGGGCCAAGTTTCCCCACATTGAAGGCCCGCGCAAAGACGATATCTGCTACGCCACCACCAACCGCCAGGACGCCGTGCGCCAGCTGGCCCTGGAAAGCGACCTGGTGCTGGTAGTGGGCTCGCCCAACAGCTCCAACTCCAATCGCCTGCGCGAACTGGCTGAGCGCTGCGGCGCTGAGGCCTATCTGGTGGATGGCCCCGAACAAATTGCGGACGCCTGGCTGGCTGATAAGTATCAAGTGGGCATCACCGCCGGGGCATCGGCGCCCGAGGCCTTGGTGGAGCAGGTGATCGCGCACCTAAAAAGTAAAGGTGCAGTAAGTTCGCAAGAGGTGGAAGGTATCCCCGAGAATATTCGTTTTTCGCTGCCGAAAGAGTTACGTTGAGCGAGGACAATCAGCCTCGGGGGCGACTTCGCGACGAATACGCCCTCCCTTAGACAGTACCAGCGCATAGCCTTTGGGGTAGTCCTCGGTAGCGCAAACCGTAAGCGTGCCGGCTTGAAAAGCGCTGTGCTCCGAACCAGTCGCCCACTGGCTGGTGCCATTGCCGGTATAAGAAATATAAGACGATACCGGGCTATTGGCGTCCACATGAACCGAGTCACTCAATGGTCCGTGACGACGCAGCAGCCGCTCGCCGCCGTCCCGTTCGCCATCATGGTCGGCGTCAACAAATATAATCCAGCCATCATTCCACTGGCCTGTATGGGCCAGGGTAATGCGCCGGTTTTCTTTCACCGCGTGGCTGCGCGCAGTATGTGCGGCAAGTATGAGCTCTTCGGTGCTGGACTTTACCTTGAGCGACAGAATTAACGTCTGGAACGAGCTAATCGCAACTGTGGTAACAATAATGAGTACCACTAACGTGACTATCAGCTCAATCAGGGTGAAGCCCTGGTAAGGTTTCATTGTTCGCTTCCTCTGCTTTGGGGTGGTTATGCCACTCGCTCTTCCCTGTTGACCGCACATCAGCGATAGCTGGGCGTTTGACGGTGTTGTGTTAATCTTCAATGAGGGTAGTTGACACTAAATGGGTGGTCAAATAATGACCGCCTCGGTAAGGACGACAGCATATTCATGAAGAACAAAAAACAACCGAGATACTCGCCTGCGGCAGGCCGTCAGATGCAAAGCGGCTTTACCCTGATTGAGCTAATAATCGTGACGGTCGTACTGGTTATCCTCGGCGCAATTGCGGCGCCTAATTTTCGCGACTTGATTGTCAATCATCAATCCCAGTCGCTCGGGGAGGACCTTCGCAATGCGGTTCAGGTAGCGCGCTCCGAGGCAGTCAAGCGCGGCGAGTTTGTCTCTGTCTGCGCCTCTAAGTCGGGCACGGCCTGCGACGGCAACTGGTCGGATGGCGTTATTGTAGTCGTCGATAGCGCCAGCAGTCCTACCGCCAGCTCAGTGACGATTAATAACGCCGGTACCGATGTCCTGCGCTTTCTGGAGTGGGGTAGCGATGGCGCCAGTGTAACGGGGCCCAGTTTGCTGCGTTATCAGGGGCTGGGCACCCTGGCCGATGTCGGCACCTTGCCCGCAACGATTACAGCTTATGTCACGGGCTGTACCGGAAAGGGTGCAACCGAAATTACCGTGGGTTTATCCGGCATGGTAGAAAGCAAGCAAACGGCTTGCACCTCGTCGTAACGCAAAGGGATGAAATAGACGATGAAGCACACATTTCAAAAAGGTATGGGGTTAATCGAGGTGCTGGTCACTGTGGTGTTACTGGCAACGGCCCTGTTAGCACTGGCCGCACTGCAAACCCGTTCACTGCAGTATAACAGTAGCGCCTACTTGCGATCGCAGGCCAATATTATCGCCTATGACCTAATGGAGCAGGTGCGCATCAGCAGCTCTATGTCGGGCGCGCCTACCACCCCATCCGAGGCTGACCGCAAGGCATTGGTAGCCGATTTACCCGAAGGTAAGGCCGACGTTTCCTGCGACGGGCGGGTGTGCACGGTTTCTATTACCTGGACCGAGCCCACTCTGGATAAAGGT
Organism: Gilvimarinus xylanilyticus; assembly: GCF_024195295.1. GTDB lineage: Bacteria > Pseudomonadota > Gammaproteobacteria > Pseudomonadales > Cellvibrionaceae > Gilvimarinus > Gilvimarinus xylanilyticus. The sequence goes on along the minus strand of NZ_JAMFTH010000004.1, from coordinate 335,032 downwards.
GAGGGCACCAATGAAAAATCTACCTTTAGCTACCAGACGCGGGTGTAAGCATGAAGCATAACCAACAGGGCCTGTCGCTCGTAGAACTGATGATCGCTATCACCCTGGGCATTGTTTTAATGACCGGTGTGGTGCAAACATTCCTATCCAGTAAAACCGTATTCAGCACCCAAAAGGGTGTGTCCCGGGTGCAGGAGACCGGCCGCCTGGGTATGGAATTTCTCGCCCGGGATATTCGCGAGGCGGGCTACATGGGGTGTTTAAGCCGTACGGGGATTAACTACACCAGTACCCTTAACGACCCCGATGACTATGAGATAGATTTTGAGGTTGGAATAGAGGCCTCTAGTGCTGCGCCGGTGAGTTTAGAGCACACACCTATAAGCCCTGTGCTTACCTTGCGCTCGGCGGCCGGAGGTGGTGTCGGAATCGCAAAGAATAACAACAGCGGCAATCTGGTGGCGATTAATACCGGTGCGACAGGCAACGGCTGCTTTAGCGGGTTGTGTCCCGACGACATTTTGATTATTACCGATTGCTCGAAAGCGCGCGTATTTCAGGCGACTAACTTAAAAACCAACAGCCACGGTGTGCTTGTAGTGCATGCCGCCAGTGGTACGCCGGGTAACAAACCGCCTGCCTCGTGGGGTGGTAATAACGCCGATGACACCTTCGACAAAGGCTCGGAAATTATCAAAATTCGCACCCGCATGTACTACGTAGCCGATGCTGACCCATCCGACGATAACGTCCGTCCCGGGCTCTTTATGAAAGAGGGCTTTAATCCCTCGGTAGAGCTTTTAAAAAACGTCGAAAATATGCACCTGGAGTTTGGGGTTGACACCAATTTTGATGGCCGGGTAGACAATTTTGTTGCCTTAGAACAAGTGGCTACAGTGGCCAGCTGGGCAGACGTTGCCGCCGTTAAGGTAGAACTACTGGTGGGCAGTAGTGAAGACAATGTCAGCCCCGACCCCCGCCAATATGAGTTTGCAGGTAAAACCGTTACCTCGGCCGACAATCGTATTCGCCAGGTATTTACCAGTACCGTGGGCATTCGCTCGCGCTTAAATTAATAGGTTTGCCGTATGAAACAAAAAGCAATGATGTCTTTTAATAAGCAGTCCGGCGTTACCTTAATTGTCGGTTTAATTATGGTGCTGCTGTTAACCATTATCGGTTTGGCGGCCATTCGCGGCAGTAATATGCAAGAAATGATGGCCGGTAACGCCCGCGACCGCCATGTGGCCTTTGAAGCCGCCGAGGCCGCCCTGCGAGACGGTGAGTCTAACTTGGCGGATGGCCACACCTCTATTGACGATGAGATTGCTAATAATACAACAGGCTTTTACGAAGGGGTTGATACCCCCAGCCGCTATTACTGGTTAGGTAAAGACGCAGGCGGTGCCTTTACCCCGTTCGATTGGGATACTGAAGCTGCCACCTATGGCGGCACGCTCGAAAATGTGAATGAACAGCCTAAATACGCGGTAGAAAAGCTGGACTACCTGGAGCCTGGCATGGACGGCAGTGCCGCCGGTTTTATGTCGGTGCAGGAGCAAGAGTCCAGGGTGATGTTCCGCGTTACCGCACGCGGCGAAGGCGCTAACGAAAACACGGTGGTGGTTTTACAAACCACTTATCGCTAATTCCTCGGGAAGGGGGAGATACCATGAATCGTTTTATTGAAAAAATTGTAGGGTTAAAAAAAGCAGGCGTTGCGGCCTCGGTGGGGCTGTTGGCGCTGGCAACCAGCCACAGTGTTACGGCGGTTAACTTGGCGCAGTCGCCATTGTTTATGAAAAAGCCTGTTACCCCAATCATGATGCTGAATCTCTCTAATGATCATCAGTTGTACTTTGAACTTTATGATGATTATTCCGATTTGGATGGCGATCTTCCGGGCGGCGATGATGCTCCTGAAACAACTTATAAAAATAGTTTCACCTACTATGGCTATTTTAATAGCGATTATTGCTACAACTATACCAGTGGTGAATTTCGTCGTTCGAGCAAAGCAAGCAACCATCAATGTAGCGGTCAGTGGAGTGGTAACTTTCTCAACTGGGCTACGATGACTCGAATTGATGCTGTGCGCAAATTACTTTATGGGGGTAAGCGTTTTGTGGATGAAGCAGGCCGAACAGTGCTGGAGCGTGCTTATATTCCTCCGGATGCTCATGCTTTTGCCAAATTTTATGACGGCGACGATTTAGGTAGCTACATTCCACTTAATATGGATGAGGTGACCATTTGTAACGTCAGTTTAAGTGATAATGGCGCACCAAAAATGCGTGTCGTAAGCGGTAACTATTCCCTATGGGCCGCAGGTGAACGTTTGCAGTGTATTCTCAGCGGCGATATACCAGAACTGGGTTGGAATGATACCTGGGGAACCAATGGCAATGACCCGGATGCAAAAGGTGCACTGATAAAAGCTAAGTCAGACAGCCCTGCAAGTTCTGCTGATTACAATGTCCGAGTAGAAGTGTGCGCCGGCGAGGTAGATGAAAATAATTTGGAACGGTGTCAAGCCTATGGTTCAAGTGTTAAACCGACCGGGGTGCTAAATGCTTACGGAGAAGACGATTCTATTCACTTTGGTTTGATGACTGGGTCCTATAAAAAGAACAAATCAGGGGGGGTGCTGCGCAAGCAAGCAGTTAGTTTTACTAATGAAATCAATACCGATAACGGTAAGCACACGAGGGTTATTCCCGGCATTATTTCCTCTATCGATGCTTTACGGATATATGAGTATCCAAATAATCGTAACAGCGGGGGCAACACTGGCATTTACAATAACTGCGGCGCTTCCTGGAATTATCAACGTAACGATAGGTTCAACAATGGCCAGTGTGTGAACTGGGGTAACCCCCAATCAGAACTATATTATGAGTCTTTAAGGTACTTGGCGGGCAATAATAACTCAGCGTTGTTTAGTGCGAATGATACGGATTTTCATTCTGCGCTAGCTGAGGACGACTGGAATGACCCAGTTGCGGATGCAAACTCCTGTGCACCTTTGGCGGTATTGCAGTTTAATGCCTCGACGAGTTCTTACGATGGCGATGATATCACCAACACTAGCAGTATTGGTTTGACTAGTGTCGATACCGTAACTGATACAGTAGGGGCGGTGGAAGTTGGAGCCGGTAACTATTTTGTAGGTGAGAGCGGGTCGGATAACAACCAGCTGTGTACGCCAAAGTCGATTGCAAAGTTATCGGCAGTACGAGGAACCTGTCCCGATGCTCCACGTTTGGAGGGTAGTTATTATATGGCGGGGCTGGCTTATCATGCGCTTACAGAAGGGATTGCCGATGACCGGGAGAGAGTAATCACCTATGGGGTAGCACTTGCTCCACCTGTCCCCGAAATCAATATTAGCACCGCTAAAGGTGACGTGACCATTTTGCCCGCATGTCGAGATTATCGTAAAAATGGTACACAGGAATGGGATGCTCAATTTACATACTCGAACTGTGCCCTGGTGGATTTTAAGGTGATTGAATATACAGGTACTACGGGTAAGTACTTGGTGAACTGGGAGGATTCTGAACAAGGTGGTGACTTTGACCAAGACTTATGGGGTTATATAGGCTTTGAGGTCGATGGTGATACTCTTAAGGTCACTACGGATGTCCAGGGGCAGTCTACAGGTGACGATATGGGGTTCGGTTATGTTATATCCGGGACTGAAAGAGAGGGTTTTCACGTATACTCGGGTATTAACGGTTATACCGGTGAAGGCTGTGAGAATTGCGTGAGAAGTGATAATGCGCACACAGAGCCGTTCTCTATTGGTTCCAGCTCGGGAGCGGCAAAAGTGTTAGAGCAGCCTTTGTATTACGCTGCCAAATGGGGTGGGTTCGACTATGATCCTAACGACTCTCAAACACAAAAACCTGCCGCCGATGAAGAGCCTAGCAATTATTACATGGCTGTTCGTCCTCAAGAGCTGGAATCGGCATTAACCCGAATCTTTGGCGGTTTGGCAGATATGGCGGGCGCTCGCGCTTCTATTTCTACAAACTCTACTCGATTGCAAAACAATAGTATGGTTTTTCAGTCGTTGTTTAACTCTAACGGTTGGTGGGGCGATGTAAGGGCAACGTCATTGACTGAAGATGGAGATATCGGCGGTGTGGCTTGGGAGGCATCAAAGATGTTGCCAGAGCCTGATAAAAGAGAAATTTTGACTTACAACGGCTCTACATTGGTGGATTTTACTTGGTCCAACTTAAACAGCCAGCAAAAGGAAGCACTTAAAGATGGAGATGATAGTACGGTAGGGGCTTTACGTGTTGATTGGTTGCGCGGCGAAAACCCTCCTAACGCGGCGCTTCGTCAGCGTAAAGCGGGAGAGGATGACGACGAGTTCTCCGCTGTTGGTGACGTTTCTGTTATTGGAGATATCGTCGATTCAGACCCGGTGTTTTTTGGCGATAAAGATTATCGCTATGGCAAATTAAGTAACCATGGTGGCAGTAGTTATGGCACTTATGTGAAGGCCAAAAAAGAAAAAACGCCCATTGTTTACGTACAGGCCAACGACGGTAAGCTGCACGCGTTTAACGCGAATACCGGGGCTGAGGTTTTTGCTTTTGTGCCGCCCGGTGTATACGATAAATTAGCTGAAATTACTCGCCCGGATTATGGAAAGTATGGAAGCTCGCATATCTATACTGCTAATGGACAAGTTACGGTGGGCGATGTCTACCTCGGTAATAGCTGGCGCACTTATTTGGTGGCAGCTTATGGGGAAGGTGCCGAGGGGATATATGTGCTTGATGTCACTGATCCTGCTAACCCAAGTTATGTAGGCAGCTTAGATACGTCGGATATCGGCCATGTATTAGGTAAAGCAGCTATTGTGCCTTTACCGGGTGGTTCTGATTGGGCCATTGTATTTGGTAATGGCTACCATACGTCGGGTGTACACAGCGCCAAGCTGATTGCCGTAGAGCTTAACAATGGCTCGTTGGGAGATGTAACGGTGTTTGATACCGGTGCCAGCGGCGATAACGGCCTAGCTGAGCCCGAGTTTTCGATGAACGGTGATGGTACTGTTGACAAGGCCTACGCAGGTGATCTGCTGGGTAACATGTGGCGCTTTGATATGAGCCAAGTAGGTGCGAAAAACACCAATAAAGCTATTAGTAAATTATTTGATACAGGGGGGCAGCCCATTACCGCGCCACCAACAGTGGGGCTAAATCCAGAGAAACGTATTGATAGTATTGCCACTACCATGGTCTATTTTGGTACTGGACGCTATCTTACCGATAGTGATATATCCACCTCTAATACCAATAGTTTTTACGCTGTAGCAGATACCGGAGAAACAGTAGAGCCTGACGATTTGGTTCAAAATAGTGTGAGCGGTTCTAACGGTATTCGTATTGTAAAAGAGGCTCAGGCTGGCGATAACGTAAGCGGCTTTAACGTTGACGGTGGGGCGAACGATTTCAATTGGGCTGATGAGGACACCCACGGTTGGTATATTAATTTTCCCATTGCGGGAGAGCGGGTGACCGACAAGTCCAATTTAATCTTTGATAGATTAATCTTTCCTACGATTGTTCCTACCGAAAATGCTTGTGATTATGGCGGTAAAAGTTGGATTATGGATTTAACGGCTATCGGTACTTTTTACCGAGGCAACGAACCTATGCTGGATAATCAGGGTATGGAGAGTGATTCGTTATCCAGTCTATCGGAATATATTCATATTGGCGGAGATGGCGGTACGTTTATAAAACAAGACAGTGACGGTACTCTTGCTCCGATTCCTGCTCCTCCGCCTGCAGGAGCTATGGGCCGTCAATCCTGGCGCCAGATGCAATAAGGAAATTACTATGAATAACAAACAACATGGGTTTTCGTTAATCGAGTTGATGATTGTGGTGATCATCATCGGAATTTTGGGCTCTATTGCCTATCCGTCGTACCTGGATCATGTGCGGCGGGGCAATCGTACCGATGCGCAAGCGGCGCTCAGTGATGCGGCGCAGCAGATGGAGCGTTGCCGCAGCTCGGCCGGTACCTTTACCGGTTGCAGTGCTTTGGGTACCTACGATTCGCCGGAGGGTTTTTATGAAGTTGAAGTGGTAACTTCTGGCGGAGGTGTAGGCTTTACCGCGACGGCGAAGGCGAAAAAAGCTCCGCAAACTGGCGACTCGGGCTGTACTTCTTTAACCCTTGACCATGTCGGCAAGCGAACACCCACTAGTGGCGATTGCTGGTAAATTATGATTTCAGGCCCGCCTTTGCGGGTCTTATTCTTTATCCAATCCCAATTTTTGCAGCCGATAGCGCAGTGAACGAAACGTAATGCCCAGCTTTTTAGCCGTCTGAGTTTTGTTGAATCGGCAAGATTCCAGAGTGTTGCACAGAATTTCCCGTTCTATCTCTTCCAGATAATCATCCAGCGAGCTGTGTTCTAAGCAGCGCTGGTAATAGTCGGGTGCGCCACCATTATTGCCGTGTTGCGCTGCGGGTGAAGGGGCTGACTCGGGCAGGTGCAGATCATCGGTACCAATGGAGTCTGATTCGCACAGGGTGAAGGCGCGCTCCAGAATGTTTTCCAGCTCGCGGACATTACCGGGGAATGAGTAGGCGGTTAGAGTGTCTAGCGCTTTAGGCGAAAGTGTTGGGGTAGGCATTCCGGCGGAAGACGCGATCTTTTGCAGTAGCTGGTTGGCCAGTGGCGGAATATCTTCACGGCGGTGGCGAAGGGCGGGTACATTTAGTTGAATCACATTTAGGCGGTAGAACAAATCTTGCCGGAAGCGGCCTTCGGTGACCTCTTGCTCCAGGTTCTTGTGGGTCGCGCACAGAATGCGCACATCGGTTTTGACCTCGCCAGTGGCGCCCACCGGACGCACGGACTTTTCCTGAATCGCACGTAACAACTTTACCTGCATGTCCAATGGCAAGTCGGCCACTTCATCAAAAAATAAGGTTCCGCCCTGAGCGGCTTTAAACAAACCGGGTTTGTCCTGATGGGCGCCCGTAAAACTGCCTTTAACATGGCCGAAAAGCTCGCTCTCAAGTAGTTCGCGGGGAATGGCACCGCAGTTTACCGCTATGAACGGATGATGCAGGCGCGGACTCAGGTGATGGATGGAGCGAGCTACTAACTCTTTGCCCGCGCCGGATTCGCCGCTGATGTAAACCGGCGCCTGGGACCGCGCCAGTTTGCGAATGCTGTTGCTCAGCTTTTGCATGACCGCCGACTCGCCGATTAAGCGTGGGTCGTTATTATCGTTTTCTACCGCAATTTGCGTGGTTTGTATGGCGCTGTTGACCAGCTGACGTAAAGTGTTTAAGTCCACGGGCTTCGAGATAAAATCAAACGCACCTGCCTTCATCGATTCAATCGCCACGTCCACATTGCCGTGGGCGGTAATAACCGCGACAGGTAGGCGTGGATGGTGCTGTTGAATATATTCCACAATCTCCAAGCCGTTACCATCGGGCAGCTTCATATCCGTCAGGCAAATAGAAAAGTCTGTTTCTTGTAGCAGCTTTTTTGCCCGTGCGACGGATTCCACGCTGAAGGTTTCAATCTGCATGCGCCCCAAGGTGATTTCCAGCAGTTCGCGGATATCGGGTTCATCGTCAATGACAAGGGCAGTAATAGTCTCGCTCATTTTTGTACCTTATCGGGGTGGGCAAATTGAAGGGTAAAACAGCTGGGTTGTTCTTCGTCGCAAAGGTAATCAATATACGCTTGGTTGGCTTCACACAACTCTTTGCAGATAAACAAACCCAGGCCAGAGCCCTGGCTTTCGGTGGTAAAAAAAGGCTCGAAAATATGGCGTTGGTTTTCGGGCGCAATGCCGGGGCCATTGTCTATAACTTTTAAAAACGGGGTATCGCGTCGGGGTTCAATACCCAGCTCGATGCGCACAGGAGGTTCATGCATTGAGTTGTCAGTATAGCGCAATGCGTTGCTGATCAAGTTGGACAGTATTTGCTGTAGTTGGGAGGGGTCGAAGCGCGCATAGATCGAGGGCGTCTGAGATTGCAAAGATACCTGTGACGCTTGTTCGCAGTCGCCGGATAAAAACTCCCGCATAAATGCGTTCAGCTCTAGGGTTGCGGGTTCGGCTGGGCGGCGGCGCGAGACGTGCAGAATATTCTCGATAATCTGATTAACCCGTTGAGTTTGATGGCTGATGATTTCCAGCAGCCGGCTGTCGGCAGGATTAATGTCGGGAGATTCACCCAGCAGCTGGGAGGCATGAGAAATGGCACTAAGCGGATTGCGAATTTCGTGGGCAATACTAGCGGTAAGTCTACCGAGTGAGGCCAGTTTTAACTGTTGGGCCTGCTGCGCAATGGCGCGGTTATCTTCAATAAATACCAGCGTGTCTTCGTCCTTACCCAGTTCTAGGTTTGCCAGGCTGACTTTAAGTTCCGTGGTGTTACCCGCCGACGGGGGAATAATTTGATTGCCCGTATGAGGGTCGTGCGAGCCGCGCCACTGCTGTAGCTGAGATTGAATGGCCGGTAGTTGATCCAGCTTTAACGTTAGATCCTGATTGGAGCCCAGGCCTAGAAATGACTGTGCCGCTTCGTTGATCAGTTCAATATCATCGTTTTTATTTAGCACGATAATACCGGTGCGCATCCGCTCGACGATCAAGCGCGCCAGTTTTTGCAGGTGCGCAATATGCTCGGTCTGGGCTTTAAGCTCGGCGGTGCTAATCTGAATTTTTTTGGTCAGGTACTGAAAGGTGTAGGCGGTAATAAAAATTAACGCCCCCAGTGAGCCGGCCACAAACAATGACTTGGTGTCTATGCCGGTCGCTGCGTGGTGTGCCACACTCTCCCCGATTAGCAGCAGGGTGGCCAGGGCTGCGGTAAAGATGGCGAGCTGGGTGGGCAGTAGCATGCCCGCCGCCGCCACCGAGACTATCATTAGGTAACCCAAACCGCTGGTGGCCCCGCCGCTGGCAAACATCAGTAGGGTAATGGCGAAAATGTCCAGCAGTATGGCGCTGAGCTTTTGCTGCAAACTCGGAGGCTGATGGTTGAACCATAAACCCACCAGCTGCAGAGTGTTTAAGATCGTGTAACCCCAAGCGGTGTAAAAGAAAACATTTTCGTGCTCGCTGCCCAGCAGGTTGGTCAGCGCATGACTTTCAAAAATAAGCAGCAATAATGCGCCCAGAAAAACCCGGTAGTAGGTGTAAACACGCAACAGCTGGTAGGGGTCGTAACCTTGTTCTAATGTAATCGGCCTGGGTTTCATGCGTAACCTGGTTTAATGCATAACATGGGCATTCGCTCGCGCCTTGCGGGACAAGGCATTGTACAACATAGCCGCGCGGTTGCTACTTTGCTTAATTGCGCGCGATAGCGGAAAATACGCGTAAGTTTGAACGAAGAGATGTCCCAATGGAAAACTTGGTTGTTGGATCCGCGCAAATAAATCTGCTGGTAGGCGATATTCCCGGAAACACACAAAAAGTACTCGATATTGCCCGCCAGGCGATGTCTGAGTGTAAGCCCCACGCACTGGTCTTTCCCGAGCTGACCTTGACCGGCTACCCCCCCGAAGATCTACTGTTGCGCCCAAGTTTGCAGTTGCGTATCGAACGTGCTCTGGGCGAGCTGAAAGCAGCTAACCTGCCGTTGGCTTTGGTCGTGGGCTACCCCAAGGTGGTTGCGGGTCGGGTATTTAATATGGCCGGGGTGATCGAGCAGGGCGAGCTGAAAGTTGAGTACGCCAAGCAATCGCTGCCCAATTATCAGGTGTTTGATGAGGTGCGCTATTTCGTGCCCGGCGATGCTCCTTGTGTGTTTGATTTAAACGGCACGCCCACCGCTCTGACCATTTGCGAGGATATCTGGCAAAGCGAGCCCATGCTTCAGGCGCGGGATGCCGGTGCGCGCCTAATGCTTAATTTAAATGCCTCGCCCTTTCATCAGGGCAAGGCGCAAGAGCGCGAGCAACTGCTGGCTCGCCGGGCGGCTGAGGGGGGCATGCCCATTGTCTATACCAATTTAGTAGGCGGACAGGATGAGCTGGTGTTTGACGGTGGCTCGATGGCTGTTGATCAACAAAGTAAGGTCTGCCAGCGCTCGCCCGAATTTGCCGAGGCGATTAGTTACAGCACGTTTATTCGCGAAGGCGACACGCTTACCCTGGCGCCGCAAGCATTGGCGCCGCAAGCCTCTAAGTTGGACGCGGTGTATCAGGCGCTGGTGTTGGGCCTGCGCGATTACGTCAATAAAAACGGGTTTCGCGGGGTGGTGCTGGGCTTGTCGGGGGGGATCGATTCGGCCCTTACCCTGGCGCTAGCCGTCGAGGCCTTGGGCCCCGAGCGGGTTGAAGCGGTAATGATGCCGTTTCGCTACACCTCAGATTTAAGTAAAAACGACGCCGCCGCCCAGGCCCAAACCCTGGGTGTGCGTTACCAGTCCATCAGTATCGAGCCCATGTACGAGGCATTTATGGGTGCCCTGGCCGACGAATTTGCCGGTTTAAACGTTGATACCACCGAAGAGAACCTGCAGGCGCGCTGTCGCGGCGTGCTGCTTATGGCCATTTCCAACAAAAAAGGCTATCTGGTGCTTACCACCGGCAACAAAAGCGAGCTGGCGGTGGGCTACTCCACCCTTTACGGCGATATGGCCGGGGGGTTCGACGCCCTTAAAGATGTGCCCAAAACCCTGGTGTTTGAGCTGGCCCGCCACTGCAACCGCAATGGCGAGATTATTCCCGAAAGCGTTATCACTCGCCCGCCTTCGGCCGAGTTGGCCCCGGATCAGAAAGACGAGGACTCGCTGCCGCCCTACGAGGTGCTGGACGAGATTCTCGCGCTGTATGTAGAGCGCGACTACAGCGCTGATCAGATTATCAAGGAAGGCTTTAACGCCGAGGATGTGCAGCGGGTGGTACGGTTGGTGGATATCAACGAATACAAACGCCGCCAAAGTCCCATTGGGCCGCGTATTACCACCCGTGGGTTTGGCCGCGATAGGCGTTACCCGATTACCTCGGGGTGGAAGGCGGGGGAGTAAGGGTATGCCAAAGGCATAACTCTTTTTCTGGGTCCCCGGTCGTGGCCGGGGATGACGGTGCGGGGAATAAACATCTGTAAGGCGCTTTGGTGCGGCCGTGGTGGCGGTGCCGGGAATATAACGTCTGCAGGGGCTTTGGTCTTGGCTTCGCATTTTTATTGTCATTCCCTCGAATGAGGGAATCCAGAGAAACAGCCACCTGCGGTGAGCCTTTGTGTTTAGCCGCTTAAGGGCGACCGCCAGGCGTTGCTTGGTGGGGGCACAGGTGTTTCTGAGTCGGTTGTCTGCATTGCCAGCGCCCACAAAAAACGGCGCCTAGGCGCCGCTTTTTTTGCAGAATCGCTCCCGGCGATCTACTGACTCGCCCGAGGCGTATCCTGATACTGCGGGTCGTACACCCGGCGCGAGTCAAAACCGCGTGGGTCGCGCTTGTCGAATAAACCAAAGGTGGCTTTACTCACCCAGCTGCGCTCTTCGACATCACCGTGCTGAAAGTTGAATTCACCGTTGTTATCAAAGGCCGGGTGGTCGGGGTAGTTTAGGCGCAGCACCGCCAGATTGCGGTCTGACAGTTCGTCCATTCCCAGCAAGTGATAGCCCTGCACCATGACCGCCAGGGCGTCGGGTGTAGACGGGGTGCCCTGGTAGTTTTCCAGCACATACTGGCCACGCTTGACCGATGCCAGATAGGCGCCGCGCTTAAAGTAGTAGTTGGCTACGTGAATTTCATAGCGTGCCAGGCGGTTGCGCAGGTACAACATGCGCTTTTTGGCGTCCTGAGCGTAAGAGCTGTCGGGATAGCGGTTGAGTAGCTGGGTAAAGTAGGCCAGTGATTCACGCGCGGCGCCCGGGTCACGCTGGGTCTGGTCCAGGGGAATAATGGTGGCAAGGAAGTTTTCGTCTTTATCGTAGGCGGCCAGGCCCTTCATGTAGTACGCGTAATCCACATTGCGGTGTTGCGGATGCAGGCGAATAAAGCGATCCGCCGAGGCTGTGGCGGCATCCGGGTCGCCCGAGCGGTAGTAGGCGTAAATCAGCTCAAGCTGTGCCTGTTCGGCGTATTTACCAAAGGGGAAGTGCTCTTCCAGCAACTGCAGCGAGGAGATGGCGCTCTCCCAGCGGCTGCTGTTCAGTTGGCCCATGGCCTGTTCGTACAGATCGGCCTCAGAGGTGTAATCCTGGCGCTCGCCATTGGATGAGCAGGCAGAAAGCAGCAGAATTAAAAGGCCGCTTAAAAGAAAAACAGACGCTCGCATAGGGTTAGGGCTCACAATTCGTTATCATCACGCAATTCAGGCTAAGGCCACAACCGCCCGCCGTACAGGGCGCTATTTAAACACAGTCGGGGGCCAAGCCAAAGCAGACCCCCGCATCACGAGAGTAAACGGATGAGTCAGACCATAGACCTTGCCGCCCAGGTGCCCCGGGAACAGCGAGGCCAGCGATTTGACCAGGTGGCGGCGGGGTTGTTCCCCGATTATTCCCGCGAGCGCCTAAAAGAGTGGATTAAGGCGGGGCAGCTTACTGTGGACGGCGCCAGCGCCAAGCCCAAAGACAAGCTGCTGGGGGGAGAAATCCTCGCTTTGCGCGCCGAACTGGTAGCCGATGACACCTGGGAGGCAGAAGATATTCCCCTGGATATCGTCTTTGAGGACGAACACCTGTTGGTGGTCAATAAACCCGCGGGCTTGGTAGTGCACCCGGCAGCGGGCAATTACAGCGGCACTCTGGTCAATGCACTTTTGTACCATAATCCCGATCAGGCACAATTGCCCCGGGCAGGTATCGTGCATCGCCTGGATAAAGACACCACGGGCCTGATGGTGGTTGCCAAAACCTTAGCCGCCCACCATAACCTGGTGGCCCAGTTACAGGCGCGCAGTGTCAGCCGCGAATACGAGGCGGTCGCCGTGGGCCAGTTTACCGGTGGCGGCAAGGTGGACGCCCCCATTGGTCGCCACCCCAAACAGCGCAAGCTAATGGCCGTGGTGCCTGTCAGCGGCAAAGAGGCCGTTACTCACTACCGGGTATTGCAGCGTTTTACCCAGCACGCCCATTTGCGTCTTAAGCTTGAGACCGGTCGCACCCACCAGATTCGCGTGCACATGGCGCATATTAACCACCCCTTGGTGGGCGATCCGGTCTATGGCGGGCGTTTTCGTAAGCCGGCCGGCGCCTCGGCCGAGTTGCTAGAGGCGCTCCGTAGCTTTCCCCGCCAGGCGCTGCACGCGGCCAGCTTGGGGTTAGTTCACCCGCACAGCGAACAGTCTATGAGTTGGCAGGCGCCTCTGCCGGAGGATATGGTGCAACTGTTAAACGCATTGGAGCAAGCGGATGACTAACGCGTTCATCAGCCCCGATTGGCCCGCCCCGGCTTGTGTGGGCGCTATTGCCACCACCCGATCCGCAGGCGTCAGCACCGCGCCCTACGACAGTAACAACCTGGCGCTGCATGTGGGGGATGATTCGCAAAAAGTAGAAAGCAACCGGCAAGGTCTGGCTCAGGCCTGCCATTGGCCCCAGGGGCCTCAGTGGCTGGAGCAAATTCACGGCGTTAAAGTGGTTGCCGCCCAAAGCGATGGCCGGGTACGCACCGCCGATGGCAGTTTTACGCGCACCCGTGGCTTGCCCTGCGCCGTGCTCACCGCCGATTGTCTGCCCATTTTATTGTGCAGCGAGAAGGGCGACGAAGTAGCCGCCGTGCATGCCGGTTGGCGTTCGCTGGCTCGCGGTATTGTGCCCAGGGCCGTGAATCGCTTTAACGCCAAGCCGCAGCGGTTGCTCGCGTGGCTGGGGCCCGCTATAGGCCCAGAGTATTTTGAGGTGGGTATTGATGTGCTCGAAGCCTTCTTTAAAAATGCACAGTCCGATGAGCACACGGACGCCATCGCCGCCGCCATGCAGCCAGGACGCAAGCCCATGCATTTTTACGCCGACCTATACGCCCTGGCCCGCGCTGCCCTTAACGCTTGCGGTGTCCAACAGGTTTACGGTGGAAACTTTTGTACCTACCGCGATAGCAAACGTTTTTACTCCTATCGCCGCGATGGTAAACACACCGGCCGTATGGCCACGGCGATATGGATTAAATGATTCGTCTGACGTCCGACGCCTGACGTCAGACGAATAACTTGATTTCCCTCCAACTGCCCCTACTTTAATAAGCAAGCAATCAAGTATTTTTGAGGGAATAACCCATGCGAATCGACCGTTTAACCAATCAACTGCAGCTGGCGTTGTCCGACGCTCAGTCCATGGCGGTAGGGCGCGACCACACTCAGCTGGAGCCCGCGCATTTAATGCTGGCCTTGCTGGATCAGCAGGGCGGCACTGTGCAGCCGCTGTTATCTCAGGCCGGCTTTGATGTGAAAGGCCTGCGCAACGAACTCAACAAAGCGCTGGATCGGCTGGCTAAGGTTCAGAGCCCATCCGGCGATGTGCGTATGTCGCAAGAGTTGGCGCGCTTGCTGAACCTGGCCGATCGCCACGCGCAAAAAGCGGGGGATAAATTTGTCTCCAGCGAGTCGCTTCTTATCTCATCCATGGACGATAAAGACAGCGAGCTGGGCAAATTACTGCAGCAGTTCGGCAATACCGAACGCCTAAAACAAGCGGTAGAGGCAGTGCGCGGTGGTGAAACCGTGGACGACGCCGATGCCGAGGGCAACCGCCAGGCATTGGAAAAGTTTACTGTCGATTTAACCGCCCGCGCCGAAGCCGGCAAGCTGGACCCGGTGATTGGGCGCGACGATGAAATTCGCCGCACCGTGCAGGTGTTGCAACGTCGCACCAAAAACAATCCGGTGTTAATCGGTGAACCGGGTGTGGGTAAAACCGCCATTGTCGAAGGTTTGGCCCAGCGTATAGTTAACGGTGAAGTGCCCGAAGGTTTAAAAAACAAACGCCTGTTATCGTTGGATTTAGGCTCGTTGTTAGCGGGTGCCAAGTTTCGTGGTGACTTTGAAGAACGCTTAAAGTCGGTGCTGAACGAGCTGTCCAAACAGGAAGGCCGCATTATTCTGTTTATTGACGAGCTACACACCATGGTGGGCGCCGGTAAAGCCGAAGGCGCCATGGATGCCGGCAATATGCTAAAGCCTGCCCTGGCGCGCGGCGAGCTTCACTGCGTGGGCGCCACCACCTTGGATGAGTATCGCCAGTTTATTGAAAAAGACGCCGCGCTCGAGCGCCGCTTTCAAAAAGTCTTGGTGGATGAACCCTCCGAGGAAGACACCATTGCGATTTTGCGCGGCTTGAAAGAGCGTTACGAATTGCACCATGGCGTTAATATTACCGACTCCGCGATTATCGCCGCCGCTAAGTTATCTCAGCGTTATATTACCGACCGCCAGCTGCCGGATAAGGCGATTGATTTAATCGATGAAGCTGGCAGTCGCATTCGCATGGAAATCGACTCCAAGCCCGAGGAGATGGACAAGCTGGAACGACGCCTTATTCAGCTTAAAATTGAACGTGAAGCGGTAAAAAAAGACGAGGACGAAGCCAGTCGCAAACGGTTGGAAAAAATCAAAACGGACATTGAAGAGCTGGAGCGCAAATACGCCGAGCTGGAAGAAATCTGGCGCAGCGAAAAAGCGGCCTTGCACGGCTCGCAAGAAATTAAAAGTTCTCTGGAGCAAGCCCGTCAGGATTTAGACGCTGCGCGCCGCGCCGGCGATCTGGGGCGTATGTCGGAATTGCAATACGGCATTATCCCGGAGCTGGAAAAACAGCTGGATATGGCCAGCCAGGTCGACATGATGGAGATGACCTTGCTGCGCAACCGCGTGGGCGATGAAGAAATCGCCGAAGTCGTCAGCAAGTGGACGGGTATTCCGGTTTCTAAAATGTTGGAAGGCGAACGCGAAAAGCTTTTAAAAATGGAAGACGCGCTGCACAAACGTGTTATCGGCCAAAACGAAGCCGTGGTGGCCGTTTCCAACGCGGTGCGCCGCTCCCGTGCGGGGCTGTCGGACGCCAATCGCCCCAATGGCTCTTTCCTGTTTTTGGGTCCCACTGGCGTGGGTAAAACCGAATTGTGTAAAGCCCTAGCGTCGTTTCTGTTCGACACCGAAGAGGCCATGGTGCGTATTGATATGTCTGAGTTTATGGAAAAACACTCGGTAGCCCGTTTAATCGGCGCGCCTCCGGGCTATGTCGGTTACGAAGAGGGTGGCTACTTAACCGAGGCCGTACGCCGCCGGCCCTATTCAGTGCTGTTGCTGGATGAAATCGAGAAGGCTCACCCGGATGTGTTTAATATTCTGCTGCAGGTGTTAGACGACGGCCGTTTAACCGATGGCCAGGGTCGCACCGTGGATTTTCGCAACACCGTGGTGGTGATGACCTCGAATTTGGGCTCCGACCGAATTCAGGATCTGGCCGAAGACAAATCCTTTGACACCGTGAGCTTTGACGGCGACGGTGGCCTGTCCGACTCCACCAACAACGAGAACCGCTACGCCGCCATGAAGGATGCCGTCATGGAAGTGGTGGGGCAGCATTTTCGTCCCGAATTTATCAACCGAGTTGATGAAGCGGTGGTGTTCCACCCGCTGGCCAAAGACCAGATTCGCGGTATTACCGATATCCAGACCGCACAGCTCAGTAAGCGTTTGGCGGAAAAAGAAATGGCCCTGGACTTAACGGATGAGGTTATGGATAAGCTTGCCGAAGCCGGATACGATCCGGTCTACGGCGCCCGACCGCTCAAACGCGCCATTCAGCAGGAAATCGAAAACCCGCTGGCCCAGGAAATACTTGCAGGCAAATTTGTTCCCGGGGATACCATTGAGGCGAAAATGGATGGAGATAAAATTGTCTTTAATGCCCGGAAGGTCCACTAACCCTTTAAAAAGCCATTCTGTATGAGGCGACAAGCTGGGCAGCATTTATGCTGCCTCTAGTCGCGTTCGTTGACTGGATTCCGTGTCGTGGCACGGAATGACGGAAGAGGGGGCACACGCAGGGAATGGCGGAGTAAGGAGATGCTGCAGGGAACGACGGGGTAACGGGTTGCTGCAGGGAGTGACGGGGGCTCGGGTATGGCGTGACGGAAAGTACCGAGGCTTGTGGTGCAAAATGGCGGGGCGTGAAGTGACGGTGGCGCGAATGGATGGAGTGAACGGGATGACGAGCCTAGCGCATAAGCGGTGCCGGAAATAACGGAAACCGCCTGCCCTCGTCTTTGGATGCTGGCACCGTCAGCTTTGCCACCACCGAGGGTCATCCTCGGCCACGATCGAGGATCCAGTTAAAAAGCGCGCGTTAGCGTCTCATGCTTCGGTAATCCGTAACCGGGCTCATCAGCAAGACTCCTCTATCGCCTGACGGGCTTGCTCTAACCTGTCGGCCTTCTCTTCTTCGCTCAAATAGCGAAAGCTGCCATCATCCGTGGGTTCGCGTACCCGGCCGCCCCGGCCCAGAATGTCAGCGTTTTTGGTGGCTGCTTCGCAGCGGGCGGGGTCTTTGGTGGATTGCTCGGCTGCGGCGCTTGAGGCCTGTGCCTGTTTATCGTCGCTTTGCCCGTGGGAATAGTTGACCGGTTCGCTGTGGCCGGTTTTGGGCTGAATCGCCGTGCTCTCAACCCCATTGGGTGGGCGGGTGCCGTAGTGGGTAGTGCCGTCTTCGCTTTCCCACTTGTAAAAAGTATCCGCCGCCACAGCGGGTAAACTAGCGCCGGCCAGTGCAACGAGTACCAAGGCAATACGCCACATTGATGCGATCATAATCTCACCTATTAGAGCTTTTTAGACTGATCACTATAACCTGAATTTTCTCGCCGTGTGAAACCTCGTGCGCGATTTGTGAATTTGATGCCTTTTGCGCCAGCAAATCGCCCGCATTCCTTGACTTTACGGCGTATATTGCGACAATACACCCTCTCGCTAGATGGCTCGCGAACCCGCCGAAAACCTCGGCACCTGGCCGCGCCAGCAAGTCACCCGCTTGTTGAACCATCCGCACCGCGTAGGCGCATCCACCGATGCCGCCTGCCCAAGAAACCGCAATTGCTACCAGCGCGTAACTTGGGGAATCCTGAATTCACATAGACTTGCCACTTTGGCGGCAACAAGCCCTGTTGCTTTGCTATAGTGGAGCCTATTTATTTTATTTGACTCAAGCAGTTTAAAGGGGAAATAACGTGGAAATGCTATCAGGCGGCGATATGTTAATTCGCGCGCTGCGGGACGAAGGCGTAACAACCGTTTTCGGCTACCCCGGTGGCGCTGCGCTGCACATATACGACGCTATTTTCCGACAAAAAGACGTTAAGCACATTTTGGTGCGTCACGAGCAAGCCGCTACCCATGCGGCCGATGCCTATTCGCGCTCAACCGGCGATGTGGGAACCGTGTTGGTTACTTCTGGCCCCGGCGCCACCAACGCTATTACTGGCATTGCCACCGCCTATATGGATTCTATTCCCATGGTGGTGCTGTCCGGACAGGTCGTCTCCGAGCGCATCGGCGAAGACGCCTTCCAGGAAACGGATATGGTGGGTATCTCACGTCCCATCGTAAAGCACAGCTTTATGGTACGCGACGCTCGCGATATTCCCGAGGTGATCAAAAAGGCTTACTACATCGCCCGCACCGGTCGCCCCGGTCCGGTGGTCATTGATATCCCCAAAGATATCACTAACCCGTTTGATACCTATCCCTACGAGTATCCGGAGAAGGTGAAGATTCGCTCTTACACTCCGGCCACTCGCGGTCATGCGGGGCAAATCAAAAAAGCCGTTCAGCTGATGCTGGAATCCAAACGCCCGGTTATTTATGCCGGTGGCGGGGTGGTTCAGGGCAACGGCTCTGAGCTATTAACCGATATTGCCCGCAAGCTGAATTACCCGGTTACCAACACTCTGATGGGCTTGGGTTGCTACCCGGGCAGCGACCGTCAGTTTTTGGGTATGTTGGGTATGCACGGCACTTACGAAGCCAACATGGCCATGCACAATGCCGATGCCATTTTGGCGGTGGGCGCGCGCTTTGACGATCGGGTAACCAACGCGGTTAACAAGTTCTGCCCTAACGCCAAAATTGTTCACATTGATGTCGACCCCGCGTCTATTTCTAAAACCGTAACCGCCGATATTCCCATTGTGGGCGCGGTGGACAGTGTATTGAGCGAAATGCTGGCGCTGATTGGCGAAAGCGAGCAAAAGCCAGACGCGGCGGCGATCAAAAACTGGTGGGAGCAAATCGACGAGTGGCGCGACAGCCATGGCTTGTACACAGCGCCGCGTTATAACACCGGCGGCGAGAAAATCATGCCGCAAGACGTAATTAAAGCGCTGCATGAAGTAACCGGCGGCGATGCTTATATCACCTCCGATGTGGGGCAGCACCAGATGTTTGCCGCGCAGTATTACCTGTTCGACAAACCGCGCCGCTGGATCAACTCCGGTGGTCTGGGCACCATGGGCTTTGGCTTGCCTGCCGCGCTGGGCGTGCAAATGGCGCATCGCGATGCGGTCGTGGCCTGTGTGACCGGCGAGGGTAGCATTCAGATGTGTATCGAAGAGTTGGCCACGCTCACCCAGTATCATCTGCCGGTAAAAATTATCTGCCTCAATAACCAGGCCCTCGGCATGGTACGCCAGTGGCAGGATATGCAGTACGACAGCCGTTATTCCGAAAGTCTGTACGAAGACTCCTTGCCCGACTTCGTGAAGTTAATGGAAGCCTATGGCCATGTCGGTATGCGCGTGACCCAAAAAGACGACCTAAAGGCGAAAATGGAAGAGTGCTTTGCCATGAAAGACCGCGTGGTCTTTATGGACATCGCAGTAGACACTTCTGAGCATGTTTACCCCATGCAAATTGCCGGCGCCTCCATGCGCGATATGTGGGTCAGCAAAACGGAGCGCACATAAGATGAGACGAATTATTTCAGTATTAATGGAAAACGAACCCGGCTCGCTGTCGCGGGTCGTGGGGCTATTTTCACAGCGTGGTTACAATATCGAATCGCTCACCGTGGCGCCTACCGAAGACGAGACTTTGTCGCGTCTGACGTTAACCACCATTGGTGACGATCACAAAATTGAGCAGATCACTAAGCATCTGAACAAGTTGATCGATGTGGTAAAGCTGGTGGACTTGACCGAGGGCGCTCACATCGAACGCGAAGTGATGCTGATCAAAGTCAAAGCCGCCGGTGCTCAACGCGCCGAAATTAAGCGCTGTGTGGATATCTTCCGCGGTCAGATCGTGGACGTTACCGCCAGCCTGTACATCATTCAAATTACCGGCACCAGCGACAAGCTGGACGCCTTCTTACAAGCCGTGGGCGATGCTTCTATCTTGGAAGTGGTCCGCTCGGGTGTCTCGGGTATCGCCCGGGGCGAGAAGGTGTTAAGCCTGTAACCTGCCTTCCGGCTCCGTTGTCGGCGGAGCCGTTTTTCCTTTCCCTATCGTGTGTATGTTGCGACAAGGCGCGTTCTATCGCTGGGTTCCGTGTCGGGGCATGGAATGACAGGGGTCAAAAACTAACGGACTTCAAGAAATGACAGGAGCTGAAATTTCCGTCATTCCAAACGTGATTTGGAATCCAGATAAAAAGCGCGGCTTTGCCGCCGCTATCCATCACTCATCTACAAAACTGAAAGCCATAATCACCGCATCTTCGCGGCCTTTTGCGGCGGGGTAGTAATTGGGCCGAATGCCCACCTCGGCAAACCCCAGCTTTTGATATAAGGCAATAGCCGACTGGTTGGATTCGCGCACTTCTAAATATAAAGTCTCGGCGACGCCGTTTAGTGCTTGGATTAAATGCGTAAGTGCCGCAAAGGCCAGGCCTTTTCCTTGTTGCGAGGGATCAATCGCAATATTTAACAGCTCGGCGCTGCCGGCGGCATAGGTCACGACAAAATAGCCCACAAGCGTCCGGCCGGTAAAAATAAGAATGCAGCGCTGGCGCGAGTGTAGGCAGTCGGTAAATAGGCGGCGACTCCAGGGGTGAGAGTGGGCGCGTTTTTCAATCTCGCACAGCGGCTCGATATCGGCTTCCGTCAAAGGTCGCAAGGTCAGTGTTTCGCCGGTAGCGGTTTGGCAGTCGCCTGTTAAGGTGTTCGGGTCTAAGGGTTTAAACGCCATTCAAGGTAGGCCAAATTTTTTGTTTTAGTTGTGGTTCTTGCAGTAATTTGCTCAAACTTGGCAGCACAATAGCGGGTTGGCGTTGGGTGCCGGTAAGGTTTAGCTGGGTTTGGCTGAAAGCCTCGGGCACGTTTTCCGGGCTTACAAACCACTGCGCTGCCTCGGGCCCCATTAACCACAGCTCAGGCTCTTGCTGCTTGGCAAGTTCCTCGCTTAGCCAGGCTTGCAGCTCTTCGCGCAGATCGTCCTGGCTGTACATTTTCGCCAGCTGTTCATTCAGCGGGCAGCGCATACGCTCGGGCTCACCCAAAGGTATGTTGTGCTGGCGACAAGCGCGCAGAATACTCGCCAGCAATCTATCCGTGGGTAAGGCAGCACCCGGGGTGTGCTCATCAATAATCAGCAGCTTATTACTGGGGCGCCACAGGTGCAGATGCACCGGGGTGACGCCTTTTTTGGGCTGGGGCAGATAAAGGTTAAGCGGCTCTTTGCGCACCGGCTTTTTGTCGGTCGCAATGCCCATATCGCCCAGCATATTCCCCACTTGACTGGGGGCTGGCGGCGCCATTGGATTGTTCTGCACGGGGGCAGATAGGGGGGGCGCAGGCGTTTCGCTAACTACCGGCAAGTCGCACAGAGTGGGGGCCGGAGCGTGAGGTAGCAGCACTCTGGGGATGAAGCTGTCGATCCCCATGGCACTTAAATATTGATGACGCTGCCGCTCGTTCATGCCTTAGCCTTTTGTTTA
Organism: Gilvimarinus xylanilyticus; assembly: GCF_024195295.1. Taxonomy (GTDB): domain Bacteria; phylum Pseudomonadota; class Gammaproteobacteria; order Pseudomonadales; family Cellvibrionaceae; genus Gilvimarinus; species Gilvimarinus xylanilyticus. Next base: position 313,144 of record NZ_JAMFTH010000004.1, on the reverse strand, counting down.
AATGCCTTCGCGCTGCGGGTGCGAACGCTCGGGAGCGGCAAGCAGGTTAAGGGCGTGCAAATAGGCTTTGGCCGAGGCCACCACAATATCAGTGTCGGCGCCTACGCCGTTGACGATTTGCCCGTCTTTTTCCAGTCTTACCGTTACGTCACCTTGCGAATCTGTGCCTTGGGTGATGGCATTAACCGAGTACAGCTTTAAGGTGGTGTGGCTTTGCGCCGCACTTTCAATGGCCTTGTAAGTGGCATCCACCGGGCCGCTGCCGGTGGCGCTACAGGTGTGCTCTTTGCCGTCGATGGTCAGTGACAAGGTAGCGGTGGGTTGTTGTCCGGTTTTGCATACCACTTCTAAATCGCCCAACTGATAAGTCTCGGGCACCGATTGCGGTTTAACGTCGCTGACCAACGCCTGTAAATCTTCGTCGAAAATCTCGTGTTTTTTGTCCGCCAAGTCTTTAAAGCGTTCAAAGGCGGCGCTCAGGGCTTCGGGGTTGTCGAAGGTAATCCCCAATGCTTCAAAGCGCGCTTTCACCGCGGCGCGGCCCGAATGTTTGCCCAACACCAGCTTGTTGGTGTTCCAGCCTACGTCCTCGGCGCGCATGATTTCGTAGGTTTCGCGGTGCTTAAGCACGCCGTCCTGGTGAATGCCCGATTCGTGCGCAAAAGCATTGGCACCCACGATGGCTTTGTTGGGTTGTACCGCAAAGCCGGTAATGCTGGAGACCAGACGCGAGGTGGGCACAATGTGGGTGGCGTCCAGATCGGTTTCAACCGGCATCATGTCCTGGCGGGTGCGCACTGCCATTACGATTTCTTCTAGCGCGGCATTACCGGCGCGCTCGCCCAAGCCGTTAATGGTGCACTCAACCTGGCGGGCGCCATGCATTACCGCCGCCAGCGAGTTGGCCACCGCAAGGCCCAGGTCGTTGTGGCAGTGGGTAGAGAAAATGGCTTTGTCCGCATTGGGAATGGCGTTAATTAAACGGCCAAACATCGCGCCGTATTCTTCCGGTTCGCCGTAGCCGACGGTATCTGGCAGGTTAATGGTGCGCGCTCCGGCGTCGATCACTGACTCGATAATTTTGCACATAAAGTCAAATTCCGAGCGGCTGGCGTCCTCCAGCGAAAACTCCACATCGTCTGTATGGTTGCGGGCCAGTTTTACCGCCGACACGGCCTGCTCCAGCACCTGCGGGGGCTGCATTTTTAGCTTGTACTGCATGTGAATGGGGCTGGTGGCAATAAACGTATGAATCCGGCCGCTGTTGGCGGGTTTAATCGCCTCGGCCGCCCGCTCGATATCGCCGGGCACGGCGCGCGCCAGTGAGCAAATGGTGCTGTCTTTAACCGCTTTGGCAATGGCCTGAATGGATTCAAAGTCGCCCTTACTGGCAATGGCAAAGCCCGCTTCAATAATATCCACCCGCATTTTCTCTAACATTTTGGCAATGCGAATTTTCTCGTCGCGAGTCATGGACGCGCCGGGGCTCTGTTCGCCGTCGCGCAGGGTGGTATCAAAAATATACAGTTTGTCTTTAGCGGTCATGGCCTTGCCTACATCTGAGCGGTTGCAAATCAATGGTGCATTATAGAGTTTGCGCGGGGGGAATCATACCAGTGGGTCGTTGGGAGGCGGAACGCGAGACGCTGAATGTGGCAGCAAGCCGCGCTTTTTAGCTGGATTCCAGCTATGTTGTGACCAGTTAAAGCACGCGGCTTTTCGCATCAACTGATATACTCGCCCCTCGGTAAAAACAGGTTCCCATTCATGCCCCCGCTACACGCCACCATGACAGAAGGCCGGGTGTCGGCCCAGTTACGCGCCCTGGCTTTGCCCATGGTGTGGGGGCTGCTGGCGACTATGTCGTTCAATGTGGTAGATACCTTCTTCGTCGCTCAACTGGGTAATAAACCACTTGCCGCCATGAGCTTCACTTTTCCGGTGGTGATGGTGCTAACCAGTATTGGCATCGGGTTGGGGGCGGGCACGTCATCGGCAGTAGCGCGCAGTGTCGGAGCCGGGGCGGCGCATCAGGCTCAGCGCTTGGCCACCGATGCGGTGACGCTAACGCTGTTCATTTCCGTGACCGTGTGCGCCATTGGTTGGTTTACCATTAACCCGCTTTTTACTTTGCTGGGCGCCTCGGCCGAATTGTTGCCTTTTATTCATCAGTACATGAGCATTTGGTATTTCAGTGCTCCCTGCCTGTTAGTGCCCATGGTCGCTCTGGCATCGCTGCGGGCTATGGGCCTCAGTCGAATTCAGGGCAGCCTGATGGGGGCTGCCGCCGTGTTTAACGCACTCTTGGACCCGCTCTTAATCTTCGGTTTGTGGGGTTTTCCGCGTTTAGAGCTGGCGGGGGCGGCCTGGGCGACCTTAATCACTCGGGGGCTAACCCTGCTGGTTGCGCTGTATATTTTGCGCGCCCGAGTAGGGTTGTTGACGTCGCCTTTTGCTTCGCGCAGTGCTATCGCTGAATCTTGGCGCAGCATTGTGCACGTGGGCCTGCCCGCCATGGCGTCCAATATTATTATTCCGCTGGCCAGCGGTATTGTGGTAATGATGGTCGCTCGTTACGGAACAGATGCCGTCGCGGGAATGGGTATTGCTGTACGTATTGAGCCTCTGGCACTCATCGCCTTTTACGCTTTGTCCGGGGTGGTGGGGCCGTTTTTTGGGCAAAACCACTCGGCGGGTTTAACTTCCAGGCTGATTCAGGCGCAGAAGGTGCTCACCGGGTTTTGCCTGGGCTTCGGCGCGCTGTTGACACTTATATTATGGTTGCTGGGCGGCCCCATTGTGCAGCTCTTTACCGATCACACTGAAGTTGCGACCGTTGCCATGCTCTATTTAAGTATTGTCCCTTTTAGTTACGGTGCCTACGGGTTGGTAATGTCCGTCAACGCGGCCTTTAACGGCCTCGGCAATCCCTGGCCCGCGATGCTGCTATCGGTCAGCCGGGTACTGCTGCTCTTTCTGCCCCTGGCCTGGGCGCTGCAACAGTTGTGGGGCCTTAACGGGCTTTTTATCGCTACGGCGTTGACCAATATCGTGGTGGGCGGCTGGGCCTGGTGGTGGCTGCAAGGACGGGTGAGAAAGGGATGAACGACTTGATATCAAAATGACTTATATGGCCAAAAAAGATGCGTCCATTGTCGCGCTTTGGTTGTATGGTTCTAGGGCGCGCGGTGATTTCCATCCAGATAGCGACTATGATTTAGCGGTTGGTTTTAATGATTGGTTAGAAGCTCCTTTGGAACGACGTCTGCGGCCAGAGCTTATGGCACAACAGTGGCGGGATAGCCTCGGTATAAGCGAATCAGAGCTATCGGTCGTTGATATCTCGCTGGTGCCTATCCCATTAGGTCTGGCTATTTTAACCGATGGTCAATGATTGCTAGACGGGGATGTTTTTGTTCGTCTGGGGCTGGAGCGGCGCATACTCTCACGCTCGGAACATGACTATGGCAATCGAGATCAGTGGGGTGATAAGCGATGAGTTTAGCGAACCAAGCCTATATCCGAGCTCAGCAGCAACATCTGAACGAGTGCGAGCAAGACTTGAAGCTATTAAGCGGTATTCTTGCGGAGCGTGCCTGGAGTCGTCTAGAGAAGGTGGCCGCTGAGCGTGTTGTGCATTTGCTTATAGAAAGCTGTATTGGCATTGCTAAACACTGGTGTAAGTCGGCTACCGGTCAAGTTGCCCTCGAACCACGCAAAGCCATCGAGGCCCTGCAGGTGGCCGGGGTGATTGATGACGAGATCTCCTGATGCAAAGTGATTGGCCTTCGCAACGTGTTGGTACACGACTACGTAGAGGCGGACCCTGACATTCTAAAATCAGTCATCCAAAACGCCTACTACGAGCCCTTATTGCGCTTTGCCCGCACTGGTATCAAACAGTTGGATGCTTGAATGGTGGGTTGGGAGCCCCTCCTGGTGAGACTCCCTCGTCCGAGGGCGTGACGTCTAAATACTACAGTGGCGAAATTCATTGTTTCGTACCTTCATTATTGTGCCCCTATACCAAATAGTCGGGGATAATTATTAGTAACTTGTTTTAGCGTGCCGCAATTATGAGGCACAGCCAATTAAGGGGGCAAAGACTTAAAAATATCGTCACCCCTGCGAAGACGGGGCCCATGTATGTAGATTGTGTAACTGATTGATTTCTATGGATTCCCACCTTCGAGGGAAGGACGGATTTTAGCTTGGCGCGGCGATTCTATAATATTCCGGACAGTAGTGCGGCCTCGACCAGGAACCTAACAGAAAAGCTGCGCTTTCAGCACAAGACGTCACTACCGCGAATGAACGTCATTCCCGACCCCGATCGGGAACCCAGTAAAAGAGCTGCGCTTTCAGCGCAAGACGTCATTCCCGGCCCCGACCGAGAACCCAGCAAAAGAGCCGCGCTTTCAGAACAAAACGTCATTCCCGGCCCCGACCGGGAACCCAGCAAAAGAGCCGCGCTTTCAGAACAAGACGTCATTCCCGGCCCCGACCGGGAACCCAGCAAAAGAGCCGCGCTTTCAGAACAAGACGTCATTCCCGGCCCCGACCGGGAACCCAGCAAAAGAGCCGCGCTTTCAGAACAAGACGTCATTCCCGGCCCCGACCGAGAACCCAGCAAAAGAGCTGCGCTTTCAGATCAAGACGTCACTCCCGGCCCCGACCGAGAACCCAGCAAAAGAGCTGTGCTTTCAGCGCAAGACGTCATTCCCGGCCCCGACCGAGAACCCAGCAAAAGAGCTGTGCTTTCAGATCAAGACGTCATTCCCGGCCTCGACCGGGAACCCAGCAAAAGAGCTGTGCTTTCAGATCAAGACGTCATTCCCGGCCTCGACCGGGAACCCAGCAAAAGAGCTGTGCTTTCAGATCAAGACGTCATTCCCGGCCTCGACCGGGAACCCAGCAAAAGAGCTGTGCTTTCAGATCAAGACGTCATTCCCGGCCCGACCGGGAACCCAGCAAAAGAGCTGCGCTTTTAGCGCAACCTTCCTTTTTCCCCCGCAAAATCGGTACAATACCCAAAACCTTCGCGAAAGGGACGACATGAGCGACGAAAAATCCCCTTATCAACGTATTGACGACACCTTGCCCTGCGAGGCCGTCTGGCACAACCAAACCATCAGTTCGGTCGACCGTGCCAAGCTTCTGGACCAAACTCCACGCTGTATCTGGCTTACCGGCTTATCTGGGTCGGGTAAATCCACCGTGGCCAACGCTCTGGACGCTACCCTGCATCACCGTGGGGTTAATTCGTTTTTGCTCGATGGCGACAATGTTCGTCACGGCCTGAATAAAGACTTAGGCATGACTGAATCCGACCGCGCCGAAAACATCCGCCGGGTAGGCGAGGTTGCCAGGTTGATGGTCGATGCTGGCCTGGTGGTAATTTGCGCTTTTATTTCCCCCTATCGGCGCGATCGCCAGATGGTGCGCTCAATGTTTAACCACGGCCAATTTATCGAGGCCTACTTAGATACCCCGCTTTCTGTGTGCGAAGAGCGCGACCCCAAGGGCCTGTATAAAAAAGCTCGCGCGGGCATTATCAAACAGTTTACCGGCATCAGTGACCCCTACGAGGCCCCCGACCACGCCGAGATAACCATCGATACCAGCGGTAACGATGTTGGAGCCAGTGTTAACGCCATATTAAAAGTACTGGCGAAATAGATTCAGAAGGATTTTTATGTCGAACTCCCAGCTCTACCGTCAGGTTGTCGCGGCTGCCGAACAAGCGGGCGAGAAAATGATGGTGATCTACCAAAAGGATTTTGCCGTAGAGCAAAAATCCGACAGCAGCCCGCTAACCGAGGCCGATCTGGCCGCCCACCACCATATTAAAGACGCGCTGCAAGCTTTAACGCCCGACACGCCTATTTTGTCGGAAGAAAGCGCCAATATTCCCTGGACCGAGCGCAGCCAATGGGCTGAATACTGGTTGGTGGACCCGTTGGATGGCACCAAGGAATTTATTAAAAAGAACGGTGAATTTACTGTTAATATCGCCCATATTGTCGATGGAAAACCTGTGTGGGGTGTGGTGGTCGCGCCCGCGCTAGGGGTCACCTACGCCGGTGGCACTGCCACACAGGGCAGTGAAAAAATTGAGTCCGGCAGCGCTCAGGCCATAAACGTCGCACCTCTGCCTAAAGGCAAAGCTGATTGGTGCATTGTGGGTAGCCGTTCCCACCAGAGCGAAGCCTTCGCCGAGTTTGTCGCCCAGTTTGACTCACCCAGTATTACCAGTATGGGCAGCTCGCTAAAAATCTGTTTGGTAGCCGAGGGCCGCGCCCATCTATACCCGCGCCTGGGCCCGACCAGTGAGTGGGATACCGGCGCCGCCCACGCCGTGTTGCTGGGTGCCGGGGGTAAGCTGGTACATTTGGATACCAGTGAGCCGCTGGTCTACAACCAGCAAGACAGTGTGTTAAACCCTTTCTTTATGGCGGCACCGGCGGATTACGCCGGGGCGCCCAAGTAATCGGGCAGTTTTATGCAGCCGATACTGGTACCGGTTATTTTGTGCGGCGGCGCGGGCACGCGTCTGTGGCCAGAGTCGCGGGTCACCCACCCCAAACCGTTTATTCCCTTGCCAGACGGCGAAAGCCTGATTCAAAAAACCTTTCGCCGTGCCAGCCAATTGCCGGGGGTGAGCGAAGTGCTCACTGTTACCACCGACGATTTACTGTTTAAAACCGAAGACGCCTACGCAACTACCGATGACGCCGTGGCTTGTAATCACGGTTATATTCTGGAGCCCTTTGGCCGCAACACTGCCGCCTCGTTTGCTGCGGCCGCGTTAGATGTTGCCAGCCGCTACGGGCCGGATGCGCACATACTAATATTGGCCGCTGACCATTTAATTACCGACGAGTCCACCTTTGCCCGCGCCGTAGAGCAGGCCACCAACTTGGCTGCGCAGCAAAAATTGACCGTGTTTGGTATCGTGCCCGAACACCCGGAAACCGGCTACGGCTATATTCAGGCCGCCGCCGGGCCGGGCGATCAGTTAAGTGTGCAACAATTTGTAGAAAAACCCGACGCCGCCACGGCGCAGGCGTATGTAGATTCCGGCAACTACTACTGGAACTCGGGCATGTTCTGCAGCCGCGCCGATCTGGCGTTGGCCGAGCTTAAAGCCCACGCGCCCGAGCTACTGCAAAGTGTATCGCGGGCGTTAGAATCGGGTATTCAATCCCAGGGCAAGGGCCATTGCAGTACCCGCTTGTGTCCCGAGGCTTTCGCTCAGGTACCGGACATCTCCATTGATTATGCGTTAATGGAAAAAACCGCGTGTCTGGCCGGGGTCAAAGCAGACATTGGTTGGAGTGACATAGGCTCGTGGGAGGCCATGGGCCAGTTAACCCCGGCCGATGACCGCGGCAATCGCTTTGACGGCGAAGTGCTTAGCACCGGTGCCAGCAACAACTACGTGCGCAGCCACGACCGCTTGACCGCCCTGGTGGGGGTGGAAGATTTGCTGGTAATAGATACCGCCGACGCCCTGTTAATTGCCCATAAAAGCCAGGCGCAAGGGGTGAAAGACATTGTCGCTCAGCTAAAGCGTTCTGGCCACGGTGCCCGTTTACAGCATCGCACTGTGCACCGCCCCTGGGGCAGTCACACTGTGCTCGAAGAGCACGAACGTTTCAAAGTGCGCCGTATTGTGATTAAGCCGGGCACCTCGCTCACCTTACAAATGCATCACCACCGCAGCGAGCACTGGGTGGTACTGCAAGGTATGGCGCGCATTACCAATGAAGATCAAATCACTCTGTTGGGGGTGAATGAATCTACGTTTATACCTGCCGGGCACAAACATAAGTTGGAAAATCCGGGCGTGATTGACCTGATTATGGTCGAGGTGCAAAGCGGCGACTACCTGGGTGAAGATGACATTACCCGTTACGAATAAAGTGTAAGAATATGCCGCAAGGCTAAGAAGGATTAGTGAACGTAAAACAGTTTGTATCGCTTGTGCATGTGCAAGCACGAATGGGGCTAAAAGCCGAAGCCTCAAAGTTAATTCTCAGTTATTTCTGGTGGATACTGGAACCACTGTTGTATGTGGTGATCTTCTATTTGGTATTTGCCTACTTCCTGGAGCGCGGTGGTCCCAACTATTTATTCTTCCTTATGTGCGGCAAGATACCGCTACTGTGGTTTACCAAGTCGGTCTCTAAAGGCTCCAATAGCTTAATTCAAAACAAAGGGTTGATCGGCTTAATGGATGCCCCTAAAACCTTGTTTCCCTATATTAGCGTGCAAGAAGGGGTATACCGGCAATGGGCGGTATTTTGGGTGTTGCTGTGCTTAGCGATTGCCTACGATTCCTACCCCGATTCTTTATGGTGGCTGTTGCTGCCGCTGGTGGTTAGCGAGTATTTGTTTATTATTGCCTGCACTTTACTGGGGGCTTGGCTGGTTAGTTACGCGCGCGACGTTAGCAAGTTAATAGGCATGTTTATGGTGTTTATGTTGTTTGCCTCGGGGGTATTCTGGGACATTAACGACATACCCGACCCCTGGCTGCGCGAGGCCTTGCTCAATTATAACCCCATGGCGTTTTACTTGGACTCTTTCCGCGCCATTTTAATGCGCGACGAAGTTTACGATATGTTTCATCTGGCTTGGTTAAGTGGCTTATTAGTGGTGGTTATTGCCGCCCTGCATGTTTTATATCACTACGACAGCCGCAACATAGCCTTACGCGTGGTAATCCGATGAGCCAAGACATACTAATCAAAGCAAACCGCGTCGGCTTTACCTACAAAAGTCGGGTGGGTTTTTTCAAATACTTTAAGCACCAAGCCCTAAGCGGTGTCAGCTTCGAGCTAAAGCGCGGCGACAAGCTCGCCATCTTGGGCCGCAATGGCAGTGGTAAAAGTACCCTAATGCAAATTCTGGCGGGTATTATCCCGCCTACCCATGGTAGTCTAGAGGTAAGCGCCGGGGTCAAGCGATCGTTGCTCACCTTGGGGTTGGGGTTTCGCAAAGACCTAACCGGCCGCGACAATGCCCTGCTAAGCGCCATGCTGCAAGGTTACAGCCGCAGCGAAGCTTTATCGCACATGGACGAAATTAAAGAATTCTCCATGCTTAAAGACTTTTTCGAGCGCCCCATTTTTACTTACTCCTCGGGCATGCGCTCGCGCCTAGGCTTCGCTACTGCGCTCTACACCGGCATAGACGTACTCCTACTGGACGAGGCCCTGGCTGTGGGCGACGCCACCTTCAAAAAACGTGCCCGCGAAGCGATGAATGAAAAGCTAGGCGGCAACCAAAGTCTAATCTTTGTTAGCCACAGCGCCAGCGAAGTGTCTAAATTCTGCGACACCGCCCTCTGGCTAGAAAAGGGCTTTATCTGTGCGAGCGGCAGCGTCCGCGACGTTGCGGCGCAGTATAAAGTAGCGCCCGCTAAGCCTATGGCCGCGCCGGGGGTGGGGAAGGGTATGCCAAAGGCATAACTTTTTATCTGGGTTCCCACCTCCGTGGGAATGAGTTTGCCAAAGGCATAACTGTCTTTCTGGGTTCCATCGATGTAGCGGCAAGCCGCGCTCTCTAGCTGGATTCCCACCTCCGTGGGAATGACGGGGGCACGGAATAACCATAGTAGCGAAAGAACGTCATTCCCGACCCCACGTCATTCCGTGCCCCGACACGGAATCCAGTTAAAAAACGCGACTTGTCGCAGCATAGGTGGAACCCGGACAGGAAGTGTGGCTTAGCCACGGCATCGTTGAAATCCAGAAACCCCGCTCCGCCACAGTCCCGCCCTAGCAGTAACGTCATTCCCACGAAAAAACGTCATTCCCGACCCGGATCGGGAACCCAGAAAAAGAGCGTGGCTGTACCACAACACCGATGGAATCCAGCACTATGTCTGCTACCTTGTCATAAAGCCCATTCATTTATATTTAAACCCAGCAAGGGTGGGCAATCGACAAGGAGTGTCCATGAAGCATCCCGCCGTCTATATTCTTACCAATAAACGCAATGGCACGCTCTACATCGGCGTTACCAGTAACCTAACCCAGCGTATATGGCAGCACAAAAACCACCAAGTTGAAGGCTTTAGCCATAAATACAATCTGACTATGCTGGTCTATTTTGAAACGGCACCCACCATGGAAAGTGCTATTCAACGAGAAAAGCGGCTAAAAAAGTGGAATAGGGCGTGGAAGCTAAACTTGATCGAGCACCAAAACCCAGCTTGGGAAGACTTGTACCCAACCATTACGGGTTAAAGGCCGCACTCGAAGTGCACAGTTTTTCTGGATTCCCTCGTCCGAGGGAATGACGGTAAAGTACGGAGAGCAACTGAGGACCAATGCCCAAGCCCGCTGACCAAAAGACCCACCCTTAAAACACAAGAACACCATCCCCGCGAAGTAACGCCATTCCCCCGAAGTAACGTCATTCCCCCGAAGTAACGTCATTCCCGCGAAGGCGGGAATCCAGATAGGGAGCGTGGCTATGCCACCACATAGATGGAATCCAGAGTAAGAGCTACACCATCGGCACAAGACGCCATGCCCCGAAGTAACGTCATTCCCGCGAATGCGGAAACCCAGCTAGAGAGCGTGGCTTGCCACTACACCGATGGGACCCAGAAAGAGAGTCGCGCTTACAGCGCAGGAACGTCATCCCCTGCTACGACAGGGGACCCAGAAAGAGAGTCGCGCTTACAGCGCAGGAATGTCATCCCCTGCCACGACAGGGGACCCAGAAAAAGAGTCGCGCTTACAGCGCAGGCCTCCCAATACAATAATAAACAAAACCCTTAGCCGCCATTCGCTTGGGCTCATACAAATTTCGCCCATCAAATACCACCGGTTCGGTAAGCTCTTTTTGAATAAGCTCGAAATCCGGTGCGCGAAAGGCCTGCCACTCGGTCATAATAATTAGCGCATCGGCGCCGTGCAGGGCGCTTTCTTTGGTGCCGCACAGACGCAGGCTTTGCGAGTTGCCGTAGGCGTGTTGTATTTGCTCCATGGCCTCGGGGTCGTAGGCTTGTATTTTAGCGCCAGCGTCCCATAGCGCTTCCATAACTACCCGCGCCGGGGCTTCGCGAATGTCGTCGGTGTTGGGTTTAAAGGCCAAACCCCACAGGGCAAAGGTTTTGCCGCTAACGTCACCGAAATGCTTAAATATTTTTTCCACCACGGTTTGCTTTTGTGAGGCGTTGCGCTGCTCTACCGCCTTAAGCAGCAAGCTATCAAAGCCAATATCGTCGGCGGTGCGAATCAGCGCTTGAACGTCTTTGGGAAAGCATGAGCCACCGTAGCCCGCTCCCGGGTAAATAAACTGGTAACCAATACGCGGGTCGCTGCCTATGCCCTGGCGAACGGCTTCAATATCCGCGCCCAGACGGTCGGCTAGGTTAGAAATTTCGTTAATAAAGCTGATTTTGGTGGCTAGCATACAGTTGGCAGCATACTTGGTTAGCTCGGCGCTGCGTACGTCCATCACCATTACCTTACCGTGCTTGCGCTCAAAAGGGGCGTACAGCTCGCGCATAACTTCTTCGGCGTATTCGCTGTCGGTGCCAATAATAATGCGGTCGGGGCTCATGCAGTCGTGCACCGCCGAGCCTTCTTTTAAAAACTCGGGGTTCGATACGACATCAAACGGAATATCTTCGCCGCGCTGGGCCAGAGTGTCGGCCAGGGTGGCGTGCACCTTATCCGCCGTACCCACGGGCACCGTGGATTTATTCACAATAATCTTGCGCTCGCTCATATATTGGCCAATAGTGGTCGCCACCGCCAGCACATGTTTTAAATCCGCCGAGCCATCCTCGTCCGGCGGTGTACCCACGGCGGTAAAAATCACCTGTCCGTGGCTCACTCCCTCAGCACTGTCGGTGGTAAACGCTAACCGGCCCTCTTTGGCGTTGCTGGTAACTAACTCTTCCAGCCCCGGCTCGTAAATGGGGATATGCCCCTGATTAAGCTGCGCTACTTTGTTCTCATCTAAGTCAACGCAGACGACATCATTGCCCATTTCGGCCAGCACGGCCCCTTGTACCAAACCTACATAGCCAGTGCCAAAAATCGTAACCTTCACAATAAGTCCTTTCGTTTAGTGCAATTTGTTGCGCCATATTACCGTTTGATAATTTTTACGCAAACCAAAAACCGAAGGTAAGAGTGAAATGTGACAGAAATATGTCTAAAGGTATGCCGAAGGCATAGCTCTTGTTCTGGTTTCCCGCATTCGCGGGAATGACTTCGCCGAAGGTATAACTCTTTAGCTGGTTTCCCGCCGCCGCGGGAACGACATTCTTTCGCTACTATGGTTATTCCGTGCCCCCGTCATTCCCACGAAAGAACGTCATTCCCGCGAATGCGGGAATCTTGCAAGAGAGAGTGGCTGAGCCATCACGTAGATGGAACCCAGACAAAGAGCGTGGCTTGCCGCAAGACGTCATTCCCCGAAAGACCGTCATTCCCGGCCCCACGTCATTCCGTGCCCCCGTCATTCCCGCGAATGCGGGAACCCAGACAAAGAGCGTGGCTACGCCGCCACATAGGCGCACCATTCCACATATTTGCATTCCTTTGTAAAACTTTGTAGCATCACGTTCATTGGTTGAACGGAAGCTGGCCATAGGCCTTTTGTACTTTCCTTTTTTACGGGGTTTTCGCCCCAGGTTGCCAGGATGCTAACCGACGAATACCGCTACAAAATCTTAAAGCTGCTGGAAGATAACGCCAGCATCACGCAGCGCGAGCTGGCTGGCCAATTGGATGTTAGCCTGGGCTGGGTGAATGCCTGCCTGAAACAAATGGGTGACGAGCAATTAATCCAGGCCCAGCGCTCTGCCGGGCAGCCCCAGTATGCCTATCAAATTACCCCCTGTGGTCAGCGCACCCGGCGTAGTATCGCGGTCAGCGTGCTAAGCACTAAAAAATCTGAACGCGCCGCGCTAGAGCGCGATATATCTGAACTTGAAGCTGAATTAAAGCAACGCGACACCTCCGCTCGGGGGGCGCTAAGAGCAAACTCATGACGCAAGAATCAATCAACACTCCCCCTAATACATTAGCTGGACTGGCGCCTATGGGCGGCTTGTCTGCTATGCAGCAGCTACTGGGCGAATTACAGGGCCACCTAACTCCCTTGGAGCAGGGCGAGCCTGAAGGCGAATCGCAGCCGGTGCTGTTGGTGTATCTGCCTCCTCAGCTGGCCATTGCTCAAGCGTTAGATGCCGGCACTACCCCCCAACAGGCGGCGGCCGACTGGTGCGCTAAGGCCCGGCAGGTTATTGAGCAGTATGTCGCCAACCCATTAAACAGCAGTACCGTTAGCGCCCCGGCTGCGCAGCAACAAGCCGAAAGTCTGGCCCACTGGCTAAATGAGCGCCACGGTCTACAGCTGCAGGCACCTGAACAGGTTCAGCCAGCAAACAACGATTACACGCCACTGGCCGGAGTAACCGCCGCCCTACTCAGCGCTACCCATCCGGATATTCTGGCGCTGCTGCCCGAGCTACAAGCCATAAGCTTGCCGTTGGAGTGGGCCGCGCCACAAGTAGAGGATTTATACTTAAAAGCTTACGAGCAAACAATCAGCGGTGGAGATGCGCTAGAGCAACTGCGCGCCGAAAACAGTCAATTGCAGAGTCGTTGTGAAGAGCTTCAGGCGACAGAGCAGACCGATCAGGCACTTGAGCCATTACAAAAACAACTCGCGGACGCCCAAGACGAAAATAAACTGCTATTAGACCAGTTGTTTACCGTGCAAGAGCAGCTGGAAACCTACTACCTGCAAAACCAAACGGCTGACAAGCAATTGGCCGAGGCAAAACAGGCCCACGATCAGCAGCTGCAACAATCGCAAAGCGCTAATACCAAATTGCAAACCGATTTAAACGCCGCACAGAAAGAGCTAAAAGCGCAACAGGCAGAGCTAGCCAAGGCGGGTGACTCGCAGTCAGCTCAGCTTAAGCAGTCTCAAAGCGTCAATGCCAAGTTGCAGGCCGACCTGAAGGCGGTGAAAGAGCAAATCAAAACTTTACAGACGGAGCGCGATACCGAGCAGAAAGCCCTCAGCGAACAGTTAAAAACCGCCCAGTCCAACCTGGATAAAGCCGAACAAGCTCTGGCGCCCCTGCAAACCCAGCTGAGCGATACAAAAGACGAAAACAAACTAATCTTAGACCAGCTGTTTTTAGTACAAGAACAGTTGGAAGAGTACTACCTAAAAAACAAAGCCTTAGAAAAAGAGCAAACTGACACGGCTAAGCAGCATAAAAAAGCTCTGGACGACGCCCAAAAACAGCACAACAAAGCCCTGGCGGATGCCACTAAAAGACACGACAAAGCGCTGCAAAAAGCTCAGCAAGACGCAGCCAAGCAGGCCGAAAAACTGCAGAAAAAAATTGATGAGCTAGAAGCTAAGTTAACCACTGCCCGCAAAGCTAAAGACCACGCCACCAGCGATTTAAAATCCCTGTTGGCGCAAAGCAAAAAGCTTACCCCCAAGCATTCGCCCATGCATTCGGTGCTGGCACCTGCGCGGATGGTGGCAAAACAGTTCTCGCCCAAGCACCGCCAGCTTAAAAAAGACGTAGACCTAGTTAAAAGCTCCGAACTGTTTGACGGCGACTGGTACTTGCAACAAAACCCCGACGTGGTGTTCACCGGCGCAGAGCCCGCCGCCCACTATGTACTGCACGGCGGGTTCGAGGGGCGCAACCCCAGCCCCCAGTTTGACAGCCAATGGTATCTGGGCCGTTACCCGGATGTTGCCACTAACCACTTTAACCCCCTTGTGCATTACTTAAAGTACGGTCAGGCCGAGGGCCGTGCCTGCCACGCGAAGTAAGAGGCAAACCCAATGCAAATCGATGTACCGCAAAACACCGGCACTATTGTTCACATTGGTGCCGGCCAGGGCAGTGAACTGCCCACTTACCTAAGCAGCGCGGCCGAGCGCATTATTCTGGTCGAGCCTAACCCCCAGCTGGCCGAGCAACTACGCCAGCAAGCCGAAGGCGATAATCGGGTGACCGTTTTGGAGCAGGCCGTGGGCGGCGCCCGTGCAGGTAGCGAGCTTCACGTGTATAACCTGGCCCACACCGCCAGTTTGTATCCTTTGGATGGGCTAAAAAATCTATACCCCGGCCTGCGACTGGCCAATACCCACAGTGTGCAGCGCCAAACCCCAGCGCAACTGTTCAATCAGTTAAGTATTCAGGGCTACCACAATCTGCTGGTTGTGCAGGCCCCGGGCGCTGAGTCAGATATCTTAACCGCCCTGGCGCAAAGCAACCGCTTTGAAACCTTTGCGAATATTTATTTTCAAGCCACTAAGCCCGGCCTATATCAGTGCCCTAAGGTAAATGCCGCCGAAAAGCTGAAAACCCTGGGTTACCAGCTAACCGAGGGCATTGCCACCAGCACCGCGCAAAACCTATATGCCCAGCTAGACACCGGCATGCTAGCCCTAACACGTTTAACCGAGCAGCTAGACGAGGCCAAACAAAAGCACAAAAAAGAGCGCAGCGCTCATAAAAAAGTGCAAAAACAACTGACGGAATACAAAACCAATGCCAAGGCCACCAACGCCCGCTTGGCAGAGCTGGATAAAACCCTTACCGAAACCCAGGTGGCCCTGCAAAACGCCACCCAGGCCGAGGTTGGTCTGCAACAGCAGCTAAGCAGCAAACAAGAACAGCTGCAGCAGCAACAAGACGATTTGCAAGCCACGCAACAGCAGCTGGCCGAACAAACCAGCGCAGCGCAAGCACACAAGCAGGCCCTGGCTAGTTTGCAAGCGGATTACGAACAGCAGTTGGGGCAGGCCAGCCAAAACGCCCAAAGCGACTTAAAGGCTGCCCAGCAGCAGCTCCAAAAATCCACGGAGCAAGCAGTCCAAGCCGAACAGCAAAATCAGCAACTAATACAGCAACAACAAAAAAGCCAGCAGCAGCTGCAGCAACACCAAAAACAAATAGGCGAGCTAAAGCAGCAGCTAGAACAAGCCAATAGCCAAAACAAAGTTCTACAAGAAAAACTACAACCGCTGCAGCAAAAGACGCAGCAAACCGAGCAACTGGAAAAGCAGTTGGCCGAGCAAAAGAAAAGCGCTCAGGCAGCTTCAGAAAAGCTGGAGCAGCAGAAAAAGCAAGCCGAACAACTGCAGCAAACAGTTAACGAAAAGCAGGCGGCGGCAGAAGACTTACAAAAGCGGTTTGAGAATCAAAAAAATCGTGCCGACCAGGCTGAAAAGCAACTGGCTGAACATAAAGAGCAGTTGCAAGTAAAAAGCCAGAACCTGGAAAAAGCCAGTACTACGCTCAAACAAACCCAAAACGACTTGGCCGATAAAAAACAAACGCTGGCAGAGCTGCAACAAAAGCTAGAGGGCGCACAAAAACGTGCGAATAATCAACAAGCCAGGGCTGACAGTGCCGAGCAAAAATTAAATGAACAGCAAGAGCAGGCCGCGCAAAACTTGAAAGCAGAGCAAGACGCGCACGCTCAAACCAAGCAAGACTTGGCACGAGCACAAGAGCAAGCCGCGCAGCTTACTGAACGCTTAAATAGCCAAGAGGGGCAGCAGGGCAGCGTTGCCGAGCTACAAAAGCGAATGGAGTACCTATTCGGCCAGCAGCGTTTACAGCTAGAGCAAGCCGCCAATGCCTTGGGCCACCATGTGACCGATACCGTAACCACCACTGCGCAAGAGTTAGAGGCCGGCATCCAGCTTCAGCAACAGCTGGGGGGCGACAGCCGCGCGCTGGAGTTTAATGGCGAGCGTTTATCCTCTGCCTTTGCTGTGGCCTTAACTAATCAGCTTAAATCCAAACCCTATGACTTGGTGCTGCAGCTGGGCGCAGGCCCTGCCACACTGCTGTTGGCCAATAGCTTAAGTGCCGCTACCCAAAAGCGGTTATCGGGTACTGCGAAAGACAGTGCCGAGTATATAGAGCCGTCTGATTCTGACTTGCCCAAACGTATAATCACTTTTGAGCACCAAAAAAAGGTATGCACCCAGCTAAAGAAAACGTTAACCGCCCAGGGGCATAGCGCCGCCGTTGAGGTTAAGTTCGCACCGTTAATAGAGGTCAATGACCAAGGCGAGCTTTACTACGACTTGCAAGATAGCCTAAAGCGCATTCCGCAAATACTAAACGCCGAGACCGCAAAGCTATTGGTGGTGATCACGCCACCGGCTGATGGCGGGCCTAACCCTCAAGCGGCATTGTCGCAATTATTGCAATCTTTGGCGGCTTTCTCGCTGGATGTGGTAATGCCCTGCAATCAGGCGGACACCGAATTAAATGATGCGTGGTCGGCAATATTAAACGACCGCGCCTTGGAATATCGCCGCCATACCGATAACAGCACAAGTTGGGCTTTAGAGGTAAATGCAGAATGACAAATCACACAGCGCCCGATCAGCCGTTAAGTTTTAGTTTTGGGGCTACCGATAAAACGGTAGGCAGTGCTAAGCAGCTAGAAGCTAACAGTAATAACGCAACACTGCAGCAACAGCTGGAAGAAAAAAAACAGCAGTTAATTAAGCAGGGGGTAGAAATTAGCGAACTAAAGCTTGAAAACTACCGCCTGAAGCAAGAGCTGGCTGATACCCAAGCTCGCCAAGCAGCGGTAGAGCAGCACCTAGAAAGGGCCGAAGCGCAAATGGCGCTTATCGAGCAGCTATTAGACGAAGACAAAACTGAAGGAAACTTAAGTGAGTAAAGTGTTTTTAGTCACCGGCGGGGCCGGTTTTATTGGCAGTGCCGTTGTGCGCGAGCTGATTCAGAATGCCGACCATACCGTGGTTAATGTCGATAAGTTAACTTATGCGGGCAATTTGGAATCACTGGCTGAGGTGGAGCACAACCCCCGCTACCACTTTGTACAAGCCGATATTTCCGATGGAGCTGCTATGCAGCAGGTTTTTAACCAATTCAAACCCGATGTGGTGATGCACCTGGCGGCCGAAAGTCACGTGGACCGTTCAATCGACGGCCCCATGGAGTTTGTTCAAACCAATATTGTCGGCACTTACACGTTGTTGGAGGCCGCACGGTCTTATTGGCAGGGGTTAAGAGAACCTGAAGCGAAAAGTTTTCGGTTTCATCACATATCCACTGACGAGGTGTATGGTGATCTTGAGGGCACGGATGATCTGTTTACCGAAGCCACTCCATATGCTCCCAGTAGCCCCTACAGTGCCAGCAAGGCCAGCTCGGACCACTTGGTTCGCGCCTGGCAGCGTACTTATGGCTTGCCCACGTTAATTACCAATTGCAGTAACAATTACGGTCCCTATCACTTTCCCGAAAAGCTGATACCGTTAATGATTTTAAACGCCCTGGCGGCTAAACGATTACCTGTGTACGGCAATGGTCAGCAAATTCGCGATTGGTTGTATGTGGAAGATCATGCCCGTGCGCTCATAACCGTGGCTACCAAAGGTGAAGTGGGTGAAACCTACAATATCGGTGGCCATAACGAGAAAGCCAACCTTGAGGTTGTACAAACTATTTGCGACCTTTTGCAAGAACTGGTGCCCCAGTCCACCAGTTACCGCGAACTAATCACTTTTGTGACCGATCGCCCAGGCCATGACCACCGCTACGCGATTGACGCGAGCAAAATCGAAAAAGACCTGGGCTGGACACCTGCAGAGACTTTTGAAACCGGATTGCGTAAAACCGTCCAGTGGTACCTGGCTAACGAAGCTTGGTGGAAAAAGGTACAAGACGGCAGCTACCGAGGGGAGCGTTTAGGCGTGGCTGCCGCTAAAGTGGGAGAGATGTAAAAGTGAACTATAAAGCATTAGCAATACCCGACGTAAAACTGCTTACCCCTAAAGTGTTCGGCGACGAACGCGGCTTTTTCATGGAAAGCTTTCGTCAAAGTGAATTTGAGCGAGAGTGTGGTGCATATCAATTCGTGCAGGATAATCATTCAAGTTCCGCTCAGGGTATTTTGCGTGGTATGCATTATCAGTACCAAAAGCCACAGGGAAAGTTAGTCCGGGTAACTCGGGGTGAGGTTTTCGATGTGGCTGTGGATATGCGCCAAAGTTCTCCTACGTTCGGGCAGTGGGTGGGGGCTTATTTAAGCGAAGCTAATAAGCAAATGCTGTGGGTGCCGCCGGGCTTTGCTCATGGATTTTATGTAACCAGTGAAATGGCGGAGTTTCAGTATAAGTGCACCGATTACTACAACCCTGGTGATGAATACTCGCTACGGTGGGATGACCCTACCGTGGGTATAGAATGGCCCGCAGGGGCCAATCCTACGCTTTCCGCGAAAGATGCCGAAGGCTTGTTGTTTAACGACGCCCCTAAATTTTCCTAGCCACGAATGTGCTGAATGCTATGACAATATTACTGTTGGGCCAAACGGGCCAAGTTGGTTTCGAGCTAAAGCGTGTATTCGCACCCCTGGGGGAAATAAACGCCCCAACCCGAGCAGAGCTAAACCTGGAAAGCGCCGAGGCTGTAGACGCCCACTTGTGCGAGTTAAAGCCAGCCTTAATACTAAATGCCGCAGCATACACCGCTGTTGATAAAGCCGAAAGCGAACAAGCTTTAGCTGCCCGAATTAATGCGGAGCTTCCCAGTCAATTAGCAAACTATGCGGCCCAGTCTGGTGCAATGCTAATCCACTATTCGTCTGACTATGTATACCCAGGCGTTGGCAGTGCGGCTTATAGCGAAACGGCTGAAACTGGTCCCTTAGGCGTTTATGGCGCGACTAAGCTGAGTGGCGACAGTGCCATTGTTGCCAGCGGTTGCAAGCACTACATATTCCGTACCAGCTGGGTTTACAGCGCCCGTGGCCACAACTTTATGAAAACCATGATTCGCCTAGGCAAAGAAAAGGCACAGCTGAACGTCGTGTCAGACCAAACAGGCGCACCCACCCCGGCGCGACTTATTGCGCAAGTCTCGTTACTGGCGTATGAAAAGAGGATAGAGTCGGGTATTTATCATCTGGCACCCAGCGGTTCTACCAGTTGGCAAGGTTTTGCCCAAGCCATTTTTACCGGGTGTTTGATGCACGGCAAAAAGCTAGCGATAACGCCCGAGGCTGTTCACCCCATAGCCACGGCAGATTACCCCACACCGGCTAAGCGTCCGCTAAACTCGCGCTTAAACCTAACAAAACTGGAGTCAGCCCTAGGTATACAGCTACCCGACTGGAAGTCCCAACTAGAACAAACGCTAGAGGAATATCTGGATTATAACGGTTAACCCCAAAAGAAAACCGTTTTTCCCAAAAGGAGGGAATCGGAGCGGTTAGTAAAATCGTCAATCCCTGCCACGACAGCGAATCCAGAAATATGAAAGGGTTTAGTAGCAACGTCATTCCCTGCCACGACAGGGAACCTAGGCAGACGAAGAGACAAATTAGCACTAATGTCATTCTTTACCACGATAGGGAACCCAAACAGGAGACAGGCGGTTTATCATTATCGTCATTCCCTACCACGATAGGGAATCCAGGCAGGTGAAAAGACAAATTAGCATTACCGTCATTCCCTGCCACGACAGGGAATCCAGAAATAGGAAAGGGTTTAGTAGTAACGTCATTCCCTGCCACGACAGGGAATCCAGAAAAAGAGCCCGCTTTAGCGGAGCAAACAACGCAACAAAGTAACCAAACATCAAAGGAAAGCTAAATGAAAGGCATCGTACTGGCAGGCGGCAGCGGAACCCGCCTACACCCCATCACTCTGGGAACATCAAAGCAATTATTGCCAGTGTACGACAAACCGATGATTTACTACCCCATATCAGTTCTAATGCTGGCGGGTGTTCGCGATATATTAATCATCAGTACCCCTGACGATTTGCCTCAATATCAAAAATTATTGGGTACGGGCGAGCAGTTTGGCGTTACCTTTAGCTATAAAGTCCAACCCAGCCCGGACGGCCTGGCCCAAGCTTTCATTATCGGCGAAGAATTTATTGGCAATGACAGCGTCTGCTTGGTGTTGGGCGACAACATTTTTCACGGTCAGCACTTTACCAATCAACTTAAAAATGCCGCAAGTAAAGGAAAAGGTGCAACTGTCTTTGGCTATTGGGTTAATGACCCTGAGCGATTTGGCGTAGTGGAGTTTGATGAAAATGGTAAAGCCATTAGCATTGAAGAAAAGCCAGAGAAACCAAAATCCCACTACGCGGTGACTGGCTTATACTTCTATGACAACGATGTTGTTGATATTGCGAAGTCGGTTAAGCCCTCAGTCCGAGGTGAGTTGGAAATTACTTCTATTAACAATGCATATTTAGAACGAGGCGACTTAAGTGTGGAGCGCTTGGGGAGGGGGTTTGCGTGGTTGGATACCGGGACTCACGATAGTCTACTTGAGGCAGCGCAGTATGTGCAAACCATTGAGCATAGGCAGGGTTTGAAGGTGGCTTGCCTTCAAGAAATTGCATGGAGGAATCAATGGATTACATCCGTGGATTTAGAGGCTCAGGCACTTCTATACAGAAAAACTCAGTATGGTAAGTATTTGAAGCACTTGATTGGTGATGTTGATTAATTTCAAGTGATTACGATTCGCTAATGGGTGACAAAAAACTTTATGGATAACGTAAAAAAATCTTTAGGCCGAGCTAACTCCGCTTTTAGGAAGAGGAATTACTCCAATGCATTTGATGGCTATGTCAAATGCATTGCCAGTCTTGGGGCTAATAATGTAGTCGCAGAACAAGCAGCGTTTAATTTGCGGTTAATTCCTAGTTTTATTAGGCGGGATGTTTTAAAGCCAATCAGTGTTATTGAGAGTGACAAAGACCTTGCCTCGGGATGGGTTGCCTTGCGTGAGTTTGAAAAGAGCGCCTCCTTTGTGACGCAACTTCGAGACTTGGTCGTCTCTCAGCCCGCTGCAATCGTTAACTTAGAAAGCGCTGGTCGATCTTCTCTAATATTTGGTTTGCTTCACCATGTATGTTGGGGGAGCGTAATTCAGGTTGCAGGTGAGAAGACGAAAGTTCCAGTTGACTTTCCTTTTCTAGAATGTGGAAGAATTCAGCCTATCAGAAGTAGATCAGCTGCAGTGTTTAACACGCATGATCTATGGCTGGATGTTTCAGATGATACCCTTAATAGGTTCCAGCTCTACTTTGAGAGGGTGTCGGGACTTAGGCGGTCGTTATGCGACATTTTTTTTCGTCGTACAAGCCTGATTGACAATGCACGGTTTTTATCAAGGAAGGAGTTTCAGAGGTTAGGTCAAATCAAAGAAAAACTTGACGGAGGCAAAGTAAAGCTTCCGGAATGCGGTGAAATAAAGGTAAGCTTTCGAAAAGAGTCCTTTTCTAAAGGCAGGTATAGGGGCTGGCTGGCAATGCCTACAATAAAAGAGTTGAAGAGTGTAAAGGCACACCTTTTAATTGATGGCGAAGTGGTCAGGACAACGAATGTGACCAACAATCGGCCGGATGTCCAAAGAGCCTTAAATATTCCGGCCGGTGAGTTGCTATTAAGCGTTCCTAAGCAATTTTTTGATGGTGACGAACATAGGTTGGAAGTAAGGTTGTCTACCGATTCTGTCAGTAGAGTTATCGGCATTGAGCGGTTTAAGGAGAAGTCGGCTTGGGTAAAACGTGCAGAGCACGCGAAGACGCTAGGAAAGAGAGTTGTCTTATTCGCTTCCCATAATTTTAAAGTTCAGGGTGCTCAGACAAGTCTTTATCAGACAGTAGTTGGCTTGGCGAGGTCGGCTAGGCTATATCCCGTCGTTTTTTCACCTACTGACGGCCCAATGAGAGAGGCTTACGAAGAACAGGGTATTTCGGTGATCGTTCAAAGCTACCCTCGGGTGCGTGGCTCATCAGAGGAGTCTTGGCTAAGCGAGCTAGATTATCTTATAGCCTCCATGGGGGCGCTATCTCCTGATGTAATTGTAGCGAACACCTTGCAGTCTTTTCATTCTGCGATTGTTGGTTTGGCCCTTGACATTCCGACTATCTTAATCCCTCGGGAGAGCGAGGATCCGACAACTTACTTTTCCTACTTGCCCGACTATATTAGAGGATATGCTGACTCATTGGTAGCCCGTGTTGATCGATCAGTTTTTGTCGCTCGCGCAACAAAGAATCTTTGGGGATTTGCAGACTCTGGCAATCAAACTGTTATCTACAATGGGCTTGAAGCGTCTGAGCTTGAAAGAAAACTTGGTGGAGTTACGCGCGATACTGCACGAGTAATGATGGGGATATCGAGTAACGAAAGAGTAGTACTGAGTGTTGGCACTGTTTGCGAAAGGAAAGGGCAGCTGGATTTAGTGCGCGCGTTACCCAGCCTCTATGAAAGGCTGGATGAGGTGCCCCGTGTGTTTATCGTCGGCATGAATGATAATGAGTATTCTAGACTGGTTTACGATGAAATGTTGAATCTTCCGGTGGCGTTGCAAGGTAAAATTCATTTGTTGCCCCAGACAGAGGATACGAATGACCCACTGGTTCAACTGCTGTACCTTGCTTCCGACACCTTCGTAATGTCATCTGTTCACGAAAGCTATCCTAGGGTAGTTCTTGAGGCGCTATATTTTTCTCTTCCAGTAGTGGCAACTCCCTGCTTTGGAGTCGTTGAGCAAATTACAGAAGGTGAAAGTGGTGTTTTTTACGAAGCTGGTAATGAAGAGGAGCTGGCAACAAAGCTTTATGGTGTAATAGGCAGTCTCCAGCGTTTAAGCGCTTATAGGAAATGCGCTTACAAACAGTTTGAGGCCCTAACCAGTTATGAAGAAATGGTCTCAGAGTATAGAGAGCTAATTCTTGAATTAATGGAGAAGTAGAAAATGTTGTCAATTTTGACGGTATCCAGAAGCTTAGAGAACCTTGACAAGCTAATTATCTCTATTCCAAAAGCGTTTCCCAAGGGGGATTACGAGGTGATCTGTTCCTGGAATGGTGAATCGCTGCCGCCAATTGGTCGATATGACAGCCAAAATATTCTTTTTGAATCAATCAAGCCATACAACTTTTCAAAAAACAACAATGAAATTGCCGAGATGGCGAGCTACGATACGCTGCTTTTCATTAACGATGATATCGAGTTAGATCAACATTGCATCGATAGGGCATTGACTGTTTTTCAACAGCGTGATGTTGGTGTTGTGGGGGCGAACTTAAGGTACCCGGACGGAAATATTCAGCATGCGGGAATGTTCATCAACGATGAGTTAATGCCTTATCATTATTTGAAAAACAAGGCGTCATACAGAGATCCCAGGGTTGCGTATGATATGGATGTGCCTGCGGTTACAGGCGCGTTTGTGATAATCGACCGAGAAGAGTTTTTAGCGGTCAGGTTCGATGAGCAGTGTGAAGTGGCAGCACAGGATGTTATCTTGTGCCTTGAGTATAGAGAAGCGTTCCAGAAGAAAGTGATGTACTGCCATAACGCGACTGCCATTCACTATGAGAACAAAACTAGAAAGCTGTTCGACCAAAAAGTGACGCCGCCAAACGATATTAAACGAATGAAGGATGTAATTACGAGAATGTTTTCAAAGGAACAGGTGGTTTTGCCAAATTCGGATGACGTAAAGCTAAGAGTGGTTACCGAGAAGCCCGGCTGGATAATGCACAGAAAAGGGGAAGAGATTGTAAAGCGTTTAAAGAACGCAAAGATAAATGAGGATTACCACGACGCTAATGTTCATTATTACATTAACTACGGCTACTTCAATAAACGCCCTAAGTCTGGCGTTGTGGTGGCAAACTTTACTCATTTTGACGAAGCTCTTCATGCAGATAAGTGGATTTCCGTGGCTCGGGAAGTTGATCACTGTATCGCCGTTTCAGAAGAGGCTGCGGAGAACCTTAGAAGGTTTGATATACCCGAAGAGAAAATAACCGTTATTAAAGTGGGAGCCGACGCATCCTTCAAACCACGAATGACCTTAGGGATAGTCGGAAGAGTGTATAAAGGGGGAAGGAAAGGCGAGCACTTAGTGCATCAATTGAATAACGACCCCGAGGTGATGAAGGGTGTTAAAATCGTCGCCACTAATGATTCATGGGGCGTCCCCGTATGGGACTTTGATGATTTTTCGGATTTCTATCAAGCGGTTGACTATCTCCTTGTCCCCTCGCTAATTGAGGGTGGTCCCGTCCCCTTTATGGAGGCTCTGGCTTCGGGAACGATGGCAATTGCTCCACCTATAGGGGTTATTCCTGAGTTTCCTCATATAGAATATAGAACGGGTGACTATGAGTCTCTGAAAAAAGCGATTATTTCAACGAGAGATAATTATTTAGCCCAGAAAGGACGTTTGTCCAGCTACATGATGAGTCATAACTGGAGTACATGGGCCAATCAGCACGTAATGCTGTTTAAACACCTTTTAACGAGAAATTGTTGATTCACTAGAAGAGGCTTTAGTCTTGGATAAGAAAATTGTTTTTATATTTGGCTGTCAGAGATCGGGAACTACGGCTCTACTTAAATCTCTTGGTGGCTTGGGTTCTGTTAAAGCGTTTCCAGAAGCTCGATCTACTCTTTGTTCAAAAGATGTACGTCAAGGCTTAAAGCTGAACCCTTTAGATGAGGTTGAAGATAAAGTACGGAGTGTTTCTGAGGACACTGTTATCATAAAACCTCTAGTTCAGAGTCATTATGCCGCCGACATAATGGACTTTTTTGCTGGCTCATCGTCTGCCATCTGGATGTTTCGCAACTACGCTGATGTGGTTGCCTCAATGTTGGTTAAGTGGCCAGGCATTGATAAAAATAGCCACTTGCTCCCGCTTTTTAAGAATAATAAAACTAGTAATATGGGGTTTCGGGATGCATACCCCGCCGAAGTTGTTGAAAAGGCAGAAATTCTTTACGAGTCTAACCCTACTAAAGAAGAAGTCTGTGGTATGTTCTGGTACGCGAGAAATAGTCTTTATTTTAAACAGAGACTTTCAGAGCGTAAGCGGGTGTTTTTGGTAGGGTATGACCAGTTTATTAGCCAGCCCCCTGTTTCCGAACGCTTGCTCAAAAATGTTGGTATAAAAATTCGTGAAGGCTTTGTTAGCGAAAACTTTAATTCAAACTCTTTTGGAAAAGGGGAGCAAGTCAAAAACAGGATTAGACAGTCGATCAAAGAAGATTTGGATTCAATGTATCAGAGGTTGGTGTCTGAGTCAGATATGAACCATGCATGACACGGGGGGGGGGAGATGAAAATTGAAGATGCATTAAAAGTAAGAAAAAGCAATGTATATAGGGACTGGAGCGGCAAGGAATCGAATCTACAATAAGGCGGCTCAAATAAATCCTGAGGTAACATTGCAGGACTTTAATGACGTATCAGGTGTTTTTTGCATAGGATCTTGTCTTGCGAGAGAGATTGAAGATGCTCTTGATGCTAAAGGTGCTAATTGTAGTGGCATAGTTAATTTGGCCACCTAATTAGAGGTGATATGATCACTTCTTAGACACATAGGTGACCAATGAGTAAACGAACAAGACCAACTTTTAGCCCCGAGTTTATACTGGAATCGGCCCAGCTGGTAGTCGATCAAGGTCGGACAGTTAAAGAAGCTGCTGAAGCGATGGGAGTCGGGCTATCTACAATGGACAAATGGTTGAGACAGCTGCGCCTGGAGCGTGAAGGCGTCAAGCCTGCTGCCACACCCTTGACGCCAGATCAGCGCCGGATACGAGAACTTGAACGTCAAATTCAGCGCATAGAGGAATAAAAAGATACGTGGTTTCAAGTAATAACTGCAATTTAGTTACGCGGCGAGCAAGTCATATCGCCGCCCCATAAATAGCTCGTTCGGCGAACAGCCGCCACGCGTCTCCCTTGGCCTGTTGTTCAGACGATCCATCACAAACTGAACCTGCTCGTCCGTCACTTCTGTAAAGTCTGTTCCCTTTGGGAAATACTGGCGGATGAGCCCATTGGTGTTCTCGTTAATGGCACGCTCCCACGACGCATAGGGATGTGCAAAATAGACGCTTGCCTCCAGCCCCTTTGAGATAGCCTCGTGTTCTGCAAACTCAAGCCCATTGTCAAACGTGATCGTCTTGACGTGATCTTTGAGGTGCGCCATATGCTCAATGGCCGCCTCGGCGAGAAGATCGGCTCTTTTGCCTGTTAGAAGAACAATGACCGTATACAGCGTCTTGCGCTCAACCATCGTCAATAAGGCGCCTTTGCGATTCTTGCCGATGATGGTGTCGCCTTCCCAGTCACCCACACGGTTTCCCCGATCGACGACGCTTGGGCGCTGTTCAATACTCACGCGGTTTTTAATCGTTCCTCGCCGATCATTTTTGCCGTAACGCTTACGGTAAGGCTTTGAGGCGATCCGAAGGGTAATCCCCCCGGAAATTAACAGGAGCCAAAAGTAGAGTTTTCTCGTATCATTTGCGCAGGAGATTCTGCATGAAAAAATCGAAGTACTCAGATAGCCAGATCATGGCCATTCTTAAGCAAGCTGAGGCTGGAACCCCGGTCCCAGAGCTGTGTCGCGAGCACGGCATGAGCTCTGCCACCTTCTACAAGTGGCGCAGCAAGTACGGTGGAATGGACGCTTCTATGATGGCGAGGCTCAAGGAGCTTGAGGAGGAGAACCGGCGTTTAAAGAAGATGTACGCCGAAGAGCGCTTGAAGGCCGAGATTGTTCAGGAAGCGCTTCAAAAAAAGTGGTAAAGCCATCTCGACTCAAGGAGGTGGCGCAGGATGCGGTTAAGCACAAAGATGCCAGTATACGTGTGGCTTGTGCGGCCGTTGGTATCAGTGAGACCTGCTACCGCTATCAGCCCAAACTCAGCA
Source organism: Gilvimarinus xylanilyticus (assembly GCF_024195295.1). Lineage (GTDB taxonomy): Bacteria > Pseudomonadota > Gammaproteobacteria > Pseudomonadales > Cellvibrionaceae > Gilvimarinus > Gilvimarinus xylanilyticus. Next base: position 285,367 of record NZ_JAMFTH010000004.1, on the reverse strand, counting down.
GCGAAAACGCCGAGATTGCCGATTGGTTGATCCGGTTAACCCATAATCAACGCAACTGGGGTTTTGGGCTCTGTTATCTTTACCTGAGGAACGTCAAAGGCTATGGCTGGAACCACAAGCGTGTTTACCGGATATACAAGGCGTTGGAACTTAATCTGCGCATCAAGCCGAAGAAGCGGCTTGTGAGAGAGAAACCGGAAGCGTTATCGGTGCCCGAGGCTGTGAACGACTGCTGGTCAATGGACTTTATGCACGACCAGCTTGAAGATGGTCGAAGTTACCGGCTATTCAATGTGATTGATGACTTTAATCGTGAAGGCTTGGCGATCGAAGTGGACTTTTCCTTACCAGCAGCGCGGGTAATACGCGCCTTGGATCAGATCATTGAATGGCGCGGCAAGCCCAAGCAGCTACGTTGTGACAACGGTCCCGAGTACATTAGCGATCTATTGGCGACTTGGGCGGAAAACCGTGGTGTTAAGTTGGAGTTTATCCAGCCCGGCAACCCACAGCAGAATGCTTATATCGAACGCTACAACCGCACAGTTCGCTATGACTGGCTGGGGCAATACCTCTTCAGTTGCATCGAAGAGGTTCAGCAACACGCTACCAACTGGTTGTGGACTTATAACAACGAAAGGCCGAACATGGCCTTGGGTGGCATAACGCCAATACAAAAACTGGCGTTAGCCGCATAGCCTTCTACTTTTAGCTTCGGTTGAAAATGGGGGGATTACCTTTATGGATTCTTACGTGGATAAAATAGAAATATTGAGTGATGGGGCGGAGATCGACAACCACTAAAAAGTGAATTTTTCTACACTCAAGATTGCAAAAGGCGTCCAGAAATGGAGTTACTTCAAGTGCGATTTGGTTGTTATAATACATGCCATATCTCATAAAAATCTCAAACAACCTTTTATGCCTTATCATTTGAATGGGAGTAACCTCCCATATAGAGTTAGCGAAACATCAAAAACATTTACTTTGCTAGGTTGATCACATTGTTATTCGACGCTATTTATTGAGGTTTTTAGAAAATGGGTATACTAGTTACAGGATCGGCCGGTTTCATTGGATATAGTTTGGCGCTGTCACTTTTAAAATCCGGACATGATGTGGTTGGGCTAGACAACCACAATGATTATTACGATACACAGCTTAAAGAAGACCGCCTCAACAGGCTGGCTGAATTTTCGGGCTATAAGCATGTGCGAGGGGACTTCTCTGACGCTTCTACTTTGACCTCACTTTTTGAACAGTATGATATTGATCGCGTAGTTCACCTTGGTGCGCAGGCGGGGGTGCGCTACTCAATTGACAACCCCTCTGTATACGCACAAAGTAACTTAGTGGGAATGTTGAATGTTTTGGAGTCCTGTAGGCATTTCCAAGTTTCACATTTGATTTACGCATCATCCAGTTCTGTTTATGGCATGAACGGTAAAATGCCCTTCAGCACTGAGGACCGTGTGGATCACCCTGTGTCCCTTTATGCCGCAACCAAAAAATCTAATGAGTTGATGGCCCATAGCTACAGCCACCTGTATGGTTTACCCACAACAGGACTCAGGTTTTTTACGGTTTATGGCCCTTGGGGAAGACCGGACATGGCTCCCTTTCTTTTCCTGAAAGCAATTATTGAAGGGCGCCCGATAAAAGTATTCAATAACGGCCAGATGAAGCGCGATTTTACCTACATCGATGATATTGTTGAGGGAGTTATTAGGTTGCTTGATAAGCCTCCTAGAACAAATCCCAAGTGGTCAAACGCACCGTCTTCAGAGAGTTTTGCACCTTACAAAGTATACAATATAGGCAATAATGAGCCTGTCGAACTCATGACATTTATTTCGGCGCTGGAGAGCGCGGTTGGCAAGGAAGCAATTAAAGAATTTTTGCCGATGCAAAAGGGCGATGTTCCAACAACATTTGCAGATATTGAAGATTTACGCGATGCTGTTGGGTTTGCTCCGGATACTAGGCTGTCGGAAGGTTTGCAAAAGTTCGCGGATTGGTATGTCGATTATTATAAAATCAAACTATAAAAATATGTGTTCAGATGTGATTGATAAATGAGTTTTACTGTTTTCGGTCTAAGTCGAGCCAGGTGGCTTAAACTGCTACGAGCTACTTGAGTGGCGTGCAACGTGCCTCAGCAGGTACCTTTGAGTTATATAGGTTTCGGAGGTCTTGACAGGTAGCTCTGACTTTTCATCTTAGGTCAATGAGTCTCGTTCAGCTGTTTGTATAGTAGTTAAGTAGCGTTTGGGGCCTACTGATTAGGCTAGAATCGCGTGGCGCTTTTCGTTCGAGCGCTAGGTCGGGCGAGGGCAAGAGTTACACTCGAAGTATGGCGTATTTGTTAACTTGTAGGCAGTGTTTTCGAAGTGAAGAGAGTATAGTTAGTTAGAGGTGTATTGGAAGCCCGCAGCCATGCTGGCCTATGGTGCTGCGATTTAGATTTCCCACCCCTTTATTTTCGACCAGTTTGCTGGGATTGTGAGTGAGTAAGTGGCGTTAGTGTTTATAGTTTTAGGGGGGGGCACAGCTTTTGGTCAGCTCTTGCGCTCACGTTCTTCCGTTGAAATGGGTCGATTTAAGAAATTCATTTCTTTGGCCGGGGTCTACTCTTCCAGATTATGATGTCGGTTATTCACACTACCACAAGAACTTTACTTCTCCCTGAGCGTACAGATCAGAGGAGGATCAAAACCCATTGATCTCTATTGGGGCAGGGTTGAGATGCGAATTTGGGAGTATAATTCCCAAGCTAGGCTGATTGCCATTCAGGCGTAATCTTCTAGGGCGAACCTATTTGCATTGAACTATGGAGAGGAATCGTGGTGTTGAAGCATTTTTTGTTCATGGCTGCAGTCCATTTCAAAGCGGGAAGCTGCCGAGGAACACTGGCTGCAGCAGCGGATTATTCATATGTAAATTGAGACCTTTAATCAGAGTTGCTTAGGCGATTGTGGTTATTTACCTACGGAAAAATTGTGATAATAAAGTTCGAATAGCTATGGCGGCTCTCCGGGTGGTTTTGCATAATGTGATCTACTTTCTGGGCGCCTCCTACATTCCTGCGGATCAGCTCAGAAAGTTGCAATATCTCCCTTTCCTATCCTGCGTCTGCGCGCCTGAGCGACACTGCTGAGAGGAGTTTTTTATTATGACGTTAAGCAGCTGGAAAAATGCTGGATTGGAGCTCTGAGTCATGGTTGACCTAAGCGGTATAACATCCGGTGACCTATCTGCGGAACAAATTCGGAGAGCGTTGGCGGAAGGCACTCTTTCTCGTAGAAAAGCGGCTCATATATTAGCAGCCAATGTTCGGCATTCTCTCGCGAGGCTATCGGACACAGAGCGTTCAGCTTGTGTTGCATATCACTCATTGTCACCGATTGCGGAGACGTTGCTGCAACCGTTTGGCTGGAGGGGCGATTTACGGATTATTGAGATTGATACGCCCGATATTTTGCCGTTGTCTGGGCGGTATGATTTAGTGGTCATCGCGGGCTATCACGAGACGATTGCCGGCAATATAGGCGAGGCAAATCCTCTTGAGCACCTATTGCGCCGGGCCTACTCGATTTTGGCGCCCGATGGCTGTGTGGTTGTTGCAGGACACAATGCTCTGGCCTTGCGGCATTTTAATGGTCAGTGCGATGCCTATGGACGCGAAGGAGTCGCCTTAGTCGAAGGAGCTTTTCCCAATGGTTCGCCCAAGCTTTGGTCAACAGCGGCGATAAGCCAGGCGTTAGCCAATTCTGGATTTCAAACTATAGAACCTTGTGCATTGATGGGTTCTGTGAAACAGCCACGACTACTTGTGTCGCCGCGAGGGTGTGGTCTACAGGGTGAATACTGGAACCTCGAAACGTTGGTGCGCCGCGCTCTGGTAGGTAACGACCCTGATCGCTTGGCGCGGTTTTCTGAAAGTCGCGTGCTGGGCGAAATAGTGCGGGGCGGCGCTCTGGTGGACTGGAGCGATGGTTATTTGTTTTTGGGCCGGAAGTCGGCGGATTCTCTGTTTTCGCTTGGGCGCTGGCTGGCAAGCTCCTTTTCACAGGCCGATTCCGGCTATGGAGTTGACGAAACTCGGTTTGTGGTAGAGCCAGGGAATGATTTCGAAAACCATCATATCCGAGTTGAATCCTATAGCCAGAACAATATCGAGCCTGATTCAGTAGCGCCATATATTAACGGCACGGTTCACCTAGACCGGTTGGATGACCTGCTGCAGACTCCTGGCTGGACCTTTGAACAGGTAATGCAGTGGAGTGCCGTGTGGCTTCGGTGTCTATTGGCCTCATTGGGAGCTGGTAGTGAATTAAAGTGCAAGGGTGCATATGCAGCGGCTTACGATGGGGATTATGATCTGTGGGTTCCGGACAGGCTATTTTTGGCAACACCGGCCCGCTGGATTCGGCGCCCGGACAGCACTTTCGAATGCCTTCGGCAAACAACTGGCTCTGAAGCAACAGCACCTTTGGCGACGGTGCTCTACGTCGGATTACTGAGAGCCTTTGCAGCGCTGCGTTCGGTAGCGGAGCCTGCGGACACGAGCTGGTTAGACCCGGTGGCGCTGGCAGCCACGCTTGTTAGTCGGCTTGGGTATGTACTGGGTGAGGCGGACCACAAAGCGCTGGCGGCTCATTGGCGGCATGTGACCCGTACCGCTTTCCCTTCTCCCGAACACTTTATTGTGCGGGAGAAGCCTCGTTCGCTTACGGACGAGGCCAAACTATACTGGGCGACGGAGTCGGAAGGTTTCTCGGAGACTAAAGCTAGTACCGCTCCGCTGGCATTGCATGGCAGCCCCCAGGTACTGCGCTTACCTATCGGTGCCCCGGAACAGGCGATCACCAAATTGCGCTTCGATGTAGCGAATCGCCCAGGTTGCTTTGAAATTGAAAACATGGCGGTTTTGCAAGCTAACGGTGACATTCTTTGGCGCTGGGATCATAAGCGTGCGGCGCTGTCGGGCGAAAAAGGAGCGACACTGGTGGTGGATCATGTCGCCGGTCGCACATGTGTACTCAGTCGAGGCAATGACCCTCAGTTTGTATTAGATATGCCGGAGCCTGCGTTGTCCGCTGGCGGCGTGCTTGAAGTCCGATTGTTGGCGTGGCCGCAGCGGTTGTAAATTACTAAGGATTAAAATGTTAGCGGTTATCGGATTTCACCGTAGCTTAACCTCAGTCGTAGCCCAATGGCTACACAAATCTGGCTTGTGCATGGGGGGGTATCTGATGCCCCCTTCGCCGTCGAATCCAGAGGGGCATTACGAGGATATGCCCTTAGTCGCCTTGCACGATGACCTACTAAAGACGCTGGGAACTGACTGGCAGTTTTCCGGCGAGGTGGATATAGCCGCGAACATTGGGTTGGACGTAATAAAGCGCTACAAGGTGCTACGGGATCAATTACATGGCGAGTTCTGGGGGATGAAAGACCCGCGCCAGTGCTTATTGTTGCCTCAGTGGCAACAGGTGATGGGTGAACGAGGGCGGTACCTAGTGGTGTTGCGCCACTGGAGCGCGAGCATTCAATCACTGCTGAAGCGCTCCACGCGGGATATGGCTTTGGGCGTCGGCAATACTACTCTTGATGGTCGTTTTTGGCAGGAGCCCGGTCATGCGGCCCGGATCTGGATGGCCTATAACCAAAAAGTGTTGGATTTTTTGGAAGCGTGCCCTTCGGCGCAGCGCCTAGTGGTCACACAACAGTCGCTGATGCAAGGCTTGGCCTTACCTGGGCTGGTTAATGAGCAATTTGGTATTCCATTGGCTACGGACATGCCTAGCCCCATTAACCCCTCGTTGGTACACGATGAGGTGGCAGAATCCGTTCGCACGCACTTGAGCCAGGCTGACCAGGACCGGATGAGTGTCCTGTGGGAACGTTTGTTAGCCTTTGCGGATCACCGAGCGGAGCAGGAATCGCCCCGCTGGGTGCCGGACAACTATAAATTGCAGGACCGCTGGTTAGCCCACAGTTTATTGTCTGCCTCGCCATTTGAGGGAGTGCCTTCAGCGCCAGCGGCGAAGCCGCGAAGTGCTTCGCTGAATGCTGAGGAAACGGATGAACGCTCACATAAAACGCTGTCCACTCGTGCGCAAAAAGCCTATCGGCTACTTCAGTTGACTGAAGCAGAGCACTTTACCCGAGAAGCGATAGCCATGCGACCCGATGATAGTCCTGGCTATGTTCGCTTAGCCTGTATTTTACTGGTGGCAGGCCAGGCCGAGGTAGCTGAAGCATCACTCGCCAAAACGATTGAACGGCTGGGTGAGGTGCCTATTTTAATACATTACCGGGCCACAATACTGGATTTACTTGGACGTACCGATGAGGCTATTACATTATTGGGTTCTGCTTCGGCTTTATCGGACATTCTGGAGCGGCACCGGATTGCCTATCTACTTAAAAGTGGGCAGGAAGAGGGCCGGGCGGCGTTCAAGGTGTGGGCCCGTCATCAGGTAAACGAACTGTCCGCCTGGCAAGCGGTCAGTCGGGCTTTGGCGGGTACGGAACACCAGGCCATGCGAGAAGACTTAGCCCTACGGGTGACTCAAATCTGGAATCGCTATGCATGACTCAGGCGGCCGCCTGGCCATTGTGTTGCACATTTTTTACCTGGATATTGCCGAACGTTTACTGGGACAGCTACGTTGGTTGGCTTCCGACGACCGATTTGAGCTTTGGGTGACGGTCTCCGCGGAAAAACGTACAGATGTACAGACCCTATTAGCTCGACATGGCCTAGTTGCCCACGTGCGGGATTGCCCGAACATTGGCATGGATATAGTGCCCTTTCTGCAAGTTCTACCGGAATTGGCGGAAAGAGGCTTTACCACAGTTATTAAATTGCATACCAAGCGAGGTTCAGGTAAAGCAAGTGCTATTTGGGGTAGGGCACTAAGTGATACTGTAACTGACTTGAGGTGGTCTGATTATGCTTATGCTCAGCTTAACCTGAACCGAAGCCTTGATATGGTCGGTGTTGGACCCTATTTTTGCTCTGGCAGGCGCCTGATGCTAGAGAATGAAACCGCATTTGATTTTTTGTTGACGGAATTTCCGCATCTGAAACCATTGCCCAATGATTGGGGCTTTTTTATCGGGACTATGTTCGCAGCGCGTATAGAACGGTTGCTCCCCTTGGCTCGCTGGGCGACAAATAATCGTGCGTTATTTAATGCTAGTTACCATTCAGATGGGCAGCTGGTTCATGCTGTTGAGGGTATTCTTGCGCTGTTTTGTCGGCGCTCCCTGCCTTCTATCGGCTTAATACATAATGCAGGTGTTTACGCAATAGAAACGGTGTCAGTTACTCAAGGGGTAAATCAAGCCTTGAGCCGACAGTTATCTCGTGAGTTGTCTAACTATAAAGAAAACTCTCGATTGCTTATGGAGAGTCAATTATTAGAGGAGAAAAACTACCCGTTTCAAGGTGTGGTGAAGGGTAAGGTTGATTTGTATCGACACTACTTACTTGTTGGTCAGTTTGATAAGCGGGTAGCCGCGTCTGAGGCGTGGTCGCTAAAAACCCACAACCGAAAACACTTAACCTGGGAGCGTGCTGTTACAAAGAGCCGGGAACCTGGTTCAGTTTCTGTGATTGTTCCGGTCTTTAACCAACCTGATCTTACAGCTGCTTGTATAAGGTCCCTTTACCAAGAGCTTAGTGATCGTTCTTTTACAGTTACCGTTGTAGACAATGGTAGCGACGACAAAACCCAGAGCACTTTAAAGTCTTTGGCTCGCGAGTACCCGCTTTTAAAAATTGTAAAAAACAAGAAAAACCTAAACTTTGCTTTGGGTTGCAATATTGGCTTTTGTGAAAGCAGCGGTGAGTATGCTGTTTTTCTTAACAATGACACGAAAGTAACCCCCGGTTGGCTTTCTGCATTGCTGGGCCCGGTAGAAGCTGGTGAGGCTTTCGCTTCGCAGCCACTTTTGCTGTACCCAGATGGTACAGTCCAATGTATGGGGGTTGTATTTTCCACTGGAAGCTCGCTAGGGTATCCCATTTACGCTGGATTAAAACCTGAAGAGTGTCACGCCTATAAACCGCGTCAATTTCAGGCAGTAACGGCAGCCTGTGTTTGCGTTAAAGCTACTGATTTTGCAGAGTTAGAGGGGTTTGATCCGCTTTATATTAATGGGCAGGAAGATATAGACCTTTGTTTACGTCTTGGGAATAAAACGGGATTAAAGGCGGCTTATGTTCCGGATAGTCGGGTTATTCATTATGAGTCTAAAAGCAAAGGGCGTGGCCGATATATAGAGCAGAACCGCCGAGTATTTGTACATAAGTGGGGCGGTAAGGTAAAAGCGGATGATCAGCAATATTACCTAGAAGATGGATTTAGCGTGCTGGACTGGCAGCCCGATAACCCCGAGCGAGAACAGTCGCTAAGAGTTTATCGTCCCATGCTGGACTCGTTGAAGCCTAAGCATAGTGGTAATCTCCCTAAGTATTTACAGCGGGGCAACGAAGCATTGGGGGAGGATGCTCGGACGGCAGCCGCGTGTTATATCAACGCCGTAAAGCTTTCCCAGGGACAGTTAGCTGGGTTTTCTCTTATCTTCGAACGGCTGCGCGAAACATGGTTAGAAAAACGTTCGTCGCGCACTTTTACGGTTGGTGTTTGCAGTTGGGAGCTCTCGCATAATCCGGCAGGAAGAGCTTTAACATTAGCCGAAAGTTATCCGAATAATGCCGAGGTTGAGATTCTTGGCTGCATTTTACCTTCCTTTGGTAGCGAGGTTTGGCCTCCGGTAAACGATAGCCGCATAAGCTGTCATAGTTTTACAGTGATCAATGAAGCTGAGTTTGTGCTTCAGGCTTTGTCGTTCGTGGCGCGGCACCCCGTTGATCTTTTACACTTATCTAAGCCTCGCATCCACAATATTATCATCGGTTGGTTATACCAACTGATGTGGGGGGCAAAAGTTATTGTGGATGTGGATGACGAAGAGCTGGCTATTGTTAAAGCGGATGCTCCCATTAAGCCTACAGATTATATTGCCGAGCATGGTCAGCTGCCACCCTTAAAAAACTTGCACAAGCGCGTTTGGACTCAATTAGCGGCAGCTATGGTGGATGATTTTGATGGTATTACGGTGGCGAATGGTGCTCTACAGACCAAGTATGGCGGCGCAATCGTTCCCCATGTTAGACCTGCCAGTCGCTACCAGCCATCAGCCAAGCTAAAAGAGGAGGCCAGGCAGCGTTTTGGAATTCCGGAAAATGCTTTAGTGGCCATTTTTGTGGGAACCCCGCGACGTCATAAAGGTATTTTTGAGGCGGCAAAAGCTTTGTCGGCATTAAAGCAGGAAAACGTTTATTATTTAATTGTGGGCGGGGAAGTTGAGCAGTCTTTGTATAAAGAGCTAAAGCAATTGCCTTCGCTTAATTGCGTGTTTGCCGGAAACCAAGCCTATGATTCCGTAGCCAGTGTGGTAGCAGCGGGCGATATCACTATTTTGTTACAAGATGCAGACTCCGCAATTGCTCAGTATCAGACGCCGGCAAAGTTAACCGATGCCCTGGCTATGGGAGTAACGGTTTTTGCCCAGCCAACCCCAGGAATGCAAGAGTGGGTGGATAACGGCGCGGTTATTCCAGTAACCAGGCAAACGCTTTTGGTTGAGCTTAAAAAGTTTATGGCTGGACACTACGCAGAGCAGGGTGCAAAAGGCCGCTTGATTTTCGAGCGGCAGCTGACGACGGATTCTGTTGCACCGGTTATTCAAGATTGCTTGAATTTGGATATGAAATTAACTGCTTCCAAACGTAAGTGGCATGGCCAGATAGAGCAAATATTTGATAAAAAGGGTCTGCCGTTGGGGTTTGGGGAGTGATTGGTAGTTTTCTAATGGTTAGTCGTCGTTGCGGCGAGCCGCACTCTTTGTCTGGTTTTCAGCTATGTAGTGGCATAGCTATATACTCTTTATCTGGATTCCAGCGATATCGTGGCTAAGCCGCACTTTTTAGCTGGATTCCCGCCTCCGCGGGAATGACGTTCCTGCGTGGGAATGACGTCTTGCAGTAAACTGCGCTTTTTGTCTGGATTCCCGCATTCGCGGGAATGACGACGTAAGTGTGGAGGGCGGGAATGACGGGTAGACTGGTATGTTTTGCCATACAGGAATGCTTATTTTTTTGTCATTCTCGCGCAGGAACGTTATTCAAGCCAAAGAGAGCCATTCCGCTAATCAACGGCATTTCCGCGAGGGAGCGTCATTCCCGACCTCACGTCATTCCGTGCCCCGACACGGAATCCAGTTAAAAAACACGACTTGTCGCAGCATAGGTGGAACCCAGCTAGAGAGAGCGACTCGGAGCTACATCGGTTGAATCGGGAAAATCACCGTCGCATTCCTGGCCTATTACACTGGTATTACCCGGCTAAATCCTAGAAAATAGCGCCTATTTGAACGGTTTTGAGGGAAGCGGTATGTGGCAACTGGGGCGCTTAGTGGGGCTGTTTTTAGCCGGTGGATTATTGGCGGCTTGCGAGGGCGGGCCGATTGAGGAGGACGAGGTCTCGTCCAGCGCGGTGACGGAAAGCTCTAGCTCGGTGCCGGTGGTGTCCAGCTCTAGCGTGGCATCTAGTCTTTCGTCATCCGCGGTCAGCAGTGTGGCGCTTACCCAGGTTAATGGTTTGGCGGCGGTGGGCGCGGCGGTTCGCAATGCGGTAGTGTTAGCCAAGTGTGCCGATGGTGGCGAATTTACCACTCAGGTGACGACTGATGCCCAGGGCGCGTTTAGCGGTTTTGTTGCCACCGGCGGTTTGCCCTGCGCACTGAAGGTGTCGGGCGGCAACCCCAATGTCACCCTGCACAGCTATACCGAGGTGGGTGGTCGCGTCAATATCACCCCCTTTACCGATATGATTATCGCCAATGCGGGTAACCAGCTGCCCAGCGATTGGTTTGCCTCAAACGACTGGCAAAACGTGAACGTTTACCTGCAAACCTCTACCGATGAAATTTACACCCAGCTGCAAAGCGCCGGGTATGATTTACCCGCCGGGCAGTTTTCGCCGTTCGATCAGGCTTTTACCATTGGCGATGCGTGGGACAAGGTGCTGGACCAGCTGCAGTGGTCTATAGAGCAAGGCGTGAATGTGACCGATTACCCCACTCTGATTGAATTGATCAGCATGGGTAATATCACCGCTATTCCTGACGCGGTACCCTTGTCGTCCAGTTCTAGCAGTGTGCAATCCAGCTCGTCTGAATCGTCATCCAGCAGTTCATCTGTTTCCAGTTCAAGCAGTTCGGTGGTAAGTTCCAGCTCCGATTCCAGCGATTCTTCATCCAGCCAGAGCAGCTCGGTCTCTAGCAGCTCAAGTGAGGTGTCATCGTCCGATTCCAGCGTTTCCAGTAGTAGCTCTAGTGAATCGTCGGTTAGCTCTAGTGAGTCCTCCGCCAGTGTTAGTAGCTCGTCGGATAGCAGTGCCAGCGAATCGTCTTCGTCCGAATCCAGCTCGGTGGTGAGTAGTTCTAGCGAGAGCAGCGCGGCAAGTAGTGAGAATTCCTCTAGCGCTTCGTCAGTGCCTGCCAGTAGTTCCAGTGAGGCGTCTTCCAGTGATAGTAGTGAGGCAGAGTCTAGTTCCAGCCAAGCGGAATCTAGTTCCAGTGACATGTCGTCTAGCCAGGCAAGCTCGGTAGAATCCAGCTCTAGCGAAGCGGCTTCGTCCGAGTCCAGCGCCGTCAGTAGCCAGGCGTCATCGCAATCGAGCGCTGCCAGCAGCGAGCAGGCAAGTTCATCGTCGGTAGAATCTTCCAGTAGTTCGTCGGCCGAGGCCAGCAGTGAGGCCTCCAGCGAGGCGAGCAGCAGTGTTAGCAGTTCATCCGAGCCGGTGCAAAGTAGTAGTTCAGTGGAGTCATCTCAGCCGAGCAGTGCTGAATCCAGTTTAGGTTGATGCAGCAAGCTGCTCTTTTTTGCTGGGTTCCATCGATGTGGCGGCAAGCCGCGCTCTTTGTCTGGTTTCCCGGTCGTGGCCGGGAATGACGTCTTGCGGAAAGCCGCCCTCTTTAGCTGGATTCCCGCATTCGTGGGAATGACGGTGGGAGGTAAGAGGGGCGGGAATCCGCCTGATCAACGCGGCCAAGTTTGCTCCGAAGCTCCGTCATTCCCATGCTGATCAACGCGACTAGTTCTGCTCTGAAGTCCCGTCATTCCCACGGAGGTGGGAATCCAGCTAAAGAGTGTGTGGCTATGCCACTACATTGATGGAATCTAGCGCAAGAGTTGCACTTTTAGTGCACCCTCCACAATCCCAACCACCAACCCTAAACAGCGCGTGCAAATATGGTATTCTGTACGACAATTCACGTGCCATACCAAGTGGGGCGTGATAGCTGTCAGTCCGCGTTGCTGTTGTAACTGCAGTGCGTAGGGAATAGAAATATTGGCGTCTTCGGTGACGTGCGTTAAAACGGATATTGAGTGGCAAAACCGGCGAAACAACAGAGTACGCGTACCGACGATAAATCCTGGGCAGGATTTACTCGTTATATTCTCCCCTTTTTAGACCTACCGGCCGATCAGTTTGATCGTACCCGGGGGCTGAAGCGTTTGGGGGTGTTTAACCTCGCCCGCCACTACCACTTTGTGCGCAATTACACCGCCGCTTTGGCTGTGTTAGAGCCCGCTGTTAAAGCCCAGGCAGTGCCCGATGTCCCCTTTAGTCAGGCGCTGTTATATGCCGATTGTTTGAGCCGTTTGGCGCGGCCCGACGAAGCGGTGGCGTTTTTACGGCGCTACCGCAGTCATAAAAAGTTTAACGCGTCATTGGCTATGGCCTTCAGTAACGCCTTGTTGGCACTGGGCGATGCCGAGGCCGATGCGCTTTTTGCGATTAACGAGGTGCTAACCCGCGCTGAGTTGACGCCCCTGCAAAAACAAAACCCTGAAGCCGCACTGGCGTTAAGCAACCTGGCCGCCCCCGGTGCGCGCAAGGTTGAAGGCGGGACCAAGGTCAGCGTTATTATGCCCGCCTACAATGCGGCCTCCACCATTGCGCTGGCTATTAACAGCTTGCAAGCGCAAACCTGGAGCAACCTGGAAATACTGGTGGTGGACGATTGCAGTGACGATGAAACCGTTGCCATTGTGCGCGATCTAGCGCGCGCGGATTGGCGGGTGCGCCTGCTGGAGCAGCCCAGTAACCAGGGAGCCTATGCCGCGCGCAATGCGGGCCTGGCCCAGGCCGTGGGCGACTTTATTACCGTGCACGACGCCGATGACTGGTCCCACCCGCAAAAAACCGAGCGCCAGCTGCGGGCGATGCAAGAGCGCCCTGAGCTAATCGCCACCATTAGCGATTGGGCCCGGGTGCGCGAGGATATGACCTTTACCGGCACTTTCCGTGCGCACGGGTCCTTGGTCTCCGAGAATACGTCCTCGCTGCTGTTTCGCCGCCGTGCTATTGACGATATTGGCGGCTGGCACTTGGCGCGCACCAGTGCCGACAGCGAATACGTGATGCGTTTGCGCGCCTATTACGGTAAAGAGGCGGTAGCGCGTATTGGTAAGGGCGTACCTGTAGCTTTTGCCCTAGACCAAGAAACCTCGCTGACCCGCACCAGTGCCACCCACGCGAAAACCCTGTTTTATGGCCCCCGGCGCGAATACCGTGAATCCGCCAGTGCCTGGCACGCCAGCGCTGAGCCGAATGATTTAAAAGTGCCCCTGGGCGAGAACCGACAGCCGTTCCCGATTCCCCAAGTCATGCGCGTAAATCGTCCCGAGGCGCCAGCGCATTACGACATCGTATTTATTTGCGATTTTAATCTGGGCGGCGGCGCCTATGTGTCCAGCATGCATTATGTGAATGCCGCTATACGCGCGGGCAAAAAAGTGGCGCTGTTTCACTATCGCCGCTTTGACTTAGACGTAAAGGCCCGCCTGCGCCCCGAATTGCGCGACCAGGCTCGCGCCGGCCGGTTCGATTTGCTTACCGTGGGGGATAATGTCACCGCCGAGTTAGTGTTGGCCACTTACCCGGTGGTATTACAGCACCCACTGGATGCTGTGCCCAGCATTCAAAGCTCGCGCTTTGCGATACTCGTGAACCAGATGGCGGCCCGTTTAACCACGGGCGAAGACCCGCAATACGACCCGCGTACGATTATCGCCAATGTGGAAACCTTGTTTGGCGTTATCCCCCAGTGGCTGCCCATTTCCGGTTATGTGCATAAATTAATTTGGGAGGACGTTCGCTACCCTTTACCCAGCGATAATATTTGGAACCCTCTGTTAGATGTAAGCGACTGGTGCAATCAGCGGGTGCATTGGCGTGGTGCCGAGCGCGAACAGCCGGTGCTGGGGCGCCATTCGCGCGACCACTACACCAAATGGCCGCAAACGGCCGAGGCGCTGGCCGCGGCCTATGGGGTGGGCAAGCCCTGTCAGGTGCGTTTGCTGGGCGGCGCCGACCACGCCGTGGGTGTATTGGGTGGGCTGCCCGACAATTGGCGGGTGATGCCGTTCACAGATGACGTACGTGATTTCATTGCTCAGCTGGATTTTTTTATTCACTACCCCCACGAAGAATACATAGAAGAGTTTGGCCGCGCTGTATTAGAAGCTATGGGCTTGGGTGTGGTGCCCATTTTGCCGCCTGTTTTTAAAGCCACATTTGGCGATGCCGCCATCTACGCTCCGGCCGACCAGGTTTGGGCGCAAGTGGAGTGGTTGTGGCACAATCGGCAAGCTTACACCGCTGCCAGCGATAAAGCCCTGGCGTTTGTAAAGCAATACGCGGATTACTCGGTACTGCCGGGCCGCTTAGAGACGTTAATGAAGGATGTACCCTATGGCGTCAGCGCCTAAACCGACCGTTACTCTCAATCCCCAAGCGCTGGGCGAGTATCAAGCTTACGCCTTTCATCGGGGCTGGTTGTTAAGCCGCGAATCGGCGCCCCCATGTTTGCCGGATAACTGGCAACAACAAACCCTGGGCATTAACCGGCTGTGGTTGTCACCTGCAATTAACGCCGAGCAGTGCGCTAATGTGTGGGTACTGGGTTGGGTGTTTGATGTCCGTGATCCCAAGCTTAGTAATCGTCAGGTGGCAGAAAACCTGGCTGAAGCCTGGGGGGATTCCGCCACGGCATTCATGGCTCAGCTGGCCCATTGCAACGGCAGTTTTACGGTGCTGGCCGAACGTGAGGGTGCTGTGAGCATTTATTGCGATGCCACTGCCATGGCGCCGGTGTTTTACCATAGCGGATTACAGGTGGCGGGCAGCCATTCGGCCCTGGTGGCCGCAAGCGCTGCAGGCAGTGATACCATAGCGACCTTGCCTCTGTACGCCAAGTTTGGCTCGCCCGGCCGGCTAACCCCGTACCGGGATGTTTACTCCCTTAACCCTGGTTTAACCCTGCACCTCAGCCGCGGGCTAGAGCGGGTGCGCTTTTTACAGGCGCCGCCTGATATTCCCTACGAAGCAGTGTTGGAGGAGTTTTCGCAGTTGCTGCAAAACTCTATGCAGGCTTTTGCTCTGCGCAAAAAGTTGGTGCTTAGCTTAACCGCTGGCAGTGATTCGCGCACCGCCCTGGCAGCGGCACGGGGTTTAAAAGGGATTGAGTATTTCACCTATTACCGCTCTGACAGCGTCGACACCGACAAAGTAGACAAGGTGATTGCCGAGCGCATCGCCCGCGAACACAAGTTGGAGCACAGCTTGTTAATGCTTCGCGAGCAAGCCAGCCCCGAAGCCTATAAAAAGCTGTGTAAACTGAATTCGCACTACTCGCATATACCAGTGGCTTCGTACCATTATTTTTTACGCTGGGGCGAGCAGGACGTGTTCCATGTGCGCTCGAACCTGTCGGAAATTGGCCGCGCCTTTTACAGTTACCGTATGCCCGGCCCCGACCCGCGTCCAGCCAATGCCGAAACCGCACTGGGCTGTTATTTAAGCGATAAAATGCGCAACAGCAAACAGTTTGGCCCCAAGGTAGAGCAGGCCTACCAGAGTGCTTTTGATGATTACGCGGTTAGTTCACAGCTGCCAGATATTCACCCAAATTACGATTACCGGGATATTTTTTATTGGGAGCACCGCATGGGCGTCTGGCATTCGCAAGTGGTGGCCGAATCTAGCCCGGCGTTTGAGTCGCTATCGGTGTACAACTGTGATCGAATTTTACAGTTAATGCTAATGCCCGATTTTAAACAGCGCCAGACCAAGCAGTTAATGCTGCACAGTATCAGTAAAAACTGGCCCAAGTTGTTGGATGTGCCGGTTAACCCGAAAGAGGTATAAAAACGTTGCGGTAAAGCCGCGCTTTTTTGCTGGATTCCATCTGCGTGGTGGCATAGCTACACTCTCTAGCTGGATTCCCACCTCCGTGGGAATGACGTGCCTCCGTGGGAATGACGTGCCTCCGTGGGAATGACGTGCCTCCGTGGGAATGACGTCCGAGGGCGGGAATGAAGTGCCGAAGTGTGAATGATGTTCTTTTTTGGGGGAGCTGGGGGAATGTAAATATATATAGATGTGCCTTAATATGCCGTGGTTCCCGCGAAGGTACGTCATTCCCGACCTCACGTCATTCCGTGCCCCGACACGGAATCCAGTTAAAAAACGCGACTTGTCGCAGCATAGGTGGAACCCAGGCAGAAAGTGTGGCTTAGCCACGGCATTGATGGAATCGCAGACAAAAGTGCGACCTTGTCGCCACAACGTAAAGAGCAATGATTGTAGACAACAAATTCAACCATGACCCCAAGGCCCGCGAGCAGGCCGGCCAGGCGTTTGAACTAAACGAAGCGCTGGAGCAGCTGGAAAAAAGTCAGGTGCAACTGTCAAAACGCGAGCGCGAATTGGAGCATATGCAGCGGCTGGTGGATGAGCAGCGGGCCGAGTTGCGCAAGCTGCGGGTAACCATTCGTCCGTTGCGTTGGTTTGTGCAAAGTCGTGAGTGGGACGGCGTGAGTGAGCGAAGCGCGCTGGCGAAACTGTGGCGGCGCAGTAAAAAACGTATCCCCCAGCGGGCGATTAATCTTATTAAGCGCTCCAGCTTGTTTGACGGCGATTGGTATTTACAGAGCTATCCCCAGCTGCAAGACGATTCACTGGCCAAAGTAAATCCGGCTATGCACTATTTAAAAGTGGGCGGGTTTGAGCGCTTAAACCCTGGCCCCCATTTTGATAGTTATTGGTACCTGTGTCAGTACGCCGATGTGCGCGACAGTGGAGTCAATCCGCTGCTGCACTATTTGCTGCACGGTGAAGATGAAGGACGCAAAATCCGCGCTGCTGGGCAGAGCGCCGATACCACTCATTTAGGACTTTAATGCAACCTCTATTTTTTGTTCATATTCCCAAAACCGCGGGCACTAGCTTCCGCCGCGCCGCCGAAAAGCGCTTTGGGGCTAAGCGGGTGTGGTCCGATTACGGCAAACACAAAATAGAAACCTCTAAGAAAGTGGTGCAATATACCCATCACGAGCGGGATTATTATTCGCTGTACCAAGCTATGGAGCGCGATGGTGCCCGTATGCTAGGTGGCCACGTCCCTGCGCTGCGTTATGTGGCGGGGCTGGGGGTGACGCACACCGTCTCGTTTTTCCGCGACCCCATTCAGCGTATTGCCTCGGCCTATTCGCACTATGTGCGCCATAAAGCTTTTGAGGGTGACTTTCGGGAGTTTTACACCGCCAAGGGCCGTATTAATTTACAGAGTCGGTTGTTTGAAAATGTGCCGATAGAGGCCGTGGGGGTGATTGGTTTAACTGAAGCCTATGAACAATCACTGGATATTATTAACGACCGCTACGATTTAAAGCTCAAACCGTTACGCGATAATGTCGGGCGTAGCAATATTGCTAAGCCCTACCATATTATCCCCGAAGAGTTGGCCGAGCTGGAGCAGCTGAATCGTAAAGATATTGCCTTGTATCAACAGGTAAAGACCTTGTTTGAACAGCGCCGGGCGTTGCTCGCCGCCGGGCGGCCTTATGCGCACGGGCGCATTGTGGCCTTGCGTGCTAACCGTGTGGTGGGCTGGGCCTGGTGGGCGGGAGATAATCGCCAGCCGGTGCCGATTCAGGTTAAGCTGAATGGCCGGGTGGTAGCCGAGGATACCGCACGGATTTTACGCCCCCATATGTGTCGCCTAAAAGTGCCGCGCGATGGCTATGTAGAATTTAAAATACCCATTGAGGCCAAGGCGGGCGACACTGTTGAGTGCGTAGTGGCGGACACTGGCCAGAGCCTTTCGTCACGGCCGATGACGGTGCCAGCCGGGAATTAAACATCGCATCAATCACAATAAAGGATAGTGCGGGTGTCATTCGGTTACTCCTTTAAACGTCTGTATCGCAAAGCCCTGGGGGTAGAGCCACGCCGGTTGCTGCATAGCGGTTGGTTTGATTGCGAATACTACGCCAGTCAGTTGATGGCTGAGCGCCGTCGTTTAAGCCCACGTGCTCTTGCTCATCACTACTTGCGAGAGGGCGGCTTTCAGGGGTTGGACCCTTGCGCAGATTTCGATTCCGATTGGTACCTGGCAACTTACGCCGACGTAGCTGCCAGTGGCACCAACCCGCTGTTGCATTTTGTGGCGCATGGCGCCGCTGAGGGGCGTTTACCCCGTCATGGGGCAGTGCCCACGAAACCCTTAGCAATTAGCCCTACCCAGCATCGGGTGCAACAGTTGTGGGGCGGCTTCGCCCATTTGGCGCTGGCTGAGCTGGCGCAAGCCCCCAAAGACTTTCGCGCCTGTTATGCTCGTGCCGGCTGGCTTTACGCGCGAGGGGACTACGCCGCCGCGCTGCAGTTGCTAGAGCCGTTTACGATTATTGGCGAGGCTCATGCGGTGAGCCTGGCCAAGTGTTTTATACGCTTAAGGCGCTGGGATGAGCTGCAAAGTCTGGTTGAAGAAAAAAATCTGCGTGCTCAGGTGAAGCGTAGTCGCGCCTTGTTGGGCGTTAGTGCGGCACGTAATAGTCAGCGCCTGGAGCACTTAAACCAATTGATGGCTTCCCACGGTTTAAGCGGCTGGTCTCTGGCTGATGCGAGCGAACCCCTGCGCTTGACCAACCTGGCTGCCGGCCCTTGCCAGGGGGTGACGAACGGTCCGTTGGTAAGCGTTATTATGCCTGTGTATAACAATGCGGCCACCTTGCCAGCCGCCGCGCGCAGCGTGTTAGAGCAAACTTGGCAAAACCTGGAACTGATTATTGTCGATGACGGTAGTACTGATGCCTCTGCAGCTAAAGCGCGCGAGATAGTTCAGCAAGACAGCCGGGTGCGCTTTCTTACACAGGCTAATAGTGGTGCCTATGCGGCGCGCAACCGTGCTATGGAACAAGCGCACGGCGAGTGGGTCACGGTGCATGATGGTGACGATATTTCGCACCCGCAAAAGCTGGAGCGGCAGCTGGAGCCAGTGTTAACCGAACCGGGTCGGGTCGCCAGTATTAGCAGTTGGGTGCGAGTGGATGAGTCAGTTTGTCCCATAGGTCCCTGGGGGCTTGGCGAGGCCATGACCGAAGCCAATTTGTCATCGCTGCTCATTAAGCGCAAAGCGTTGGCAACCACGGGCATGTGGGATGAGGTAAATGCGGCAGCGGATACTGAGTTTTTATGGCGACTGGAACATCACTATGGTCACCGCGCCATTATTCACGTGCACTTGGCGGTGCCTTTGGCGCTGGCTTTAACCAGCGCTGATTCGCTGACTCAGGCCAAAGCCACACATGCCCAGACGGTTTTGTTTGGGGCTCGTCGCCTTTATCGCGAGGCGGCGCGCTGGTGGCATCGCCACAGTCAATTTAAACCTGTGTTAAATCAGCCGCGCCCCTTTCCCTGTCCCTTGGGGTTACTGCGCGATTATCATAGCCCCGATGTGGTTGTGGCGGCGGATTTTTCTCAGTTTGACGCGCCGTTTGCAATGCAACTAGAAGCGCTAACGCAAAGCTACCGCGGGAAGACTTTGTGTTTTTTTCACTGGCCCGATTTTCATCAGTGGTCATCGGCCCCCATTGCCGATGGGGTGTTTCGTCTGTGTCAGCAGCACGGTATTCACTGGGCTCATAGTCGTTTAACGTTGAATGCCCAGATATTGGTCCTGATGGATGAATCCCTGTGGGAGTATCCTCTGACCGAGAGTGTGCATTTGCCCGCATTAGTTCAGGTCATTACTGCCGACGGTCGAGACTGTCAAGCGGCCGAAAGCATTCGCAATTATTTCCAGTGCGGTGGAGTGGAGTATGCGGGGGCGGCTCGTGCCGAGTGATAACGTGTTGCACAAGCTGTGGCAAACATTAAGGGGGTACTGGCGACCGCTGCCCAAATGTTTTGATGCGGTCTGGTATCGGCGTCGCTACCCCGATGTGGCCGCCGCTGGAATGGATCCGGCTAGTCATTATAGGCGTTTTGGCTGTATTGAGCGGCGCGACCCCTGCGCCACTTTTAGTGCATCGGCCAGCGCGCTTAAATATGATTTATCGGTGGCGGATGCTGCCAAACACTTGGAAACCGAGCTCTCGGCCTCAGAGTTTGGCCGCCCGGTAATCTTTAATGGCAAGCGCAAAAGCCCTGAGACTTGGCCTGTGCTAATGGTGTGTGGACATCAAGGCGCCGCACAGTTATACGGCGCCGAGCGCAGTTTGCTTGATGTGTTGCGGGTACTATCGGGGCAGCCGGTGAATATTCTGTTGCTCTTGCCGGAAATCCATAGCCGTACGTATCTTGAGCAGCTCCAGCTTTGGTGCGATTGCTTGCTAGTGACTCCCTATCCGTGGTGGCGCGCTGACTGTCCGCCAAATAAAGAAATCGTCGAGAGTTTTACAACCATAATGTCGGAGCACCGAGTGGCTGGTGTGTATGTCAATACGCTGACTTTGGATGAGCCATTGCGGGCAGCGCGGGCGTTAAACTTACCGACGGCCGTGCATATTCGCGAACTACCGGAGGCCGATAGTGCCCTGCGAGGCGCTATGCACGCGAGTGCCATTGACATTGTTCAGCATGTGCAACAGCTAGCGGATACGCTAATTGTAAACTCTTTTTACGCGGCCCAAACCTTAGGGTTGGAGGACGCCGTTGTGGTACCCAACACCGCCGACTTTCCTCGTTTGCGCTCGATGCCCGCTCCCGATTTTAGTCGTCGCCCGTTGGCAGTGGGGTTAATCAGCAGCAACTTGGCAAAAAAGGGGGTTGCCGATTTCTTTGCCTTGGCGCACTTAGCGAAACAATCAGAATTGCCGCTAGAGTTTTATTTAGTGGGGCCCGACTCACCAGACTTAGAGCGTGTCATGGCTGAGCAGGGGTGCCCGGATAACCTGCATCGGCGTGGTTATATCGATTCTGTGATTGAGCTATACAGGCCATTGGATATAGTGTTGAACCTGTCTCATTTCGAGGAGTCGTTTGGCCGTACCATACTGGAGGCCATGGCTGCCGGACGCGCGGTAATGGCGTACAGCCACGGCGCGCTGCCAGAGTTAATTGGTAATGACACTTGTGGTTCGCTGGTACCTTTGGGTGATGTTCAGGCGTTATTCGCGCAGTTGGCTCACTGGCTGGAAGACGTTACCGTGTTAACCCAAACCGCGCGCGCAGGGTGTGAACGGGCGTGGACTGAGTATGGGGACTTGGGGCCAGCGCTGGAGGTGGCGTTAAAGCGCCTGATGTAATGTACTGCGACTATGGATGGTTTTCAGGAGCAGTAAACGGGCTTTTTGTCTGGGTTCCACCTATGCTGCGACAAGTCGCATTTTTTAACTGGATTCCGTGTCGGGGCACGGAATGACGTGGGGGCGGGAATGACGTTCCTTCGCGTCGATGACAGAAAAGTTTGGCGCGCAATTGCTTTTGCGGAAGTGATATAAAAGTGTGTAGCGCGGTCATTCCCCATCAGTGCAAGCCCGTCTTCACGTCATTCCCGCGCAGGCGAGAATCAATCAAGACGCCACTTTCCATTCTGGGTTATATCCTTCCCTGCTGTTTTAGTTTGCGCAAATAGCCTAACTGTAAAATCGCTAACCACAAGCGCAGGGTATGCGCGGGGCTTTTGTGTTGCGGGCGGTAGCGAATAACGTACCCCAGACGCTGGAAAAAATGGCCCCGGCAGGCGCGGGCGTAGGCGATAAGAAACTCTTGTGGGGAGTTGTTCAGGTGGGCAGCGTAATGGTCGGCAAACGCCCAAGCCTGCTCTAGTATTTGCAGGGTAAGGTGGCGGCGAAGCGCGCGGGGGCGGCGGGTACTGCCCTGGGTATGTCGGCTGCCCAGCTGATTGCTTGTGTGTTGGCGGTACAAAAGCGTTGGTTCGGAAATAATACTGACGTCTCCCAGACCCGAGGCGACCAATGCCATCCACCAGTCGTGAATCATGATGCGCGGTTCGTCGGTAACCAACCGGTCGATAAGGCTTCGATTAATACAGGCTGAAGCGCCTTGTACCGTGTTATGGAAGGCCAATCGATCCACTCGGCGGGCACGCTCTGGGTCCAGTCGGTCGGTGGCCCAAAAGGATGTACGCCGGTTGGTGTCTGGGTGCCAAACCAGAGCGTCTGAAAAAATCAGATGCGGGGTGTTTTGCCTATGCATTTGGCGGCAGAATAACTCGGCTTTGTTGGTCAGCCAAACGTCATCTTGATCGGCCAAAAAGACATAGTCGGCACGACTTTGTTGCAGGGCATAAAAAGTATTGGCGACAATGCCTTGCCCGGGCCCCCGGAGGATTGTGACCGCGACAGAGGCCTTGCTTTGCCACTGGTGGGCAAGGTTTAGGGTGCTATCGGTAGAGCCGTCGTCGCTGATGATAATGCGCTCAGGCGGGGGCGACTGTTGTGCAATGCTGTCGAGTTGTTGCTGCAAATAGGGGGCGCCATTGTAGGTACAGACAACGACCTCGTACGTAGCTGGCATGGAGTGAAACTATACCCGGCCGATAAGCAGGCCCAGGTTGAGGGCAAGGTTGCTGGCGGTGGTTTGGCGGTAAACCCCGGATTTTTTCAAATGCATTAGTGAGGTAATGCGGTTATTGCGCGCGTGACAAAAATGCTCAAGGGTCTGGCGATTGCGCTGGGTTAACAAATGTTTGTTTTCTGTCAGCGCCTGGGTGTTCGCCGCATTCCACTTGCGGTAGTGGCCCAGCATCATCTTTTTAAAACGGCGCATTTTGTCAAAGCTGCTGAAGTTCGCCCCGATGTTGTTGGAGACATGTTGGCGGTAGCGAACTGGGGTGGCCTTATCGTAAATCACTTCGCCACCAGCCCCAGTAACCAGCATGTAACTCCACCAGTCGTGACAGATGACTTTGGGAATGCCTGCTTCGCACAAAAGCTCGCGGGCGGCGCGGTTGAAAACCATGGTGTTGCCCGCACCTATATTTTGCACCAGAGCATTGGCGAAAGTGGGCGGGCGCTGAAACTGAGTCGAGGGCCCGATGACCGTATTGTCGGCGGTAATCAGCATGGTGCGCGAAAAATAGATGGCTGGCTTGTGTGCCGGAATCTCTTTTAAAGCTCTAACCGCGCGCTCAACTTTATTGGCTTCCCAGATGTCGTCCTGATCACAGTAGCTGTAGTAGTCAGCCTCGATGGAGGGGTGGTTGACTAGGCTTAGAAAGTTAGTGGCGAAGCCCTGTGCTGGCCCTCGCAAACAATGGACGGGGTTATCCAGATTCTGTTGATATCGCTGTAAAATCTGAGGGGTTTGATCGCTGCTGTCGTCATCTGATGCCCAAAGTGACCAATTTTGGTGTTTTTGTGCAGCGATAGAGTCAATTTGGTCGGATAGGTAGGCTTCGCCATTGTAGGTGCCCAGAAGTATGGCAACAGAGTCACCAGCCGTTTTGGGTTCAGGGTGACTGGTACAGCCTACAGGTACAGTCCAGCTGTCCCGCCGCGGATAGGGCTTGTGATAGGGAGCTCCCGAAGTGTCTGGGGTGTAGGCCCGTCTTGCGTCCATCAATCGCCTGCTTGCTGATACCGAATAACATTCCTTCGCGTTAGTATAGGCTAAGAGTGCTTTTAACTAAAGCTGCAGAGGAACTTTCCGTCTTGTGTGGTTGTCTGAGCCGGCTAGCCGGTGCCCCCGGCCATTCAATGGATTGTTCAATGCTCTATTTTCCGCCACAATACCGCCCCCTTGCACCCTCTTTTAGTGATTAAGTGCCAATTTCATGACTCAATCTTCCGCTCTGCAAAAGAATATTCAAAAGCGACGTACTTTCGCCATTATTTCTCACCCGGATGCGGGTAAGACCACCATTACCGAAAAACTGCTGTTATTCGGCAACGCCATTCAGGTGGGGGGCTCGGTTAAAGGCAAAAAAGGCCCACACGCCAAATCCGACTGGATGACCATGGAGCAGGAGCGGGGCATTTCGGTGACCTCGTCGGTAATGCAATTCCCCTATAAAGAGCGCATCGTCAACCTGCTGGATACCCCGGGGCACGAAGACTTCTCGGAAGATACCTACCGCACCTTGACGGCGGTCGACTCGGTGTTGATGGTGATTGATGGCGCCAAGGGTGTGGAAGATCGAACCATTAAGTTGATGGATGTGTGCCGCCTGCGCGATACGCCCATTTTGTCTTTCATTAACAAAATGGACCGCGATACCCGTGACCCCATTGAGGTGATGGACGAGATTGAAGAGGTGCTGAAAATCTCGGCGGCCCCGATCAATTGGCCTTTGGGGAACGGCTCGCATTTTAAGGGTGTTTATAACCTGTATACCGATACCATTCATGTGTATCGCCAAGGGCAGGGCGCGGTGATTCCCGAAGATGAGCAGATTAAAGGGCTGGATAGCCCCGATGCAGCGGCGTTGTTGGGGGACGAGCTGGACGATATTCTGGAAGAGATTGAGCTGGTTCGCGGCGCGACCCACGAGTTTGATTTAGAAGAGTATCTGGCCGGTCGCATGACGCCGGTTTTCTTTGGGACTGCCCTGGGCAATTTTGGCGTGCGCGAAATGCTGGATGGGTTTGTGGAATGGGCGCCGAGGCCCATCGGCCGCGAGACTAATGATCGCTTTGTGGAGTCGTCCGATGAGGCCTTTTCGGGTTTTGTGTTTAAGATTCAGGCCAATATGGACCCTAAGCACCGCGACCGTATTGCCTTTATGCGGGTGTGCTCGGGGGTGTATTCCAAGGGCATGAAAATGAGGCATGTGCGCCTGGGTAAAGACGTTAAAGTTTCTGATGCAGTAACCTTTATGGCCGGTGATCGGGAATCCGTTGAAGAGGCGGTAGCGGGCGATATTATCGGCCTGCATAACCACGGCACCATTCAAATTGGCGATACCTTTACCGATGGCGAGGCGCTCAAGTTTACCGGTATTCCGCACTTCGCCCCCGAGCTGTTCCGCCGTATTCGCTTAAAAGACCCGCTTAAAACCAAGGCGTTGCAAAAAGGCTTGCAGCAATTATCGGAAGAGGGGTCCACCCAGGTGTTCTTTCCGCTGAACAATAATGACATTGTGGTGGGCGCTGTGGGGGTGCTGCAGTTTGAGGTAGTGGCTTACCGTCTTAAGGATGAGTACAAGGTAGAAGCGGTTTACGAGCCCATCAACATCGCTACTGCCCGCTGGGTAGAGTGTGACGATGCCAAGAAATTTGAAGAGTTTAAGCGCAAGTGCGCCGAGAACCTGTGCATTGATGGCGGCGGCCATCTGACTTACCTGGCACCCACTCGGGTGAATCTGTCGCTTGCCGAAGAGCGTTATCCCGAGGTGCGCTTCCGCGCGACGCGCGAGCACTAACTATAGTGAATTGAATTACAGCATTATTAATAAAAAACGCCGGCAAATGCCGGCGTTTTTTATTGAGACTAAATTACTTTTAGTTGCTTAACGCAAAGGTAATCGGAATAGTGAACTCGTGGGTGCGGCCGCTAATGACATCGGGAATGTTAGCGAAAGGAGCGGCGTCTTCGACAGCCTCCATGGCTTCGTTATTGAGAACAGAGTGGTCAGTCTCTTCCAGCAGTTCGGCGTTCAGCAAGTTGCCACTGCGATCCACGGCGACGGCGATACGCACAAAACCTTCGTAGCCTCGTTGCAGGGCGCGGCGGGGGTATTCAATTTCCAGTTGAACCTTGCGTACCATTTGCGAGAAGTAGCGCTGGCTGGCCAGCAGCGACTCGGCGGTAAAAGTGGGTACGTAATCTTCGTCCGACTCGTCCACTTGCGGCTCGGGAGTCGGTGCGGGCGCAGCGCTTGATGAGCTGCGTACCGTGGGCTCGGGCGCGCTAACCGCTGCGGTTTGTCGGGGTTGCGGTTCTGGCTCTGGTTCGGGCTCAGCCTCTTGCTGTGGTATTTCCAATTTAGGGGGTTCTGGTGTCGCTACAGCGGCCACTTCGTTTTCAGCCTGGGTGGCGGCCGCCGTTGCCGCGGCTACTGTAGCCGCTTCTGGCTCGGGTTCAGGTTCCGGCTCAGGGGTCGGTTCTGGTTCGGGCGGTGCAATCCAGGCGGCGACTTGGTCAATACGCTCTGCTGAGGGGTTCAGGCTGGCGTAGCGGTCTTGCAGGCTGTCGCTAACATCGCCACCCACCAAAAGCTGTTCGCGAAAGGTGGACGACAGGGGAACCCGTCCCACCCAGGTGCTGACCAGCATGGAGAAGAATTGATCGTTGTCGATGCGCCCCAGCTCAATGGAGTCGACACTAACGGTAACGCCATTGCCTGGCGCCAGGCTGAAGATAATATGGTCGCCCTCACGCAGACGCGAGGTGAACATATTGGTAAAAGCCACCATGTTGTCGGCCTGCTGGGTTAGCGCGTCGGAGCGGTTGTTGATCGCCATACCCTCAATCCACAGGCGGCTAAAGCGTCGCGCGGCAATGCCTCTGTCGGCGGTAATCTTCATTTCCATGCGCATGGGAATGTCGGCGGCGAGTAGTACATCGGCACTTTCGGTCAGGCGTTCGCTGTATATCGCTCCAATAAATTGGTCATTGCCGAGTTCTTGGTGCACGGCCATGCCGTTAAGGAGGGGCGCGGCGTGGGCAAAGTGTGACAGGCTCAACAATAGCGTAGAAAACAACGCCAACGAATATCGAATTAAGCTAAGGGTTCGCATATAGTGGCTTCACTTAGTATTAGAGTTATTGGGCAATCTTCGCCGCCGCGGCAATTACCCGACCGCTTTGGCACTTTTTTGAAGGTAGCATTAACTCTACCGAAAAATAGTGCGACAGAAAAGCGTGATTGGTGATTATTTATCAGACAAATCCTGCTTGCCGGTGCATTTGCGCACCGCTGTAGTAGAGGCTATAAACAGTTGAATTGACCACAGGGTATTAGCGAAGCCGCAGTATATGCAGATAAAAAGAATCGAGTCTATCGAGCGTCAAAGCCTGGAGCAGTTGTTATTTGCCATTCCTTTTTTTAAAGCGGTTAAAAGCTCTAGCGAGGAGCAGTTCGAAACCTTGTTGCGCTATTCGCGAGTGATTGTTTATCGCCCGGGTGAGATGGTGCTGCGCCGTGGCGATGGCGACCAGGGGCTGTATTTTTTGCTTAAGGGGCGTCTGGCGGTGTATGCCGACGAGGCCCTAACCGGTGAGCCGGTTAATATCATTACCCCGGGCGAGGTGTTCGGAGATTTGGCCCGCCTTACTCACAGACCGCGATCGGCAACGGTGGTAGCCGACAGCAGCTATCGCGAGACCATGGTATTTGCCTCAGACTTTAGTATTTTCGGCGATCTGGCCTCGACTCGCCCCATCAATCTGCACACGAAGTTACTTTATTACCGCAATGCGGTGCACAATTTGCGCTGGAAGCTTGAAGTCTACCGCGCCCAGTTCCCGCGCAGCGAGCTGGCCAACAGCCATCGCCATATTAAATTGTATGTGGGTGAGAAGGATTCGCTGCGCGAACTTGAGGCGCTGCACGAGCAAGCGCGCGCTCTGGCCGATTTATTGTTGGCCTGGAATGACCGCTTTGGTTCACTGGAATCGCCCGCTGCAGTTCAGCAAAGTAGCCAGAAAACCTCTTAGCGCCTTTACCGCAGCCAATTGCGCACATTCACTTGCGGACTCACCAGTGCTCTTGCGATACTTCAGCCATATAATAGATGCAGACAGTGCCTTGCGGCCTATGGCTGTGCACGAGTGCTTTGAGTGGGAAAATAAATGATATTCGAGGAATTGCGGTTGCCCGCCGGCGCTGCATTGCAATTGCAGCTTAGTAATAGCAACGGCCAGCCCGAGCGCTACTCTTGCCGCTATGTGGGGGCTGTCGCTAACCGAAGTTTGTTGTTTACCGTCCCCCGCAGCGGCGGTAAATTGGTGCGCTTTCGCCCCGGACAGCGCTTGGCGGTGCGGTTGATTGTAGAAAATGGCTTTGGGCTGTTTGCCGCTACGGTCGAATCCGTGATCAGCGAGCCCTATGCTTTGCTGTGTGTCAGTTATCCTGACACGGTAAGCTTTAAAGGTATTCGTGGCGCCACCCGTGTCACCGTCAATCAAGCCACCGATGCGACCAACACCAGCGCATTAAGCGATACCCAGGCGAGTGGTCATATTGCCGATATCAGCATAACCGGCGCGCGCCTAGAGTTGAGCGAGCCGATTGCCGAAATAGGTGATGGCCTCAAGCTTGAGGCCCAAGTATCTATCGAGGGGCAGACCTGGCCACTCGCTATTGATTGCGTGGTGCGTTCGCGGGTTGAGCGCAGTACCCAAGAGCAAACCCAGGGCCTGCCCGCGGTATACGGCGTCGAATTTACCGAGCGCGATAAACAGGCGCTCCTTACCTTACAAGCTTATGTTTTCTCGCATATTGTCGCGCAGCAGTCGCCTCAGAGCTAAGTTGACACTGGGGCTGCTTAGCACGCTTCCGCTCACCGGTGTGGCGGTTGAGCTGGAGCAGCTGGAAGTACCGCGTACTTATCTTAAATATTTGCCTCAGTTATACGATGGCGCCAATTTAATGGAGTCGTCAGAGAGGTGTGCGGCGCTTGTGCGCGGCAGTGTTAAGGTCGATGCCAGCGAACCTGATCACCCCGTGTTCAGCTATACCTGTCGCGATAACCAGGGACAAACCTATCGCTGGTTAGTGGATGGTTTAAGTCTTGATGTGTTGGATGATACCCGTCCCGCTGGGCGCATCAGTTTCGCCGAACTACAGGCCGAGCAGGAGCGTTTGCGGGAACAGGCTCGAGAAAGAGAGCGCGCTAAACAGGCTGAGTTAGACCGATTGGCGCAAGAGCGCGAAGCCCTGGCCGCCGAACGCGAGGCGCTTGAGTTGGAAAAGCAGCTGCGGGAGTATTGGCAGCAGTGTCAACAGTTACTGCGTACCTCAACGCGCAATATGGACGCGGTCGATTTTACTTTTAGTGGTCAACCCGCTGTCAGTGACGCGCAGGGGGGCGACGGCGCTAAGAAAGAACCCGATGGTGAAAAGCAGCTTGCCGCATCCTCTGATAGCAAGGGGCGGGAAGATGCCCGGCAAATGTATTTTGTGATGGATTTTGATGCCGAAGATATTCACCATCAGCCTTTGGCATACCGGGCATACTGCCGGTTTACGCCGCCCGAGCCGGCCACGGTCGATATTCATCCGCGCAAACTAGAGCAACAAAGAGCGGTACCTTCCGATTAATAGAGGTGCTCTAAAGGGCACCTCTATTAATCCAGAATTGTCTCTGCGCGAGTCCAAAACGTTCACACCGCACGGCGCTCTTCGCCGCTAATGGCCGTAGCCCTTAGCAAGAAGAGCAACACAGCGGATGGGCGTTTTGGCCGCGCCCTTCGGGGCTTTCAGGGCTTCCCGATCTCTGTGTTGGCTTCACTCGGCGGGCAAGCAGCCCGACGTCGCAAAGCCGCCTTGATCTCGGAAAGGCCTGAAAGCCAGAGGCAACTCTGGATTAATAGAGGTGCCCTTTAATAAAAAGGCCAGCGCAATTCATTGCGCTGGCCTTTTTGTGCCGGTTGTTAAACCCTGGGCTATTACTGAGCCTTAGGCTTACGGCCGCGCTTAGCTGGCGCTTTTTTAGCAGTGGTTGCGCGTTTGGCGGGCGCTTTTTTCGCTGCGGTGGTGCGCTTAGCGGGTGCCTTGGCTTTGCGGGCAGTGCTTTTCTTAGCAGCCGCTTTGCTTTTGGCGGCGGCTTTTTTAGCCGCGGCCTTAGCTTTGGCAGCAGCCTTCTTCTCGGCCGCTTTTTGCTTGGCAGCGGCTTTTTTGGCAGCGGCTTTAGCTTTAGCAGCAGCTTTTTTAGCGGCTAATTTGGCTTTAGCGGCGGCCTTACGGTCAGCGGCTTTCTGACGTACAGCGGCTTTTTTGGCAGCGGCTTTAGCTTTGGCGGCGGCTTTGCGATCGGCAGCTTTCTGCTTTTTAGCCAGCTCGCGCTGCGCTTTAGCCAGGGCGGCGTCTTGTTGCTTAGCCGCTTTGTTTGCCGCTTTAACGCTGGCCAACTCTTGCTTGGCGGCGGCTAATTGCTGGCGCGCTGTGGTAGCATCGGCCTGGGCTTTTTTAACCGCGGCATTGGCAGTGGCAACTTGCTTAGCCGCTGCAGGGGTTTTCTTTTTCTTGGCGGTGGCCAATTTGTTTTTGGCTGTCTGCAAAGCTTTGCTGGCTTTGGTTACAGCTTTTTGTTGGGTTTCAACAGCTTTTGCCGCAGTTTTTTCCTCTGCAGCGCGAGCTTTACTCAGTTGGTCTTGCAGCTGAGCCAGTTGTTTTTCCAATTGATCAACTGTATTTACAGCTTTAGTTTTACGAGCAGCCATGGTGAGCTTCCTTTATTGTTGTGAACAAAAAAGTAAACAAAATGAGATTCGGCGGTAAGACTTTGCCTGTAGCCGACGAACTACCGTTATTTTACGACATTTTTTACTTAAAGGTGTTGATTTACGCAATTAAAACGTCTTTTTCCTGGATTTTTTAAACAAATTTGGGCAAAAAAGTTAAAAAATCTTTCTGAAACGTAAAAATGCTGAGTATGCCATCAGTTTTTTCGTCACTTATCTTTTTTGGGTTTAGTGGTGATGGTTGTTAAATTTTTGCCCGCGAGAATTAAAAATGCCCCGATCTCATGAGAAACCAGCCAGGGGTGCCTTTTATAAAATCGAGCGTTTATACTGACTTTATGTACAGTGGTGTGGGTGTGTCGTGAGCGCGCGAATCATACATTTAGATGCCGATTGTTTTTTTGCCGCGATTGAAATGCGCGAGCGCCCCGATTTGCGCGAGCGACCGATTGCGATTGGCGGCAGTACTCAGGCACGGGGGGTTATCTCTACCTGTAATTATCCTGCGCGCAAATTTGGGGTGCGCTCGGCCATGGCAACAGGTCAGGCGCTAAGGTTATGTCCGGGGCTGATTCTCTTGCCGCATCAGATGGATTTATACCGCGATGTGTCGGCGAGCATGATGGCCATTTTTAAAGACTACAGCGAGTTGATTGAACCCCTGTCGGTGGATGAAGCTTTTTTGGATGTGAGCGCTGTAGCGCAAGATGAAAATCGGGCGCGCGACATTGCCCAGAGCATTCGCGC
Organism: Gilvimarinus xylanilyticus; assembly: GCF_024195295.1. GTDB lineage: Bacteria > Pseudomonadota > Gammaproteobacteria > Pseudomonadales > Cellvibrionaceae > Gilvimarinus > Gilvimarinus xylanilyticus. The sequence goes on along the minus strand of NZ_JAMFTH010000004.1, from coordinate 253,877 downwards.
CCGCGTGCAGGCCGAGCTGGGCATTACTGTGTCGGCCGGTGTAGCGCCCAACAAATTTCTCGCTAAGGTCGCCAGCGACTGGCGCAAGCCCGATGGTTTATTTCAGGTTCGCGAGTCAGAGGTCAGCCGGTTTATGCATGACTTGCCGGTCAAGGTTATACCTGGAGTGGGGCGGGTCACTCATCAGCAGCTCCAGTTTTTAGGGGTAAGTACCTGTGGACAGTTGCAGGGTTTTAGTCGCGAAGAGCTGGCGGAGCACTTCGGGCGTTTCGGTGAGCGCCTTTACGATTGCTCGCGGGGCATTGACCATCGCCCGGTTAAGGTTGAGCGCGAGCGTAAATCCGTTAGTGTGGAGCGCACCTTTGCTCAGGATTTGGTGGGCCAGCAGTCGTGCTACGATCAGCTGCCCGAGTTGTGGCAGCGATTGCAGCCAAGATTGGCGCGCCTGGAAGGGAATTACCGTGTGAGCAAAGGCTTTGTAAAGGTAAAGTTTGCCGACTTTGCGCAAACCACGGTTGAGCGCGTCGGCACCGAATGGGATGCCCGCGCTCTGCAGCCGTTGCTGGCCGAGGCTTTGGGGCGTGGCCAGCAGAAAGTTCGCCTGCTGGGGGTTGGGTTGCGGGTGACACCCCGGCACCAGGCCCCAGAGCCGCGCCAGGCGGGGTTGTTCGATAATTGAGCAGGAGGCGGTGCCAGAAAGGGTCACTTTACGAATATTTGCCCTAAAAAAGTCACTAAATGGGTTAGTCAGCGCCATAACAAGCTGGTAGTATTGGCGGCTCAAATATGAGTGGATCTGTGAATCCGGGGTGCAGAGGGCCAACAATCTGTGGCTTGGGCCCATTGATCACAGGTTTACTGAACATCCACTAGCATAATAATGGGAGTGTGTACGGTGAGTCGTAGAAAGAGAAACCGTAACTCTGAGGAAAGTAACGATATCGATCTGACGCCCATGTTGGACGTCGTGTTTATCATGCTGATCTTCTTTATTGTAACCGCGTCGTTTGTTAAAGAGATTGGTCTTGATGTGAATGTTCCCGAAGAGAACGACGAGCCACCACCGCCCAACGCGGATCCGAACATTCTGGTGCAAATCAGCGCTGATAACCAGATTTGGATGTTCGGTGAAAGCGGTCTGCGTCGTATCGATGAAGCCTCTGTGCGTTCTAACATTGCGCAAATGCGCGCCGAGCTGCCCAAGGCTGCGGTTATCATCCAGGCGGATGAGCAAGCCGATGCCGGTGTTTACGTTGCCGTGGCCGATGCCGCCCGCGCTGCAAAAGCCCCCAGTGTTGTGCTGGTACCCACCGAGAATTAATCGCTCGGCTTGGCTCAAAAAAACCACCTTCGGGTGGTTTTTTTATGTCTGACTTTTGGGTGCGAATAAAAAGCCCCCGCAAGCTGTGCCTGCGGGGGCTTTTTATGGGCCGATGTCGCTTTTACGCGGCCAGAGCTTGTCTAACCGAGGCGAGCTTAACGCACACCACAAACACTTCCATTGCACCGACTACTTCCTCCACGGCCGGTACCGAGGGCGCAATACGAATATTGCGGTCTTCGGGGTCTTTGCCGTAGGGGAAGGTGGCCCCGGCGGGGGTCAGCTTTACCCCGGCCTCGGCCGCCAGGCGCACGGTTTCGCGGGCACAGCCGGGGCGCGTATCAAATGAGACAAAGTAACCACCGGCGGGCTCTTCCCAGCTGCCCAAATCAGAGTCGCCAAAGGCCTCTTGCAGGGCGCTCAGCACGGCATCGAAGCGCGGTTGCAGCAGTTCGGCATGCTTTTTCATGTGGCTCATCAGGGCGTCGCGGTTGGGCAGAAAGCGCGCATGGCGCAATTGATTAACCTTGTCCGGACCAATAGTGCAGGCACCCAAAAAGGCTTTTAAGCCGGTCAGGTTGGCGCTGCTGGCAGCGGTAAAGGCGACGCCGGCCCCGGCGTGGGTGATCTTTGAGGTAGAGGCAAACTGAATCACGGTGTTATCAGTGCCGTGCTTGGCGCACAAGTCAAACACTGAGGCTAGTTGCTGCGGGTTGTCGTTCAAATCGTGCACCGCGTAGGCGTTGTCCCAAAATACCCGGAAATCCTCGTGGGCGATTAGCCCAAGCTTGGCGATACGCTCGACGGTGGCGTCGCTGTAAACCACTCCGGTGGGGTTGGAGTATTTGGGCACACACCACATGCCGCGAATATTGGGGTCGGCTTTAATCAGCGCTTCGACGGCGTCCATATCCGGGCCGTCGGCGGTCATAGGCGCGGTAATCATTTCAATGCCCAATTGTTCGCACACGGTAAAGTGGCGATCGTATCCGGGCACGGGGCAGATGACCTTAGGTGAGTCGACATTTTTCCAGGCACTGGACGTACCGGTGAGGCCGAACTGGTAGGCCGCCAACATGGTTTGGTGCATCAGTGTCAGACTGGCGTTGCCGCCCACCAAAATGTTGTCGGCAGGCACACCCATTAAATCGGAGCCCAAGCGCTTGGCCTCGGGAATACCGTCGATGCCGCCGTAGTTGCGAGTGTCTACTCCACTCTCGGCAATGTAATTGCCCGCCAGAATGCCGTCCAGTTCGTCGGACAGAGACAGTTGATCGGCCGAAGGTTTACCGCGGGTCACATCCAGACTGAGTTTTTTACCGACGATGGCGTCATAGTCTTTGCTCAGCTGTGCTTCCCATTCACGTAATTGTTCGGGGGTGGCTTGATCGATTCGCAAGGGGTCACCTCAAATGTTGATTAAGCGCACGCAGGCGCAGGTGGCGATATTATAGCGCCCTGAGCGGTAAGATTTAAGGGCATCTCTATTAATCCAGAATTGCCTCTGGTTTTTAGGACTTTCCGAGATCAAGGTGGCTTTGCGAAGTCGGGCTGGTTGCTCGGCGACACGGGCACAAGGATGTGAAAGGACGATCTCAGTTTTACCGTTAACCCTGATACTCACCACTCAGCGGCGGTACCGGGCAGTCCAGGCAGGTGGCTATGGTGCGCAGCAGCTCGGCCTCGCGGGAGGTGACAACGCCGTCTTGCTCGATACACAGGCTCATCGCTTTTAATAGTGCGGGTTTTTGCAAAGGTTTTACTTTTTGCAGCTTGTCGATGGCGGTATCAAGCTGAGTAATGGACAGCTCTTTACCGGTTAACAGGGTTAGCTCGCCTAGGCGCAGAGCTTGGGCGGCGGCGCTAAACGCCTGTTCTCGGGCGGTTTGAGCGGTATTGCCCGCCAGGGCCAATAGGCTTAAAAGGGTCGCGCATTCGTTGCGCTGCTGACGCAGATTTAAGTTTCGGGAAAAATCCTGGTTGTCGCTTAGCGGATGACTGATCAGGCGGCGGATAATCCACTCGCTTAGACTGGTTTTGCGGTCCGCTTCAATCAGGGCGTCGATGGCGGCCAAAAAGGTGGCTTGCTGGGAGTCGCTTAGCTCTTTAAGCGCCGGGGTGGCCAGCTCGATTAAGGGCAGGCGCAAGTCTGTGTCGAGCTTGGCGCTGGCCAGGGCGGTGGCTTTTAATTGCGTTAGCTCGGCGGCTGCGTAGTGTTGTTGCAGTAGGTCCCACTGTTGCTCGCGGATGCCCGCATCGTTATCCAGCAGCAGGCCAAAAATAATTGCCCGGGCGCCGTAGGATTCGTGGGCCGCCGCGCGCAGCGCCTCGGGAATTTGCGCGAGAATTTTCTGCGCGGCATTTAGGTGGCCGGTAGTGGGCTGACCTATATGGCCGAAAGCCCCCGCTAAAATGGCGGCTTTCATTAGGTGGTCGGGTGGGTCGCTTTGCTCGCTGGCGGTTTCTTGTTCTTGGGGTGTTTCATCGCGGGTAACCGTCTCATAGCTGCCGTCCCAGTCGGGCTGGATGCGCGTGATGCGCTCGCCCAGGGGTGGGTGGGTTGCCATCAGCCCGCTAAAGGCAGTTTTTACCCCCTGACCAAAATACATATGGCTGAATTCGGCACTGTGCTCAGCCTCGAGTTTGCTGCCGGCGCTGGAGGCGCCAATTTTTTTAAGCGCTCCGGCAATGCCGTTATTGTCGCGGGTAAACTGCACCGCCGAGGCATCGGCCAAAAACTCGCGCTGACGGCTGACGGCGGCCTTGATGATATTGCCAAAAAAAGTCCCGGCGTAGCCGATAATCATCAGCGCGAGGCCAATGCCCACAATCGCGGCCTGAGAGTTATCGCGGCTGGAGCGGCCAATGCTGCGGTAGGCGGCGCCGCGCATCATAAAGTGGCCAATCAGCCCCAGCAATAATATGCCGTTAAGCAGCGCGACCAGGCGCATGTTTAGCCGCATGTCGCCGTGAAAGATATGGCTGAACTCGTGGGCGATTACCCCCTGCAGCTCGTCGCGGTTAAGGCTTTCAATGCAGCCACGGGTGACGCCAATAACCGCATCTTGTGGTGTGTGGCCGGCGGCAAAGGCGTTAATGGCAGACTCTTCCATAACGTATACCGGCGGCACCTGAGTGCCCGAGGCAATGGCCATTTCTTCGACCACATTAAGTAGCTGACGCTCGTGAAAATCGCGGGTTTCGGTGTTGATCAAGCGCCCACCCAGCGCCTCCGCTACGGCGCGACCGCCGCGTTTAAGCTGCAGATACTTGTATACGCCACCTAAAAACACCACGGTCATGACCACCAGGGCGATACCGCTCATGGTTTGCCAATCGATCAGCATGCCAATCTTTTGCCACAGGCTTAAGCCTGCTGCCTGCATTTGAAATTGGCTGTTGCCGGTTTGCAAATAGTAGGTGACAAAAATAAACAGCGCGGTGGTGACGGCAACCAGCGATAGGATTGCCAGTAGCAGCAGACCCACCAGCTTACGAGTATTGCGGCGGGCCAGGTCTTGCTGCTGAAAAAAGTCCATCTTGTTATACGCGCTTAAAATTGAACTTTGGGTGCTTCTTTGATTTGCTCGCTGTCATCAAACTCGAGCAAGCTGGCGTCTTCTTTGTGGCCGAACATTCCAGCCAGTACCACTTGGGGAAAGCTCTGTTTGTAGGTGTTATAGGTCATCACCGAATCGTTGAAGGCCTGGCGGGCAAAAGCGATCCGGTTTTCGGTGCTGGTAAGCTCTTCGGACACCTGTTGCATATTGGCTGAGGCTTTTAGGTCGGGGTAGGCTTCCATCACCATATTTAAACGGCCCAGGGCGCCGGCTAAAGCGTTCTCGCCACCGGCTAATTGCTGCATGGCGGCAGCATCGCCGGGCGCGTTAGAGGCCGCTTGCAATCCGGCCATAGCCTGGTTGCGAGCCTGGGTGACGGCCTCTAGGGTTTCGCGCTCGTGGGACAGATAGGCTTTGGCGGTTTCCACTAGGTTGGGGATTAAGTCGTAGCGTCGCTTTAGTTGGACCTCGATTTGCGCAAAGGCATTCTTAAAGCGGTTTTTTAAGCTGACCAGTTGGTTGTAAATGCTGATGGCGTAAATCACCAGCGCGGCGATAATAACCAGAAAAACGATTGTACTGATGTCCATGTTCTATCCCTGCCGTTATGGGTTAATCGATGTATTCAAACACTCTGACAACTTTTTGCACTCCGCCGGTGTGGCGCGCCACATCGGTAATCGTTGCGGCTTCGTCGTGACTGACTAGGCCCATTAAATAAACCGTGTTGTTTTCAGTAATGATCTGTACGCGTCCACTGTCGATATCGCGGTTGGTGAGCAGCTTCGAGCGAATCTTGGTGCTTAGCCAGCTGTCGTTGGCGCCGGCCAGCAAAGAAATAGGCGCTTGCACCATCAGCTCGTTATGTACCTGGCGCACATTGGGCAGTTGGCGGGCGGTCTCACCGGCCAGATCGCGCAACTCATTGGTGGGTACCTGGCCCACCAGCAGCACCACCGCGTTAAAACTGTGTGCGCTGACTGGGGCGTCGTCGAGCATGGGATGGGCTTTATCGATATTGACCGAGACAATGGTTTCAATCTGCGAGTCGTCGATTTTGACCCCTAGGGTACGTTTACCCGGATCGATTTCGATAGGTTCATCAGTGGTGGCGCTGATAATACTGGTGCAGCCGCTAAACACGACGAACAACGCGATCAGTCCGCACCATTGCATCCACTTGCCCGGCATTATTCGTGACTCCCAAACAGTTGTTGTTCAATTAAATCGCAAAGACAAAAGAGCGTGAGCAGGTGCACCTCGTGAATACGGGCATAGGGCGCGTCGGGTGCGCGCAGCTCGACATCGCGATTGTCCAGCAGCGAGACAATATCGTGACTGTCGCGCCCGGTTAAAGCGATGACCGGAATGTCGCGATCGTGGGCGGCGCTGATGGCCTGTAACAGGTTGCTGGCACTGCCGGCGGCGCTTAGTAGCACCAGCACGTCACCGGGTTGGCCCAGGGCGCGAATTTGCTTTGCATAAATCTCGTTGTAGGTATGATCTTGAGCGATGGCGGTTTGCGTGATGTTATCGGCGCCGATATTCAGCGCCGGCAGGCTGGGGCGTTCGTGCTCAAAGCGGTTCAGCAAAATCGAGGTAAAAGTCTGCGCCATGGCCGCGCTGGCGCCATTGCCACAGGTGAGAATTTTGCCGTCGTGGAGCAGGCTTTCCACCATCAGTTCGCTGCTGTGGGCAATCAGCGGAGCCAGCTGCTCGCCGGCTTGCATTTTGGCTTCGATACTCTCGTGAAATAAGGTAATGACCCGCTGTTCCATAAATGCCCTGTGTCTATGCTGTACCAAAGGCGTCGACGATCCACTGCGGCGGTTGAGTGGTGTCGAGCGAGCTCAATGCTACCACATCGAAGCGGCAGGGTAGCTCGTCGGTCAGTTTTTGTTGTTGTAAGTACCAGCTGGCGGTTTGTATCAGTCGTTGCTGCTTGGCCGGGTTCACACTTTCTACCGCGCTGCTAAAGCGGCTGTTGCTGCGCAGGCGCACCTCGATAAACACCAGGGTCCGCCCGGCGCGCATAATTAAATCAATCTCGCCGCCAGGACCTTTTACATTGGCGGCGATAAATGTAAGCCCTTCGCGCTCTAAAAATTCCCGCGCCAGGCGCTCGGCGGCGGCGCCCTGGTTGGGGGTGCGCTTTTTAGAGCCAAGCAGTTTCACAGTTGCGTATTGCGCGCGCGCAGTGGCACTGCTTGGCCATCGTCAAACTCGGCCCAGATGGGGTCGCGCACAATTTTGCCTTCAGGGCTTAAAGTTAATGAACCGGTGGCGCCCAGCAGGCGGGTTTGCGGCAGTTGTTGCAGCTGGGGCAGGCGGGCATACAGGTGAAAGGCGTCGGCGCCCATGGCGTGCAGGCGGCTGTAGCTGGCGGGCGCCTGGCTGTGCTGGCGCACCGCTTGGGCATCGCCGGTGGCGGCGAAAAACCAGGGCAGGGTATTAAAACGAATACCACTTAAGTCGCGGTTCTCACTGCCTTCGGTATGGCCATCGTAAATTTGGCTGGTGGCCAATACGGGAAGGTCACCGGCATAGTGAAACGCCAGGGTGGGTTTAATTTGGCGCGCCTGGCTGGGGTTGGCGATCATTAAAATGACTTCGACATCTTTGCGTCGGCGCGGCTCGAATTCACAGTTGGTGTAAATAATCTGACGCAGCTGGCGGTGGCGATCTTCGCTCTGGCCAATCAGCAGCGCTTGTTTAATCACATCAGAATAGTCGCCCGCGCCAATATAGCGGCTGTCGGCGACAATACTGCCCCCTAGCTCGTCCCACTGTTCGGCAAAAGCGTTGATGCTGCGTTCGGCCCAATCTACATCCGGGGCGATGATCATGGCGCGGCGATAGCCCTGCAGATGGGCGTAGCGGGCAATGCTGCGGGCCTCATCCTCGGGGGATAAGCCAAATTGGTAAAGTTGGGGGGCAAAGGCACCGCTCTGCTCCGATAGTGGCTGCTCGCGCAGCGGCAGTGACACGCTCAGCTGGGCTGCGGTATTGGCTGGGGTCGCGGGACGCTCCTCAGTTTCGGCTCGCACCTCAATATAGTTCAGCGCAAGAACTGGCACGCTTAGCATGGGGCGCTGGGCCAGGGCTTCTACATTGTCCTTGCTCAGGGGGCCGATTACTATTTGCGCGCCGTCTTGTACGGCCTGGTCGTAAACTGTATTAATCTCGGTGCTGGCAGTGTCATACTGAACGATTTCGGGCCGAAAGTCCTCTTCGGGAAGCTCGAAATAAGAGGCCAAAAAGCCGTCACGTACCGCAGATGCGGCGCCCGCGAGGCGCCCGGTTTGGGGGAGCAGTAGGGCGATTTTGCGCGGCTGTTGGCGCACCAGCTGATTCAGCAGCTGTAAATCGCTGGGTAGCTCCAGGCTCGCCGGGTGGCCCGGCCACTGCATTTGCCACAGCTCTACGCGTTCTAACTGGCGCTTTAAATTGGTGGTGTTATCGCGGCTGATTTGCGCCAGCTGCGCCCAGCCTTGCAGGTCTTTATCATCGCTTTGCTCGGCGAGGGTCTGCAGGTCTTCGCTGTCCAAGCTCACCAGATCTTGCCAAATGGCTTCGTTGTTTAGCTGCAGCTGGTCGCGGCTGAGGTATTGCCCCAGCTGCATACGGGTGGCGAGGCTCTGCTGATAATCGCCCTGTAGCGACTCAATTTGTGCCCGCCGCTCTAAAAGTGCGCTCTGCTGGTCAAAGCTTAATTGGCTCCACAGGGCGTCAAGGCGCTTAGCGAAGACGGTATCGTGAGCCCGAGCGTAATGGCTGCTAGAGAGGGCCGCCAGACTCATGGCGTCGACATAGCGCAAATAGCTGGGATCGGGCAGGCGGCTGGGGTCCAGGCTTTGCAGCAGGTTATAGGCCCAGTCAGGTTGTTGTTCGCTCAGCAACAATTCGGCGGCCTCGAGCACGTATCCGGGGCGTTCGGGCGCGGGCGCCTGGCGCGCTTGAGTTAGCAGGGCGCCCACACGATTTTCCAGGCTACCCTGGGCGCTGCCACCTGAGTCAGAATCGGTTTTGGGGGCCGGGCCGGAGCAGGCCACAAGCAAGCTCAGTGCAAAAGCGGCAATAATGCGAAAAATAGTCGTGCCCATGAATCGTCTCGTCTCGGTGGGGCGGCCTGGTAATGATAAACTGCGGTTTTTACGCTGGAGCAAGATATGCAAAACCCGCCGGGAATTCTTTACGTGGTTGCGACCCCAATTGGTAATTTGGCCGATATGGTACCGCGTGCGGTCACTGTGCTCCAGAAGGTTAGTCTGATTGCTTGCGAAGATACGCGCCATAGTGCGCGGTTATTGCAGCAATTTTCCATCGATACGCCCTGTGTAGCCTATCACGACCACAGTAACGAGCAGCGCCTGGAAAAGATCCTGGCGCGCCTGCAAGAGGGGGACGATGTCGCCCTAATTTCCGATGCGGGCACCCCTCTGGTGTCCGATCCGGGGTTTCGTCTGGTGCGCCGCGCCCGCGAAGACGGCGTGCAGGTCGTGCCGGTTCCCGGCGCCTGCGCCTTTGTGGCGGCCCTGAGCGCCGCGGGCTTGCCCTCTGATCGGTTTATCTTTGAGGGTTTTTTACCCCCCAAGACTGGGGCGCGGCAGAAACACTTACAATCGCTCGCGGCTGAAACCCGCACGCTCATCTTTTACGAGGCGCCCCACCGGGTGCTGGATTGCCTACAGGATATGGCCGCTGTTTGGGGCGCCGAGCGCGAAGTCGTGGTGGCGCGCGAACTGAGTAAAACCTTTGAAACCATATACGGTGCGCCTTTGGTTGATCTGATCCCGTGGATGGAGGCGGATTCAAACCAACAGCGCGGTGAATTTGTGCTGCTGGTAAAAGGTGCCGAGGCTGCCGAATCCGAACTGGACGCGAAGGTGACAGAAACAATGCGAGTACTCTTGGCGGAGCTGCCGGTCAAACAGGCGGCGGCTATCGGCGCCAAGCTGACCGGTATGCGCAAAAACGAGCTCTATCAGTGGGCGTTGTCGCAACAGTAGAGGTTTCTGCCGCGCGCAAACTGAGCTGTGTACGATGCTAGAGTTTACCCTGCGGTGGTAGTGAAAATGTGCGCCGCGCATTTTACTGAATTAACTCTCCGTAATTCCCATCCCCGGCCGGCATCGAGTATGTGGTGTAACTTTCAGAGTTTCCGGCCTCTGCCAGTCCCGATCCTGGGTGGTATAGAGGCATAGGTCATGTCTTTTTAGTTTGTCCCCTTTTATCCCCGACCCTGATCGGCGATCCAGCTAAATAGCGCGACTTGTCGCACCCATCAAACCATTCCTTGACTTCTGCGCTGTACCGGTTATCTTGGCGGTCGGAGTCGGCTCGGCAGTCGCTGCCCTTTAGGGGGTGGAGGAAAGTCCGGGCTCCATAGGGCAGAGCGCCAGGTAACGCCTGGGAAGTGTGAGCTTACGGAAAGTGCAGCAGAGAGTAGACCGCCTAAGCGCGTAAGCGCCGGTAAGGGTGAAAGGGTGCGGTAAGAGCGCACCGCGCGACTGGTAACAGCTCGCGGCATGGTAAACCCCGCTCGGAGCAAGACCAAATAGGAATCCATTGGTGTGGCCCGCACTGGATTCGGGTAGGTTGCATGAGGTGTCCGGTGACGGGCATCCCAGATGAATGACTGTCCCCGACAGAACCCGGCTTACAGGCCGACTCCGATTTATTTCATCTGCGTTGACGGGCTCTGGCCCGCCAATTTATACCGTAAAAGTCTATTACCCTTCCTTGGTTAAATCGAAAAAATCCCACACTTAAAGTAATTTGTTAAGAGTTGCTTCTAGCCTCTTGAAAACAAACTCTTTTGTCTGTTTTCCTCTTTTGTAAAAAATACAATTTACTGCTCGTTGGCTTCACATTCTTTCGCTTTTGTGAATTTTACCGGCATTTTCCCTACCGCTTGCTTGACTTTGCCTCACTCCGATTTATAGTGTGCCAATGTGGTGGAAAGTGGATATAAGTGGTTTTTTGTGGAATAACCAAACCTTCAAGTGGTGAATTGTGTTAACGGGTAACTACGCCATCAATATGGATGCCAAAGGGCGCATGGCCATACCGACTCGCGTACGCGAAGAGTTGGTGGCGCTGTGTGCCGGGCGTTTGGTGGTAACGGCCCACACCGAAGACCCCTGCGTATTGATCTACCCCGAGCCTCGCTGGGAGGAAGTGCTTCCCGGTATTCAAGCGCTACCCAGTATGAAAAAAGCCGCCCGCCGGGTGCAGCGCCTGTTAATTGGCCACGCCACGCCCACAGAGATGGATGGCAATGGCCGGATTTTGGTGCCACCGACTTTGAGGGCGCGCGCGAGTTTAGATAAAAAACTAATGCTCACCGGTGTGGGCGACAAGTTAGAGCTGTGGGATGAGCAAACCTGGAACGCCCTGATGGATGAGGCGCCGGATGACGAAATTCCCGAACAGCTAGAAACTCTGGACTTTTAAGCATGCAGGACTCGCAGCCCCACATTACCGTACTCGAACAAGAGGCGGTGGACGCCCTAGTGGTGGACGCCGCCGGTTTGTATGTGGATGGCACCTTTGGTCGCGGTGGCCACAGTGCTCAGATTCTGCAAAAGCTGTCCCCGGCCGGGCGGCTATTAGCGTTTGATAAAGATACCGCCGCCATTGATGTGGCGGGTGAGCGCTTTGGCGGTGACCAGCGCTTTTCTATTGTTCACGACAGCTTTGCCACCCTGGCCGAGCAGGTGGAGCAATTGGGTATGACCGGCAAGGTCAGCGGCGTGCTGCTGGATTTGGGGGTTTCTTCGCCCCAGTTGGACGAGCCCGAGCGCGGATTCAGCTTCTTGCACGACGGCCCGCTGGATATGCGTATGGATCAGACCCGGGGCATCAGTGCCGCCGAGTGGGTCAATACCGCCCCCGAGGCCGAGCTGGCGCGTGTTATGAAAGAGTATGGCGAAGAGCGCTTTGCCAAGCGCATGGCGCGGGCACTGGTTGAGGAGCGCAGCAAAGCGCCCATCGAGCGCACTGGACGCCTCGCCCACATTTTAAAAGAGGCCAACCCGGCCTGGGAAAAGGGCAAGCATCCGGCAACCCGGGCGTTTCAGGGAATCCGAATACATATTAATAGCGAGTTGGCCGACCTGGAGGCAGTGTTGGACCAAGCGCTAGAGGCTTTGCAGGTAGGCGGGCGATTGGTGGTGATCAGTTTTCACTCGCTGGAGGATCGTTTGGTAAAGCGTTTTATCCGTCGCCACGAAAAAGGCGATCCGGTGCCGCGCGGTGTGCCGCTGATGGAAAGTCAGCTTAATAAACGCTTAAAGAGCCGCTCCAAGGCGGTGAAGGCAGACGCCGCTGAGCTGGGTCGCAATGTTCGCTCGCGCAGTGCAGTGATGCGCATTGCTGAAAAAATCGCCTGAGGTCAGGTGGTGAGAGGCAAAAAGGTCTCGGGTTTGGCGGTGGCAATCGTGCTGTTGTGGTGCGCTTGCCTGGTTTCGGCGCTGGGGGTGGTCGACATTACCCACCAGGTGCGCCGCGATACCGACCAGCTGGAATCGCTCAGGCGCGAGTCGGCCGAACTGCAGGTGCAGTGGGGGCAGTACTTGTTAGAGCAAAGTACCTGGGCGTCTTACGCCCGGGTGGAAAAAAAGGCGCGGGACGAGCTGAACATGCACGTGCCGCAAGCGGATCAAATCATTTTGGTTGAGTAATAAAAAGGTAAATTAGGTGCAGCGACTGAGTTTTAAGTCATGGCGATTTTACAGCGTAGTGATTGCTATGCTGCTGCTCGCTGCCTGCCTGATTGGTCGAATTGCCTTTATCCAAGTGGTGCCCGACGCCGATCGCGGTTTTCGCTTTTTGCAGGGACAAGGTGATGCCCGCACCATTCGTACCGAGCCCATCAGCGCCTATCGGGGTGTGATTACCGACCGCAATGGCGAGCCATTAGCGGTCAGTACCCCGGTGGAGTCTATTTGGGCCAACCCGCAAATCCTGCTGCAAAACCCCAAAGATTGGGGCCGTTTGGCCCAGGCGTTGGGATGGGATAAAGCCCACCTGGAAAGCCGCCTGGGTCGCTACGCGGGCAAAGAGTTTGTCTACCTTGAGCGCCATCTACCACCGCAGGAGGCGGCGGTGATTCTCGATTTGGGCATTGATGGTGTTTACAGTCAGCGCGAATACCGCCGCTATTACCCCGCCGGAGAAGTGGCGGCCCATCTGGTGGGGATGACCGACATCGACGACCGTGGCCAGGAGGGAATGGAGCTGGCTTACGATGCCTGGTTAAGCGGTGAGAGTGGCGCTAAACAGGTGCTAAAAGATTTGCGCGGTCGCACCGTAAAAGAGTTGGGCTTAATTCAATCGGCGCGCAGCGGTCGCCCGCTGGCGCTCAGCATCGATTTGCGTTTGCAGTATCTGGCTCATCGCGAGTTAAAAGAGGCGGTGCGTGAGTTCGGTGCTAAAGCCGGTTCGGTGGTGGTGCTGGATGTGCGCACCGGCGAGGTCCTGGCGATGGTGAATCAGCCTTCGTACAACCCCAACGATCGCAACAATATTCATCCGGCCAGCTTGCGCAACCGCGCTCTGACCGACGTTTTTGAGCCGGGCTCGACCATGAAGCCTCTGGCGGTAATGGCGGCGCTTGAAAGCGGCGAATTCAAACCCTACTCGGTTATTGATACCACTCCGGGGTATGTCCAGGTGGGGCGTAAAACTCTGTTGGATCCGGTTAATTATGGCGAGCTGGATCTGACCCGTATTATCGCCAAATCCAGTCAGGTGGGGATGACCAAGCTCGCCCTGGCGCTGGAAGACCCCAATTTGATTCGCAATATGTACCATCGCGTGGGCCTGGGGCAGGGGACCGGCACCGGCTTTCCCGGTGAGGCGGTGGGGGTGCTGCCGTCTTTTACGAAGTGGAAGGCTATTCAGCGCGCCACCTACGCTTTTGGCTACGGCATGAATTTGACCATTATGCAGCTGGCGCAGGCCTATGGGGTGCTGGCTGCGGATGGTGTAAAACGTCCTATAACGCTATTGCGCAGTGATGAGCCCGCCCCGGGTGAGCCTGTCGTTGCCCCAGAATACACCGATCAGGTGATGAAAATGCTGCGCAAAGTGGTGACCATGGAGGGTACAGGTAGCCGCGCCATGGTCGAGGCCTATCCGGTTGCGGGTAAAACCGGCACCGCGCACAAGGCCGCCGCCGGCGGCTATGCCGAGAATCGCTACATTGGCTCATTTGCGGGCGTGGCCCCGGCGGACAGCCCCGACATCGTTGTAGCGGTGATGATTGACGAGCCCAACGACAGTAAATACCACGGCGGCCAAGTGGCTGCGCCGGTATTTTCCAGTATTACCGAGGGCGCCTTGCGCCTACTGCAAGAGCCGCCGCGTACCGCCCCGGCAAAAATTACGGTTAGCCCGCGCGAGACTCCCGAGCAGCTGGCCATGGGGGTGACACCATGAGCAAGCAGTGCATGACTTTGGGGCAATTGCTGAACGAGCGCGGAGCCAAGTGGGCTGAGATTGCCGTAACAGGTATAACCTCGGACAGTCGCCGGGTGCGCTCTGGTGACCTTTTTGTCGCGCTGCGTGGCGAGCGGGTCGATGGCGCCGATTTTTTGCCCATGGTGACCGAGGCCGATGCCCGCGCGGCCCTTATCGATGAAGCGGCAAAAGTCGAGTACGACGGCCCCTTGCCCCTAATAAGGGTGAAGGATTTAGCCAAACAGCTAAGCGCCATTGCCGCGCGCTTTTACTCTGATCCCAGCGCCTCGCTGGATGTGATCGGGATTACTGGCACGAACGGAAAAACCACGACGGCGTTTTTGGTAGCGCAACTGCTGCAAGCTCTGGGGCGTCGCGCCGGGGTGGTGGGTACCTTGGGCTATGGCATGGTCGCGGGCGAGATCACCGCTACCGGGCTAACCACGCCCGATGCTATTGCCGCGCAACAGGCAGTGGCCGAACTCAAGCAGCGCGGTGCGGATACTCTGGCGGTGGAGGTTTCTTCGCACGCGCTAGTGCAGCACCGCGCCCGCCATTTGGCTATTGATACCGCCGTGTTTACCAACTTATCGCACGATCACCTGGATTATCACGGTGATTTAAAAGCCTATGGCAAGGCTAAGGCCAAGCTGTTAAAAGCGCGCGATTTAAAGCAGGTGGTGATTAATCGCGACGACGATTGGTGCAAAGCGCTGGGTAAAAAAGCTCGCAATCTAGAGACTCTGGATTATGTTGTTAGCTATTCCCTTAGCTCGCCCAAAGCCGATATCTACTGTGAGTCCATCGACTACGACGCCGAGGGGTTTGCCGCCCAGGTAAATGTCGATGGGGAGGTCGTGGCGGTGCGCTCCCAGTTGATGGGCGACTTTAATGTCAGCAACTTACTCGCGGCCATTGCCGTGGCCTATGTGCGCGGTTTTACTCCGGCCCAGATCGCGGCCTGCGCCGACAACTTGGTCTCGGCGCCCGGGCGCATGGAGCAAATTTACGGCGAATACGATCGGGATGTTCAAGTACTGGTGGATTACGCTCACACTCCTGACGCCCTGGTGCAATCGCTGCGTGCGCTGCGTCGCCACACTGAGGGCAGCATTTGGTGCGTGTTCGGCTGTGGCGGTGACCGCGATGCCGACAAGCGTCCGATTATGGGACGGGCGGCGGAAAAATCGGCCGATTATGTGCTGGTAACCAATGACAATCCGCGCGGTGAAGATCCGGCTGTCATTATCCAGCAAATTATGCGGGGCATGCACAACCCCGAACGCTGTCTGGTCATCCCCGAGCGCGACAAAGCCATTGAGCTTGCCGTGCAGCAGGCCGCCGCAGGCGACGCGGTTTTAATCGCAGGTAAAGGCCACGAGCAAACGCAGATTTTTGCCGGTCGCGAACAGCCGTTTAGTGATATAGAACAGGCGCAATTGGCGCTTAACACGCGTTTGCGTAAAGGGGGAGCGGCGTGATTACTCCCATGACCATTCAGGCGCTCACTCAGCAATTGGCGCCACGCCTGGGGGCCTCGGCCAGCGACGACTGCGCGCCCTTTACCCGCGTGTGTACCGACACGCGGGCACTGCAAGAGGGTGATTTTTTTGTCGCTCTGCGCGGCCCCAATTTTGACGGCCATCAGTTTCTAGCCACTGCCCAGCAAGCCGGTGCAGTTGGCGCTTTAGTCGATAGCGTGGATGTCAGCTGCTCGCTGCCACAGCTGCAAGTGGATGACACTATTCTGGGGCTGGGGGAAATAGCGCGGTTAAATCGCCTGCAGTTTTCCGGTCCGGTTATTGGCATTACCGGCTCCAGTGGTAAAACCTCGGTGCGTACTATGGTGGATGCTATTTTGCGCCGCGAAGGTGACGTGCTGACCACCCAGGGTAATTTAAACAATCATATTGGCGTGCCTCTTACGCTGTTAAAGCTCACCGGTGCCGAGCGTCACGCGGTGATTGAAATGGGCGCCAGTGGTATCGGCGAAATTGCGTATTTGTGCGAGTTGGCGCTGCCCGATGTGGTGCTGGTTAACAATGTGATGGCAGCGCACCTGGAGGGCTTCGGCTCGCTGGAGGGTATAGCCGAAGCCAAGGGTGAAATTTATCAGGGCGTTAAAGACGGCGGCTGCTGTGTGGTGAACCTAGACGATAAGTTTTCCGCTAAATGGCTGCACGAAATTCATCGCCACAAAAAACTGACCTTCGCACTCAATAATACCAGCGCCGATTGTTATGTCAGTGAGCGTGCGGTTGGTCATCAGACGCAGAGCTTTGTCATGAATTTGGCCGGTCGTCGGTTGCCCATTCAATTAAATGTGGCGGGCGAACACAATATTCGCAACGCTATGGCCGCTGCCTGTTGCGCCTATGCGGTGGGGGCGAGCGATACCAGCATTGTCGAGGGTTTGGCTGATTTTGCACCCGTAGCGGGGCGCATGAAACGTTACCCGGGCCCCGCTGGCAGCACCTTAATCGACGACGCTTATAACGCCAACCCAGGCTCGGTGCGCGCGGCCATCGATGTGTTGAGCGGCGAGCCGGGTAAAACCATTTTGGTTATGGGCGATATGGGCGAGCTGGGCGAAGAGGCTGAATTTCTACACGGTGATATCGGTCGCTACGCGGCCCAGAAAAATCTGCACGCGGTTTACACCGTAGGCGCTTTGGCGCGCTCGGTCAGCGATAATTTTACCGCGTGCACACGCCACTTTGAGGATCAGCAGGCGCTGATCGATTATTTGCAAGCAGTTATTACGGACAGCAACTGTACCTTATTGATTAAAGGTTCACGCAGCGCCCGGATGGACCGAGTTGTCAGTGCCTTAACCTACAACGAGGAGGCATCCTGATGCTGCTTTGGCTGGCAGAACAATTACAGGGATACCACAGTGGCTTCTATGTCTTTCAGTACCTTACCCTGCGCGCCATTTTGGGTGTGATGACAGCCCTGGGGATTTCGCTATTGCTGGGCCCCTGGATGATTCGCAAGCTCAATCAGCTGCAAATCGGTCAATCGGTACGCGACGATGGCCCGCAGTCGCATTTGAGTAAATCGGGTACGCCCACCATGGGCGGTACTTTGATTCTCGCGGCCATTTTTATCAGCAGTTTGCTCTGGTCTGATTTAGGCAACCGCTACGTATGGGTGGTGATGATCGTGACCGCCATTTTCGGCGCAGTAGGCTGGGTGGATGACTATCGCAAAGTGGTGCAGAAAAACTCCCGTGGTTTGCCCGCGCGCTGGAAATACTTCTGGCAATCCGTGGCCGGTATTGGCGCCGCTGTGTTTTTGTATATGACCGCCACCGAAGCGGTAGAGACCCAATTGTTCTTGCCGTTTATTAAAAGCTTCGCCCTGGAGTTGGGGCTGTTTTATATCGTGCTTACTTACTTTGTGGTGGTGGGCTCGAGCAACGCGGTCAATTTAACCGATGGCCTGGATGGCCTGGCGATTATGCCATCGGTGATGGTGGCCGGGGCGCTGGGCGCTATTGCCTATGTGGTGGGTCACTATGAGTTTGCGCAATACCTGCATATTGCCCATGTGCCCGGCAGTGGCGAGCTGGTGGTTTTTTGCGCGGCGCTGTGTGGCGCAGGCTTGGGATTTTTGTGGTTTAACACCTACCCCGCGCAAGTCTTTATGGGCGATGTCGGCGCGCTGGCGCTGGGGGCGGCGCTGGGCATTATCGCCGTGATCGTGCGCCACGAAGTGGTGTTTTTCATTATGGGTGGGGTCTTTGTGATGGAAACCCTATCGGTGATTTTGCAGGTAGGGTCTTACAAATTGACCGGCAAGCGCATATTTCGCATGGCGCCGCTGCATCATCATTTTGAATTAAAAGGCTGGCCCGAACCTCGGGTTATTGTGCGTTTTTGGATTATCACCGTCATGCTCGTGCTATTCGGGCTGGCGACATTAAAGCTGCGTTAGAGGTAGAGCGTGAGTAACTTGATTGCGACCAGCAAATTGACCGCGATTGTAGGCACCGGAGTTTCCGGCTTGTCTGCTGCGCGCTTTTTGCAGCGCAAGCAAGAAAAGTTTGTTTTGCTGGATACCCGCGAAGCGCCGCCAAGCCGCGAACAAATCGTGCGGGAGTTTCCCGACGTGCACTGTGAGTTTGGCACCTGGGATACCGATCTGTTAACCGGTGCCGAAGAAATTATTGTCAGCCCCGGTATTGCCCTGTCGTGCGACGAGCTTAAGCCGGCGCGCGATGCTGGCGTGCCACTGGTGGGCGATATTGAGGTTTTTGTTCGCCACGCACGCGCTCCGATTGTGGCTATTACCGGTTCCAATGGTAAAAGCACCGTGACCACGCTGGTAGGCGAAATGGCAAAAGCCGCTGGCAAAAAAGTAGCGGTAGGGGGGAACCTGGGGACCCCGGCGCTGGATTTGTTGGACGATGCCATCGAACTGTACGTGCTAGAGCTTTCCAGTTTTCAGTTGGAGTCGGTCAGTAAGCTGGGCGCTCAAGTGGCCTGTATTCTTAATATTAGTCCCGATCATATGGATCGCTATTCGGGTATGCCCGCCTACCATGCCGCCAAGCAACGAATTTATTACGGCGCCCGGCATGTGGTGGTTAACCGCGAAGATCCTCTTACCCGTCCGCCTCTGGCCGATGATGTTGCCATGAGCACTTTTGGTGGCAGTGCCGATTTTAAAAACATCGGTACGTTTACACGCGGCGGGGAGTTGCAGCTCAGTATGGATTTAATACCCCTGTTGCCGGTGAGCGAGTTAAAAATTAAAGGTAAGCACAATATTGCCAATGCCCAGGCGGCGGTGGCCATTGCCCGCGCCGCCGACTTGCCCATGGAAGCGGTGTTGCAAACTTTACGCGAATTTCCCGGTTTACCTCATCGCTGTCAGTGGGTCGCCGAGCGCCATGGCGTAGATTATATCGACGATTCCAAAGGTACCAACGTAGGGGCCACCCTGGCGGCGATTGAAGGCATGGCCCCCGAGTCTGGCAGGTTAGTGGTTCTGTTGGGCGGCGTCGCTAAAGATCGCGATTTTTCGTCACTTGTGCCCGCTCTGCAGGCTAACGCCCGGGCCATTGTGCTTTACGGGCAGGATGCCCAGGTGCTCGCCGAATCGCTGCAGGCGTTCAGCTTTATTGAGCGTGCGCAAAATTTGCAGCAGGCGGTGGATAAAGCCTCGCGTCTTGCTGAGCCGGGTGACGCAATTTTACTAAGTCCCGCCTGCGCCAGCTTTGACGAGTTTGAAAACTATATCGAGCGCGGTCGTACCTTTGCCCGATATGCGGAGGAGGTGGCGAATGTTTAAGCTGCCCCGGCCGCAACTGATTCGCGGTGTTGACCCAGACTGGACGCTAATTTGTCTGTGGGCGGCACTGCTGTCTGTGGGTTTGATTATGGTTGCCTCGGCCTCGGTGGCATTTGCCGGCGTTACCTATGATGACCCTTGGTTCTTTCTCGAGCGTCACGTGATTTTTTTGGGATTGAGTCTTGCAGTTTCGGCAGTGATCTTTATTTTCCCTTCGTTTTATTTGCAGCGCTTTAGTCTGTATATGCTGCTGATAGCACTGGTGTTACTGGTGGCAGTTTTGCTGCCGGGCGTGGGCCACCGGGTTAACGGTGCTCAGCGCTGGATTAATTTGGGCGGTTTTACCTTGCAGATATCGGAGGTGGCTAAGTTTGCCGTGATTGTGTATTTCGCCAATTACTTTGCCCAGCGCTACCCAAACAATGTCGGCAGCTGGAAAGAGTTTGGCCGCTTAATCGGTTTATTGGGTGTGGTGCTAATGCTGTTAGTGCTAGAGCCGGATTTTGGTGGCACCGTAGTTATTGGAGCAACCGCTATCGCGATTATGTTTATTGCCGGGTTAAAGCTTCGTTACCTGTTGCCACTGGTGGTGGCTGCGGGGGGCATACTGGCGTCGCTGGCGGTGTTTACTCCTTACCGAATGAAACGTCTGGCCACCTTTATGGACCCCTGGGCGGATCAGTTTAATGCCGGCTATCAGTTAACCCAGTCGCTGATTGCATTCGGGCGCGGTGAATGGCTGGGGATGGGCCTGGGCAATAGTGTGCAAAAACTTTTTTACCTGCCCGAGGCGCATACGGATTTTATTTTCTCGATTATTGCCGAGGAGTGGGGCCTGCTGGGTTGTCTGTTGGTATTGCTGTTGTTTGCCGCGCTTATCGTTAAGTTGTTGAAAATTTCCCGCGCCTGTCGTATTCGCGGTAATCACTACTTGTGTTATTTCGTTTTTGCCACCGCTGTACTGTTTAGCTTGCAGGTGTTTATCAATATCGGTGTGGCTTGCGGTTTACTGCCCACCAAAGGTTTAACCCTGCCGTTTATCAGTTATGGCGGTAACAGCTTATTGGTCAGCTGTGCCCTTATGGCGGCTGTGTTGCGCGCGGATATGGAAGTACGCACCGTACCCAAAGCGCGCGTGCCGGTTACTAATCCCTCGCGTGTGCGTGGCAGCGGCGAAGCGGTAACTGCCGGAGGTGCTGCATGAGCAAGCTCCTTATTATGGCGGGGGGAACCGGTGGCCATGTATTTCCGGCTCTGGCGGTCGCCAGTGAATTGCAACAGCGCGGCCATGAGATCACCTGGTTGGGTACCCGGCGTGGCATTGAGGCGCGTTTAGTCCCCGAGGCCGGTATTGCAATTGACTATATCAATGTCGAAGGCGTGCGCGGCAAGGGCGCGCTGGGCAAACTCAAAGCGCCGTTTCTGATTACCCAGGCGGTGGTTCAGGCGCTGGGCGTACTGCGTCGCAGTAAACCCGATTTAGTCATTGGGTTTGGCGGTTTTGCTTCCGGCCCCGGTGGTTTGGCGGCCAAGCTGTTGGGTATTCCGCTACTTATTCACGAACAAAATGCGGTGGCCGGCAGCACCAACAAAATTCTCGCCAAAATGGCCCGCCGGGTACTGACAGGTTTTGACCGAGTGTTTCCCCAGGGCGAATGGGTGGGTAACCCGGTGCGCGAAACTATTCGCGAATTACCCGAGCCCGCAGAGCGTTTTAACGCGCGCGGCGATGAGCCCATTCGTTTGTTGGTGTTGGGCGGAAGTTTAGGGGCGCTGGCGATTAACGAAATGCTTCCTCGGGCGCTGGCGTTAATTCCCGAGCAATCGCGCCCCCAGGTGCGCCACCAGTGCGGTGAAAAACATCAGCAACTTACCGCATCGGCCTATGTGGGGAATCAGGTTCAGGCGAAGGTAGAGCCTTTTATCGGCGATATGGCGGGCGCCTATCAATGGGCCGACTTTGTCATTTGCCGTGCCGGTGCACTAACCGTGGCCGAGCTGGCCGCGGCCGGGGTGGGGGCGCTGCTTGTACCTTTACCCTCGGCCATTGACGATCATCAAACCCACAATGCAGCGGTACTGGCGAGCGCCGGGGCCGGCATTAGTGTGCCGCAACGAGATTTAACGCCAGAGCATCTGGCCCAGCTGCTGCAACAAAAGTTTTCGCAGCGCGAGCAATTATTGGCGTTGGCGCAACAGGCCAGGCGGGTTCACCGAGGTGATGCCGCCGCCAAAGTCGCCGATGTCGCAGGGGAGTTACTGAATGGATAAATCAATTAGCTATTACGAAGTCCCCGAAATGCGCCGCATTCGCCGTATTCACTTTATCGGTATTGGCGGCGCGGGAATGAGTGGTATTGCCGAAGTGCTGTTAAATCAGGGCTATGAAATTTCGGGCTCTGACTTAAAAGAGTCGAGTGTCACTATGCGCTTGAAAGAGTTAGGGGCGCGTATTTGTATTGGCCATAGCGCTGAAAATATTGCCGGTGTGGATGTGGTGGTTAACTCCAGCGCTGTGGGCGAGAGCAACCCCGAAATGATCGCCGCGCGGGACAATCGTGTGCCGGTGGTGCGCCGTGCGGAAATGCTGGCCGAGTTAATGCGCTATCGCCATGGCATTGCGGTGGCCGGTACTCACGGTAAGACCACCACCACCAGCTTAATGGCATCGGTACTGGCGGCAGCCGATCGCGATCCTACGTTTATTATCGGCGGCTTGGTCAACAGTGCAGGCAGCAATGCCCAGCTGGGACAAAGTCGCTATTTGGTGGCCGAGGCCGACGAGAGTGATGCCTCGTTTTTGCATTTGCAACCCATGGTCGCGATTGTTACCAACATTGATGCCGACCATATGGATACCTACGGCGGCGACTTTTCCCGTCTTAAGCAAACCTTTGTCGAGTTTATGCACAATTTGCCGTTTTACGGTTTGGCGGTGGTGTGTGGCGATGACCCTATCGTGCAGGAAATTATCCCCGAACTGTCGCGCGCGGTAACCACCTACGGTTTTTCTGAAGACAGCGATGTACGCGCCGTCAATATTCAGCAAGACAAAATGTTCTCGCAGTTTGATGTTTTACAGGGCGATGCCGAGCCGCTCACGGTGCGTTTGAATATTCCCGGCAAGCACAACATTTTAAACGCCTTGGCGGTGATAGCCGTGGCGCGCGATGAAGGCATTAGTGATGATGCCATCGTGAGTGGTCTGGCTAATTTTGCCGGAGTTGGGCGCCGCTTTCAGGTGTACGGCAACTATCCGGTGGGTAGTGGGGAAGCCATGCTGGTGGATGACTACGGCCATCACCCTCGCGAAGTGGCGGCCACCATTAAAGCGATTCGCGACGGCTGGCCCGAGCGCCGTTTGGTGATGGTGTACCAGCCGCATCGCTATACCCGTACCCGGGATTTATACGAAGACTTTGTGGACGTTTTGTCGGCGGTGGATGCCTTGGTATTGCTAGAAGTGTACAGCGCCGGAGAAGACCCCATTCCCGGCGCCGATGGTCGCCACTTGTGCCGCACCATTCGCACCCGTGGCCAGGTTGATCCAATTTTTGTCGAGGGTGTCGATGGCGTCCCCGCCGTCGTGCGCGACATGATTCAACCCGGCGATATTGTCATTACTCAGGGGGCTGGCAATGTCGGCGCCCTGGCGCAAGAGCTGGCCAAACGCCAGCTGGTGGAGTAGAGCATTGAGTAGTGTGAGCAGTCTTAAAGAAAAATTTGGCCGCGTCGGTGTTCTCTACGGCGGCCACTCAGCCGAGCGGGATATTTCTCTTCGCAGTGGCGCAGCTATTATTTCGGCGTTAGAGCGCTTAGGCGTTGATGTAATCGGTATTGATATTGGCGCTGACGGTATTGCCCAGTTGCAACAGGCCAAGCTGGACCGGGCGTTTATCGCGCTTCACGGCCCCGGCGGTGAAGATGGCCGGATGCAGGCGGTGTTGGAGTATTTAAATATTCCCTTTACCGGTTGCGATGTGCAGTCCTCGGCCATTGCCATGGACAAACTGCGCACCAAGCAATTGTGGCGCGGGGTGGGAGTGCAAACGCCGGACTTTGTCGTGCTTAGCGAGCAAAGCAGTTGGTCTTTGGTGATGGAACAGTTGGGCGGCGAAGTCATGGTAAAGCCCGCACATGAAGGTTCCAGCATTGGTATGGCGCGCGTCGATAGCGCCGAGGCATTGCAGCAGGCCTATGGGAAAGCGGCCGAGTTTGATGCCTTGGTGATTGCCGAGCGGGTGATACGCGGCGCCGAATACACGGTGGCGATTTTGGGCAATAAAGCGCTACCGCCTATTCGCCTGGAGACCGATCATCGTTTTTACGATTACGAAGCCAAATATGAGGCCGGCGATACTCGCTACATCTGTCCCTGCGGTTTGGACGAGGTGCGTGAATCGGCGATTAAAGACCAGGCTTTGCAAGCGTTTCAAAGCATCGGCTGCACCGGCTGGGGTCGGGTGGATGTCATGGCCGATGAAAATGGCGAGTTTTATATGCTGGAAGTTAACACCGTGCCGGGCATGACCGATCACTCGCTGGTGCCTATGGCCGCTAAGGCCGAGGGGCTCAGCTTTGATCAGTTGGTATTAACCGTACTGGAGGAAAGCCTACTGCGATGAACACTCAGCCGCGCCGCGCCAAAGGTCATCGCCAGGCCACACCCAAGGGTGCGGTGCGTCGCGGTGCGCGCGATTTCAGCGGGGTTAAACGCGCCTTTGCACTGTTGCAAAAAGCGACACTGGTGGCCTTAGTGGTGGGTTTAGCAGCGGGGTTGTATCACTTTGGTGGCCAGGCATTAAACAGTTGGTTGCGCCATCCGGTGGATGAGGTTCGCGTGGAAGGGCAGTTTGTGCACATTGACCGGGCACAAGCCACCGAGCTGATTGGTAATGCCATTGATCGCGAGTATGTCGAGCTGGATTTGGCGCAGCTAAAAAGCAAAATTGAAGCTCATCCCTGGGTGGAGCGCGCGGTCATCAGCCGCGAGTTGCCCAGTGGTTTAAGCGTCACCCTGGTCGAGCAAGTACCCATTGCGCGCTGGGGGGATAACGGTTTTTTAAATCAGCGCGGCGAAATTATTGTTACCGATGATTTGGCCGATTTGGCGCAGCTGCCGCAGTTGTCGGGGCGCGATGTCGAATCGGAAGAGATTATGCGGCAATACCAGGATTTTTCCCGAGTGCTGCGCTCGCGCAACCTAAGCGTGGCCAGACTTTGGGTAGACGAATTGGATACCTGGCGTTTGCAGTTGCGCGGTCGCGCCGAACTAGTGTTAGGCAGTAGCGATGTGCCGGAAAGACTGCAACGTTTTTTGCGCGTGTATGACGAACATTTAATTCAACATTTCGACGCCGTGGTACGTGTCGATTTGCGTTACGCCAACGGTCTGGCGGTGTCCTGGTCAGACGCCTATGACGTAACCATAGAAACTACAGGATAAACCACACAGTGAAACTTTTTAGCAACAGCTTGGGGAAAAGAGGTCCAATGCATGGCGGGCTCTAATGACAACAAAATGGTAGTGGGGCTGGATATAGGCACATCCAAAGTGGTGGCTATTGTCGGGGCCGTAACACCCGAAGGCGAGCTGGAAATTGTCGGCATCGGCTCGTGTCGCTCCAACGGTTTAAAAAAAGGTGTGGTGGTCAATATTGAGTCCACCGTGCACTCTATTCAGCGCGCGGTTGAAGAAGCCGAGCTGATGGCCGGTTGTCAAATTCACTCGGTTTTTGCCGGTATTGCGGGCAGCCATATTCGCAGCCTTAACTCTCACGGCATAGTCGCCATTAAAGATCGTGAAGTGTACAGCCAGGATATTGAACGGGTGATCGACGCGGCCCAGGCGGTGGCGATTCCGGCGGATCAGAAAATCCTGCACATTTTGCCGCAGGAGTTTTTAATCGACGAACAAGAGGGCGTCAAAGAGCCCCTGGGGATGAGTGGCGTTCGCTTAGAGGCCAAGGTGCATTTGGTTACCTGTGCGGTGAACTCAGCGCAGAACATCGAAAAATGCATCCGCCGCTGCGGGCTGGAAGTAGAAGACATTATTTTGGAGCAGCTGGCATCGAGCTATTCGGTATTAACCGATGACGAGCGCGAGTTGGGTGTGTGCATTGTGGATATTGGCGGCGGCACCACCGACATCGCCATCTTTACCGAGGGCGCTATTCGCCACACCGGGGTTATTCCTATTGCGGGCGATCAAGTCACCAACGATATAGCTATGGCGCTGCGCACACCCACTCAGCACGCCGAAGACATCAAAATTAAATACGCCTGCGCGCTGGCCAAGCTGACCGGCCCTGAAGAAACCATCAAGGTGCCGGGCGTGGGTGATCGCGGTTCGCGCAGTTTGTCGCGTCAGGCTCTGGCCGAGGTGGTCGAGCCGCGCTACGACGAATTGTTTACCTTGGTGCAGGCCGAAATTCGCCGCAGTGGTTTTGAAGACATGCTGCCCGGCGGCATTGTGCTTACCGGCGGCACCGCCAAAATGGAAGGCGTGGTCGAACTTGCCGAAGAAATTTTTCATATGCCTGTGCGCCTGGGGGCGCCGGCCAATATTTCCGGGTTGTCTGACATTGTCAATAACCCGATTTACTCCACCGGTGTGGGGCTCTTGCAGTACGCGCTGAAACAGCATCAGGGCGAAATGCATGCAACACCGGCCAGCGAAAGTGGTGAAACCGGGTGGTTCACTAAGCTGAAAAAAATGTTTCAAGGCGAATTTTAACTTTTACTTTTTTTTAATTTTTCAATTTACGGACGATGAGAGGGGATTACCATGTTTGAGCTAGTAGACGACATGCCACAAAACGCAGTCATTAAAGTTATTGGTGTCGGTGGTGGTGGCGGCAACGCCATCAAGCACATGATTTCCAATCAGGTAGAAGGGGTGGAGTTTATCTGCGCCAATACCGATGCCCAAGCGTTGAATGACATCGACGCTAAAGTTGCACTGCAGCTGGGTAACAGCATGACCAAGGGCCTGGGCGCGGGCGCCAACCCCGAGGTAGGGCGCCAGGCGGCCATGGAAGATCGTGAGCGTATCGCCGAGTCACTGCGCGGCGCCGATATGGTGTTTATTGCCGCCGGTATGGGCGGTGGCACCGGCACCGGGGCGGCGCCTATTGTGGCCGAGGTGGCGCGCGACATGGATATTTTAACCGTGGCGGTCGTCACCAAGCCTTTCCCGTTTGAAGGCCGCAAGCGCATGCAGATTGCCGACGCCGGCATTAAAGAGCTGCAAGAGCGGGTCGATTCGTTGATTACTATTCCCAACGAAAAACTGCTTTCAGTATTGGGTAAAACCACTACTTTGTTGGACGCCTTTAAAGCCGCGAACAGTGTGTTGCAGGGCGCGGTACAGGGTATTGCCGATTTGATTATCCGTCCGGGCATGATCAACGTCGACTTTGCCGATGTGAAAACTGTAATGTCGGAAATGGGTATGGCAATGATGGGCACTGCCCACGCCCAAGGCGAGAACCGCGCCCGTGAGGCAGCCGAAGCGGCTATTCGCAGCCCGCTGCTAGAGGACGTCAACTTGCAGGGCGCTCGCGGCATTTTGGTGAACATCACCGCCGGTATGGACTTATCGTTGGGTGAATACGGCGAGGTGGGTGACACCATTGCCGAGTTCTCCTCCGACGATGCCACTATTGTAGTGGGAACTGTTATCGACCCCGAGTTGTCAGACGAGTTGCGTGTAACCGTTGTTGCTACCGGTTTGGGTGTGGCCGAAGAAATGGCCAAAGCTCCGACCAAAGTTGTGGTAGACAATACTCGCCGCGCCGACGGCCAGGTGGACTATGCTGCACTGGATCGCCCCACCGTTATGCGCAACAACGGCGGTCAGGCGGCGGCTACCGCTCCGGCGGCAGATCGGGATATGGAGTACTTGGATATCCCGGCCTTTTTGCGTCGTCAGGCGGATTAACGGTGAAATGATGGTGCGCTAAAGCGCAGCTTTTTAGCTGGGTCCCCGCCTGCGCGGGGATGACCGGAAAAACTTGACGAGTTGGCCTCGGGCGGAGTTATTGCGGTTACAACAAGCTGTTCTTTGCGGTCGAATGCGGTGTTAATGCACGGATGACGATGCCGGCCCTGAGGCGTAGGGGTAAATATTACTGACGTCATCCCGCGCAAGCGGGGATCCAGAGGACGAGCTGCCGGATTGTCCGTTCGTGCTGACGTCATCCCCGCGAAGGTGGGGACCCAGAAAAGAGTTGTGCCTCCGGTACATCCATCGTGCACCACATTTGGGCGAGATTGGTTAAAAACTGGTGGATTTAGTGAAATTTTGTTACAATCCGCCGCTTTGAACAGCCGTATTACAGGCGATGTCGCTGTTTGTGTGTCATTTCCCCGATTTCGGGGTCACACGCAGGTAGCGGGACAGTCGCGCCTGCCCAGTATCGACACTAGAGCCATACCCAAAAATGATCAGACAGCGTACGCTAAAAAATGCCATCCGCGCCACCGGCGTGGGCCTGCATACCGGCCAAAAGGTCTACTTAACGCTTCTGCCCGCCCCGGCAGACAGCGGCATTGTATTCCGACGGGTTGATTTAGACCCGGTGGTCGAAATTGAGGCCAAGGCCGAAAACGTGGGTGATACCACCCTCTCAACCAGTTTGGTCAAGGATGACGTTAAGGTATCAACCGTAGAGCACTTGCTCTCGGCCATGGCAGGCTTGGGTATTGATAATGCTATTGTTGAGGTCAGCGCGCCCGAAGTACCGATTATGGATGGCAGCGCTGGCCCCTTTGTATTTTTGATTCAGTCAGCGGGTATTCAAGAGCAGGCGGCGGCTAAGCAGTTTATTCGTATTAAGCGCCCTGTTACCGTTACCGACGGCGATAAATCCGCCAGTTTCGTACCTTTCGACGGTTTTAAGGTGTCTTTTTCTATCGAGTTTGATCACCCGGTCTTTGACGGCCGCGCTCTGGAGACCTCGGTGGACTTTTCCAGCACCTCGTTTGTGAAGGAAGTGAGCCGTGCGCGCACCTTTGGTTTTATGCATGAAATCGAATACCTGCGCTCTAAAGGCCTGGCTAAAGGCGGCAGTGTCGACAACGCTATCGTGGTGGATGAATACCGTATTTTGAATGAAGACGGCTTGCGCTATGACGACGAGTTCGTCAAGCACAAAGTCCTGGATGCGATTGGCGATCTGTATCTGCTGGGCAACAGTCTGATTGGCGAATTTAAAGCCCACAAGTCGGGCCACGCCTTGAACAATAAGTCCTTGCGCCAATTAATCGCGCAGCCGGATGCCTGGGAAGTGGTCACCTTTGAGGATGAAACCGCCGCCCCTATTTCTTATATGAAGCCGCTCTTAGCGGTATAAAAATAAGATATTTTAAGGCCCGCTGATTGTAACCAGCGGGCCTTTTTACTATAGTTGTCCAAATTTGTTGCAAACTAATCGCAATTAAAATGGGGCGGGAGCATAAAATAAACCGCTGAATAAAGTACATTAGTTAGCGCTTACTAACTCTGGGTGTTAATAAATCCAACATGAAAATCATACTGGTCAGTAAACGTCACGGTCATGCCCGCAGCATTCAGCTGGGTGGGTGGACGCGTGCGCTACTGTCTGTATGCATTTTGGGTCTGCCCGCGGTCGCCGGTGTGCTTGGTTACCACTTACTGGTCGCCCAGGCGGGGCATGGCGATGTGTTTAATGCCGAAACCCGCCGCGCCTGGGAAATGGCTCTCGCCGAACAAAAAGAGCAGGTGGTCGAAAGCAAGCGTCGCGCCCGCGCCGATGTCGCCGCACTGACCTTAAAAGTGGCCGAACTGCAGGCGCGCCTGGTAAGGCTCGACGCCTTGGGCGAGCGCCTTACAACCATTGCCAAGCTGGACAGGGGCGAGTTTGATTTCTCGCAAACCCCCGCGCTGGGCGGCCCCGAGGGCGAAACCTTAGGCGATGCCTACACCCCGCCGGACTTTATCTCGGCCATTGACGCCTTATCGCGGCAAATTGAAAACCGTGAACAGCAGTTGGAAACCCTGGATGCACTGCTGGTTAATCGCCGCCTCAAAGAAGATATCTTTGTCGCCGGTCGCCCCATTGAAAAGGGATGGATGTCGTCGCGCTTTGGCCGTCGTACCGATCCTTTTACCGGTAAAGCCGCCTGGCATGGCGGGGTTGATTTTGCCGGTAAAGAAGGCGCCAATATTATCGCCGTCGCCTCGGGTGTGGTTACCTGGTCGGGCGATCGCCACGGTTATGGCAACCTGGTAGAGATTAACCACGGCAACGGTTTTACCACCCGTTACGGTCACAACAAAGAAAACACCGTCGAGGTGGGCGATGTGGTCAAAAAAGGCCAGGTGGTTGGCCTTATGGGATCTACCGGCCGCTCCACTGGCCCTCATGTTCACTTTGAAGTGTACAAAAACGGCCGCGCGGTCGACCCCGCATCCTATATTCATCGCACCCTGCGATAACCTTCTCTCGCTCTACTCGTTAAACCTCTCCAGTGCGTTTAAAAACGCGCTGCATTAATGATTTCTATTTTTGGATTAGTAACATGTTAGGCAAAATTACCAAGTTTCTGGTCGGCTCTAAAAACGACCGTGTCCTTAAACGTATGCGCAAAACTGTGGCGCGCATTAACGAGCTAGAAGAGCCGATGCAGGGGCTGTCGGATGCCGAGCTGGCCGCTAAAACCGACGATTTTCGCAAGCGCTTCCAGGACGGCGAAAAGCTGGACGCCCTGTTGCCTGAAGCCTTTGCCGTAGTGCGCGAGGCCAGCCAGCGCACCTTGGGTATGCGCCACTTTGATGTGCAGTTGATTGGCGGTATGGCCCTGCACGAAGGTTGCATTGCCGAAATGCGCACCGGTGAGGGTAAAACCCTGATGTCCACCTTGCCCGCTTACCTGCGCGCCATTACCGGTCTGGGCGTACACATTGTCACCGTAAACGATTACCTGGCCAGCCGAGACGCCGCCTGGATGAAGCCGCTATACGACTTTTTGGGCATCAGCGTGGGGGTTATATACTCGGGGCAGGATACTCAGAGCAAGCGCGGCGCCTATGCCGCTGATATAACCTACGGAACCAACAACGAATTTGGCTTTGACTACCTGCGCGACAACATGGCCATGTCCAAAGAGGACAAGGCTCAGCGCCCGCAGCACTTTGCGGTGGTGGATGAGGTGGACTCCATCTTGATCGATGAGGCGCGCACACCGCTGATTATTTCCGGCCCCTCACAGAACAGCTCTGAAATGTATCAGCGCATGAATAAGCTGATCGCCAGTCTGACCCGTCAGAACGAGGGCGAGGAAGACGGTGACTACTTTGTGGACGAAAAGACCCGCCAGGTAGAGCTTACCGAACAGGGCCACCAGCACGTCGAGCAGCTGCTGATTGACGCCGGCTTGCTGCCCGCCGAAGACAGCCTGTATTCCGCCGCCAACTTAAGCCTGCTGCACCACGTAAACTCGGCGCTGCGCGCCAATGCGCTGTTTAACCGCGACGTGGAGTACATCGTACAAAACAACGAGGTGGTACTGATTGACGAGCACACCGGCCGCACCATGCCCGGTCGTCGGTTGTCAGAGGGGCTGCACCAGGCCATTGAGGCCAAAGAGGGCGTGCGCATTCAAAGTGAAAGTCAGACGCTGGCCTCCACCACTTTCCAGAACTTGTTCCGTCTGTATCCGACTCTATCGGGCATGACCGGTACCGCCGATACCGAGGCGTTCGAGTTCCGCGAAATTTACAGCTTGGATGTGGTGGTTATCCCCACCAACAAACCTAAACAGCGTATTGACCAAAACGATTTAATTTATCTGTCCACCGAAGATAAGTTCGACGCTATCGTAAAAGACATTGAAGAGTATCGGGCCAATAACGCGCCGGTGCTGGTGGGTACCGCTTCAATCGAGACCTCGGAAGAAATGTCCAAGCGTTTGCAAAAGGCAAAAATTCCGCACCAGGTGCTAAACGCCAAATACCACGAAAAAGAAGCCGAAATTATCGCCCAGGCGGGCCGCCCAGGTGCTGTAACCATTGCCACCAACATGGCCGGCCGTGGTACCGATATTGTTTTGGGTGGTAGCTGGGAGGCCGAAGTCGCCAAGCTGGACAACCCCACCCAAGCGCAGATTGATAAGATCAAAGCCGAGTGGCAAGAGCGCCACGACGCGGTGATCAAAGCCGGCGGTTTGCACATTATTGGTACCGAACGTCACGAATCGCGCCGTATCGATAACCAGCTGCGCGGTCGTTCCGGACGCCAAGGCGATCCGGGGGTCACCCGTTTTTACCTGTCGCTGGAAGATAACCTGATGCGTATCTTCGCCTCCGACCGGGTGCGCGGTTTTATGCAATCACTGGGTATGGAAAAAGGCGAGGCTATTGAGCACCGCATGGTGAACAACGCCATTGAAAAAGCCCAGCGCAAAGTCGAGGGCCGCAATTTCGACATTCGTAAGCAGCTGCTGGAGTTTGACGATGTCGCCAACGATCAGCGTCAGATTGTCTACCAACAGCGCAACGAGCTGCTAGAGGCCGAGGACATCTCCGATACCATTACCAACGTGCGCGCCGACGTGGTGGCCGACGCCATCAGCGCCCACATTCCGCCGCAGTCCATCGAAGAGCAGTGGGATGTGCCGGGGCTGGAAAAACAGCTGGAAGCTGACTTCAGCATCGAGCTGCCGCTGCAGAAGTGGTTGGACGAAGACGACAACCTGCACGAAGAAACCCTGCGCGAGCGTATTTTGAGCGAAGTGCAGGGCGCCTACGACGCCAAGTGCGAGCGCATTGGCCAAGCGGTGGGCAAACCCGACGCCATGCGCGAGTTGGAGCGCCAGGTAATGCTGCAGGTGCTGGACAATGCCTGGAAAGAGCAGCTGGCCAGCATGGATCATTTACGTCAGGGGATTAACCTGCGCTCATACGCCCAGCGCAACCCCAAACAGGAATACAAGCGCGAGGCTTTCTACCTGTTCCAGGAAATGCTGGACAACGTAAAAGCCGAAACCATCAAGCTGTTGGCGCGGGTGGAGCCTATCACCCAAGAGCAAATGGATCAGATGGAACAGCGCCGCCGCGAGCAAGAGGCACAATTGCGCCAGCAAATGCAAACCAAGCACGAGCAGGCCTCGGCCCTGGGCGAGGCGCCCCAACCCCAGAGTGAGCCCGCAACCGGGCAGGCCAACGCCCAGCCCTACACTCGCGATGGTCGCAAAGTGGGCCGCAACGATCCCTGCCCCTGTGGTTCCGGACAGAAATTTAAACAGTGTCACGGTAAGTTAGGTTAAGCGAGAACACACATGGCCGTAGGTGAATATCCGTTTCCGGACATGCCCCCCATTGCGGGGGTAAATATTGGTGTTGCCGCGGCGGGCATTAAAAAAGCCGACCGCAACGATTTGCTGCTGTTTGCTTTGCCCGAGGGCGCCACGGTCGCGGGGGTGTTTACCCAAAACGCCTTTTGCGCCGCGCCAATTAAAATTTGCCGTGAGCATTTACAGCAGGGGCAGCCTCGCTTGCTGGTAATCAACTCCGGCAACGCTAATGCCTGCACCGGCGGCGAAGGCCGGGCTAATGCCCTCGCCGTATGCGATCAGGTCGCGCGCGAATACTCCCTGGCGCAAACCGATGTCTTGCCGTTTTCTACCGGCGTAATCGGCGAGCCGTTACCCGTGGGTAAAATCAACGCCGCTGTACCCGCGCTGGTGCAAAGCGCCGCCGAAAGTCAGTGGCAGGCTGCCGCCCGCGCGATTATGACCACCGACACCCGTCCCAAAGGCGCCACTCGCCAGGTGGAGCTAGACGGCGTTACCGTAACCATCAACGGCATCGCCAAAGGCGCGGGCATGATTAACCCCAATATGGCCACTATGCTGGGTTTTATCGCGACGGATGCGGCCATTGACCAGGCACCTTTGCAAGCGCTGGTGCGCGAAGCGGCGGGCTTATCCTTTAACCGCATTACCATCGATGGCGATACCTCCACCAACGATGCCTGCATGGTTATGGCCTCAGGCCAGGCGGGTAATACCCGTATAGTCGATACTCAAAGCCCGGCATACCAAACCCTAAAGGCGGCGATTGGCGAGGTCTGTACCGAGCTTGCGCAAATGATCGTCGCCGACGGCGAGGGAGCCACCAAATTTGTCACCGTGGATGTTAACGGCGGCGCCAGCCACGATGAATGCCTTAAAGTTGCCTACGCTGTGGCTCATTCACCGCTGATTAAAACCGCGCTGTTTGCCTCGGACCCCAACTGGGGCCGCATCGTCGCCGCCATCGGGTACGCCGGCGTTGAAAACCTGGATGACACTGCGGTGCGCGTGCATTTAAATGATGTGCTCATTGTGGAAAATGGTGGCCGTGCCGCCAGCTATACCGAAGAGCAAGGCCAATCGGTTATGAATGGCGAGCGCATTACTATTCACATTGACCTGGGCCGGGGTAATTGCAGCGAATTGCTATGGACCACTGATCTGTCCTACGAGTACGTGCGGATTAACGCTGATTACCGGACTTAGTGTTGGTGTGCTGGGTGCACTGCGTCTGACGATTATGATGTGACGAGTCACAGGCTTTTTATAGGCCCGGGTCGCCGGGCGGGGCGAGTTACTTTTCTGTTGTTTGGGCAACAGAAACCTAACGAAAAGAGAAGCCCACCCCGGTTCGCGGCCCTGACGGGTTCCCTCACTCCAACCAATTTTAGGGGGCCGCATCGACGCGCCGTTCTTGGCGCGGCGATGCTTGCGCAAACTTCCGTGTTTGCTTACCCCCTAAAATTGGCCTCCGCTCGGCTCGCTCTCAGGGGCCCCAATGGGTGCCATTCTGCAGGTTAGGCGGAAAAATGAATGCAAAGAGTATGGTAGCTAAAAACGCCAAAGTATAGGTTATCTAATTTTGCCCAAAAGTTGGCTACGAAGTGCCCTTTAAGCCCGTATATCCAGCTGAACGCAGGTTGAATTTTAAGGGGTAAGCAAACAGGACGTTTGCGCAAGGATCGCCAGGACAGGGACGTCCTGTCGATACGGCCTCTTAAAATCAACCGGAGAGAAGGAAGCCGAAGGCCTGGATCTCCGGGTGTCCTTTCTTCTCGTTAGTTTTCTTTCGGACAAGCAAAGAAAAGTAACTCGCCCGCCCGGCGAAACGGGCATATAGAGAGTAAAATAGTAAATCCGCATTACTCCAAGCAAAAGAGTGTCTATGCATAAACTTATCCACGTAGCCGTTGGGGCAATAACCGATGGCAGCGGCAATATCCTCCTTGCCAAACGCCCAGGTCACGCCCACCAAGGGGGGCTGTGGGAATTTCCTGGGGGTAAGGTCGAACCCAACGAAACCCTGCTCCAGGCGCTGGATCGCGAACTGTTTGAAGAGCTGGATATTCGCGTCGTCAGCGCCGAACCGGTTATAGAAATTATTCACGACTATGGCGACAAAACCGTCTGGTTGGATGTGCACTGGGTGACTGCTTTTACCGGAACACCCCGAGGTAAAGAGGGGCAACCGCTGCGCTGGGTGCCGGTGAACGAGCTGCCGCAGTATGAGTTTCCGGCGGCTAATTACCCCATTGTAAATGCGCTCACCCTGCCCGATAAATTGCTGATTACCGGCGCTTTTAACTCAGTGGATGATTTTACCGGGCGTTTGGAGGCCGCTTTACAGCAGGGTGTTAAATTGGTTCAGCTGCGCGCTCACGAGGTAAACGACACTGACTATGAACAGCTGGCAGGGCTGGCCAGCGAGCGGTGTAACCTCTACGGTGCTAGGCTGGTGTTAAATCGTCACAATGCCGCCGATTTTCTCAACAGCATACCCGCACAGGGCATCCATTTAAGCTCAGCCGCGCTGGAAAAGGCCCCCGTGTTGCCTGCGGACATTATTGTGGGCGCCTCCTGCCATAACCAGTCCCAGCTGCAACAAGCCGCTAAACTCGGCGCTCACTACGCTACGCTCTCGCCCGTACTGCCGACCAAAAGTCATCCCGACGCGACGCCTCTGCGGTGGAATAACTTCGTTCACCTAGCCAAAAAGGCCACTCTACCGGTCTATGCCCTAGGCGGCATGAACGAAGAACACTTGCCTCCGGTTAAACAAAAAGGAGGGCAGGGTATTGCGGGGATATCCTGTTGGTGGGGTAACTAAGTCTGATGCTAGACGTCTGAAGTCGGACGTGAAATAGGCGGCGCTAAAGTGCGCTTTTTTATATGCCCGACGAGCCGGGCAGTTAAAGAGCCGCGCGCCGTGTATCATCTATCGCGGTACCTGTATCCCGTTCTCCGCGCACCTCTTTAAACAAACGCAGTAATCTTTTTACATCAGACATCAGACTTTTTCCCTATTCAAACTCATCATTAATCGCCCTGTTCGATAGTCTCAAAGTGTGTATTCAAGAAATTTCTGTGTGATATAGTAGAAGAATACTCTTTGTTCAAAAAATGCTCGATTTTTAAGGTTTTGCTGGTAGTTAGATCTAAGGAACCTCTGATTAACTCCTATGCGGCCTCTGCGCGAGTCCAAAACGTTCACTCCGCAAGGCGCGCTTCGCAGGCAATGGCCATAGCCCTTGGCAAGAAGTGCAACACAGCGGATGGACATTTTGGCCGTGCCCTTCGGGGCTCACGGAGCTTCCCGATCTCTGCGTTGGCTCGCCTCACCGGGCAGGCAGCCCGCTATCGGATCGCCGCCTTGACCTCGGAAAGCTCTGTTAGCCAGAGACCACATAGGACTTAATCAGAGGTTCCCTAAAGTTTCAGGCTTCCGAAGCCAATCATATCAATTGGCTATAGCTCTTAGCCGTCCTAAAGGAGGTGCGTAATGCAAGATCATACTGCCAAACAGGAAGCATTGAACGCTATCCAGGGGTTGCCAGACAACGCTGATATCGAAGAAATTATGTATCGACTTTACGTACTTGAAAATATCCGTCGTGGCCAGCAAGATGCCGCTGAAGGTAAAGTTGAAAGCGTAGAAGAGGTGCTCAAGGATATTCAGACGTGGTGAAGTGGACGGCCCACGCCAAGGCCCAACTTCGTAACATTCATGATTATATTGCTGCAGATCCACCTCTATACGCCAGACGTGTCAGTGAAGAGCTGCTAGATAAAACGGTTGGTCTGGATCAGCTGCCTCGCAAGGGGCATAAAATACCAGAGCTTAACGATGAAACCGTTCGGGAAGTAAGCTTTTACTCCTATAGGATTATTTACGAAGTCAAGCCTAACCATGTTATTCAGGTACTGGCCGTGATCCATAAAAGACGGCACATTGAGCAAGAAGATCTAACGAAGCCTTAGCTAGCACTACCATATCTTTTTGTGGAATAGGGCATAGCTTTATTAGGATCGTCATTCCGTGCCCCAACACGGAATCCAGCAAAAAAGCCGCGCGCCGCGCATCATTTATCTCTTTACCCGTATCCCGTTCTACCTACACCTCGTTAGCCAGTGCATCAATCGGTTTGTATCAGACGTCCGACATCAGTCATCAGGCCATCTTCCTACTCAAACTCATCATTCTGCGCCTGGGCGTCCTCGCCGGGAATACGGTGTCCCTCGGTTGCCCACTCGCCCAAATCAATCATTTTGCAACGCTCGCTGCAAAAGGGGCGAAAGGGGTAAGCTTCGCTCCAGGTAATGGCTTTCTGGCAGGTGGGGCAGTTCAGTTTTATGGGCTTATCATCAGTCACGTTGGGCAAGGCTCAAATAAGTTTGGTGCAGGGTTTCAACCTGTGTTTCCAGGTCGGCTAAGCTGGCGTGATTGTGCAGAATGTCATCCGCCTTGGCAAGGCGGGCGTCGCGACTTAACTGGTTAGCCATAATGGCTTTAATCCTTTCAGGGCCCGACTGGTCACGCGCGGCGGCGCGCTGTATCTGATCGGCTTCGGGGCAGTCGATGACCAGTAAGCGGTCTACCAGGGTATGCTGGTCAGTTTCCAGCAAAAGCGGCGACACCAGTATCGTGTAAGCTGACGACGCTTCATTCAGCTGTTGCTTAATCAGGGTTCGAATTGCCGGGTGCAGCAGGGTCTCTAGCCACTTTTTCTCGTCGGCGTGGGTAAAAATAATTTCGCGCAAGGCCCGGCGATCGAGTGACGCGTCGGCGAGTAAGATATCTGGCCCGAAGTGCTCCGCAATCGCCTGCAAGGCAACCGTTCCTGGTTCGACTACCTCACGCGCGGCAATGTCGGCATCCACAATATTAATACCACGCGCCGCGAATAAATCTGCCGCCGCGCTTTTACCGCTGCCGATACCGCCGGTTAGGCCAATGATGATGGGCATAGGGTGTGGACCTTTGGGTTGAGGTTTGATGTTTGATGCGCTAAAGCGCACTGTTTTATGCCCGAATCGCCGGGCATGGCGAGTTACTTTTCTGTTGTTTGGGCAACAGAAACCTAACGAAAAGAGAAGCCCACCCCGGTTCGCGGCCCTGACGGGTTCCCTTACTCCGACCAATTTTAGGAGGTCGTATCGACAGCGCGTCCATGCGCTGGCGATACTTGCGTGAGCGTCCTGCTCACTTACCCCCTAAAATCGGCCTCCGTTCGGCTCGCTCTCAGGGGCCCCTAGGGGTGCCATTCTGCAGGAGAGGTGCAATGATTTATTCGGTGAGTGGGAGCTACCTGTAAAATGCCATTAGTTTGATTAGCCCCAAACCCGAGCTACGAAGTACCAGTGTCAGCCCGTATATCCAGCTGAACGCAGGTTGAATTTTAAGGGGTGAGCAAACAGGACGTTTGCGCAAGTATCGCCAGGACAGGGACGTCCTGTCGATACGGCCCCTTAAAATCAACCGGAGAGAAGGAAGCCGAAGGCCTGGATCTCCGGGGGTCCTTTCTTTTCGTTAGTTTTCTTTCGGACAAGCAAAGAAAAGTAACTCGCCATGCCCGGCGACTCGGGCAAACAAAAAGCCGCGCGCCAACGCAACAATTTATTCACATCAGACGTCCGACCTAAGACGTAATTCAACCCACCATCGCTATTTGCAAATACCGCGCAACAATCTCATCCCCCCACAGCATCGCAATCCACCCGGCTATCGCCAGGTAGGGGCCGAAGGGTATCGGGATGTTTTTATCCCGGCCTTTAATCACAATCAGCGCTATACCAATAACCGCCCCGACAACGGACGACAAAATAATCACCAGTGGTAGCATTTGCCAACCCATCCAGGCGCCCAAGGCGGCGAGCAGCTTAAAGTCGCCATAACCCATACCCTCTTTGCCGGTTAGCAGCTTAAACGCCCAGAACACACTCCACAGGGCTAGGTATCCCCAAATCGCGCCCCATACGGCGCTGGATAAATCGGTAATAAGGCCCGAGCTATTAACAAGAATACCTAACCACAACAGCGGCAGCGTAATGCAGTCGGGTAGCAGCTGGGTGTCAAAATCGATAACCGTTAACGTCAGCAGTGCCCAGGTAAAGACTAAAATCGACGCGGCTTGCCAGTTAACCCCAAAAAAATACACCACGGCGACTGATAGTAAGCCGGTGACTATTTCAATAATCGGGTAACGCGGGGATATTGTCGTTTTACAGTTAGCGCAGCGCCCGCGCAAAAACAGGTAGCTGATTACCGGAATGTTCTGCCAGGGTTGAATAGGTGCATTACATGCAGGGCAGTGGCTGGCCGGAAACGCCAGACCTAACTTTTCACCTTCGGGTGCAGGTTGCTCTAGCAGCTCGCAGCACTGGGCTTTCCAGCTGGCCTCTAGTATTTTTGGCAGACGTAATATCAGTACATTTAAAAAGCTGCCCAAGGTTAACCCGAACAGCGCGGTAAACAGATAAATAAACCATAAGGGTAATTCTGTCGTTATAGTATTCAAATTTAACCTACTACGTTACCCAACTGGAAGATCGGCAGGTACATGGCAATTAGCAAGCCGCCTACTAAAACACCCAGTACCGACATGATCATGGGTTCTATCAAGGCGGAGAGGTTATCGACTTTGTTGTCCACTTCTTCTTCATAGTAAGTGGCGACTTTATCCAGCATATCATCCAGCGCGCCCGACTCTTCACCAATTGCCGACATTTGAATCAACAGGGGAGGGAAGATGCCTTGATTACGAATGGCGGCGTTTAGAGAAATACCGGTAGACACGTCTTCGCGAACTTTTAATATGGCGTCACTATAAACTCTGTTGCCGGCGGCGCCCGCAACAGAGGTTAAAGCGTCAATAAGTGGAACACCGGCGGCAAAGGTGGTGGATAAAGTTCTGGCAAAACGGGCCATAATTGCCAAATACAAAATACTGCCTATTACTGGTAGCTTTAAAGATGTTCTGTCTAAGAAATAACAAAATCTAGGGCTGCGAACTTTTAATTCTTTAAACGCAAAGCCAAATGCTATAAGGCCAACCAGTACATAAAGCCAGTAAGCTTGGGCTAGTTCAGACAAATGCATCACAAATAAAGTGAAAGCAGGTAAATCAGCCCCGAATGCACCAAAGGTATCAACGAATTGTGGCACCACTTTAATTAGCAGTATGGCGGTTACCACAATGGCAACCAGAATAACCGCTATGGGGTAGGTAAGCGCTTTCTTAATTTTCTTTTTAAGTGCTTCTGTTTTTTCTTTGTAGGTGGCAATACGGGCCAACATGGTTTCCAATGCGCCCGATTGTTCACCGGCCTCAACCAAGTTACAAAATAAGGTATCAAAATAACGTGGATGGTGTCGTAATGCTGCGGCGAAACCACCACCAGCGGCGACGTCGTCGCGAATTTTATAGATTAGCTCGCGCATCGACGGGTTTTCCAGCCCGTCGGCGACAATTTCAAACGATTGCACCAAGGGTACACCCGCTTTCATCATGGTGGCCATTTGCCGCGAAAATACCGCAATATCCGCCGGCTTAATTTTCTTTTTGCCTCCGCCAAACAGGGGCTTTGGCTTCTTTTTTACCGATTTAACCACTACGCCTTGCTTTTGCAGTTGGGCGCGCACTAAAGCCGGGCTGCTGCCAGACATCTCGCCCTTTAGTACCTGCCCCTTACGGTCAGTACCTTTATATAAAAAAACCTGATTGGTGGTAACACCCGGTTTGCGCTTGTTCGGTGCGGCTTTTTGTTTTTGTGCAGTTGCAGTGGCCATAAATTAGTCCTTGGTGACTCGGTTGGCTTCTTCCAGGCTGGTTAAGCCCTGTGCAGCTTTTCGTAATGCTGATTTCCGCAAATTGTTAAACCCGGCAGCATTGGCGGCCTTGGCAATTTGCAAAGAATTCCCCCCTTCCATTATAAGGCTTGCGATCTCGGGGGTGATGCGAACTACTTCATATACCCCGACACGTCCCTTATAACCTTTTAAGCAGCTGTCGCAGCCCACGGGGTGATATAGCTCAAATTCATCGCGGGGAATGCCGATGTCGTCAAAACCTTCTTCGGTGAGAATTTCATCGGGAATATCATTGGCGGGGCGGCGGCATTTGGTGCACAGGCGTCTTGCCAAGCGCTGCGCAATAATTAAGCTTACGCTGGTAGCCACGTTAAACGCGGGCACGCCCATGTTCAATAAGCGCGTTAGGGTTTCGGGGGCGCTGTTGGTATGGAGTGTGGAAAGCACCAAGTGCCCCGTTTGCGCCGCTTTAATGGCAATTTCGGCGGTTTCCAGGTCGCGAATCTCGCCCACCATCACAATATCCGGGTCTTGCCGCAGGAACGAGCGCAACGATTCGGCAAACGTCAGGCCGATTTTAGAGTGCATTTGCACCTGGTTTATGCCTTCCAGGTTAATCTCTACGGGGTCTTCAGCGGTGGAAATATTGCGCTCTTCGGTGTTTAGAATATTCAGGCCGGTATACAGCGATACCGTTTTACCGCTACCGGTCGGGCCGGTTACCAGAATCATCCCCTGGGGCTGCTCCAGAGCCTCCAGGTACATTTGCTTTTGTTCGTCTTCGTAGCCCAGCGCATCAATACCCATTTTGGCGGAGCTGGGGTCCAGAATCCGCAGTACGATTTTTTCTCCAAACAGGGTGGGTAGTGAGTTTACCCGGAAATCCACCGCCCGGTTTTTGGATATTTTCATCTTAATCCGGCCGTCTTGCGGCATGCGGCGCTCGGAAATATCCATTTGCGACATCACCTTTAAGCGGGCCGCCAGTCGGGTGGCCAGGTTAATGGGCGGCTTGGACACTTCGCGCAAAATGCCGTCGGTGCGGAATCTTACTCGGTAGGCTTTTTCGTAGGGCTCAAAGTGAATATCCGAGGCGCCGGTTTTAATGGCGTCTAGCAATATCTTATTAATAAAGCGAACAATCGGGGCTTCATCCGCCTCGCTGGGTTCTTCTTCGGCCTCTACTACGCCACCGGCATCAATACCTTCCAAGGCTTCGTCGTCCAGCCCGCCCAGCGCTTCACTCAGGCTTTCGTCGTTGGCATTCAGGTAGGCCTCTATGGCCACAGTTAGCTTGTCGGCTTCTACCAGCACAGCATCGGTGTTTATGCCAGTGTTAAACTTAATTTCATCCAGTGCGCGCAGGTTAGTGGGGTCTACCATACCCACAAACAGCCGGTTTCCCCGGCGCATTAGCGGCAAGGCCTGGTGTTTTTCAATCAAGCTGGCGTCTACCAGCTTTCTGGGCAGCGAGTGGGGGCTAATGGCGCGAATATCAAAAACAGGTGTGCCAAACTCATCCGCTGCTATTTGCGCTACCGTGCGGGCATCCAGAATATCGTTGCGCACCAAATAGGCCGCAAAAGAAAGCTGCTGCTTATTGGCCTCGGCCAGCCCATCGGCTGCCAAGCCTTCGTCCAACACGCCATCGGTTACCAACCGCTTGGCCAACCCCGTCAATGCTGCCATGCACGCCCCAATAAAATATTGTTTTAGGTTTTAAACGCCTATTTCAAATCTTATAACTATTTATAGGTACAATATACCCAAGCCGTTGAAAAACGTAGGCGAGGCCGACGGTGCAAGGCAAAAATGGCTGAAAAAGCGGAGTTTACACGCAGTAAATGAGCACTTTGATGCCATTTTTAACACCGCAGCGGCAACGTAGGTAGTTTTGCAACAACTTGGTAGCCCGATTGTACACCGCTAGTCGCTTGTTTGTATGCACGGCGACCTTGGTATCCGCAAACCTCCAGCTAAACCTTAAAAACAATCCCTAACCCACTGCCCAGGAAGTAAATTTACAATAATCTCCTACTTTATTCCCAATAGACTCTCTTGGCAACGTGCTCTCCGTCCCGTCATTCCCGACCACCGCCCCTTTACCCCGTCATTCTCGACCCCGATCGAGAATCCAGCTAAAAAAAGCGGCTTGCCGCCACTTCTTATTCATCAGACCTCAGGCGTCCGACCTCAGACCGTCACGCCTGACAAAAAACGTCACCCCTTGCGCCCCAGCGTCAACTCATACCCGTTAACCGGCCCCCAAACCCCCAATTTAACCGAATTTTACAATTGGCCTCTATTTTGCAGGTCTCATCTCAGGTTGGTAATAAGCTGGCCCCATGTTTAAACATATTTTCGAATAACGAGCATTTCTGGAGGCTCTGATGAAAAAACAACAAGGTTTTACTTTGATTGAACTGATGATCGTTGTAGCAATTATCGGTATTTTGGCTGCTATCGCACTGCCTCAGTATCGCGATTATACTCAACGTTCAGCTAATGGTGCCTGCCTGGCAGAAGCAAAAGCTTATATGGGTGCAGCTGTTTCTGATGCCGCTGATAACCGCGAGCCCTCAGCTTTCGAGGCGAGTGCTTGTACCGAAGGGGACGACGTCACGGTTTCTGGATATGGTACTGGCGCTCAATTGGAGTTCACTCCTAAGACTCAGGGTAATGCAAATCTTGTTAAGCTTGTGACATGTGATGCGGGTAACGGTTCTTGCTCAATTGCAGAATAATATTGACTGTTTGAGCTTCGAGGGGGCGTGCTTTGCACGCCCTTTTTGATTGGAGGCTCTTTAGGTTGAACTTTAAGTGGGAAATGTATGTTTCCTACGTCTGTGGAGTGCACGAAGTCAATCCATTTGAGCCTGATCTTACCTCTATTGGTGTTATAGCAAACGTAAAGACGGCTTTCTAGCTACTCATATGACCTCCTATTTTTATAAATCTAAATGAATAGCCCAGCTGAGATCTTCCAGCGATATTTTCTTTTTCTTTCGGTTGCATCTGCGATTTTAGCCTCTCTAGTGTTCGTCCCTGCGTTAGGCGGCGGCTTTATGTTGGATGATGGCATCAACATCCTTCAGAACTATCTTCTTTATGTTGATGAGTTCAGTGCTGGCGCGCTAAGAGATGCGGCACTTAGCTTTCACGGTGGTAACGGAGAGCGCCCTTTACCAATGCTGAGTTTTGCGCTTGATTATTGGCGCGCTGGGGGGATGGAGCCTCTTGCTTTTAAAGTTACCAATCTGTTGATTCATATTCTAACGACTATTTTTATGTCGTTCTTCCTTCGCCGGTTACTGAAGTTACTTGGTTGGTCGTCAGCGAGTGCT
Organism: Gilvimarinus xylanilyticus; assembly: GCF_024195295.1. Classification (GTDB taxonomy): domain Bacteria; phylum Pseudomonadota; class Gammaproteobacteria; order Pseudomonadales; family Cellvibrionaceae; genus Gilvimarinus; species Gilvimarinus xylanilyticus. Next base: position 209,765 of record NZ_JAMFTH010000004.1, on the reverse strand, counting down.
GCGTGGGGTGCAATAGCTTTCTCGTTAGTCTGGGCAGTACACCCTTTGCAGGTGTCCTCTGTTATGTACGTTGTTCAGCGGATGCAAACCATGGCAACGATGTTTATCGTTCTCGCTATGTGGGCATATATTGCAATGCGCCAGGCTCAGCTGAGTGGAGCAGGGCGAGGCCGTTTGCAGGGCGTAATGGTGCTCTTCTGTGGTTTTTTAGCCCTGGCCTGTAAAGAGGATGCACCTTTGATATTTGCATACGTGCTTGTAATTGAGTGTGTGGCATTGCGGTTTAGTGCGGCGGACCCAAAGGTCTCGACGGGGTTAAAGCAAAGTTTCGCGTTGATGACAGTAGTAGCGATAGTCGGGTACGCGCTATACATCGTGCCCAATTATTGGAATTGGGGTGATTACCCTGGGCGAGGTTTTTCAACGCTTGAGCGTTTGCTGACTCAGGCGCGGGTGCTGGTTATGTATTTAGGCCAAATTATATTTCCTTGGCCCAATAACATGACCTTTTTGTACGACGATTTTACGGTTTCAGCAGGGCTATTTACACCTTGGACCACTTTGCCTGCGCTGGTTATTGTGTTAGTGCTGATAATCTGCGCCCTAAAGTGGCGTAACGCGAGGCCACTTTTTTCGTTGGGTGTTCTGATCTTTTTTAGTGGCCACGTAATTACCAGCAACGTTATACCTCTCGAGTTGGTCTTTGAGCACCGCAATCATTTCCCCCTAATAGGTGTGGTATTGGCTGTTGGTGACCTATTTTTACTTTGTTGCCGCCGGTTAAAGATCAGTAGGTGGGGAAAGCAATTGGGTATAGTCTTCATTATTTTACTGCTGGGGTCGGCCACAATGTTTCGCGGATATGCTTGGGGCGAGCCGGTTCGCCTTGGTCATTACTTGGTCGATCTTGCTCCAGAGTCATCCCGTGCTTGGACGCAGTTGGGCGGGGCCTATTATGATCGGTACAAGCTTAGTCGCGACCCTGCAGACTTGGAAAAAGCGGTTGAGGTTAACCAAGCGGGCCTAAGGCATGTTCAGGCTCCCTCGCTGGCGTCGAACGTCGTGATATACAAAATTGTGCTAGGGGATAATGTAGACGAGGACTGGTGGGTATTTCAGAATGTATTAAAGAACGCTCCCCCCGGTCTGCAAAACATGGTTGCAGTTGCAACGTTAATGGAGAACGTAAAACGTGATATTGGGGTTGATGTAAATAAGGTTGTTGAGTCCATTTATATTCTAGTTGATAAACAGCCAATGAGAGGTAGTGGCTATTTGCGGTTGGGTTATTTTGTTTATAGTTATGGCAGCCCCAAGCAGGCGATACCTCTTTTCATGCGCTACGCAAAAAAGACCAATGCAAATGATCAGCGACTTATGCGTGTGGTTGACTTGTTAGAGCAAGCAGGGTTAACCGAAGAGGCGAGACAAATACAGGCGAATGCGCTTTAGTTAAGTGACGATGTGCACTAATAGAAAAGGATGGTTAGCGTGAATGTAGCGAGATTCATCGAGCAGCGCTTTTGGGTGGTGGCGTTACTATTGGCCGCGACAATCGCTGCTTTATATATGGTGGGGATTGACGGCGGCTTTTTGCTGGATGATCGCCCCAATATTATAAATAATTCTGCGTTGCATTTGTCGGAAATTAATGGAATAGATGATTTGCTCTATTCTGCTTACAGCTTTGGCGCAGGTGAAGGGTCGCGAGCCTTGCCAATGCTGACGTTCGCGCTTGATTATCGGCGGGCGGGCTTGGATCCGTCGGCATTTAAGATAACCAATGTGCTAATTCATGGTGTTACTTGTGCTCTGTTGGCATTCTTATCACGCCGGCTCTTACTGACAGCTGGATGGTCTGCGAAGAGCGCTGCAATAAGCTCATTGGTGGTCGCCTTTGTTTGGGGTGTGCACCCTTTACAGGTTTCGTCTGTACTTTACATTGTCCAGCGAATGCAAACGATGACGACACTCTTTGTCTTTTTGGCGCTACTTTTTTACGTAAAAATGCGAATAAATCAAATAGGCGGAGTCAAAAACTATCGGTTTGGAGCGTTAGCACTTTTATTTTCGGTTTTTGCTTTTGCTTGTAAAGAAGATGCAGCACTACTACCCCTGTATTTTCTCGTACTCGAGTTAACCTTGCTCAATTTTGAGGCGGCAGATTCAAAAGTAAGATGGCTCCTTAGGCGGGGCTATTTTTTGTTTACGCTGTTGGGGGCTGGCGCATATTTTTTCTGGGTTGTTCCAGAGTACTGGAGTTGGGAGCCCTATTCTGGACGAGACTTTAATAGCGTAGAGCGTATAATGACGCAGGGCCGGGTACTAGTGATGTATTTAGGGCAAATCCTATTGCCCATGCCCGAAACAATGAAGTTTTTCTACGATGGGGTTGAGGTATCAAGAGGCATTATTCAGCCCTGGACTACTCTGCCATCACTTCTTTTTATAGCTGGATTGATCGCGTGGGGGATGGTTTGGCGTAATTTACGCCCTGTTTTCGCTTTTGGTATTCTGTTTTACTTTGCTGGTCATTTTATGACTAGCAACGTTATCAGCTTGGATTTGGCTTATGAGCATAGAAATCATTTGCCTATGGTGGGCGTGTTGCTCGCTGTTCTGGATTTAATAGCGCTTGGTGCTCAGCGGGCTAAGCTGACAAGTCGGGGGCTGGCGGTTGTTTTCCTGTTGCTAACGATTCCGATTGTTGCGATGTCTTTCCATCGTATTAGTATGTGGGGCGACGAGTTAAGTTTGGCTCGTTACCATACTGAGATAGCCCCTGAGTCGGAGCGTGCCTGGAAAACATTGTGCACCTCACACTTTGTGCGGAGCAGGGGGGAGGAAGGTCTGTCTCACTTGAATTCCGCCGTCGAAGCTTGCGAGAAAGGTTCAGCCATCCATCCGCAATCCGCCTTGTTAATGAGTAGCTTGATAACCTATAAGGCAATGAAAGGTGATGTGGAGGATGTATATTGGGATGAGTTAAATGATCGCCTAAAAAATGTTTCGATGAGCACCCAGAATAAAGCTATTCTCTGGGCTACACTGAATAACTTTCAAAGTGGTCTATATAAGAACGAGAATCAAGTGTTAAGAGTTATAGAAACATTCGACCAGGTGACAAACCTTAATGCTGGTGAATCAATTAAAATTGCAGTTTTTATATTCAACGAAACGTATCAGCCCGATAAGGCATATCCCTACCTGGAGCGTGCAGTACGATTGGCTCCTGGTGCACCGGCAATTGAAAATGTGCTGAACAAATTAGCGAATGCGGGTAGGCACGAGTGGGTTGATAGCCTAACAAAAGCGCGAGCCGAGGCACTATGACTTTGACTGTAGTACTTCCTGCTAAAAACGAATCACTAGCCATTGGCGATACAGTCGCCGGGGTGCGTAGGTATTATCCAGACGCTGAAATAATAGTGGTAAATGATGGGTCGACTGATGATACGGCACCTGTGGCCGAGGCGGCGGGGGCCAGGGTTCTAAGCCAGCCTTATAGTAAAGGTAATGGGGCCGCGATCAAGGCGGGCCTGCGCGCCGCGAGCAATGATATTGTGGTTTGCATGGATGCCGACGGCCAGCACCGCCCCGAAGATATAGCCCCGTTATTGGAAAAGCTGGAGTCTGGCTACGATATGGTGGTGGGCGCACGCAGCCGTGAAGGGCAGGCGGGGCTTCATCGTTCTATGGCCAATGGGTTCTACAATAAATTTGCCAGTTGGATGGTGGGGCATAAAGTTGAAGACTTAACCTCGGGCTTTCGTGCTGTTAGGCGGGGTAAGTTCCTGGAGTTTATTAGTCTATTGCCCAATAAATTCTCCTACCCGACCACCATTACCATGAGTTTTTTTCGGACTGGTTATTCGGTGGGGTATGTGCCGATTACAGTGCTTAAGCGAGCGGAAGGCTCTAAAAGCCATATTAGCTTGTGGAAAGATGGGCTGCGCTTCCTTCTGATTATTTTTAAAGTTGGTACTTTGTTTTCGCCATTAAAATTGTTTTTTCCAATTTCTTTGGTGTTAGGTACTGGGGGGGGCGTTTACTATGTGTATACATATCTGTCAGATGGCCGCTTTACAAACATGGGGGCAGTGCTTATAACCACTGCGATCGTTGTTTTCTTGATGGGGCTAATCTCAGAGCAAATAACGGCATTGATGTATAAAAGTTAGAGGTAGGTGACGTTGGTTGTCTTATTTTTGGGGCGAGGGAGGTGTGGGTTCTTTCTAATTCGGGAGGGGTATGACTAATCACGTTCTTGTTGTTGTGTCTGAGTTTCCCAAGTTTTCCGAGACTTTTGTCGTTGATCATTTGCGAGGAATGTTGCTGTCCGGTTGGATGGTTAGCGTTGTTGCGTATAAAGTGAATGATGAGATGGTGAAATGTTTTTTTGAAGAATTAAGCAGTAGGTTAAATGTAAAAAAAATTTCTTTATTCTCCTTAATGTTTGGAGGAGAGGTAAATATAATTAGGGCCTTTTTAGCTAAAGTAGAGGGGCATTCATCCCCTTGGTCGCTACATGCTAGGTTTATGGCTTTAAAGGCGAATCGTATTGCCCGCTTAATTAAAGAAATTGATCCCGATTTGGTTCACGCTCACTTCGGTCCTAATGGGATCATTTGCTCTTTGGCGCTTAAAAACTTTCATTGCCCTTATATTGTAAATTTCCATGGATATGATGTTTCTGTCTACCCTAAGAAGCATGGATGGGGGGTGTATAGAAAGTCATTATGTAAAGCAGTTCTGGTATGTCATAGTGATTATGTTGAGGAAGTGATCAAGCGCAACTTAAAAAGAAGCGTAAAACACGTTGTATTGGGGGTAGATACAGAACGCTTTTCTCCTGATAGACCTCGACGGTTAGAGTGGGGGCGCCAGATTAGGCTTCTTTCGGTTGGGCGTCTTGAAAAGTGCAAGGGGCATGATGTAGCTATTGATGTATTAGATTATATGAGGCAGAGACATCCGGAAATCGATTTCGTCTTAAGTATTGGAGGGGACGGCGACGAAAGGAATAGCCTGGAAGAAAAGGTAAGGGTTCAGGGGTTGTCTAGCTATGTCTCTTTTCTCGGCAAGGTTCGTTATGAGGAGGTTCCGAATATAATGCGCAAGGATGATATCCTTTTGGTGTGTTCTCAGTCTACCGAGGATGGTTGGAAAGAAGCGTTCTGTCGTGTTGCAGTTGAAGGGATGGCTGCTGAAATGGCGGTGGTAGTAACACCTTGTGGGGGGCTTCCAGATACAGTTAGAGGTGCTGGATACGTTGCAAGTCAGCACGATGCTTTGTCAATCGTTAAAGAGGTGGAGCGCTTGATCTTTAGTCAGGTTCCTAGATCAATCGCAAGGAAATCTGCTAAGGCGGCTGAAGTGTATTGTATGAAAAAAATGATAAAAGATTATGTTTTTGTGTCTGAGGAGGCGATCAAAGTCCAGTGAATATTTACTCCCTTTCCTATGCTAAATATTTTCTAGAGAGAGCGTTAGTGTTTATATTTAGGCGCTTTCAGGTGCCTATTTGCGATCGTCAGGATCGGGTTTTTGTTTCTACAAATGATAAAATTAGCGCTCAGATAATGGTAAAAGGTCTTTACGAAAGAGAGTTTCTTTTTTGCGTTTGCTCGTTGGCAGATAAGCTGGAATTCCGTAGTAAGGTCGCATTAGATGTGGGGGCGAATATAGGGAATCATTCTTTGTTCATGTCGCGTTATTTCGACTCTGTAATCGCTTTTGAGCCATGTTCATATTTAAATATGGTTCTAAGGGCAAATGTGTTGCGTAACAAAATAAATAATGTGGAAGTGTCTTCTTATGGTTTGGGGGATTCGAAGGGGGTTGCTGGAGTCGTGGAGCAGGCCTCAGATAATATTGGTATGGTTGAGCTAAAAAGGTTTGGTGGCGGTATTTCTAATGATACTGAGCGTGTTCAGGTTGAAAAGGGAGATGAACTTTTATTTGACCGATATGAAAAAATTGGATTTATAAAAATCGACGCTGAGGGTATGGAGGTCTCTGTGATTCAGGGACTTCAAAAATGTATATTAAGAGATAGGCCGTTGATAGCATTTGAATCACGGCGAGCTAAAGAAGGGGGAGATGTCATCAGTGTTTTACAGAAGCTTGGATACTTTAACTACTATGAGGTTTCTGCTTCACGTATAGGGCTTAGAGATATATTCGAGTCGGGATTAGTTGCAATCTTTAGAAAGAAGTACGTGCTTCAAAGATTAGGGGAGCTACAGGATAGCCACTATCCATCGATATTTGCGACTTGTGACGAGTTAGATGTATAAAACGAATTTTATAGGATTGTTGGCTTGTCAACAATCTGTGGCCCTATTCGCACAGCTCCTAAAGCTGGTGTTTATGGCATCCTACTTAGTATTGTCGACTAATGTTCTTGGGGTTGACGATTATGGCTTTGTTGTAGTGGTCGTTGGTATGGCGGCAGTGGTTAGTCAGTTTGTAGGTGTTGGCTCGGGAGTGGCGAATATTCGTGATGCATCTAAGGATGCAAGCCTTTTTTCTGAGGCATGGGGTACTTCTTTGGCTCGATACATGTTCTCAGGAATTTTTTTAGCTGTTGGTTATAGTGTCTGTTCATGTTTTATTTTCAGTGCTGGGCAATCGTTCATAGTTTATTTTTTTATTGCTGTTTCTGAACTAGTGTTATTTCCCTTGTGTGCATCGGCTGCGTATGGAATTATGGGGTTTGGATTGATTCGCACCTCCCTGATGGTGCAGGTTTTTCCTTCTATCTTGAAAATAATCTCGCTTTCTATATTCGTTATAGTTTTGGGGCGTTTGAGTATCGAGGAATACATACTTTCCATGGTTTTTAGTGGCTTGGTTTCCGTTGTTGCATGCTTCTATATCGCTTTACGCGTACTACCTAAGCCAAGATACCCTGGCATTGGCCGAATATTGAACGTTAAGTCAGATTTCTTATACCCGTTGAGTGGTGTGACTAATCACCTATCTTGGGAAGGTGTCAAACCACTGGTGTTGATGGCTTCTGGGGCAGCCGAATCAGGATTATTTGGCGCGGCAAGTCGAATAGTCGGCTCTGCGGCAATGCCGTTGAATTCAATTATACAGTCTCAGGCATATAGACTTTTTAGTTATGGGAGAGAGCTGAACTTTCAGCATCAAAAGTTTTTTAAGGAGTATGCATTAGCGTTTTCTGTTTATGGCCTCATCTGTATCCTCCTTTTTTGGTTGATTAAGTCGTACTGGGCGATTGTTTTAGGTCTTGGCTTCGAGGAGGCAGGTTTAATCATATCCATTTTATCTCTTTCTTTGCCTGTATACTTCTTGCGGCAAATTATAGGTGCGGTTCTTACTGTCACAAATAATGTAATATGTAGAGTTTTGGTTGACGTTCTGTCAGGTCTTGTTTGTTTGGGGGGGGCATGGTGGCTCATTCCCACGAAAGGTGCTATCGGGGGGGCGCTGGCAATAATCCTCTCGGAAGTATTTTGGTTGCTTGTAGTGTTTTTGATGAGAAAATCTATATTTGACTTTAGGATTCCGTAGCAATGCTTTCAGTTTCTCCAAAGGTTAGTGTTGTCATCCCGGTTTTTAATGATTTAGCTGGCTTAGATCGGTGTTTAGCGGCATTGAAGTCCCAGTCTGTCCCCGATGAAATGCTTGAAGTCATAGTGATCGATAACGGCTCTAAGGTTTCCGTTAGCATCGATAGTTCGTCGTTTGATTTTTTGGTGAAAGTTTTCTCATGTTTTGTTCCCGGATCTTTTGCTGCACGAAATTTAGGAGTTAAGAAAGCTCGAGGTGAAGTGATCGCTTTTATTGATGCGGATTGTTGGCCTGAGCGCAATTGGCTAGCTAAAGGATTTACAAAGGTGCAAGAAAAGGGAGGGGCGGCCTTTATCGCGGGAGAGGCTCAGTTGGTAATGCCAGAAAACCCTTCGAGTATTGCTTTGTATCAATGTCTAGAAGGGTTTGATCAGAGATCAAATGTATATGATCGGCAATTTTCTTGTACTTTGAACATGTTCGCTGAAAAGCGAGCGTTCGATGTGGTTGGAGGGTTCGATGAGCGGCTTTTCTCAGGTGGAGACCGAGAGTGGTGTTGGAGAGCGATACGCTTGGGTTTCGAGATTGATTATGAGCCTGAGGCTTTGGTCTACACCCTACCTAGAAATTCTTTTGGCTCAGCAATTCGACAAGTTAGGCGGGTTGTGGGTGGAAGAAGGTCATTGAGCTCTTTAGGCTTGAGTCACTTAGGAGAAGAAAAGTTGCAAAAAAAGAGAACTTTCTTTCAGGCTGTCAAATGGATTTTGATTGATAATGATTTGAGCTTTCTTGATAGTGTTCGAGTCCTGTTCGTAGCTATTGTTCTACGAACTGTCGGTTGTTTTGAGTTGTTTAGGTTATTCTTTGGGGGGGCGCCGGAGCGACGTTAAGCTAAGGTCGTTGCTTGCGATCTTAAATGTCGGATAATATTTTGACATAAAATTTTATGTATTTTTCGTACATACGTTGAATGGAAAAGGTGTTGATCGCATAGCTTCTGGCTGACTTCGCAATACTTGATCGCAATGTGTGGTCTTTTTTTAGAGTATTTGCGTGTTGAGCCATGCCATAGGTGTCCTCAGGACCGCTAAGGAGCCCAGTTTTACCATGATTTAAGATCTCTTCTACTGCTGAGCCTTTCGTGGCCAGTATAGGAAGGCCTGATGCCATAGCCTCTAACACTACTTGTGGGTGACCTTCGCTCCGAGACGGGAAGCAGAGAGCATCAGAAAGTTGCATAATTTTTGCAACTTCGGCCCCGCTGTTCAACCTACCAATGTCTATCATATTTGACGGCATAGACTGCTTATCTTTACTAGATGCTTTTCCTCCCGTATACCATAGTTCAAAACTGTCGTCGAGCAACTTCATAATCGGTTCAAGTAAATCAACTCCTTTTCTGTGTGCCCAGCTTCCTATATATAATAAACGAAACCGTTCATTAGGTCTGTGACTAAACATGGGGGGAGTAAATACACTTGTATCAACACCATTGTAGATAACCTCAATAGGAAGGTCTACGAGACTGGCTCTAGCGCTTTGAGCTGAAAAATGGCTGACAGCGATTAGTTTGGTTGCGCTTCGCATAATTCTTCGTTCGATTGGTGCTATCCATTTGCTATGGTAAATAGACCTAGCAAAGCCTTTATAGCTTTGGGCGTTTGGGTGGTGGACGGCATGGTGAATGGTGGCTACTACTGGGATATTAATAGGAATAAATCTTGGGTGCATCCATGTGTTTACATGAGTGATTGTAGCCCATTTAGGCGGTTTCGGAACTGGTACACTCCACGGAGCATACTCAGCCCGCAAAGGGAGCCAAGTTATTTCGGCTTGTAAACCTAATTCGTTTAGTCCTTTCACCAAACGTTCGGTAAATACGTCTGTACCGGTGTTTGTCTCGACGGTCGGAAACCAGATGGCAGGTTTTATGTTCATTTTGTAATTATAATGATTAGCGTGGGAATAATTGGTTTAAATATGCTCAATACTGTATCAGGACATGACTGTAAGAGCTTCGTGCTAATGCGCGAGGGCCTTTCTAGCTCAAAGGTTAGTCTAGCAGCGGCAATGCTCACGTTTTCGTAGTTTGCTCCAGCTAATTTAAGTAGATGATTCAATCGGCCTAGTTCTAAAGGCTCACAATCATAAAAGTCACCTTTTCCTGACCATTGTAGATATTTACTTCTATAACGCCGTGGAACCCAACTTAAAAATTTTAAATTGTAGTGCGGCTCTGTAATCATCCATCGATTCGGTACAGCCAGATAGCATCGCCCTCCGGTCTTTAATGTTCGTTTTATTTCCTTTAAGTGAAGAAGTTGGTCGGCTTCTTCTCCAACATGTTCTATTACATGGTTAGTTATAATAACGTCGAAGTTTTCGTCTGGGAATGGCAGCTTTACTCCATTCACCTTTCGAAAATCGTAACCATCTGTGGCTTGCCGATTATCGTGTACATCGATTCCTATCACTTCACATTTGAGGGTGGGAAGGTTTCCAAGATAACTGCAAATTCCGCCCGAGCCGCAACCTATCTCTAAGATGCGGAGGTTTTCTCCAGTATGTACATGATCTAGTCTGAGCAGTTTAGTGATTTTTTCTGCTTTAGGAATCCGAGATGCTAGCTCGGTAACCGCGTGAGGGTGACGTTTTTTGTGCTTTGGTTCGCTGTTAATGATCAGTTTAATATTTTTGTTGAAAAAAGACCAATCAAAGGCTTTTGAAAAATTTAGAACGAATTCGTTACTAGGGAGGTCGCGCAAAGTCTTAACTATCGCCAGAGATAGAGAATAGTAATCGTTTGCCGCCACTAAGCTGCCGGATGTACCTTCGCTTACCGCATCGATAATACCGCCAGTAGAAAAAGCAACGGTAGGTAGGCTCTGAGCCGCCGCCTCAATTGCAACCATGCCAAACCCTTCGGGGTCGCCAGGTATTTCCCTTACCGGGAATACGTGTACATCGCTTGCAGTGTATGCTGCCTGTAAGATTTTAAGGTTGGTAATATTTCCGGTAAATATAAGGTTTGCCTGTAAACCGTGTCTTTCGGCCTCTTGCAGTATTTCTTCTTTGGTTTGTGGGGTCGCGTATAGCGAGTTTTGCGGTGCCTCACCAATAATTAACAGCTGGACGTTGGGAAATTCATTGGCAATGTCCGGTAACGAGTTGGCAACAAATTCTTTTAAGCCTTTTCGGGTGGTTAAGCGGCCCACCGATAGCAGTATCGGGCCTTCTTGTACCCCGTATTGCTGTTTAAAATCGGCAATTTCACGCTCTGTGGGCGGGTGTTCCGGTACATCCACGCCTGGGTGAATAATGACAATGCTAGTTTCCTTAACACCCCGGTCTAACAGCAAGTTTTTAGTGGGTGTGCTGTTGGCAATTACCGTATCCATGCGTCTAAAGCTGGGAATCCAAAAAGCTTTGTATAAAGGGTGTGAGACGGCAACATCCAACCCGTGAGTATAGGTAATAGCTTTAGCGCCGATTAGCTTGGCGCAGATCAAAGCAATCGGTGCGGTTAAGCCGCTACCGGCTATGATGTGGGTGGGCTTAAACTTAAAGGTTTGAAACAGTGCTTTAAGTTGAGCGCATAATAAAAACAGCCATAATGGCTTTAAGGGTACGCCGGAAAACCCCACCCCCTTAGGTGCGGCCTGCTTAGCCAGGCTGGGGCCGACTATAGTGACTGGCCCATGCTCCGCTAGCCCTTTTGCCATATTCCAGTTAAGTCTTTCCATGCCGCCCACTAGTGGTGGGAGGTTGCGGGTTATGATAAGAACCTTTGCTGGGGGCATGGCTATAAGTCTTTGGGGTTTACTCGGCGTACTGTTGAATACGCGGTGCTAGCTTGGATACTAGAGACCTAACAAATGTGTCCGACAGGTGTTGGTTGTCTCTGAACACTACTATACCATCTGCAGTGGTTGGTTGGCATAGCCCTTGTGGGCAAACAAGTGAGTTTAAGTCCAGAATACTAATCCCCTCGTGCTGTTCGGCTTCGGCCTGAAGTAAGCGGGATATTTTATCGGCTTTACTGGCTTCTATATGTGTTTGGCAGTCAATTATATCACCTGCTCGTTTGCTATTTTGCTCACGAAAGGCACAGGTTGGCCCGTCCGTTTTTAGCATGGGGGTGCCGGCTATTGTGACGATATTTGCGCCACTTTTAAGCATGTTAGTCCATATGCGGTTGCTTCCCTCGCGCCATTCGCGTTCGGTATAGCTGTAGTGTGAAGAGCTGCCCATGAAGATAGTATCTGGCGACCAAGATTTTATTGCACCTAAGAGGTTGTTTCGCCACTCTTCGCAAATGGTGTATTCACTTTTGATTATTTCATAATAGTAAGGCTCGTCTACCATTGGACACCCTGACTTGGTCAGAACGATGGTGCGCCACTCTTCCTTCTGAAAGCTTAGCGCGATAAGCGAGAACCACTGTGCTCCTATGCTGTCCCCAATAAGCATTACCGTGTTGGGGGCGTCTTGGTTCCCGTATAAGCAGGGCTGGAGTTTACTGCTGGCGTACCAAGAGTCGCAGGACTGCTCATAAATGGCAGGCCGGTCTTTTCGCCACTCGCTGGCAGTACTTGGGGTAGAGCTATTAACAGCTACGGCTTTAGAGGATTTCACTACTTCAATTTTGGCACTGAAGTGGCTAATAACCGCCAGCGCTGCAATAGCTGCCAATGCTGATGTTAAAGTAATAAGGGCATTAAATTTACTGAATTTTCCCTTCCAGAATGGAAGCTCAATGGCGCCATAGCTTGTGTGGGCGAGCAGTATGCTGATGAGAATTGCGGCCGCTATTGCTTTAGCGCTTAAGCCGCCAGCGATTATTTCTACAATTAACAGGACTGGCCAGTGCCATAGGTATAAGCTGTATGATCGGTTTCCAAACCATACAAGCGGTGCAAAAGAAAGTAGCGGTACGCCTTCGTTTCGTACACTAGCCGCTATTACTAACGCTGCCCCGACCGAGGGTAATATGGCTGCAAAACCCGGATAGGGCATGGCGGTATGAAACCAATAGGTTGAAATGCCTATGGCTATAAGCCCCGCAACTTGAGCGGCTGTAACGCTCGATACTGTGTTGCGCGAAAAGCAAATTTGAGCGCGTGTAGAGTCTGAGATAAAAAATACCAGCGCCCCAAGTGCAAACTGCCATATTCGGGAGGGCATTAGGTAGAATGCCGAGTTGGGCGAGTATTTAAGTAATATAAGGCTGAATGCAAAACCGGCAAGCACTATCAAGGCCAGCCCACCCGCCAAGCCGTTGCCAGAGGTTGTAACTGGGGCTGGGTTGTTTTGGGTGAGCTTCATTAACCCAAAAATAATCAAGGGCCAGATCAGGTAAAACTGTTCCTCTACTCCTAAAGACCAGGTGTGTAAGAAAAGGTCATTAGCAGCCAGGCCATCAAAGTAGCCGAGTTCTCTATAGGCAAAAAAGAAGTTTGAAAGCCAGGTGGCCGCGTAGGGCGCCGATGATATGCGCAGCTTTGCCTCTTCTGCAGGTAGCAAGTAAAAAAGCATTGCGATAGAGGCGATAATGACAATGGCGAGCGCCGGCAGTAATCTTTTTAAGCGGCGGCTGTAAAATCCTAACAGGTTAAAGCTTTTAAGGCCGTTGGCAGAGTATTGTTTGTAAAGGCCTGCAGAAATTAGATAACCGGATAGGACAAAAAAAATATCAACACCGATAAAACCGCCGGAAAACCCCGGTACCTTGGCGTGGTTTAATAGAACAATACCCACTGCAATGGCTCGTAGGCCCTGTAGGTTTTTGTTAAATCCTCCGCTGTCTGTGCTGGTACGAGGGGGCGAGTGGTTCATTTTTTTGGTTTTATAAAGTTTATTGTCCTATTAACTTGGTGGATAAATAAATCGTCCTGATCTATTTACCCTTCGCCCTAAAAATCAGGCGGCTTTGTGCGAAAACCCTGGATTTTTAGGGCTCGCATGAACCTTCGGCTCATGGAGTTGCGTCCCTGCACCGCCTTTTAATCCGGCATATGCTGCCACCGGGTTAATACCTAAGCGCGGACAGCGGTTTTGCCGCTAATTCGGTTGCGGGTGTCTACAATGATTTTGCTGCATTCTTGTAGCTGCGCATAATCAAAATCATCATGGTCGGTCGCCAACACCACACAATCGTACGACTGTATAGATTCTTCCGTTAATTCTACGCTTGTTAAGTCAAAGTGATAATCCCGCTTATTGGGAAAGCTCGGCACGTAGGGGTCGGAGTAATCAATAATCGCGCCTTTGTCTTGCAGTTGCTGCATTATTTCAACCGCGGGCGATTCGCGGGTGTCGTCTATGTTCTTTTTGTAGGCTAAGCCCAGTACCAATATGCGGCTGCCGTTTATGGCTTTTTTATGCTGGTTGAGCGCCTCGGCCACTTTGTTGACTACCCACTCGGGCATCTGGTGGTTTACCTCGCCTGCCAGCTCAATAAAGCGTGTATTGATGCCGAACTCTTTGGCCTTCCAGGTTAGGTAGAAGGGGTCAATGGGTATGCAGTGCCCGCCCAGGCCGGGGCCGGGGGTGTAGGGCACAAAGCCGAAGGGTTTGGTGGCGGCGGCCTGGATAACCTCGTGTATGTTTATGCCCATTTTGTCGGCGACAATTTTCATTTCGTTCACCAGGCCAATGTTGACTGCCCGGTGAATGTTTTCTAAAAGCTTGCTCATTTCCGCTACGCGGGTGTTGCTAACGGGCACCAGCGTGTTAATAGCATGTTGGTAAAGCCGTTCGCCCAACTTTAAACAGGTGGGGGTAATGCCGCCCAACACCTTAGGGATAGTGGCGGTGGAATAGTTGGGGTTGCCTGGGTCTTCGCGCTCGGGAGAGTAGACCAGGGCGCAGTTTTTGCCGGGGGTAAAGCCTTGCTGCTCCAGTCGGGGTTGCAGCAGCTCTTCAGTCGTGCCGGGCCAGGTGGTGCTTTCTAAACACAGTATTTGCCCCTCGCGAAAGTAAGGCAGTATGGAATCTACGGTGTTGGTCACAAACGATAAGTCTGGCTGGTGGTGCTGATCCAGCGGCGTGGGCACGCAGATTATTTGCGCGTCTACCTGGGCGCTTTGGCTAAAATCAGTCGTGGCGCTAAAACCATTGTTTAGCGCGGCGGTAATGTCGTTGCCGGTAATGCGCTTAATGTAGCTTTGGCCCGCGTTTAGTTGCTGGACTTTTTGCGGGTCGATATCAAAGCCGGTGACTTTTATGCCTACCTCGGCAAAACGCAGCGCCAGAGGCAAGCCCACGTAACCCAGCCCGTAAATGCCCACATGGCAGTCGCCCGCTTCCAGGCGTTGTTGCAGTTTATCAAGGGCGCTATTGTCGCTGGCAGGCATGGGTAACTCGTTGAGTTTTTTTAAGTTTTTGTCTGGTGTGCTGGCGGCAAGACGTGGTCGCCAGGGATTTTTAGATCATCGCAGAAGTTGGGGTGGTGGGCAAGTGATGTCGCGACAAGTCGCACTTTTTGTCTGGTTTCCCGATCGTGGTTGGGAATGACGTCTCGCGACAAGTCGCGCTTTTTGTCTGGTTTCCCGATCGCGGCCGGGAATGACGTCTCGAGACAAGTCACATTCTTTAGCTGGATTCCCGCATCCGCGGGAATGACGTTCCTTTGCGGGAATGACGTTCATCGCGGTGATGGGCGGCGGGGAGGTGCACCAGCCATATTTTTTGGTCATCCCATACGCCGATATGGGAGCCAGCGGTGGGGGTGTACTTTTGTTGACCCTCTTTAAAGTTTGTAGTAATGTTTCTACATTGTTTTGGGTTGGAGGTTTTATGTCGATTCTTACTGTTACCAGTCGTGAATTTAACCAACATGCGAGCGAGGCTAAACGTGCCGCAGCCAATGGTCCGGTTTTTATTACAACCCGCGGTAAGCCCGCCCATGTTTTGCTGACGTATGAGGAGTATCAGCGTTTAACTGGTGGCAGTCGCTCGGTAGCTGATTTGCTAGCGGCACCCGGTGCCGAGGATGTGGAGTTGCCCATTACCAAGGCGGGTGAGTCGGCTCGCAGCGCGGAGCTTTAATGCTTTTGCTAGACACGAACGTGGTGTCGGAGCTGCGTAAGGTCAAAAGTGGTAAAGCTGATACAAACGTCGCCCGCTGGGCGGAGGCGCTTGACCCGCTAAGTTTGTATTTGTCGGCCATTTCGGTTCAGGAGCTGGAAACGGGGGTGGGTTTGGTTGAGCGTCGCGATCAGGCGCAGGGTTCGATCTTGCGCGAATGGTTTGAGGCGCATGTTTTGCCGGTTTTTGAAGGCCGTATTCTGCCGGTTGACGTTCGGGTGGCGAAAGTGTGCGGCGGTATGCATGTACCAGACCCAAGGTCTATACGCGATTCGCTAATAGCCGCCACGGCTAAGGTGCATGGCATGGCGGTTGTTACCCGCAATGTTACTGATTTTTCCGGTGCTGGTATCGAGCTAGTGAATCCGTGGGCGGGGTAATCGAATGCGGTCGTTTTATGTTGCGGTAAACCGCACTCTTTGTCTGGTTTCCCGATCGTGGTCGGGAATGACGTCTTGCGGTAAACCGCACTCTTTGTCTGGTTTCCCGATCGTGGTCGGGAATGACGTCTTGCGGTAAACCGCACTCTTTGTCTGGTTTCCCGATCGTGGTCGGGAATGACGTCTTGCGGTAAACCGCACTTTTTGGCTGGGTTCCCACCTACGTGGGAATGACGTTCCTTTGCGGGAATGACGTTCATCGCGGTGATGGGGGCGGGGAAGGTGCACCGGCCATATTTTTTGGTCATCCCATACGCCGTATGGGGGCCAGCGTTGGGGGCTTCTATTTTGGGGTGGGCAGGCACGTGACGGAGGGGCTGTGTGCGGCTTTGGGGCTGGGCTTGATCGCACTTGAGGTAGATTGGCGGCGAGTGCACTGGAGTTTTAGGGTTTTTGTTACTACAATAAGTCTGTGAAAGTCGAATATGATGAAGCAAAGAACCAGCGGAATATTCAAGCGAGAGGTTTGAGCTTTGAATTAGTCGCTAACTTCGACTTTGAAGGGGCATTAGAGGTAGTGCAGACCGTAGAGGGTGAGAGACGTTATTTTGCACTTTGTGTTATTGGTCACCGCCTTCACGCCCTTGTTTACACATTGCGCGCAGATGCTGTCCGAGTAATTAGTTTGCGCAAAGCCAATCAACGTGAGGTGCGCCGTTATGAGCAAGTCAACTGATGTTACCGGGCCGGATGCCGAAAACCCTGAATGGACTGATGAGATGTTCGCTCGGGCCAGGCGTGGTACGGAGGCTGCGCGACGCTTGGGCCGCCCGAAATCTGAAAAGACTAAGCGTTCAACCACCCTGCGCCTGGATGAGGATGTTATTGAGTTTTTTAAGCGCGATGGCAAGGGCTGGCAAACCCGATTAAATAATGCGTTGCGCGAGTATGTTTCAGAGCATCGTTAACACGCTCGTTGGGCGCTGACTTGTGGTTTTCTCGCCTGGCGGGGGCGGGTGCGCTGTATCAATAATCGGTTTTTGAGCTCGCTAGGGTAAGCGGTTAGGGCACTTTTTAGCAAAGCGGCCAGCGGATGGATAAATGGATAGCGTGGGTTCAGTTTGTAGTTGCGTACCCTGCCTATAAGCTGACTGACGATGATGTAGTGGCAAGCCACGCTTTCTTTAGCTGGATTCCCGCATCCGCGGGAATGACGTTCATTGGAGGGAGGGGACGAATTAGAATGCTGTTCAGCGTTCAGCGTTCAGCGTTCAGCGTTCAGCGTTCAGCGTTCAGCGTTCAAACCCCTTACTCCACTATCCGCATAGACAAGTCCACGGCCCGGCAATGCTTGGTTAGTGCCCCCACGGAAATACGGCTGATATTTTTAAACAGTGCTTTTTGCGCGCTAATTTGGGCGATATCGACTCCGCCGGATAGCTCTAGCTGGGCGTTAATCTGGCGGCCCTCCAGATGCTGGTTAACTTCTGCCAAGTCCATTTCGTCCAGCATAATAATGTCGGCTTCGCTTGTCAGGGCCTGGTCTAATTCGTCTAGCGTTTCGACTTCCACTTCAACGGGTTTGCCGGGGGCGATGGTGCGAGCCTGTCGCACGGCTTGGGCGATGCCGCCTGCAGCGGCGATATGGTTTTCTTTGATTAAAAAAGCGTCAAACAAGCCGATGCGGTGGTTGTGGCAACCGCCGCAGGTTACCGCATATTTTTGCGCCAAGCGTAGGCCGGGTAGGGTTTTGCGGGTGTCCAGTATTTGGATTGGAAGGTCTTTGACTTGCTCGGCATAGTGGCTGGCGGTAGTGGCTATACCCGATAGTAGCTGGACAAAGTTAAGCGCGGTGCGTTCGCCGGTTAGAAGAGAGCGGGCGGGCCCGGATAGCTCGAATAGTGTTGAGTTGGCGGCGGCTTGTTCACCATCGTTAACGTGCCAAGTGATTGTCACCAGCGGGTCCAGCTGGTGGAAGGTTTCTTCAACCCAGGCTCGGCCGCAAAATATGCAGTCTTCGCGGGTAATAACGCGGGCCTTTGCAGTTTGTGAGGCGGGCACCAATTGCGCGGTAATGTCGCCGGTGCCCACGTCTTCGCTCAGGGCGTTGGCGACGTTTTGCGCGATGCTGTCCTGCAGGCCGGGTAGATTGGGTGCGTTTTGTTGGGTCATTACGGTGCCCTGTGGGTAAAAGGGGGTATTGTACGTTGTTGGTGCGCTAAAGCGCATCTTCTTGTCTGGTTTCCCGGTCGTGGCCGGGAATGACGTGGTTGGTGCGCTAAAGCGCATCTTCTTGTCTGGTTTCCCGATCGTGGCCGGGAATGACGTGGTTGGTGCGCTAAAGCGCATCTTCTTTTCTGGTTTCCCGATCGTGGCCGGGAATGACATTGTTGGTGCATTAAAGCGCATCTCCTTGTCTGGTTTCCCGATCGTGGTCGGGAGTGGCGTGGTTGGTGGGCTAAAGCGCATTTCTTTGTCTGGTTTCCATAGATGTAGTGGCAAGCCACACTCTCTTTAGCTGGATTCCCGCATCCGCGGGAATGACGTTCTTGCACGGAAATGACGTGAGGGCGGAATGATGGTGGTTGATCGTGACGGGAAGGTGGGAATAATGTTCTGTGTTAATTTTCGCGTCACTCTTATGCCTTTAAGTTATGCTTTTTTTGAAATCTTGCTTCCAAGGCATAAGGCGTACCACCTCTTATCAATTAGTGTGATATGTCGCGCATTGTGTAAATATTATCCGGCGCTGGCCGATACAGAGTTTTATACTAGAAACTGATGTATTTCCCTCTAACGGTTTAAGGCTTATGTCCAGTTCACGCATTGATGACCGCGAAAATGTCGTTCAGTTAAAGCCTGAGGCTAAGCGTTCAGCTGACGCCGCATTGGCGCGCATGCCGGCGGTTATGCATCAGCTGCGGGAAAAATCGCGTTCCTCACTGCAAGCGTTATTGAGCGGCCTGTTTGACCAGGCGGACGATGCTCTGTTTGAGTTGGCAGATAAAGCAACAAACAACCAAGAGCAGAATCTGTATTTCGACTCGATGCGGCAAGTGCGCTTGTGCCGAAAAAAGACCGAGGCGGAATTTTACGAGCAGTTGGATGTGGGGTTTGTACGTCTGCTGGAACCCGAGTTTGCTACCCCTGATACTAAAGACAAAGCCGAGGCGGACCCGGATAATTTGTCGCTGGTAGGCAACGACGAGCTTGAGGAAATGGTCGCGAGTGAGGCGATGGTTAATCGCGCTTGCGAGCAGTTTGCCGAATCGCTTCAGCACCTGGCGCTGCGAGTGGATCAGTTGGTGCCGGTCAAGGTGTATCTTAAAAACAATCCGGTGGGGCCCGAGCGCATTTGCGAGGGCTTTGTCAGTGCGGCCAGCCGCATAGAAATCGATGTTAAAGCGCGTTTAGTGCTTTATAAACTGTTTGATCGCTGCGTAATGGCGCAGTTGGGAGCTATGTACGAGCAGCTAAACCAGTTGCTGATAGACGCTAATATCTTGCCCTCGGTTCGTGGGGCCTCAAAAAACGTTAAGCAGCCTACGACTCGCCCTGCGCCCACTTCCCAGGCAAGTGAAAAATCATCCGTTAACGCCGACGCTATAGACGATAACGTTTTGGTGCAGCTGCGCGAGCTGTTGCAGGGGCAGGGCGGAGGCGCTAATGCCGGGCGCGGCGGCGAAGTGGTGAGTGTGTCATCTCAGGACGTGGTGGCTCTATTGTCGCTGGCGCAGCAAAACTCAGCTGCGAGTGAGCAAACCTTGCAAACGCCAGCGGATGTGAAGGCCTTGCTGGGCAATTTGATGGCGCGCAGCGGGGGCGCTGACAAGGCTATTAACCAGGTCGATGAAGATGTTATTAACCTGGTTAGCATGATGTTCGAGTTTATCCTTGAAGATCGCAACTTGGCTGCGCCCATGAAGGCGCTTTTGGCCCGCCTGCAAATCCCCATGATTAAGGTCGCCATCGCCGATAAGTCGTTTTTCGGTAAGGGCGGTCACCCCGCTCGCCGTTTGTTAAATGAGATGGCCAGCGCTGCGTTGGGCTGGCAAGATCCGGGCGAGGAAAAGCGCGTTAAAGACGCGTTGTATAAAAACGTAGACAACACCGTTAGCCGAGTTTTGGCAGAGTACCAAAAAGACATAACGGTGTTTGAAGTATTGCTGCAAGATTTCCGCGCTTTTCAGGAAAAGGAAAAGCGTCGCGCGCAAATACTTGAGCAGAGAACCATTGATGCCGAGGACGGTAAAGCCAAGTCGCAGCGCGCCCGCGCCGAAGTGGATTCCGCGCTGGCGGAAATTACCGCAGGTGCTGACGTGCCCCCGGCTGCCGCGCAGTTATTGGCGGCGGCTTGGTCCAATGTGCTGTTTATTACTTGTCTCAAAGAGGGCGCAGACAGTGAAACTTTTGAGGCACAGTTAAATACCGCGCGCGATCTGGTTTGGAGTACCACGACCGCCATGAACGCCGAAAATCGGCAAAAGTTGTTAAAGCTGGTGCCGCGTTTGTTATCGCGTTTGCGTAAAGGATTGGAAGATATTGCCTTTAACCCCTACCAAATGGGGCAAATGTTTAAAGCTCTGGAAAAGCTGCATTTGGATATATTGCGCGGAAATGCTCAGCCTGCGACTGAGGTAGAGGGTGCGCCGGCAAGTGAACCCGCGGCTCCCGCGACGAGCGTTTCGACTGCACCGCCCGTAGCTGAGACAAACACTGATATTGAACCGGCGGAGCAACAGACGGCGCCCGAACCCACCTTGGCAGAGCGAGCTTCGGCGGAGGCCATGCTTGAGCCGCTGGCGAATGAGTCTCAAACCGACGCCATTGATGCACAGCATTTAGCGTTGGTCTCCAATCTGACTCAGGGCTCATGGTTTGAAATTATTAGTAGCGGCGGCGATAAATACCGTTGTCGACTGGCCGCCGTCATCAAGCCCACCGGCAAATACATATTTGTGAACCGCACGGGTATGAAGGTAGCCGAACACACTCGCGAAGAGCTGGCCTACGCCCTGCGGGACGGCAAAATGTCACTGCTGGACGACGGCATGTTGTTCGATCGGGCCTTAGAGTCAGTCATTGGCAATTTGCGCCAGGCCCGGGGGAGTTGATCAGGGTAAACGTTTGCTGTCGAAGGTCTGACGTTAGACGTTTAATGCCGAGCAGAGAGCAGGCGGTGAACTTAAAACGACTGATGCAGGAGGTTTTGATGGTGTGAATCGCGCGCTCGTATCACATCCATAGTGCTACGATACTGCAGCACCCAGCACCCAGCACCCAGCACCCAGCACCCAGCACCCAGCACCCAGCACCCAGCACCCAGCACCCAGCACCCAGCACTCAGCACCCAGCACCCAGCACCCCGGAACCTGAGCCCATAACTCTCAATCTCCACACCTATATTTAGTCTCGTCATTCCCGACCCCGGTCGGGGATCTTGGGAACCTCTGATTAAGTCCTCAGCAGCCTCTGTAAGCCCCGAAGGGCGCGGCCAAAACGTCCATCCGCTGTGTTGCCTACACGGATGTAGGTAAGGGCCGTGAGCAGGACGCGGAAGGCTTGCACTTCTTGCCAAGGACTAAGGCCATTGCCTGCGAAGTGCGCCTTACGGAATGAACGTTTTGGACTCGCGCAGAGACCGCTGAGGACTTAATCAGAGGTTCCCAAGCTAAACAGCGCGACTTGTCGCACCATTCCCCCGCGGCTTACATCCGCTATACTGACGGCTGGTAATAACAAGGTAAGCGGTGCTTTGACTGAATTAACAATAAACAAGGGTTGGGTGACTCAGGCGCGCCATTGTCCGTCGCCCAATTATGGCGATAGGCCCGAGGCCTCGGATATCAGCCTGCTGGTGATTCACAACATTAGTCTGCCCCCAGGCGAGTATGGTAACGGCCATATAGAGCGATTTTTTACCAACTGCCTCGATTGCAAGGCTCACCCTTATTTTGCTGAAATTGCCCACCTGAAGGTGTCGTCCCATCTACTGATTTCTCGCACCGGCGAGTTGGTGCAGTTTGTTGGCCTGGATAAGCGGGCCTGGCATGCGGGGCGATCGCGCTTTGCCGGGCGTGAGGAGTGCAATGACTTTAGTATTGGGATTGAGCTAGAAGGTACCGACACTCAACCCTATACCGCGCATCAGTACCACGCTTTGCGGGGGTTAACAGACGCTATAATGCGCGAATACCCCGAGATTACACCAGCTCGTATTACCGGCCACAGCGATATAGCGCCGGGGCGCAAAACTGATCCGGGGCCGGCGTTTGAGTGGAGCCGCTATTTGGCCGCGTTAAAAGGATAGCTCAATGACTTTTTTAAGCGTTGTGATTGTGTTGCTTGTGGTGCAGTGGTGGGGGTCGGGCCGTCCGCTGCATAAAGATCGGTGGTTTTTAAGTTTGTGGCAGCGTCTGGATGGCCTGAAAAAGCTACCTGTCGCCCTGCGGTTGGGGTTGACCCTCGCCTTGCCTGTGCTGGGGCTAAGCCTTCTGTGGGGGGCTTTGCATCAGATATCAGCGGGCTTTTTGTTAATTTTGTGTGTCAACTGTTTGGTGCTCTTGTACAGTTTGGGGCGCGGCGATTTTTCCCAGCCGTTGCAGGCCTATACGGAAGCCGCCCATGCCGATCAGTCGGTGCGCGCGGTGCAGATTGTAGACGAGTCAAATCTGGACCCGGCGCTGCGCGCGGAGCCCCACCCCGACGATTGGCTCGATTTAAACCACGAAGCGTTGCGGGTGTTTGCCTACCGGGGCTTTGAGCGGATGTTTGCGGTATTATTCTGGTTTTTGCTGCTGGGCGCGCCGGCCGCACTGGCTTATCGTTTGCTGATTTTATTGTGGCAGCAATTATTGCAAAGCAATCACCCAGGCGCCCAGGGGCTGGGCAAAGTCATTACCTGGGTTGAGTGGCCCGCGGCCTGTTTGATGGGGTTGTCGTGGGCGCTGGTGGGTAATTTTGATGCCTGTGTTGCGCACTGGCGCCACGGTTGTTTGCACCCGTTTGAGACCACCCCGGTCTATTTGGCGCGAGTGCTGCGAGGCGCCTTGGGTGATAATGACGCCGCCGAGCCCGGCAGCACCCAGGCGGTTAAAATAGAGCCCGCATTCAGTCTGCAAATGATAGAGCAGATGCCGGGCATGTTCTCTCGCTCACTGCTGCTTTGGGTGGTGGTTGCGGCGGTTATTACATTAATTTTTTAAGGAGTAATCATGCCATCGTTTGATGTGGTGTCAGAAGTTGATAAGCACAATTTAACCAACGCGGTTGATCAGGCGGGCCGTGTGGTCAAGGGGCGCTACGACTTTAAAGGTGTAGAAGCCAGCTTTGATTTAAAAGAGTATCTGGTCACTATGACCGCTGAAGGCGATTTTCAGTTAAAGCAAATGCTGGATATCCTGCAGAGCGCGCTGATGAAAAACGGCATCGACATCGCTTGTCTGGACACCAAGCCACCGCGTCCCAGCGGCAAACTCACAGTGCAAGAAGTGGTGGTGCAAACCGGTATCGAGCAAGATTTGGCGAAAAAGATCGTGAAAATGATCAAAGAGCAAAAGCTAAAAGTTCAGGCGCAAATTCAGGGCGACCAGCTGCGAGTCACCGGTAAAAAGCGCGATGATTTACAGAGTGTCATCGCATTTTTAAAAGGCGCGGATATTGACCAGCCACTGCAGTTTAATAATTTTCGGGATTAATAATTTAATAGGTGGCGCTGAAGGCGCCGCCTTTGTTTTTCATCTGACATCCGATCTCAGACGTCCGACATCATTTTCCTCTCGCATCTCTTCAACCCAATAAACCGTCGCCCCCGCTACGGCGATTGGCATCACAAAAATATTCACAATGGGAATCATACTGCCTAGCATGACCAGGCCGCCAAAGCTGTAGCTGGTGAGCGGTGCGGCGCCGAGTTTTTTGCGCAGCTCCGGGAAGGGTGTCTGGTGGTTGTCGGCGGGGTAGTCCACGTACTGAACGGACATGCACCAGGCGGCCCAGAGGGTGGTTATGGCCAGCACAATCAGGTTTAAGCCGGGAATAAACCAGCTGATTATAACGACCAACAGAACCAGCAAGCCCCGGGTAAAAAAGTACCACAGCTTGACTAGCTCGCGCCCCAGAGTGCGGGGAATGAGTTGCGCCCAGGTTTCCTCGGGCAGGGGAATGCCAGTGAGTTTTGTCTCTATTTTTTCTGCTAAAAAACCGTAGAACGGAGCGGCGATTAAATTGGTGATAAGGTTAAAACTGTAGCCGTAAAACACCAGCAGTGCCAGGGCGAAAATAGCCCAGAGTACCCAGGCTAAAAACTCCAGCCAACCGGGTAGCCAGCCCATCAGCATGCTTAATACATCGCTGAATAAATTCACTAGCGCAATGGTGGTGAGGATAAAAACCACCACATTGGCCAGCAGCGGGACCACAATAAAGCGCCTGAGCCCCGGGGTGGTAATTAAATGTGCCCCGCGGCTCAGGTAGTCGAGCGCCTTGGCAGGATTGCCCCGCACTTATTTGGCTCCGGCTTGCTCCAGCGCGGCGATATAATCATCCGCGTGGCGATGGGTTTTGATGGTTTGCAAAATGGTTTTGCCTTCGGGGCCCTCGGCGTTTAGGTCGCGGCCCTGTTCGGTAAAGAACTTTACAAAAGTGGCAAAGTTTTCTTCGCGCATGCCCCGGTAGGCTTTTTCTAGCAGGTGGTAATCCTGATTGATGCCATCGGGGGCGGGGTAGTTAAAAAAGCTTTTAATGCGCTCGTCATCAAATACTTCGCCCAGTACTTTTTGCTTGTCTTTTTTCAGTGTCATTGTTCGTTTAGCTTCTTTAGTAGGATTTCGTTAACGGCCTGCGGGTTCGCCTGGCCTTTACTGGCTTTCATGATCTGGCCCACAAAAAAGCCCAGCATTTTGGGGCGTTTTTTCTCGTCGGCGTTTTTGTAGTTGTCCACTTGGGCCTGATTGTTGGCGATGACTTCATCCACCATTTTTTCAATGGCGCCGGTATCGGACACCTGCTTTAAGCCGCGCTTTTCAATAATGCTGTCCGGGTCGCCTTCGCCATTGGTCATGGCTTCAAACACCTGCTTGGCGATTTTGCCGGAAATGGTGCCGTCTTTGATACGGGCTATCAATTGTGCCAGGTGTTTGGCGCTTACCGGGCAGTCCGCCAGTTTTTGCTCGGACTTATTCAGGTAGGCGGCCAGGTCCACCATAACCCAGTTGGCGGCAAGCTTAGGCTCGCCCGAGGTTTTGGCAACGCTTTCAAAGTAATCCGCAGTGGCGCGCTCGGCGGTCAGCACGGTAGCGTCATAGCTGGACAACCCGTAATCGGAAACAAAGCGGTCACGCTTGGCGTCAGGCAGCTCGGGCAGTTTGCTTTTTATCTCGGCGATATAGTCATCGTCCAATATTACCGGCAGCAAGTCGGGGCAGGGGAAGTAGCGGTAGTCGTTAGCGACTTCCTTGCTGCGCATTGAGCGAGTTTCGTTTTTGTCTGCGTCGTACAGGCGAGTTTCCTGCACCACCTTGCCGCCGTCTTCGATCAAATCAATCTGGCGCTCAACTTCGACGTTAATGGCTTTTTCCACAAACTTAAACGAGTTGATGTTTTTGATTTCGCAGCGGGTGCCGTATTCCTCTTCACCTTTTAAGCGCACCGAGACATTGGCGTCGCAGCGCATAGAGCCCTGAGACATCTCGCCGTCGGAAATGCCCAGGTAGGTGATGATGGAGTGAATTTTTTTCAGGTAGGCCACCGCCTCTTCGGCCGAGCGCATGTCCGGCTCCGAGACGATTTCAATCAGCGGAGTGCCGGCGCGGTTTAAGTCGATACCGCTCATGCCCTGGTAGTCTTCGTGCAGGGATTTACCCGCGTCTTCTTCCAGGTGAGCGTGGTGCAGGCGGATGGATTTGGTCTCGCCGTTTTCCAGCTCAATGTCGATCACGCCTGGGCCCACAATAGGCTCTTCCAGTTGAGTGGTCTGGTAGCCTTTGGGCAGGTCGGGGTAAAAGTAGTTTTTGCGCTCGAAGACTGAACGCTTGCCGATTTCGGCGTTCATCGCCAGGCCGAACATCACTGCAAAGCGAAACGCCTGTTCGTTGGCCACCGGCAGGGTGCCGGGCATGGCCAGATCAATGGCGCAGGCCTGCGAGTTGGGGGCCGCGCCGAAAGCGGTGCTGGCGCCCGAGAATATTTTTGATTGGGTGGAAAGCTGTACGTGAATTTCCAGCCCGATAACCGTTTCCCATTCCATAGTGCTTACCTCTTACGCTGTTTCGGGGGCCAACTGCTGGTGAAAGTCAGTGGCGAGCTGGAATTGATGGGCGACATTGAGCAGCTTGCTCTCGGCAAAATAGTTGCCAATCAGCTGCAAGCCCACGGGCTTGTTGTCCACCATGCCGCAGGGTATCGACAGCCCGGGCAGGCCCGCCAGATTGGTGGCGATGGTGTAAATGTCTTCGAGGTACATGGCCACGGGGTCGTCTGACTTGGCGCCAAACTCAAACGCCGGTGAGGGCGAGGTGGGGCCGAGTACTACGTCAACCTGGTTAAAAGCGTCCACAAAGTCCTGTTTGATTAAGCGGCGCACTTGCTGGGCTTTGTTGTAGTAGGCGTCGTAATAACCCGCCGACAGGGCGTAGGTGCCCACAAGAATACGGCGTTTCACCTCGTCGCCAAAGCCTTCACCACGTGAGCGCTTGTACAGGTCGGCCAGATCTTTCGGATCGTCGCAGCGGTGGCCGTAGCGCACGCCGTCAAAACGTGACAGGTTGGCCGAGCACTCCGCCGGGGCAATCACATAATAAGCCGGTACCGCCAGATGAGTGTGGGGCAGGCTGATGGATTTGGTGGTCGCGCCCAAGGATTCGTAGACTTTAATCGCCGCCTGTACCCGCTCGGCGGTTTGCGGGTTTAAGCCCTCGCCGAAGTACTCTTCGGGGATGCCGATGGTCAGGCCTTGCAGGCTATCACCCAGCTTGGCGGTGTAATCCTCCAGTGGTTCATCCACGCAGGTGGAGTCTTTGGCATCGAAGCTCGCCATGGCGTTGAGCATAATGGCGGAGTCTTCGGCGGTGCGGGTGAGGGTGCCCGCTTGGTCCAGGCTGGAGGCGAAGGCAATCATGCCCCAGCGTGATACCCGCCCGTAGGTGGGCTTAAGGCCGGTCAGGTTGCACAGTGCCGCTGGCTGGCGAATCGAGCCGCCGGTGTCACTGGCGGTGGCCGCTGGTGCCAGTAGCGCTGCGACGGCGGCGGCCGAACCGCCCGAGGAACCGCCGGGGACACAGTTGGTGTTCCAGGGGTTTTTTACCGGACCGTAATAGCTGGTTTCGTTGGATGAGCCCATAGCGAACTCGTCCATATTGGTTTTGCCCAGCATGACCGCGCCCGCTTTTTGATAGTTCTCGACGATGGTGGCGTCGTAGGGGGCAATAAAATTGTCCAGCATTTTGCTGCCGCAGCTGGTGCGAATGCCGGTGGTGCAAAAAATATCTTTGTGGGCAATGGGAATGCCGCACAGGGGGTTGTCGTCACCGGCGGCCAGGCGCTGGTCGGCGGCCTCGGCCTGGGCCAGGGCGGCCTCTTCGGTGACGGTGATGTAGCTGTTGTAGGTGCCGTCGCGCTCTTTTATCCGCTGTAAATAGTGGCGGGTCAGCTCGACGCTGGAAAATTCTTTACTGCGCAGCCCCTCAATAAGCTGGGCAATGGTCTTGGTATGCATGAACCGTGTCCTTGAATAGGATGAGCGTTGAATTCGTGGTTGGTCAGCGACAGGCGACGCTTATTCGATCACGCGCGGTACCAGATACAGGCCGTCTTCAGTGGCCGGGGCCATGGCCTGCAGGGCTTCGCGCTGATCGGCTTCGGTTACCTGATCGGCGCGCAGGCGCTGCACCGCATCCAGCGGGTGGGCCATGGGGGCCACGCCTGTGGTGTCGGCCGCCTGCAGTTGATCCACCAGCTCTAACACCTGAGAAATACTGTCGGCCGTAGCGCCGGCGGCCTCGGTGGAAATTTCCAGTTTTGCCAGTTCGGCCAGTTTTTCGATATCGGATTGATTTACAGCCATGGGCTTAGCTCCGCCTTGCTCGCGCATAAGCGCATTGGTCAAAAGTTGGCAATTTTAAGGGGTGTTTTGGCAAGTGCCCACTAAAATGAAGACAAAAATGCCGAGATTGCCCGAAAAGGCGCTAAAGTTATCACATTTGCGCCTTGCCCTAAATCCCTGCCGTTGATAGAGTGCCAGCATTGGCGAGAGGTCTGCGCAAAGTGCGCGTTTGCGCCCCCTGCGGACCGACCCACAGTGACACTTAAATCCCCAGCTTCGGGTGGTGAGTAACAGATTTTGTTGCTCGGGCTGCTTTGTATCAGCGGCCCGGGCACTCTTAGTATCTAAGGCCAGCAATAAACATGTTTAAATATCTTCGCGGCGCTTTTTCCAACGACCTTTCTATTGACCTCGGCACAGCCAACACGCTTATCTACGTACGCGGACGCGGTATTGTCCTGGATGAACCCTCGGTGGTGGCGATTCGCCATCATAACGGGCAAAAAATTGTCGAGGCGGTAGGGACAGAAGCCAAACGTATGCTGGGGCGTACCCCAGGCAATATTACCGCCATCCGCCCCTTAAAAGACGGCGTGATTGCCGACTTTCAGGTGACCGAAAAAATGCTGCAGCACTTTATTCGCAAAGTGCACGAAAACAGCTGGTTTGCCCCCAGCCCCCGGGTTTTGATCAGCGTTCCCTGTCTGTCTACCGAAGTAGAAAAACGCGCGATTCGCGAGTCGGCCCTGGGTGCCGGCGCCTTAGAGGTGCGTTTAATAGAGGAACCCATGGCCGCCGCCATTGGCGCGGGCCTGAAAGTGGCCGAGGCCAGTGGTTCGATGGTGGTGGACATTGGCGGCGGTACTACCGAAATTGCCGTAATCAGCTTAAACGGCGTGGTTTACTCCGACTCAGTGCGCATTGGTGGTGATCGCTTTGACGAGGCCATTGTTAACTATGTGCGCCGTCACTACGGCAGCATTATTGGCGATGCTACCGCCGAGCGCATCAAACAAGAGATTGGTTGCGCCTACGCCAGCAGTGAAGTGCGCGAAATCGATGTGCGCGGCCGCAACCTGGCCGAGGGCGTGCCCCGCAGCTTTACGTTAAACAGTGACGAAATTCTCGAAGCCCTGCAAGAGCCTTTGGCCGGAATTGTCCAGTCGGTGAAAAGTGCGCTGGAGCAGTCCCCGCCCGAGCTGGCCTCGGACATCGCCGAGAGCGGTGTGGTGCTGACCGGCGGCGGCGCCCTGCTGCGCGATATCGAGCGCCTGCTGGCCAATGAAACTGGTCTGCCGTTTGTGGTGGCCGAAGACCCTCTGACCTGTGTGGCCCGCGGTGGCGGCATGGCGATGGAGATGAACGATAAGCGCAATATCGACTTGCTGTCGTCCTGAGTGTAAGCCCGGTGCCCGCCGGGAGTCAGTCGCCAGGGCCCGTTAGATTTACCCGGGCCCGGCACCGTTAGCCGGAGCAAGAACCATTAAAAACCTTTTTAGCAAAGGCCCCGCCGTCGGCTCTCGTTTTGCGCTGTTCAGCCTGATTGCGCTGATACTGGTGCTGCTGTCGCTGTACACCGATATTCTGGATGAGCCGCGCCGTCAGCTGGGCGTAATTGCCAAACCCCTGTATCAGATTACCGACTGGCCCAGCCGCATTGATGCCTGGCGCAAAGAGGTGTTTACCTCCCACGGCGATTTGCTGGAAGAGAAGCAGCGCCTGGAATCTGAACTGCTTATCCATCAGCGTAAACTCCAGCAAATGGCCGCCCTGGCCGCCGAAAACGCGCGTCTGCGACAATTACTCAACGCCACCGAACTGCTTGAAGACGATGTCTTAGTGGCGGAGGTGATTGGCATATCCCCCAATCCGCTTAGCCACACGGTGGTGCTTAATCGCGGCCGCGAAGACGGTGTGTTTGAGGGGCAGCCGGTGCTGGATGCCAAGGGTTTGGTGGGGCAGGTGATTGAGGTCGCCCCTGACAGTGCCCGGGTATTGCTGCTTACCGACCCGTCTCACGCCATGCCTGTGCAGGTAAACCGCAACGGTGTGCGCAGTATTGTCGAGGGAACGGGCGATTTAAACCAGTTAAAGCTGCGCCATGTTTCCAATACTACCGACATTCGCGAGGGCGACTTACTGGTAAGCTCGGGGCTGGGGCAGAAGTTTCCAGCCGGTTACCCGGTAGCCGTGGTAGAGTCTGTGGTGCGCGATCCGGGCCAGCCTTTTGCTGAGATTACCGTTAAGCCCATGGCTCAATTGGATCGGGTATTAAATGTGCTGCTGGTGTTTGATGCGCCGTTAGTGGAGCGCTGATATGTGGCTGGATCGCGTCGCCCATCACACCCTCATTTTTGCCACGGTTCTCTTCGCCTTACTGCTGGATATCTACCCTCTGTCTTTTGAGTACCAGACCTTTCGCCCGCAGTTTGTACTGCTGGTGGTGATTTACTGGATTAATATCCTGCCCCAAAGCACCAGCATGATCTTGCTGCTGGTGTTGGGCGTGGTACAGGACACAGTGGTGGGCACGCCCTTGGGGCAGCACGGCTTGGTGCTGGTACTGGTGGGTTATTTGTGTCTGCGCACCTATCGCCGGGTGCGCCATTTTGCCCGTTGGCAGGTGGCCCTGTGGGTGTTTTTGTTAGTGTTGCTGGGGCAGTGTTTATCCTACTGGGTGCAATCGCTGCAGGGGCGCGAGTTAACCTCGCTGGGTTTTATGCTGCCGGCGCTGGCCAGCGCCAGTCTCTGGCCCCTGCTGTCGATGCTTTTGGATGCTCTGCGGCGTACTCAGCGTATCGCCCGGCAAATTTAATGAGCTTATGATCCAATCAATCCCGCATTTATACCTTGCCTCTGGCTCGCCCCGACGGCGCGAATTGCTGGCGCAAATTGGCGTGCCCTTTACCCGTATAAAGGTGGATGTACCCGAGGTGCGCGCCGCCGGGGAAACGCCCGAGGCCTATGTCCAGCGCCTAGCGGAAGACAAGGCCCGGGCGGGTCTTGCCGCCCTGCCGGGCGACGCCGGCGTTGTACTGGGGGCCGATACTCTGGGCGTTTTGGACGGCCAGGTGTTGGAAAAGCCCCGCGATCAGGGTCATGGCGCACAAATGTTGCGGGCCATGTCGGGACGCGAGCACCGTATTTTATCGGCGGTTGCGCTTACCGACGGGCAGCGCTGTAGTTGTCGTCTGGTGGAAAGCCGGGTCCGCTTTCGCGAGCTGAGCGATGGCGAGATAAGCCGCTACTGGGAAACCGGCGAGCCACAGGACAAGGCTGGTGGCTATGCCATCCAGGGGTTGGGGGCGGTGTTTGTGGTCTCGATGTCGGGCAGCTATTCGGCGGTAGTGGGCTTACCGCTGGAGGCGACAGCGGCGCTCTTGGCCGAGTACAATATCCCTGTATGGCAAATATAATTTATATGACCGAATAGTCTGAGAGTGTGCAGCGGTGAGCGAAGAAATCCTAATTAACGTATCGCCGGTGGAGACCCGGGTTGCCCTGGTGGATAACGGGGTCTTGCAGGAGCTGCACGTCGAGCGCACTCACCGCAAAGGGTTTGTGGGCAATATCTATAAAGGCAAGGTGGTGCGGGTGCTGCCCGGTATGCAGGCGGCCTTTGTGGATATTGGCCTGGAGCGCACCGGATTTATTCACGCCCAGGAGCTGGTGCCCGAAGTGCCCGAGGGCGACAGCAAACGCGGCGAGCTGCCCGATATCCGCACTCTGGTGCGCGAGGGGCAGGCGCTGGTGGTGCAGGTTAGCAAAGACCCTATCAGCACCAAGGGCGCACGTTTAACCACTCATATCACGCTTTCATCCCGCTACTTGGTTTACATGCCCAACAGCCCGCACATTGGAGTTTCTATTCGCATTGATGATGAGGCCGAGCGCGGGCGCTTGCGCTCGGCGGTAGAGACGGCAGTGAAAGATGGCGATGGCAGCGGCGGTTTTATTGTGCGCACCGTGGCCGAAGGGATTAGCGCCGATGCGGTCGTGGCCGATATTCCTTTTTTGCAGAAGCTTTGGCAGGACATTAATCAGAAGCTAAGCGCCCTGCCGGTGTCGTCGGTGGTGTATGAAGATATGCCCCTAGCACTGCGCTCGCTGCGAGATTTGGCGCGCTCGCCGCTCGAGAAAATTCGCGTGGATTCACGCCAGAGCTGGACTCAAATGCGCGAGTTTGCCAATGATTACGCCCCTCAGCTGATCAACCTAATCGAGTGCTACCAGGGCGAGCGCCCGCTGCTGGATTTGTACGGCGTGGAGGATGAAATCGCCCGCGCCCTGGACACCCGGGTGCCGCTTAAATCCAGCGGTTATCTGATTGTCGAGCAGACCGAGGCCATGACCACGGTGGATGTAAACACCGGGGCGTTTGTGGGGCGACGCAATCTGGAAGAAACCATATTCAAAACGAATATGGAGGCGGCCGGCGCCATTGCCCGCCAACTGCGGGTGCGCAATATTGGTGGCATTATCGTGCTGGATTTTATCGATATGCAGGACCCGGAGCACCAGCGTCAGGTGCTTCGCACTTTGGAAAAGGCGCTGGAGAAAGATCACGCCAAAACCAAAATTACCGGTGTATCCGAGCTGGGGCTGGTAGAGATGACCCGCAAGCGCACCCGCGAATCGCTGGGGCAAATGCTGTGCGAGCCATGCCCGGTGTGTACCGGCCGCGGCCAGGTTAAGTCTGCCGAAACCATTTGTTACGAAGTGTTTCGCGAAATTCTGCGCGAGGCCCGCGCCTACGACAACGACAAGTTTCTGGTGTTGGCCGCCTCGGTGGTGGTGGATCGCTTGCTGGATGAAGACGCCGCCTATGTGGCCGACCTGGAAGCGTTCATCGGCCGCACCATCGAGTTTCAGGTGGAGCCGCTTTTTAACCAGGAGCAGTACGATATTGTTCTGGTGTAGCGAATGGGCAACAGCGATGGGGCTTTGGCGGAGTTCACCATGAGACGGGTGTTGCGTTTTTGCCTGCGTCAATTTTACCTGCTGCTCGCCTTTACGATTATTACCCTGGCGGTGCTGGTGCAGCTGGCCCGCAGTTTAACCCCGCTGTTAAGCGATTACCGCGAACCCATTGCCGAACTCTTGTCGGAGCAAACCGGCACCCGTATTGAAATTGGTGCGCTCGAGGCCGAGTGGTCGGGTATGCGCCCTTTGCTGCAAGTAGACAATATCCGCGTGCACGGGCAGGGCGGCGAACTGCTACTGGAAATGAGCGAGGCGCAATTAAGCCTCGATCTAATCGCCTCGGCCTGGCAGCTAAAACCCGTGTGGAGTGGTGTCACCTTGCGCGGCGGCGCCCTGGCCCTGCTGCAGGATGAAACTGGGCACTGGCGCTTGCGCGGCGCACGCGCCAGTCGGGCTGAACCTCTGTCCGCCGAGTTACAAAACCAGCTATTGGATATTTTACTCGCCGCTCGGCGCATTGGCATTGAGCAAACCCAGCTGGATGTCCAATTCGCCAGTGGTCACAGTATTAATTTGCAGGCGCCTAACCTGTTGCTGGAAAACCGCGGCGACTTTCATCGTTTGTTGCTGCAGCTGGGCTCGGCGGGCAACCCTAATGCGCTTTATGTACTGCTCGAATCGCAGGGTGATCCGCGCCGCTCGAGCGCCCGGCAGCGCGGGTATGTGCAGGTACGCGATTTCCCCCTGGCTGACTTAGGCGCTGCCTTGCCGAGGCAGTGGTGGCAGGGCGCGGCGGATGAACTCGCCGGGCGTTTGGATGCCAGTGTGTGGATTGACCGGCCCGATGCCAACACAGGTTACAGCGCCCGGGGCGAGCTGCAGTTGGCCGATGCCGAGCTGCCGTTGTCCCCCAGCCGGACTTTTTCACTGGAGCGCATACAGGCGGACCTGAGTGGTTCTTACCATCAGGGACGCTGGCAGTTGGGGCTGGATAAGCTCTTTGTTGCCGCCCTGGGAATCACCCAAGGGCAATTGCGTTTGTGGTTGGGGCAGGATGATCCCAAGGCGCCCTTGCAAGTTCGCCTGGCGGATTTGGATGTGGGTTGGCTTAATCGGCAATTACTGGAAAGTGAGCTGATTGACTCCGAACGCTGGTATGCCGAGCTATTGACGGCGATGGATTTGCGCGGCCAGATGAGTGATGTAACCCTCAGTGTTCCCCTTAAGCAACCTCGCTCGGCCCGCTTGCAGGCTCGCCTGGAACAGGTCAGTGGCGATGGCTGGAAAGGGATTCCCGCGCTCTCAGGCGTGACCGGGTATTTGCACACGGGCCTGTTTGCCGGGCATGTACAGCTGGAT
This sequence comes from Gilvimarinus xylanilyticus, assembly GCF_024195295.1. Taxonomy (GTDB): domain Bacteria; phylum Pseudomonadota; class Gammaproteobacteria; order Pseudomonadales; family Cellvibrionaceae; genus Gilvimarinus; species Gilvimarinus xylanilyticus. The sequence continues at coordinate 175,433 of NZ_JAMFTH010000004.1, read as the reverse complement.
ACTCAGCAAGCGTTCACCATGGGTTTTGACAAAGTTTATGCCCGCCCCCTCAAGTTCGATTCGGCCCACGGCAGTGTGGGGTGGCGGGTACAGCCCGATGCCAATCAGGTGGATGTGTATTCGGGCAAGCTGCAGGTAAGCGACAAGGCAGAGCGAGCCGAAGGGCAGTTTCATTTGTCGCTGCCTATTCGCCGCAATACCGGTCCCATTGAGTTGACTCTGGCGGTCACGGCGACGGATGTTTTGGCCGGTCAGTATCGCAAGTACTTGCCTCAGGTGGTGCCGCAAAGTCTGACGGAGTATTTAACCCGGGGCATTGGTCGCAGCAATCGAGCCCTTGCCAGCCGGGGCAGTTTTATTTATCGCGGTACGCTTAACGAAAAAGGCCCCCAGAGTTACAGCGTGGGTTTAGATCTGGCGCTGGAAAATGGCTCGTTTTTGTACCACCCGGATTGGCCCGAGCTGCACGATGCCCACGGCCGCTTGGTGGTGGACGATGGCGATGTGCACGCGCGTATCGAGCGGGCGCAAATCTATAACAGCGATATTACGGATATTCAGCTAACCCTGGCGGACAATCCGGACGATGTTGGCAAGCTATTGCAGATAAATGGCGCTATCGATGGCATTGCCAGTGATGGTTTGCGGATTTTGCGGCAAAGCGTGCTGCGTCGCTTTGTGGGCAACCAAATGGACACCTGGTATTTGCACGGCGATTTGACCGGCGTGGTGGATTTGGCGATTCCGTTGGCGCCGGAGGCGCGTGGCGCGCAGCAGAATCTGGTATTGGATGTGAATGCCTCTATGTTTGCGCTGGATAACTTTAAGCTGGAGCTGGAAGACTTTTCCGGGCGTATTGCCTATAGCTCCGAGACGGGGCTGCGCTCTGAGTCTTTGCAGGCGACGCTATTCAATGAGCCAACCGAAATCGCCATTGGCACTCGCGCCCCCGGGACGCCGAACGCCCTAACCACTATCGATGTTGCCACTGCAGCCACCGCCGCACAGCTGACCGAGTGGAGTGATCAGCCAAGTTTGCGTTTGATCGAAGGACGAATTCCGCTGGATGTGCATGTGGAGCTGAACCATAACTATGCTCAGCAAGAGTCTGTTTCAGCCGATAAGCGGGTCGCGGCCATTGGCGTGCAGGCGGAGTTACAAGAGGTGTCGGTGGCTTTACCTGCGCCGCTGGGCAAAGCGGCGGGCGAGCCGGGACGTTTGGCCCTCAATTACATTCTGGGGGCACAGACCGCGCTGGCGGATATCCACTACCGGGACAATCTGCGCGCACTCTTGCACTTATCCCCCAATGGCAAACAGTTGCTGGGCGGCGCCATTAACCTTGGGTCCGAGCCGGAATTGGATCTTGAGCCCAAGCTTAAAGTCACCGCTTCTTTGGCGCAGCTGGATAAAAATGCCTGGCTGGGCCTGTGGCAAAAGTATCGTCAGTTGCATCCTCCCGAGGCGTCCAGTGAAGTCACTCAAGCCGGGCTTAGTCTTCCGGTCGAATTGGGTTTGACGCTGGGTGAGCACCGCGTGGGTAACTGGACATTAAAGGATTTACAGCTATTGGCGACCCAGCAGCCCGACGCCTGGAAGCTCCACGTGGATCACCCCCAGGTTGTGGGTGATGTTTTTTGGCCGTTGGATCTGAGTGAGCCGTTTCATATTCATATCGACAAGCTTGCTATGCCCTCATCGCTATTGGGAGAGAAAAATACCCAGGAATCAGAGAGTGATAGCACAGTTGAGCGTAAGCCCGCCCTCGATTGGCAGGCCATGAGTGAGTGGCGCGGCGCCAATGTGGCGATTGAATCTTTGCATTTGGGTGACGCCGATTATGGCCGCTGGCAATTTGAGTTTCGCCCCGACCGTGAGCACCTGGGTTTGCATAATATTACCGGCGATATTCGCGGCATTGCGGTTGACGGGCTTGGGGATCAAAGCGGTGCGAGTTTGCGCCTGGAGCTGGGTGAAACCTTGCGTACCCATTTGACCACCGGGCTTAACGCTACCGATATGGGGCAAGTTTTGCAGGCCTGGGGCGCGCCCGCCAGTATTCAAACCGAAACCGCCCAAATGCAACTGGAGTTGGGGTGGGCGGGCAGCCCCCTGGACTTTGAGCTGGAGCATTTATCGGGGCAGGCGCGGACCTCATTGGGAGAGGGGCGCTTTATTCGCACAAGCGGGGGCGCCGGCGAGGGGTTGTTGCGATTACTGGGGCTGTTTAATTTCGATTCGCTGGCAAGGCGCGCCCGGCTGGATTTTTCCGATGTCTATACCAGCGGGTTGACCTTTGACCATATTAATGGCGCTGTCAGCTTTAACGAGGGGCACTTGCACATAGACGAGCCCATTCAAATGCAGAGCCCCTCGGGCCGGATGCAATTGACCGGTGGTGTGGATTTGCAGGCGCAGACCCTTAATACTCATTTGGTGGCAACGATTCCCATGGGCGGTAACCTGACGGTCATCGCCGCCCTGGCCGCCGGTTTTCCGGTAGCCGCTGGGGTGTTTGTGTTGAGTAAGCTGTTTGAGGATCAGATGAATAAGGTGACCAGCTTGACCTACAAGGTGACCGGCAGTTGGGATGACCCGCAAACCGAATTTGTGGGAGTGGCCGATCAGGCGCAATAAGCATTGCGCCTTTTAAGTTTACTGTGAGTCCGCTAGTGCTATGGTATCGCGCAGGTAGCGAAAGAGTTTGCGAGCGTGAGCCGGAGCTTTTTGCTGAGATTTTTCTTTCAACGCCTGGCGCACCAGCTGGCGCAGGTGTTGAATATCCACCTGGGGGTAGGCGTCGATAAAGTCGCCCACCGCTTGTTTGTCACCACTGAGCATGCGGTCGCGCCACTGTTCAATCAGGTGCTGGCGCTGCACGCTGAGCGTGCCCTGAGCCTTAATAGCCTCTAAATCTGCCGCTACCTGCTCGGCATCCACTTTGCGCATTAATTTGCCAATGTATTGCAGTTGGCGGCGCTTGGCTTCATTGCTGCGAATACGCAACAGCTCGGCAATGGCATCGCGCACCTCGTCGGGCAGCTCGATACCGGCCAATTGAGAGGGGGTAAGCTCGCTTAACGCTTTGCCCATATCCTGCAGAGCGTGCATTTCCCGTTTAATCTGGCTTTTGCTGGGGGCCAGTTCTTCGTATTCGTCGTCGTAATCGATCATGGGGGGTTATTCCTCGCCCAGCTCGTCAAAGCCGGATTCAATTAAATGGCAAACACGCTCCAGCGCATGGTCGGCGTGTTCACCTTCGGCCGTTAAGGACAGTTGCGAGCCCAGCCCGGCGGCTAACATCATCAGCGCCATCATGCTGGTGCAATCGGCGCGCTTATCGCAAAAGTGAACCTCGACCGCACAGGGCAGCTCTTTGCCCAGGGATACCAACTTGGCAGCCGAGCGTGCGTGTAGTCCTTTTTTATTAACAATGGTGACGGTGCGCTGGGCCATTGACACTACTCAGTCTGATTGCGGTGGAGTTCGCGGTGGCGCACCTGTACATTGTCGAGCTTGCGGCTAAAAAACTGCTGCAGTCTCTCGCACAGGTACACAGACCGGTGTTGGCCGCCGGTACAGCCAATGGCAATGGTGATATAACTGCGGTTGTTGGCTTCGTAGTGTTCCCACCAACGCCCCAGGTAATTTTTAATGTCGTCGAACATCTGTTGCACTAACGGCTCGCCATCTAAAAAAGCGATAACTCCCACATCCTTGCCCGTCTGGGTGCGCAGGGCTGGGTCCCAGTGAGGGTTGGGTAAGCAGCGTGCGTCAAATACCAAGTCGGCGTTGTTGGGGGGGCCGTGTTTAAAACCGAAAGATTCAAACAGAACCGCCATGCCCTCTGAGGCCGGCTCCGCCACCCGGGTTTTAATCAAATCGCGCAGCTGATGCAGGTTGAGCTCGGTGGTGTCGATGACTACATCCGCCGAGTCGCGCATGGGGTTGAGCAGCTGGTGTTCGGTATCAATCGCTTCGTTTAAGTGGCGGTGTTTGCCGCTGAGCGGGTGCTTGCGCCGGGTTTCGCTAAAACGCTGGACGATTTTCTTGGTCTCGGCATCCAAAAAGACCACCGTAAAGGGCAGGTGGGCCTCTTTTAAGGTGTCGATCATCTGCGGGAATATGTCCAGATCCTGCCAGGCGTCGCGCACATCAATACCGATTGCAAAGTGCTGGTTCTCGGCATCTTTGTGAATTTGAATTTGCGCCACCAGCGAGGGTAAGAGGCTCACCGGTAAGTTGTCGATGCTGTTGTAGCCCGCATCTTCCAACGCGTTCAAGGCGGTGCTTTTACCCGAGCCCGAGACCCCACTGATAATCACCAGATGCATAAGCAATCAGTCCGTCTGTTCCAACGCCGCCCGATAGAGTTGGTCGGGGGTTTCGGCGTCGCGCAGGCTTTTGCGATATTCGGGCTGATTCAAAGCGCCGGCGAGAGCGGCCAGGGTTTTAAGGTGGTCGTCTTCGGCTTCGGCGGGAACCAGCATGGCAAAAAGTACATCCACCGGCTCGCCGTCCAGAGCGTCAAAGTCGATGGGTTGCTCCAGAGTGATCAGCGCCCCGAGCGTCGTGTCGCAGCCGGGAATGCGGCAATGGGGAATGGCGATACCGTGGCCGATACCCGTTGAGCCCAGCTTTTCCCGGGCGATCAGACGGCGAAAAATGTCGTCGGTATCCATGCCCGGCACTTTCTCGGCAATGGTATTGGCGAGAATTTCCAGGGCGCGCTTTTTGCTGACCCCTTCAATGCGGCATAGGGTGCGGTCGGCGGCGAGAAATTGAGAAATTTCCATAGTGCTAGCGGTGGCTTTTGAGTTTTTCTTTGTGCTTGATCAGTTGGCGGTCAAGCTTGTCGGTGAGCGCGTCAATGGCGGCGTAGAGATCCTCGGAATCGGCGTCGGCGAAAATATCTTTGCCATTGACGTGAATAATAGCTTCGGCTTTTTGGGTGTTTTTTTCTACTTCGAGAATGACGTTGATACTGGTAATAAATTCACTGTGGTGGGTTAAACGCTCCAGCTTATTTAAAACGTAATCGTTTATGGCGTCGGTAATTTCCAGGTGATGGCCACTGATGTTTATTTGCATACGAGAGTCCTCGGTCGTCTGGGTGCTTTACCTTGCTGTCTGAGCGAATCCGGCGAGTTACACCAGGCTTTTGCGCTCGTTTGACGGTGGAATGTGTAGCGATTCGCGGTATTTGGCGATCGTGCGCCGCGCAACCTTAATCCCCTGTTCGCCCAGCATATCGGTGATTTTACTGTCGCTGAGTGGTTTTTTGGGGTTTTCCGCCGCTATTAGCTTCTTAATGATAGCTCGAATTGCGGTGGAGGAACATTCGCCACCGGAATCGGTGCTGACGTGGGATGAGAAAAAGTATTTGAGCTCGAAGATACCCTGGGGGGTGTGCATGTACTTTTGCGTCGTCACCCGCGAGATGGTGGACTCGTGCATTTCCACCAGCTCGGCAATGTCGTGCAGCACCAGAGGCTTCATGGCCTCGGCGCCGTATTCGAGAAAGCCCCGCTGCTTTTCGACGATACAGGTGGCGACCTTGAGCAGGGTTTCGTTGCGGCTTTGCAGGCTTTTCAAAAACCAGCGCGCCTCTTGTAAATTGTTCTTTAAAAAGGTGTTTTCGCTGCTCGAGTCGGCGCGTTTTACCAGCGACGCATAACCCGAGTTAATGCGCAGGCGTGGCGCGATATCCGGGTTGAGTTCTACGCTCCAGCGTCCTTCGCGTTTTTCTACAAATACGTCCGGCACTACATATTCGGTCTCGCGGGTGTCGATCATGTCCCCCGGGTGAGGGTTGAGGGATTTGATTAGCGCCACCGCCTGGGCCAGTTCGGGCTCTTTGAGACGTGTTTTGCGCATCAGCTGGCGGTAGTCGCGACTGCCCAATAGCGGCAGATACTGTTTGACGATCAGCTTGGCGGCTTCCAGGTAGGGAGTGTCGGCATCGTACTGGGCCAGTTGCACCAGTAAGCATTCCATTAGGTTTTCACTGCACACGCCCGAGGGGTCGAATTGTTGCAGGCGGTGTTGTACCGCCTGCACTTCGTCCAGCTCCAGCTCTTCAAAGTTATTTGCCAGGCCTTCGTAAATATCTTCGATGGTGACGCTTAGCAGGCCACTGGGTTCTACCGCGTCAATGATTGCCATGGCAATGATTTCGTCGCGCTCGGACAGCGGGGTTAAATTGAGTTGCCACATCAGGTGGTCGTAAAGGGATTCGGTGCTGGTGTTGCGGCTCTCGAAATCGCTGTCGTCGCCTTCGTAATTGCTGGCCGGCAAAGTCGGGCCCGAGCTTTCGTAGACATCGTCCCAACTGGTGTCAACGGGTAAGTCTTGGGGAATGGCGTCGTTCCACTCGCCGTCGGCCTGAGGTTCGCCGTCGCTGTCGTTGGTCGGTTGTGGGGTTTCGCTGGTAGCATTGGCGCTCTCGCGGGCCTCGGCGGTTTCGCTCGTGTCATTGGCCTCGGCGTTTTTGTCGCTCGGCTCGCTGTCGAGATTCTCCTCGACCTCCAGCATGGGGTTGGAGTCCAGCGCCTCCTGAATTTCCTGTTGCAAATCCAGGGTCGATAGCTGCAGCAGGCGAATGGCCTGTTGCAGTTGAGGAGTCATGGTGAGCTGTTGGCCCAGCTTTAGCTGTAGCGATTGCTTCATAATGTTGTATGTGATCTATCAGGCATTTATTAGAGAGTGTAGACAGCCTGTCCGTTGCAAGCAACACTTTTAAGCAATGATTGTGCCTAATGGGCTTTTGAGGGCAAAAGTCAAGGGTTGAGGGGGCTGCGCCCTACAGCATAAAGTTTTCGCCCAGATAGACTTTGCGCACCTTGGCATTGCTGAGGATATCGTCGGCGCTACCCTCGGCAATAATATGTCCTTCGGACACGATATAGGCTTTTTCGCAAATGCCTAGAGTTTCGCGCACATTGTGGTCGGTGATTAAAATGCCAATGCCGCGGTCTTTTAGGTGGCGGACGATTTGCTGAATATCGCTGACTGAAATGGGATCCACCCCGGCAAAGGGCTCGTCCAGTAGGATAAACGCCGGGTTGGTGGCCAGGGCTCGGGCGATTTCTACCCGGCGGCGCTCGCCGCCCGACAAGGACATACCCAGGTTGTCGCGAATATGGGTGATGTGGAACTCGTGCAGCAGCGATTCCAGCTCGTCAATGCGCTGCTTTTTACTCAGCTCTTTGCGGGTCTGCAAAATGGCCATGATGTTGTCGTTGACTGACAATTTGCGAAAGACCGAAGCCTCTTGCGGCAGATAGCCAATACCCGCACGGGCGCGTCCGTGAATGGGCATGCGGGTTAGGTCTTTGTCATTAAGTGTGACCTGGCCTCGGTCGGCTTTGACAAGGCCGGCAATCATGTAGAAGCAGGTGGTTTTACCCGCACCATTGGGGCCAAGCAGGCCCACGATTTCGCCGCTGGAAACGCTCAGGGAGACGTCGATAACCACTTGGCGGCCTTTATAGCTCTTGGCCAGCCCCTGTGCACTTAGTGTTGCCATAACGTTTACTCAACCATCGCCGGCGGGATGGTCATTTGAATTCTCTGTTGTTCGCTCGACTCGCTCTTGTCGCTCTCGGCCCGCACCAGTTCGCGGGTGAGGTCGTAGTGAATGCTAAAACCGCGCATTACGGCGCCGTCTTGCTCCAGCTTGGCTTCTTGCTCTAGCGATACTGTGTTGTTGTCGCTGTCATAGGTAATGGTCTCGCCCTCGGCATAGACGGTGCCGCGGTCGCGGCTGGGGCGCTGCTGGAACTTGGCGGGGTCGCCTAGGGCGGTGACCTTGCTGACGCTGTTATCGGTGGCAAAGTCAACGGTTATAGTGTCGGCCTCGATCACCATCGAGCCCTGTTGCAGGCGGGCTTCACCGCTATAAGTGACGCGGCCATTTTTCTGATCAAAGGTTTGGCTGTCGGCCTGAAGTTGAAACGCCTGTTCGCGGTCTTCGGGCAGGGCGAGGCTCGGCATGGCTAAGGTCCAGCTTCCGATCAACAGTCCCGCCTTGAGAAAGTGCCCCAGTTTAGGGTTCATAGCGACCTCTTACTTCAGATAATAATTCCATGCGACCTTCCTGTAAGTCGGCTTTGAGACCCACTGCCTGGGTGTTGCTGCGGGCGCTGCGCATAGTAACAGGTTTGTCGGTATGGGCGTATTGTTTGTCGGTGTCAATGTTAAGTGTTTCGGTCAGCAGGGTGAGCTCGCCGTGATCGTCTGAGCGAGAGTAAGCCACCACATTGTCATTCAGAATAACGGTGTTGTTGCCTGAATAGACATGGCCTTTATCAGCTTCTAGGTTCCAGGGGGTAGTCTTTTCGCTAAGAAATAAGACTTTGGGTTTTGTTAGGGTGCCGTCTGTGCCCTGGCCTTGCTCAAAGTAGGTGACCTGTTCGGCTTCGAGGGTGTAGCTCAGGCGGCCGTCATCGTCAAAACTTCGGTCGATCATACCCAGAATGTAGGTTTCCGGTAACGTCTGTTTGGGCTGCACAGGAGCGTCGCTTAGGGCGAGATCGCGCGGGGTAAAGTGAAGCGCGCCGTAGCCGAGTGCGATGCAGAAACCGACGACAATAATCCAGGGTTTAGGTTGGCGTGTGCGCATAGGGTTAATCCGTGTGGCGGGCGACGGCGTCGGCAAAGGTGCCTTGGGCCTGCATAAGCAAGTCGCAGGCGTCCCGCACAGCGCCTTCGCCGCCGGCGCGATGGCTAATCCAGTGGGCGTATTCCGAGACTGTACTGTGGGCGTTGGGCACGGTTAGGGCGAGGCCGACGCGGGTCATGATCGACAGGTCGGGCCAGTCGTCGCCCATATGAGCGATTTGCTCTGGCTCTAAGTTGAGCTCTGTGAAAATTTCCTGCAGCGCAGCCCATTTGTCCTCGCGCCCCTGAATCAGGATGTCGATGCCCAGCTCGCGCGCCCGGCGCGCCACCACCTCGCTGGAGCGTCCGGTAATGATCGCCACCTGCACGCCGCTGCGCATCAGAGATTTAATGCCTTGGCCGTCCTGGGTATTAAAGGCTTTCATTTCATTGCCGTGGTTGTCGTAATACAGGCGACCGTCAGTAAGAACGCCGTCGACGTCGAGAATCAGCAGTTTAATGCGTTGGGCCAAGGCCAGTGTTTGTTCGCTCATAAATTTTTGTGCTTTAACTTAAAGGACACCTGCGCGCAGCAGGTCGTGCATATGGACAACGCCGATGGCTTTTTGATCGCCCGAGGCGACCACCAAGCAGGTGATTTTACGCTCTTCCATGACTTTAAGAGCTTCGGCAGCGAGGGTGTCTTCTTCGATGGTTTGCGGGGCGGGAGTCATAACGTCGCCCATGTGGGCGTTTTGTAAGTCGATGCGGCGATCAATACAGCGGCGCAGATCGCCGTCGGTAAAAATGCCCACCAAAGCGTCGTTTTCTTGCACCGTGGTCATCCCCAGCCCCTTGCGGCTCATTTCCAGCAGTCCGTCAGACAGGCTGTGGTCCGGTGAGGTGCAGGGCAGCTGATCGCCGCTGTGCATGATGTCGCTGACCCGCAGCAGCAGTTTACGCCCTAAAGCCCCACCCGGGTGTGAGAAAGCAAAATCTTCGGCGGTAAAGCCGCGCGCCTCCAGCAGGGCGAGGGCGAGGGCGTCGCCCAATACCGTTGTGACAGTGGCGCTGGAGGTGGGCGCCAGTGCCAGCGGGCAGGCCTCGCGCTCGACGGCGATGGACAGGTTGGCCGCCGCTGCCTGGGCCAGGGTGGAGTTGGCATCGCCCGTCATACTGATTAAAGGGATGCCCAGGCGTTTGAAAAGCGGTAGCAGGGTCAACAGCTCGGCGGAGTTGCCAGAGTAGGAAATGGCAATCAGCAGGTCGCTGGCGGTGACCATGCCCAGATCCCCGTGGCTGGCCTCGCCCGGGTGCATAAAAAATGCAGGGGTGCCGGTACTCGCCAGGGTCGCGGCGATTTTGCGGCCCATATGCCCTGACTTGCCAATGCCCGAGACTATGACTCGCCCCCGGCATTGCATAATTAGATCGCAGGCGCGGTTAAACTCGCCATCCACCCGCTCGGCCAAAGTGGCAACGGCGTCTGCCTCTAGGCGAATGGTGCGTCTGGCGGAATCGGCGTAATCAAAGCTGCTCATCAAAAACCTCTGACATCGGTGGGGTGATTATACGTCAATCACGCCAGCAGCAGGATATAGTAGCCCGCATACAGAGCCAGCAGTAGCAATCCGGTTATTTTCCCCAGACGCGCCCCGCCACGGTTTTTGTGCACAATGGCGCTCAAGTAAAGCGCGGCGGCGAGTAGTGCGGTCAGTCCGGCCATGGCCAGATAGTCGCGCCCGAATACGCTGGCTTCCATGGTAAGTGGCTGAATTAATTCCGGGATCGCCATAACCGCCAGGATGTTAAACAGGTTGGAGCCAATCACATTGCCGATGGCGATATCGTGGTGCCCTTTGAGGGCGCTGGCGACCGAGGCGGCCAGCTCGGGTAGGCTGGTGCCCACGGCGACCACGGTTAAACCGATTATGAGCGGGCTGACGCCAAACGCCAAAGCCAGCTCGCTGGCACCGCGGACCAGTAAATCAGAGCTGACAATCAGTAAAACCAGACCCACTGCAAACCAAAAAAAAGCTCGGCCGCGGGTCATGTCGGGGATTTCGTCTTCAACTTCTTCTGGGTGGTGGCGTTTGCTCCAGATAATAACGCCCATGGCACAGGGCAGGGTAAACAGCAAAATTAAGCCCTCAGGGCGAGTTAAGTGCGCATCGAAAAGGAACCAACCGGCCATGGCGGTGACTAATAGCAAAACCGGAACTTCGGTTTTTAGTAGATGCTGCTGAATGGGCAGGGCGGCGATAAGCGCAGTCACACCCAAAACCAAGCCAATGTTGGCAAGGTTGGAGCCGAGCGCGTTCCCCACGGCTAAGTCGCCCGCTCCTCGGATGCCGGCGTTGATTGAGACAATGACTTCGGGGGCCGAGGTGCCAAAGGCGACGATAGTCAGGCCAATGATGAGTTTGGATATACCGAATGAGCGGGCCATGGCGGCGCTGCCGCCCACAAAGCGGTCAGCGCTCCAGATAAGGCCGACAAAACCGATGATCACAAAGAGTACAGGAAGCCAGAGTTGGGTCATAAATTCTTTCTCGGGATGTGGAGTCGGTCCGGTTCAGTTCCGGATGGCATAGTGGGTTCACGCGGTGTGAGATGGTATAGTTTTACCTGCCGCGCAGCAATTATTAGCGTCTTCCTAACTCAATTATGATTAATCTTATTTAAAGGACAGTGACATGAAAAAAGTGGGCCTGATGGTTTTTGCCCAGCGTTTTTGGTTGGCATTAGTGTTGGTAGGGTTGTCGGGCTTTGCCCAGGCGCAGGCGGCCGATCCCTACGACATTGTCGCGGATGTGACGGATCAGCTGGTGAGCGCGGCGCGCCAGTACAATGACGACGGTGATAAGGCGACCTTTGATAAAAAGGTTTTGGCGGCCTTGGAGCCGGTGGTGGCGTTTGATTATATTGCCCACGTGGTGATGGGTAACTACCACGATGATGCCTCTGACGCGCAGCGCCAAGCCTTTGCCGAGACTTTTAAAACGAGCCTGGTCGAGACCTACGCCAAAGGTATTGCCACCTACGCCGACAGTGATATCGAGCTGCAGCCGGGTGAGGTGGGCGATAAGAGCCGTGTCACGGTTGAGCAGCAGGTTCGCTATCAGGGTGCCACTCACAAGCTGGCCTACTCGATGGGAAAAAATCGCGACGGTGAGTGGAAGTTGATCAACCTGGTTTTAAACGGCGCCAACTTGGGAAACTCTATGATCAGTCAGTTTAAGCAGATGGCCGGTAAATACGATGGCGATATCGACAAGGTCATCGCTAACTGGGATGGCGCCAGCGACTCTTAATTCCCTTTTTGCCCCTCGCAAGCGTCATGGGCGCCCCGCAATGGGTGCGTCCGGACGCGCAATCCGGTAAGATTCCCGCCCTGAGATCCATTCATCGGCGCCATTTTATTTGGCGCGGTTAGCCCTATAGGGACCCTATGCAAGCCGAACAGATTCAGGCGCTGGTAGAAAGCGCCATCGCCGACAGTCAAGCTCAAGTACAAATTGAGGGCAATCACGTGCACCTGCGTGTGGTTAGCCCCGCTTTTGCCGGCCAAAGCCCGGTAAAAAAGCAGCAAATGGTGTATGCCGTACTCAACGATAAAATCGCCACCGGTGAGATTCACGCCGTTCACATGCAAACGCTAACCCCCGAAGAAGCGGCGCAATAGTACAGGTAGCCCATGGATAAACTGATGATTAGCCGTGCCGGCCCCTTAAATGGGGAAATCCGGATTTCCGGCTCGAAAAACTCGGCGCTGCCTATTTTGGCCGCGACCCTGCTGGCGGATGGCCCGATACACATCTCCAATCTGCCGCATTTGAATGACATTACCACCATGCTGGCGCTGCTGCGCTGCATGGGGGTAGGTGTGATGATCGACGAGCGCATGTCGGTCGAGATCGACGCCAACGCCATCAACGACTTTACCGCGCCCTACGAGCTGGTAAAAACCATGCGCGCCTCTATTTTGGTGCTGGGACCCATGCTCAGTCGCCATGGGGTGGCCAATGTGTCCTTCCCGGGTGGTTGCGCGATCGGTTCGCGTCCGGTGGATATCCACTTGCGTGGCCTAGAGGCGATGGGCGCCACGATTGAAGTCGACGAGGGTTATATTCGTGCCCGCACCGACGGCCGCTTAAAAGGCGCGCATATCTTTATGGATACCGTCACCGTGGGCGGTACCGAAAACCTGCTGATGGCCGCCGTGCTGGCCGAGGGTCGCACCGTGCTGGAAAACGCCGCCCGCGAACCCGAAGTGGTAGATTTGGCCAACTGTCTGGTGGCCATGGGGGCGAATATTCAGGGTATTGGCACTGCGACTCTGACGATTGACGGTGTGGAAAGCTTAAAAGGCTGCCGTTACAACGTTATGCCCGACCGTATCGAAACCGGCACTTATCTGGTGGCGGCGGCCACCACGCGTGGCAGTATCCGCTTAAAAGACACCCGCGACGATATTTTGGAAGGCGTGTTGTTAAAGCTGGAAGAAGCGGGCGCCCACATTGATACCGGTGTGGATTGGATCAGTCTGGACATGAAAGGAAATCGCCCGCGTGCGGTCAGCCTTAAAACCGCGCCCTATCCCGCGTTCCCCACGGATATGCAGGCGCAGTTTACCGCCATGAATGCGGTGGCCGAGGGCTCAAGCTCGGTGACCGAAACCATCTTTGAAAACCGCCTGATTCAAGTGCACGAGCTAAACCGCATGGGGGCCAAAATTACCCTGCAGGGCAATACGGCCTTGATCGAGGGGGTAGAGACCCTGCGCGGCGCGCCGGTGATGGCAACAGACTTGCGAGCTTCGGCCAGCCTGGTCATTGCCGGTATGGTGGCCGACGGTACCACCTTGGTGGACCGGATTTACCATATCGATCGCGGCTATGAATGTATTGAAGAGAAATTGCAAATGCTGGGGGCGAATATTCGCCGCGTGCCCAACTGAGTAAAACGCCATGAGTGAAATGATTACCATCGCGCTGACCAAAGGGCGCATTTTAAAAGAGACCTTGCCGCTGTTGGCGGCGGCGGATATCCATCCCGAAGAAGATATCGACAAAAGCCGCAAGCTGGTGTTTGCCACCAATAAACCCGATGTGCAGCTGCTGGTGTTGCGTGGCGCCGATGTGCCCACCTATGTGCAATTCGGCGCGGCGGATATGGGAATCTCCGGCAAAGACACCCTGATGGAAAACGGCGCTGACGGCCTCTACGAGCCTTTGGATTTACAGATCGCCAAATGCCGTTTAATGACCGCCGCGATTAAAGAAGCCCCGGCCAAGCCCGGGCGCCTGCGCGTCGCGACCAAGTACGTCAATATCGCCAAGCAGTATTACGCTACCCAAGGGCGGCAAGTGGATATTATCAAGCTCTACGGCGGTATGGAGCTGGCGCCCATTATGAATTTGGCCGACGAGATTGTGGATATTGTCGATACCGGCAATACCCTCAAAGCCAATGGACTGGAGGCGCGCGAGCATATTGCCGATATCAGCTCGCGCCTGATCGTCAACAAGGCTTCCATGAAAATGAAGCACGTGGGCATTCAGGCTATTATTGACGGTATATCCGGAGCGCTAGCCCAAGAGTAAGCAAGTCACACAAACACAATCAAGGTACGACAAAAGACGCCATGACCGACGCATTGATTACCCGTCTCAATTACCAAGACACCGACTTTACCGGCAAGCTTGACGCACTGCTCGCCTGGGATTCGGTGTCCGACCACAAAGTGGCCGACGCTGTGGCGGATATTCTGCATCAGGTGAAAACTCGGGGTGACGCTGCGGTGGTGGAATACACCAACCGGTTTGATCGCCGCGACGTGCAATCTTTTGCCGAGCTGGTGGTGCCGCCCGAAGCGCTGCAAAAGGCGCTTGAGAGTATTGGCGCCCCCGAGCGCGAGGCTCTGCAAGAGGCAGCGCGCCGGGTGCGGGTCTATCACGAGCACCAGCGGCAGGAGTCCTGGCGCTACACCGAGCCCGACGGCACCGTGCTGGGCCAGCAGATTACCCCCATGGAGCGGGTGGGGCTGTATGTGCCAGGTGGCAAAGCCTCTTATCCGTCATCCGTGTTAATGAACGCCATTCCCGCCAAGGTCGCCGGGGTGGATGAGCTGACCATGGTGGTGCCCGCCCCCGATGGCGAGTTAAACCAGATGGTGTTAGCCGCTGCCGCAATCGCCGGAGTCGACCGGGTAATTACTGCCGGTGGTGCTCAGGCGGTGGCCGCTCTGGCTTATGGTACCGAGACGGTCGCCAAGGTGGATAAAATAGTCGGTCCCGGCAATATTTTTGTCGCCACCGCTAAGCGCGCGGTGTTTGGCCAGGTGGCTATCGACATGATTGCCGGCCCCTCAGAGATTCTGGTGTTGTGCGACGGCCAGACCGATCCCGATTGGATTGCCATGGACCTGTTCAGCCAGGCAGAGCACGACGAGCAGGCGCAGTCTATTTTAATCAGTCCCGATGGCGAGTTTTTGGATAAAGTGGAAGCCGCCATGGCGCGCTTGCTCCCCGAGATGTCTCGCGAACCCATTATTCGCGAGTCTCTGCGCAATCGCGGTGCCCTGATCAAAGTCGATACCATGGATCAGGCCATTGCCTTGTCCAACCGCATTGCCCCCGAACACTTAGAGGTGTCGGTGGCCGACCCCGATACACTCTTGCCGCAGATTCGCCACGCCGGTGCGATTTTTATGGGGCGCCACACCCCGGAAGCGCTGGGCGATTACTGCGCTGGCCCCAATCACGTCTTGCCCACTTCGGGTACCGCGCGCTTTAGCTCGCCATTGGGGGTCTACGATTTCCAAAAGCGCAGTTCGATTATTTACGCCTCGCCCGAGGGCGCCTCAACTTTGGCGCACACGGCGGCCACTTTGGCACGCAGTGAGGATTTAGAAGCACACGCGCTGTCAGCGGATTATCGCAAGCGGTAAACGTTGCTGAACGCTGAACTCGGGTGCTGGGGCGTTACATTTTTGGCGGCGCTTTATGCTACTATGCGCGCACTTTGCGCCATTTGCCGACCAACTGTCGCCCTAACGAGGCAAAATTCATGCACTGTCCATTCTGTAGCGCCGAAGAAACCAAGGTGATTGACTCCCGGCTGGTGGCCGAGGGGGATCAGGTGCGCCGTCGGCGTGAGTGTTTGGCCTGCCATGAGCGCTTCACCACTTACGAAATTGCCGAGCTGGTGATGCCGCGTATCATCAAGCAAGACGGTACCCGCGAGCCTTTCGACGAGGCAAAAATGCGTGCGGGTTTGCAGCGAGCCCTAGAGAAACGCCCGGTATCGGTCGAGTCTATCGAGACCGCCATTGCCAATATTAAGCACTTTTTGCAGGCCACCGGCGAGCGCGAAGTGCGCTCGCGCAGGCTGGGCGAAAAAGTGATGGACGAGCTGCGCGAGTTGGACGAAGTCGCCTATGTGCGTTTTGCCTCGGTCTACCGCAGTTTTAAAGATTTACACGAATTTCGTCAGGAGATCGATCGCCTGGAAGGGCAAGAACGCGAGCCCGAGCCCTCCAGCCAGCCCTAACTTATGTCTGTCAGTTCGCAATCTCACAGTGTCCATATGGCCGAGGCGCTCAGCTTAGCGCGCCGGGGCCTGACCACCACAACCCCCAATCCCGCCGTCGGCTGTGTGTTAGTGCGCGACGGTCGGGTGATCGGGAGCGGTTGGCATCGCGCCGCCGGTGAACCCCACGCCGAAATTAACGCCCTGCGCGATGCGGTGGATGCAAGCGGCGGTGATATTAACGATCCGGCTGCGCGCCGCGGCGCCTGTGAGGGCGCCGACTGCTACGTTACCCTCGAGCCCTGCAGCCACACCGGCCGCACCGGCCCTTGCGCCCAGGCGCTGGTAGAGGCGGGTATCGTGCGGGTGATTTACGCCATGGAAGACCCCAACCCCGAAGTCTCCGGCGCGGGCTTTGCCTTGTTGCGCGAGGCGGGCATCGAGGTGATCGGCCCGGTGCTTGAGGACGAAGCTTTGGCGCTTAACCGGGGGTTTGTAAAACGCATGACCCGGGGCCTGCCGCTGGTTAGCTGCAAAATGGCGATGAGCCTGGATGGACGCACCGCCATGGCCAGTGGCGAAAGCCGCTGGGTGACCGGGCGCCGGGCGCGTGAAGATGTGCAGCGTTTGCGCGCGGCCAGCTGCGCCATTGTGACCGGGGTGGATACCGTGCTGCTGGACGATGCCAGTTTGACCGTGCGCGCCGAAGACTGGCCCGAAGCGCCCGCGCAAGAACAGATCCGTCAGCCGCTGCGGGTTGTCTTGGACACCACCGGACGCTTACCGCCCGATGGCGCCCTGTTTCAGACGCCGTCGCCGATATTGCTGGTGCATACCCGCGAGGTAGATACCGCGGGATGGCCCGAACATGTTGAACATATTGTATTGCCTGAGCGCGAGGGCGGTGTGAATCCCTACGCCCTATTGCGCGAGCTGGGTAAGCGCGGCTGCAACCGGGTGCTGGTTGAGTCGGGCGCTAAGGTTGCCGGTAGTTTTTTGCGTATGGGCATGCTGGACGAAATGATCATTTATATGGCGCCCAAACTGATGGGCAATCGCGCCCGGGGTTTGTTTGAGTTGCCCGTGGACGCCATGGCCGGGCAGCTGCCTTTAAAAATTACCGACATGCGCGCGGTAGGCCAGGACTGGCGCATTACCGCCGTCCCAGATTTTGATTCCTGAGAGCGAGACAGCCAGTGTTTACAGGTATTATTGAAGCGGTAGGTGAGGTCGTCGAGGCGACCCCGCAAAGTGGTGATTTACGCCTGCGTATCCGCACCGGCAAGCTGGACTTAGCGGATGTCGCTATGGGCGATTCTATCGCCACCAATGGTGTTTGCCTGACGGTGGTGGGCTTGCCCGGCGACGGTTTTTACGCCGACGTCTCCCGCGAGAGCTTATCGCTGACCACCATCGGCCGGTGGCGCCCCGGCCAGACGGTCAATTTAGAAAAAGCGCTGTTGCCCACCACGCGTTTAGGTGGGCATATCGTCAGCGGCCATGTGGATGGTTTAGGTGAAGTGGTGCGGCGCGAAAAAGACGCGCGCTCCGAGCGCTTTCGCCTGCGCGCGCCCGAGGCGCTGGCGCGCTATATTGCTCACAAAGGCTCCATTACCGTGGACGGCACCAGCTTAACGGTGAATAAGGTTGAAGGGGCCGAATTTGAGCTCAATATTGTGCCCCATACCCTGGCCGAGACTATTATGGGACGTTACCAGGCGGGCTCGCAGGTTAACTTAGAGGTAGACGTACTGGCGCGCTATCTCGAGCGGCTACTGCAGGGCGCCGAAACATCCGCGCCCAGCGGATTAAGCGTCGAGTTTTTAGCCGAGAATGGCTATAAATAGCCGGTTCAACGCGCCCGGGTATCAACGATTGAGCAAATTCCATGAACGAAAAGCAGGCCCCAATGCAACTGAATACCGTTGAAGAGCTAATAGACGACTTGCGTCAGGGCAAGATGATCATCTTAATGGATGACGAAAACCGCGAAAACGAGGGCGACCTGATCATGGTGGCCGAGCAGGTGCGCGCCGAAGATATTAACTTTATGGCCAGCCATGCGCGCGGTTTGATTTGCCTGACCATTACCCCAGAGCGTTGCACCCAGCTGGGTTTACCCTTAATGGTGCAGGACAATAAGGCCAAACACTCCACCAACTTTACCACCTCGATTGAGGCGGCCGAAGGCGTTACCACCGGTATTTCCGCCGCCGATCGGGCCCGTACTGTCCGCGCCGCTGTGGCGGGCAATGCCAAGCCCGCGGATATTGTTCAGCCCGGGCATGTGTTTCCCATTGTCGCTCAGCCCGGTGGGGTAATGAGTCGCGCCGGTCACACCGAAGCCGGTTGCGATATGGCCCGCATGGCCGGGTTTGACGCCTCGGCGGTGATTGTCGAGGTGATGAACCCCGACGGCTCTATGGCCCGGCGGCCCGAGCTGGAACAGTTTGCCCAGACCCACGGCCTTAAAATTGGCACCATTGCCGATTTGATTCACTACCGCGCCACCAAAGAGCAAACCGTAGAGTGTATTAACCGCCGTCAGGTGTGTACCGAATACGGCGAGTTTGCCCTGCACACCTACAAAGATACCGCTCGCGGCGATTTGCACTTTGCTATGGTAAAGGGCGAGCTTGAGCCCGAAGACGACACCCTGGTGCGGGTGCATGTGATGGACACTGCGCGAGACTTATTGGCGATTAAACGCCCGGCGGTGGATGGCGTTTGCTCCTGGACCTACGGCGAGGCGCTGGCGCGCATCGAGAAAGAAGGGCGCGGCGTGCTGGTGCTTATCTGTCACGACGAGTCCACCGCCGAT
This sequence comes from Gilvimarinus xylanilyticus, assembly GCF_024195295.1. Lineage (GTDB taxonomy): Bacteria > Pseudomonadota > Gammaproteobacteria > Pseudomonadales > Cellvibrionaceae > Gilvimarinus > Gilvimarinus xylanilyticus. The sequence goes on along the minus strand of NZ_JAMFTH010000004.1, from coordinate 156,478 downwards.
GTCGAGGAGTCCATCGACTGGCTGCTGTCGGGCCGCCAGCAGCGGCGCAGTCCCGATGTGGTCTATAAACAGGTGGGCACCGGTTCGCAAATTCTGCGCGACCTGGGGGTGCGGAAAATGCGGGTGATGTCCGCGCCCATGCGTTTCTCGGCGCTGTCGGGTTTTGATTTAGAGGTGGTCGACTATGTCGGCCCCGATAACAGTTAATTGATTATTGAGACATACTTATGAGCAAGCACATTATTGAAGGTGATTTTTCCGCCTCTAAGGGCAAGTACGCCCTGATCGTCAGCCGCTGGAACAGCTTTGTGGTCGAGAGCTTAAAAGAGGGCGCCCTGGATACTCTGCGCCGTCACGGTATTAGCGATGACAGTGTCACCATTTACTATGCGCCGGGCGCGTTTGAGTTCCCCTTGGTGGCGCAAAAAATTGCGGCCAAAGGCGAGTACGACGCCATTATCGCGCTGGGTGCGGTGATTCGCGGTGGCACCCCCCACTTTGATTATGTCGCGGGCGAGTGCACCAAAGGTCTGGCTCAGGTGTCTCTGAATGCTGGCGTTCCCATCACCTTTGGGGTCTTGACGGTCGACACCATCGAGCAGGCCATCGAGCGCTCGGGCACCAAGGCCGGTAACAAAGGCGTTGAGGCGGCCTCTACCGCACTGGAAATGGTTTCTCTGTTGGGTAAGATTTAATGAGCGACAATGGTATCTCTCCATCGGCGCGCCGCAAGGCCCGCCACTACGCCGTGCAGGGCTTGTACGAGTGGAAAATGTCCGGCAACAGCATCAATATCATTGAGGCGACCTTTCGTACCGATTACGATATGAAGCATGTGGATGTCGCCTACTTTCACGAGTTATTGCATCAAATTCCCGCGCGCTTGGATCAGGTCGAAGAAGTTTACCTGCCCCACCTGCAAGAGCGTAGCGGCGAAGAGCTGGACCCGGTGACCGAGGCTTTGCTGCGCCTGGGCGCCTACGAGCTTAAGTTCCGCATTGATGTGCCCTACAAAGTGGTCATTAACGAAGCCGTGGCTCTGGCGAAAAAATTCGGCGCTACCGACAGCCACAAATTCGTTAATGGCGTGCTCGATCGCGCCGCAGCCGATGTGCGTGGCTTAGAAGTCAAAGCGCAAAAAGGGTAGGCAGCTCTGTGCCCGTGGGTGAGTTCGAGCTGATCGATCAATACTTTCGCCCACCGGCGGATAAGCCCGATGGCGCGGGTGTGGTGCTGGGCATTGGTGATGATGCTGCGATTGTTGAGCCCGACCCCGAACAACAGCTGGTGGTTGCTGCCGATACTCTGGTGTCGGGAGTGCATTTCCCCGAGGGTGCCGACCCCGAATTTGTGGGTGAGCGCTCGCTTCGCGTAAACCTCAGTGATATTGCCGCCATGGGCGCCACGCCCGCCTGGTTTACGCTGTCGTTAACTCTGCCCCAAGACTGGTCGGAGCAGGAGCGTGGCGACTGGGTTGCGGGCTTTAGCCGCGGGTTGCGGCGGGTGTCTGAGGCTTTTAAATGCCCGTTAATCGGCGGTGATACCACTAGCGGCCCTTTGAATATTGCCATCCAAATGATTGCTCAAGTGCCTCCCGGCCAGGCCTTGCGCCGCGACGGCGCTGCGGTGGGAGACTTTGTGCTGGTGACCCATACGTTAGGCGATGGCGCGGCTGCGTTAGCAAGCTTTACCGACAGTGCGGTTTTTAGTGATGAGCAGCGGGATTATCTAAGCCAACGCTTCTACTGCCCCGAGCCGCGCATCAAAGAAAGCGTGATCTTACGGGCACTGGCCTCCAGTGCTCAGGATGTCTCGGATGGACTGTTGGCCGATTTAGGGCATATTTGCGCCGCTAGCGATGTCGGCGCCGAGGTGGATGTCGAGTCATTGCCTATCAGTGCTGCGGCGCAGGCGCCGGGGCAAGCGCAGGGACGGCAATGGGCGCTTAGCGGGGGCGATGATTACGAGTTGGTGTTTACCCTGCACCCCGACAAGATGCCCGAGTTTGCCATGGCGCAGGCGCGCGGAGAGATTCAGGCATCGGTGATTGGTCGGATTGTCGCCGGCGCTGGTGTACACTGCCTGCTCGATGACCAACCTTATTCTGTGGAAGCTGAGGGCTTTCGCCACTTTTAGACCTCGGTGACATCATGAATCGCGCAGAAAGACTTCCCAAGCCCAGTATTCGCCAGCTATACACTCAGGCCAGCCATTTTTTTGCTTTTGGTTTTGGCTCGGGCATGGCCCCCAAGGCGCCGGGTACCTTCGGTACTTTAGCGGCGATACCGATTTTTTGGTTAGTGGCTGATCTGAGTCTACCGCTTTACCTTTTGTGGTTGGCGGTCACTTTTGCCCTGGGGGTGTACTGGTGTGATCGCAGCTCCAAGGCGCTACAGGTGCACGATCATCCCGGTATTGTCTGGGATGAAATGGTGGGCTATTGGCTAACCATGTTTTTGGCCCCCGCCGGGCTGTTATGGATGTTGGCGGGTTTTGTTCTGTTTAGGATTTTCGATATTTTAAAACCCTGGCCCATCGGCGCCATTGATCGCAAGGTGCACGGTGGTCTGGGCATTATGCTGGATGACATTTTGGCCGCAGTATACGCGTGGTTATGTTTGCAGGCTCTGGCCTGGTGGCTCAACTAATCTAAAGCGTTTTGGGAGGGAAAAGGATATGCCCCGATTATTGTTGTTGCTTTGTTTTTGCTGGTTTTGTGGTGCGACTCAGGCAGCCGATTTGAGCGCAAAAATGTTGGCCAAAGGATCGGCGCTGATTGAGGTGAACGGCGCTCAGAGAATGCTGCGGGCGGGGCAGACCAGTCCCGAAGGCGTAACGCTTATCAGCGCTTCGCGCAGCGGTGCCCGGGTTGAGTATCAGGGTCAAACTTACGATCTGACCCTGCAAAAGCATATTGCCACCTCGTTTGAGCAGGCGGAAAAAGCCGAGGTGCGCATAGCTAGCGGCCGCGGAGGTCACTACGAAGTGGCCGGGCGTATTAATGGCGTGGCGGTGGATTTTATGGTGGATACCGGCGCGACTTCCATTGCCATGAACAGTCAGCAAGCGCAAAGACTGGGTATTAACTATTTGGCGGGCGACCAGACTCGGGTCAGTACCGCCAACGGTATTGCGACCGCCTACCGGGTGTGGTTGGACAAAGTCTCGGTGGGCTCGGTCGAGGTCAAGCACGTTGAGGCCGTAGTGATTGTGGGCCGCTCTCCCCATGTCATATTACTGGGCAACAGTTATTTAAGCTTGGTGGATATGAGTACAGACAACGGCGTACTGGTTTTGCAGGCACGCCACTAACGCAAGAGAAAGTTCGGTGACCATACGTTTTGTAGAATCCTCTAAATTGCCTACGCCGTGGGGCATGTTTGTAATGCACGGCTTTAGCGACGACTCGCTGGATAAAGAGCATGTGGTGCTGACTATGGGCGAGGTGAGCGATGGCGAACCAGTGCTGGCTCGGGTGCATTCCGAGTGCCTGACTGGCGATGCCCTGTTCAGCATGCGCTGTGATTGCGGGCCCCAGCTGCAGGCGGCGATGCATAAAATCTCCATTGTCGGGCGCGGCGCCATCTTTTATCTGCGTCAGGAAGGGCGGGGCATTGGTCTGCTCAATAAAATTAAAGCCTATCACCTGCAAGATTGTGGCGCCGATACCGTCGAGGCCAACGAACAGTTGGGCTTTGGCGCGGATATGCGCGATTACAGTATCCTCAAGCCCATGTTGGATCACTTGAATATTCACGCTCTCAAGTTGATGACGAACAACCCGCGCAAAGTGACGGCACTGGAAGATATGGGCATTAAAATCGCCGAGCGAATCCCCCACCAGACGGGCCGCAACCCGCACAATGCCAAATACCTGGAAACCAAAAAAGGTAAACTTGGCCATCTGTTTGAAGACGACAGCGAATCCAAATAAAGGTTAATCACATGACAACTCGAATTGCCGTGACCGGTGCCGCCGGTCGTATGGGAAAAATTTTAATTGAGGCGGCGGTAAAAGCGGACAACGCCGAACTAACCGCCGCCATCGTGCGTCCGGGAAGCTCGTTAACCGGGGCCGATGCCGGCGAGCTGGCGGGAGTGGGCAAACAGGGGGTGACAATCGTCGACAATCTAGCCGATGTTATCGATGAGTTTGACGCTATTATCGATTTCACAACCCCCCAGGCTACGTTGGATAACGCCAAGCTGTGCGCCGAATACGGCAAAGCCATGGTGATTGGCACCACCGGTTTCAGCGATGCGGAAAAAGACGCGCTACTCGCCTATCAAAACAAAATCCCACTTTGTCTGGCTGCCAATTACAGCACCGGCGTCAACCTGTGCTTTAAATTGTTGGAAACCGCTGCACGTGTTATGGCCGCCGAGTCCGACATTGAAATTGTCGAGGCACACCATCGCCACAAGGTGGATTCCCCCTCTGGCACCGCCCTGCGCATGGGGGAGGTTATCGCCGATACCACAGGTCGCAACTTAAAAGACGTTGCCGTCTACGGCCGCGAAGGCATCAGCGAGCCACGCGATCGCGACACCATCGGCTTTGCCACCGTACGCGGCGGCGATGTGGTCGGCGAGCATACCGTTATGTTTTTAGCCGACGGTGAGCGCGTAGAGATTACCCACAAAGCCTCCAGTCGGTTGGCGTTTGGTTATGGCGCTGTAAGGGCGGCCGGCTGGTTGTTTACGAAAGATAGTGGTCTGTTTGATATGCAGGATGTACTTGATATTAAATAACAGCCCCGAGCAAGCGCACTCATACTGCACTCGCCGCTGGTCATATGAGTTGGCGCTTTCAGCGCTACCCTCCAATTTTGGTATGTTTCGAACGGCGTTAAACATTCGGACTTTTCAGCCGTTTGCTGGCTCAAGCTGGCGTATAGGAAGATAAAAATAGTGAACTCTCAAGTAACGGCCCCATCGGCTAAGCAACCTTACTTTCCACATATTGACGGGCTGCGAGCGATTGCAGTATTGAGCGTCATCCTGTTTCACCTAGAGTTTGTGCTTTTTTCAGGTGGGTTTATCGGTGTCGATGTCTTTTTTGTTATTTCGGGTTACTTGATTACTGCGCATATTCGAACGGCCGTTACACAGGGTTACTTTAGTTTCAAATGGTTTTACGCTAAGCGTGCGCGAAGACTTTTGCCCGCCATGCTGCTGACCCTTGTGGCTACACTTGTTGTGGCTTGGTTTGTATTGCCCGCTTCAAATCTGGAGCGGCTTGCCAAAGAAAATATTTTCGCTTTGTTTTCGGTATCTAATGTTCTGTTTTGGAGCGAATCTGGATATTTTGATACCGCATCTACGCTCAAGCCTCTATTGCATACATGGAGCTTGTCAGTAGAAGAGCAGTTTTATCTTTTTTGGCCCCTTCTTTTATGTTTTGTCAAAAAAGAAAGGTCTGTTTTTTTACTACTGGTTGGACTGGGGCTTATCAGCTTAGTGGCGGCGCAACTGTGGGTTGAGCAACACCCCGAATTAGTATTTTATATGATGCCCTTTCGCATCACTGAGTTTGCCTTTGGTGGTGTACTTGTCTGGTTGGTGGGAAAAGGAACGGTTAAGGCCCTGCTGGGGGAGGTTCTAACGTTCCTGGGGCTGGTTGCTGTTATTGTTCCGGTGTTTATGTTTGATGAGTCGACTCTTTTCCCCGGTGTGATGGCGGTTATTCCTTGTGTGGGGACCGCTTTGGTTATCGCTTACGGTGGTCAGGCGCGAGTGGCTGCGTTGTTACGTTGGTCGCCTATTGTGTATATCGGTTTAATATCCTATTCGCTATACCTCAATCACTGGCCTTTGATTGTTATTTATAAACATGTTGCTCATCAATTTGCGGTGGCTGATAAGCTTTGGTTGTTGGCTGCATCTGCAGCATTAGCGGTGGTGATGTATCACTTTGTAGAAACACCTTTTCGCCGCAAAACAACAATTATTTCCAAGCGTTTTTTTGCCCCGCTGGCAACCGGCACGGCGCTGGCGGTTTTGGGTGCCTCAGTGTGGACATTGGTGCAGGATGGGTTTCCGGAGCGCCACGCTCGTACTCAACTGCTGGAAAGTGATATTGAAGCCGGTAAGCAGCGCCGGTTTCAACTTGTGTCGGCAGATTGCAGAGAGCGAGGTTGGAGTGAGTGCAAGATGCCATCGGCGAACAGAGAGCAAAATGTGTTGATTATTGGGGATAGTCATACGGTGGATGCGTATAACATTCTTCGTACGGCTTATCCGGAACGGTATTACGTTAATAAATCTCTTGGCGGTTGTCCGCCTACAGTGGGTGGAACGCTCTATGATATATGGGCGGGGTGGTCCAAATTACAAGAGTGCGATCAGCTGAACCAGGAGCGGTTGGCACCGGAGTTTCTGCGGCAGTTCGACACGGTGGTCATCGCTGTGTATTGGGGGCGGTACCAGCCTGAACATTTAAGTGAAACCCTTCGCTATCTTGAGAAAGAGGCTGATCTCGATGTTGTCGTGTTTGGTAACTTTTTAGCATTGCATAAACCGATGCCCGATTTGTTTAATCTAGGTGTTGACCCCAGAGAGGCTCCCGATACGGTGAAGAGCTTCGCTCTGTTTGAGGATAAACTGCAGGCATTGTCCTCCCAGCAACCGTATCGGTTTGTCAGTAAGCAGTTACTATTGTGCGCTGATGAAGATTTGCGAAGCTGCCAAATGGATTATTCGGGTGAGCTGTTTAGTTATGATGATCATCATATGAGTTATGAGGCCGCCGTTAAGGCCGGTCAGGTGCTGCGTGAGCGGGCTCCTACCTGGGATGACTTTTTACAGCATTAGAGCACCTCTAATTAATACAGGCATGCCTCTGTGGCTCAATCGAGAAAGCACTATGCTGCGTCAGTTGGCCCGTAAAATTTTACTGTTACGGGCTGGCCTCAATGGTGGTGTAAAGGTTGTCGATCTGCAGGGCCTCAATGACAGGGGCGAGTTCGTCGTTTGACTCCTCCTGTTGGCTAAGCTCGATGGCGTGGGCTAAGTAATGGTATTTGGTGTGCTCTACCAACCCTGCCAGCGCTAATGACCACACCCCTAGTTCGTAAGTCGCTTTTGGTAGCCAGCTGACGTTTAATGGGTAGTTGGCAAAGGCGAGGGCCGGTGTTTTTTGTTGCCATGCAGGTTTGCCGTTTTTGAAAGTCCGCTGTTTGAATAAATGTTTCAAATTGGGCAGGTGATCACCAAAAAATACTACCAGTGTCGGCTGTTCTTTTTGTTCTATCGCGCTCTTCAGGTGGTGAACAGCCCTGCCGGCATTTTGTGCATGGTAAATATACTCGCGCCACTGCGTTGCCGCTTTAGTGTTAGTTCCCTCGGGAACCTTTACGGCATCTCTGCGCTGCAGGTCGACAACCTCCCGCTTGGGGAAGGGGCCATGCCCCTCCATGGAGATGGCAAACACAAGCTGTGGAGTATCGCTTGCGGCTAGGGTGGTCTGAATGCGCCGCAACAGCTCTGCATCCGATACCCAGACCCCATCTAATTCCGGTTTATCGAAGTCGGCCCTACTGATAAATTTGTCAAATCCGAGTAGTGGCATAGCTCTGTCGCGCTGCCACATGCTGGCGTGATTGGGGTGAATCGCCGTAGTTTGATACCCCAGCGCTTTGAGTGACCACACGATGGAGCTCATATTGTGGTGAACAACTGACACATAAGGGTAATCTTTTGTGCCTAGTGCGTGAAAAGGAGTGCTGGTTAGCACTTCAAACTCTGTGCGCGTGGTGTTACCACCAAAGGTGGGCACTTCGAGGCTGGTGTGCAGCGATTCGTTGAGCAAGGAGCAGTATTCGGGCAAATATTCGCAGGTTTTGATGTCGTGAAGAATGCCTGGATCAAAAAAGCTTTCCGCCAGCCAGACGACAATATCGGGCTTAGCCTCGTTTGTAATTGGGGTACGTGGCGGCGATTTGGCCAAAAATGAGTCGAGCGTTTGCCGATCTACCTCGGGGAGGTGAATTTGCGCTGAGCGGGCACCAGAGGTGATGGCAGCCAAAAGCCCCTGCGCCTGGGTTTTGCTTTGAGTGTCCCAAGGCTTAGCGCCGTGAGCGTGTGGGCCGTACAGCGAGTTAGGGCTGTATTGCTTGTGACTAATGCCAATAAAGCACAATAGGGCTGCCACAAGGATGGGTGCACCTATCAACCATCGGTCGGCCTTTTCCCAATAGGCAATAGCGACAATAAAAGTGATACCGATGGCTATGACGGGAATAAGCCAAGTAGGAGCGTAAAGTGACAAGAGGTTCCAGTTAGTTACTGTTTGCCATGCTAGGAAGGTGTCGGCAAACTTAAGGCTTTGGTGCAAGTGTTCAATTTTCAGGTGATGCGCGGCAAAGATGAGTCCCAGTGTTCCGGCTGTTAGGGCTGCGGATGTCCACAGTCTTCTGGTTAACCCGTAAAAAAGCCCGAGTGCAGCGATTGCTGGCAGCAGATTAGCCAGCTGTTTGACGGGGGTGTCGAAAATTTTTAGGTGGTGGTCAAGAGCTAAGCCCAAAAGGTAAATGAATGCTATGGCGGATAGTGCCCTGATGATGTGCTTGCTCAACGGTTTTTTCTCCTCCTGAGATTGGTAAAAAGAATAGGTGTCACTAAAAACGGGCGATTATAACGAATATGACAAATCGATGACATTGTTCAGGTGTCAGTGCTTTCATCTGGAGTTGTGTTTCTGGCAGCGGGACAAACGGTTGGAGAAAGGGGTAAGTTAAGTTGGACAAAAAGTAGAGATTCACCTAGAATACACGGTTAGTTGTATTAACCCAAGCCGCGCCAGCGGTCGCCATAGAACAGTGAACAATAAGCGAGATGAAGCCCCATGTTTCATCTCGCTTTTTTGCAACTTGCGGCCGGGCTTTAATTATTCCGACGAGATGTAGCTGCGCAAACGCACCCGGCTGGTGTGGTCGTCTCGCTCGGCATAAAGAAAGTGAAATCTTGAGGAGGTTGACTTGATTACAGGGCCCCAAAGACCCGCTCTGCTCGTACTTGAAGACGGCAGTGTTTTTAAAGGTACCGCCATCGGCGCCGACGGCCTGTCGGTGGGCGAGGTGGTGTTTAATACCTCCATGACCGGCTATCAGGAGATCCTCACCGATCCTTCTTACGCCCGTCAGATCGTGACTTTGACCTATCCCCATATCGGCAATACGGGCGCCACGCCTGAAGATGAAGAATGCAGCACCATCTGGTCCGCGGGCCTGGTGATTCGCGACCTGCCGGCGCGTTCAAGCAACTTCCGTCAGACCCAGAGTCTGGATGAGTACCTTAAGGCCAAAAATGTCGTGGGCATTGCCGATATCGACACCCGCCGCCTGACCCGCCTGCTGCGTGACAAAGGTGCGCAGAGTGGCTGTATTGTCGCGGGGGATATTGACGAGGCTAAAGCAATTGAGGCCGCTAAAGCTTTCCCGGGCCTTAAGGGCATGGATCTGGCGAAAGAGGTTAGTTGCACTAAGCCCTATCGCTGGACTGAAGGCACCTGGAAGTTGGGCGAAGGCCATCGCGATGTGGTAGAGACTCGCTTTAAGGTGGTGGCTTACGATTATGGTATTAAAGCCAATATCTTGCGCATGCTGGCCGATCGCGGCTGCGATATTACCGTGGTGCCCGCACAAACTCCGGCCAGTGACGTGTTGGCGATGAAGCCAGACGGCGTATTTTTGGCCAATGGCCCGGGCGATCCAGAGCCTTGCGATTACGCCATTGCCGCGATTAAAGAGATTCTTGAGACTGATACCCCCGTATTTGGTATCTGCTTGGGGCATCAGTTGCTGGCCCTGGCTTCGGGTGCCAAGACCTTGAAAATGAAGTTCGGCCACCACGGCGGCAACCACCCGGTACAGGATACCGAAACCGGACGGGTGATGATTACCGCACAGAACCATGGTTTTGCCGTAGATGCGGCGAGCCTGCCGGCCAATCTTAAGGTGACCCACAAGTCGCTGTTCGATGGCACCTTGCAGGGTATTCACCGCACCGATAAGCCGGCGTTTAGCTTTCAGGGGCACCCCGAAGCAAGCCCGGGCCCTCATGATGCCGACGGTCTGTTTGACCACTTTATTGAATTGATGGAGAGCGCGAAACGGTGACGGACAGCGCACGCCGCAAGACGACGCCTTGAACCCGTTAAACCGATTCTGACAGCGAGACCGACATGCCAAAACGTACCGACATTAACAGCATTTTGATTCTGGGCGCGGGCCCTATCGTTATCGGCCAGGCCTGTGAGTTTGACTACTCCGGCGCCCAGGCCTGTAAAGCCCTGCGCGAAGAGGGTTACCGGGTGATCCTGGTGAACTCCAATCCCGCCACCATTATGACCGATCCGGCCATGGCCGATGCCACCTACATTGAGCCGGTCGAGTGGGAAACGGTTGCTAAAATCATCGAAAAAGAGCGCCCCGACGTCGTGCTGCCCACCATGGGCGGACAGACCGCGCTTAACTGTGCCCTCGATTTGGCCAAGCACGGGGTGTTGGAAAAGTACAACGTTGAGTTGATTGGCGCTAAAGAAGAGGCCATCAACATGGCCGAGGACCGCGACCTGTTCGACAAAGCGATGAAGCGAATCGGCCTTGAATGCGCCCGCGCCAAAATCGTTCACTCGATGGAAGAGGCCAAAGAGGTCCCCAAAGAGTTCGGCTTTCCCTGCATTATTCGTCCGTCTTTCACCATGGGCGGTTCGGGCGGCGGTATCGCCTACAACTGGGAAGAGTTTGAAGAGATCTGTACTCGCGGCTTAGATTTGTCGCCCACTAACGAGCTGCTGATTGACGAATCGCTGCTGGGCTGGAAAGAGTACGAAATGGAAGTTGTGCGCGATAAAAACGACAACTGCATTATCGTCTGCTCGATTGAAAACTTTGACCCCATGGGCGTACACACCGGCGACTCTATCACCGTTGCTCCGGCCCAGACCTTGACCGATAAAGAGTTGCAAATCATGCGTAACGCCTCGCTGGCGGTGTTGCGCGAAATCGGCGTGGAGACTGGTGGCTCTAACGTGCAGTTCGCGGTTAATCCGGATAACGGTCGCCTGGTGGTGATTGAGATGAACCCGCGGGTATCTCGTTCGTCGGCGTTGGCCTCTAAGGCCACCGGTTTCCCGATTGCCAAGGTCGCCGCCAAGCTGGCGGTGGGTTACACCTTGGATGAGCTGCAAAATGAAATTACCGGTGGTGCCACTCCAGCCTCGTTTGAGCCATCTATCGACTATGTGGTTACCAAAATTCCGCGTTTTACCTTCGAGAAGTTCGGCGATGCCGATGCCCGTTTGACCACCCAGATGAAGTCGGTGGGCGAGGTGATGGCCATTGGTCGCACCCTGCAAGAATCTATGCAAAAAGCCCTGCGCGGCCTGGAAGTGGGCTCGGCGGGCTTTGAGTCCAAGCTGGACCTAAATGCTGAAGAAACACCCGCACGCATCCGCCGCGAGCTGACGACTCCAGGCGCCGAGCGTATTTGGTATGTGGGCGACGCCTTCCGCCTAGGAATGACCGTGGATGAGGTGTTTGAAGCCTCCAAAATTGACCCCTGGTTCCTGGAGCAGGTGCGCGAGCTGATCGAGCTGGAGCAAAAAGTGCGTACCGCCAAGCTCAGCGACCTGACCGCAGACGACCTGCGCTTGCTGAAGCGTAAAGGCTTCTCCGATAAGCGTCTGGCGCTTCTGTTGGGCGTTAAAGAGGCCAAGGTGCGCGCCGCGCGTCACGCTCAGGATATCCGCCCAGTCTTTAAGCGGGTAGATACCTGTGCGGCCGAGTTCGCAACCTCTACCGCGTATATGTACTCAAGTTATGATGAAGAGTGTGAGGCCGACCCCAGTGGTAAGCCGAAGATTCTGGTGATCGGTGGCGGCCCTAACCGCATTGGTCAGGGTATCGAGTTTGATTACTGCTGTGTGCACGCCGCTCTTGCGATGCGTGAAGATGGTTACGAGACTATCATGGTTAACTGCAACCCCGAGACAGTCTCCACCGATTACGACACCTCAGATCGCCTGTATTTCGAGCCCATCACCTTGGAAGATGTGCTGGAAATTGTGCACAAAGAGCAGCCTAAAGGCGTGATTTTGCAGTTTGGCGGCCAGACGCCGCTGAAGCTGGCGCGCGCCCTGGAGGCCGAAGGTGTACCGATTCTGGGGACCAGTCCCGACGCTATCGACCGCGCCGAAGACCGCGAGCGCTTCCAGCAGATGATTGAAAAGCTGGACCTGCTGCAACCGCCCAACGCGATTGTACGTTCACTTGAAGAAGCGCTGATCAGTGCCGAGAAAGTGGGCTATCCGCTGGTGGTTCGTCCATCCTACGTTTTGGGCGGCCGGGCAATGGAGATTGTCTACAAAGAAGAAGAGCTGCGCACCTATATGCATTCGGCGGTTAAGGTTTCCGAAGACGCGCCTGTGTTGCTGGATCACTTCTTGAGTGCCGCGATTGAAGTGGATATCGACGCCGTTTCCGACGGTAAAGAAGTCGTGATTGGCGGCATTATGCAGCACATCGAACAGTGTGGCGTTCACTCTGGTGATTCTGCCTGCTCTCTACCGCCTTACTCGCTGCCCGCTGAAGTGCAGGACGAAATGCGCGCTCAGGTAAAAGCCATGGCACTGGAGTTGGGTGTAGTGGGTTTGATGAACACCCAGCTGGCCTGGCAAGACGGCAAAATTTACGTGATTGAGGTGAACCCGCGCGCCTCGCGCACCGTGCCTTTTGTGTCCAAGTGTGTAGGTGTGTCGCTGGCGAAAGTGGCGGCGCGCTGTCAGGCGGGTATCTCGCTCGCCGAGCAGGGCTTTACCGAGGAGATCGTACCGACCTGTTACAACGTGAAAGAGGCGGTGTTCCCCTTTAATAAATTTCCGGCGGTGGACCCGATTCTGGGCCCCGAGATGAAATCCACCGGTGAGGTTATGGGCGTGGGCGCCACCTTTGGCGAGGCCTACGGCAAAAGCCAGCTGGGCGCCAATAGCCGCCTGCCCACCGGCGGCCATGCTTTTATCAGTGTGCGCGATGTCGATAAGCCGGGCGCCGTTGCCATGTGCCAAGAGCTGATTGATCTCGGCTTTAGCCTGGTGGCTACCCGCGGTACCGCCAAAGTGCTTGAGGGCGCCGGTGTCAGTGTGGGTGTGGTGAACAAGGTGGGCGAAGGTCGCCCGCATATTGTGGATATGATCAAAAACGACGAGATCGCTTTGATTATTAACACCACCGAAGGTCGCCAGGCCACCCGCGATTCGGCCTCTATCCGTCGCAGTGCCGAGGCCCATCGAGTTTACTACACCACCACCTTGGCCGGTGGCGAGGCGGTTTGCATGGCGCTTCGCACCAGTAATGAAATTGAAGTTCGCCGCCTGCAAGACTTGCATAAGGAGGCCGCACAATGAATAAAGTCCCCATGACCGTCGAGGGTGCCGACGCCCTGCGCGCCGAGCTTAACGACCTTAAAAAGGTTCAGCGCCCACGCATTATCGAGGCGATTGCCGAGGCCCGTGAGCACGGTGACTTGAAAGAGAACGCCGAATACCACGCCGCGCGCGAGCAGCAGAGCTTTTGCGAAGGGCGTATTCAGGAGATTGAGGGTAAGCTGTCGAATTCACAAGTCATTGACGTGAAGGCGATTCCGCACTCGGGCAAAGTGATTTTTGGCACCACAGTCACCATTGTGAACGTGGAAACTGACGAGGAGAAAGTCTATCGCATCGTGGGTGACGACGAAGCCGATGTGAAGGTGAATAAAATCTCCATCAGCTCGCCCATCGCCCGCGCCCTAATCGGTAAGGAAGAGGGAGATGTGGTGATGGTGAAAGCGCCCGGCGGCGACGTCGAGTACGAAATTGATAAAGTAGAGCATATTTAAAGGGGCTAAGCCCCTTTGCTGGATGTCTGAAATCGGACGACTGAAGCAAAAGAGGATGTTGGTGGCGTCAGACATCAGACTTCAGTCGTCCGGCTTTTAACGCAACAAATTCGACAGTTTGGGGTTAGGCTTCTTCGCCGGCCGGTACAAAAGGGCGATTTTGCCGATAGTTTGCACCAGTTCGGTTCGGGGCAGTTTTTTCAGCTCTTCAATCGCTTCCTGGCGCTCTTCGCGTTCTACGAACGCCAGCTTTACTTTAATCAGCTCGTGGTCATCCAGGGCCCGGTTCAGCTCGGTCATTACCCCTTCAGACAGGCCATTGCCCGCGATGGTGACCACTGGCTTTAAATTGTGTCCCAGGGTGCGGAACTGTTTGCGTTTATCGGCGCTTAGGGGCATAGAGTTACCTTTACCAGAATTCATTCGTAGCCGCCGTCAGTGGCGGGACGCTATTGTAACGCATACAGGACGATAGATTTAATGGCCCGCTCGAAAAGCAGCAAGCGCTGGTTGCAGGAACATTTCTCGGACCAGTACGTCAAACAGTCTCAGCGCGATGGTTATCGCTCGCGTGCCAGCTATAAATTGGTCGAGATTGATAAAAAAGACCGTTTGTTTCGCCCGGGAATGACGGTTGTCGACCTGGGAGCGGCCCCCGGTGGTTGGTCGCAAGTGGCGGCCGAGCGCGTGGGGCACAAGGGGCGAGTGTTTGCCTCCGACATCCTGGAGATGGATTCTATCGCCGGGGTCGAGTTTATCCAGGGCGATTTTACCGAGGACAGTGTTTTTGAGGAGCTGATGGCCGCGATTAACGGTGCTCCGGTGGACCTTGTAATCTCGGATATGGCCCCCAACATGAGTGGAGTAGGGGCGGTGGATCAGCCCCGGGCTATGTACTTGGTTGAGCTGGCATTGGATATGGCGCGTCAGATTTTGACCCCCGGCGGTGATTTTGTCGCCAAAGTGTTCCAGGGTGAGGGCTTTGAGCCCTGGCTGGCCGAGGTAAGAGCCTCGTTTACCAAGGTCGTCACTCGCAAACCCGACGCCTCGCGAGCGCGCTCGCGGGAGGTTTACATCGTCGGACGAGGCTTTAAAAATTGATTTTTCGTGTCGGAGTGTGATCTCGGACGCTATACTGTGGCTATACACCCATTGATAATGGCCCCAAGGCGGTCAAGCGAGTGTCCAGCGTGGCGCTCAATACGATGTAACTGAGGGTTTTACCTTGAATGATATGACTAAGAACCTGATCTTATGGCTGATTATTGCCGCTGTTCTGTTCAGCGTTTTTCAGGGCTTTGAGAGCAAAACACAGTCCGATCCGTTCACTTACTCTGAATTTGTCACCGCGATTGAGCAAGATCGCGTGCGCGAAGTGACCATTCAGGAGTTGGAAGTGCGCGGGGTGATGATGGACAACACCACCTTTAAGACCACGCTTCCGCTGATTCGTGACGACGAGCTGATGCCCGATTTGCGCGCTCACGACGTGGAAATCACCGTGTTACCTCCGGAAGAGCCCAGCATTTGGCACCAGCTGTTGGTGGCCAGCTTCCCTATTCTGATTATTATTGCCGTCTTCTTGTTCTTTATGCGCCAGATGCAGGGCGGCGCTGGTGGCGGTCGGGGCGGCCCTATGAGCTTTGGTAAGAGTAAGGCCAAGCTGCTGGGCGAAGACCAGGTTAAAACCACCTTTGCCGATGTGGCAGGTGTGGATGAAGCCAAAGAAGAAGTGCAGGAGTTGGTCGAGTATCTGCGCGATCCATCTAAATTCCAGCGCCTGGGCGGGCAAATCCCCCGAGGTGTACTGATGGCGGGCCCTCCGGGTACGGGTAAAACCCTGCTGGCTAAAGCCATTGCGGGCGAGGCGAAAGTGCCTTTCTTCTCCATTTCCGGCTCTGACTTTGTAGAAATGTTTGTCGGCGTGGGCGCCTCGCGGGTGCGCGATATGTTCGAAACGGCGAAAAAGCAGTCTCCTTGCATTATCTTTATTGATGAAATTGACGCCGTAGGCCGTCATCGTGGTGGCGGCCATGGCGGTGGACACGATGAGCGCGAACAAACTCTTAACCAGCTATTGGTAGAAATGGACGGCTTTGAAGGCAACGAAGGCGTGATTGTGATTGCCGCTACCAACCGTCCCGATGTCTTGGATAAAGCTTTATTGCGTCCCGGTCGTTTTGACCGCCAGGTCGTTGTGGGCTTACCTGATATTCGCGGCCGCGAGCAGGTGTTAAAAGTGCACATGCGCAAAGTGCCTATCGCCGAAAGTGTGGAGGCCTCGGTTATTGCCCGCGGCACTCCCGGATTTTCGGGTGCCGATTTGGCCAACCTGGTGAATGAGGCCGCGCTCTTCGCCGCGCGCGCCAACAAGCGCTTGGTCACCATGGAAGAGTTTGAAAAAGCCCGCGACAAAATCATGATGGGCGCCGAGCGCCGCTCGATGGTGATGGGCGAGAAAGAGAAGGAAAATACGGCTTATCACGAAGCGGGCCACGCCATTATCGGCCGCCTCGTGCCCGAGCATGACCCGATTCACAAGGTTACTATTATTCCGCGTGGCCGCGCGCTGGGTGTCACTCAGTTTTTGCCCGAGGCCGATAAATATAGCCTGAGCCGACGCGCCATTGAATCGCAAATCTGCACCTTGTTTGGCGGACGTATTGCCGAGCAAATGACCCTGGGCGATGAAGGCATCACCACGGGCGCCTCTAACGATATTGAGCGCGCCACCGAGCTGGCTCGCAACATGGTGACCAAGTGGGGCTTATCCGAAAAGCTGGGGCCGCTGCACTATGGTGAAGACGAAGGCATGATGCCGGGTTCGGGTAATCCCAATTACTCGGGCGCGACTTCCAAAATTATCGATGAAGAGGTGCGGGATATTGTCGATCGTTGCTACAAGCGCGCCGAGCAATTATTGCATGACAATCGCGATATTCTGGAAGCCATGAAAGGCGCTCTGATGGAATACGAGACCATCGATTCCGAACAGGTAGACGACCTGATGGCGCGGCGCAAAGTGCGTCCTCCGCGCGATTGGCATGACGGCGACTTTAATGGCCACACGGGCGGTGGTGGCGCGGGTGTAAAAGCCGATGACGCCGATAAACCCAAAGAGTCTAAAGACGCACCGATTGGCGGCCCTGCAGAAGGACGCTGATAGGGCGACAGAACAACAACCCCGCTGCGGCGGGGTTTCTTTTTACTGTAGAGTTCTTTTGTAGAGTCCCGTTAATCTTCCATCCATGACGCCAAAATCTCAATTTCTCACCGCCGCTCAGTACCGCCTCGATTTGTCGCGCCCGCTGATCATGGGGATCCTTAACACCACGCCCGACTCTTTCTCCGACGGCGGCAACTGTTATCAGGGCGACAGCGTTAATCTCGACAGAGCCCTGGCGCGCGCCAAACAAATGCTGGACGACGGTGCCGCTATTATTGATGTCGGGGGCGAGTCAACCCGTCCTGGCGCTACCCCGGTGGGTGCATCTCAGGAACTTGATCGGGTCGTGCCTGTGGTAGAAGCCATAGTGCGTGAGCTGAACTGCCCTGTTTCGGTGGATACCAGCACCCCGGCGGTTATCCGTGAATCGGCTTCTGCTGGCGCGGCGATAATCAACGATGTGCGCGCCCTCAGACGCGATGGTGCTGTGGAGGCGGCGGCCGCGACAGGCTTGCCCGTATGCTTGATGCACATGCGAGGTGAGCCGGGAAATATGCAAAAGGCTCCTGCCTACGACGATGTGGTGGCCGAGGTGAATGAGTTCTTGGCGCAAAGAATAGCGTCCTGCACTGCAGCGGGCATCCCCTCCGAGCGCATACTGCTCGATCCAGGATTTGGGTTTGGTAAATCCCTCGAGCATAATCTGACTCTGCTCGGGCAGTTAGCCCACTTTAAGCATTTTGGTTGCCCCCTGTTGGTGGGGATGTCGCGCAAGTCTATGTTGCAGCATTTGCTGGGGCGAGATGTGAATGAACGCTTGCCGGGGTCCTTGGCTCTGGCGTTAGAGGCGGCCCAACGGGGCGCCCAGATAATACGTGTGCACGATGTGCGTGAAACGGCCGATGCGTTGAACGTGCATATGGCCTTAAAAGGATAAGGAAACAATTGCTATGAGCCGCAAGTATTTTGGTACCGATGGTATTCGCGGGCGCGTCGGCGAGGCGCCGATTACCCCCGACTTTATGCTTAAGCTGGGTTGGGCCGCAGGCCGCGTGCTAGTAGATCGCTACGATGGGCCGGGATTGATTCTGATCGGTAAAGATACGCGGATTTCCGGGTATATGTTTGAGTCAGCGCTGCAGGCGGGGCTGATCAACGCCGGTGTGGATGTCGGCCTGTTGGGCCCAATGCCCACCCCTGGCATTGCCTATTTAACCCGTACCTTTCAGGCCCAGGCGGGTATTGTGATCAGTGCCTCCCACAACAGTTATTTTGATAATGGCATCAAATTTTTCAGCGCCAATGGCACCAAGCTCGATGACGAGATCGAGCGTGAGATAGAAGCGCAACTGGACGAGCCAATGACCACTGCCGAGCGTTTGGGTAAAGCGCGCCGCATTACCGACGCCGCTGGTCGTTATATCGAGTTCTGCAAAGGCACTATGCCCTGGGGGTTTAACCTCAGCGGTTTGCAAATTGTGGTGGACTGCGCCCACGGCGCCACCTATCACATTGCTCCCAGTGTGTTTTCCGAGCTGGGAGCCAAGGTCATTCCCTTTGCCGCCGAGCCCAACGGTACCAATATTAACCGCAGTTGCGGCTCCACAAGCCCCGAGGCGTTAAAAGAAAAGGTGCAGGAAATGGGCGCCGATTTGGGCATTGCCTTTGATGGAGACGGCGACCGGGTGGCTTTTGTGGACCACAAGGGTGAAATCGTGGACGGTGATGAGCTGCTCTATATCATCGCCGCCTATCAGCAGGAATACGGCGGCGGTTGCGCCGGGGTGGTGGGCACTTTGATGAGTAACTTTGGCTTCGAGTTGGGGCTCAAAGAGCTGGGCATCGGCTTCGCCCGGGCCAAGGTGGGCGATCGCTATGTCATCGAAACCATGCGTAAAAACGGCTGGGCGCTGGGGGGAGAATCCTCGGGCCATATTGTATGCAGTAATGTCACTACCACCGGTGACGGGATTATCTCGGCGCTGCAGGTTCTATTGGCCATTTGTACCATGGAAAAAAGCTTGCATGCGGCCAAACAGGGAATGCGCAAGCTGCCGCAAACGATGATCAATGTCCACCGGGTTAAAAAGGTCGACTTAGATAAGGATGAGGCCGTGCAAAAAGCGGTAGCTGACACCGAAGCTCAGCTCGCTGGCAGCGGTCGCGTGCTGCTGCGCCCCTCGGGAACTGAGCCTGTGGTGCGAGTAATGGTTGAAGGCAAAGATCGCACGCAGGTCAAAACCCTCGCCCAAGAGCTCGCCGCCGCCGTCGAAAAGGCGCTGAGCTGAATATGTTGACTGTTTCTGGCCCCTACCCGTGCAAAGCGCGGCAATGGACGTTGTATCTTAGGCAGTGTTCGGCTACCATTGGCGGCCGTTTTACGGAGGGTAGAATATGACCTCGCAGCCCTCAGCTGGGCGCCGTCGACTGATTGTCGGTAATTGGAAGATGAACGGCAATCGTCAGGGCAACGACCGGTTGCTGCAAGAGATCTTGCAAGGTTGGAACCCTCTGAAAGACACGGATACGGTGATTTGCCCACCGTTTGTATACCTGCAGCAGGTGGCCCAGGCGCTGAAGTCCTGCCAAATTATGTGGGGCGCTCAGAGTACCAATGCTGAGCAAGCCGGCGCTTATACCGGCGAGGTTTCTGCCTCCATGCTCGCGGATATGGGCTGTCGTTATGTGATTGTCGGTCATAACGAGCGCCGTCGTCTACAGGGTGAAGATAATGCTCAGGTGGCCGCGCAGTATACGGCGGTGCTGGATGCGGGCTTGATACCCATTTTATGTGTGGGTGAGTCCAGTGAACAGCGAGAGGCTGGACAGGCATTGGCGACTATCGAGTCTCAGCTGCATGCGGTTATTGACCACGCCGGGCTCGAGTCATTCGCCCACGCAGTGGTTGCCTATGAGCCCATTTGGGCTGTGGGTACCGGGAAAACTGCCACCCCCGAAGAGGCCGAGCAGGTGCACGGATTTATCCGCGAGACGTTCGGACATTTGGGGCAGCAGCTAACGATTTTGTACGGTGGCAGTGTCAAACCCAGCAACGCTGCGGAACTGTTTGCCAAGGCGGATATTGATGGTGCGCTTTTAGGCGGAGCATCATTAAATGCTGAAGATTTTATTGCTGTTTGTCAGCACGCCGAAAGTGCCGACAAATAACGTTTATAACGCTCAAAGCAGAGAGCCGAGTAATGGAAAAGATTGTTTTAATCATACACGTGTTAACCGCCCTGGCGATTATCGCACTGATCCTTATGCAGCAGGGCAAAGGTGCCTCCGCCGGTGCGTCGTTTGGCGCCGGTGCATCGCAAACCGTATTTGGTAGCGAGGGCAGCGGTAACTTTTTCACCCGTGCCACCTCCATTTTTGCGGTCGTCTTTTTTTGCACCAGCTTTGGCTTGGCAATTATTGCAAAAAATAGCAGCCAAGTGACTGACGCGGCAATTCCTTCCATGATAGAATCCGCCCCCGCTGGCGCCGCCCAGGAAAGCGACGTACCCACCGCCAATGATGAGGCTTCTGAGGTACCCAGCATGGGCAGCGAAAATAACGCCGGTGAAGTACCCGCAGTACCTGCCGAGTAAGATCTAACAAAATTCGATGCGTAAGCATCCCCTTCGCCTAAACGGCAGAAGGGGTAGACGATGTACATGGATGTACAAGTGTTGCGGGAGGCAGGACGCCGGGAGCGACCGATGTAAATGAAAGTACAAGTGTCGCGTAAGGCGAGAGCCGAAAGCGACCTCGCGTAGCGAGTCGGGACTCTCGCACATTACGTTAAAATAGATTCGATGCTTTAAGCATCTCCCCTTTGCCCAAGTGGTGGAAGGGTAGACGACGTGCAGGATACACAAGTGTCGCGAGAGGCAGGACGCCGAAAGCGACCACGCGTAGCGTGTCGGGACTCTCGCACATTACGTTAAGAAAGATTCGATGCTTATGCATCTCCCCTTTGCCCAAGTGGTGGAATTGGTAGACACGCTATCTTGAGGGGGTAGTGGCGCAAGCCGTGCCGGTTCAAGTCCGGCCTTGGGCACCATTAAATAGGAAGGCTCTTCACGCAAGTGAAGAGCCTTTTTTATGTGTGCCAGGCCGGACCGAGGTCCGGCGTGGACGGGGTGCTTCCCTGCGCCCCGGCTCTTCGAGCCAGCCCTTGCCGGGCTGTCCTAATTTGTTCCTGACAAATTGGTGGGCACCGAATAGAGGAAGGCCCTACGCGAGAGCGTAGGGCCTTTTCTTTATGTGTCTCAGGCCGGACCATGGTCCAGCGTTGACTCGGCGCTTCCCTGCGCCTCGGTCCTCGGACCAGCCCCGACGGGCTATCCTAATTTGCTCCCGGCAAATTAGTGGGCACCACATTAACGAAGGCTCTTCACACAAGCGAACAGCTTTTCTGCGTGTGTCAGGAGGGCCGCAAGGCACCCTGACGTCCGTTTTGCGGCTGCCTGACGATATCCTGCTAGGTTTCGTCGTCGTTAATTCCTTGATTTTCCGGTGAAATGCGGGAAGTGATAACAAGAAAATTTAGACCATTTCAAGAACCAAGGCCGGACTTGAATTAGGTGTTGTTTCTGTAGTCGTTTTGCTCGCCAAACCTTTCAAGCCGGGAGGCTATAGGTACATTCCCCCTCTTATTCTTCTCGTCAGAGGCTATGGCCATTGCTTGAGGTGTGGGTCAAGGGGAATAGATTGCTCATTTGGGGCGCGCATAGGCTGCTAGAGCTTAATCAGAGGTATCTTAGATAAACGTCTGCCCCTAAAATCTGTTTTACCGGGTTTAGTATGCCCGGTTTACAGGCAATATCGAGAATGGTCTTGCTGTAGGCCTAGTGTCGAAACTGGGTGCGCAACGCAATGCACCGCGGTCTAGGTCAGTAATGATTTCTTGGTGTTCCAATCCCGTTTGGACTGTATTCGTTGTTTTAGGTAATCGCTAGTCGAAAACTGCAGTGAATATCGTTATTCTTATATCTGTAGGAAAGCTCCCGCCCTGGGGGCCGTTTGTTGTACTCCACTCTCTAGGGAATGAAATATGAAACTGCGCATTTTTAAACCTTTCTGGGCCTTGGGTTGCCTGGTAGCCATTGTGGCGGCACCATCTCAGGCCGATCGGATAAACAAGTACGAGTTTTCGCTGCAGGTGCCTTATCTGTTTGGTGAAACAATAGATTTTGAAGGTGGAGCCACAGCCGATATTGCCTCTGACCCGGGCTTTGGCTTTACCGCCGGGTACAATTATTCCAACAATTTGAATTTACGCGCCAGCTTTACCTGGAATGATACCCGCTATGACGGCCAGCGAATTGTGGATGATGGCGCCAGAACGGTAGAGTCGGTGAGCGGGGTCATGGATACCTTTAGCGCCGCCGGTGTCGCCGATTATTACTTCTCTGAGGGTAAGTTGACGCCTTTTGTGAGCGGTATGATTGGTTGGACCAGCATCGATTCTAATATCGCTGCCGGGCATCCGGATCAGGTGTGTTGGTGGGACCCCTGGTGGGGCTATGTGTGCGATTGGTATCAGCCGACCTACGGCGGCGATTCCTTCTCATGGGGAGTGGGGGCTGGTTTGCGCTTTGATTTGAGTCCGAATCATTTTATCCGCGCGGGGTATTACGAGCGCTGGCTGGACATCGACTATGCCGAAAGCGACCCATCGGTGGGTTCGGCCATATTTGAATTTGGTTTTATGTATTGATGCTTTACGTATTGATGAAGGTGCCGGGCTAAGCCCGGCATTTTTTTAGCTACTGCGGTACAGCGCGAACAGCGTTCACCGCGGGCTTTTCGCTAAAGTCCCGGTTCCACAAAAGAGGATAGTTAGTACGGTTGTTGATGGGGTAGTCGTTTTTCCACGACATGCTGTCGTCGACGCCCCAGAAGGTGACCCGATCAATTTTGTCGCGTTTGCGGTAAAAGATCCCAAACAGCTCGGCGTAGCGATCGCTTAATTGCTTTTGAATGTCCTCGGGCAGGCCCTGTGGGTAGGGGTCAAGGAAGGTTTCAAACTCTTCCAGCTCAAACTGCGGGTGTAGCATGCCGGTGCCAATAATTTGCCCCTCTTTGGTCAGCGGCAACACATCAATATCCATTTCGGTAATCATGACTTTGACCCCGGCGGCTGCGTAGGCGTCAATGGCCTGCTCAATGTATTCGGTTTTGGGGTAGTTAAGGCCCCAGTGAGCTTGAATGCCCACGCCATCAATACGAATCCCCGCTTCCTGCAGCATTTTAACCATGCGGATAATGCCGTCACGCTTGGCGGGGCGCCAGGCATTAAAGTCGTTGTAGTAAAGCTCGGCGTCGGGCGCGTATTGCTGGGCGTAGCGAAACGCCGCCTTTACCATCGTATCTCCATCGCCCACACCTTCAACCCAGGTGGTGGGTCGGTAGGAGCCGTCATCGGCGATAACTTCGTTGACCACATCCCAGGCGTCGACTTTGCCTTGGTAGCGTCCGGCGACGGTTTTGATGTGCTGGCGCATGACTTCCAGCTGTTGCTCGGGGGTGTTGGGTTCGCCTTGGGCATTGGTGAAAAACCATTCGGGGGTTTGGTTGTGCCAAACCAATGTATGCCCCAGTACAAATAAGTTGTGCTCGCGACCAAACTGGACGAATTTATCGGCGGGCTCGAAGTTATAAACGCCGGGTTCGGGGTTAATGGGGCCGGCTTTCATGCCATTTTCTAAGGTAATGCTATTAAATTCTCGCAGAACGATCTGTTGAGCCTGGGCATTGTTGCCATTCACAATCTCGGCGTTGACAGCGGCGCCCATTTTAAAGGCCTGCTGATAAACGGATTTTAAGGGTTGCGAATTCGAGGCGGCATTGGCGAGGGGAAGACCTGTAAGCCCTAGAGCTAGTAGGGCGAGGTGTACGAGCTTAGGTTTGCTAATGAGTCTGCGTTTGGTGTTGGGCATGGTGGCGCTCCTTAATAATTATATTGTCCATAAGACTATAACTGGTGTGGGGATTAGTCAAACACGACTCTGCCTGGTTCAAAGGTTACGGAAATTGCCCGTGTGGTATGGGCTTAGTCTAATCGTATGCCTCAACCACTACCGAGTCGCTGGCGCTAACACAGGCCAGATAGAGGGCTTCGCCTGTGGGTACGGGTGGTTGGGTAAAGAAGTAGTGCCACTGCCCAGGGGTAAATTCGGCCGGTGCGGTGGGGGTATTGCCCGCGGCGAAGTTAACCTGTGCCAGGCCCTCGGCAATACCGGTTCCTCGGGCTTTAAAAAAGGCTTCTTTCAAGGTCCACAGGCGGTAAAAAGCCTGCTCACATTGACCTGCTGGCAGAGATTGCAGCAGTGAGACCTCTTCCGGGTGAAAGAACTGCTGGGCGATTTTGAGTAGCGGGCGCTGTTTTTGTGGTTGTTCGATATCAACCCCCACTGGTCCTGTGTGGCTTACACCCAAAGCGATCCACTGCCCGCTATGGCTTAGATTAAAGTGAAGATCGGGGGCGTTTTCTACGTAGGGTTTTCCCGCCGGGCTGAGGGCAATGCTGAGGTTTTGCGGTTGAGTGTCTAGCTCCTGTGCGAGAATCGCGCGGCATAACAGCCGGCTAGAGATAAATGTACGTTTAGCGTTCACGCTTCGCAGACGCTGCGCGCGCGCTTGTTCGGCATCGCTCAACCAGCTTGCCTGATTCGACCCATGGGATTTTTCTATTTGTTTGCAGCTGAGCAGGTGAAGTTTCACGGGCGCGCCGGATCAATGATGCTGGCCGTGAGCTGACCGCACAGCAATTCATTCTCGCCCGCGCAAAGGCGAAAGCCACACAAGCTATTGGTATCGTTGCGAACCAATATATTCACATCAATTTGCAGGGGCACGGCAAAGTTGTCGAGCTTTGGGTAGTGGGCTTGGAGCTTGGACGCTACCGCGACGACTCCCCGGCGGGGCAGCTGATCCGCCGCTGCGCAGAGGTTACTGTGGGCGGCCATGGCCTGGGCGGCGTATTCAATTCCCGCGTAAATAGACAGGGTATTGCCGATACGCAGGGGATTGTGCGGGTCCAGATGGGAATGGGCGATACAGGTAATATCCGTCTCGCTGTGGGCGATGATAGAATCTAGCAGCACCATGGGCGGTTCGTGAGGCAGTAGCTCGGCAATGGCAGGGGAGTCAGTGCTCATAGAGTGCGATCAGCGTTTGCCCGTAAAATGATAGATAAAAGGCTATGATAACCCATGTCAGATAAATTTCGAGTCGCTAAAAATTCTCCCTGTGTCCAGGGGCACTTTCCGGATGGCGCGATTGTGCCCGGCGCCTATTTGCTGGCCCAGGTGCACGCCAGTTTTAGCGATCGTTTTGCTGGCCATGAGCTGGCAGAGCTTAAAAAAGTAAAGTTTATCGCGCCTGTTTTGCCCGGCGAGGCTGTCACCCTGAGTTGGGATGACAGCAAATGGCCCGCTGTTAAGGTGGTGCTGCAGGTGGCCGATCAGGTGCGGCTGCAAGCTAGCGGGCGCGCTGTTTAGGGTATTGAAGTGGTAGCCGGGCGGTCGTGTGTTCCCCGTCCAGGGTAAATACCGCTTTGTTAAAGCTAATGCCGGGTTTGTCGCGCCCGTCCCCCAGGCTAAAGGCAAAGGGTTCAAGTGGGGTGCGGCGGTTTTTGCGATCCAGTTGGCCATTGTGATTCAGATCGACAAAGGCTTTAATCGCATAGCGCCCGGCGGGCAGATCAAGCGGCCATTGCACCTGCTCGGTATCAGGCAGCACACGTTTCAGGTTCTGATGCGCTTCAGCCTGCCAGTCGTCACTGTCGGCGGGGTAAATGGCCAGGTAAAGGGTGGCGCCCGCCGATTGATTGCCGTTTATCTGTAGAGTAAACCTTGGCGACTCTGCCTGTAGGGTGTCGACTAATAATAGCAGTATCATTAGTGGCGCTATAAATCGGATAATATACAAGTGGTCTCTTCTCTCTTTGCTTGGCGCCCTTTGCCTGGCACTAAGTCACATGTGCTAAAATTCGCCCCATTTTGGTGAGGCCATTGCCGAGTGCATGGGGTTGGGAGTAAAGGTTGGATAAAGTAGCACACAGATCGCGGGTTCTGGTAGTTCACTATTCTCAGAGTGGGCAGCTGGAGCGGGTGGCCCGTTCGGTAGTGGCCCCACTGCTGGCAGACGACGCCGTGAGTGTGGACTTTCTCAATCTGCAGCCTGTGGAGCCCTACCCGTTTCCCTGGCCACTGTTGCGGTTTATCAACGCTTTTCCCGAGTCCGCGCATCAGGTGCCCTGCCAATTGCGTGTGGATACATCCCATCTGGCCGACGATTACGATTTGATTATTTTGGCGTATCAGGTGTGGTATTTGTCGCCCTCTATTCCGGTGTCGACTTTTCTACAAAGTGAGCTGGCGCTCCGGTTACTTAAAGACAAACCGGTGGTCACGGTGATTGCCTGCCGCAATATGTGGTTGCAGGCTCAGGAAAAGGTTAAAGCCCACCTGGACAGGTTGCAGGCGCGCTTGGTGGGCAATGTGGCGTTAACGGACGGCGTGAGTTCGGCGGCCAGCTTTTTCTCCACCCCCTTATGGGTGTTAACCGGCCGCAAGGGGCCCCACTGGTTTGGTCTGGTTCCGGCGGCCGGCGTTAAAGAGCAAGAGGTTGCCGCGGCGCAGCGCTTTGGCGAAAAAATACAGCAGGCGTTTGCCCGGGGCAGGCCCCTGGATGAAACTCTGTGGCAAGGCATGGGAGCGGTGACTATTAATGACAAGTTAATCGCCAGCGAAAAGGTGGGCAATCGCAGCTTCTATTTATGGGGAAAGTTGTTTTTGGCTTGTGGTCGCCCTAATGCGGCCTTAAGGCAGGTGTTGGCGGTGTTTTATATCCTCTTTTTAGTGCTTATGATTGGCACCGTGGTACCCCTGACCGCGCTCGTAAAAACGCTGTTTAAGCCCCTGTTGCGAAAACGCATTGCTGAGCAAAAAAAATATTATTCCTGGCCCTCGGGCGAAGGGTAAGTACTTTATGACGTTAGATCCAGTTTACATTACCCATACCGGGAGTTTTCTGCCCAACAATCCGGTCGGCAATGAGCAGATGGAAACTCTGCTGGGACAAGTGGGGGAAAGGCCGTCGCGTTCGCGCCGCTTAGTGCTGCGCAGTAACCAGATACAAACACGCTACTATGCCATTGACCCCGAAACCGGTGAGCACAATTACACCAATGCGCAGTTGTGTGCGCGGGCGGTGCGCAAGGCCCTGGGAAATAAAATTTCTTTGCAGGAGGTTTCCTGTCTGGCGGCGGCGACCAGCATTGCCGATCAGTTAATGCCCGGCCACGGCACCATGGTACACGGCGAGCTGGGCAGTCCCGCCTGCGAGGTGGCCAATCTGTCGGGCATTTGTGTGAGCGGTATGAGCGCTTTTAAATACGCCTGGCTTAATGTCGCCTCCGGCATGCACTCCACAGCGGTAGCGGCCGCATCTGAGGCGGCCTCTTACAGTATGAAAGCGGGGAATTTCTTGCCCGAATTGACCCATCGCATTCAGGCCTTGGAAAAGCACCCGGAAATTGCCTTTGAAAAAGATTTTTTGCGCTGGATGCTTTCCGATGGCGCGGGCGCCTGCGTGCTGCAACGGGAGAAGCCTAACGCGCTCGCGCTACAGGTTCATTGGCTGGAGTTGCGCTCGTACGCCGGGGAAATGCCCGTTTGCATGTACGCCGGTGCGAGCAAGCAGCGCGATCAAAGCTTGCTGGGCTGGCAGGCGGTAAGCGCCGAGCAAAGCCGCGCTGAGAGTTTTATGTCGGTAAAACAGGACGTTAAAGTACTCAATGAAAATATCGTTCGCTATACCGTGGAAAAGGCCCTGCCCGAGGTTATTAAGCAACACCAACTGACTCCGGAGCAGGTTGATTATTTTATCCCCCATTACTCTTCGGCCTATTTTCGCGATCGCTTGGACGAGGGTATGCGCAAGGTGAATTTTGCGATAGATCAGAGCCGCTGGTTTACCAATTTATCCACTAAGGGCAATACCGGCTCGGCGTCCATTTATATTATGTTGGACGAGCTGTTTCGCAGTGGGCGCTTGCAAAAGGGCGAAAAAATACTCTGCTATGTCCCCGAAAGCGGTCGGTTTTCGGTGTCGTATATGCTTTTGGAAGTGGTTTAAGCGGAGCAGAGTATGCGAACCGATCAAGTACCACAGGATAAAAGTACGACCTACGCCGGGCATAAAAAGCTCTTGTATGCGCAGGATGAAAGTGGCCGCTACTGTGGTGTGCAAAGTAGTGGTTGGGCGGTAGAGGCCGCCGCGACTTTAGATGCCGTGGCGCTATACCGCGAGCGAGCGCGACAGGCCTGGCAAGAAGTGCACGCGGGGCGCAAGTCGCCTCTGTATTTTCATATGCATCACTGCCGAATGGATCTTGTGCTCTTGTCTCAATTGACCGGCCTGTGGCGCTGGCGAGTGAAGCGCCACTTTGCGCCCCGAGTGTTTGCGCGGTTAAGCCCCGCCATTTTGGCCCGCTACGCCCAGGCCATGGATGTAAGCCCCGCACAACTCACCCAACTGCCGGAGCAGCGACCATGAATTTTCAACACCGGCAATCCGCCCACTGTGAGAGTGGCGTTATTTCCTCGCTGCTCAGTCATCAGGGGTTGTCCATTAGTGAGCCCATGGCCTTTGGCTTGGCCAATGCGTTGGCGTTTGCTTATATCCCCATTGTTAAAATCGGTGGCCAACCCTTGGTTGCCTATCGCCTGCCGCCGCGCGCAATTATCAAGGGTTTGTGTAAGCGTTTGGGGGTGGGGGTTAAATTTCACACCTTTAAAAGCCCAATGGATGCGGCCGAGGCACTGGATGATTGTGTCGCGCGTGGCCAGTTGGTGGGATTGCAAACATCGGTTTACTACCTGCCTTACTTTCCCGAGCAAATGCGCTTTCACTTTAACGCCCATAATTTACTGGTGTACGGCAAGCGCGATGGCGTGTATCAGATCAGTGACCCGGTGTTCGAAGAGCTGATGGAAATCGCCCCACGGGATTTAAACAAAGCGCGCTTTGTGCGTGGCCCATTGGCCCCCAAAGGCTTGATGTACACCATTGATTCTGTGCCATCAGAGATTGATTATCCGCGCTTAATCCGCCAGGCGATTGGCAAAAATATGAAGGTCATGACCGGGGCTCCTTTACCGGTGATCGGGGTGCGCGGCATTCGCCATATGGCCAAAAAAATCGAGCATTTGCGCGGCAGTGAACAAGATAAACGATTGTACCTGGGGCATATCGTGCGAATGCAGGAAGAGATTGGCACTGGCGGCGCGGGTTTTCGTTTTGTGTACGCGTCTTTTTTGCAAGAGGCGGCACAGATGCTGAATGATAATGCCCTGGCTGAGGCCTCTCAGGCGATGACAGATGTGGGTGATTTGTGGCGCGAGTTTGCAGTGGCCGTGGTTAAAGAGTGTAAAAGTGATCGGCCTATCGACCGCGCCGGCTTAGCCGAGCGTTTGCGTGTCAGCGCGGCCGCTGAAGCCGGGGTGTGGGATCAGCTCAAGCGTTGGCATCGGGGTTAAGCTTCGGCGCGGTTACGCCCCAGCGCTTTGGCTCGATAGAGTGCTGTATCGGCGTGGGCAATAAGTGCCTCAAGTGTTTCGCCCTGCTCGGGGTAGGCGGCCAGTCCCGCAGAGAAGCTCGCCTGCAATAGGTGCTTGCCAGTGGAAATCGACTCTTGACTAAACACCCGTCCGACATAGCTGAGACGTTCTCGCGCCTGTGTGGCATTAAGCCCGGGCAATATGACCAAAAACTCTTCGCCCCCAATGCGAAAAATGCCATCGGATTCGCGCAATTCTGAGCTTAGAAAATGGGCGGTAAATGCCAGAACATCATCGCCTGCTTGATGGCCATAACGATCATTGAGAGATTTAAAGTGATCCAGGTCAATCATTGCCAGAGCAAGGTGTACGTGTTCACGTTTGGCTCTCGCCAGCTCGCGAATAAAAAATTCATCCAGAAAGCGGCGATTGTATAGGCCCGTTAAGGGGTCCCGTATCGCTTGAGCCTGCAATTCTTTATGTAACTGGGAAATGGTGTCCAGGCGCTGCTCGCTTAATTGCAGTGCCTCTGTCAGTTGACGTTGAGCCAAGTGTTGGTGGCTGATGTCGCGCAGGTAAATCATCTGCCCAATGGGGGCCGAGAGGCTTCCCGCCTCGCTGTGCAATGCCAAAATGCGGGTTTCGTAAAAGCGTTGATCTGGCAGTTCGAGAGTTTGTTGCTGCTCCTTCGGCGTCGCATGTAAAAGCTCAGCCAGTCGGGAGCCCAGCGTCGGCAACTCCGCCAGTGGCTGCGCTTGCCATTGTTCCGTAGGTTGACTCAGCGCTAGGGCAGCGGGGTTGGCATCGATTAAGCGCTGGCGTCTATCGATGACCAATACCGGGTCGGGTAGTGCCTCAAGCAGAAGGTGACGCGCCAAGGGTACGGCATCGAACAAGCGGGCTTGTTGAATCAGCCAGATAAAGGCCGACAAAGAAAAGGCAAAGGTAAAAGGCGTAGGATCAAAACCAAACAAGGTAAGGTCAAAAAATACGTAGCCAATATTCGCCACCCAGGGAATAAGTGTGACCACGGACATGGCCAAAAAATGATTTCGGTACAGACTGCGTGTTTGTTTAATCGCTTTAATTAACATAGCGATACTGGCGAGCATAACGCAGTATACGTAGACGGCGGCAAGATAAAACAGGGGACCGTGATGGTAGTTAATAGCGGCGCCCCAGTCGGCGTTGATAGGAGCACTGGCATGAGTATAAAAGCCGTGATGCCAGGGGTTTGTTAGCGCCAGCAGCCAAAAGCAGACAGGGGCTAGACTTAATCGCCACAAAACACCTCGATGCAGGGGGCGATAATCGCTGCGCGTGTACTGGTATAAAAACAGGGCCCAGAGACTCGGCATTAACACAATTCCGGGCCAAGCCATCGCGGCGAAAAACATTTTTACTGATGGCGGCAGGGCTGCCAGTTCGGCCGCTGCTGCGAGCATCCACCAAAGGCTTGCCAAGTGAGTGCCAACAAAGCTGGCTTTCCCGGGAAATCGACTTTGTTTGGTTGTCCAGTGAATCAGCCCGCCCACACCTAGACAAACCGCTAGCGCCAGAGCGACGGCGGGCGTCCAATGAAAAGCGGTGACAATAGAGTCCATAGGTGCAACCTTTACGCCGATGTCCAGCGCACCGTGCAGTAGGTCTTGCCTTCGCGAGCGACATGAGTGCCGCAAGGCAGTTTCAATTGTTCCACCAGCGCTGCACCCGAAAAACTGCCGTGAGGGATGGCGCCCTCAACTGGGTTGTAAACAGTGTGGCTGCCTGGCAGCTTTGAGGCTTCAGCCTTGTTCGGAGAGAACGCCAGTTGCACACCCGTATCCTCTCGCCGTAGTGCTTGGCTCAAACTCTCGGTGTATTCGGGCGCCCTGAGTTTTGCCCGAGCGTTTTGGGCGTGACGCGATAACAAAAGCCAGTGGCTGCCCTCAAGCAGAGGCGCCTGGCTGTCTGTGATATTTAACCGCCGGCGTTGGTGCTGCACAGGGAGAGGCGTTTCGTCAAAGCTTCCCACCAGCGCGGTGTCGCACTGCCGCGCTTGCAGATCCAGGCACGCGTGGGTCAAAGCCGCTTCAAACGATAACTGCTCCGCCGAACAGACCACTGCTGTGCCGGTGAGACCGAGCAATTGAGTTAAGTAAAAGCCCGCGGAATTGCCCAGTGTGTTTACAAAGTGTAAAGGCTTGGGCAACTGGCCGTCGGCTTCAATGCTGCTCATGGCTCTCGCCGAGGTCGCGACCGCGCCGTTGCGGCTGGCTAAATAGACTCCGGTATTTTCCGGCAGCGACCGCCCCGCCACGCAACTTAAGCCACCCGCGACACACAGCTGAATGTAGCGGTCGATACGCCGAATGCGCTCGCCGTGCCACCGCTGAATAATGGCTTTTAAATCCGGCAGTCCGTCGGCGTTTGGGGCGATGGTGTTGAGCAGAGAGTAGCTGTCGATAAGGTAGATCATTCGTTAGCTCCCTGATCGCGGATTATCAGAGCATTGTTATTACCGCCAAAGGCAAAGCAATTCAAAAGGTAGTAACCAGGTTGAGCGGGACGTTTTTCTTTGAGTAAAGGCACGGCCAGCTCGCCATCGCCAAGCGCTCGGGGGTTGTCCGGTAGTGTTCCTCTGGCCAGGCTGCCCAGGGTCAACGCGGTTTCCAGGGCGCCGCACGCCCCCAGGGTATGGCCTACATAAGGCTTAAGGGCAAACCCCTGGGGGAGAGTGGCAAACACCTGATGTAAAGCGGCGGCCTCCGCCTCGTCGTTTAGCAGCGACGCGGTGCCGTGCAGTTTAATCGCCGCGATATCGGCAGCGGTAATATCGGCGTCGGCAAGAGCGGCACGAATGACTTTGGCGATTTCTTTGCCGCTGACATGGGCGGCGGTGAGGCTGTAGTTGTCGGTGCCTATCGCGCCTCCGGCCAGCTGCCAGCGCCGCTCGCTTGCCGGCGTTTGCGAGGGTTTGCTTAACAGTAGCGCACCTGTGCCTTCTCCCAAAATCAAACCGTCGCGACGGGCGTCAAAGGGGGCCATTTCACCCCTCGGGGATATTAATCCCAGGCCGTAAAAACCCAGTGCACTGGTGGCGTTAAGGTGTTCGCAGCCCAGCACCAGCGCGTGGTCTGCCTGATCCTGCTGCAACAGGCGCGCGGCATAAAGTAGGGCGTTAGCGCTGGAGGTGCAGGCGGTGGAGTAGGCGTAGCGGTGCGGCCCCAGTGCCAGCTGGTCGGCCAGGTGCTGCGCTATTTTGCCGTAGCCGACAATAGGCATAGGCAGCGCTTGCTCTGGCCCGAGGGTGTTCAACTCGCGCCGGTACTGGCTCTCGGAAATATGCACATCAAAAGATGAAGAACCCATCAAAAGCGCGGTGCGCCGGCGTTCAGTGCGACTGAGCTGGGCGCGCTCGAGTAGCGAGTTCAAACACGAGGCTTGGGCGCGATAAAAGTCACCCGCGGGCGGGGCGCTAAAGTAAGGCAGGGTGACCGGTTCTTGCAGGTTGTCAAAGGTGTGTTGTCGCGGGGATGAGGCGCCACTAAGCAGGTTGGTAACCGCCGGCTCCACAGAGGCCCCCAGGCTGCAGCGCGCTTCGAAAGCGCGAATACTGATCTTCACGGAGTACTTTGCCTGACAATCGTATCGGCCAGGGTGTCGATACTTTTGAGCGCTCGTTGGGCGGCGGTATTTCCTTCAATTCGCACCCCGTACTGAGTTTTTACCGCCATGCAGATTTGCAACACATCCAGCGAATCCAAATCCAGATCACCGCCCAGTAGTGCCTGGTCGTCTTGTATATCCGTGGGGCTCAGTTCGTCTTTGTCGCACTCGTCGATAATCATTTGCTTGAGAGCGTGTTTAAGTTCGGGGGTAACCGCATCAGGCATGTCGCGTGCTCCGTTGTATTAATGCCCAGGCCGCTGTAAACAGTAGCGCAGCAAGGCCCAGCAATTTAAACGCCGGAGCGGCTATATCGCTCCAGCTTCCCTGGCGTACCAGTAACTCAATAAAACCGCTCAGGGCCCAGTGCATGGGCGACAGTTCGGCCACGCTCTGCAAAGACGCCGGCATCATAAACACCGGCACCATAACCCCGCCCAGCGCCGCCAGCAACAAGTTTCCAGCGGCACTGGCGATAGCGGCTTGTTCGGTGGTGCGCGCCGCGCTGGCAATTAAGCTGGCGGCGGCCAGGGCGGTCAGGCTAGTGCACACGGCCATTATTAACAGGGCGGGAATTTGCGGCGCGGGCAAGTGCAAAGCCTCGCCTCCAAGCAGGGGCATTAGAAAAATACCCAGCATCAGCATCAGCACCAGTTGCAGTAGGTTAATAACAAAGTAGGGCAGAATTTTAGCGCTGTAGATCAGCCCCACGGAAGTGCCTAAGGTGCGCAACCGAATAAACGTGCGCTGCTGGCGCTCGTCGATGATGGCCGTGGAAAGGGGGATAGCGATAAAAAACATGGCAAAAATCAGCCAGGCGGGCACATTTTGCTGGACCGCGCTAGGCAGGGCCGGCTGGTCGCTATGGGTATCGGTCGCGTCAACGATTAAGTGCGTCAGTAAAAACTCTTGCTCGGCGTATTGCTTATCATAGCCGAGCTCTTCGGCGATGGCCGTGGCGCGCAGCTGCCCCGCCGTTTCTTGCACCGCGGCTCTGATCAAGGCTCTCTCGCGTCCGCCCAGTTCGGGGGCAAAGCGCAGCATCACCCCTGGCTTGTCGGTGCGCGCTTCCAGTGCCTGGCTAAAGTCGGCGGTGAGGGTTATCGCGTAGAGCTCGCCGCTCGTACTCAGCGGCCGGGTGCTGTCTTGCAAGCTTAGGTAAGGTGACAATTCCAGCTGTTGACGAAATAGGCGAGCGTCGCGGGTGGATGCCTGATCGTTGAATTGACCGGCAAGCTCCATCCCTTGCTCGGCGCCAAAGCGATCTTGCAGCGCCAGTGACATGATAATGATAAATAGCGCTGGCATTAGAAACAGCAGCGCCAGGGCATGCCAGTCGCGCATCAGCAGTAGGCTTTCTTTTTTTAAAGAGGCGAGTAGCGCAATCATGCGGTTGCCTCTGTGTGTGCCAGGCACTGCAGGTAAACCTCTTCTAAACGGCGTTGTCCGTAACTGAGGCGGCTGGGGGAATGTCCGGCTTGCTCCAGCGCGCGAGTTAGCTCCGCCAGGCTAAGCGAGGCTTTTTGCAGGTCACACAAATAAGTTTGCGAGTCTAGCGACTCGAGTTGCAATTGTTGGCACAGGGGCGGGGGCAGTGGTTGCTCGGTGCTAAATCTTACCTGTGAAGAGGCGTCGCTTAACAACTTGGCGGTGCTCCCGCGCAGTACAATTTGGCCGGCGTGCATCACCGCGATTTGTGTGGCTATGGCCTCCACCTCATCGAGCAGGTGTGAGGTGTAAATAATGGCGGTACCGGCTGCACTCAGTTCGCGTACAGCGGTTAAGATATCCTGGCGCGAATGGGGGTCGACATTAGCGGTGGGTTCGTCCAAAAGTAGCAGTTGCGGCTTTTGCAGCAGGGCGATAGCAAAGTTTAAGCGGCGCTTATAGCCGCCGGATAAATCCCCCGCCCGGCGCCCGACCAGCTCGGTCAGTCCCGCCTGGTCCAGGGCTGCGGCAATTCGGTGGCGCCGTTCGGCGGCCGATAGGGCCAGTAAACCGGCAAAATAAGCGAGATTTTCCCGCACCTTTAAACGCGGATAAAACGCATACTCCTGCGGGACCAGAGCAATGCCCGGCCGGCCCAGGCGCACCGGAGCGCGATCAAAGTGCACGTGCCCCGCTCGCGGGCGCAACTGGCCCGTAATCAGCCCCACCAGAGTGGTCTTGCCCGCCCCATTGGGGCCCAGCAGGCCGAGTACCTCTCCCGCCTCGAGATCAAGGCTTAAATCGGCAATCTGCTGCTCGTGGGGGCGATAGCCAAAACTGAGTCGATCTAGGCTTAACATGGGGCTCTTCGCAGGAAAAGTCGCAACTATACTGGTTTTGGCACTATATTCCGAGACCTACACCCAATGGGGCTTATTTAAGTGCGCCGCTTCGTGGCAGCGCCTTTGCGAGTGGTCATTATTTGTCACTGCGGCGGCGCCACAGGTCGTGTAAAATGGCCCACCAAAAGAGAAGCATACGGAATTAGCGAGTTGGATGCAGTTTATGCAAGTGTGGGTAACTCATTGTAGCGCCTGGGCCCCGGGGCTGGAGAGCGCCGAGCAGTGGGCGGATTTTCGCCCCGATTGCCTTCCCGAGACGGACGCCAAGCCCGCTGCGGCTGGGGTGCCAGCGATGACTCGCCGGCGCCTCACGCGCTGGGGACGCCAGGCGCTGGAGGTGGCCGAACCCGCCTGCGAGAGCCTGGCGGCCGATGCGCCGGTGATTTTCTCCTCGCGCCACGGCGATACTGAGCGGACGTTTAAACTGTTACAGGCGCTGGCGACCGACGCCCCCCTGTCACCCAATGGTTTTAGCTTATCGGTCCACAACTCGGCGCTGGGCATATTCAGTATCATCAAGAAAATCCAGGCGCCCTCGGTGGCGCTGGCGGCGGGACGCGATACCCTGGCCGCCGCCTGGCGAGAGGCCGAGACTTGGCTGCAACAGGGGGCCCGGCAAGTGTTACTGGTCCACAGCGAGGAGCCGTTAGCAGAGTTTTATCGCGATTATGCCGATGAACGGGAAATGCCCGCAGCCCTGGCGCTGGTGTTAAGCGCCCAGCCCGAGCCTGCGGCGCCGTCGGTATGTCTGACCATGGAAGATGCCGGGGAAAGTGCGGGGCACAATTCGCTGCTCATCGAGTTTTTGGCCTGGTGGCACGGTTCACAGCAAATGTTAACCGCCGATACGGGAAACCATCGGTGGTGTTGGAGGCGCGGTGCTGCACAGGATTAGTTACTGGGGCGACCGGCTCTGGCGAACCTCGGCAACGGGGTTTTGTTTTGCCTGCTTCTCGTTTTTGGCGCTGGCGCAAAGCGTATTGGTGTTTCCGGTGATTTACGCCCTGCCGGGCGAGCGCGGCGCTAAAGCCGCCCGGGTGCGGGCGCTGCAGCAATTTAGCTTTGCCCGCTTCGTGGCACTGATGGAATGGCTGGGGTTGATTCGGGTGCATTTGCACAACCGCCAGCTGCTGGAGCGCGCCGGGGGGCACTTGGTGATTGCCAATCACCCGACGCTGATTGATGTGGTGATTTTATTTTCCCTTCTGCCGCGCGCCAATTGTGTGGTAAAAGGCGCGCTGTGGCGCAATTTGTATATTCGCGGGGTGATGCTGGCTGGGGGCTTTATCAGCAATGCCAGCGGAGATGAATTGCTAACGGGCTGCCGCCAGGCGCTGGATGACGGCCAGGCGGTGTTGATATTTCCCGAGGGCTCGCGCAGCGTGCCCGGCCAGGCGTTACAGTTCAAGCGTGGCGCCGCCAATGTTGCGGTGCGCACGGACGCACCCTTGCTGACGGTGTTTATTACCTGTCGGCCTCTGACTTTGGTGAAAGGCGAGCCCTGGTATCGGATACCGCCCCGGAAAGCCCACATCGATGTCTTTTTTTACGAGTGTCTCGAGCCGCGCGCGCTGCTTGAACAGTACGATGATAAACCCCGAGCGGCGCGCTTATTGACGCGCTACTTAGAGAACTATTATGCAGAAGGTTTAAAGCGTTATGGCTGATATCGATACCGATATAAAACAAATGATTATTACCGAGTTAGAGCTGGAAGATATTGCTATAGAAGATATCGACACCGAGGCGCCCCTGTTTGGCGATGGCCTGGGCCTGGATTCGATTGATGCTCTGGAGTTGG
The DNA here is from genome assembly GCF_024195295.1 of Gilvimarinus xylanilyticus. Taxonomy (GTDB): domain Bacteria; phylum Pseudomonadota; class Gammaproteobacteria; order Pseudomonadales; family Cellvibrionaceae; genus Gilvimarinus; species Gilvimarinus xylanilyticus. The sequence goes on along the minus strand of NZ_JAMFTH010000004.1, from coordinate 119,098 downwards.
GACTGGCGTTGCAAAAAAACTTTAATGTCAAAATCGATGCTAACTCCGAGCAAAACAAAGAACATTTTTACAGTGTCGCGAGCCTGCGCAATTTTGTTTTGGCACAAAGTGCCTCGCAGTAACGCGCATCGCCGTAAACCGAACCGCAGATAAGATGATGACCAAAGAAGAAATTTACACCGAGTTAAAAAATGTCTTGGTGCAATCGTTTATGATTGACGCCGATGACATTTCGCCCGAGGCAGACCTGTACGCCGATCTGGATTTTGACAGCATTGATGCCATTGACCTGGCGGCCAAAATTCACAATGTTACCGGTCAGCAAATGAAGCCCGAGCAGTTTAAGGGCGTGCGCACGATTGGCGACGCCGTTAACGTGATTGATGAGCTGCTGAGGGCCAAGTGACCCGCAGCCTGGGGATAGTCGCGGTGGCGATACTTATTTTGTATCCGCCGCTGGTTTACCTGGGCACCAAGTGGCTAGAGCCGCGCTATATAGGCCTGGCTTTGGCTGGGATTTACGGGGCAAGGCTGGGCGTGAAAGCCGCGAATACAGGCCAGCGCCTTGTCATTGTCGCCGGGTTTATGGCCCTGGCCGGCGCGCTTTGGTGGATTAACGACGAGCGATTGCTAAAGCTTTGGCCCGCGCTGATTAATGCCGTTGTCGCGGTCTACTTTACCTACACCTTGTATTACCCTCCGACTCTGCCTGCGCGAATGGCCCGGCTGGAATTTCCTCAGGGGCTGCCGCCCATCGTTGAGGTTTACACGGCCTGGGTTACGCGTCTGTGGGTGGTGTTTTTGCTGTGCAACGGAGCTGTCGCCGCGTATACGGCGCTGTTCAGCAGTCGCGAAGTGTGGGCGTTATACAATGGCGGTATCGCCTACGGGTTAATGGGGGCACTGTTTGCCGGTGAGTTTGCCTACCGCCAATTATATTTTAAGAAAAAACATGGACTTTAAATTCAGTAACAATTTACGTCGCCTCGCATTTGGGGGGGATGAAAGGGTGATCGCCTACCGGGACGGTGAACCACTCAATCGCACCCGTCTGCGCGCTGATGTGCTTGCCCTGTATCACAGTCTACGGCGATCTTCCGAAGAGCGCGTGGGCGTTTGGTTGGCGTCGGGCTACGACTTTTTAACGGTATTACTGGCCCTGGCGCTGGCGGGCAAAAAAATTGTTATGCCGCAGAATCTGCAGCCCCAGTCCGCCGCCGAGCTGCAGCCACACATCGATGCGCTGATCAGCGATAGCCCGCTGGATAATCTCACCTGCCCCCAGTGGCAAATCCGTGCCCTGGCGTTAGCGGGGAAAGAAAGTACAGAAAATCCCCCCGAGGTGTGTTTTTCGCGGAATGTACAACTGGTGCTTTTTACTTCGGGCAGTACGGGCGAGCCCGCCCCGATTATAAAAAATCTTAACGATCTGGAAGCCGAGTTGGCCGCGCTTCATGGGGTGTGGGGTGCCGAGCTGGATCAGCGCCCCGTCGTGTCCACGGTGTCCCATCAGCATATTTACGGCCTCTTGCATGTCATTTTGTGGCCGTTGGCGCGCGGGGCTGCGTTTGTCGATTCAGTCTGTCATTTTCCCGAACCTCTCGCCGCGCTGGCGCAGGCCCATCCCGGGGCGGTATTGGTGTCCAGCCCCACCCATTTAGCCCGCCTGCCTTGCAGCGAGCCGTTTGTGCAAGCGAGCGATAATATTTCGGTTACTTTTTCCTCCGGCGGACTGTTAACAGCCGACGCTGCGCAGGCCATGGAAAGCCGATGCCCTGCGCCCCTCTATGAAATTCTGGGCAGTACCGAAACCGGTGGTGTGGCCTGGCGGCGGCAAAGTCAGTCGAATGTTTGGCAGAGCTTGCCGGGGGTTGAGGTCAGCACCACAGACGCTGGGTTATTACAGGTCTCAAGTGCCCATCTAAGCAACTTGCCATGGTTTACCATGGGCGACAAAGCCGAAATGCAGGCCGATGGCCGCTTTGAGTTGCGCGGGCGCGCGGATTTAATTGCCAAGGTCGAGGGCAAGCGCTTGTCGTTAACCGAGTTGGAGCAGCGGCTGGTCGAACATGTGTGGGTCAAGGAGGCCCGCGCGGCGGTAAAGCGCGGGCGCCGGGACGAGGTGGTTATAGTGGCGAGTATCACCCACGACGCCTTCGAGGTTATTAAGCACTCGGGAAAGCGTATCCTGAACCAGGGCTTGCGTGAGCACCTCGCGCGCTATTACGAGGGGCCGCTGTTGCCGCGGCGCTGGCGGTTTGTCGAACAGTTGCCGCGCAACAGCCAGGGCAAACTGCCCCAGGGGGATATTGTGAAGCTGTTTGAGGTGACCGCGTGATTGCTTTGCCCGACTCTCTTCGCCTGGTGGAAGCGCGCGAACACTTAGTGCGCTGGCGCTTCGACTTAACCCCCGAAAACCCGTGTTTTCAGGGCCATTTTGACGGCCTGCCCGTGTTGGCCGGTGTGGTTCAAGTAGCCTGGGTGCACGAGCTGGCGGTGGATTATTTTGATATTAAAACGCCTTTTAAAAGTTTGCGCTCTAATAAATTCCAACAGCTGGTTCGCCCGCCTGTCACCATGGAGTTAACGCTCGATTACCAACCGGCAAAGGGCCTGGTCAAGTTTACCTACCACAATGCCCGCGGAGTCACCGCCAAAGGCGCTTTGCTATTTGCTGGAGAGGGCCAAGGTGTTTAAAGCCTGTGCGGTCATTCCGGTTTATAACCACGCCCATCTAGTGACACCCGTGGTCCATGCGCTAATGGCTCAGGGTCTTTGCTGCGTGTTAGTCAACGATGGCGGCGATCAGTGCGCGCGCGAAAATCTGCGGCGATTACAGCGTGACACAGGTTGTGAATTGGTCGAACAATACCCCAATGGCGGTAAAGGGCGAGCAGTGCTGGCGGGTATGCAGCATGCTCTGGGGTTGGGGTTTACCCACGCGCTGCAAATAGACGCCGATGGTCAACACGACAGTGCGGATGTGCCGCAGCTGTTAGCGCTTGCCCGGCAAAACCCCGCAGCGTTGATCACCGGCGTGCCCCAGTACGATGAGTCGGTGCCTAAACATCGCTTTTACAGTCGCTACTTAACCCACGTGTGGGTGTGGATTGAAACCCTGTCACTGCAGATTAAAGATTCCATGTGTGGCTTTCGGGTTTACCCATTAAAGCCTACGTTGGATCTGGCCCACGATGTTCGCTTGGGCGGACGGATGGATTTTGATACCGAGGTGATGGTGCGGCTGTTCTGGCGCGGGCATACCGTGCTTAGCCTGCCTACCAAAGTTGTTTACCCGGAACATGGGGTGTCTAACTTTCGCTTGTGGGGCGATAATGTGGCGATTAGCTGGATGCATACCCGGCTGGTATTGGGTATGTTGTGGCGTGCCCCGGTATTAATTTGGCGCCGTCTGAGGTCTCGCGGTGAGTAACTGGCACCAAGAGCGCGAGCGGGGCAGTGCCCTGGGTATGCGCCTGTTGTTTTGGGTGTATCGTCACGGCGGGCGCTATTTGGTTCAGCCGGTAGTCTACCTGGTGGTGTTGTATTTTTTTCTCACCCGCGCCGCAACCCGACGTTACAGTCGCGATTACCTACAGCGCGCAGGGGCTACAAGTAATACCTGGCAGGTGTGGCGGCATCATCTAAGCTTTGCTGCCGCTTTGCTCGATCGCTTAGGGGCTTGGATGGGGCGCATTCAGCGCTCCGATGTCGCGTTTACCGGGCATAAACAATTATTGCAGCTGCAAGAGCAAAACAAAGGCGCGGTATTACTGGGCGCTCATTTCGGCAACTTGGAAATGTGCCGAGCGGTGGTAGAAAATGAAGGGATACTCAAACTCAATGTTATTTTGCACACGGCCAATACCGAAAAATTCAATCGTCTGCTCGACAGTGCCAGCGATCAAGTACAAATGCGGCTGATTCAGGTGGGCGATATTACCCCGGCAACGGCGATGTTATTGCAGCAAAAACTGAACGACGGTGAGTTTTTGATTTTATTGGCCGATCGTTTGCCGCCGGAGAATCAGAAACGCTTTTTTAGTGAAAACTTTCTGGGCGGCAAGGCACAATTTCCGGTGGGCCCTTTTTGGTTGGCTTTAATGTTAGAGGCGCCGGTTTATTTTCTCGCCGGGTATCGCAGCCGCGCGGGCTATCGCGCCGAAATGACGCCTCTTTACGACGGCCAAAAAGTGCCGAGGCGCGAGCGCGAGCAAACCTGCCGTCGCTTGCTGGGCAACTATATCACCCAGTTGGAGCGCCTTTGCCGCGCCGAACCCCTACAGTGGTTTAATTTTTACGACTACTGGGGCATTGATAAGCCCCAGCGAAAAAATCGTCAGGAGCGTTAACCGATTATGACAAGCAAAACTGCGCCCACCGATATTGCATTTGGTGCCGCGCCTATCACCATTGAAGACGTGGTCGCGATTGCGCGCGGCGCCGGTGCCCGACTGACCGATGATGCCGACGCCCTGGCGCGGATCAACGCCAGTGCCCGCTTTGTCAGTGACCTGTGGCGCGAAGAGGGGGTTATTTACGGCGTCACCACCGGTTACGGCGATTCCTGTACGGTGAGTATTCCCCCGCATTTGGTCGAGGAGTTACCTCTGCACTTAACCCGTTTTCACGGCTGTGGTTTGGGGCGCGAATTCGACCGTGAACACGGCCGCGCGATTTTGGCCGCGCGCCTGGCATCCCTGTCGCGGGGTTATTCCGGGGTTCGGGTCGAGCTGCTGGAGCGATTGGCTGATTATATTCAGCGCGACATAGTACCGGTGATACCCGAAGAGGGTTCGGTAGGGGCCAGTGGCGATTTGACCCCCCTGTCCTATGTGGCGGCAAGCTTGGTCGGCGAGCGCGATGTTTATTATAACCGCGAGCGCAAAACGGTGGCCGAGGTCCTAGCGGCGGAAAAATTGGCGCCTTTAAAGCTGGCCCCCAAAGAGGGATTGGCGATTATGAATGGCACGGCGGTGATGACCGCTGTGGCTTGCTTGGCGTTTGACCGGGCCCAATACCTGGCTAAGTTGGCAACCCGTATTACCGCGATGGTGAGCGTCGCGTTAAAGGGCAACAGCAATCACTTTGATGGCAAGCTGTTTTCGGTTAAGCCGCACCCGGGGCAGGGGCAGATCGCCCGTTGGATTCACAACGACCTGGACGCCGGTGAAGTCGCGCGCAACTCCGACCGCCTGCAAGACCGTTACTCGGTGCGTTGTGCGCCGCACATTATCGGCGTGTTGCAAGATTCTTTACCCTGGTTGCGCCAGTTTATCGAAACCGAATTAAACAGCGCCAATGACAATCCCATTATCGATGGTGAAGGCGAACATGTGCTGCACGGCGGACACTTTTACGGTGGTCATATCGCTTTTGCTATGGATGCGCTAAAAACCGCGGTGGCGAATATCGCCGACTTGATTGATCGGCAAATGGCGCTGCTAATGGATGTGAAGTTTAACAATGGTCTGCCTGCGAACTTATCCGGTGCCACCGCGGACCGGGCGATGATCAACCACGGTTTTAAGGCGGTGCAAATTGGCGCCTCGGCCTGGACTGCCGAAGCACTTAAACACACCATGCCCGCCAGTGTGTTTTCCCGCTCCACCGAGTGCCATAATCAAGACAAGGTGAGTATGGGTACCATTGCTGCGCGCGACTGCGAGCGAGTGCTGGAGTTGACCGAGCAAGTGGCCGCGGCCGGGCTTCTGGCCGCTACCCAGGCGCTGACATTACGCCGGCGCGACGCTGATTTTAACGCTGACGCCATTACTTTGCCCCTGCAGGATATGTGTGACCAGGTTCAGCAGTACTTTGCCACGGTAGAAGAAGACCGTCCGCTGGAATCGGCCCTGCGCGACAGTGTGTCGCGTATCCGGGCCCAACACTGGGAGTTGTATCCCAATGACTGATGCGCCTATTGTGGTTTCGCAAGAGGTAAAGGTGCCTTTTTTCGATGTCGACAGTATGGACATCGTCTGGCATGGAAACTATGTCAAATACTTTGAGCAGGCACGCTGCGAGCTGCTGGATGCGATCGATTACAACTACCTCACTATGCGCGATTCTGGCTATGGGTTTCCGGTGGTGGATATACGCTTAAAGTACATTAAACCCGCCCGCTTTAATCGCACCATTCGCATCGAAGCGAAACTGGAGGAGTGGGATGTGCGGTTAAAAATCAGCTACACGATTATTGATGTTGAGACGGGTGAACGCCTGACCAAAGGCTATAGCACTCAGGTAGCGGTAGATTTACAGAACGGCGAAATGTGTTTCGCCACGCCGCCTATTTTGGGTGAGAAAGTAGCCGCTTATCAAACCCAACGGAGGAATGCATGATACGTTTTGGGGTGTTTCTGGGCGGTTTATTTTTCTCTCTGGGCTGCGCAGCCCAGGGAGTGTTGGATTATCCGGTAAACAGTGACGCCCAACGCGATAGGTTGGAATCTATCGCGCAAGCGGTACGGGATTCGCTTCCTCTCGGGGGAGATGTCCGCCAGGAAAAGCATCTCTCGGTACTGGCAGAGCCGATTATTGGCAAGGGATCTTTTGCTCTGTCCGCTGAGGGCACGATTGATTGGCAACTGCACGAACCCTTCGCGGTTCGCTATAAAGTTAATGGCGAAAAGATTGTCCGTTTGGTAGATGGCGAGCAAGAAGTGATCACACCCTCGGCCGAGCCTTCGGTGTACGGTTTTTTTCGTATGTTTGAACAGCTTTTTGCGCTAAAGCCCGAACAACTTTATAGCGTGTTTACGCTCTATTTGGCGCCCGCCGCAAATAATGAATGGCATATGGCGCTGGTCCCACAAAAGGCGCCTTTGGCTGATGTGGTGGATCGTTTGTTGGTGACCGGCAGCGGCGGGCTGATTACTCAGGTGACCATTGCCGAATCCGATGACGACTACACCTTGCTCGAGTTCAGTTACCCGGATCGCGAGACTCGCTAATGCTGACCCCGTGGGTGTGGTGTTGCCGACTGCTGGCGACCTTTATGTTGCTGGCCGGATTGTGGATGCTGCCTCGCTTGGAGATCAACACCGACTTGCTGGCGCTGTTTCCCCAGCAAAACCATTCTGCAGCAGAACAACAGGCCGAGCGCCAATTATCGCAAAGCTTTGCGAACCAGGCTCTGTTGTTAGTGGGCGCCGATGATAATCGAGCAGTCGTAGAGCGGTTGCCACAGGTTATTACCCGCCTGCAAGATTGCCCGTGTATTAAGACCCCGCAATTGGGCCTGGGGGCGGAGGGAGATCATTTTAGCGACCTGTATTCCGATAACGCACCCATTTTTTTAACCGATGCCTGGCGACAAAAACTGCAAAACCAGTCGCTGGAATCGTTGCGCCGTAGCACCCTGCGGGATGTGTTGACTCGCCCCGGGGGCATTAATCGCGATGCGCTAGCCAATGACCCATTGCAAACCCTGGCCGCTTTTAAGAGGCGGGCATTAGCCGCTCCCGAAGCGCTGCAAATTGACGGCGCCGGTTTTCCGTACATCAACTTAGAGCAACAAAAGTTTTACGTGCTGCGCATTGAGTTGGCGGCCTCGCCTTATTCGGTGGCCACCCAAACTCAGTTTGCCCAGGTGTTAGCAAAGGCCTTTGCGCCTTTGCGCGATTTGTCCGGTTATCAACGCCTGGATACCGGGGCGATTTTTTATACCCTTTCGGGCACAGCACAGGCGCGCGCCGAAGTCTCCACCGTGGGGCTGGGTTCGGCGGTGGGAATTGTGGTGTTGCTGCTGTTGGTGTTCCGCCAACTCAGCGTATTGCCGCTGGCATTTGCGCCCATAGCCGCAGGTGTAGTGGCTGGCCTGGCGATGACCCAATGGGTGTTTGGCCAGGTGCATATCATGGCGTTGGTGTTTGGGGCGGCGTTGGTGGGGGTGGCTATTGACTACAGCCTGCATTTTTTTAGTAAACGTTTTGCCGCCGGAAAACGCTGGCGATCGGATGAGGGGCTGCGTCAGCTGATCGCGCCACTAACCCTGGGGGTGCTGTCTAGCGGCGCGGGTTATTTAAGCTTTACCGCCTCGGGGTTTCCCGGATTTGTGCAAATTGCGGTGCTTTCAGGGAGCGGGTTAGTCGTTGCCTACGCCGTGGTAATTGGTTTTTACCCCAAGCTTTTGTCCCGGCCTGCGGGTTTTAGTTTAGGGCCGGTGCTGAGCAAGTGGATTGCGCAGATTAGCCGGCTGCAGCTTGGGTTGCTGTCCAAGCTGACTGCCCCGGCACTGACCATTGTGGTTGTTTTACTGCTGGGGGTGGGGGCGTCGGTGTGGCAAGTAAACGATGATATTCGGCAGATGCAGCGCGCCGATCCTCAACTTCAGGCGATGGATCAGCGGGTTCGCGGCGCGCTTGCCGTACAGCCGGCACTGCCTTATTTGCTGGTGCAGGCGTCCAGTGCGGAAACATTATTGCAGCGCCTTGAGGCCCTTCAGCCCCAGCTGGATGCCGGGGTGCAGGCGGGGTACATGCACAGCTATCGTTCGCTGGCCAAGCTGCTACCGTCTGGGGAGCGCCAGCGACGCAATGCCGAGATTTGGCAGGATAGGGTGATCGACAGCGGCCTTTTGGCATCCATGTATGAAACCCTGGGGGTCAAATCCGCCGCCCAATCAGGTTTTATTGCATCGTTATCATCGCCGGTGTTTATCGATGTCGATGCCGAACTGTCCCGCTATGCCCAGCTGCCCTCAGCCCCCGGCTACTTTGTCAATCGGGGTAAACACTATGGCGTGATATCCCTCTACGGGTTGCAAGATGGGGCCGCGCTGTCCGCTTTTGCTGCAACCGTGCCTGGTGTGCGCTGGGTGGACCCGGTGACGCGTACCAATCAGTTGCTGCGCGAGTATCGCGAGCGCGCCAGTGTTTTATTGCTGGGCGCCTATGCGGTAATTTTGGTTTTATTGTGGTCGCGCTACGGAGTGCGGGGCGCGGTCCGGGTCGTGCTACCGGCGGCGCTGGCGAGCGGCATTGCCCTGACGGCGGTGTTGTTCTTGGGGCAGGCGATTAGCGTGTTTCATATTATGGCGCTGCTGTTGGTGCTGGGCATTGGTATGGATTACGCCTTGTTCTGGCGCGAGAGCGCCGCCCGATCGCAGGCTACCTTTCTGGCGGTCGGTTTATCCACGGCCACCACCGTGCTATCTTTTGGCCTTTTATCCTTAAGCGCTACGGCGGCCATACACAATTTTGGTTTGGTGGTGTTGGTGGGAATTGTATTGGCTTTTGCGTTGGCGCCCTGGGCGCAGAAAATAAGGGAGTAACCCATGGCCGAGTTGCCCGAACAGGTTGATGTTGTGGTTATAGGCGCGGGGCCGTCCGGCGCGATTGCCGCGGCGCTACTCAATCGCGCGGGAATAAAAGTGTTAGTGCTCGAGCGCGAACAATTTCCCCGCTTCTCCATCGGCGAAAGTTTGCTGCCCCAGTGTATGCAATACATTGAAGAGGCCGGCTTTTTACCGGCGGTGCGCGACGCCGGTTTCCAATTTAAAAACGGCGCGGCCTTCGCCAAGGGCGAGTGTGGAACCTACTATAACTTTGAAGAAAAGTTTACCCCCGGCCACGGCACGACCTTTCAGGTGGAGCGCGCGCGCTTTGACAAATTACTGGCCGACCAGGCCCAGGCCCAGGGTGTGCAAATTGCCTTTGAGCACAGTGTCACCGCCTATCGCGAAATGGACGAGGGCGCCGTTCTCGACTACCAGAGCGCCGCCGGGAAAACCGGGCAGGTTGTCTGCCGTTATGTGCTGGATGCCAGCGGTTTTGGCCGGGTCTTGCCGCGCCTGCTGGATTTGGAAATTCCCTCGGATTTGCCCCCGCGTAACGCCGCCTTTACCCATGTCAATGATCATATTACCGACCCGGAATTCGACCGCAATAAGGTGTTAATCGTGGTGCATCCCGAACATCGCGATATCTGGTACTGGGTGATTCCGTTAGCCGGCGGGAAATGCTCCACGGGGGTGGCGGCCAGCCCCGAACAGTTGGCCGCGCGCGGCGCTTCATCGCCGCTGGAATTGGTGCAAACCATGCACGCCGAGGTGCCGCAGTTACAAAAATTATTGCAGCGGGCCGAGTGGTGTTATCCGGCCAATCAGTTATCCGGCTACTCGCGCAATGTGAAGCATTTGGCCACCGACCGCTATGCGCTCTTGGGGAATGCTGGCGAGTTTTTGGACCCTATTTTTTCTTCGGGTATTACCATCGCCATGCGCTCGTCCAGCATGGCGGCAAAGCTGGTTGCGCGTCAGCTTGCGGGGGAAACCATAGACTGGCGGCGCGAGTACGAAGCGCCACTGCGCGAGGGCGTAGATACCTTTCGCGTGTTTGTGGATGCCTGGTACAGCGGTTTGTTTCAGGATGTGATTTTCTTTCCCAACCAGGCCCCCAGTGTGCGAGAGATGATTTCCTCGATTCTCGCCGGCTACGCCTGGGATAAGGACAATCCTTTTGTCGCCCAGTCGCAAAGGCGGTTAAATGCTCTGGGACAGTTTTGTGCGTCGGAGAGCGACTGATGTGGCGCTGGTTGGCGGTCGTAGGATTGGTTTTGTGTGGCTGCGCGCGCGCGCCCTCGATGCCCGACGCTAACGCCTGCGCCAAGGTAGAAAATAGCACGGCGCTGCTCACAATTTTCGAGCAAGGGACGGTGCAGCAGCGTTTGCTGATGCGCAGTGAGGCAGGTCAGGTATATGTCGCTTTGGATACCGTGGGGGCGCCGCTGTTTCGCGCCCAGCCGGGGGAGGGTCAGTGGCAGCTTGAGGTGAGTAAGCTATACCGCGGCCCCGACGCCGAGTCGCTACTGTCCGCTTTTAGCTGGTGGCAGAGGCGCGAACATTTAACCCCCCAGTGTGTGAGCGCGGCGGGCTTAACGCTGAATAAAGCCGATGGCGAAGTACGCCTGCTGCGCGGTCCCCGGCGCTGGTGGCAGTGGCGCACGCGCAATCCCAATCAATTTTTTTATGGTGACTACCGGGTCGACGTTAAACCTTTATGACTGTGTATTTAACCGACCTGGGGCTGGTGAACGCCCTGGGTGATAGTAAACAAACGATTGCCCCGGCGCTGTTTAGCGGCGCCAAAGGGCTCGCCAAGTGCGACTGGATACCCGGAGCGACGACCTATACCGCACCGGTACTCTCGGCTCTGCCCAGTTTGCCACCGGCGCTTGCGCGCTACCAAAGTCGCAACGCCCAGCTCGCCCAGGCGGCGCTTTTGCAACTGCACGATACCTTGAATGTGGTGCGTCAGCGCTATCAGCCTGGGCGCATTGCGGTGGTGGCTGGAACCAGTACCTCGGGGATTGCCGAGGGCGAAAGAGCGGTAGCGGCACAGGTTGAGCAGGGGGCAGTGCCTGCAGATTATCAATACGCCGCGCAGGAAATTGGCAATTTAGGGCCTCTGGTGGCGCAACTGACGGGCGCCCGAGGGGTGGCCTATACCCTGTCTACGGCCTGTTCATCCAGCGCCCATGCGCTGGCATCGGCCCAGCGCTTGCTGGACAGCGATATGGCCGATGCAGTGATCGCGGGGGGCGCCGATAGTTTGTGCCGCCTGACGGTAAACGGTTTTGCGGCGCTGGATTCGGTTAGCGATGCCCCTTGCGTGCCTTTTAGCCGCAACCGGTGCGGTATTAATATTGGCGAGGCGGCAGCATTTTTTGTGGTAACCCGCGAACCACTGGTGCACGACATTGAGTTGATGGGAGCGGGGGCATCCTCTGACGCGCACCATATATCGGCCCCGGACCCGGCGGGCACCGGGGCCGAGCTTGCGATTAAGCGGGCCTTGCAGCAGGCCCAATTGAATCCATCGAGCGTTAATTACGTTAATCTGCACGGCACCGGCACTCCGCTTAACGACGCCATGGAGGCCGGGGTGATTGACCGTTTGTTTCCCCATCGCCCGCTGTGCAGTAGCAGCAAGGGCCAATTGGGCCATACATTGGGCGCCGCTGGTGCCAACGAGGCGGCGCTGATGTGGCTGGCGTTGAACGAGGGCGATGGTAAACTGCCGCCCCATTGCTACGATGGGGAGTATGACCCCGAGATTGCGGCGCTTAACTTGGTTGAGGTTGGGCAGCGCCTGGACACCTCGGGGGCGCGGGTTTACTTGAGTAATTCGTTTGCCTTTGGCGGTAATAACGCCGCGATTATTGTGGGAAGACGCGATGGATATTGAGCGCTATATTCCGCACCGGCTGCCCATGCGATTGATTGATCGGCTGGTGCTAAGCGAGCCAGATAAAGTGGTCACCGAAGCCACCATTAGCACGGATAATGCGTTTTACGCCGCCGTGCAACAGGGCGTACCCGCCTGGACCGGGATTGAGTTTATGGCGCAAACCGCCGCTGTGTGGTTGGGCTTGGCAGACGAGCGCGCCGGGCGCTCCATCGAGCCCGCGTTTTTAATCAGCGCGCGGCAGTATCATGCGCACCAACCGGTGTTTGCTCTGGGACAAGTGTTGCGGGTTGAGGTTAAGGTCGGGTTGTTTGAAGCGCAAATCGTGTCTTTTAGCGGTCGGATAGTCGACGCCGGTGATCCGCAATGGGTGTTGGCCGATGCCGAGTTTTCGGCCTTTCGCCCGGATGACCCGGACGCGTATCTGGCCGCGAGCGAGCCGCCGGGTCTAGAGTCGTCATAGCCGGGATGGATGAGAGAGAAAAATAGAGTGAACACAGGAGAGAAGATGCAGCGCCGGGTATTGGTTACAGGTTCAAGCCGGGGTATCGGCAAAGCGATTGCGTTGCAGCTGGCCGAAGCGGGCTTTGCCATCAGTGTGCACTGCCGGGGCAGTGTGGAAAAGGCTGATGAAGTGTGCGCGCGCATTCGCGATTTGGGCGTCGAGGCTGAACGCTTATGTTTTGATGTGGCCGACCGGTCTGCCGCGCGCGAGGCTCTGGAGCAGAGTGTCGCCGAGAAAGGCGCGTTTTACGGGGTGGTGTGCAATGCCGGCATCACCCGCGACAACGCCTTTCCCGCCATGAGTGAGGACGACTGGGACAGTGTGATTCATACCAATTTAGATGGCTTTTACAATATTGTTCAGCCACTGGTAATGCCTATGGTGCAGGCGCGCAAGGGCGGGCGGATTGTTACCTTATCGTCGGTGGCGGGGCTCGCGGGCAATCGTGGTCAGGTTAATTACAGCGCTACCAAGGCGGGGCTTATTGGTGCCACGAAAGCGCTGGCGCTGGAGCTGGGTAAACGCAAAATCACCGTTAACTGCGTCGCGCCGGGCATTATTGAAACCGATATGATCGACGAGGTGTTCGCCGACGAGGCGAAAAGAATGATCCCCTTGCGCCGCTTTGGCCAGGCCCAGGAAGTGGCGAGCTTGGTGGGTTATTTAATGAGTGACCAGGCGAGCTATATCACCCGTCAGGTGATTTCCGTTAACGGTGGGATGTTGTAATGCGCAGAGTGGTGATCACGGGCGCCGGTTCGGTCAGTGCCCTGGGCAACGAGTGGGCGGATATGGAATCCAGCTTGCGCGCGGGTCAAAACAAAGTGCGCGCGCTTAGCGAGTGGGACGCCATTGAGGGGCTAAACACCCGTCTGGGTGCGCCGGTGGATTTTGTTGCGCCTAAATACCCGCGCAAAAAACTGCGCAGCATGGGGCGGGTGTCGGTTATGGCGGTTTACGCCACTGAGCAGGCCTTGAATATGGCGGGGCTGACCGACGACCCGGTGCTGTCCAATGGCGCTACCGGAGTCTCTTATGGCTCGTGCATAGGAACGCCCGGCGATGTTCCGGCGCTGAGCAAAATTATTACTCAGAACACCACCGACGAACTCACCGCCTCGACCTATTTGCGCACCATGACCCACACCGCCACGGTGAATATCGGCATGTTTTTCGGCATGACCGGGCGCATTATTCCCACCGCGTCGGCGTGTACATCTGGCAGTCAGGGCATTGGCTACGCCTACGAGGCCATCAAATACGGGATGCAGGATGTAATGGTCGCCGGCGGCGCCGAAGAGTTTCATGTGACCCCGGTGGCGGTATTCGATACGTTGTTTGCCACCAGCACCCGCAATGATCAGCCCGAGTTAACCCCGCGCCCTTTCGATAAAGATCGCGACGGCTTGGTGATTGGCGAGGGCGCTTGCTCGTTAATTTTGGAAGACTATGAACACGCCCGCGCCCGCGGGGCCACCATTTTGGGCGAGGTTGTCGGCTATGGCACCAACTCGGACGGCGCCCATGTGACTGAGCCCAAGGCCGAGACCATGGGGCGCGCCATGGAGCTTGCCTTAAACGATGCGGGATTGGATGCGGGGGCCATTGGTTATGTCAACGCTCACGGCACCGCCACCGCCAAGGGCGATATTGCCGAATCTCAGGCCACCTGTGCGGTGCTGGGCGAGGGCACGCCCATCAGCTCGCTAAAAAGTTATATCGGCCACACCCTGGGCGCCTGCGGTTCGCTGGAGGCCTGGATTAGCCTGCAGATGATGCGCAGCGGCTGGTTTGCCCCCACCATTAATTTGCAGACCCCCGACCCCGAATGCGCCCCCCTGGATTATCTGACAGGCAGTGGCCGCGAGATTGAGTGCGAGTTTGTTATGAGCAATAATTTTGCCTTTGGCGGCGTGAATACCTCGTTGATTTTAAAACGGCTGGATTCGTGAGGCGGGTAGTCATTACGGGCCTGGGGGCGGTGACGGCTCTGGGTCAACGCTGGGGTGACTTTGAAAACGCCCTGGCCCAGGGCCGCAGTGGTATTCGCCAGATGCCCGAATGGGATGTTTACCAGGGGCTTCGCACTCGTCTGGCGGGGCCCGTGGATTCATTTACCCTACCGGCTCATTACCCGCGCAAAAAGCTTCGCACCATGGGACGGGTGTCGCAGCTGGCGGCGGTGGCGAGCGAGACGGCGTTAATGGAAGCCGGCTTGCTCGATAGTGAACTTTGCCAAAGCGGTCGTATGGGTATTGCCTACGGCTCATCTACCGGCAGCACCGACGCTATTTGCGAGTTCGCCGCGCAGTTAAGCGGGCGGGATTTACGCCAGGTTACCGCCACCAATTATCTGAAAATGATGAGCCACACCACGGCTATTAACCTGAGTGTGTGCTTTGGCATTCAGGGTCGTGTTTATCCTACCGCCTCGGCCTGTACCTCGGGCAGCCAGGCGATTGGTTACGCCTACGAGGCCATAGCCAGTGGCAAACAAGATGTCATATTAGCCGGTGGCGCCGAAGAGCTATGCCCGTCCGAGGCGGCGGTGTTTGATACTTTTCGCGCCACCAGTATTAAAAACGCCACGCCCACCCAGACCCCAAGTCCCTTCGATGTCGACCGCGATGGCCTAGTGATTGGCGAAGGCGCCGGTAGCTTGGTGCTGGAAGCGTATGAACACGCTCGCGCCCGGGGCGCCGAAATGCTGGCCGAAGTGGTGGGCTTTGCCACCAACTCCGATGGCGGCCATGTGACTCAGCCCGACACCGACAGCATGCGCAAGTCCATGCGCTGGGCACTGGAGGATGCCGGTATCGCCGCGCGGGATATCGACTATATCAATATGCATGGCACCGCCACCGAGTGGGGCGATATTGCCGAGAGTAAGGCCTGCTATCAGGTTTATGGTTCGGATGTGCCGGTGAGCAGTCTAAAAGGCCACCTGGGGCATAGCCTGGGGGCCAGTGGTGCGATAGAGGCCTGGGCTTGCGTGCATTTAATGCGTCGGGGTTTACTGGCGCCCACGCTAAATTTGCAGCAACCCGATTCGCGCTGCGCCCCCTTGAACTATGTGCGCGGGGCGCTACAGTCACGGCCGCTTAAGCAGGTGGTCAGTAATAACTTCGCCTTCGGCGGCATAAACACCTCGCTTGTATTTCGCGCTTTGTAATTTTTAGCCCGGTTTGCCAGTGTCATAATCGAAGGCTATATTAAGCTTTTCTACGCATTCAATAAGAGGAAGTGATATGCGTTGGCCCCTGCGATTTTTTGTTCCCGCTTTTGTTTTGCTCCCCGCTGCCCCGCTGACTGTCGCCGATGAGCTGGACCAGCTGCGCGATGAGGTGGTGATGACCCGCGCCCAGTTGGAAATGTTGCAGGCGCGCTTGGGTATGGACGAAGCCGTCGCGGTAAACAACGCCGGTTGGCGGCAAAAGTTTGAAATATACGGCTTTGCTCAGCTCGATTATGTGCAGGACTTTGAGCGAGTACAGCCCGAGTGGGATTCTACTTTGCGGCCCTCGCGTATTCCCACAGCGGATGGACAATACGGTAGCGACGGTCAGGCAATACTGAGTGCCCGGCAAAGCCGCCTGGGGGTAAAAGCCGACTTGCCTGTCGGCGATGACAGCATTTACACCGTGTTTGAATTCGATATGTTCGGGGTGGGCAGCGATGAAGGGCAAACCACAATCCGGTTGCGTCACGCCTATGGTCAATGGCGCAGCCTGTTGGCCGGGCAGACTAATACGCTGTTTATGGACGGCGATTTATTCCCCAATGTGATCGACTACTGGGGGCCGGCGGGCATGGTGTATTTGCGCAACCCGCAGATTCGCTGGACACCCATTGAGGGGGCCAACACCTTTGCCCTGGCCATCGAGAACCCGGGTGTGGATGTCGACGACGGTTTGCTCGGTGCGGCCGGTTTTGATTTAAATGGCCGTAACGCGCTGCCGGATTTAACCGCCCAGTACCGTATGCAAGACGACTGGGGGCATATGCAGCTCGCGGGTATTGTGCGCGATTTAAGTTATGAAGAGTCGGGCACCGCCGATCACGAGCCCAGTGGCAATGATTTGGGGTATGGGGTTAACCTCAGTAGCGTGCTCAATTTGGGTGATGATCACTTGCGCCTGGGGTTGGTGTACGGTGAGGGAATTGCCAGTTATATGAATGACGGCGGTATGGATATCGCGCCGGATAATCTGGATCCGGAAGATCTACAGGCTGTCCCCCTGCTGGGTGTGGTGGCTTATTACGAGCACGCCTGGAATGATCGGATGAGCAGCGCCTTTGGTTACAGTTTTACCGAAGTAGATAACCAGAGCCGGCAGTTAAACAGCGCTTTTCAAAAAGGTGAATACGCCTCGGTGAATTTGCTTTACAGCCCTTGGCCGCAGATCATGTTAGGCGGGGAGTATCTGTGGGGTAAGCGCACTGATTTTGGTGGCGCCTTCGGCACCGACAACCGGGTGCAGTTTTCGGTGAAATATACCTTTAGCAGTAACGATTTCTTCTAAGGAACAACATAGAAAAAGGAACAGACTATGAACAAGCGACGAGTGATCTTGAAGGCGTTGGTATTCAGCGGTGCGGTTATGGCCGCAAGCTTTGTTCAAGCGGCTGAACTGACCGAGGCCGTCATCAAACAGGCGCTGAGTGAGGCCTATCAAAAATACCGTACCTTGGATGAAGGAAAAAACGCCGATTATATTCCCGCCCTCGCTAAAGTAGATTCGGATATTTACGGCATAGTCCTGGTCACCACCGACGGTAAGGTTTACACCCAAGGCGATATAAAATCCGAAGTATCGATACAGTCGATCTCCAAAGTTTTTACCATGGCGTTGGTGATGGATCAGGACGGCACCCAGGAGTTGGTGGAAAACATGGGGGTGGATGCCACGGGCCAGGTGTTTAATTCCATTGTCGCTATCGAGCAATACCAGGGCGCGGAAATGAATCCGCTGGTGAATGCCGGGGCAATTACCACCACGAGCCTGGTGGACGGAAAAGATTACGAGGAAATCTGGGGGAAAATTGCGCGCGAATACGACGAATTTGCCGGACGCGAGTTAACCGTGTTGGAAGATGTTTATAAGTCCGAGGCGGCCACCAACCAGCGCAATCGCGCTATTGCGTCTTTAATGCACGCCTATGGCCATATTGATGACAACTTCCTCCGGGCTACGGATATTTACACTCGCCAGTGCTCGGTGGGCGTTAATGCGCGGGACTTAGGCATTATGGCCGCCACTCTCGCCAATGCGGGTAAGAACCCGGTGACCGATCAACAGGTAACCTCAGCTAAAAACGTGCCTGAAATTCTCGCGGTCATGGCCACCGCCGGCTTGTACGACGATGCCGGTAAGTGGCTCTACAAAACCGGCCTGCCCGCCAAAAGCGGGGTAGGGGGCGGCATTATCGCGGTATCGCCCGGCAAGTTCGGCATCGCGGTTATTTCCCCACCGCTGGATGCCGCCGGCAACAGTGTGCGGGCGCAAAAAGCGATTGCCGATATCTCCAACGCTTTGGGCGGCAACCCCTACGACGTTTCCCACTAACGCTGCCTTGTGTAAAATTGCGCCTTCAGATGTGGGGGCGCAATGATCGATCAGTGGTTGTTTTATTGTTTGGCGATACCAGTGGTACTGCTGGTGGGCCTATCCAAGGGCGGCTTTGGTGGCGGCCTGGGGTCACTGGCGGTGCCGGTGCTTTCACTGGCCATCGATCCGCGCCTGGCGGCAGCGGTATTGCTGCCTATTTTATGCAGCATGGATTTGGTCAGCTTGTGGAGTTTTCGCGGCCGCTGGGATAAGAAAAACCTCGCCATTATGTTCCCCTTTGCCATGCTGGGTTTAATACTGGGCGCGGCCATGTCCACCTATATGGATGCCAATATGATCCGTTTTATGGTGGGGGTGATGGCGCTGTATTTTGTCGGCCACTATGTGTGGGGCAAACATATTTTGCAGCGGGTGGCGGTTAAACCGGCCAGTGTGGGGCGCGGCGGCTTCTGGAGCACCATTGCGGGCTTTGTCAGCTATATTGCTCACGCTGGCGGCCCTCCTATTTCAATTTATTTATTGCCTCAGCATCTACCCAAAACTTTGTTTGTGGGCACGACGGTGTTGTTTTTCAGCGTGGTTAATTACATCAAACTGGTGCCCTATGTCTGGACGGGGCAATTGGATACCCGCGCGTTTGTGACCTCTTTGGTGCTGCTACCCTTGGCGCCGATAGGTGTGCGGCTTGGAGTTTGGCTCCACCACCGGGTTTCCGACCGCTGGTTTTATGGTGTTTGTTACGTACTCTTAGCCGTTGCTGGCGTAAAACTTCTCAGTGAGTCGCTGCTCGCTTGGCTGGGCTGATCGTCGCAGTACCTCAACCCCCCGTGCTATAGTAATTGCCTTAAGGAGAAGGTGGCTTGGCTTGCGCGGAGTTTTGTCATTGACTTTGCCAAGTACCGCTTACCTAACTTTCGTGCCAAAATAGGAATTTAAGCTCGATGTCCCGCTTGATCTCCCCCGCTGTTGTTTTGTTCTGGTCCCTGTCTCTATTACTGCTGGGTTTGCTTTCGCCTATTACTAATGCGCAAACTTTTTCTGATGCGTGCGCTAGCCCGACGTTGATTGATGAGGGGGGAGGGGCTAATTACAACTTAAATCCCGGTGATGTGCTTTTGGTACGTACTGATGGCAATCCGGGGTCAGGGATGTTCACAGGCTCAATTAATAACTTTGCTGCCGGCTCGAGTATTTGTGTTGAGAGTGGCGCGGTGTTTATGCCCAGCACTATGAACAACTCGGCGGGCGCATTATATGTGCGTGGGGAAGCGAATATTCCCAATGTGGTGGTCAACACTGGTTTTGCCCTGAACAACGAGGGCTATACAGCGTTCAACTCCGGTATGAACATCAATGGTGAAATCACCATGACCAATCATGCGGATGCCACCTTAGCCATTGCTGGGGCTACTAACCTAAGCTTTATTACCATCGATAATGCAGGCAGTCTGCAATTTCCGAGCGGGTTAAATCTTAATTCGGGGACTATTCTTAACTCGGCGGATATGCGAGTTGCAGGTGCGGCGAATATTGGTGGTTCTCTGGTCAATACCGACCATCTGCAAATCGATGGGCAGATGCAGCTAAACAGCAATGGTGATATTTACAACAGTTGTCAGTTTTTTGTAAATGCCAATGCCATTATTAGCTCCAGTGTGGAAAACACGGGTTTATTTTTGGTCCAGACTGAAGCACTTGTGGATGGCGGCGGTGTCATTAGCATTGGTCCCGATGGAATGATGAGTTCCGACAGCCTCACCTTAAATGGTGAGGTTTATGGTTCCGGTAATCTGCGAATTGAGGGCTACTCGGTGAATCAGGGAAGCGCGGTGGGGGGTGTCGGTGATCCGCTCAACGTGTACGACGCCACCCAGAGTAACCCGCCCGATTATTTTGATATCGACACGGGACTAGACAGTAACCTTGAGCGGGTGACGCTAGAACAGCCCGACCCCAATGACCCAACGCTGGGCTGCACTGTCGATCCGGTGGGTGCCAAATCTTCCATTGTGATTGTTAAAGACAGTGGCACCACCGATGGCGCCTTTGGTTTTGCCGGTGATTTGGGCGACTTTACCCTGACCACCATCGGCGGTTCTGCCAGCATGACCTTTGATGACCTGGACCCCGGCACCTATACCGTTAGTGAACCAGAGCTGCCAGATTGGGTGTTGACGGATATCAGCTGCAGCGACGGCTCTACGGTAGACGTGGCAAGCGGCAGTGCGGCTATCGACCTAGCCGATGGCGAACATGTGACCTGTACCTTTACCAACCAACTACAAGAGCCACCGCCGGGCACCATTGTTATCGCTAAACATTCAACGGGCGCCGATGGCACCTTTGGCTTTACCGGTGATCTGGGGAATTTTGATTTGGTCACCAGCGATGGCAATGCCCGCCAGGTGTTTAGTGGCCTGAGCGCCGGAACCTACGATGTTAGTGAAGCGGTGCCCGCCGGCTGGATGCTGGATTCTATTCGCTGCAGCGGCGGTCAGAATGTCGACCTGAATTCAAACGAAGTCAGTATTGAGTTGCCCGCCGGGGGTGGAGTGGCCTGTGTATTTGTAAACTCAGAAATTCCGCCCGAGCCAGGTTCGGTTACTATTGTTAAAGACAGTGGCGCAGACAATGGCCTGTTTAGTTTTGCGGGCGATTTGGGTGACTTTACCCTGACGACGGACGGGGCCAGCGAATCAATTACCTTTAGCGATTTGCCCCCGGCCACTTACAGTGTCAGCGAAGTGGTTACCGCCGGTTGGACTCTGGATAACATCAGTTGTTCGAATGCCAGTGCCACCAATCTGGAAACGGCCACGGCCAGTATCGTTGTGGGCGAAGGCGAAGACGTCACCTGTACCTTTAGCAACAGCATGGACCCGCCGCCTACCGATACCATTATTATCGCCAAAATCGCCTTGGGCGGCGACGACACCTTTACTTTTAACGGTGACTTGGGCGCTGGGGTGTTCGATATGGTCACCACCAATGGTCATGTCGCCCGTGCTTTTACCGGGCTGCCGGCCGGCGATTATTCGGTCAGTGAGTTGGCCTCCGAAGGCTGGGCATTAGAAGATATTCGCTGCACCGGCGCTCAGGCTATTAATGTGGCCAATGCCGAGGTCACGATCAGCCTTGACGGCACCACGGCCGGGGCGGCCTGCGTATTTATCAATCGCCAGGAGCGCGGCTCAATCACTGTGGTAAAACAAAGTGGCGAACACAATGGCGTGTTCGCGTTTAGCGGCGATATGGATGACTTTACCCTGACCACCCAGGGCGGCAGTGCCTCAACGCGGTTTGATTACTTAACCCCCGGCACCTACGAGATTACCGAGGCGGTGGAGCCAGATTGGACTTTAACGGGGTTATCGTGCGACGACGGCTCTAGCGTGGATGTAAATACCGGTACCGCCAGTGTCGACCTGGCAGCGGGTGAAAATGTCACCTGTACCTACACCAACCAACTCAACCCGCCGCCGGTAGGTGCATTGGTGGTTACCAAACTGGCGCTCGGCGGCGATGCTACGTTTAGCTTCGGCGGTGATTTGGGGGCATTCGATTTGGCCACCAGTAATGGCCGCGCGCGTCAGGTGTTCACTGGTTTAGACGCGGGCGAATACACCCTCAATGAGCTGGTGCCCGAGGGCTGGGCCCTAACCCGAATTCGCTGCAGCAGCGCTCACACCAGTAATACCCAAACCGGCGCAGTGACGGTATCAGTGCCTACCGGCGCCGGCGCCGTTTGTACTTTCGTCAATCGCTTACTACCACCGGCGCCCGCTTCGATAACCGTAGTAAAAGACAGTGGCGCCAACAATGGCACCTTTGCCTTTAGTGGGGATTTGGGCAGTTTTAATCTAACGACTAGCGGCGGCAGTGCCACCCAGGTGTTTGATTTTCTGGCGGCGGGTAGCTACACCATTAGCGAGACCCAAGTCGCCGGTTGGAGTCTGGACTCATTGAGCTGCGATGGTGACAGCAGTGTGAACGGCGCCTCGGCAACCGTTAACCTGCAGGCGGGGGAGAATGTCACCTGTACCTATGTAAACTCGCTGGATCCACCGCCCACTGGCAGCATTGCCATTGCCAAGATCTCGTTAGAAGGCGACGACAGTTTCAACTTTAATGGTGATCTGGGTGCGTTTACCTTAAGCACCAACAACCATCATGCGGAACAGTTGTTTACCAACCTGGCGCCCGGTAATTACACCATTGCCGAATCGATTCCCGCCGGTTGGTCGCTCAATAATATTCGCTGTACTGGCACCCAGGCGATCGACCTTGCGGCGGGTTCTGTCACCGTGACTTTGGACGGCTCCGGGCCGGGCGTGGCCTGCGCGTTTATCAATCGGCCGCTGCCGCCCGAGCCCGGCGCCATTACTATTGTTAAAGAGTCGGGTTCACAGGATGGCGCATTTGGCTTTAACGGTGATCTGGGGGATTTTTCCCTCGAGACCGAAAACGGTACGGCGCAGCGTCGGTTTGATTATCTGTTGCCCGGGGTTTACCAGGTCAGTGAGATATTGATCCCCACTTGGCGATTAAACGCGCTGAGTTGTGATAATGGCTCCAGCACAGATTTGTTGAACGGCCGCGCTGAGATTACTGTGGCCGCAGGCGAAGAGGTTACCTGCACCTTTACCAACGTCCGCCGCCGCATTCGCGGGGGCGTTTTGGCGCTGGGTAAAGTATCGATTGGCGGCGATGACAGTTTTAACTTTAGCGTCACCTTACCGATTAATTCGTTAACTTTAACCACCAGTGACGGCAGAGCCGCGCGGGGCTTTGGTGTACCGGGGGGCGATTACACCGTAACCGAAATGCCGTCCGACGGTTGGTCGCTGCGCGCTATTCGCTGCTCGGGTAGCCACTCGATTGATCTGGCAAACCGCTCGGCTACTATTACCATGCCAACCGATGGCAATGGGGAGGCATGCGTATTTCTTAATGAGCGCACTGTAGCTCCCACCTCTACCTTAATTGTGACGAATGTCGCGGTGGGCGGCGACGATAGTTTCCCGTTCAGTGGCGATCTGGGTAGCTTTGTGCTGACCACGACCGGTGGTCGCGTGTCCACCACCTTTACCGATTTGGCGCCCGGTGATTATCAGCTCAGTGAGTCTGTGCCCGACGGTTGGAATCTGCTGGGGGCCACCTGCGTCGGCGGGCCGTCTGTTTACGATGGCGACAGTGCAGTGAGCGTAACGCTCGAGGCGGGTGATACGGTTCGCTGCGTTTTTGTGAATAACGTTGCACCGCCGCCTGTGCCCGGTGGACCGGCTAATTTGCCGGTTAACTCGCCCCTGGCACTTCTTTTTCTGGTGTTGATGATGCTGGGCGCTGGCACTATAGGTTTGCGCCGCCGCTAAGCCCACTGGCTTTTAACCCGGTGGGTGTGGTTATTGCCAACTGTTTCGCATTGCGTATAGGTATTTGCCGGGTGCGACAATTTGTCACTGGGCGCCGGGGCCGCTTTGCCCTAAGTTCTCTACCCACTTTGGGGGAGAATTATGAAAAGAACTATCAGTGTGCCTTTTGGCCTAGGGATCGTTGTATTTTTAGGTGCGCCCGCTGCGGCCGAGTCGACAAGTCAAATAGAAGAAATCAAAGTCTGGGGACAGAGCGCCGAAAGTAGCACCGCTGAGCGGGTCGGGCCCACCAGTATTCTCGAACCCGGCGACTTTGCCAGCATTAATATGGCCACCACCGAGGATGTGGTGAAGTACGAACCCAGTCTGGTCATTCGCCGGCGTTTTATCGGCGATTCCAATGGCACCCTGGGTATTCGCAGTGCCAATATGTTTCAAACCTCGCGTTCCATGGTGTTCGCTGACGGTGTTCCGCTGCATTATCTGTTGCAATCGCGTTGGAGTGGCGCGCCGCGCTGGACCATGGTGTCGGCCAGCGAAATTGCCCGGGTGGACGTCATCTACGGCCCTTACTCGGCCGAGTACAGTGGCAACGCCATGGGCGGGGTGGTAGAGATCGAAACGGCTATTCCGCAAAAACGCGAGTTTCATGTGGATGGCTCTTGGTTTTCTCAAAGTTTTGACGATTACGGTTTCGATGACAGTGTCAGTGGCTACAAGGGCTTTGTCTCGTTTGGCGATAAAATTGGCAATACCAGCGTTTACGTATCTTACAATCACCTGGATAACGATTCACAGCCGCAATCTTTTTACTACGCGGCGCCCGCTGCGGCGGAAGGTTCAGTAAGCGCCAGTGGCGGCATTGAGGGGCCGGACTCGCAAAATAACCAGCGTCTTTATTTCGGCGACTCGGGCGTTGTGAATACCACCACCGACAACCTCAAGTTTAAGCTCGGGTACGAAGTCGATCAGTTTTCCGCGCTTTTGAATGTTGCCTATGAGGATCGTCACTCCGACACCGATCAACCTAATAGCTATGTGTTTGACGATAGCGGCCAAGCTGTCTACGGCGGTCGCGTGGTCATTGAGGGTAATGGCTATGATATCCCGGTGCACCGGCTAAACGTCAGCTCGGCCGATCGCGAAAGTTTGTCGGTAGGCCTTCGGCTGCGTGCCGATCTCAGTGAGCGCACCCGTATCGAGGCCAATCTAAGCCAGTTTGATATTCTTGAAGATATTAATCGCAGCTCGGCCAGCAACCCGGCTTTTGCCACTTATGATCTGAGTGGTCAGGTAAGCGATTATGACGACACCGGTTGGCAGACCGCCGAGATTAAGCTCAGCAGCGACGATTTTTTACTGGATGATTTGGATGTGGTGACTGGGCTTCGCTACGAGTCTTATAAGTTAAATTACAATGTGTACAACTCCGATAACTATGCCGCTTCCGAGAAAAACAATTATCGCAGTCGCAGTGGCGGCGAGACCGATGTGGCGGCGGCCTTTGCGCAGCTTAACTGGCAGTTGAGCGACGCTATTGATCTCGCGTTTGGTGGGCGTTACGAGCAGTGGCAGAGCCAAGGTGGTTATTACTCGGATGATGACCCATCGACCCCAGGCTTTGATTTGGAGCCTGTGCCGGGTAACGACATTGATAAATTCTCGCCCAAGTTTTCGGCCGGTTACCGTTTTGCCGACCTCTGGCAGTTGCGTTACTCGCTGGCCAAGGCCTATCGTTTCCCGATTGTCGAGGAATTGTTTAGCCAGTACAGCGCCTATAACGCCATCAGCCTGGCTAACCCCGAGCTTGGCCCCGAAGACGGACTGCATCAAAACCTGATGCTGCAGCGCGACTTAGCGAATGGTTACTGGCGGGTAAATCTGTACCAAGACGATGTCGATAACGCCATCGACTCTCAGTCCACTATTTTGCCCGGCGGATCGTCGATTCGTACCTTTATTCCCATCGACCGGGTGCGCACCCGTGGGGTGGAGTTTATCGCCAACGTCAATGAGATCTGGTCGATGCCTTTGGATGTGCGACTGAATCTGGCGTATACAGACGCCGAAATTTTAGAAAATCAGGCCGATCCCAGTATTGTCGGCAATACCTTTCCGCGAATGCCCGAGTGGCGCGCGAATTTGTTGGCGACCTATCATTTAAGCGATCGGTGGGACATTGGGGGCAGTGTGCAGTACGCCAGCAACAGTTACGGACGCCTGGACAACACCGATACCGCAGAAAACGTTTATGGCGCGCAGGATGCTTACACCCGCGTGGGAATCAAATCCAGCTATCGCTTTAGTAAAGCTTTTAGCGCTGGCGTGGGGGTGGATAACCTGACCAATGAAGTCGCTTATGTTGCCCACCCGTGGCCTGGGCGTACGGTTTACCTCAACTTTTCTTATGATTTGTAAGAGGCAGACCTGGCAATGAGCAACTTGACAGAGCCGCAAACCAAGGCGAGCACTAAACCCGAGAGCAAGGTAAACCGCACACTTTATCGCACTTTGTGGCGCTGGCATTTTTACGCGGGTGTGTTTTGTATTCCATTTGTTATTACCTTGGCCATTACCGGAGCCATCTATTTATTCAAGCCGCAGTTTGAACACTGGGTGGATAAGCCAGTTAATCAATTGGCGGTGAGCGAACAGCGTTTTACCCCCAACCAGCTTATTAAAACCGCGCAGGCCGCTTATCCCGGTTCGCAATTTATGGCCTATCGCTTGCCGGAAAGCGAGCGGCATTCGGTCGTGGTGAGTGTGAGCGACAAGGGCGAGCGCATACAGGTGTATGTCGATCCCTATCGCAACCAGGTACTGAAAAGCATCGCCTATGACGATATGTTTATGCGCCAGGTGCGCGAGTTTCACGGCGAGTTAATGGCAGGGCGGTTTGGCTCGGTGTTGGTTGAATTGGCCGCTTGTTGGGCCGTGGTGTTAATCGTGACCGGGCTGTATTTGTGGTGGCCGCGCAGCGCCAAAGGTGTAGCCGGTGTACTTTACCCGCGCCTGGGTAAAGGCAAGCGGTTGTTTTGGCGCGATATTCACGCCGTTACCGGGATGTGGCTGAGTGCCTTTACCTTGTTTCTGCTTATTTCTGGGTTGCCGTGGGCCTTAGTCTGGGGCGCCGCTTTTAAAGAGGTGCGCCAGTGGAATGCGGCCCCGGTGGTGCAGGATTGGACGCAAACCCGCGCACAAGAGCGAGCCTCCTGGCGCCCCTCAGTGGTGGATACCATCGATTTGCCCGCCGCTGTTGTCACCCGTGCACACGCTTTGGCTTTGCCTCACCCGGTTGAAATTTCGGCGGCGGGTGATGACTTTAAAGTCAGCTCGCAAACCCAAAATCGTCCCCAGCGTGTTGATGTATGGTTCGACCCGCAAGGCGATATCACCCGGTCGAAAAACTTCGCCGATAAGCCGCTGGTGGATCGTATCGTCGGTATTGGCGTCGCCGCCCACGAGGGCTATTTATTCGGCTGGTTTAACCTAGTGCTGGGTGTGGTTACCACGGCCGGGTTGGTGCTGCTGGGTGTCAGTGGGGCAATTATGTGGTGGCGCCGCCGGCCGTCGGGAACGCTGGGCGCCCCGGCTGCCGTGCCCTCTACCAGGGTAGGGCGGGTGCTTACCGTCTGCATACTTTTGCTCGGTATCTTGTTGCCGGTTGTGGGGTTGTCATTGCTTGCGTTTTGGGTGCTCGAATTTACTTTGCTAAGTCGCTGGCAGGTCACTCGCCGTTGGTTTGGTTTAGGCTAGTGTCCTCTCCCAGCATGGCCGAAAGCACAGCGTGGGTCGCAGCCTTAGCATCTGTTAGTATCAAATACCTG
The DNA here is from genome assembly GCF_024195295.1 of Gilvimarinus xylanilyticus. Lineage (GTDB taxonomy): Bacteria > Pseudomonadota > Gammaproteobacteria > Pseudomonadales > Cellvibrionaceae > Gilvimarinus > Gilvimarinus xylanilyticus. The sequence continues at coordinate 91,633 of NZ_JAMFTH010000004.1, read as the reverse complement.
TGCTCACCCTCAGCCGTTTCTTCCCAAGTATTGCCGCCCTCATCGTTCACGGTGGCTATGCCTTTGGGGGACAGCCTCCAGTAGGGTTGCAGGCCGCGTACGGCGTAAAGCACAGCAGTTTGGTCGTAGGAGGCGTTGGCAGAAATGTCGCCATCAAACTGCTCTTGCATCCACTCGGCGTGTTCACTGAAGTGGCGGTAGCCGATGTAGAGTGGGTGGTCTTTTTCCAGTTGATTTAATGATTCACCGGTTTTTACGGCTTGGCCCACTTCGTAACCGGAGAATATAACGGGTACGTCAAGCTTCTCCATCACTTTACGGGTTACCCCAGGCATATTACCGTTAAAATTCCATTCCCATTCGCCCTTGGGAAATTGTCCACCCATTACCACAAACTCTTTAACTTTTTTCTCGACCAGCCTTTTGCCGTCGAGAGTGGAGTACTGATCCGCCGAAGAGTCTAGCAGGCTTAATATATTAAGAAGTGGGCCGACGGTCACGATAGTTATGCTGTTATCGTCTGCTTTGGACAGGAGCCTGCGATACATCTCGGTGGTGCTTGGTGTTTGCTGAGCGGTGATAGGACTACCCAGGGCGTCAACCAAGGGTTTGTTGTATTGCCAAGCGCCGTGCCACAAACCCTCTTTACGTGTGCCAAGCGGGATTTCGCCATTACCGTAGTATTGATTAATCGCGGCGATCGCCGGTAGCGAATAGCGCTCGTTGTTCCAGTTCGCCACGGCTACGAACTCGCACTCTCCACGGTTGTGCATATGATTAAGCATGGCCAGGGCGCCCAGGTCGTCGGCGTCGCCTCCGAAATCGGTATCGAAAATGATGCGAGGGGTTGCCAATGCAGTAGTACTGGTCAAGGCGAAGATAAATGTAATGACCCACTGTTTCATGTTTAACCTTTATTTTTATGAATCGAGGGTAATTGTAAAAGCGCCGGATTTGTTATGCATCACTCATTTACATTTCTTGCCTATAACCGGCGCTTGAGGCTAAAGATGGGAGCGCTATTTGGCGAATTGATAGATTTGCTAACCCGCTTGGTCTCGCGAGCGTTTTGCGGTCGCTTATCGGATTAGCTTCTACCTTAAGCCTTTGCCGCAGTTCTCATTTTTCTTCTCTATGGTGACATGGGTGTCATTTTGGCACCTGTATTGCTGAATAGCCTGTGTCGTCCTGCAATAGCGAAACTTATGTGTTTGATGACCCAAGTTTTACAAGGATCGCTGCGCAGATGTATGAATTACAAAGGAGAAGCTTATGAAATCTGTTTGGCTAATGATACCGCTGCTTTGCACCCTGCTTGCAGTAGGGTGTGCAACGCAAAACCCTGTATCGGAGTCCATGGTGGCGCAAACCGAAGCGCGTATTGATCAAGCGAAAAGCCTTAATGCTGATCGCTACGCCCCAGTGGCGCTGCGCGATGCGGAAAAACACTACCAGAGCGCCGAACGCGCCATGAGTGAAGAAAATTATGATCAGGCGCGTCAGCTACTGGAGAAAGCTATGGCTGATGCCGAGCTGGCCGTAGCAACCAGCCATGCCAAAAAGTCGCAGCAGGCGGCCAATGAGTTGGAAGAAAATCTGCGCGCGCTCGAAGCGGAAGTGCAGTAACTGACTGCGCCGCTTAATAATGAATTCGAATGGAGGAAGGCTTATGTTAAAACGAACTTTAGCCAGCAGCAGTATACTTGCTCTGGTAATCGCCAGTGGTTGTGCCACCACCCAAGAACCAGATGACCGTTTAGAGCGCTTACGCGACCAGTACGCCATGGTATCCACCACGGAAGAGGCCAGCGAGTACGCCCCGGTGCAACTTGAGGAAGCCGAAGAGGCTATCGACAAGCTGGAGGCCATGCTGAACGCCGACGCGAAGCCGCAGCAAGTGCAGCACCAAGTGTATCTGGTAGAGCGCAAGCTCCAGGTGGCCACCCAGACGGCGCGAATGAACGAAGCCGATGAAATGGTGGAAAATGCCGGTGAGCGTCGCAATAAGCTATTACTGGATGCCCGCACCCAGCGCGCTGAGCAGGCCGAAGCAAGAGCGCGTATGGCGCAAGAAGAAGCCAAATCGGCTCAGGAGCAAGCCAAGGCGGCGCAGCAAGAGGCATTGGCCGCTCAGGCCCGAGCCGACGAAATGAGCGAGCGGGCGAAAAAACTTGAGCGTGATTTGGAGAATATATCGACTCAAGAGACTGATCGAGGATTGGTCTTAACCTTGGGTAATATTCTGTTTGAGGTAGACAAATCCACGATTAAGCAAGGTTCTCAGCGCACCTTGGAGCGTGTTGCGGGATTCCTTAACGAGTATCCCGATCGCGATGTCATGATCGAGGGCTTCACCGACAGCACCGGCAGTGAGGATTACAACCAGGATCTGTCTCAGCGCCGCGCCCGGTCGGTTAAAGACACCTTGGTGAACAACGGTGTAACCAGCGCGCGAATCAAAACTCGCGGTTATGGTGAGTCGCATCCAGTCGCTAGCAATGATACGTCGGCGGGGCGTTTGCAGAACCGCCGGGTAGAAATTGTTATTGGCAAAGCCGGCGAAGCCGTGCAAGAGCGCCGCTAACTTTATTCGCGTATTGGTAATGCTAAAGTTGGAAAATGAAACCCGGGGCTTATAGCCCCGGGTTTTTTAATGGCTTATTGTTTATGCATTTTTTGACATGGCACGGTCATAGTTCGCGGTCTATTATCAACCTTGTCGCCCCTTCGGGCATTTATCAAGGAGATAGACAATGGCGTATGTAAGCATAGATGGCGAACAGTACGAGAAGGAATTATTGGAACTGGCTAAGCACCACACAACGGGTCGGGGTGAATCCAACCTGGCCAAAGATGAAGTGGAGGACTTGTTCAAGTCGGCTCAGGACGGTCCCGGGGTAACGGATACCGAGCGTAAGACTTTAGAGTATATTCGTGCCAACTTTCCTTTTACCGATGCGGCCGCTCAGTTGTTTGATTCCAAGTTCGCAGCGCTGTAGGAGTTGCTATGAGTTTACTTAAAATGGCGGGCGAGATTTTCATGTCGCAGCTGGGAGGGCAGGCTGAAGGGCTCAACCTTGACGCGGTGATGAAAGGTTTACAACAGCTGCTGCCAACCGAGGGCGGCGATATTGATATTGCCGCTCTGGTGGCCAAGTTCACCGGTAGCGGTGGTGGCCTGGCGGCTATGGCCTCCAGCTGGTTGGGCGATGGCGGCAATCAGAGTTTTTCCGCCTCTGATCTTTTAGGGCTGTTGGGACAAGACAAGGTGTCCCAGTTTGCTGATCAGGTAGGGGTGGATACCGACACAGCCGCCAGCGGCCTGTCGGATATGATTCCGCAGTTGATTGATAAAAGCAGTTCGGGTGGGGACCTCTTAGCAGGGATGACCGGCGACGGAGCGGCCTCACTGTTAAATAAGTTCTTCTAATAACTTGGTGGATAAATAAATCGTCCTGATTTATTTATCCTTCGCCCTAGAAATCAGGCGGCTTTGTGCGAAAACCCTGGATTTTTAGGGCTCGCATGAACCTTCGGCTCATGGCGGTGCGTCCCTGCACCGCCTATTAACCCTGCATATACTGCCATCGGGTTAATAGTCTGAAGCGCCGCCGCTTAGGTTGCTATAGCGGCGTCGCGCTCCAACACCCAGCAACGCGAGTTGTGGGTAAAACCCAAGTGCTGATAATACGAGTGAGCAGTGGGCGCGGCAATCAGTATAAGCTTACATTCAGGCCCCAGTTGCTTTTGCGTGAGAGCTTGCAGCTTTTTGCCAATTCCCTGCGCTTGATATTCAAGGCCCACTGCCAAATCTGATAGGTAGCAGGCGTAGTGAAAATCAGTGAGACTTCGGGCAATACCGATTAAGCGATGCTTGTGCCAAGCGCTAATGCACAAGTTGCTATTTGCAAGCATACCCTCCATGCACCTCTTATTATCAATTGGGCGTCGCTCTGCCAGCGTTGACTCCTTTAACAAGTTGATAAACTGATCGGTGGTGATTGGGTGGTTGATTCTATACTCGATATCCATTGTTTGAATAAATTCCCTTAGATTTCTGGATTGGCAGGCTGCGGAAAACCGGGGCGGTTTTCTGACAATCTGTCAGTCGCCGCGGACATACTTTTGTCCCCAGCGCGTAAGCACCACGGTTACCACCCCGGCGATAAGCCACAGCGGTGAGAGCATTACGGCCAGTGCTATGCCGTCGATTAGTCCCATACCGGCGATTATCCAGGGAATAACGGGAAAGCCATAGCCGCCCGGCTTGCGGTTCTCTAGTCGAGCCACCACGGTAACCAGCAAGGTGTAAGCGCATTGCACCAGGCCCATTACCACCACTGCCGTGGTGGCGCTTCCCGTCAGGGCAAAGGCGGCAACCAGGTATACGCCCAGGCGAGTTAGCGCCATTAAGATTACCGTTGCCCAGTGTTTTTTGTGCCAGTAATCGTAGGCGACAATCAGCGCGACGAGGGCGCAGGCAGCTAACACCCCGCGCGGACTGGGAGCGAACAAGAGCACGGCAAAGCCTGCACAGAATAATCGCAGCGCATACCCCAGAACGGTTTTTGCGCTTACTTTCCCGGCGGGAATGGGGCGAAACGGTTGGCGCTCGGCGTCCCAGTGACGGTCGCAGTAATCGTTTAAGCACATGCCGGCGGCGTAGAAAAAACTCATGGCTAATGCCACGACAATCACGGCGGCTACGGGTAGGCTAAAGCCAAACGCGGCGGCGCTTAAGGCAGAGGCGCTCAGTACGTTCATCCAGACCGTGGGCAGGTTGCTGACGCGGCCCAGGGCCAGTGCGGTTTTAAGCATCGGTGGTCTCTTGTTCGGAATCAGGGGTGTCTAATGACGGTGCGTTAACGGTGTCGGGCTCGGTGAAAATATGTTGCAAAATAAGATCGCAGACATCGGTGGCGTGAACCTGATGCCCCGGCAGTAAATCCGGGTTGCTGCTCATCAATACCGGGGTGGTGTAGTCGCTGCCGTCCCATACCCCGTGGGAGCCTTTTAATTGCGACGGGTCGGTGGATATGACATCCAGCACATAGCGAAATCCCAGTTTCTTTTGCAGCAATTTACGCACAATGCGCAGCTTGGGCAGCTTGAGTTTGGGGTTTAAAAACATTTCGCAGGGATCAAAGCCCGGCTTTTTGTGAATCTCGACCTGGTTGGCGTAATCTGGTGCGCGAGCATCATCCTGCCAGTAGTAATAGGTAAACCAGCTGTCCGGCTCGGCCAGCAAAATCAGCTCGCCGGCGCGCTCGTGGTCCAAACCGTATTCGGCGCGCTCGGCGCCTGCGAGCACTTTGGCAACGCCCGGGGTATTGCTGAACAAGGCTTTAATCTCGTCGATGTCTTCCGGCGCTTGAATATAAATATGCGCAATTTGATGATCGCTCATGGCAAAGGCGCGGCAGGTGTGAAAGTCCAGATACTCGCGGCCTAAATCCACTTTCAGCGATAACTTACCCGCTTCGCGTAAAATTCGGTTGGGGTGCACCGGGCGATTGACCGGGCCAATGCCGTATTCGGATAATAAAATAACCTGGCAATCGCGCTCGGTAAAAAAGTCGATCAGCTCGCCCACCAGCTCATCAATCTCTTGCAGGTCTTTACCTATGTCGCCATCGGGCCCGAATTTTTGCAGGCAGTAATCCAGGTGCGGCAAATAAACCAACTGCAAGGTAGGCGAGTGCTCGGTTTCCACATGCATGGCAGCATCGGCAATCCAGCGGCTGGATTTTATGCTGGTGGCCGGGCCCCAAAAGTGAAACAGCGGAAAAGTGCCAAATTTTTCGGTAAGGGTTTCACGCAACTCTAACGGGTAGGTGTAGCAGTCGGGTAGTTTGCGGCCGTCTGCCAAATACAGTGGCCGTGGCGTTAGGGTGTAGTCTGCGTCGGTGGCCATGGCGTACCACCAAAAAGTGTTAGAGCAAGTAAAGCTAGCATCCCGCGCCCGGGCAATGTCCCAGATTTTGGGGGCTTGTATTAACTTATTGCTCTGGCGCCACAGCCAGACTTCGTTTTGATCGCGAAAATACCAGCCGTTGGCGACAATACCGTGCTCGCTGGGTTGCTTGCCGGTTAAGTAGGTGGCCTGTGCGGCGCAGGTAACCGCCGGAGTAACCGGCTTGATGGTGGTGCTGCGCCCAGCCAGGCGGTTGATGTTGGGGGTGTGTTCCCCCAATAACGCGCGGGTTAGGCCAACTACATTTAGAACGGCAGTTCTTTGCATATCAATCTCGTTGTCTTATGTGGGGTACCACATTGTTAATGTAAGTTATGCTGAAATTATCATTTCCTTTTTATAAGCCCGTGTCGCCGGGCGTGGCGAGTTACTTTTTTCGGCAAAAAGTAACCAAAAACCTCGCCCAACCACTGGCCCCTTCGGGGTCCCCTCACTCCAGCGTATTTTAGCGGGCCGTATCGACAGGCCGTCCGTGGCCTGGCGATACTTGCGCAAACGTCCTGTTTGCTTACCCACTAAAATACGCCTCCGCTCGGCTCAGTAGTAAATGGGCGAAAACCCACTCGATTCTACAAAATTTCTGTTTTATTGAAGCCGCAACGGAATTTTGCCAAAGACGTTTTCAACCTCTTTGATGTAAAAATGGCTTATTGCCGCGAGTCGTTAAAATAAAAGCTTATGTACCCATTCAAGCTCGCGGGCGATATTTTCGCCTACGCTGCCGTGGCGCAGGTTTTCCGGTATCGCGGCAAAGCTGTAGGTTTCGACTTCCAGCGGTACTGACTTATCCACTAAGGGTAGCAGTTCGCGCAGAAAGTGTTGGGTGGTGCCCACCCGGCCTAGGTGCTGCAAAAAAATGGGCACGTGAAAGTGCACCCGGCATTCATCGAATACATCTCCGCGCTCGCAGGCGGCGGCAAATTCGGGCAAATCGGTAAAGCGGTGTAGCTCGCCGGTTTTACTGTGACGTGCAACGCTCTGATGTAAGTAAACCGGCTCGTCAAAATCCAGTAGCGCTTGTATTTCTTCGTCCGTGGCTTGTAGCGCGCTGGATACTTGCACCTTGCCCAGGGGGATTTGCGCGTCGTTCAGCTGCTGCAAACACTGGGCGGCGCTTTCAAACTCTACCGCCTGGTGGCAGGCGTCAAAGCACAGGCCCACGTAGTCGCGCAAATCATCGGGTAAATCTAAGCGCGCAAAAAAGTCGATGGCCTCGGCGGTGGTTTCCAGTACGCAGGCCGGTTCCGGCTCTATGGCCAGTACCAGTTTGGTGCCGGTGTGCGCAAAGATATCGCGATAGTGCTCGGCCACTTCGCGCACATGGGCGATGGCCTGAGGCCAATCCGCATCATTAAAAGCCGGTTTAAACGCAATGGGCACGGTGGAGATGGAAATGCGTTCGGCGCCTGGCTCAAGAGCGACGGCTAAATCCCCCAGGCGTTTGCTGTACTCGACCCTTGCGCGCTCGCGCCAGTCGGGCAGATAGACGTTTTCTTTAACCCGGGTTTGGTGAAAGGTGCCGTAGGGGAAGCCGTTAATGGTGAGTAAGTAAGCGTTGTGTTGCTCGCACCATTGGCGAAACTCGGCAATGGCGTGGTCGTCCGCTTCCAGAACCGCTTGCTTAGCGATACGCAGGCCCAGCGGAAACGGGGCATTGCTCTTTAAACGCTGTTTTACTTCAAGCGCGTGGCTGTTGAGGTTGTGCATAACATCCGCCCAGGATTCGCCTGGGTGGATGTTGCTGCAATAGGTAACGGCGGGGTTTACTTTGGCCATACGCCCCCCAGCAATTGCTGGCGGCACTCTTCCATGGTGTGGTGATCAATCTCGTTGACTTCGATGGCGGCGCCTTCGCGGGTGAGCAACGTAATACAGAGCTTGCCGCCTAAGTGTTCGCGAAAATCTTCCAGCGCCTTGTGAATATCCAGTGATTCCAGTGCCTTGTGATTCAGAGTGAAGCCTACCCCTTCTAAAGTGGCGCGAATGCGTTCTACGCTTTCAATACCAATCATGCCTTTGAGGTAGGAGTAAAGCGAGTCCAGGGCAATGCCTATGGCCACCGCCTCGCCGTGGCGCAGTTCGCTGGCGGACAGCTCTTCTAGGCGGTGGGCGCACCAGTGACCAAAATCCAGCGGCCGGGCGCTGCCCTGCTCAAAGGGGTCGCCGCTGGAGCGAATATGCTCCAGGTGCAGCTCGGCGCAGCGGGTAATCATTCGCTCGGTGGGCTCTGGCGCAAACTCGGCGAGTGGCCCGCGGTTTTCGTGCAGCCAGTTAAAAAATTCACCGTCGCGAATCAGCGCGACTTTAATGGCCTCGGCAATGCCGCTGACTTTATCGCGCTGGGGCAAGGTGGCGAGAAAATCAAAATCGTTAATCACCGCAAAAGGGGCGGCAAAAGTACCCAGATAATTTTTGCGACCGCGGTAGTTGATGGCGTTTTTCACACCAATACCCGCATCGTTTTGGGCCAACACGGTAGTGGGCATACGAATAAGGCGAATACCCCGGTGAGCGGTGGCCGCCGCGTAACCAATAGCGTCCACCACCGCGCCGCCGCCAATCACCAGGGCAAAGCTGTGGCGATCAATATTTTGGGTTTGGGTGCGCAGGTAAAACTCATCTACCTCGATAGGGTCGGATTTACTGATTTCGCCGCCGCGCACAATCAACGGCGGGTCAATCAGTTCCAGTACATCGCCGTGGACATCCGCGTACAACTGCAAGCGGTCGACGATATCCGGGTGCGCGATCAATACATTTTGATCAATCACCGGCAGTACCCGATGGGGGCCATCTCCGGCGCGGGATAAAATATCGGTTAAAACCGTGCTCTCGGGTGCCAGGGTGTCCCGGTCAAAGCAGACCGGGAAGGCGTATTTCATGGTGAAGCTTTGTTCTATCTGATACACGTACAACTGCCTTTAATTTTTGACGGGCTCGTCAATGCGAGGTTGCTGACCGCGCAGCACGGTGTTGTCGCTGAACTTTTGCGATTGGTCGATAACCGGTTGTCGCAGCAGCTCTTCAACGTCAATTTGCCCGGATTGGGCGTAAGCGTCCAGGGCATTCTGCCAGCAGGTAAGTTCAATGGCCGCTTTGTCGATGCCTCGCTCTTGCATTAAATGCGCGGTTTTAGGGACTGAGAGCGGATCGCTCACGCCCCAGTCCGCCGAGCTATCGACGATAATACGCTCGGGGCCGTACTGGCGTACCACTTCTACCATCCGCTCCGAGCCCATTTTGGTGTTGGGGTAAATGGTAAAGGCCGCCCAGGCGCCGGCGTCCAGCACGCTCTGAACGGTTTCTTCGTTGTTGTGATCAATCACCAGCTTTTCCATGGGCACGCCTATTTCGCGGGCCACATCGATAGAGCGCAGCACGCCGTTTTTCTTGTCGCGGTGGGGGGTGTGCACCATCACCACCATGTCGTGGTCCACGGCAAATTGCAGCTGATGCTGATATACCCACTCTTCGGCGGGGGTCATTTCGTCGTAGCCGATTTCGCCAATGGCCACCACGCCTTCTTTGAGCGCGAACTGAGGGAGTAACTCCAGCGCTTCGCGGGCCAGGCCCTCGTTGTTGGCTTCTTTGGAGTTAACGCCAATGGTGCAGTAGTGGGCAATACCAAACTGCGACGCGCGAAAACGCTCCCAGCCCACCAGGCTGGCGAAATAATCGATAAAGCTGCCCACGTTGGTGCGCGGCTGGCCCATCCAGAAGGCGGGTTCGATCACCGCGCGAACACCGGCGGCGGCCATGTTTTGATAGTCGTCGGTGGTACGGCTGGACATATGAATATGTGGGTCAAAAAATCTCATGGCTCAATCTCGCTTTGTTCCGCCACTAGGCGGGCAAAATGGGTTTGTGTGGTTTGGCCGTTTTGGGCCTGTTTAATCACCTCGACAATTTCCGGGGCCACTGGTCCGTCTGCCCAGGCTTGCAAAGTGGCAAGCTGCCCCGCGCGGGCCAGGCCCAATACCATCGCCTGGCGTTTGCGCGTATCCGCACCGGGCCAGTGCGTGTGGGCCAAGCGGTCTACTCGGTCCGGGTCGTGATCGTCTAGGCACAGCCAAAGCCCCAGGGGTAAATCGCGCCCGGCACTGCCGCGCTCTTCGGCATAGTCTAGCGCCATGCGTGTAAGCTCGGCCGAACGGCGGTCATCCAGGCCCACTAGTCGCCACACTGGCAGCTCTAAAAACAGCGCTTTCATTACCAACTGGTGCCAGGCGGTGGCGTCAAAGTGTTTCGCCGGGTAGGGCGAATCCAGCGCGATGGCACGGAACACGCTAAGCATGTTGGTCCGGCAACCCTCGCCGGCGCGCCAGGCAAAGCGCTCCCCGGCCGGTAAAAACGCCAGAGCCCGATAGAGCGCACAGGTTTCGCCTTCATCGGCGTGGGTGAATTGTGCCTCGAAATCCGCCGCAAAGCTGTCTTCGTTCAGGTCATTGCGGCTGCAGATGAGTGCGACACGCAAAAGCTCGAGCAGGTTCCAATCCCGCAATGTCAGTCCCGGTATCTCTGCGCTGATGGCAGCTTGGTCAGCGCCGCTAAGCGCCAGTCCTCGTCTTTTGCTGTGGCGGCTGGCCAGGGCAATCAGCGCGGCAAAACGGCTTGTGTTGCAGCCTGTGTTCAGCTCGGCTTTGGCTTTATCCCAGAAAGCGAGCGCTTTGTCCTCCAGACGGGGCCTCAGTAGTGATTCCAGTAATGTTTCAGGTGTCTGCGTCATAGTGTGCTGTTCTTATCAATTGTGCGCCGATTATACGGAATGGGCTGGCGCTTCGCGAGGTGCCGCGCCCGCCGGAGTGCGCCCAGCGGGTAAAGATTTGTTGCCAATTGTTGCCCGGCGGGCGGCGCAGAATACGGGTGCCCTGTGATAAGCTTAGCGGCTTTATTCAGTGTGAGACAGGTATTCAGATGGGCAAGCTAGTAGGCGGCATTATCGGTTTTGTGATCGGTTTTATTCCCGGAGCCATTCTGGGGGTGATTCTGGGGCATTTGTTTGATAAAGGCTATGCCGCCAATGTCCGGCAGCCGTCGCAGGCCGACCGCGAAGCGATAGGTAAAAGTTTCTTTACCACCACCTTTACCCTGCTGGGCTACATCGCCAAAGCTGACGGGCGCGTCAGCGAGGTGGAAATCGCACAAACCGAACAGTTAATGACGCAAATGGGCCTGAACGCCGAGCAGCGCCGCGAGGCTATTGCGCTGTTTAAAACGGGCTCGGCGGGCGATTTTGACCCACAGGAGACCCTTGCCGCGTTTCGCGCTCAGTGTGGGCGTCGCCATAACCTGGTGCAGATGCTGTTGTCCTATTTGGTTAACCTGGCCTTGGCCGACGGCACTTTTGATGCCTCGGAGGAGCGGGTGTTGCGCGAAGTGGCGGCGGGGTTGGGAATCAGTGGTTTTGCCTTTGAGCAACTGCTGAAAATGATTAAGGCGCAGCACTCTTTTGCCGGGGGCGGCTATCAACATGGTGGCGCCGCAGGCGGTGCTGGTCAGTCTAGCGCCAGCGCCTTGGCCGAAGCTTACAGTGCCCTGGGGGTAGAGTCGTCGGCCAGTGATGCCGAAGTGAAAAGGGCCTATCGCAAATTGATGAGCCAGTACCATCCGGACAAGCTCGCCGGGCAGGGCTTGCCCGAAGACGCGGTTAAGGCGGCCACCGAGCGCTCCAAAGAGATTCAGGTGGCCTACGATTTGATCAAAAAATCCCGCGCGTGAGTGTCCTAAAAACAACCGGGGAACAGCCTAACAGCGTTCCCCGTTGCCTTTTAACCGGTTTGGTTATTCCGCGATATGCTCGATAATATCCACCAAGTCGTCGGCGTGCTCTTCTTCCTGTGCCAACAAATCTTCTAAAATTCGCCGGGTGGTGGGGTCTTTGTCGCCAATATAGGCAATCAGCTCGCGGTAACTGCTGATCGCAATACGCTCGGCAATCAAGTCTTCTTTAAGCATTTCCAGTGTGTCGCCGCCACAATGGTAATCACTGTGAGCATTGTCCGTGAGCGTCTCCGGGTTCATGTTGGGCGTGCCGCCCAGTTGGGCAATGCGCTCGGCCAGCTGGTCGGCATGCTCTTGCTCTTCTTGCGCGTGTTCCCAAAATTCCGCCGCTGCCACCTTGGTGCCCTTGCCATTGGCGGTGTAGTAGTGGGTTTTATAGCGCAATACGCAAATTAATTCGGTCGCTAAAGCTTCGTTTAAAAGCTTAATAATGGTTTCGCGATCTTGAGTAAAATCCTCGGTGACCGCACCGTTCATCATGTGCTTGCGCGCCTGTTCGCGGCGCGACTCCATATCTTGGATAAAGGCTGTCTGGGTCATAATCTTCTCCGGTTGCTGCCGGGCGCTGGTGCCCGGCGTCGTTATTGTGGCAGTGCGTTTACGAGGCAATTTTCAGCTGGTTGACTACCTTCACAACGTCCTCGCGCTTGGTGACAATTGCCTCGGCGAGTTTGCGCTGAGCATCCGTTTTTACGGTGCCTGAAAGTGTGACTTCGTCGTTATAGGTGTCCACGTCGATGGACATGCCGTTGATGTTGGATGAAGACAAAAGCTCGGTTTTAATAGCAGCGGTGGTGGTAATGTCTTCCATATACTGAGTAAAGTCGCGCCCTTTTTCCTCGTCGGTACTAGATGCCAACTGATCATCGACGGTTAGTTGGTTGTCGACTTCATCGATACCTTCAATGCCCATCGCGACGTTTTCGGCCAGCTCTTTGTCGATTTCGCTGGATACTTCGCCCTTGAGGGTGGCGGTATCATTGTCCACAGCGATGTCAATATCGAACGGGTTGAGGTGTTCGTTTAACACCAGTGCGGTTTCCAGCTTGCTTTCAATCCAACCGTCGCGAAAAGCCTCTTGGGTGTTGTCCCAGCTCTGTTCGCTGTCCTGTTTAAATTCCTCCCAATATTCATCGGCATTGCGCTTGTCGTCATAGGCTGTTGTGCCATTGGCGCCGATTGCGGTGGATACCGTAAATGCACTCACCAGCGCGACCGAAGTAACCGGGGCGATAAATTTTTGAATCGATTTGCGTTTCATGAGTGTTCTCCTAAAAATTCAATATCAAAAAAAGCGGGTCAGTGATTAGTCTGCCCTGGCTAATGCGCAAATCGTGCCAGCTGCGTAAAGCCGCGTTGATACAGGTTAACAGCCTGTTAAGTGCCCTGCGGGGAATAAAACGGGTGCAAAAGATACACGCACTTTTGTAATTCGGTCTTTGAGCCTGTGTGGTACTCGTTGTGTTATCAAAACTAAAGACGGGGAGCAGGGTGGTACGAAACTCGCATTCTCGTTGGCTTATATTTCATTTATTAACTGTGATTCAGTCATCAAAATAGGCCCTGCATGAATACTCAAATGGAGATCAATAACGGAGCGGACGTAGAGTCCGGGCACGCCTCGAAGACATTAAAGATTCTCGCGCTGCTTGCGGGGGTGTATACCCTCTACTTTGCGCAAACACTTTTGGTGCCGGTTTGTGTGGCGGGTTTTATTGCGCTGTTTTCCAGCCCAATTGTGCGTTTTTTGCTAATTTTTAAGATTCCTCGTCCTCTGGGTGCCGTGTTAGTCATTAGTGCTCTGCTCGTAGGGGTGGTCTACTCCTTAGGTTTGTTGGCTGATCCGGCGAGCCGCTGGCTGCAAGTGGTGCCGCAAATTACCGAGCGACTCTCTTCAGAGGTAGCAGAACCGCTTAAATCATTGCGCGGGAGCGTCGGCGCCGCGAGCTCTGAGGGCGAGTCCATTGAGCAGGCCGTTAATTCCACGTTTCAGGGCGTATTTTCGGTGCTGGCCGAAACTACCATGCTGTTTGCCGTGCAGGTGGGTGCCATTATTGTTATCACCTATTTCTTTTTGGTGTTTGGCGACGAGCTGATGCGCAATACGGTACGTGCGCAAAGCTCTTTTGCACGCAAAAAAATGACGGTGGTGATGTTTCAAGCTATTCAAAACGATGTCTCTCGTTATGTGCTGGTTATCTCTCTTATCAATGTCGGGCTGGGGGTGGCGACTGCCGCCGCTATGGCCGCATTGGGGGTGGAAGACGCAATGCTTTGGGGCGCATTGGCGACCATTCTAAATTTCGCTCCTTATGTCGGCCCCATGCTGCTAGTGGTGATTTTGACCGGTGTGGGTTTTATCGAGTTTTACGAAATCTTTTACGTGTTGTCGGTGCCCGGCGCGTTTTTGGTGTTGAATTTTATCGAGTGTCAGTTTGTGACTCCGACCCTGTTAGGGCACAGGTTTAATATGAATCCTTTATTAGTGGTTTTATGGATGTTTGCCTGGGGGTGGCTGTGGGGTGCCGTGGGTATGCTGATAGCCATTCCGTTGCTGGTTTGCTTTCGTATTCTGGCTACCCATCTCGACCTAGTGGGCAGTTGGGTGAAAGTTTTGAATGGTGGCTTTGCCCCCTCCCACGAAGCGTCTGAATAGAATGTAAAAAAGTGCGCAAAACGTGCAGGCTTTGCAAAAAAGAGTGCAGTTACCCTGTGAATTCCTTGAAAAACCGCCGTTTTAAGTTGGCACGACAATTGAGAGTAAAACCTTGAAGTCCTCAAAAGGAGAAAGATGATGTTAGGTTACGCTATTTTGTTCTTTGTTATTGCTTTAATCGCCGCCGTGTTTGGTTTTGGCGGTATCGCCGGTGCAGCAACAGGAATTGCACAGATCTTATTTGTAATCTTCCTTGTGTTGTTTGTGCTGTCTCTGATCTTTGGTCGAGGCCGTCGCTAGCGCTGACGACTACACTATTTAAAAAGTACTGATAACCCAACAGGAGTTTTACTATGGCTAAGCAATCAACGACTGCGACTACCCCCAATGCAGAAGCTTCAGTATCAGAGGCTTTTGATAAAATCAAAGATGCCTCATCCAGTGTGCGTGATGCCGTGGGTGCGGTGGGCTCGGCAGGTGCTGCGTCGGCTCGTCTTAAAGCCGAAGAAGGGCGAGTCAAAGCGCGCGAGTACGGTGAGCAGGCCGAGAGCTACATGCGCGAACGTCCGCTGGTTACGGTGGGTGTCGCCTTCGCCGCAGGCTGGTTGGTGTCGCGCTTGCTGAGCGGCTCTAACAAAGGCCAGTAAGCGTGAGTAACGAGCGTCAAGAGTCGCCCCCTCGCGAGGACACCGCGCCTCCCGAGGGGCGCTCTAATTCTCAGCTGGGGCATGAGTTCGATCGCATGATCGACTTGGGCGAGCAGACCCTGGCGCTGGCAAAAGACGGCGCCGACTTGTTTCGCCTGGAGTTTGTTTTAGCGCTAAAGAGCATTCCCAAGGCAATCGCGGTTTGGCTGCTCACTTTGCCAGCACTGCTGTTGGTATGGCTGAGCTTTTCTGCCATGTGCGCCTGGGGGGCTTACGAGTGGAGCGGCGTACCGCTTATTGGTTTTGCTGCGCTGTTTTTGCTGCAGTTTCTATCGCTGATTATTCTTCATTTGGCCTTGCGAAAGTATCAGCGGCGCCTAGGTTTTCCGTACACGGTAGAGAGTGTGAAAAAATTCCGTCAGGAGGTGGCCAATGCGACTGCAAAAACAGATTAAGTTAAAGCATCAGCGTTTGCAGGCCCGCGGCGTTCATTTGCGCGAAACTGTGCGCCAAGACGGCGACATAGATGCTTGGGCAGTGCTCAAGTCAGTGGCTTGTGGGGCTTTTTGTGCAGGCTTCGTCTGGCAGAAGTTGTCCCCCAACGGCAAGGTTTCAAAATTGACTAAGCGGATGGCAATGACCAGCGTTTTTCAAGCGTTTTAAGTTAGTTTAATAAGCCGGGCCCGCAACACGGGCCCGGCTTTTTGATGTCTGATATAAAGAGCGCTGATTAACCACGAGGTTTGCTCAGCCGACGAAACAGGCGTCGAATCAGGTCTTGGGGACCTTGGCCGGCTGCCATGCTCGATTGAGCCGAATTATGGCGTGACAGGGATTCGGCACCCGTGGCATCGGCACCGCCAATACCTGCCAGATAAGTCAAGGTTTTGCTGCTGGGGGAGGGACGATTCATTGTACTGCTCCTGAGGTTCGTTTAGACTCGACAGACTTTCCATAGCAATCGCTATGCCAGCTAACCTATTAGCCTAGTTGCTAACGCGGTTGGTTTATAGCGGCGCAAAGCGCTCAGGTTAAAGGCGGCGCAAGAAGTATCGCTTTGGCTTCAAGCGAGTCATCTTGACCCGAAGGATTACGCACCAACATTAGACTGTGCACTGTCATAAATAGTTATACGAACCAGGTGGCAAGGTGGTATAAATCGCAGTGTTTACAACCAACCTGTAAGAAAGGCCGCAATGTACGGCCAAGCACGAACAAGAGGGGATAACGTGGCAAAAGTACTACTGGTAGACGATGACCAGGCTTTTCTTGACGCCACCAGCGAATTGCTCAGTATGCTGGGGCATTCAGTTGTGGTGGCCAGCTCGGTAGCCGAGGCGCAAGAGGTTGCCTCGGGCCGGGTTTTTGATCATGTGATACTTGATCTGATCCTGCCCGATGGCAGTGGCTTACACATTCTCGATGACCTGGAAAACGGTGATACCACCAACGTAACACTGGTAACCGGGCATCCGTCGGTCAAATCGGTGGTTAAGGACCTTTACGGTCCCAATATCTCCTATCTGATTAAACCCATTGATTTAAAGCAGCTGCAAGGCCTGCTGGACAGCCCAGTGGCGAAAAAGCCCCGTGCCGAAGGGCGCTCTGGCCTGCATTTTGGTCATTTGGTGGGCGAATCGGCCTCCATGAAAAAGCTCTATGAAATGATCGAGCGGGTAGCCGAAACCAAGGCCAACGTGATGCTGATGGGTGAAAGCGGGGTCGGTAAAGAGGTGGTGGCCGGGGCAATACACTACGCCAGCCAGCCCGAGGGGGCGTTAGTTCCCGCTAACTGCGGCGCCTTTGCACGCGACCTGATTTCCAGTGAGTTGTTTGGCCACGAAAAAGGCGCTTTTACCGGTGCCAGCCACCGCAAGGCTGGGGTGTTCGAGTTAGCCCACAAGGGTACCTTGTTTCTCGATGAAATTACCGAAATGCCGCTCGAGCAGCAGCCCAACCTGCTGCGGGTACTAGAGACGCAAAAGCTGACGAGGCTGGGCGGGACCAGTGCGATTGATGTCGATTGCCGGGTGGTCTCGGCCACCAACCGCACCGAGGTTCAGCTGGCCGAAGAAAACTGCCTGCGCGAAGACTTGTACTTCCGCCTTGCGGTGTTTCCTATTTACATTCCGCCATTGCGCCAGCGCCTGGAAGACATCCCCCTGCTGGTAGAGCACTTTCTAGCCGATTTTAATCGCCAGTATCAAGATGACATTGGCGTGGATCAGGCGGCGATTGAGCGTTTACAGTCCTACGATTGGCCGGGCAATGTTCGCGAGCTGCGTCACGCCGTTCATCGCGCCTATATTATGGCGGACCGTGACAGCAAAACCCTGGTTCTGCCGGACGACTTATCATCGCCTTTCTCCAAAACGGGTGAGAATCGTATGTCCGGGATTACCGTGGGGAAAACCGTTGAAGATGTCGAGCGCGAGCTGATCGAGACCACTTTGCAGCATCTGGACGGTGATAAAAAGAAAGCCGCCGATATGCTGGGAATTAGCCTGAAAACCCTGTACAACCGACTCAACAGTTACGCTGAGCAAGAGGAACGGTGAGTGACATGAACGAACGCGTTAAGCAGTTAATTCACGACGCCCGCAATCCGCTCAATAATATTTCGGTGAACGCCGAGCTGGGAAAGCTGGCGCTGCAAAGTAACTCGGATATTGAGCGTTCGGTGGCCGCATTAGATGTGATACTGCAAGAGTGTCAAAGGTGTAGCCAAACGCTGCAAGAACTGGCGGATACGCTGGGCTCGGAGTCCGATAAGTGAGTGCGAGGAATAGTTTTAAGTCTATCGCCTTACCCAGCAAACCCGGTTTACTTGTGCTCGCCGCCGTGGTGGTTTTTTTTAGTATCAGCATGGCTTCGGCGTACCGGTCTATCGGGTTGATGCATGAAAACAGCCAAAGCGTGACCAACACGCTGCAGGTGATGGGGCTAATCAAAGACCTGAAAACCGAGCTACTGAGTGCCGAGAGCGGGCAGCGAGGCTACCTGTTAACCTCTGAAGGACAATACCTCGAGCCCTACCACGACGCCCTGGCAAAGCTCGACTTGCTGCTGGCGTCACTGGCCGAGTCCACCACCGAGATGGAAGTGCAAAAAGAGCGCTTTGCTCAAGTGCACAAGCTCGTGCGACAAAAAGTGGATGAAATGCAAGAGGTGGTGCAGCTGGTCCATGAGGACCGCCGCGCCGAAGCCAATCGCTTGGTGCGCACGGACTTGGGGGTAAACCTCAGCCGCCAAATCGAGCAGCTGATCTCGCAAATGGAGTCTGATGAGCGGGCCTTGTTGCACCGCAATCGCATGGTGGAGAGACAAGATCGGGAGTTTATTCTTAAAGTCCTGGTTGCCACGAACGTTATCGGGTTGTTGTTGGCGCTGGGTGTTTTTGTGGCTGTGTTGCGACACAATCATCGCGTAACGGCCCTATACGAACGTATTGAGCAGGCCAATAACGAACTGGAAGATAAGGTCGAAGAGCGCACCCTGGCGCTGCAGCAATACTCGGAAGAACTACAGCGCAGTAATCGCGAGCTGGAAGAGTTCGCCTTTGTCGCCTCTCACGATTTGCAGGAGCCGCTGCGCAAAATCCGAGCTTTTGGTGACCGCTTGCGCCAGAAGTACAGTAGCGAGTTGGGTGAGCGCGGCGCCGATTACGTCGAGCGGATGCACGCCGCCTCTGAGAGGATGTCGCAACTCATCGATGATCTTTTGAGTTTTTCACGGGTTTCCACTCGTCAGCAACCTTTTGAAACGGTGGACCTGAACCGAGTTATGCTGGGTGTTCAAGAGGACCTGGAGTACGCTATTGAGGATGCCGGGGCTAAAATTGATATTGACCCCTTACCCACGATGGACGCCGATGCCTCGCAGTTAGGTCAGGTTTTTATGAACCTGATTGGCAATAGCATTAAATTTCGGCGCCCGGATGTTCCCATTCATATTCAGGTGCGCGCCGATACCGGGTCCGAATACGCAGTGGAGCTGGGGTTGGATGAGACGCCGGGCGACTGGTGCCGATTACGGTTTATTGATAACGGCATTGGCTTTGAGGAACACTATGCTGACAAGGTGTTTAACCTGTTTCAGCGTTTGCACGGCCGGGACGAGTACGCGGGAACCGGTATTGGCTTGGCATTGTGCCGAAAAATTATCGAGCGTCACGGCGGCGTTATCGAAGCTCAGAGCACCCCGGGAGAGGGTTCTGAGTTTATTATCCGCTTACCATTAGAACAAACTAAGTACGATCCCATAGAGGAATAAAACATGAATGCGGACAAAAAAACTTTGATCATCCTGATGGCGGATGATGACGAGGATGATCGCCTGTTAACTCACGAGGCGTTGATAGAAAGCCGGGTACTGAATGAGCTGCATTTTGCCGAAGACGGCGTTCAATTAATGGGATATTTACGCGGTGAAGGCGTTTACGCCGATCGCGAAAAATACCCTTTACCGGGCTTGATCTTGCTGGATCTTAATATGCCCAAAATGGATGGTCGTGAGGCGCTGGCGGAAATGAAAAAGGACCCGGTGTTAAAGCGCATTCCGGTAGTCATTTTGACCACGTCAAAAGCCGAAGAGGACATGCTTAAAGGTTATGATTTAGGCGCCGCCTCATACATTACCAAGCCGGTGACCTTCGATGTGCTGGTAGAGCTAATGCGCACCCTGGGCAAATATTGGGTGGAATTCGTCGAACTACCTTAGAAAGATACATTATGTATGGCGTAAACCTACTCATTGTCGATGACGATGAGGACGATTATCTACTTGCGCGGGACTTGCTAGAAGAGATTTCCCGCGGTCCTTACCAGATTGATTGGGCCAGCAGTTATGACGCTGGCCGTTCGATGTTGGCTGAAAATCGACACGACTTGTGTCTGATGGATTATAAACTGGGCGCGCAGGATGGTATTGAGCTGTTGCGCGAGGCCCAGCAAATTGGTTTTACCGGCCCGATCATTCTGCTAACCGGCATGCACCAAGGTGAGGTGGATATGCAGGCGCTGCAGGCGGGCGCCGTGGATTATCTGGTTAAAGACAATCTTGGCGCCGAGCAGCTGGCCCGCTCTATTCGCTACGCCTTGGCCCGCCGGGAAATGGAACACGAGCGCGTCGAGCGCTTAAAAGCCGAAGCCGAAAACCGCTCTAAAAGTGAATTTTTGGCCCACTTGAGCCACGAGTTGCGTACGCCGCTGTCCGCTATTTTGGGCTTTACCGAACTGTTAATTAATACCAACAAAGACGATGATTCGTTGGGGCACTTGCGCGTTGTACACCGCAATGGCAAACATTTGTTGGGTCTGCTAAACGATATTTTGGATTTGTCCAAAATCGAAGCGGGAAAACTCGAGCTGGAGATTCAGCCGGTTTATTTATCGTCGTTTCTAACCGACGTTTATTTTTTGATGCACGGCGCGGCTATCGACAAAAGCCTGCAGCTTAAGATGGACGTTCCCGAGCCTCTCAGCCACCAGATCTACACTGACCCTACACGTTTGCGTCAGGTGTTATTAAACCTGTTGGGCAACGCCATCAAGTTTACCGACTTTGGGGAAATCACACTGCAGGTGCGGCCGCAAGATGTCGATGGCCGAGAATGCCTGGCGTTCGCGGTGATTGACTCAGGGGTGGGGATCAGCGAAGAGGCGCTCAAAACGATTTTCGAGCCCTTTGTGCAAGATAATGGCACCTACAAAGAAACCAAGGCCGGAACCGGATTGGGGCTGGCGATTAGCAGGCAACTGGTGCAGCGCTTGGGAGGCGATATTCAGGTTCAGAGCACCCCAGGCAAAGGCAGTCGGTTCGAGTTCACAGTGGACGTGGGCGATATTTCCCAGATGGAGCGACGGGTATTTTCTCTGGAGTTTGAAGCGGAACGCTCCCCCTCCACCGACCTCGCGCCTTTACGGGGCAAGGTGCTGGTGGTAGATGACTTGCGTGATATTCGCCTGCTAATCGGCCACTTTGTTCAGCAGGCGGGGTTAGACGTAGCCTATGCCCGCAATGGCGAAGAAGCTTTGCGCCTGGTGGCGCTCGAGAAGGAAAAGAATGCCCCGTTCGACATTATTCTGATGGATATTCATATGCCGGTGATGGGTGGCCACGAGGCGGCGCAAAAGCTGCGTCAGACTGGGCTGGAACAACCCTTAATTGCCCTGACCGCCGCGCACATGAAAGGTGATATGGATCGCTGTCTGGAGTCGGGTTTTACCGCTTATTTAAGTAAGCCAGTTGATCAGCATCAGCTGTACACCACTTTAGCGCATTATCTTCCCGCTGCCGAGGCCGATGACGACGCTCAGGCGATGGGCGCTAGTGTCTTGCTGATTGAGGATGACCCCGATGCGCTAAAGGCGACGTCCAGCTTGCTGGAGTTGTTGGGCTGGCGTGTCGCACAGGCTTTAAATGGTCAGGAGGCTATGTCTCAGCTTCAGTCCTTACGTCCCGAAGTTGTCTTAATGGATCTGAACCTGCCGGACACCACCGGTTACGAGTTGGCGGGCCGCATTAAGAATGTGGCGCCAGATTCTCGAGTGATTGTTCTCAGCGGGGAAGCCGTCGCTCAAGATAGGGCGGAGGCTTCGGGTATCGACGGTAGTTTCCTTAAACCCGTATCTCTGCAGGATTTAAAGTCAATTTAGCCTTGTTTTTGTAATTCTTGCATGTGTCGTGCAGCTAGGCCGTTACCCATCGTGGCTTACGGCAGGTGTAAAGCCTTAAGAATACGGCGAATTCGTTGTTTTATCGCCGTTTTTAAGGATATTTAAAAGTTGGCACGCTTTAAGCTTGTATCCAGATGTAACGCTCGAGGGCTTTCACCCTCTCGCAATAACGATACCTACGAAAGTAAAAGGAGCTTGAAAATGACAATGTTCAAACGTTTGATGCTGATGATGATGTTCGCCCTGCCACTGGCCGCCTGTGACACCAATGATGGCCCTGCAGAAGAAATGGGTGAAAACCTCGATAACGCCGCAGAAGAAACAGGCGATGCTATGGATGATGCGGCTGATGAAGTCGAAGATGCCGTCAATTAATGTCAGCGAAGCAGTGTCTGGCGAAGATTGCTAAGGTTTTGCTAGACTGACCGCGAACAGCGGCCCAAACCGGGCCGCTGTTTTTGTATGTATGGAGCAAAGAGGTATTCGATTATGGACTTGCCCGGGTGTGGCGCCAACCCCCTACCAAGATTCCTCATGATTTTAGTATTACTTTTGGGGCTAGCGGCTAATCAAAGTGTTGAGGCTCAGATTCAGGCCATTGCCGAGCAGTTTACCCAAGAGTCTTCCTCAAGCAGTGCCAGTAGTGCGTCCAGCCGCGCCAGCGAGCAGGCCTCTAGCAGTGGCCAGTCGGAATCGGTCGGCGTGGATGTCAATGAAGTGATAAACGTCTCGGCGGTGACCGAGTCGTGGCAGAGCGTGGTAGAAAAATTTCTCGCAAGCTTCGGCTTTACCAGCAGTTGGTCGGCTCATGCGCTCGCCTCGGCAGTGGTCGGCGTTATCGCCTTTGTCATTATTATTTTAATTCGCGTGGGTAATCGGAAGCTGTACGGCAAGCTGCGCCAGCGCACCCGCCTGCCGGGCAATATCAAGCGTATTAAGCTGTATCACCGCTTAAGTAACTTCTCCCTTATTCTGCTCACAGTGCTGTTCGCCTGTTTGGCCCTGGTGGTGGTGTGGTGGGGCGATAGCTCCAACACAAAAATTGTCGAGGGAATAACCGGCTGGTCTACCCGCTTACTGAGTTTCACCATTGGCCTGATTGTCACCATGGTGGTGTTTGAGGTGGTTGTCACCGCCGCTGAACGCTACTTTTATCGGTTGTCCAGCCGCGGCAGTGCCCGCATTAATACGCTTTTACCGATTGTTCGCAATATCCTTTACGGCACCTTGGTGGTGATCTTTGGTATCACCCTGATTTCCGAGCTGGGGGTAGATGTCACGCCGCTGCTTGCCAGTGCCGGGGTGGTGGGTATTGCCGTGGGTTTCGGGGCTCAGGCGTTGATTAAAGATGTGCTAAACGGCTTTATTCTGATTTTCGAAGACCTGATACAGGTTGGCGATGTTGCAGGCGTCGGGGGTAAGACAGGTATTGTGGAAAAAATTACCCTGCGCAAAGTGCAGCTGCGCGATCTGGATGGGCGGGTATACACCGTGCCCTGCGGCGAAATTAAAGTGGTAGAGAACTACACCAAAGAGTTCAGCTATTACATGTTTAATGTCGGCGTGGCCTACCGCGAAAGTCCGGATGAAGTGATTGAGGTGCTCAAGGAGATTGGCGCTGAAATGCAGGAAGAGGATGAATACAAAGATCTGATTATTGAGCCCATAGAAATTCTAGGGGTTGATCAGTTTGCCGATAGTGCAATTGTGATTAAAGCGCGCATTATGACTAAGCCGATAAAGCAGTGGCAGGTGGGGCGAGAGTTTAACCGCCGCATGAAATACGCGTTTGATGAGCGCAATATTGAAATACCGTTTCCCCATCAAACGCTCTACTTTGGCGAAGACAAAGACGGCTCGGCGCCGGCCGCCCGCATTGCGGTGCAAGAGATGCCGGACGCCCAGGCCAGTGCCGCGAACGACGGTGAGGCGAGCGAGCAAAAGTAAGGTGACAGTTATGCCTGATGGGGCTAAGCCCTATCAGGCGGCGGGTTAAGGGCTAATCTGCCGCGCCAGCGGTTGCAGCGATTCGCTCTGCCAGGCGCTGCCGCCGGGAAGCTGGTATTGCGCAAGGCCCGCTTCGGTGTAGTCAACGCCCACCCCCGGGGCCGTGCACATTTGGTAGTGGCCGTTAACCACCTGCGCCGGCTGGGTAAAAATCCCTTCGTGCACGCTGCGGGTGGGTTCTTCGACAAACTCGAGAATGTCTAGTTGCCCGTTGCCATTGTCTTTGCCAAACAGCGCCTGCTTGATTGCCTGCACATGGCGTACGCCCTCGCACAGGCCAATGCCGCCAGCGTGAGGACAGATACGAACCCGGTGGCCATTGTTTCGTGCCTTTTGCGCCAGCAGCAAAATCGCCAGGTTGTCGGCAATACCCGCCACCCGGCAGTAGTCCATTTGCAGAACGGGTAATGAGGCGCTGCCCTGGGCAGGGTCGGTGTAGGCAAAGAGTAGATCTTTAAACACACTGGGGCAGCTGGCCTGTTCGCCCGTGGATACCGGCGCTCTTAAGGGCGGGTTTAGGTCGTCAAAGTCCCGCTGTAAGGCCTGCTCGATTTGAATGTGGCCGAGCGCCGAATGGGGATTGGTGGGCTCTTCAAACCACTGTATCTGGTAGGTGGGATTAATGGCGTAAAGCCCGCGGGCCAGATGGCGGATAAATACGATAGCACTTTGAGGATCGAATATTTGGTTGCTGTCTACCGCCACGGTCATTTTGCTTGCGCGCCTATCGTTTTGCTCAATAGTGCTAAAGACTGCGTTAAGCCGTTCAATGTCCTCGGCGGCGCTGCGCTCGGCCAGAGCATCGAGCTGGGCGCGGGTTAGCCACTGGCGCTCATCCACAGCTTGCAGGCGAGCTTGGGCGAAACCGGCACCGACCTTGACCTTAACCATAGGCCAGCCGCGTTCGCACAAAGATTGAACTTGCTCGCACAGGGTATCAATGGCAATGCCGCTCCAGCCGGCGGTATTGTAGGCCAGTAAGCCCTGGGCGTAGATGTCGTCGCAGCGCTCGGCTAAGCCGGTTTGTGCCTCTTGCAGCATGGCGAGTGCTTCGTCGGGTGAGAGCACATCGGCAATGGGCTCAAAGTCGATTAACGCCACCAGTTGCTCGGGCCCCAGGTTCAGTAATGCGTGCCAGGCTGGCAGTTGCTGCTGACGGCTGAACAGGTCCCAGAGCGCGTTAATCACCGCGCCAATCGCCATGCGCGACATGCCCACGCTGCCCAGCCAGGCGTAGTCGGGGTCCTGCAGCATTTTTTGGACGATGGTGGCAAAGTTAAAATCTTGGTGCAGCTGGCTCACATCTAAGGTCGGGTCAAGCAAAAAATGGCGCGCCAGTTGTTCGGTTAACTGGCACTGCTCTTTTAAGCCGCGACCGTTGGTGAAAATAATGCTGCTGCCCACTAGGTCGGGGTCGGAGGTAAACACCTGTAAATAGACGTTGGCATAAGTCGGGCCGCCTTGGGCGATATTTCGGGGGTCACCACCAAAGCCTGTAGGTGGTGCGGCAACGGCGGTAACGCGAATGTCGGTTATAGTGATCATAGGGAGAATAAACCTCCTTTGGGAATGTGTTAGGGCCTGTTAACACTAATTAAATGCAGCCTGTTGCGACTAAAAATTTGCCAATCAAGGCGCGAGGAGAGTGGTTTGGTTATTCCAAATGAACGACGAGCAAAGCTTACCGCATCCTGCTCTCGCGCCTCACCTGCGTCCATGCAGGCGACGCAGGGTGGCGGATTTTTAGCCGCAACCCGAAGGGCTGGAGCCAGTTTTGTTCCCAGCGTTGTTGCCGATCGCTTATTTGGAATAACCAAACTTCGCTCACGGCGCCTAGCTGGAAACAAAACTGGCTTCCAGCAGGCGCATTTAATTAGTGTTAACAGGCCCTAACAGTATAGAACGGAGTGATGGCAATGATTAATGCCCTAATTTATTTGTGCGCCGCTATTATCGCGGTGCCCTTGGCTAAGCGCGCGGGCCTGGGCGCGGTGCTGGGGTATTTGTTGGCCGGGGTTTTAATCGGTCCCTACGCTCTGTCGCTGGTAGGAGATCAGACGGATGTCATGCATGTCGCCGAGTTTGGCGTGGTGATGATGCTGTTTCTGATTGGCCTGGAGTTGCAGCCCAGCCGCCTGTGGGATATGCGCCGCCCGATTCTCGGGTTGGGCGGCTTGCAAGTGGTGCTGAGTGCCGGGCTAATCACCTTGCTGGTTATGGCGGTAAGCGATCTTGACTGGCGCAGCGCGCTGGCGATTGGTCTGGCTTTGGCGTTATCTTCCACCGCCATTGTGCTGCAATCGCTGCAAGAGCGCGGTTTGTTGAACACGCCGGCGGGCAACAATACGTTTTCGGTATTGCTGTTTCAGGATATCGCCATTATTCCCATCTTGGCGCTATTGCCTTTGCTGTCGAATGTCGCTAGCAGCGATTCGCCCATGGAAAGCCACAGCCTAATCGAGAGCTTGCCTGCCAGTGTGCAAGTGTTTATCAGCCTGACCACTATTGCCGCAGTGATTCTGGCGGGGCGCTTCTTAGCGGCGCCTATCTTTCGCAAAATTGCCGAAACCGACACGCGAGAAATATTTACCGCTTTTGCACTGTTTATTGTGGTGGCCATTACGGTGCTCATGCAGTCCATTGGTCTGTCGCCCGCCCTGGGGGCTTTTATTGCCGGGGTGGTTTTGGCCGATTGTGAATATCGCCATGAAATTGAAGCGGATATAGAGCCCTTTAAAGGTTTGTTGTTGGGGCTATTTTTTATCACCGTGGGCGCGGGCATTGATTTCGACTTGCTGCTGGATAAACCGGTGGTTATGGGTTTGTCCGTGGTGGGCCTGGTGGCGGCGAAGCTGCTGGTGCTTATGCTGTTGGCGGCGATTTTTAAAATGGGCAAGTGGCGCGGGTTACTGTTTAGCTTAGCTTTGGCGCAGGGGGGCGAGTTTGCCTTTGTGATTGTCGCGGCGGCCAACGCCAATCAGGTGTTTAGCCCTGAGGTGGGCGATTTGGTGATTCTGGTGGTGGCGCTGTCTATGCTGTTAACGCCGTTACTACTCGCTGCGTACGAAACACTCTTTTCGCGCACTGGGCGCAAGAAAAGCACGGCCAGTTTTGCCGATGAGAGTATTCCGCCCAGTGAGCATGTGATTATTGCGGGCTACGGACGCTTTGGTCAGATTATCGGCCGGTTGTTGTCGGCTCAGGGTTACCAGCTGACCATTCTCGATCACAGTCCGGGGCAAGTGGAGCTGGTGCGTCGTTTCGGGTCGCAGGTCTATTACGGCGATGCCTCGCGCAAAGATTTACTGCGCGCCGCGGGCGGTGATCAGGCCACTTTACTTATCGTCGCGGTGGATGAGCCCGAGCGCGCTATGCGTATTGTGGATACCGCCCAGCGCAGCTTTCCGCATTTAAAAATTTTAGTACGTGCCATCGATCGCAGCCACGCTTATAAGCTGATTGCGGCCAATGTGACTGGTTTGCGTCGCGAGACCTTCCATTCGGCCCTAAAGCTCGGGGTGGATGCCTTAAAAGAGCTGGGTTTGAGCACCGAGGCTGCCGAGCGGGCCGGGCAGTTGTTTGAAACCCACGATGAAAATTCACTGCGTAAACTGGCGCGGGTGTGGGGCGATGACAAAAGCTACGGCCGCGCGATTCGCAAAAATCTGGACGAGTTGCGCCGCGTGTTGCAGGAAGACGCGCAAAAACGCCGCGATGAGGACTCCCAGTGATTGCAAATTTAATCAAATGATTATATGTTAATCGTTTGATTAAATCCTATCCGCAAATAATCCCGGAGGTGGGAGTGAAGCCGTCATTTAAACAGTGGTCCCGGCTAGGGGTGCTCGTCCTGGGTGCAGCACTTATATCGGGTTGTAATGACAAACCGTCCTCAGCCGAGCCGCCGCAACCTCGCCTGGTAGATGCCGCCCAGGTTAAAGCGGCCAATGGCGCCAGTCAGGTAAGTCTTAGCGGCCGTTTACGCGCGGTAGAGCGCACCGTGCTCAGTTTTGAAGTGGGCGGTGAAATATCGGCCATCCACGTCGATGTCGGCGACGCGGTCGAGCAGGGGCAGGTACTGGCCAGCTTGAACGCCGAGCGCTATCAGCTGGTGCTCAATCAGGCCCAGGCGTCGGCCACCGAAGCGCAAGCTGCGCTGACGGAAAAGCAGCTGGACTTTGACCGGCTGCAAGAATTACAGGGAAAAGGGTTTGTCAGCAAGGCGAATTTGGATGCCGCTCGCGCCGCTCTGGATACCGCGCAATCGCGGCTCAGTTCTGCCCAGGCATCGGTCAGCATTGCCGAGCGCGATGTGGCTTTGACTCAGCTACGCGCCCCCTTTGCGGGCTCTATCAGCGATCGGTTGGCCGAACCGGCCCAGCGCATCAGCCCCAACGAGCCTGTGCTCGAGGCCATTTCCGAGCGCGGCGGTTTTGAAGTCTACACCCACGTGCCCGAGGCCATGGTCAGCAAGCTGGAGCGCGGCAGCGAGCAGCAAGTGGTGATCCCCGCGCTGGATAACGAGCGTCGCACCGCGATCATTGAGCACATTGGCACCCGTCCCGAATCATCCAACAATTACCCCTTGGTATTGGCGGTAGAGGGCGCCAGTAACGAGCTGCGCTCGGGCATGACCGCTCAGGTTCTGCTGTCTCCCGCTCGCAGCGCTGCTGCTCACCAGGGAACGCTGCTGGTTCCTTTAACCGCATTGGTACACGGTGATAACGAAAGTGTGTATGTGCTGCGCATAAACCCCGACAATACTCTCGAGCGGGTGGATATAGAGCTGATTGAGCCGCGAGTAAAACTGGCCGAGGTGCGCGGCTCTCTGATGCCCGGGGATAAGATTGTGGCGCGCGGCGCCGAGTTTGTTGCGCCGGGGCAAACAGTGGCGATTCTGGGCCAGGGACCGGAGCGTTTTAATTAATGAATATTTCCCAGCTCGCCTATCGCTATCGCCCGGTCCTGTTGCTGTGCCTGGTGCTTTCCGTGCTGTTTGGCCTCAGCAACTACTTCACCTTGCCGGCGCGCGAAGACCCCAAAATTATCATTCGCGAGGCTTTGGCTAGTACCGCCTTTCCTGGCCTCTCGGCAGAGCAGGTCGAAGAGAAAATTACCAAACCCCTTGAGGCGAGCATTCGCGAAGTGGGGCAGGTGGAGTCTATCCGTTCCACTTCCATGCGCGGACGCTCGTTAATTCATATCGAAATTCGCGACGAATTTTTTGATCTGGACCAAATTTGGGACGAGGTGCGGCAAAAAATTTCCACCGCCTATACATCCCTGCCCGAGGGTACGCAAAAAACGGTGTTTAACGACGACTTTGGCGATGTGGCCGTGGTTACAGCGGCGCTGTCATCCGATGTCTACAGCCACGCCGAGCAGTTGGAAATGGCCGAGCATATTCGCGCTGAGTTGTATTCCTTGGAGGGCAGTAAGCGGGTCGAGCTGTTAGGCGTCCAGGCCGAGCGGATTTATATTAATTTACCCGAGGCGCGTCTGGCAGAGCTGGGCCTGTCGCCGGGACAGTTAACCTCGCAGTTACAGCAGCGCAATATTTTGCCGCCCGCGGCAGAGATGGAGGCCGGCCCCCAGCGTTTTGCCGTACAGGTAAGCGGGGCCTATGACAGTTTGGATGATTTGGCCAACGCCGAGATTAAACTGCCCGGTACCGGCGGTTCCATACGCCTGGGAGATTTGGGCGATATCGAGCGCGGCTACCAAGAGCCTGTCAGCCAAACCGCCTATTTTAATGGCAGGCGGGCGATAGTCTTGGCGATTTCTATGCTGGATGGGCGCAGCGTGCTCGACTATGGCCATCAGGTCAAAGCAAAAATCGAGCAGCTGCAGCAAAGCTTACCCGCCGGCTACCAGCTGGAGATTATGACCTTTCAGTCCGAGCAGGTAGCCAACGCCGTCTACGGTGTAACCTCCAGTGTGCTGCAAACCCTGGCCATTGTGTTGGCAGTGGTCATTCTATTTTTGGGGGGGCGCACCGGGGTTATTGTGGGCTCATTAATCCCGGCGGTTATGCTGGTTACCCTGGCGATTATGGGCTTTATGGACATGTCGCTGCAGCGCATGAGCCTGGCGACGCTGGTTATTTCGCTGGGTTTGTTGGTGGACAATGCCATTGTGGTGGCCGAAGATTTTAAAACCCGACTGGAGAGCGGCGACTCGCGGGATGAAGCCTTGCGCACCACCGGTGCCGAGTTGGCGCTGCCACTACTGTCTTCGACGCTTACTACCATTTTAGTGTTTTTGCCGCTTATGCTCGCGAACCATGTAGCCGGGGAATACACGCGCTCTATTTCCATCGTCATCGCTATTACTCTGAGTACCTCGTGGTTTTTATCGCTCACGGTAACCCCGGTGCTGTGCCATCGGTTTTTAACCTTGCCCGCGCAGGCGCAGAGCAATACCAAGCTGTCTCTATCGGACCGACTGTTTCGTTTTATGAGCAGTCGTTACGACGGCTTGATCCGTCGCGCCCTGACCCACAGAGTTATTTTTTTACTCAGCATGGCGGGGCTACTGGTGGTTGGGGTGGCACTTATGCAAATGGTGCCGCAAAAATTTTTCCCCGATTCGGATCGCAACCAAGTATTGGTGTATATCGATTTTCCGGTGGATATTTCCCCGACCTTAGCCGATGAATCGGTGCAGCAATTAAGCCGGGAAATTCTCGACTCTGATTCGCTGCGCGAAGGCGTTGCCAGCGTGGCTGCCTATGCCGGTTTTGGCGGGCCGCGTTTTGTGTTGTCGTTAACCCCGATTGATCCAGCGGTAAACAAGGGTTTTTTGGTGGTAAATGTTCAACAGCGCGATCAGGTCGATGCCGTCATTCAGCGTTTGCGTCAGTATATGAGTCAGCGCCATCCCGAAATTCGCGCCCAGGTGGTTAAGATGTTTTTGGGGCCTTCAGACAGTAATTTGCTGGAAGTGCAAATTAAAGGCCCGGATCGCGAAGTCTTGTTTAATGCCGCCCGCGATGCCGAGGCCATACTCGCACGCCAACCCGGTGCGCAGGATATTAAACACAGCTGGGAGGCCCGGGTTTCGGCGTTGGATGTCGACGTAAACCAAGCCCAGGCTCGCGCGGCAGATGTCACCTCGGAAGACATCGCTCAATCCTTGGAAGGCGCCATAGACGGATACCAGCTGTCGCGATTTCGCGAGGGCGATAAGTTGATCCCCATCATGCTGCGAAACGATGACGAGGAGCGCAGCAGCCTGGAGCGTTTAAAATCTCTTACCGTGTACCCACTGGAATCCGATGGTCGTGGGGTGCCGCTCAATCAGGTAGCGGAAATAAAAATGACCAGTGGTTACGGTCGTATAGACCGCGAAAACCTGGTGCGTACCATTACCGTTCAGGCGCGCAGTACGCAGCTAACCGCCGAACAAATGCAGCCTAAAGTGGCCGAGGCGTTTAACGAGTTAGAGAAAACGCTGCCGCCCGGTCACTGGATTGAGTATGACGGCGTGGTCAAAATGTCGGCCGAGGGGCAGGCCGCCTTGCAGGAAAACCTGCCCATCTGCATTGGGTTAATCTTTATTTTACTGGTGGCACAGTTTAACTCCTTCAAGCGTCCGCTGCTGATTGTCGTCACAATTCCTTTGGTTATTGTCGGCGTAGCCGTAGGGCTGCTGGTGATGCGAGCCGACTTTGGTTTTATGGTGCTCCTGGGGCTATACAGTCTAGCGGGTATTATTATCAACAATGCCATTGTGTTAATTGACCGCATTGATATCGACCGCAAAGATCCCGACCTGCTCGCCGCCGAAGCGATAGTGAGCGCCTCAGTCAGACGGCTGCGGCCCATTATTATGTCTACGGTGACGACCGTTCTGGGTTTTTTGCCGCTTATCTTCAGTCGCGACCCACTGTTTTACGGCATGGCCAGCGCTATGGCTTTTGGTTTGGCGGTGGGGACGGTGATGTCGCTGTTGGTGGTGCCGGTGTTATACAGCTACGCCTTTAAAATATCGGTAGACAAGGTCGGCGATCAGGTTGCGCAGGGTACCCCCAATGACTGAGCGTGAAACCACCGAAGCCAAATTGTTGGAAGCGGGTATTGCCCTGTTCGGCGAGCTGGGTTTTAAAGCCACCACTACGCGCATGATTGCAGATAAAGCGGGCGCGAACATCGGTTCTATTGCTTATTACTTTGGTAACAAGCAGGGCTTGTACCTTGCCATTGTCGGGCAAATAAGCCGCCGCATCCTGGAAAAATTATCCTACGCGCAAATGCCCGATCCGCAGCCACTGAGCGCAAGCCAAGCGCGCGATATGCTGACCCAAACACTGCACCGTATGATTGATGTGTTTGCCACCGATGCCGAGGCCGAAAAATGGTTAATGCTGGTTCTGCGCGAACAGGTGTCGCCCACCCAGGCCTTCGAAGCGCTGTATGAAAACGCCTTCTCCCGTGTGCAGAATTTTTTATGTGTATTGGTGGCGAAAATCTGTGATGCCTCACCCCACTCCCGCGAGGTGATACTGCAAACCCATATGCTGGTGGGGCAGGTAACCTTTTTACTGGTCGGGCGCACGCCCTTGTTGCGGCGCCTGGGCAGCCAGCAAACAAGCCTGAGCCCGGCGGCTATGGAAAGTGCGAAAGCGATTGTCGCCCGGCAGGTGCAAACGCTTAACGTTTGAGGCGACGCTCCAGAGCCTGAATAATTTTATCGCCTTCGCTCTGTTGCTGATTACAGCCGGTTAAATACCAGTTGGTGGTAAAGCCCCGTTTATCTTCTACCTTTGAGCGCAAACACTTGCCTTCGCCCAGCTCCAGCCGTGTGCTGCCACTGATATCTGTATAGAATGTTGCCGAAGGCGCGGCGCGAGCAGCGCCGCCGGCCCGATTAAGTTTTGCTTGTAAACGAGGGTCAAATACGCTCTGAGTGCTGGGGTTTGACGCTGGAGACGGGGAGGTGGAGATTGGATGCTGGGTGTTTATCGGTTCAGCTTGAGCAGGTTTTATGGTCGTGCGAACCGGGTTGGGTTCTGATGGGGCTGTCTGTGTCTGGCGAGCTTTAACTGGCGATTTAGGGGCATCCTGTTCTGTATGCTGTATAACGCTTGGTGTTGTAGCGGGATTATCGGACACTCTAACCGGGGCAGAAACTTCCATCCGCTTCATTTTTACTTTCAGCGTAACGGTATTTGTTTCGGGTATTGGCTTAAGTTCATACAAACTCCACAGCCAGCCGAGAAGCAAGTGTGCTAAAATCGATATGGCTAACACCACCGTCCAGACACGAAAGTGTCGCCCAGGCGCGGGGGCAACATCGAAAATTCCGTCGTCAATGTCCGTGGCTCGAACGCCGTCCATAGTGTTTCCGTTATCTTTATTGCGTGACTTGGACAGAGGCAATTGGTAACGGTTCCGGTGAGCCTAGGGGCTAGGGGCTAGGGGAGCGGGCGTAGAGGGTGCTTCGCGGCGGACAATAAAAAAGCCGCTACCCAAAAAGATAGCGGCTTTTCGTATGGTGGGCCCGCGCAGAGAGGAGCAGTGGACCTGCCCCAGGGTTTTATAGAGAGGTGAGTCGGATGCTCTAACCAACTGAGCTATGGGCAATAAAAAAAGCCGCTACCTGAATGTGCGGGTACCCATAGTTTGGCCAGCAGTTGGTACCATAGTTTGGCCATTTTGAGATCGTATTTTAACGCTTTTCTGCGGGTTGAGTGATTTCTGATCAGCTTGAGAGCTAATTTTGCCAGCAGTCCCATATGGCGGCGAGGAAGGAGGCTTAGCTTTTGCCAAAGCGATGATTAGTGTCGAAAGCGGTCTTTACGCGGCA
The DNA here is from genome assembly GCF_024195295.1 of Gilvimarinus xylanilyticus. Classification (GTDB taxonomy): domain Bacteria; phylum Pseudomonadota; class Gammaproteobacteria; order Pseudomonadales; family Cellvibrionaceae; genus Gilvimarinus; species Gilvimarinus xylanilyticus. The sequence continues at coordinate 58,084 of NZ_JAMFTH010000004.1, read as the reverse complement.
AAGACCGCTTTGGTGTGGTTGCCTTATCGCGAGAGCCGCTTAGCGTACATAACGATTAATGATGTTTTCATACAGCTCTTGCTGTCCACTGGTCTGATTAGGCTCACCTACACTGTTGCCAATGTCAGCCAGTTGCTCCAAAGTTAGTTTTCCCTGTTCAAAATCGGCGCCGTTACCATTATCGAATGAGGCGTAACGCTCGGCCCGCATTTTCTCAAGCGGAGACTTTTGGATCAGGTCATCTGCAATCAGCAGTGAGCGGGCGAATACGTCCATACCGCCGATGTGTCCGTGGAAGGTGTCGTTCATGTCTGTGGAGTTGCGACGACGTTTCGCATCGAAGTTTACACCGCCGCCTTGGAAGCCGCCGTGGCGCAGCAGCACCAGCATCATCTCAACGGTTTCGTTGATGTTGTAGGGGAACTGATCCGTGTCCCACGAGTTCTGGTAATCACCGCGGTTTGCATCGATGGAGCCCAGCATGCCGGCGTTGGCGGCGACTTGCATTTCGTGGTCCATGGTATGTTGTGCCAGCGTGGCGTGGTTGGTTTCAATGTTCAGCTTAAAGTCTTTATCGAGGCCGTGATGACGTAAGAAGCCTATAACGGTTTCGCTGTCGAAATCGTACTGGTGTTTGGTCGGCTCCATTGGTTTGGGCTCAATCAGGAAGTTACCTGTAAAACCATTGGCGCGTCCGTAATCACGTGCGATCGTTAGAAAACGAGCTAGGTGCTCCTGTTCGCGCTTTACATCGCTATTCAGCAGGCTCATGTAACCTTCTCTGCCGCCCCAGAACACGTAGTTTTCACCGCCGAGTTCGATGGTGGCATCCATAGCGTCTTTAAGTTGTGCACCAGCGTAGGCAACCACGTTAAAGTCTGGGTTGGTGGAGGCACCGTTCATAAAGCGTGGGTTGCTGAACAAGTTTGATGTACCCCATAAAAGCTTAACGCCAGACTCTTTTTGTTTCTCTTTGGCCCAGCCTACCCATTTGGCTAAGCGTGCGCTGGTCTCGCTGCGGGAGTTGCCTTCCTCAATCACATCTACATCGTGGAAGCAGTAGTAGGGAGTGCCTAATTTGGTGAAAAATTCAAAAGCTGCGTCCAGCTTCATGCGCGCGCGGGTGTCGGCATCTTTACCTTCGTTCCATGGAAATATGAAGGGCCCTGGACCGAAAGGGTCGTGACCGGCGCCGCAGAAGGTGTGCCAGTAGGAGACCGCAAACTTGAAGTGTTCCTTCATGGTTTTTCCCGCGACGACTTTATTTTCGTCGTACCATTTAAAGGCGAGTGGATTATCGGACTCGGCACCCTCGTACTGAATTTTTTCGACTCCGGGGAAATACTCTTTATCACCTAATGTAATGCTCATAAAAAACCTTTTGGCTCTGTGGTTAATAGATTGGGCCTTGCCCTGGGGTGGCCCGTGTTGTTGTGAATCAGTGGTTTTGTATTAAACGCTGCTCGACCGCCGTGCGCCATTGGCCGTACAGATCTTGATATTGGTTTTGTAGTTGGGCTTGCGGTTCGAGTACGGCTTTGCACGTTAAGGTGCGGAACACATCGTCACGGCTGGTGTAGAAATCGCAGCCCCAGGCTGCGGCGCGGGCGACACCGTCGGCGCTGTCGGTCTGGTACAACTCCAGTGGTGCGCCGATCAGGTTGACGAACGCGCTAGTGAAAACCGGGCTTAAAAACATATTGCTGTGGCCGGCGCGAACGATCCGGGTTTCGGCGCCCAAATCTTTGATCAAGTCAAAGCCTAGATTCATTGCGTAGGCCACACCCTCTTGCGTAGCGCGGGCGATGTGGTTAACCCCGTGGCGGTTCAAATCCAGACCGTCCAATTGTGCAGACAATAACTTGTTGCGCATGATGCGCTCGGCGCCGTTACCAAAAGGGAATACGTTTAATCCATCACTGCCCGGGTCTACGGACTCACCTAGCTCATTTAATGTGGGGTAAGAAAGATCGCCGCCTGTGCTCAGCACGCCTCGCAGCCAACTGTTCATTCGCCCTGCACCGTTAATACACGCTAGTAGGCCGCGATGTGCCTCGGCATCGCCTTTATTCACGTGTAAAAAAGTATTGATTCGCTGATCTGGGTCGGCGATGTTTTTGTCGGTCACGGCGTAAACGACCCCAGAGGTGCCAGCGGTAGTAGCGACGTCGCCGGGCTCTAGTACATTAAGACTCATTGCGTTGGCAACTTGATCGCCTGCGCGGAAGGCCAACTTGGCACCGGCGTTGATGCCGAGCTCGCGGGCGGCGATTTCATTCACCTCACCCTGTACACCTAAGTTAAGCACCTGTCTGGGCAATAAAACGGGGTCAATGTGCCAATGTTTTAGCAGCTTATCCGCAACCTGATTTTCCGAAAAATCCCAAAATACCCCTTCGGATAAACCGGAGGCGGTAGTGGTGCATTCACCGGTTAGCTTGAGGGCAATGTAATCACCGGGTAGCAGAATCTTGTGAATACGGCTGTAGAGCTCGGGCTCGTTCTCCTGGACCCAGCGCAGCTTGGCTGCGGTGAAGTTGCCGGGGGCGTTCAGCAAATGCTCCATGCACCAGTCCTTGCCCAGTTCGGAAAAGGCCTGTTCGCCGGTGGCCACCGCGCGGCTGTCGCACCAGATGATGGACGGACGCAGCACTTTGCCGTCCTTGTCCACGGCAACCAAGCCGTGCATTTGGTAGGAAATCCCGATGGCGTCGATGTTATCTCTGGCTTCCGGCTTAATTTGCCAAAGCTGCTCACAGCCTTTTTTTACGGCGTCCCACCAGTCTTCCGGTGCTTGCTCGGCCCAGCCTGATTCAGGGGCATTGATAGTCATTTCTTGCGGAGGGTAGGTGGCGTTGGCCACCCGCTTACCGCTGTCGCCATCAATAACGGACAATTTAACCGAGGAACTGCCGATATCTAAACCAAGAAAGTACATAGTGTGTCTCGTTGTATTCGTTTGTTATTAGGGGGTCAGTACTGGTCGGGGCTGCAGTGGAATCGCGTGCAATCTGACGATGTTCGACAATTTAAAGCGCCTTATTTAGCCGGATTTCGGTAATCAAAATAAGCTATTTCTCTCCGTGCTAACCCTTAAAATTTTTCGTTTGATTGATGCTCCGAAATACAAAATCATGTTTTTGTAAAACATGATGTGACGATTTCAGGTATGTCGTACTTATACCCCTGACCCTGTGGAAACAGTTATCAATCCTTCAGGTGCATCATTCAAGTCGTTGATTTATATGGTTTTGGGTTGTAAATTTCTTATCTTCAAGCAGTCTATATGAAGCTATAAAAGAACTCTTTGTGCTTCAGGGCACCCATTGTCTATTGATTAATGAAATTCTCTGAGTGAGTTCTTATCCCAGCATCGCAGATGCTTGTTAACGTTAACTTTAACGTATATCATGGCTTTAGACAAGTTGAAGCTTGGGTAGAGCACGGAATTCAACAATAACGATAAACATACCGGGGCAAAAACGACTTCAAGGTACCGTGATGCACCTATTTTACGAATGGCTCAGCCAACCCCAGTTTAATGCCTATGACCTGATCTTGATCATGTTGATGTTCCAGTGTCTGGTGTTTGGGGTGTTGATGCTGGTTAGGCCCCCGAGGCCGCTCAGTCAGCGATTATTGTCTGCATTTTTGGTTTCGCTCGCGGTAGGGCAGCTGGTATTTCTTTTAACTTATAACCCCGCACTGTTCAGAGTCCTACATCCTATCTGGGGAGATCGCGGTTATGCGCTCTGGGCACTGGTTTACAGTGTTCATGGGCCGTTGTTGTATCACTATACGCGCGCTTTAACCTCAGAGTCTTACCCCTGGCGCTGGTCTTATATGTGGCCTCTCGCACCGGGGCTGGCTGTTGTGGCTTTTGAGCCTTTGGGATGGCATTCGGTGCTTGGGGTAATGTTTTGGCGTGAATTTGTTCTGGTGTGTGTGCTGGGTTTTGCTACTTCTGTTGGGTACGCAGTCGCTACGCTTTTCCATATCAAACGTTACTCTGAGCGTTTAAAAGATCGTTTCTGCACGGTCGAGTTGATGGAATACGGGTGGCTCAGGCTTATGGTGTGGGGGTTTCTGTTGGTCTGGGCGTTAGAAATTCTGCCGCCATTTTTCTACCCTTGGGCTCCCTGGTCGTTGATGGAAACAGTGGTTCATTTACCCGGCGTGCTGGAATTGGGATTAATATATTTTATTGTTTTTGCGGGTCTTTTTTACGCGCCTGCCACCCGTCAGATTCCCGCACCGCCCGAGAAGGAAATGGCCGCTAGTGATGAGCCTTCTTCGGACGAGGATCAAACTGTTCAGGGCTATATAGCCATGCGTATGGAGGAGGATAAACTGTATTGTCGCCCCCGTTTAAACATTGAGCGTTTGGCGGAGGAGTTGTCTCTGTCTCCGCGTCAGCTTTCTCAGGTTATCAATCGAGAGTTTGGGAAAAATTTCTTTGAGTTTATCAACGAGTATCGGCTGGAGGAAGTCAAGACGCGTTTGATCAGTGAAGAGTGGGCGAAATCGTCGGTACAAGAAATTTACGAGTCGGTAGGTTTTCGTTCACGCTCGTCGTTTTTTACTTTGTTTCGAAAGCATGTGGGTATGACGCCCAGTCAATATCGGGACGCGAACTCTTCACCTCAGTCCAGCACAGAAAATGGCACCTAACGATTATTAAGATTTATAAGAAGGTAAAGGACTTTACTTAAAGTGTAACTGTTACCGTTCGCTTTTAAAGTAACAGTCAGCTCCCAAACCCCAAGGATACAAAAGAAAATATGTTACCTCTGTGTGGGACGAACTAAATTATTAACCAATAAAAACTAGTAAAAAAGCTTTATTTTCGTGCAGTACGTTTTCCACACCACTATTACCTAAGCTAGAACTTGCTCCTGATTTTGGATTGCGTTTTTATGCTTCGAATCTGGTTTTTTCCGGCCGGACATTCATTAACGACAATAGACAATAAGGTAGGGTAAGCCATGAGTAGCTATTGGAAAGAGTTTCGTCGCCATAGCCTTACGTTGGGTATTGCAACATTTGCAGCCTCACAGGCATACGCGGTCAGTGGTACCTTGGTTCCAGATGATGGAGTCATGCTATCTGTAGGGCAGGATATCGAAAGCATTGGTGAGTATGTTTCATCGGTAAGCACTCAGCCCGCAGGTGTCACTAATTATGTGGGAATTGCAACCCTGGACGGTTTGACTAATAGCGCCGATGCCGGTGCAGGACGTAACAATGTGGCCGAGCTGGCCGCCACTTATCCAGATCGGGCGCTGGTGGTGGGAGTCTCTATGAACGGCGTGATTGATCAGGTTGCAGCCGGTAATTACAACGCGAATATCGATACGCTGTTAAATACTTTGGGTGGCTACAACCGCCCCGTGTACTTACGGTGGGCTTATGAGGTTGATGGGCCCTGGAATAATCACAACCCCTCAGCGGTAAAGTCTACTTTTGCTTATGTGCATAATCGTATTGAGCAGTTAGGCTATGACGATCGTATCGCCTTGGTTTGGCAAACCGCCACCTACTGTCCAGTGCCTATTAACCCCGATGAGTGGTACCCCGGCGATGATGTGGTCGACTGGGTGGGTATCTCCTATTTTGCGCCACAGGATTGTAACTGGACTGAAGTGCGCAAGGTGGCAGACTTTGCTGTTGCCCACAACAAGCCTCTCTTTATCAATGAATCCACACCACAGCGCTATAAAACCGGAGCGCTTACCTATTCCACCGACGCGGCTTTTGGCAATAACCAGGTTAACAAAACTGCCGATCAAGTGTGGAACGAGTGGTATCAGCCGTACTTTGATTTTATTGCGGAATACTCAAGCGGCAGCAAAGATGTTCTGCGCGCCATCACTTATATCAACGCCAACTGGGACGCGCAGCCACGCTGGAATCCTAACGACGGCGTCTATGGCCCAGAGGGTTACTGGGGCGATAGCCGGGTTCAGGCCAACAGCACTATTTTAAACCGTTGGCAAAACGCTACCGGCGGCACCGATTTTATTCGTGCCGGGGTCAACCTGTTCAGTGAACTTAATTTTGGTGATCCGGGCTCCGTTGATCCGCAAAGCCCTAGCGTCAACTTAGTGGCGCAAAATTCAGAAGTGGTGGCCGGCGAGAGCTTTACGGTTGACGTAAGCGCCAGCGACGCCGATGGTTCGGTAACCAGCATCAGTTTGTATGTTACCGCGCCCAACAGCAGCGAAGTTCTGGTCGGGACCTCACAAGGTACCGCGGATACCTTCACCGTTAATACGTCAGTGGCAGGTAATTACGCCTTGCGCGCAGTGGCCACCGATAACGATGGCCGCACTGACGAAACAATAATCTATAAAAATATCTTGGCTGACGGCGGTGAGGATCCGGATCCAGCGCCGAATGCCGAGTTTGGAATTCGCTATATCGACGACTCCACCTTGCAAGTATTTCATCAGGACAATCCGGACTGGGAAGGCAATTTCGCTTATCTGTGTTTAGACGCTTACTGTTTGTCTGCGACCCGTGCCGACGGTTTGTTTACCCGTAACTTCAATGGCACCTTGGGTCAAAGTTACGCCATTGAATTTAAAGTTCAGGATAACGAAAGCGGTCAGTACACCGTGCAGGATCAGGCGACTTTTACCAAGGGCAGTGGTGACCCGGTAGATGAGCCCAATTTTGCACCAACGATTTCGGCCAGCACAAACTCAGGCCTGGTTACCGAAGGTGGCGTTATTTCAGTAGCTGTGAACGCTAACGACAGTGATGGCAGCGTAGAATCTGTAACCTTGTACATGACTGCCCCAGGCGGTAGCGAAACATTGGTTGATCAGGTTTCTGGCAATATTCACACCTTCGACGTTGTCGTTAATACGGCAGGCAACTACCAGTTCCGTGCCGTGGCCGTGGACGATCAAGGCGCCACAGCAGAGACCACCACCAGCAAAACCGTGGTGCAAGATAACAGCAGCAGTGGTGACCCCACCAGCCTGACACTGGAGGCCGAAACCGCCACCGTGTTTGGCGGCGCGCAGCTTTACCCGGATACAGCGGCCAGTGGTGGCGAGGGTGTGGCTTACATCAGCAGCAATGGCGCAGGCTTTCGCATTGATAGCGCGCCGCAGGCCGATACCGTGAGCATTACTTACGCGTCAGAAGTATCAGGGCGTATCACCTTGCGGGTAAACGGCAGTGATATGGTTGTGCCCTTTACCAGCACCGGCTCTTGGGTCGGTAGCTACAACACCGTTGATGTAGATGTTCAGGTGCCTCAAGGTGCCAGTGTAGAAGTGCGCTACCAAAATGGCGATGCGGCTATGAATGTTGATTTGCTGGACTTTACTCTTCAGGGGGGCAGTGCAAACCCTGTCGAGAATCAGGCACCCACGGTGACGTTGAACCAACCGGCTGCTACAACTTTAGGGGACACCGTAAACCTTACGGCAACGGCCTCGGACAGCGACGGCAGTGTCGCCAGCGTTACCTTGTACGCGACCGCCCCAGGTATGTCTGAAACCTTAGTGAGAAAAAAAAACGGTGCGCCCTACGGTTTTAGTATTACCGCCGATCAAGTGGGTACTTGGCAATTTCGTGTCGAGGCCACGGATAACGACGGCGCTGTGGCGTCTGATTCCGTGCAGGTTCAGGTGAGTGATCAACCAGCCCCACAAGGCACAGTGGGTATCACCTCACCGGCCAATGGTGCCAGCTTTACTGAGGGTGAGAGCATTACGTTGGGCTTTGTGGTTAATAACTGGCCGCTGGCGCAAAACGATGGTCACGTACACTACTTTGTTAATGGTGAGGATCAGGGGCCGTTATACAGCAGCGACGACGTGGTGATCGATGGTTTGGCTGTGGGCACACATACCCTCGCGGTTGAACTGGCCGAAGCCGATCATACCCTGACCGGTGTGCGCGATGAGGTGAGTGTACAAGTGGCGGCCGCTGATGATGGCAATCCCGGAGATAACGGAGGCAACGGCGATGAGCCGTTTGGCGTTAGCGGCAGCACTCTGTGGTTTACCGTGCAGCCAGGTTGGCCCGACTCCGGCACTTACTATTTGTGTCGTGATCTGGAAGCCGACTGTTATACCGCGAGCCAAAACGGCGATCGTTACGAGCACACCTTCGCAAATTTGCCTGGTGGTAGCTTTACCGCACAGTTGAAAGTGCCTGGTGTGGGCGCTGACCAGTTCCCCCGTTATGACTACACTACCAATGGTGCCGACGGCGGAAATGATAGCGGTAACGACGGCGGCAACGGTGATCCGGGTGATAATGTCGATCCAGACTCACCCTTTGCCCACCTCGACTGGACGAGCAATTCACTCACCGACGGTGAAGTGGGACCTCCACCGCGGGCAAATCCTGTGTATGCGCTGGCCACGCCTGAAATCGGTCATGCACCTACTAGCCACGGCTTTGCGTTTGATATTGACGGCGACCAGTTAACTTGGCGTTGGGGGCCATATATTGTCAAACAGGCCGGTGATTCGGGGCTTGAGATGCACTGCTCGGACGACGGTGACTTAACCTTTAAGAAAGTAGCGGTAACCGATGGTACAGCGACCATCCCTTGTACTGGTGATTACAACTATTTCTTCCGGTACCTGCACGCTAACGCGCTAAACAATAATCCGGCAACGCAATGGATCTGGACCGGTCTGTTTACCACCAAGGGCGCGCGTGTTAATCCGCATAACTACGAGCCGTTTGTGGATGGCTCTTCTAACTGGATGCGCTTTCGTCACCCCATTACACAAGACGGTACTACCGCTGCGGTATTGGATGCGCACCACAACAATGATCGTTTACGCAACCTCGATCGCTACACTATCTGGGCCGAAGACAGCCCCGGTGATGTGCACTTAGGTTTTGGTATCAACGGTAGTATTTTGCGTAATGAATCAATGCGCAACACCGCCGGTGGGCCAAATGGCCAGCAGTTTTTTGCCCTGACTCAAAATCCCGGTTTTGACTCGGCTTACAGCTACGGTCAGGTGATCAGCTTCGAAGTAACCGCTATTGCCGGTAACACCGGAGCACAAACTTACAATGACTTCTCCCACTATGTAGTGGGCTGTGGTTGGTGTGGTAAGTACGGTGATCCGCGCTTAAACCCAGCCGGTAAAGCCGGTACCAGTCAAGTGTTCTCTGACTCGGGTGCTTACATCGATCTAGAGCACAATGCGATTTTCACTCAGCCCATGGTGACCTTGCACAAAGAAGACATGGTGGATGATTTTATCCTGGGGCATCATCTGTTCCACGGTGTGGATCCCAACAAGCTAGGCTCTAGCACGTTTAACGATCCGGATGTACAAATTGGTCGTGACACCTGTGGTAACTGTCACTTCCGTGATGGGCGAGGTACAGAGCCTGTTAACGTACCGGGTAAAGGCATGCGTTTACCGCCACCAGTGTACGGCGTGAAACTGCTGGAAGCGATTGAAGGGCGTGAAGCCGGTTTTAACTGGGAGGGTTCAGAGCCTACCGTGGCCGATCAGGTTAAATCGGCGCTGGTTGTTGACCATGGTGTGGATCCGGCTGAAATGCCGCCCCGCTTGCTGGAGCTGTTAACCACCTATGTTGAGGTGTTAACTGTGCCTGCGCGTGACCCTGGCACTTACAGTGACCCAGCGGTGAGTCAAGGTGAAGTGGCGTTTACCGAAATTGGCTGTGCCAGCTGCCATACTCCGGTGCAAAAAACCCGCTCTGATGCACCAACGCATTTGCGCAACCTGACTATTCGTCCTTATACCGACATGAAAACGTGGGATTTGGGGGAGGGCGAATTCCGTACTGCACCTCTGTGGGGTATTGGTCAGAATATTCACTTGTTAGAGCGCAATGGGCACGACATGCTGTATATGCACGATGGTGCCTCTGCCAGTGTTGCCGACGCTATCAGACGTCACGGAGGTGATGCTCAGTCGGTTACCGATGCCTACAATGCCCTCAGCGATTCTGAGCAGTCGGCGGTTCAGGCATTTGTGAAAACGCTTTAAATTTTAAAAAACTATCAACCGATAGGCCCTGTAATAAGGGCCTATACGGTAACCACCAATCCCGCCTTTAGTTTTCTTTTTGTGTTGATTTTCTTGCGATTCTCGCTAGGTTTTTTCCGCTTCAATAACCTCATCAAATCGTAGCTCCGCATAAGAAATGCAATGCGCGCCAAATCCCCTCGAAAAGTGGAATGGTTATTTAGTGCGCCTGCGCGAACTAATCCTGACGGATGTTTTTGATGCCAATATTTTTCAATTAAAACAATATGTTATGTGGCAATTATAGGGTTGTTCATTTTTCTTAAGTTCGAGCTTACTGCTTGTCCAGCACTCGAACTGCGATCGAATTGACCTCGATTATCAGCCCATTGATGATAGAAGATATGCACTTTCCTATTACTGTTCGCGCAAAGTGCACCGATTAGGTTTCGCGAGAGTTTAAGTAGTTGGCGGTACAGGCTCGAAAGCGATACTGATTAATATTACATAATAACGAGGTTCCACAATGTCTTACGATCGTGTTTGCCGGAGGCTGAAACACGCCACTCCAGAACGACCTAAAATCGCAACACCTGAGCGTGTGTATCGTTTAAGCCTTGCAGTGGGTGTGATTCTGTCGACCGTTTCTTTTTCAGCATTGGCGGCCCAAGGTATTGATGTTAATGATGGCCAAGCCACTTTATATTTTGACGATCAAGGCTGGTCGGGAAGCTGGAGTTACCTGTGCATTAACAATGACAACTGCGCCGCCGGTGAACGTGTCGATGGACGCTGGGAGCGGGACGTTAGCAATTTGGTCAATTCTGGCAGCGCTTATGACATTCAGTTGAAAATTCAAGATAACGCGACGGGTCAATTTATTTCTCCCGTTTACAATGTGGTTGCAGAGCAAAGAGGTGCTGGCAGCTCTAGTGCTACATCAAGCGCTTCCAGTACAACGGTCAATTCATCGTCGTCTAGCGTCACCGATGCGGTCGCTTTACAAAATGAGTTCGAAGCCGAGTCCGGACAGCTGTTAGGGGCTGCCCAGATCTATGAAGATGGCGCTGCCTCTGGTGGCCAAGGTGTGGCCTACATCAGTACACAAGGTGCAGGCTTACGGTTTACAAACGTTGCTCCATCCGATCAATTAGAAGTTTTTTACGCTTCGGAAAACTCGGGGAAAATTTCTCTCAAAGTGAATGGCGCTGATGCTGGAGATTTAACTTTTGATGCCAATGGCACTTGGGTAGGTAATTACTTGGCCGCGCAGCGTTCTCTTAGTGTTCCGGCTGGGGCTACGGTGGAATTTGTTTATAACAGCGGAGATACCGCGCTTAATATTGATGCTGTCAATTTCTTGCAAACTGGGGTTATTTCCAGCTCATCCAGCTCGGTGGTGTCTTCCAGTTCCAGTGTCTCATCAAGTTCAAGCGTGTCGAGTTCAAGCGCTGTTCCCAGCAGCAGCTCTTCGTCCGAGCCCAGCAGTTCAAGTTCTTCTGTATCGAGTGTTTCATCCAGTTTGATTAGCTCTTCTAGCTCCAGCTCTCCGTCTTGCAGCGGGTCCGATGAGCCCGATATAGACCCAGCGGCCGATCTGGGCGAAGGCTACGAATTCGGTATGACTACCGATGGGCTTATTTACCACTCTGCTGATGCCAGTCGTACTCCAGGCTTTGCGATTGTGGGTTTACAGGGCAGTGCGCCTAATCTTGCCGGACAGGAGGTGCTCTACCAGCCCACCAGAGGTGATGCTTATTATCGTTATGAAATCTCTGCAGGCAATGTGGACCTACAAACCACTTATAGTCTGGAAGTTCGGTTGCAGGGTGATCAATTTGCAAGCGGTCAGTGCATCCACAGCATTAGTGTGACGCCTGGTCAGGGTATTGAAAGTTCGCCTTGCTACGCCGCAGATGCTTCGGGTGGCCCTGTTGTCGTAGAGCCTGAAAAAGCGCCTGTAGCTCGGGTTCAGTTTGATGCTGACTTGGGGACGTACCTTAAAGCAGGCGAGGATACCGCCTTCCCGGGTTACACGCTATACACCTTTGATAATGATCCTGCCGGTGAAAGCACTTGTGTTGAAGGGTGCGAAGATAACTGGCCGCCGCTGCTGGTCGATAGCCCTGAAGATGTAGTTGCTGCCGGTGGAGTTACAGGAGTCTTCGACTACATTGAGCGCGCGAGAGTTGTTGAAGATGATTGCGGCGAGCTGGTGACCCAAGTGCAGTATCAGGTGACTTACAACGACGAGCCCCTTTATTTTTACGTGGGTGATACCGGTACTGCATCGACCGCCGGTGATGGCCAGAATAATATGTGGTGGGTGGCTGACGTTGAGCTGGTGCCGCAACTGCCACTGGTAGATCATCCGGCACCTGCACTAAAAACACCCGTGACTGGAATTCCGCCGCGCACCTATGGTTTTACCTTTGATTTGGACGGTCGCAATGTCACCTGGCGCGCGGGTTATGCCAACGGCGAAGGTTTGATTGCACAGTTTTCTCAGGTTGATACCTCGGGCCGCATTTCCCCTAAAGATCCGAACCTTGAGTTCTGGTGCTCCAATAACCAGATTCAGTTTCACAAGGCGGATATGCCCGGTAGTATGACCGGCCCCTACAAGGCGGAGGTGCCGGGCGCGTGTTACGGCAAGTATTACTACTTCTTCCGCTACCGTATGCGCGGTATGTTTAATAACGACCCCGAGGGTAACTGGGTCTATTCCGCGTTGTTCGAGTATGACGAACAAAACCCGAACGACCGTATTGATCCCAGCTCCCGCGAGACTAAAACTTACTACAGCGCCAATTGGCAACGACATGGGCATCCGCACTCGCGCGATCGCCCCCAAGACTTTATAACCTTCGATGCCATGCCGTACAACACGTCCCAAATTAGTGGTCTTGAGCGCTACCGTACCGAGTTTGTGGATGGGCCGGGGCATCAGGAAATTAATCCCGAAACTTCGCGCGCACCCATGAGATTGGAAATTTTTGAATACGGTGCCGGCAATTGCCAGGGGCCACAGTATGTCTTGGGTGGCAATGGTGGTGGCGTTTGGCCGATTCGATCGGAGTATAACTACGGCCAAATTCTAAGCTGGGAAGCGACCTTTGGTGGCTCCAATAACAGTTTTCCGGGCGGTACCAGTATTGGTTCTCAGGTATACAACACCTTGCAGCATGTGACGATTGGTGGAGGCTTTGAAACCTCAACGGGTGACCCACGTTTGAATTCTGCTGGTCGCGGCAGTGTTTACAACGTTTATTCCGACGGTTGTAACCCGGTAGAGGATCAGGAGCGCAATGCTCGTTTTACCCAGCATTTAACCAGTGTCACCACAGGTAAAGAGGTGGATGACTTTCTGAAAGGCCATGACCTTTTTCACGGTATGCCGCAAACCTCTGGGGCACGTCCGGGCGGTACCGGGTTTGCCGGCAGTATCGCGATCACCGATAGCGATGGCAATATTAAAAAGCCTGCCGGAGAAGGGTCGTGTGGTGACTGCCACTTCCGCGATGGACGTGGCGAATTCGTGGTGAATACGCCCAAAGGTGCGCTTCTGCCGCCACCGACTTTCGGTGTGGGTATTCTGGAGTGGATTGAAGGTGCTGAAGCTGGCTTGACCTGGGACGGCTCTGTTGACTCGGTACACGAACAAGCTGAAATTGCTCTGCAGAACGACCTGGGGCTGACGCCAACCGACATCGGTCAAACCGAGTTTGACCAAGTGGTTACCTATACCGAGTTGTTGCATGTCCCTGTGCGGGATTACGGTTCTTACGCCGACCCCGATGTGGCAGAAGGTGAGGTGGCTTTTCATGAGGTGGGCTGCGCTGACTGTCACCAACCAACCCAAAAAACCCGTAGCGATGCACCAGAAGCCTTCCGTGATCTTTATGTTCGCCCCTATACAGATATGAAAATCTGGAATGTTAACGGCGGTGATTTCCGCACCGCGCCTTTATGGGGAATAGGGCAGAACATCAAGTTGCTGGAGCGAAACGGAATGAATACCCTGTTTATGCACGATGGCGCTGCCAGTAGTTTAGGTCAAGCCATTGGTTTGCATGATGGAGACGCTGCTAACTCGCGTGCGGCGTTCAACGCTCTTGGGGCCGACAAGCAGCAAAGTGTTATCAAATTTCTCCAAACTTTGTAATAACGAAGAGCCTTTTGATAGGGCTGTCGATCTAAACCGATGGTTACATCGGTTTAGATCGAGGTAACCGAAAGGGCTTTACAGAATAACATTCAATCTATCAGACGACGAGCTTGACTAGCTTCTGAATATTCCGTTTATCATCTATTGAAAAGCTTATGCTGGTGTTCGTTTTTACTGAAAAAACGCGAATTCCTTGGTTCGTTTTTTCCATATAACAACCGTTCGAGTTCTACTTTTGTTGGGTTTCGACCAATCCTCTTTTAGTCGCCAGATTGAATGATTAGTCTCGCTTTTCTAATTAACAGTTTCGTTTATTAGAAAATATCAGGCTGGGATACCTAAGTCTGAATTAAGCCCTACGGAATTGTTTTAGGTCTATAGGGCAAAGTCAGTAGGTGGTAAATATTAATAATAACCACGCTGCTAATTCTATCCAAAGTCCAATACGTGCCTATTCCGCAGTGGTTAGCACGGTCTATCTCTATCAAGGAGAGAAAAATGCAATATGTTAATCGATTACTTGTTGCCCCTATAGCTGGTGCAGTTTTATTGCTACTAAGTCATATAGTGTTTGCTCAGTCTTGCCCTGCAAGCCATCCGTTCCAGTGTGGCGGGGCCTGCTTTGTAGATGCCGCACAAGCACAGGCAGGTGGCTGTAGCGAGGCATCTGCCTCAAATTCAAGTGACAGTGATCAATCATCGAGCAGTCCAACTAGCAATACCAGCACTACAGGTAACAGCAACGAGCTTACGTGTGCCAGCGATGAAAACCCATCTCATGTAGTATCTGGTCGACGCCAACAATTTACCCAGCCGTGGTGTGATACCGTTTGCGTTACTTACGTGGGTAATGGCACGGGTTGTCTGAATGCCGAGGGGATTTTTGTCAGCAATGCCAGTATTTGTAGTGACCCGGCGAATGCGCGCGAAGCGATTCTTGATATTGAGTATAACTTAGGCATTGAAGTTGATGACCAGTTTCAAGCAATGTCTGGATATCAGGGGGCCCCACCGTCTATTAACCCCAGCATGACCGTAGCGGATGCTGAAACTTACTTTAGTGCATTGATTGGAGAGCAAAAAGGTAAAGAGCTTGTTCGCTTACTCAACACTAACGGCGATGATATTGTCACTCGCAACGAAGCCAGTCAGGCAAAAGGCTCTGATCCGCGGCAACTACTGAATACCGGCTTTGGGTGTGGATTGTCGACCGATGACATCATGGCTTACGTAGGGCTCTATGTTGGTGATGGAGCCATCGATAAATACGCCGGCGATCTGGATGATTCGGTTAAGGCCGCTATGCTTGAATTCACCCGCAGTTGGCAACCGGGTGTGAATGCACAGGCCTGTGAATATCGTGGTGGCTGTAATGGTAATAACCCGGCGAGCTCAAGTGCTAGCAGTGTGTCATCTGCCAACTCAAGCTCTGATTCCAGCACAACTAATTCAAGTATAAGCTCTAACAGTAGCTCGAGTGTATCCAGTGCTTTGGCGAATCCTAATTGTCCGGCTTCGCACCCCTTGTGGTCTCAGAGCTGTTCACAGTGTTTTGTTGATTCCTCTCAAGCGGCTTCAGCAGGGTGCTCCCTTTAAAATGACGTTTCTGCGGCAAGGGGAACCTTGTCGCAGATGTCGGGCGATGTAGATCATGGAATTTAAACCTTATATGGTCGTAGTTCTCATCATGGCAGTGTTGGGACTGTCGTGGCCAGTGGTTAATACTTTGATGCAAATAGAGCCACCTAAGTCGGAAGATCCTTCTGGATCCGTAGAATCCTTAACTTCATACTCGTTAACTGAACCGGCTGGACTAAGTGTCAGCTCGGTTGATACCTTTCAAAGAAGTTCGGCGTCGGCTGAAAGAGAAAAAAGATCTCAGAGTGTCTCATCATCATTATCCGCAGAGGAGTTTGTGGAGCGTAAACGTGAAGATGTTTGGCAGGATCAGCACGGAAATTTTCGTTCAGAGGCCTATCTAGATGAACAATCCCAGTGGCAGCGCATTATTGCGGATGGCCCAATCTACTATCCAAATCAATGGCAGTTGTTAGAGTCGTTTCAAGGGTGCTCGGCTGCTGGATATTACGTCGATAGCCAAACGAGAGTCGCGTTGATTGATGTTCATGGCGGACAAACCAAGGTTTTTTACTATATTTGCTCGGTCGATGAAGTGACGGGAGAATACGTATTTCTTTCGGTGGATCCGGTTGACCATCTGTCAGCAAGTGTAAAATCCGAGGGAGAATGACAGGTTGTACAGTAAATTAAAAGATACCGCCTTTTTGTTTGTGACCGGAGCGTACTTTTTCCTGATCAGTTCATCAGGCAGTGCGATTACACAAGAGGATGCTTATCAGAGGTTCTTTCATTCTGGAGGCGTAGCCGGTCATTTTAGGCTCTGTCCAAAAAGTGCGTTTGATACCATAGTGCCTTTAACTCAAACGCCGGATAATGGAGCTGTTACTGATATGACAATATCCGGTATTGAGCGCTACATTAATGAAAACGATATTCAATCGATTGATGAATTGTTGCCCAGACTTCCGGTGCACTACCAAACCAATTTCTCCTTAGTCGAGCATACTCGCGCGACGGGCCAATCAAACTTAAAATACCCCAGAATTATTCTTTTCGGCTCTGATGGATTGTTAATGATGAATATAGGTACTAAGCCGGATGATCCCACCTACCATAAACTGGACATGGCTCAGTTGCATACGAGAACGGGCGACTGGGAATTTTCAGTGCTGGATTTTACCCCGGACGAGCCGGTTCTGACCCGAAACCCCAAAAGCTGCCAAGAGTGCCATGGGCATAAAAATGCCAGGCCGGTGTGGGGTACTAATTTAGATTGGCCGGGTGTTTTCGGCGACAATATCGCAGAAGGTCCACAGGGTGAGGCACTTGATGATCGTCACGCGCGGGTTATGAATGCCATTATGGCGGGCAAGGGGGCTTCTGACCGATTCAGTTTTCTGGTCTGGCGCGATGAGGTTTTAAGGCGGGGTGGTAAGCGGAAGATTGCTCATCACGATTTTGGCCCAGAACTTCTGCTTTCCAATATCGCGATGGGCAGTGCGACGGCCCGAGGGGCATTTACTCGGTTGCAGCGTCACCCTAAATATGAAGTAGCGAAGTACGGGCTGATACTGGCGTACTATTTGAAAAAAGGTAATGCATACCTCACTCCAGCAGAGAAAAGTGGAGCCACCACTTTCGCTAATAACTTGGGCGCCAGTGCGTTTACTTTAGATGCTCTGCTAGAGGGGTTGGGGTTAAAACCACGCGAAGCCTTCTCGCTTGCAACCTTGCACAGTCATGAACCTTCGGTAACCGACTGGAGTCTAGGCAGTGGCGATCTCTACGATCTTCTGATGCTGCAAATACTCAATGACCTACGTAATCAAGATCGCAATGTGAGCCAAGTGCTGGATGAGCGCGAGTCCGAGGCCGGTGTTCTTGATTGCCCTACGACGGTGAGCACGATAGCTGATTTGGTCGACTTTAAGATGGTACATCTATTTTATCTTACAGGTTATCAACGCTATCAAGTGAACCGCGTGTTTTATCCTCTGGATCTTGAGGATATATACGATCGAGTGTTTTTGCCTGTGTCGACATCCTTGATCAATTTGACTAAAAGCGTCCTATAAGCATCGATTTATCGAAGACAATCAGGGCTCACCGTTGTGAGCCCTATGGATTCATACTTGAGCCAAGCTTAGTCCCCTATAAATGCTTTCGCTCGTAAATAGCGGTCGCTAAGTGGCAATAACGGGTAAACATGGGTTCCTGCTGTCAAATCAACAAAAGGGCCAGGCTTAAGCTGCTTAGTTTGGCGGCTGTCTCCTGAGAACCCTGCGGATACGGCAGGGTCGATGGTCAACGCCAGATCAATCATTTGCGCGTTTATTGGTGTTGCTTTGAGAGTATCTGTGCCCGGCGGCAGCGTGAGTTGTAGACTCAGGCCTGTCGCACCTTCTTGAATCGACCACTCAGCTTGAGCAGGTAAAGTCATTGCATTTTCTTCCTGAGGTAAAGCCTCAGCACCACCAAGGTAGGCGTTGTTCGAGTATTGAAAATTGGTGGCTTCAATCTCTGGGTCTAATCCCTTACCAATAAACAGGTTGTTCAGCCAGTAGCTGTCGGCCAGCGTGGGGCGATCCTGCCAGTCTTGATTGCCCCAACTGTGTTTTACATCCAGAAATAGATTGTGAAGCATGACGTCACCCCGTGAAGAATAGGCCGAAACCTGTCCCCCGACGATGACGTTGTTAGCGAAAACGTTAGGGTAGCCGTCCCAGTTGGCTTCAAATAAAATTGATGAGGCCTCTGCACCGATAACCACGTTGCTTTCGATACGCCAGTCTTTGTTTTTAAAGTCGTTCCAGATGCCGTGGGCTGCTCCGCGTTCTGGGTCCAGTGTATACACATTGCGGATCAGGTTGTTTTTGATCACTAGGTTCGATGTGTTGTGATGTTTTATTCCGGCGGTCTCCCAGCCCCCGAACTCTTCGCGGTAGTTTATGTCCTCTATATGATTACCCGCTATCAGCGAATGTTTATTCCAGGCTTCACCGGCAATACCGCCCTGGCCACAACGAAGTAACACATTATCAATGACTTGATGATAACCGCTGCCATCTTTGTCCGCAGCGCCATTAGGGTTGCCAATAGATATGCATACCCCTTTGCTGTAAAGCACAGTATTATTTTTGATCACCCAGTGGTTGCCGCCATTAGGGCCGATGGCGCCGGGCTGGAAAACCGTCGGTGGCGCCCAATGAGTGGCGATATTTTCAACAGAAAATCCTTCAACGGTAATATGATTTAGGCCCGGCTTACTCGGGAAAAAACCGAAGGGGCGACTGGTAACCTCTATCGAAACTTGGTTGGGGTCCAGGTCGCCAAAGTTGGCCCATAAGATGGTGTTGCCGTCGTCTTCACTCGCGTACCAACTCATTGGCTGGCCGTTTAGCTCATCCAAGGTTTCGCGCTCGGTTAATCCTTTTCCATCAGCAATAATATCTCCCAAGTGTGTCCAGCGACCGTATTTCAACCAGCCCCAGCCGTCACCTTCTTCATCGGCCTCGACATATTCCGGGTGGCGAGTGAGTTGCGAGAAAGGGTTGAATTCGCCGAAAAAATCGGGATCGAGTGAGACTCGGTAAAGGCCGTTGCTCTGTCTTTGCCAGCCGCTAACCCGCTCAGATCCGAGAATACGAGCTTGGCCATCGCCGGCGGCTTTGTAAACAATGGGGCCCTGCTTCGCGTTGCCACCGCGCGGCGGATTGACCCATTCGCGATAGGTGCCGGCGTGTACCAGTATTGTATCGCCCGGCTGCGCTTTTTGTGCAGCGGCGTTAATGGAGTTGAACGGGTCGTTGGCGCTACCACTGGCCTCGTTCGTACCCTGGGGTGAGACATGGTAGGTATGGTGGCTTGTTTGAGGCGAATTTTGACAGCCAGCCAGTAAAAACATAATCGCAAGGGATGTAAATAATAGATTAAAGCGAGTGTAAATAGGTCGTTTTATCACAATCAGGTCTACCTTACTTTTTATCGGATCGTGGATTAAATGCGGGGTGTATATACATGCCACAGTATGCCATTCATGGTTTAATGTTGTGCATTTCCTAGAGGCCTGGTTGGTCCAATCGTAGTTCGTTTTTAGCGCAATACGAGTTCTATTTTAGAATGTCGGGCATTGGTAGCCATGAGACTTGTAGAGGGCAAAGGTTTGTGGGAGCGGTTAATTGTGGGTTTCTAGGGTATGCCCGATTCAACTTTTTCTGTCGCGGCGCAGTCGCTTTGAGCTTTTCGGAGCGCCCGCTCAGTGGGAGTTAACTATAATGGCGTACTGGTGTCTAAGTGCACTC
This sequence comes from Gilvimarinus xylanilyticus, assembly GCF_024195295.1. Taxonomy (GTDB): domain Bacteria; phylum Pseudomonadota; class Gammaproteobacteria; order Pseudomonadales; family Cellvibrionaceae; genus Gilvimarinus; species Gilvimarinus xylanilyticus. Next base: position 38,048 of record NZ_JAMFTH010000004.1, on the reverse strand, counting down.
CAGCGTAGCATTTTTTCGATATTTGTGTTACTAAAGCCGCACCGCGTTCCGTTGAGCGCGCGGGGTACTAGGTTGGTTTATATGATTTTTTGGAAGCTGAATGAGTAAAAAGCAACGCGCTGGTAAGTCGACCAGAGTTACGATGAAGGACGTGGCCAAGCGGGCGGGTGTGTCTCTGATGACTGTTTCAAGGGTCTTAAACAAAGATCGGGTGGCCGCTGATACCTATGACAAGGTGATGGAAGCCGTTCAGGCGCTGAACTATCGGCTTGATGCCTCCGCTCGCAGTTTGTCTGGAAGTCAGTCATATCTGATTGGCTTTTTGTATGATAACTCTCTGGGCAGTTATATCAGTCAATATTTAATTGGTGTTCTGCAGCGCTGTAACGAGCTGGGGTATCACCTGGTCATTGAGCCTTGCTCCTATGGTGAAATGGATGTGGACTCGATCGTCGAGGAGTTAACCAAACGATACAAGCTTGATGGGATGATTATACCTCCTCCTTTATGCGAGTACGTCCCTTTATTAGATGCATTAGATAAAGTTGGAGTCCGCTATGTCCGCGTAGGCCCCGGGCTGGAACTGGATCGCTCTTCCTATGTTTCTATTGACGATTACCGCGCTACTTTTGAAATGACCGAACACTTGATTGCCCAGGGTCACAAGGCTATTGGGTTTATCAAGGGGGATGTCCATCAGGGGATTGCGGTCAGCCGTTTCAAGGGGTTCCAAGATGCAATGAGCAAGCATGGTTTGCCTGTGGATGAGGCCCTTGTTGCCGAGGGTAGCTTTTCTTTCAGTAGTGGTATGGAAGCTTGCAAGCAAATACTGGATTCCGGTAAACCCGTGACCGCCATATTCGCCAGTAACGACGATATGGCTAGCGCAGTTATTGCCGCCGCCCATCGTCGGGGTATGTGGGTGCCAGAGGATTTGGCCGTTGCAGGTTTTGACGATACCAACATTGCGACATCTATTTTCCCTCAGCTTACCACCGTGCGCCAACCTATTAAGGAGTTATCAACACAATCGGTTAATCTGCTGATTGAGGTGGTTAAAGCCGATAGCCTGCTTGGAATAAAGCTGCAAAAACATGAAATATTGGCCCACTCACTTATCCAGCGGGGGTCAACTGTGCTTGAATAGCCCGCAAGTTCTGCGGGTTCCCACCTTTTTGAGTCTTTCAAACTCTCCTCCCATCCCACTGTATAACGACTAGCTTAAATATTTTTGTTGACGCCCTGACAACGCTTTTGTTAACGTTAACGGTAACGCGCAATAGGGTGCGCTAGCTGGAGGTGAGGACCAGGTTATCTCCAGCCCATCGATAAGCAGATAAACTGGAGCAAAAAAATAATGAGCCAACTCACTGTAAAACAACGTCTTTTATCTTCGTCCATCGCGCTAGTGATGGGGGGAGGTGTTGCTGAAGCCACAGCGCAACAAGATAACCAAGCCAACGTCGGTATGTTGGAGGAAGTAGTCGTAACCGGTATTCGCGCTTCGTTGGATCGCGCTATGGATATCAAACGCGACGCCAATGGTGTTGTCGACGCCATTTCCGCGGAAGATATCGGTAAATTCCCTGATACCAACTTAGCGGAATCTCTTCAGCGTATTTCCGGCGTGTCGATTGATCGTCAAAACAACGAAGGCTCGCGTGTAACCGTGCGCGGCTTTGGCCCGGACTTTAACCTCGTGACTCTTAATGGTCGTTCTATGCCGGCGTCACAAATTGGTTTCTCTTCGGCACCGGCGACTCGTTCGTTTGATTTTGCCAACTTGGCTTCTGAGAGCGTTTCAGGTGTTCAGGTTTATAAAACAGGCAAGGCTGATGTGGCTTCCGGTGGCATCGGTTCTACTATCAATATTTCTACGCCTCGACCATTAAATATTGGTCAGACTAAGGCAACCGTCGGCGTTAAGGCTGTTCATGAGGCTTCGGTCGAAGCGGGTGATGATGTCACCCCAGAGATATCAGGCTTGTTTAGCACAACAATGTTGGATGACAAGTTAGGTGTGTTGGTAGCTGGGTCTTATCAGGAACGCCATAATCGCGAGCAAAACGCTCAAATAGATGGCTGGGTAACCAACGGCGGTCTTAATCCTGCGGCCGCCAACGTTACGGACAATCGGGCCGAAGGGGTTGAAAATTACTTTTACCCTCAAAACACTAAGTTTGACGTGGCAGATCACGAGCGAACTAGAACGAATGCGCAAGCTACAGTGCAGTTTCAGCCAGTTGAAGAGTTTACTGCTACGTTAGACTATTTTTACGCGGACTTCGAAGATAATATTGCGCGCAACCAGTTCGGTGTATGGTTTAATGGTGGCGGCAACGTTGATAATGCAACTATTGATGAAAATGGCTCCACTACTAAAACTTCTGAAAGAGGTGGTAGCTACGACTATTTCGGTTATAACGATACGATTCTGAATGAAACAGACTCCGTTGGTTTAAATGTCGAGTGGCAAGCAACTGAGAACTTAAGCTTTGAGGCCGATTGGCACTCTTCTACCGCAACGGCGGAAGGTGCGGATGACGGTAACAACAGCTTTATTATCCTAGGCGTTCCTTTTAATGGGGCCGCTGGTGAGGGAAAAACATATGATGCTAGTTCCACCGAGATTCCGGTCATCACCACTCAGCCAAATAGCTCTACTTTTGAGCCGGAGCAGGTAGGTTCTAATATTGCAATTGCCAACCGTAGCTTTATGGATACGGAGATCGACGAGTTTCAGTTGAGTGGTTCCTGGTCTGCTGATACGGATGAAGGCTTAACCAGTATCGACTTTGGTGTGGCTCAGAAGGAAATGATAAACCGGTCTGCTTTTGTTGGTTCCTTTTTTCAGGCTGGCGGTGGTAACGCATTTGCAGATGCGGGCGTATTCTCCGATCTTTTGACTCCTGTTAGTACGGATGATTTATTTAGCGAATTGTCTGGTGGCGGCTCTTCGCTTCCTGATTCATACTTCCAGTATTTGCCCGCCGATGTTCTTGCTCGTGCTGAAGAAAGTGGATCGCTTTCTGCTGAATTTGGTCCGGGTGATTTTACTGATGACCACCGAATCACTGAAGATATTTTTAGTGCGTTCATGCAGTTTAATTTTTCCAGTGACTTTAATGGTATGCCGTTCAATGCCGTAGCCGGTATCCGTTATGAAGATACTGATGTTTTGGCGAGCAGTATGCAGCGTGAGGCTTTATACGTAGATTGGGCCTCACCAACTGAATGGTTTACTCGTTTTGCCGATGAATCAAGCTTCTCTGAGGTGGAGTCAAGTTACGACAACTTTCTCCCAAGCTTGGATACCAGCTTGGGTATCACCGATGACTTAATAGCACGTTTTTCTTATAGTCAAACCATTACCCGCTCAGATTTAGCGTCGATGCGTGGTACTACGTCTGTTTCTGCAAATCCAAAGCCGGGTCAGCGTAGCGCTTCTCGGGGTAACCCTGATCTGCTTCCTTACAGTTCAGACAATATTGACCTGTCGCTTGAGTGGTATTATGGCGAAGGCAGTTATGCATCTATCGGTTACTTTGATAAGCGAGTAGACAACTTTTTGGTCACAGAGGTTCGTGAAGAAGCCTTATTTGGTTTGCGTGACCCCGCCGCTGGTGACCGTGCTGCGGAAGCAGCTGCTAATGTGGGGCCAGACGCTACCATTGAAGAAATCTACTACGAAACGGTAGATTTGGGGTATGCGGTTACTATGCCGGACGGTGTTTCGCAAGGTATTCGTCAAGACGGTTCTGATCCATTGATTAACTGGCAGGTTCAGCTTCCGTCAAACGGTGAAGATGCCCATGTTTGGGGATATGAAATTGCGTTGCAGCACATGTTTTGGGATACGGGCTTTGGTGTTCAGGCCAACTATACTGACGTAAGTAGTGATTCAGAGGTAGATCGTGCTCAGGTGGGGTATCAGTTTGCTTTGCCGGGCCTGAGTGATTCGGCCAACTTAGTGGGTTTCTACGAGGGTTACGGCTTCCAGGCTCGTATTGCTTACAACTGGCGTGATGAGTTCCTTTCTGGTTTCGGAGCGAGTGCGGGTGATCAGACTCAACCGCGCTTTACCGAAGCTTACGGTCAGGTAGATCTTAGCGTTACCTATGATGTAACAGACAATATTTCGGTCTTTCTTGAAGGGCTGAACGTTACTGAGGAAACACAGCGAACCTATAGCCGTTACGAGGCTCAGCTTCTTAATGCGTATCAATATGGCGCTCGTTACACCTTGGGCGCTCGCTGGAACTTCTAATTTGTAATGTTCGGTAAAAAAGCCGCCTTTGGGCGGCTTTTTTTACTACTTTTTGCGAGTTGTTAAAGCTAATTATAAAGTTCTACGTTTTGGTTTTGCTATATTCGTTAATGACTTAAATTGAAATCTATGATTAGTCGACCGATAAATATTATATAGATTTTATGAGGAATAAGAGAGGAATAGATAATGAAAGGATTTAATATTATTTTTTCCTGCTCGATTTTTTTCTTTCTAGGTTTTTTCTTAAAATATTCGGGTGATGAAAAACGTTTTCATGGTGAAGGTTCGTGCCATAAGGAAAATGAAAAAATAATTTATCTACAGAATCATGTCGCTTCCCTTGAGCATAAGTATGGTAAGGGTAAGGATAGGAGTTCTGAAAAAATAATAGTTGAAGGTACATCTACGTCAGAAAAAATCAGTGAATCTTTAGAGGTTGATTGGTCGAAGGATACTAAAACCATAAAGAAGGTTGTGGCTGTAAAAAAATCTCCTATAGCTGAAGAGGAGATAATAAAGAGTGCTGCCCGAGGGTTGTATATTAAAGATCGATTGTTGTCTGGAAAGCAAAGTCCTACTTTCGATAACGTAGCATCTGATTTTGAAAATCAAAATATTGGTGATCGGGTCAAGGCTACTGAAAAAAATCAAGAAATTATTGATTTATTTTTAGAGGATGAATCGCTTTATAATATTTCTTTGAGTGAAGTTGAATGCAAAATTCGGTCATGTCGGTTAAGACTGTACAGCGGCGACCACAACACTATATATCAGAAACTATCCTCTGCTCTGGTATCCAGCGTTAAATCCGAGTTCGTGATGGTGCCTAACTTTGAAGCGGGGGAGGTCGAAGTTTACATCGGAAGAGATGGTCAATCACTGATTAATCTAACGGATGATTAATTTGGGGAAAGCCCCAAATGGCTAGTGCTACCGCATTAGTTCAGTTCAATGTAAGGAGTACATTATGAAGAATAGTATCAAGAGCGTATTAAAGTTCGTATCAGCGGGCGTGGCAGTATTGTTGGCGTCTATGGCTCAGGCGCTTCCGCCGGCCAGTGATTTTACTAATTACGCTGGTTGTGAATGGCGGTTGGTCGGTGGGTATGGTGGAAGTACCTATGGGGGAATGGCCTTTATTCCTGTGGGTGAGCGTGAGTATTCCCAACTTCAAATCTGGGCAACTGCGAATGGGGGCTACTTAGTTGACCTTCGTCCCTAATTTCCACCTAAATTAAAAGTGCTGTGCCGTAGCTTTTTCGTGTGGTTCGTGCAAGTTGCGGCGCAGCTTTGCTATGGTGAGTAGAAACCTCTAAGTAGCTTTCAAAGGGTGGCATGACGCGGCGCTGGATCTAGAAAACAGTGACTTATAGTTGTTGGGAAAGATGCTCTAGATGGACTTGGGGCGTCCCAAAGCGAGTTTCACGTCAAAACTGGTAAATATGAGCTTTTATTGTTTTCCTAGAATTAGAAAGCCCCGAAGAAAAATCGAATTTTTAAATTTCAGTACTTTCTCATACATTGCCTAGCGACATAGGTGAGAAATAAGGGCCCGATTACTTGGCAAGCCACGTGTATACTTACCTAGTTTTTCTCTGTTTTGGTTTAAGTGACGCTCGATAATCTTGTCGTAATCAGCTGCCTTGTTGGAGGCCCTCATCTCAGTGTGAAATCCCATTCCGTACAATACATATTGATAGCTGGCAGAGGAAAAGATCTCGTCTTTTCGATCAAAGTCGTATTCAGATGGCGGGCGGTAACGCCATAGTTGAAGTTTTTCTTCTAAGTGGCTTGGAATCGTTGCTGGCTGGCGATGTGTTTTCCAGTAGCCTTCCTCGCGTTGCGACAGTAAATAATGCAATTTTAGAAATTCGATAATACGTTCCCAGCGATATAGGAATTTACTGTTAAAGTTCCGGGCTACAAGGTCCATCATCTCGCGATTTTTGGGTAGTTCGTCGCGAATCATCTGGGCAGCTAATTCTACTAGCACCAAAGCGGAGGCTTCTAATGGTTCTATAAAGCCAGCGGACATCCCCACAGCCACACAATTACGATGCCAAAACTGTTTGCGGTGACCGGGCTCAAATTTTATCGTTTTAACGTCTAGTTGTTCTGCGCTTTTTTCGCCTATGTCACGTGCGGCGTATTTACGCAGATGATGTTCGGCATGTTCATCACTAGTGAAGTCACTAGCGTAAACGTGCCCGACACCGCGTCGTGTTGGTAACGCAATGTCCCAAATCCAGCCTTCGGGTTGTGCTGTGGATATAGTGGTAGATGCTACTGGGGCTTGAGGGTTGTTGTAGGGTATCTGAGTGGTAATTGCCCGATCATTGAATAGAAATGGTCGGCAATCATTCCAGGCTACACTAAAGTGTTTGCCTAATAGTAGCGACGCGCTGCCGCTGCAATCGATAAATAAGTCAGCGTTAAGTTCGCCGTTATCGCGAGTTCTGAGAGACGCTATATCACCATTGCTTAAACTGTTAATGCCTGTCACATGGTCGAGGATATGGGCTACGCCAAGGTTTTGTGTCGCGTGGCGCTGTAATAGTTGACCGAATTTCCCGACGTTTAGGTGGTAGCCGTAATTGACGACGGCTGCGTAATCCGGTGTTGCGAATTGTTTGGGAGCCAATTCGAGCTTGCACAAATGAGTCTGAACTGTAAAAGCGTCAGCGAAAGAAGTATCCTGGCAATTCTGCTGCCAGTAGCGATGCAAGTCGGTGTCGAGATACCCTTCTGGCAGTACGAACGGGTGATAGTATGTATCATTATCGGTCCCATCTGCCCAGCCACGAAACTGTGAACCTTGTTTAAATGATGCATCGCACTCGCGGAAAAAGGTTGTTTCTGATATACCAATTTTTCTTAGTGTTTGACGCATTGTCGGCCAAGTGCCTTCTCCGACCCCCACTGTTGCGACATCGGGTGATTCGATCAAGGTTAACTGGATGTTGGCGGAGTTTCTTCCGCCGTGCTCGGCTGCGATAATGCTCGCGGTTAACCATCCGGCACTGCCGCCACCGAGTATAATCACACGTTTTATATTTTGGGGCATATTATTCTCTTTTTTAAACGAATCTACACTATAACGACAGGACGGGCCGGCGTCTAGACAGTTTATTATTAAGCGCCAAGCTAAATCCTACCTCCCCAATCTAGCTTGATGTATGTAGCTTTTGTGTTTTCAATAACAGAAGGTTTTTATGAAAAATACCTCCTCAGTCTGAGTGGCCGGTTTTGATCGAAGAGTTCGAGCAAAGCGGGTTAATCCAAACCGTTCTGGCCGAGTCTAAGCAGTTTGGTGAGGTGGCGATGCGCTACTGTTCAGTCACGGCGAAGATTTCCGCGCGATTGGGGCAGCATTGCACCACCCGGTCACGGCCTTGGCGGCATGATCCAGTGGCTCGAGGGTGTCGAAAATCACCTACATTGTAAGCTGGTGACTTTCGCAAGGCTATCAACTGTTGAATGTCATCGTTCAGGATGACATGGCACTCTCGATTATTAGTCGAGCGCTGTGTGCCTTCTGCAACAAAACGCAATAAATTGAAGTGCTGTACTGGGACGATTCGTTCGGGACAGTTGGAAAACGATTGATCAGCCATACTGAATGGCTCGCTTCTGGAACAGTCCGTCATGCACCTGGACGAAGCGACTGTGTATCTGCATAACGGGTCGCGCAAAACCGCCGAGAGTCGATGTTACATGTGGGTGATGGGCAGGTTCGCTCCACTCCCACCTGTTATTCCGTTACGCCGACTCCCGGCGTCAGCCGGTGCCGATGGACCTACTCGATGGGCCGTTCGCACCCTCATAATAGATCGCTACGAAGGCTACGGAAAAGCGTGCAAGGATTACCGCATTACCCGCCTTGGTTGCTGGTCCCATGACCGACGACAGCTCATGGAGGCCAAAGTTGTCCAGAAAAAGGGAAAAGCTGGCAAGGCCGATCACCGACAAGTTCAGAGTCTGAACGGAGAAAAGGCTGACGAATGTGCCGTGTCAAAGCGCGACTGGCAACGCATTGTTATACCTGGATAATCAGTGAGGTAGACTCGTCCGTTATCTAGACGATGGTGTCCACCCCATCGACAACAGGCAGGCCGGAGCCAAGGCCCGCACTTGTCCTTACAGCTTGATCGAAAGGGCCAAGACTAACGGGCTGAACCGTACAATTTCTTACATGTGGCTTTTAAGGAGCGCCTGTCGCGCAAAGTGTCGAGGCCTTGGAGGTATTTCTGCAGTGGAGCGCTAGAAAAGACCTATAACAACTTTAACGAGGTGGTTGGTGCAGTACTGACCCCTTTCTATTCGATTATTTATCGCGCACCAGGTATTCGAAGCTGTATTTTTCCAATCGACAAGTATTTTTAATGTGACTCGCTACTCTTACCGAGAGGATTAGACGGCTAGTGGTTTAGCTCTTTTGCTTTAGTGATGTTTGGCATGGGTAGACTTGCTGAAAAAATTATATTGACTTTGCACCACCTCACTGTTAACGTTAACGGTAACGAGTAAGAGGTGTCCGTGCTTAATGGCGGTGTAGCGCCATCACGGGCTTTGGGCGTCATTATCGGCTATGAGCGAAACTATAATCTGAAGGCTCTTATGCAATAGAGTTGTAGTCGGAGGCCTGTAGTGGGCCTCCTGGGCCACGAAGTGCAGGTGTTAAATAAAAATTTAATGGTGACGTTGGCCCTAAAGCTGTTCGCTTAAATCCATAACTAAGAGTTTGCGCGACCTTCTAGCTGAGCTCTCCAAAGCTAGACTTAGTAAGAGGATATCCTCCCTAAGCGCTTTTGGCTGTCTTCGGGCAGCCATTTTTTTCACGCAACAGCTCGCTTAGCGAGTGAAAAATAAACGCAATAAACGATTGGTCGACTAACAACGGATTCTGGCTGTCACTTCTTTACCGAGCTTACGACAGTTAGGTCAATGATACCAACTCATGAACTATATGGTTTGTGAGCACGGAGGCGGGTGTTAAATATCGATCAGCATTGAATACAATTCAGTAAAAAAGATGTTATTCCATGACCACTAAAAAGATTAATAACCCCATCTTACCGGGTTTCAATCCCGACCCTTCCATCGTTCGTGTTGGCGAAGACTTTTACATTGCTACTTCTACCTTTGAGTGGTATCCAGGAGTACAAATTCATCATTCGCGTGACTTAAAGAACTGGCGCTTAGTAAGTCGCCCACTTAACCGTGCTGCGCTTTTGGATATGACAGGCGAACCGGATTCCTGTGGCGTTTGGGCGCCCTGTCTGACTTGGGCTGATGGGGTTTTCTGGCTGGTCTACACCGACGTCAAGCGCTTTGACGGAAATTTTAAGGATACTCATAACTACCTCACCACCTGTGAGAGTATTGATGGCGAGTGGAGCGATCCAATTTATTTAAACAGTAGTGGTTTTGATCCATCACTATTTCATGACGATGATGGTCGCAAATGGTTGACTAATATGGTTTGGGACCATAGACCTGACAGGACGTTTTTTGGCGGTATTATGCTGCAAGAGTACGATACTTCCTCTGGAAAACTTGTCGGTTCACCGCAGAATATATTCAAAGGATCCGAGCTTGGTTTTACAGAAGGGCCCCACATATATAAGCGCGATGGATATTATTATCTTTTGACTGCCGAAGGTGGTACGGGCTATAACCACGCGATGACTTTGGCTCGCTCGCGTTCATTAAGTGGCCCTTATGAGTTGGATCCTAACGGCCATTTTATTACCGCTAAAGATAATCCCGATCTTCCTCTGCAGCGCTGTGGTCATGGCTCGGTGGTGGATACACCTGACGGAAACGAGCACTATGCGGTCCATTTGTGCTCGCGGCCTCTGTCCTCTATTGATCGCTTTAGTCCTCTGGGGAGGGAGTCTTCCATACAGCGCGTGCGCTGGGACGAGCAGGGCTGGTTGCGTCTGGACAATGGGGCCGGTCTGCCGGAAGACTCGGTCCAGGCGCCGGACCTGCCGGAGCAACCTTGGTCAATACCGGCGACTGATTTCGACTTTGAGCAGAGCGAGCTGCCATCGGCATTTCAATGGTTGAGAACACCGCGCCACGAGCGCTTGTTCAGCTTGACTGAGCGGTCAGGTTACCTTCGTTTGTTTGGGCGTGAGTCTCTAGGCAGCTATTACGAGTCCTCTTTTGTTGCTCTGCGCCAGGACAGTCTGGAATGCGAAGCGAGTACCTCAGTAGAATTTGAGCCCGAGAGTTTTCAGCAAATGGCTGGTCTTGTCTGCTACTACAATTCACAGAAGTTTCATTACCTATACATCTCTCATGATGAAGAAAAAGGCAAGCAGCTGGCTATTATGTCCTGCCACGCTGAGCAGGGCTTGGAAGCCAGCTTTCCGGTCGAGCCCATTGCGCTGAAGCCCGGTTGCCAAGTGCACCTGAAAGCGGTTGTGCGTCGAGCGGAGCTGACCTTCTCTTATCGTTATGACGATAGCGAGTGGATTGAGCTGCCGGTAACGCTGGATTATCGCTACCTATCCTGCGAGGCGGGGAAAGGGGAGGGAGCCAGCTTTACCGGGACGTTTATCGGAATGGCGTGTCAGGATTTGAACGGCACGGCCCGAGCGGCGGACTTTGGCCATTTCTCGTACCGTAGAGAGTCTTAGGTGTAATAAAAAACGTCGGGTGTTGCACATAGAGGTAAGGCTTTAAAAGCCGGCACCCGCTGAATAACTAACTTTACAATAACGAAAGACCGTAGAGGGTCGGGGGTTATATGAACTACGAAGCGTTAGCCCAACAATTCTGGCGCGATGGTTATCTGGTGCTGGAAGATTTTTTTGAGCCTGAATTGATGGATCAATACCAGGAACTCATTGTTCGCCATTTTGGCTCGAGCCCGGCATTTCTTCATACGGATGAGTTTTTGAATAAGTCTGCCACGGAAGTCATTCCCTGGTTTCCCCAGCAAGAGGGGCAGAATGCCTTCGATGTGGCGGAGAATGATCCCCGCCTTACGGCGCTGACCGAAGCGCTACTGGGAGAGGGCTGGTATTCGTTGTATTGCATGACCATGTTTTCCCGCAAGGGAACCAAAGGCCAGGCCTGGCACCAGGATTGTGACCCGGAAGAAAGCGCTGCACGCTTCAACGTCAACCGCCTGATTTACACTGACGATATTCGTGAGGAAGTGGGCGGTCAGACCTTGGTCATTCCCGGTTCTCACCGCCGGGGTACTATTACCGTGGGGGAGGTAAACGAAGAGTTCGATGATCAAGTAGTGCTTACCCCGAAAAAAGGCACACTGGTTATGCTTCATGGCCACACCTGGCATCGGGTGCGTCCGGTCGTCGGGGGCTACCGCGTGTCTACCAATTACCGGTGTTGTCCGAAGGGGACGCCGGAAGACATTACCGATGTGTGTGTTTATCGCAATATGCGGTATAAGTTTGAGACCAGTTCCGTGGTGGAAGACCGGTTGGCGGGAGGTGGAGCATGAGCCAGCCGTCAGCTGCCGTGCCCATAGCACCTACCGCCGGTACAGCACAAGCCTTTCGGCTTGCCATTGTGGTGGCGTTGGGCGGGTTTCTTTATGGTTTTGACGCTTCGATTATCTCTGGTGCTATTACCTCCATAGCAGCCGATTTTGCCCTTTCTGACTGGCAAATGGGCTTGGTGGTTGCCGCACCAACGGCGGCCGGGATTATAGCGGGTGGTTCGGCAGGTCCTTTGAGCGATCGTTTTGGTCGAAAGCCGGTGCTTTTGTTGATAGCGATTTTGTACACAGTGTCCGCCGGCTTCTCGGCTTTGGCTCCTGACTTTTTTACGATCACCCTTGCGCGTTTTATCGGTGGTTTGGGTTTCGGGTCGCTCTCGTTGGCACCGATTTACATTGCTGAAATATCCCACCCTTCTCAGCGTGGACGTATGGTGTCCATCAATCAGTTAAATATCGTCGTTGGTTTTTCTGCAGCGTATTTTGCCAATTATGTTTTGTTGCAGACCGCTTCCTCGGGAGCCGATTGGGTCGATACGATTGGCTTAGACTCACACACATGGCGTTGGATGCTCGGTATAGAGTTGGTACCGGCGGGCCTATATGTACTGATGTTATTACGAATCCCAGAAAGCCCTCGATGGCTGGTCCTGAACAACCAGTCGAAGCGTGCGCTAGCCGTCATTCGCAAGCTAACGCCGGGAGTGGATGCTGAGCGCGAAGTGGAAGAGATTCGAGCGAGCCATACCAGCGCTTTGGAGCCGTTCTTTAAACGGCTCGCGAAGCTAATGAAACCGAGTGTTCGACTCGCGCTGGTCGTGGGGCTGGTATTGGGAGTGGCTCAGCAAATTACGGGCGTAAACGCCATTTATTTTTACGCCCCTACGATTTTTGAACAGAGTGGTGTGGGCACAAACGCAGCATTTGTACAAGCTATCTGGGTAGGGTTAACCAATGTTGTGTTTACTCTGGTCGCCATGTTCTGCATAGACCGCTACGGTCGCCGCCCTCTGCTTCTGGTGGGTTTATTCGGCGTGATTCTTAGCATGGCAATATGTGCTTATGGCTTTAAACAAGCAACTTTTGTAGTGGATGACGCTCGAGCAATTGAAATTGAAAACGTTGAGCTAAAAACCCGCCTGGTACCGCTGGAGGGTGTGGTGTACAAGAATGATGTGACCTTCAAGCGGGCGCTGCGCGAATACCTGAGTGAAAGCGAGTTGCGCGAGCAGCAGGGCCAGATTATCAAAGCGGCTATCAATATCCAACCAACACTGATTCTAATCGGTATTCTCGGGTTTGTAGCCTCGTTTGCGGTCTCTCTAGGGCCGGTGATGTGGGTTTTGCTCTCGGAAATTTTCCCGAATCATTTGCGAGGTGTCGGGATGGCGTTTATCGGTGTAGTCAACAGCGCTGTCAGCTTTATGGTGCAATTCATCTTTCCGTGGCAGTTATCTAACTGGGGCTCAGCGATCACCTTTTTGAATTACGGAGTCTTCGCGATTATTGGGTTGGTGTTGGTGTATTGGCTGTTGCCGGAGACTAAAGGTAAAACCCTGGAGGAATTGGAAGCTGACTTTACGCGGGGAGGGCAATCATGAGCCGGCCCATTCATTGGGGGCTGCTGAGCGCGGGAAATATTGTTGGACAGTTTGCCCGCGACTTTGCCGTCGTTGAAAACGCGGTGATACACGCTGTAGCAGCTCGCAACGGTGATATTGCTTCTGCCTTCGCCCGCGAGCATGGCATCGCCAAGGCTTATGAGGGCTACGAGGGGCTCCTGACTGATCCGGACATCGATGTGATTTACATCGGAACTCCTCACAACTTACATTTTGAGCATGCCAAGGCCGCGTTAGAGCATGGCAAAGCAGTGCTGTGCGAAAAGCCGATGACGGTAACTCCCAAAGAGTGCGAGGAGTTACAGCGTGTCGCCGAGCGCACAGGTGGCTATTTGATGGAAGCCATGTGGACTTACTTTCTGCCACCGGTGCAGACGGCTTTGCGTTGGGTGCAAGAAGGGCGCATTGGTCGCATTTGCCAGATTAAAGCTGATTTTGGTTACCCTCAGCTTCCTTTTGATTCTAAAAAGCGCGTGTACGATGCGAAATTGGCAGGCGGTTGTCTGTTGGAGATGGGGGTATATCCCGTAGCTTTGGCGTGGCTATTTATGAAACAAGACCCGACCGAGGTTCAGGTAGTGTCCCGCCATGCCCCCAACGGAGTAGAGGACGATCTGGCGGTGTTGTTCAATTATGCGGATGCGGTCGCGACGCTCGGCACCTCCTTTCGCTGCAAACTGCAAAATTGGGCGTACATTATCGGTGAGGAGGGTTACATCGCCATCCCTGATTTTTGGCGCGCACGCGAGGCGTCTTTGTATGTGCTGGATGATCGAGTCGATCACTTCGTGGACGAGCGAGCGACAGATGGCTTTCATTATGAGGCCCAAGCGGTGACCAATGACTTGCTGGCCGGCAGGGCGGGCTCTTCGGTGGTGGCCGCGCGGGACAGTCTGGCCATTCAGCGTCAAATGGCCATGATTCGTGAGGCGTTTTGTGACGATGTGTAAAATACACGCTCAGGCTGCTTCGATCGTATTGTCCTTGCTGGCGCTGAGTTTGAGCGCTTGCGGCGGTTCCGGGGGTGGGTCCGCCGGGCCGTACTCCAGTGGACCAGAGTCCGATGCGCCCGAAACGCCTAACTCCGAGCTTGAGCCAGATACACCGCATGAGCCGGTCTCAGCCATGCCTCCGGTCTATCGCCCAGAGGCCGACAAAACTTGGTTGTTTGTCGGCCAGGATAACGCTTCTGTCGGGGGTAATTTCACCTACAGTAATGGCTATATAGATCATCTGGGTGTACCAGCGGGCATAACTTCTTATATCGGTTTTGGCTTTGATTGTTTACCAGAACTACCCGGCTTAGTCACTACTGTAGACTACGGCGCGGGGCCTATTAATCTAAAGCATTATTTGGATTCGGGCACGCTCGAGGGGGTGCGAATACACCTGTCCATTGATATGGCCTACAACGACTCGGAAGTGGCCACCGCCAATGGTGATAAAGACGCATGTATCGAACAAGTAGCCCGTTTTATTGGCGACTATCCAGAGGTGTTTTTCTTCGTGCGCCCGGGTTACGAGTTTGACGGGGCCCATAACCACTACGATCCCACTGCCTTCAAACAAGCCTTCCGCCGCATTGTGGATACCTTCCTGGCCCACGAGTTGACTAACTTTAATACCGTGATGAGCTCAGTGACACCGGCCAGCACAGCTTCGAAGTGGGAAGATTACTGGCCCGGCGACGAGTATGTGCAGTGGATTGGCTATTCAATATTTGACGCCGGTCTAGTGCTTGGCTCATCAAAGCTTGGTACCGTCCAGTTTGCCCAAGCCAAGCAAAAACCTATCTTTATCGCCGAAGCTGCACCGCGCGGATTTCAGTTAGACGAACTTACCAAATCCGAGTCGCTTGAGCTGTGGGATAGCTGGTATCGACCGGTCTTCGATCATTTAGAACAGCATAGCGATATCATTGGTGTTTTTGCCTATATCAATGCGGACTGGGATTCCCAAGTATTGTGGGCGGGTGAGGGGTGGGGCGATACCCGTATACAGGAGAATGATTGGATTCGAGCGCTTTGGCAAGAAGAAGATTCGTTTACAGTCTTACTCCAGTCGAAAGATTAGCGACTAAAGCGTTCTACGCGGTTTAAACTCCGTGCAGAGCAATCTAGTTTGAGACTTTAATGTTTAGTTCTTAGTTGGTTGCTCAAGCATGCGACTGGATATTTGATGCTTGGGTTGTTTGCCCGTATGTCAGTTTTGTGAATTGCCAAAGGCTTATTAAGGCTTTTAGGGTTGGGGATTACATAGTGATTCCCATTGAATAAAGATTAAATAAGGGAGATGTCTATGCGTGCTCCTCCAGACATCTGCCGCCGTGTGACTTGCCTTGCCAGACAAAACATACTCCTTGTATTTGAGGTTTTTCGTGGTGAGCTTTGTAATTACATCTCCAGAGAAATGCTCTACCGTAGCAATACATTCTGAAGTCGGTGACGCGCAAATCTACACTAGAGGGTACTGATTGGAACGAAATATACAAAATTATGGTTTCTTATAGCAGGTCCGGTTAACTGATATAGGAACTGATACAAAAATGACGTAATAATCTTCATTTGGTTTGGACGGAAAAGATAATTTCCTTATAAATCAAAAGGAAACGCGCCCCACTAGCCCCTAGTAAGTGATATTTAAACTGATACAAAATGCGCTTTCTATAGCCGAAAATGGCATATCTTGAGTGAGGTTTCTGCTATCGAAATATCCTCTAACCGACGCTCCTTCGGATCCCGTCGCCTAAGACAACGTAGAGTTATGCGCTCTTTATTCTTTACTCAACGACAACGCTGCAAATTATCCGCGATTACCTTCACTACGTGTAATTACGCAAACTGGAGATAATTTTAGGTAGTTTACGGGATATCCCGGCATTACTGGAGTCAATTGAAGACCAATATCATGCCTATTTACGTGTTTCACGCGCGCTTATAAATTGCACCGCGAAACCTGCCAGAACAGAAGTATTCAGCCCAGACATCAGGCTCAAATCCTGACTGAATCCAGTGCGCCCACCTTCCTAGCGCTACTGGCTGAGAAATAGTCGAGCCAGGTCTTTGCCTAGCCCCAATAGAATAGTCGGGCACAATAATACCGCCATAAACCTTCTGGCCATTATGGTTAAAGATGTCAACCTGATCACCAGGCTCCAAAATAATCAGGCCTTCGTAGCCAGCGGTGCCATCCTGCTGCAGTGCCCAGACTACGCCTTCGGTTCCGGTTTCAAAGTATTCGATGAGTAAGCCGAATACGGGTGTTGGTATGCTCATAATTACGCCAATCGGTGAACGAGATTCCAGTCAATGTCGCTAGATACTTCTGGGGTTTCAACTCAGGTTCGATCAAGTATAAATGCCTTTTTCAAAGGAGTAACAACCCCTGCAATTCCACATAGCCTGCCGCGAGTACTATGCCCCGCCGGTATTGAACCGGGCCTTTGTCTGCTCGGGTGGCCAAGCTGGGTGGAGCCACCAGCACATAGGGTCAGGTCATAGCCACCATCATGGGTAAAGATTACCGGTACCGGCTCGTTGGGGGCCAGATTGTTTTGGGTAGGCAGCTGGTCATGCCCCAAGTCCAACACCCTGAGCATGTCTGCCGCCCTGGCGTCTGATCCACGAATATTCGCCCGCACATGTAAAACCCCTTGACGCTGTCTGAGCCTTTGCCGATATACTGTATATATTTACAGTATTGGTCACTATGAAGATTATACCGGTTAGAGAGCCGCTAAGCCGCTTGCCCCTGCACCTGTTTACCCATCGTGTACGAGCGGGCTTCCCGAGTCCAGCGGACGACTACATTGAGCAGCCGCTGGATTTGAACGAGCACCTGATTCGCCACCCGGCGGCTACCTACTACGCCCGGGCCCAGGGGGACTCGATGCTGCAGCTGGGCATTTACGATGGGGATCTACTGGTCGTAGATCGGTCACTGGAGGCCCACCATGGAGATGTGGTGATTGCGGCGGTTAACGGCGAGTTGACCTGCAAGGTACTGGATACGCGCTTGGGGCGTTTGCTGTCCGGCAATAATGACTTTCCACCCATCCCCTGCACCGGCGACACTGAGCTGGTGGTTGAGGGCGTGGTAATAGCATCCATCAGGTACCACCGTGTTTGCGCTGGTTGATTGCAATAGCTTTTACGCCAGTTGCGAGCAGGTGTTCCGGCCGGATCTGCGAGGCCGCCCCGTGGTGGTACTAAGCAATAACGATGGCTTTATCGTCGCCCGCAGCAAAGAGGCCAAAGCCCTGGGCATACCGGACCTAGAGCCCGTCTGGAAGGTGGATCATTTGCTGCGCAAACACAAGGTGGCGGTCTTTAGCAGTAATTACCCGTTATACGGGGACTTATCTAGCCGAGTCGTAACCACCTTGCGCCAGTACGCCGCCGAAATAGAGGTATACAGCATTGATGAAGTTTTTGTACGCCCCTGGGCCGCTGACGGTGATTTAAAAGCCCTAGGGCACACGATGAAGAACGCTGTATGGCGCGATGTGCGTATACCAGTGGGCGTGGGCATGGCCAGCAGTAAAACCTTGGCCAAGCTAGCCAACCGCGCCGCGAAGAAGGTGCACGCGCTAGAGCATGTGTGTGTGGTCAGCACCGAGACACAGCGACAGTGGCTACTGAAACGCGCCGATATTGAAGACATTTGGGGTGTGGGGCGAAGACTGGGCAAGCAACTACGGTACTTGGGCATTAACACCGCCTGGGAGCTTTCAAATGCCGATGTGAAGTGGCTGCGCAAGCGGTTCTCCGTCTGTCTGGAGCGCACGATAGAGGAGCTAAACGGCGTTAGCTGCCTGGAGCTGGAAGAAGCGCCACCGGCCAAAAAACAGATTTACTGCACCCGTTCGTTTGGCGAAAAAGCCACTGCCTTACCGCCGGTACTCCAGGCGACCGCTTTGTACGCTACCCGGGCGGCTGTAAAGCTGCGAAAGCAAAAGCATTTGGTGAAGCTTATTCATGTGTTTTTGCAGACTTCACCCTTTGATAAAAACCACTACGCCCGCAGCTGCACGATACAGCTACCCTATCCCACAGATGACACACGGCTAATCGTGGCCGCCGCCCAACGCGGAGCCAAACACCTGTTTAAAGAAGGGTATCAGTTTTTAAAGTCTGGCGTGGGCTTGGTGGACATCGTCGATAAAACCTATCTGCAATCGGACATGTTCACCCCAGCGCAGCCACCCAAGGCCGATGCGCTGATGAGTGTGATGGACAGCATTAACGCAAAATACGGCACCGGCAGCGTGCACACAGCGGCCGAGGGCGTAAAGAAGAAATGGGCGATGCGGCAGAGCTACCGCTCGCCTAGCTATACGACCAGTTGGAATGCGCTACCCAGGATTCAATGTTAATGTAAACGCCATCATCTAAACGACACATTACTTTTCTAGCCCCTGTAGGTTATTTAGGTGATTCAGCACAAACTTGAGAGATGCAATGAAGATACAACTTTTGAGTGATCTACATCTGGAGTTCGAAACGTTTGACTATGAGCCCACTGACTGTGATGTCGTGCTGCTCGCCGGTGACATTCACGTAAAGGACAGAGGCATAAAGTGGGCGCTGGAGGTGATCCGAGACAAGCCTGTTATCTATGTTCTGGGTAATCATGAGTTTTATGGAAAAGCTTATCCCAAGCATATTGATGACATGCGTGAGATATGCAAGGGGACCAATATTCATCTCCTTGAAAATGAAAGTATAGAAATTGATGGGGTCAATTTTCTTGGCTGTACGCTCTGGACCGACTTTGCAATTTATGGCGACCCGAGACTAGCAGGCGCCCAATGCCAGCAGCTTATGAACGACTTCAAAAAAATTCGGGTTTCTCCAAGATACAGCAAGTTGCGCTCAATGGATGCAGCACTCATACACCGTGAGTCACTCGAATGGCTTGGAGAGCGATTGCAATCAAGTAAAGCCACTAAGAATGTGGTTGTTACCCATCACGCCCCATCAGAAAGATCCGTCGCAGACCTGCACCGGGGTGATGTCGTAACCTCGGCATATGCTTCTGACTTAGAGGGTTTTATAAATAAAAATAATCCCGATCTATGGGTTCACGGGCACATGCATAATTCTTCATCATATCGTATTGGAGGGTGTAGAGTCGCGTGCAACCCGAGAGGCTATCCGGAAGAAAGGAACCCGGACTTTGATTCGCGGTTGGTGCTAGAGGTATAACGACAGACTTCAAAATCGAAAACCGTCTCCATGCACCCATGTGTCGCCTCACGGATTCTGAATACCCATAAATACTGGCAATATGGTTGGCACCTGATTATAAATTATCTACCAAAGAATATCTCTCGGAAAAATATTTACGAACAGATGGCCAATCAGGAAAGCGCTCTGATCCAAAGTGTATGAGCTCTCCTTCAAATTCATCCTGCCCTTTTCCTTTAATATTATCGTCGATTAAATAGTGCCCTTTATTGAGGTTTTTATGGGGTGTGATAATCAGCTGGTTTACGGCTTCAAAACCCAAGTACTGCTCTACCCAGATTCTTTTTTCACTGTAACAATGCGGATTTTTAATCGAGGGTGAGGTCAAAATATAAACCGACAGCTGGGGATGGTTGTCCAGCCATGCGTAGGTTTCAATCGCGCCAGGCATTGGACTCAAGCTCTGGTAAAGTCCGGGTTGACTCTGTGGGTACTTTAAGTCTGGGTATTTTTCCTGATGAGCTTTATACCCTGCATTGTAATCACAGAGCACATGGTCCATGTCAATATACACAATCCTTTTCTCATTTACTGAGTTCATAGACATCATTTGTCTTTACCTGCCATATTTTTCCAATTCAGCATGCAGCCTTAATCGAGACAAAACCAGATGCAATGTCATGCACAAAAATCTCTCAATGATTCCGACGCCGGATCGCGAAATACATTTATGGAGCTAGAATTCATCGTCAAAAAGGCTGAAATATGCCAGCACGTGCATATTACCCGAAAGCGGCAGTAGGGAGATCGCTGCCGCTCTTAAGATATCATTACTATACTCTTCATAACCCAAGTCCTTGCAGATTTTACTCGCTTCACCCTCATCGAGTCCTGACAAGACATTCTTAGCTTCAAGCTCACCCAGATTGACTTGAGAC
The DNA here is from genome assembly GCF_024195295.1 of Gilvimarinus xylanilyticus. Lineage (GTDB taxonomy): Bacteria > Pseudomonadota > Gammaproteobacteria > Pseudomonadales > Cellvibrionaceae > Gilvimarinus > Gilvimarinus xylanilyticus. Next base: position 17,553 of record NZ_JAMFTH010000004.1, on the reverse strand, counting down.
TTACCGCCTGGGATATTTTTCCATATGTTCGGACAGAGGTTGTCGACTAAGTAGCCATTTTCGTGAATCTTAATCAGGCCTACAAGGCCATAATCAATGTAAACGAAAAATGTTGTCATTTCGTCGACAAGATTATTTGCCTCGTTATCATGATAGTAGAAATCCAGATCGAAGCTTCTTTGGCGTATCAGTGTAGGATGGTAACGCTCGTATCCGGCAACGTGCTTATCTGCTTTGAAACAGCGTCTCAGCAATTTTTCGAGCTGTCTCTCGCGATATTCGTAAGCACCTATTTCCTTTCTAAGCTCGGGTAAGGATCGATATCCAAGATACTCAAGTTTCTTGAGCATTATGAGTAGCTCCTGATCATCCTTATAAGCTTCGCTGTACGCCAAAAACTCTTTGATTAACAATAAATTTTCGGAGTTATAGTAGACGTCTCGTCGGTCATCTATGACCACAATCTGATCGATATCGTATCCATATTCAGCATACATTCGTATATCTTTTATTATTCTACTGCCACGGAAAGTCAGGTCTTCGCGTGTTTTTATGACTGAGAATTCGGTTAAATCTATGCCGCACAGAGGCAGCATTCGATCGATGTATTCTCGGGTCGCGGTTGTGCATATGGCCAAATCATAGCCCATTGCCTGAACCGCAGTGATGAAGAGCTTAAGATGGGGTCTTGGATAGGTTTTAGCAGGCAACTCATCGAACGGGATCACACCACCCGACGGGAGTAGTTCAAGGTAGCCTTCAGCCGTTAGTTTAGAACCACTTGCGAGCGCGACTTCCGCATCGAAGGCATGCGTACTCAGCAAAGTATTGTCTACATCGAGCACTAAAAGTCTTGGCTTTACATTATGGTCTATTGAGTTTCTCTCTTGCTTCGAAGAGGCAGGCGACATGTAGAGAGGCTTAAGGTCCACTTGGTCGCTAGCCAGGACTTGAAGCTTCTCATTAAGAGGTTCCAGAGTTATAGCCGCGATGGTTAAGACGTCATCCTCGTCCACCTCGAAGCCCATGCGTCGGCAATCACGCTCTAAGTCCAGCGACTCAAAAAAAGGGAATCGAAACTGGTTTTCTACATCACCATGCCTCAATAAGGTGCGGCCTTCGGGGTAATCGCCCCATACTCGGGGGCTCAGATTGGTGATTATGAGACCGTCGATAGTGGCTTCAAAAGTCCCTACTAGACCGAAATCAATGTATACCAAAAAGATCTTTATTGTACGGGTATCTATTTTGGCAGTGCTCTGGTTATAAGCGACGTAAGAAGTGGGAAGCAAGGGGGAAAGGTGTGGCGGGTCATTCAAGTACTTTTGGGCGTTAAAGCAGCCCAGAATGAGTCTTTGGATCTGTTTTTCACGGGTTAGTTTAGATTCAGTTATGGTGGAGGAGTGATGCATTGAAGCCTCTTGGAAACCTATAGGCGTTAAAGCTAGTTTACACCGAATATTGAATCAATTTCATTCGGTGGGGGGGCGGTGATCCTCAGATTTGAGATTTCAGTGTCGGCGAGATCAATGTAACTTAAAAGTTTTTGGATTGGTCTTTCAAAATCGTCACTTTAGATAGCCAAATTTGTTGGCAGGCCAGCCGTGTTTTCTCCGCGACAGCTAAAACCGTAAAGAATTATTATTCTCGATGCTTCTTAATTGAAATTCCTATTCGTGCTAATCTCCATTTCATAAGTAAATTTTTGGTCTTAATAAAGAAAGTGCTAGTTGTAAATGGAAGAAAATTGAAAGCCTAGCGAAATAATATTTGTCACAATGTTTTGACAAAACGCCAGTTGAAGCCCGTTAAAACCTTGTAATGGATTAAGAATCATCTAGTAATTCTGGATATGTATTGCGTAGCCATATTTCCTCAATTGGCTCGTAATGAGAATGGGTATTATTAGCAATAGGTTAAAAGAGCGCCTAGCAATGAGCGAGACTAAAGCACATAAAATTTTAATTCGTTGGGGGGTTTCACCCTCTGACCAAGCGAGAATGATACCAGATCGAAAGCCTGGATCGCTCGATTCCAGCACTATGGATGAGACGTACGGTAAAAAATTAGAATACATAGAACTCATTAACGAAACTTTGAGGATGATGTTCGAGAACCCTCAGAATGTTGATGGCTTCATGCAAATGAAGAATTTTAATGCCCCGTTTAACGGTCGACGCCCCATTGATCTGCTACTTGAAGGTGATGTGGACGCCTTTGAAAGGGTGTGGAGATCGCTGCATTCGGTAGCGCTAGGTAATTAATCATGCTTTTTGTCAGAAAGGTCTGAAAATAGAAGGGCACCGAATTTTCCTTTAAGCCGAGAAACTTTATTGCATCGATGTGCGGCCAATAGAAGTGGATAGAGGAATGGCTTATTAAAAATCTTACGCTTAGGTCTGTGGGGTTTAAATGCCTCAGTTACCGTCTGGAAGGGGATTACAGATTCTTAAAATTCTTGTCCTGATGTGAGCGCTAACTAACTGATGGTTATATGTTTAGAAGTTTGCACCTAGCGGTTTTGTCCGAGTACGCCGGCTCACAACTGTCGTTAGCCCTAAGTGTATAAGCTTTCAGCTTAGGACCATTGCTGCTTGCAGGCGGGCAATAGCCTCGAGCAATCGATAAAGTTGTGTAACTTATTGAAACATATGGGAAATCATATCAGAAGAGTTTAGATGTACTCAATACGCCACATACATTCAAGAAGACATAATATACATATAAAAATCGTCGAAAACGTTGATAATGTACGCTAAGTTCGGCAAATAAGCTGAAAAGTGAAATTTCCCTAAAAAGCTGGTAGTCTTGGGGCGTATCGAGCTCTAGTGTATGACTTGTGCGCGTGCACAGGATGTGCGCTCAGATACAAGAACCCAAGTTTAACGTAATCGCCAGAGAAAAAAGGAGGACAGTGTGCTGTAGATACAAAAAAGCCGAAAACAATTTCTTGTAATCGGCCTTTAGGGAAGGGAGTACCTTCGTGGTGTAGGTCAAGTATCCCTTCCCCTAAAAGCCCTGTCAAGACCTTCATTCACGAATCTGCCGTTCGAGGTACCCGCTCGCCCTCAAATTTGCGGTTACTTGGACGGATTAGGGGGATCTATGCTTACAGAACTTCAGTTTCACAGGTACTTGGAGGAGCACAATCTTAGTCAGGATGCGATTGATTACATAGCGCGAGTACGCTCCTCTGAGCCTTCTCGCATGGTGGGTACACATGCTCGTACCAATATTTGTAGTTGGACATACTCCACAAAAATGGGGCAAACGATCTCATCGGAAAGCAGAAAGGGAGAGAAGGCATTTGTTCTGCTCGCTGAATACGATGACATGGTGGTAGAGATATGGGATCAGCTAGAGCCCGTAACGATTATCAAAACGATTAAGACTGGTCGGCGTCAGCGATATTCGTACACGCCAGATTTTCTGCTTCTTAAAAACGATGGCCCCTGTGTGGTTGAAGTAAAGATGGAGGAGGAGGTTCTCGAAAAGATCCAATGTAACCCTTCAGATTGGATAAAAAATAGCGATGGTTCGTACCAACACCTTCCTGCTAAAGAAGCATTCGGAAAGGCCGGGCTGCACTTCATAGTTTATGCAGTACCATCTTCACCTGGTTTTAAGGTTCTTAATATTGAAAACCTTATCCGCAACCGTTCATATGAGTCACGTTCTTTATCGACTAGTGAGCTAGACCGAGTATTTGACGAATCTTTCTGCTGGTCGCTGTATGAGCTACGTAAGCGTCTAAAGCTAGAGTGTTATTCTGAAATTCTTAAAGCTATAGATCGTGAGGAGTTGTTTTTTGACTGGGATCGTCAGCTAATTTCCGAGCCTAAGGGATGCTTCTTGGTGCGTCACAAAGCGCATCTCGAGTTTGTTTCGGATTTTAAGGGGGTAGGGGTGTATGAGCAATCTGATTCGATCAGCGTGAATGCTGCAAGATGCCCTACCGAGAAGCAGGCTGAAGCTGCCATTGCGAAGATTGAGCGAATCAGGTCAGGTGAGGCAGGTCGGTCGGTACGCCGCTGGAAAGCTCAAATAAAAGAAGGAGAAGCAAGAGGAGTTAGTGCATTTGAAGCATTGATTCCCAGGTGGCTCTACTCGGGAAACCGTCGAACTAGGTTGACGCACTCTCAAGAATCATGTCTTAAGAAATTCCTCCTTGAAGGCTCGACGCTATATGACAATGAAAGCAGGTTCAAGTCTACGTATAGGCTATATATCGAGTATAGATCGTACGTTAAAGATATCGATCAAGCCTTCACTCCAGTTAGCAAGAAAACCTTCACGAAAGCTCTGGAAAGAATAGCCCCGGAAAAGTTGGCGAAGCTAAAGGGGGGAAGGCGAGCGGAGAATGCTGCCTCTGCGCCATCAAATCCTCTGGATCGCCAGCTTAAAGCAGATATTGCCTGGCAAAGGGTGGCGATAGACCATTTTCTTGCCAAAATTTACCTGGTCTATTTTGATGGTGATTATCCTTATGTAATGAGGCCTTGGGTCACAGTGATGCTAGATCTGGCCACAAGCAGCGTCTTAGCTTTTTGCGTTTCCTTCAAGGCACCTTCGAGAGTATCCGTAGCAAGGGTGATGCGTGAATGCGTGCGGAGGCACGGAAAGCTTCCCAGAGAAATCATAGTAGATAGAGGGGCTGACTTTCGGTCTGTTTATTTCTATGCCCTTGTTGCGCACAATATGATCGAGCTGGTTCTACGGCCAGCTTCTCATTCCCGCTACGGAGCTGAGGTTGAACGACTTATCGGCGAATTCAAGACCCAGTGGCTTTCCCAAAGGCCTGGAAATTTGACAGATTATAAGAACGCCAGATCATTCGATGGGGAGTCTAAGCCTGACAAGTTTGCAGTAATGTCGGCGTATGATTTTTACTGTGAATTTGAGCGGTTTGTGCAATGGCGCTCGTTTAACCCTCGGGGGATTATATCGGAGAGTCCCGCTAAGGCATTGGCGCGTCATGAAAAAGAATTTCCCTTTATGGCGATACCGCAAGAGCTTAATGAAGAGTACATGGTGGCCAGCTCCGTAGATCAGGGTAAATATAAAGTGGATTATGCTCGGGGGATACACATAGACCCCATGTGGTACTACAACCCAGAACTACGACAATATCAGGGTCAGAAAAAAAGCTTAGAATGTAGAAAAGATCCAGACAATCCACACGTGATCTACGTCCTCGTTGGGCGGGAATGGATACAGTGCCAAACGTCATCGATCAATCGATTTTCGTCTTTAGACCCCGTATCACAGCGTGTTGAAAGCCTTCTGGTTACAGAATCGTACAATGATAAAAAATTAATCAAGCAGCAAGCTGATGAAGAGCTGGTCGGTATTCTGAGGGAAATGACGGAAAAATCAGAAGATCGACGCAGTATGATTCTCGAAGTGAGCTCTGATGAGTCAGATAAGATGGATTCCGGTGAAGGTCAGTCTATTTTTGATGCTCTAAAAGGCGCTGAAGTTTCCCAATTAGCAACGGAAGATTGGGAGGTTAAGCATGTCTGGGATGATTAACTCTAAAAAGTTTGACATCGCGATAAAGCATAGAAATTGGCAAGTGGCGCTTGCAGAAACTTTTTCTGTTCTGAGTTGTGCCTCTCCCGGTGAAGTGGTAAGTATCGTAGGCCCATCAAGGGCAGGAAAATCTCTGCTGATTCGAAAAGTGGCAGAAATGATGTTTGGTAAGTGTCGTTTCGTCGATACGGGTTTAATGGATGCGGTTGTGGTAGAAGCGGTAAACGCCGGTCCACATGGCAGCTTCTCTACGAAGGCGTTTACCCAGCGGATGCTAGAAGCTGTTAAGCATCCATTATTTACAATCAAGGGGCAAGACCTTGACGATGTCATCGCAATGCAAAAAATGGATCGTGCTACAGAGGCGACGCTACGGATTGCACTTGAGAACGCGATTCGTGAGAGACGGGTTCAGTTTCTCTTTATCGATGAAGCCCAGCACATTCGCTACGCGAGCAAAGATGCCCAGGCAGCACATGCCTATATGGACTCGCTGAAGTGCCTAGCACAGACTACCGGTATAGTGCTTGTTCTGGTTGGGGCCTATCCAATTCTAGATATGTTAAAAAACTCACCCCATCTATTGGGCCGGAATCATCAGGTGCATTTTCCGCGATACCACGCAAATGCAGAAGATATTTACTATTTCGCCCAAATATTGAACACCTACTCTGGCATGCTTAGCTTAGCACCGTGTGTTGGGGACTTGAAACATGTGGCCGAAGACCTTTACGAGGGCTCTTTCGGGTGCATTGGACTTCTGAAGGCATGGCTAAAGCGCGTTGATTCAGTTGCCTCCTATCAAGGGACTCCCATCACGCGAGAGTTACTGATGAGTAAGAGGCTCTCAGACGTAGATTTGGCTGAAATTGGCGCTGAAATTCAGCTGGGCGAAAAATCGCTTCGGCGTAGCTCTCTGTCACGGCAGGGACAGAAGGACACCACAGGCGCTTCTAGAGCTGAGAAGAAAAAAACCAAGGCGAAGCCGTTCCAGAAAAAGCCGGTTAGGCGTAAGCCAGGCAACCGTACAGAGGTGCCAGAGCATGAATGACTTCCTCTTTCCTGTGGCTCTTCGAGCACTCGGCACTTCCGAAGTTGAGTCCTTGCCTTCATATTTACACCGTCTTTCGTATAAACACGGAGTTTATGTGGGAGAGCTTCTTAGATACTGCTATAGGCAGATCGAAGGCCATGAAGAGATTCAATCGGCATTGCCATTTCTGCCTAGCTACATCGGTGTGCACAGTCTATTGAGAAGTAACAAATTGGCTAAGGGCGTTCAGTTAATGCTGAGTTATATGACTAGGCAGCCCTTAGAGGGGGCGACGGTTTCAGTGTTTAACGGCCCGCTTACGCTCTCCAGAGGAGAGCTGCATCATGGATTCCGCTGGTGTCCAGAGTGTTTTGCCGAAATGGAAGCTTTTGGTCAGGATTGCTACTTCAAATTAATTTGGCAGCTAAGAGCACTTTTGGCGTGCCCTGTTCATCGCACGCCATTTTTGACTGAATGTGACCATTGTGGCTGCGATCAGGCGAGTTATATTAAAAAGCGCCCACTCGGGCGTTGTCAGGAATGCGGAGTAACGCTCTCAAAACGTAAGGCCCGCCTTAAGAAAAAGGACATAGTGTCCAGCTGGCAAGACATTGGGCGAGATGTTGTTGAGCTTTTTGGCGATATTGCCACCTATGGCCCAGACTCGTTAACCTCTTCAGGAATATGGCAATCTTTAGATCAAATCTTTGACTACTACTGGAAATCTGGGCGGGAAGATGAGTTTTATCAATTGTTATCCAGAGACCACTTGTTATCGGTTATTCACTCTCAGCGAAGGCTTTGCTTGAATGATGCGAGAAAAGTGGCTTTTGGCCTAGGAATCTCACTTTATGACCTAATTAGCGGGAATGCTGCCCATGTCACTCAGGCATTGGATTTCGGCCATTTTTGTCCTTTTCCGCCTAGCTTTATGGAAATCTCTTCTAAGTTTAAGCGTGATCATCGCGCGATCCTCAAAAGGCTGGCTCGCCTGCTCAAATCAAAAGATGAGCCGCTTTCGCTTAAAGCCATAGCGGCTGAACTGGATGTATCAGTGGGCTACCTGGAGTATCGCTTTCCAGAGCAGGTTAAGCAGTTGGTGAGCCGACATCAGGCCTACATCGAGCAGCAGAAGCTCGCTAAGAGGCGTTTAGCTCAGTCTAAGGCACTTGAGTATTTTGCAGGTTGTGATGAGCAGATGGTCTCCAGGAAGCAGGCATATAGGGTTATTCGGGAGGAGACAGGGTTGCCTAAGTGGATGCTGAAAGATGCGATTCAAAAAGCTTATAGGGTATTGCAGGTGGCATGTAACTAGCGAAGTTACCAGCTTGGCCTAGGAAAGACCCTGGCAACCGTGTGCTCAAGATAAAGAAATTTTTTGGTAGTTATGGTTTACTAAACAGAAGGCAAGCCAAGCTTGTCAAAGAATGCTCGGTTCCGCTCTTTTGCCGCTTTCACTAACTGATCAAAGCTAATTACTTCGATATAGGCATGAGATGGCTCGTTGTAACCGAAATAACCCATGCCGTCAGATGTGATACGCAGATTGGCGCGGCGGCAACGTCGATGCATGGATTCAGTCAAGTCACAGAGCACATAGCAATAGCCCGGGATGTCATTATTGCCTGGGATCGGACGCCCGGATTTTGTAGAGACCTTCCCCTCTCGAATTCGCTCTAGATAGCTGAGTGCTTGATCAATCGGGTCTTTATCTTCGCCTTCTCGCATATCGTTTCGCATTGGACGTTTGATTTCGACAACGGTGATAGCGGCGAGGGGAAAACTGGTTTGATCATTAACCAGTAGTGGATTATCAAATACTCTGAGGCTGAGTAAATCGGGCTCTTTGGTGGACTCGTTGCCGGTAATAGGCATGGCGTTCAGCGTTTTGTCTGAGGCCAAATAGTTGTGAAATGCCATCCGCTCATCAATCAGCCAAAGGTTGCAGGAATCTAAGAACACCTCACCGGAATCTTTACGCATGGGCATGATTAACTCATGGATCATATCTTCACGGGCGTACTTACCGTCCTCTAATTGCTCGATAGATCTCTGTAACAGGTCAATAATGACCTTGCGATGCGAAACGTAATTAGCTAGGTCTGATTTTTTAAGGTCTTCAGCTTTGCGAAGATACTCACTCAGCCGTTCTTTGTATTCTTCTACATGCTCATCATTCTGGGGCTGCATGATGTCATGGCCTTCGCTGACCAATTGTCGCTCCACCTCATACCACTGTGCATGAAGGTGTAGCTCCAGATCTTTGTCCGACTTTTCTGGGTCAACAATCAGTAGCTCTTCCGAAACGTAATTGGCAATGGGGCGGTAGCGCGGCGCGTGATTGTTAATAAAATCATCGACACGGTTGCGACCGGCATGGACATTTTCTGCCAGTACATCTTGTAGATATTCCCTTGTGCGATCTAATACCGCATCGCGAATATCTTTAAAGCTGACTTCATTTAACATGTCCTCTACATCTTCGGCAATATCAAAGGAAGTACGTTCGCTTCGCACGTGCTCGTTTAGGTAATCAGAAGACACATAGCAGGTGTAGGTAAACTCGCCGGACGCGTCTGAAATTTTACCGTACAGGCCAGGGAGCTTACCTTGGATAGACTCTTCTTTAACCAATCGGTTAGCCGCACAGAGAGCTAAATGATGCTTTTTATTTACTGAGGCACGAAACTTAATGTGAGTAAGGTCGAAAGAATAGTCGCGAATATTAATCTTCTCGTGGTAAGCGCTTGCATGCATGTGTTGATCATAGAGTACATCCAAGTCAACGCTCTCTCCGGCATCTTCTACAAGTATTTTTGGAGCATCCTGAGTTCGCACAAAATACCAAAGTACATGCTCCAGTAGCTGATTGGCTATGGATTCGCTCTTTGTCGGCGCATGTTTACGGAAGTTCTCATCAAAATCAACAAGTTTAATTTGGGTTCCTGTTTGCTGAGCAGTTGCTGTCTCAACCTTTTCACCATGAACGCCCAACTTGTCGTCAAAACGGAATGCGCGTTTTTTTAGTTCACCATCAACATCGAGAAAGTGGCTTTCCACTTCGACCAGATCAAACACCTTCAGCCACATCAAGCGGCCAACACCCCGGCAGCCTTTGGCAATTTTATGGTCGGAGTCGAGGGTTTCAAAGGACTTAAAATTGGTCTCATCAAAACCACAGCCATTGTCGGCTATTGTGAAGCCAATGATAGGGGGTAAAGATTGTTTGTCTAAGTCCAATCCGCGTTGGGTAGCTCGATTAATGCGAAGAACAATCTTGCCATTATCAGCGTTTCCTTTTTCTTCGATGGAGTGAATGGAGTTTACCACCGCCTCAAATACCGGCATTAAGCCGTGGCTTTTGGGCAAAGAAGTATTGCGTAAACGGCCTTTGAGATTGGTTTGTAAGCTCATGCTTTCCTCCTCAGAGCTCGCCTTTAAAGGCGGAATCGAGAATTGATGTTTTTAAGGTGATTAAATCAGATATCTTTGAGTTGACAGATTCCTTTAAAGCTCGATTCTTCTGGCTTAACAGATTCACTTTTCCTACTAGCTCGGTCTGCGTCTTTAGCGGTGGCAACGGTATATCTAAGTTAGAAACCATTACTTTTGTTAAAGCTTGGCGCGTTGCTCCGCCCGCGCCTTGAAACAATAAAGCAGCCTTAAACTTAGGGCTAATCAACAAATAATTTAGGTATGTAGAATTTAACTCTTCATTCGGACGAATGATGCATACATGTTGGTTCACGCGAGCAGGCAGAAAATCTACTGGAGCAACACAGCACCTAGCGATTGAGGCACCGGTAATGTTCAATAGAACGTCACCTTCTTCGACCACTACATTGCTTAACTTTACAGCTTGGTCATCATCTATGAAAGCTAGTCCCTCTAGCTTAAATTCCGAGTCATAAACATTAAGGCTGCGTATCAATGATATCCCTGATTTCTTGTAGGCTTTTTGTCCACCTTTTGGTGTTGCCCCGCTCCCAATTTTACTCGCTAGGACCGATAAAGGTTTCGTTGAATAATCTGAATAGACTTTCTCAAACACCTGATCAAGAGAGCTTGCATACAAGGCATCAGACAATTTGACGCTTTCCTGAAAATGCTCGATGACGGTGTCGATGCGGGAGAGCAGTGCATCGAGTTTTTCGACGATGCGTTTTTGTTCTGAAAACGGCGCTAATGGAACTGGCGTGCTCTTGAGCTTCTTAATATTTGTTCGAGTTATTGCTGCTCCAGAAATATCTCCGAGAAGGAAGTTCTGACCCACATGAGATTGCAGGTAATAGTTCAAGTATTTAGGCTGTATTATTGAGCGCTTTTGCTTGATCAGAGCAACACTCGACAGCAATGAAAAAGGTTCATTCAACTCATTTAGGCAGCACGTACCAGTCATCGCGCCGTCTTTTGTTAAAAGCTGATCTTCAAACTCTGGAGGACACCTGGCGTAAATTTCATCGTGAATATTTTGGTCTATGTAGGAAATGTCATCCAGTTTCATGCCATTATTTTTGATATTCTTTGATGTAATGTATTTGAATCGACCTGGCGCCCATTCCAAGTGTTGCACCTTGGGGCTGTGATGAGTTCCGTCAGTAATCTTTTCAGATACGTCATCGAGAGTTTTCCAAGTCCAAGTATTCGGAAGCGTGTATTGAACCTGCTTCATTCTTAATGCTCCGCCAACAGGTTTTCAATTTCATCCAGCAGCCCAGACACCAGCTTTTCCTTGGTGCGAATTTCCTTGAGGATGTCACTTGGCGCTAAATGCTCGGTATCTTTTTGCTTGGCGGGGTTTTTGGCGGCTAGATCATAGTCTTCTGCAAGCTTTCTGGCCGATACCGTCCAGGAGCGTTCGGTGGTTTCGCGGCTATTATAGAGCTCAACAAACTCTTTTAGGTGTTCGTCGGTGATCGGTTTGTTTTTGGTGAGTTTTTGCTCGGGCTCGCATTCGTAGTACCACACATCGCTTGTGCCGCCGCTGCGCTCAAAAAATAGTACGTTGGTTTTAACGCCTGAATACGGCAAAAACACCCCTGCTGGCAGGCTTAAAATGGTGTGTAGGTTAAAGTTTTCAAGCAACTCTTGTTTCACCTGCTTAAAGGCGCTGTTGGTTTGGAAGAGCACGCCTTCTGGCAATACGATAGCTGCTTTGCCTGAACTTTTAAGGGTTTTCATAAAGTGCTGCAAAAACAGCAATTCAGTCGCATTACTCTGGATAGGGAAGTTTTGCTGAATTTGCGCCTTTTCTTTGCCGCCAAACGGTGGGTTCGCCAGTATAACGTTGTAACGGTCTTTTTCTTGAATGTCGCGGATATTTTGAGTCAGGGTATTACCACGAAACAGGTTGGGGGATTCGATGCCATGCAAAATCATGTTCATCATCCCCATCACGTAGGCGAGTGAGGTTTTTTCAAACCCCCAATAAGCGTCGACGCGCTGGAAATCGTATTCTTCGCTAGTTAGTTCCCTCCCGGTTCTTTTTTTGAAAGGTGTGGGTTTGTTGTATTCAAATGCTTCAACTAAGAACCCACAAGAACCCGCCGCTGCGTCATAGATCTTTTCAAGTGGTTGTGGATTTATAGCTTTAACGATCGCTCGGACAACAGGGCGCGGAGTGTAATACTCACCAGCGTAGCCGCCAGCATCCCCCATGTTTTGCAGTAAACTTTCATATACCTGAGACAGCTCAAACATCTCGTCATCGGATTGAAAATTCAAAGTATCGGCAATATCTAATACTTCACGCAGGGTATGGCCAGAGGCGACCTTGTTGTCCAAGTACTGAAAAATAGCGCCAATTTTGTAGGTAAAAGATTTTGGATCTGCACCCGTTGCGGCAGCATTTGCAAAGCTTTTCAAGTATGGGAATAGCTGGTTATTGACGTAATCGGTGAGGTCATCCCCGGTTTTTGCACGTGCCAGGTCCAATTTACCATCAGTTGTCTTAGGGCAGGCCCAGTATGCCCAGCGATGCTCGTCATCGAGTACCGGTTGATAGTCCTTGCCGGATAATACCGCATCGTCTTCTTTTCCCAATTCATAATCATCGAGAAACTTCAGGAACAAAACCCAAGATGTCTGCTCCGTGTAATGCATGGCACCGCTGATGCCATCGTCGCGGCGCAGAATGTCGGTAATGCGATCTATTTTCTGTTGTAGTGACATGCTCAGAGTTTTCCGATAATAAAATTGTACATATTGGTGATGTCTTCGCTGATTTCTTCGGGCGGCATCAGGTCGATATAGGCTTGGAGTTTTCCTGGGTCTAAGCCTTCGCCATCGGAGTTAATCAATGGATCAATAGTGGCTTTCGCGTTAACGCGACGAATTGAATTGTTGTCACCTGAATCACCTGCTTTGAGGTGATCTATAGCAGCGATATTAGCCCCATTGATATGTTCGAGTACACCGAAGTGTTCGAGGGCCGTGTATGAGAGTAAATAGTTCTTTATTTCACGCCGCTTCCAGGCGAGCAGGTAGGTTTTAGTATTGAAACCATTTGGCCATCTAATCGTTTTCAGTAGATCTTTGTAAGGCTTTCCCGCTAACTCAACACCATTTTGTTGCCAGTTTGGATTTGCCTCATCTCTGTCGCAAATCAGAAATATTCTCGTAGTATTCAGCTGTGATTCGGACGCTCCAAGACCTTTCACCCAATCTACTTTTGCCTGCCCTAAACGTTCTGCGTCACTTGCACAGCTGGAAGTTTTCTTTAGAGCATGAACTTGAGTCAATCGACCAGCGTCTAAACCTTTTTTTGATACGAGTTTGGTAAAAATAATCCAATCGTTGTAATCATCTAGCAAGGCGATGTTTAGCAGTTTGCCACAAACTTCAAATTCCACGGATTTCGCGCGTGACAGCACACTCAGGCGATTGATCAATTGTTTGATTTTGTTGTCTTCGTTGATCCTGCCTTTTTCCACCACCTTTAGATGCTCAATACGATTCTCTTTAGCTGAAATGGAATCGAGTAAGTGTGTAGTGGTGATGGCGTGGCCTTGAATGCTGTGGAGAAGCCCCCATAGCTTTTCGACGTTTTTATAATGAAGATGCGAGTCGGCCTCATCGAATAGGAACAGGGTTTTCTCGGAGTCGAACAGATCGATTAGCGCATACAAGAACAGGAGCTGGTATTCCCCATCGCTAAGCTGGTCCAGCTCTATATTGTGTTTGAATACGAGTTGACTGCGTGGCTTATCGATAAAGTAGTTGTTGTCAGCGGCCTGAGTGAAAAAGGCCACTTCCGGGTCCCAGTGAGTAGCCATGGCTTGGGCGTTGGGCTCGCCGGCTTGAGCTTCATCATCACCCGCCTGTAGTAGCGTGGCGTAGTCGAAAGAAACCCTAATTAAACCATTGGCAGTGAGATCGACGGTTCGCTTTCGCAGGGGCTCTTCAAACTCATACTCACGGGATATCAGGTTGGTAATAAAGCTTTCCAGTGAGCGAAAATATGGCGTCGCACGCAGAGTATCGGCCTCGCCGCGTTCTTCTCGCTTGAGTGCATCTTGCACTCGAGCAATGTAGTTTCTATCCACTTTAAAGGCGCATTTGAAGGTTGTACTCAAATCGTCTTTATCTGGCTGCGACTCATTGACGTATTCCTGTTCCACCAGGAAAGACCGAACTTTGCCGTTGCGTTTAATGGCTGTGGCTAAAAAGATCAGCAGCTTCGACCAGGTTTTGTCGAAATAGAAACAGTCGAGATTGAGGCCGCGCCCGGCTTGCCTTTCTCTTTTCAAATAAGCACTGAATTTTTCTGAGTAGTTCTCGTTCTGACCAGATGAGAAGCACACGACCTTAAGGTTTTCATGATCCCGCCCGGCTAATCGTTGTTCAAACACCGACTGCAAAATACTAGATTTTCCTGAGCCGTTCTCGCCGATCAGCGTAGCGACCTTATCAATTCGCAAGGTCTGTACTTGTCTATGCAAAGGGTTAGGGGCTAAGTTCAGTTCCATTGGTTAACTCACGTGGTACAGCTGGTGTTGTAGTTGTTTGAAGGCAGCGAGTAATTGCGCAGGTTTTCCACCAAAAGCCATGGAGGCATCTTTGGTAGTTCCTAGGCCGGATAGCTCAATCAACGCTGGCAGGCGCTCACGCGCCAATTCAGTAACGCCCGTTTGCTCGTAGCGATTTAAGACAAAATGCAGGAATTGCTTGGCCTTTTCCTGTTGGTATTGGTCAAAGAAGGCGTTATTCGCTCGCACTGCTGCCGCTCGTGATTTACGGGTAGCCATGGGTTGCTCAAAGGCTAAAAACGCCAGCAAATCGAACATGTCGCAGTCGTCGGCTTCGAACATCCGGCGCAGTGTCGAGAGCTGTACTTTATCAAAGCCAGCCTGTACCAGTTTGGCCAAGAGTTGTTCGCGAAGGTCTGGGTCTGACCAGATATCCCGAAGCTCATCAACGCTTGTGAACAAGCCTGGCAGTTGTTGAATTAACCGTTCAACAAACTCCTGAATAGTCAGAGGCTTGCCATTTTCGTCGATATAACGGGTTTCAATATCGATGACCTTGAGCTCGCGGTGCTTACCAAGTTTTACTTTTAACCTCGGGCGCGGCTCTCCTGGCTCGGGTTCCGGCCCGTCGCCGCCTTCGGGCGGCTCTGGCGTGTAGGGTGGCGGTGTTGGTTCTCGGGTTCCGCCTGGCCCCGGAGCTTCGGGCTCGCCATCCCATTCCTCATCATAAAAGTTGTTGGTCGCCCCCCGAAAATCCACGATGGTGAAGTAGTCCTTACCATCAAAAACTCGGGTACCTCGCCCCACAATCTGTTTGAACTCCACCATCGAGCCGATGGTTCGATCCAGCACCACATTGCGGACATTGCGGGCATCAACACCGGTCGTGAGCATTTGTGATGAGGTAATAATGGTTGGGATGTCTTTGTCGTTGTCCTGGAATTTTTCCAGCAACTCGCGGCCGACCTTGCCTTCGTCGCTGGTCACTCGTACACAGTAATGTGGGTCTTTTACGGCTTTGTATTTGTTGATCATGTCGCGCATGGTCAGCGCATGGTTTTGGTTCTCACAAAAGACAATGGTTTTTTCCAGCGGGTTGATGTTTTGTAAGATGGCTTTGGCGACGAGTTCTGTACGTTCATCTACAATAATTTTGCGGTCGTAGTCTTCGACCTGATATAAATCTTGGCCAGATTCACCTTCGACGATCAAGTCATCTTTGGTGAGCACCAGTTCATCCAGATTGGCTCTAACGCGCTTTATCCGGTACGGGGTTAAGAAACCGTCGTTGATACCGTCTTTAAGTGAATAGACATAGGCTGGCTGACCAAAGTATTCATAGGTGTCTACGTTGTCTGTGCGCTTCGGTGTGGCGGTTAAGCCCAGATGCACCGCGCTATTGAAGTGATCGAGTATGGCTCGCCAAGAGCCTGTGTCATTAGCAGCACCTCGGTGACACTCATCAATCAACACCAGATCAAAGAAGTCTTTGGGATAAGCTTTGTAGTAGCCATCAATACTTTCTTTTTCGGAATTGGCTCGTTCCGCAATTGCCTGATAGATCGCGAAAAATATGTGTGCGTTGGTTGGCACCACACCATTGCGTTTACGCACTTCTTCCCCGTTGATTTTGATTAGGTCTTTTTCATAGGGGTTGAAGGTGTTAATGGCTTGGTCGGCCAGGATATTACGGTCAGCCAGAAACAGAACGCGTGGCCTGCGTGAACCGGGATTATCTCGGTTCCAGCGTGCCTGAAATACCTTATGAACAATTTGAAAGGCGATGAAGGTTTTACCGGTACCGGTGGCCAGGGTGAGCAAAATGCGGGATTTGCCTTGGCCAATGGCATCGGTAGCCGCATGAACTGCCAGCTCTTGATAATAACGTGGCTGCATGGCCCCTTCTAAATGGAATGGGATGTTTCTTAATTCCTGACTTAAATCTGTGGTTTCTCCGGCATAACGCCTTTCCAGTTCAGCAGGCGTTGGGTAGAACTCAATGTAGTCGCCTTTGCCTGTTTCCAGATCGAATTCGTAGGTTTGTTTGCCGTTACTGGAATAGACGAAACGAACACGAAGCTTATTCGCATAGTCGATGGCCTGTTGCAGGCCTTTGGTTGGATGCTCGGATTCTTTTTTGGCTTCTACAACAGCCAGAGACCGATTGTCTTTGTGAAGCAAGTAATCCACAAAGCAACGTCGCCCACGCACTCCTCCGGCCATCTTTCTACCGTCGGTGAAGTAATGCTCCCGAATGATATTGCTCGGCTGCCAGTCTGCTGCTCGTAAGGCAGGATCGATATAATTTGCGCGGGTATCCGCTTCAGATGCCATCAGGCCACTCCTTGGTCTTGCTACTGGGCGAAATGTTGGTGTGTTGCAAGGTGCGGGTATCGCCTGAGAGTAATCTCGACTCGACCATCATATTTAGCGCTGTTAGATGTCGTTATCAGACAGCTCTACATTAAAAGATTATGCGCCAAAGCATACCACGAATAGGGTTTCTGAGGTGAGGAGGGTGAGCCACATTGGGAGGCAGTTCGATAGGGAGAGTAATCTATAGGTGAGCCCCTAATCCCCCTCTGCTATTGCCGAGAGAGGGGAGGGGCTAAAAAATGGCCACTTCAGGTATGCTAGGTGACCATAGTTTGGCCATTTTGGCCAAACTATGGTACCCCGCACATGAAAGATAGCGGCTTTCCGTATGGTGGGCCCGGACAGACTTGAACTGTCGACCTGCCGATTATGAGTCGGATGCTCTAACCAACTGAGCTACGGGCCCTGAACTTGATCTTTTGTCCCCTGAACTGCGTTGCTTGCTCGCAATCCTCAGTCACATATTAATATATGCTCCTTGCGGGTGGCTCCCAAGCGCCTTGTCAGGGAACAAAATCTACTGCGTTCAGTAGTAATGTTTGTTTTCTGCAGCGAACTACAACACACTGTTCTGCGTTCTGCGTTCTGCGTTCTGCGTTCTGCGTTCTGCGTTCTGCGTTCTGCGTTCTGCGTTCTGCGTTCTGC
>NZ_JAMFTH010000003.1:7500-351258 GCF_024195295.1 Gilvimarinus xylanilyticus | reverse complement strand
CTGAACGCTGAACGCTGAACGCTGAACGCTGAACGCTGAACGCTGAACGCTGAACGCTGAACGCTGAACGCTGAACGTATTGTGCGTTTTTTTGGTTTGAAAACAGACAACGATTTACGGATTAGATTATGAAATTATTGCGCTTTGGAGAGCCGGGTAAAGAGCGTCCCGGATTGCTTGACTCACAGCAACAAATTCGCGACTTGTCGTCGGTCGTGGATGACATTAACGGCGATAGTTTATCGGCCGAAAGTTTGGCTAAAATTGCCGCCTTCGATATTGAATCCTTGCCGGTAGTCAGTAATGCCCAGCGCTTTGGACCCTGCGTGGGAAGCGTGGGTAAGTTTATCTGCATTGGCTTAAACTATGTGGATCACTGCGAAGAAACCGGTGCCCCTGTTCCCACAGAGCCGGTGGTGTTTACCAAAGCCACCAGTGCCATTACCGGACCGGACGACGGCATTATTAAGCCGCGCGGTTCAGAAAAGCTGGACTGGGAAGTAGAGATGGGCATTGTGATCGGCCGCGAAGCTAAGTACGTCAGCGAAGCCGATGCTGAAGACTATATTGCCGGTTACTGTGTTGTACACGATGTGTCCGAGCGCGGCTTTCAGTTAGAGCGCAGCGGTCAGTGGGATTTGGGTAAAGGCTGCGATACTTTTGGTCCCATCGGCCCCTACCTGGTTACCCGCGACGCGGTGAAAGATCCGCTCAATTTAAATATTTGGCTGACGGTTAATGGTAAAACCTACCAAAACTCCAATACCAAAAATATGGTGTTTGGCCCCGCCCAGCTGGTGTCCTTTTTAAGCCAGTATATGAGCTTACAGCCGGGGGATATTATTTCCACCGGTACGCCGCCGGGTGTTGGTCTGGGGCAAAAACCGCCCGTGTATTTAAACGTTGGTGACAAGGTTGAGCTGGGTATTGAAGGCCTGGGTGAGCAGTCGCAAAAAATTCTTCCCAGTCCATAAGGAAACGAAAATGACAAAATCGCTGATCCGTTGGGGAATCGCTCTTTGCACTTTGGCCGGGTCGACTGTCCAGGCAGATAACGAAGCCAGGGTTCTCACGCTGTGGCCTTCACAGCAGACGACGCTGGTCGCGCAAAATCACGCGGAGCGCCAAGTTTGGAGCGAATCCGAGTTAACTCTGGGTAATGAGCGACCTTTGGTGTTAACGCGTAACGACGATCAGACGATCAAAATGCAGTGGAAAAATGCCTGGTGGGCGGCGCTTAACTTTGACCGTTCCGAGCCGGTAAACCTGGAACGCTTCCGCGCCAATGGCGGTGTCGTGGTAGAGCTGGATTTAAGCAAATTCGATAACGCGGGTTTTGATATTGCCTATGCCTGTGGAAATGGCTGTGAGCGCAAAGTCACAGTGACCCACCAGATGGCAAAGCTTGCAGGTGAGGGCCTTAAAACCGTTAAGTTGCCCGCCCAGTGTTTAATGCGTGAGGGGGAAACGGCCAGATATATCAGCACGCCTTTGCGGTTAAGCAGTGGTGGCAATGGTGCGGTGGAGTTTAAATCGGTGAGCTGGCAGCAAGATATCGACTCGGTCGATGGTGTTACCTTAACCTGTCCAGATCCTAAAACTGTGGCCATTACCCCGGCGCCCTTGAACGAGCACTGGGCGCAAAGCTGGTGGATGCCTCGGCATAAGGAAAAATTAAAGCAAGCGCAGAAAAATGACCCCCAGGTGATTTTTTTGGGGGACTCGATTACCGAAGGGTGGGAGAAAGCCGGTGCCGAAGTTTTCGAGAAGTACTTTGGCGATTATCGCACCTTGAATTTGGGTTACGGCGGCGACAGAACTGAAAATGTACTCTGGCGTTTGCAGCACGGCGAAGTGGACGAGACAGCCCCTAAGCTGGTCGTGTTGATGATCGGTACCAATAATACCGGGCATCGCCAGGACGATCCGGCGCGTATTGCCGAAGGCATTAAGCATATTCTAAATGAGCTGGAACAGCGCATTCCCGACAGTAAAGTGTTGCTTCTGGCCATCTACCCGCGCGGCGCGACCGCCGACGATGTGTTGCGCCAAAACAACGCGTTGGTGAATGCGCGCATTCGCAATTTTGCCGACGGCGAACGGGTCTTTTTTAAAGATATTAACAGCGTCTTTCTGACCGAAGATGGCGTATTGAGTGAAAAAGTAATGCCCGATTTACTCCACCCGGAAGAGTATGGCTACACCCTGGTGGCCGAGGCGATTAAAGATGATATTAAGCGCTTAACGCGCTGAAGGGCAGAGCGTATGATGTCGGTTCCAAAGGAGGGAATCGATATGCATACGCTCTTTCAGTTTCACCCATCCGGTAATTGCTACAAGCTGCGGTTGGCTATGCGTCAATTGGGCGTGAGCTTTCGCATCAAAGAGATTAATATTCTTAAAGGCGAATCGCGTACCCCTGAGTTTTTAGCCATTAACCCCAATGGTCGGGTGCCGGTACTGCAGGTTGGTGATCGCTACCTGCCCGAGTCCAATGCCGCACTTTGGTATCTGGCGCAACAGACTCATCTTTTGCCGGACGATTCTTTCAGTCAAGCACAAGTTCTACAGTGGATGCTCTTTGAGCAGTATTCCCACGAGCCCAATATTGCCACGCTGCGGTATTGGCAGAGTCTTGCCAACATTGACACGAGTGAACTCATCCAGACAATCAACACTAAGCGCCAGGCTGGATATCAGGCGCTGGAGGTCATGGAGCGACACCTGGCCGAGCGGGATTATTTTGTGGGTGAGCAGTACAGCATCGCTGATATTACGCTTTACGCCTACACCCATGTTGCCCATGAGGGCGGGTTTGATTTGAAGGGCTTTCCGGGCATTTGTCGCTGGCTGGTTGCCGTGGCTAGCCAGCCGGGTTTTGTCAGTTTGGCCGATTAGCGTTTGGCCATGCTCTGTCGGTTGCGCGCCAAGGTAGTTACCACTTTGGTTACTGTGGCCTTCCAGCGCTCTTCGTTGCGGTAGACACCGTTCATGGAGACCACATCGTCGATAATGATCTGCTCCAGGTTCAGCTTGCGCACCGTCCCTTCGCTGATGGCGCGCATACTCCAGTCGGGAAAGCGGCGTTCGCCCGAGAAAGTGTCGTGCAACTGATTAATAATTGAATGCCGCGTGTCGGCCGCAATGCTGTCCATCAGGGTTTCCACCGCATTATCTTCGCTTTCAATATATTGAAAGAAGTAGGGCGACTTAAAATACAAGTATCCGGTGATGCCCAGAGTTCTGTTGCGCTCCTCGGCCTGTTGCAGCAGATCCCGTAACGCTTGCTCATCAAACGTTTGGGTGGCTTTGCTGACGTATAGAATGGATTGCATAGCGCGGTCTTCGGTTAGTAAAGATGCGCCATTTTGCGGTAATAGCGGCTAAACAACAACGCTTTTATGAAGGATTTGCGACACAAACCTGGCCCAACGACAAATCCCGTTAAGGTTGCTATTATCGGAACACAGGCTTACACATTGGAGGTACTATGAAGCGTTTAGGATTATGGATAGTGTCGCTGGCTTTGTTGACCAGTTGTGCGCAAACCCAGGTAGACTTGCCCGCGGTGGTCGATTCGGCCGACACACGGCTGCCGGGCAAAATCATTTGGCACGATCTAATCAGTGCCCAGCCCGAAGCCAGCCAAACCTTTTATCAAACCCTGTTCGGCTGGCAGTTTGAAAAGCTCACCCTGAACACCGGTTTTTTCAGTACCTCCCGCTATTATTTAATCCGCCACAATGGCGAGCTGATCGGTGGCATGGTGGATCAGGCCGACCTGAATGTGAAGGGCAATGCCTCTCAGTGGGTGCCGGTATTCGCCAGTGCCGATATTGACCAAAGCGCGGCGGCGGTGGACGCCAACGGGGGCGAGCGTTTAGGGCCGATTTTTGATTTGCGTCAGCGCGGTCGTATGGCCGTAGCCCAGGATGGGCAGGGCGCGCTTTTTGCCATGCTGCAAACCCCAGAGGGCGATCCTGCCGACGCGGGTCCCGCAGCGCCGGGTGGATTCTTGTGGAACGAGTTGTGGACCACCGAGGTGCCCGCTGCCCGCGAATTCTACGCCGCCGTTATGCCTTACCAGGTAGAGCAGAAGTCTCTGCGCGAGAGTGTTGATTACACCTTGCTTAAAGCGCAGCAAAAGCCGCGCGCCGGTATTTTGAAAAAGCCGGTCGAGGGCATAGGCTCTAACTGGATTACCTATATTCGAGTGGCCAATGCCCAGTCCCTTGAGGCGATAGTCGCGCAGGTAGAGGGCTTGGGCGGACGTGTTTTACTGCCGATTGAGGCGCGCGAAGCCGGGGGGCTAGCCGCTTTAATTGCCGGGCCCTCGGGCGCCGGTATCGCTTTGCAAACCTGGCCTGTGGACAACAAGGAGTAAACCATGAAACTGATTAAACGAGTCGTTTTCGGTACCGCGTTAATAGCGGGCGCGCTTTGTCTGTCGGGCTGTGATCCGCAGGTGTACGGCAATGTGGGAATTCAATCGGGTTGGGGTAGCGGGCCGCACCTTACCGGCAGTATTTCGGTAGGTGGTCGTATTCACTAGGGCCTGTTCACACTAATTAAATGCGCCTGCTGGAAGCCCCTATTTTGCAGACAAGTGGTGTTTCCAGCTAGGCGCCGTGAGCGAAGTTTGTTCAGCATATCCTTATGCTTCACCCCTCCGGGGCAAAAGCGCAAAAACGCTCCCGGCGTTTTAGTGGTTACTCCAAATAAGCGATCGGCAACAACGCTGGGGACAAAACTGGCTCCAGCCCTCGGCAATTGCTCCTGCATTGCTCTAATACCTTACTTCCATGTAAGTATTCGGGTTGCGGCTAAAAACCCGCCACTCTGCGTCGCCTGCATGGACGCAGGTGAGGCGCGAGAGCAGGATGCGGCAAGCTTTGCTCGTCGTTCATTTGGAGTGACCAAACCACTCTCCTCGCGCCTTAATTGGCGAATTTTTAGTCGCAACAGGCTGCATCTAATTAGTGTGAACAGGCCCCAGAAGCTCTGCGACCGCCGCCTATTAATCTGCTTCGCCAGAGGGGATTGAGCATTCTTAGGCAGAAGTTGCGCAAGTAACATTGCAATGGTTTTACCTGATTAGGCTGCGCAGCAGGGAAGCGAATTTTTACGATTAATCTACGGAGTCGAATACTATGTACATTCAAGCCAATCGAGCGAGCAAACTCTTTGCCGAAGCCGGGCGCCGTGCCAATCAAAATACCCACGTAGCTAATAATAATCAGGTGTTTAGTTACTGGTGCCGCTTTTATGGTGACAACCCCGATGAACGATCCGATGCGATTAAGCTAATCGAAGCGGAGGTGTATAACCAGTTAGAAAATAAATCCCGGGTCGCAAAATCGGCAATCGAGAAAGGTGTGTCCGACCTTTTCCCGCCCAGCTGCTTTTCTATCGCTGAGGCCCAGGCGCAATCCCGGCCAGGGGATATTTGGTTCGTAAAACCCAACCACCTTTCCGGAGGTCGCGATATTCAAGTGGTTTCGCACGAGCAGCTGGCGAGCCTGGAAATGCCGCAGTTTGCTTTTCTGCAAAAGGGTGAACAGCACTTGCATTTAATGAATGGGCGCAAGTACACCGGGCGTTGCTATTTGCTGGTGTGGAATGGCAAGGTGTTTCTCTATCGCGACGGCTTTTACATGGTGCACGGCAAGCCCTACGACCCCCAAAGCTGCGATTACAGTGTGCAGGTGGATCATCGCGGTTACGAGCAGGCGGGCTCGGAAATAAAAATGCACTGTCTGCGTCAAGGGCCTGATTACTCGCAGGTGTTTTCCCACTTGCTTAAAGCCAATCTCAAGCTGTTACCGGTACTCGAACCGGCTATCGCCGCCTCGTCCGAGCGGCGCTACCTGCTTTTGGGCATTGATTTCTTACGCCGCGAAGACGGATCAATAGTCTTTATTGAGATTAATGCCATCCCCAACTTTGTTCATACCTCCGAGATTAACCAGCAGTTAAATACGCCTTTTTTCGAGCATTGTATGTATGCTGTTTCGGGCGTGCCCACGCGCGAACTGGTTCCCCTGTCGTCCAACCCCGTGCGGGATTGGTGGAACCGGCTTACAGGGTCGTCACGGGTTGATCATTCAGCGGGCGACCGGGAGTCTCCCAAGGTGTCGGGGTAAGCCTTGTGAGCACCGCTTATTAATCTGTTTCGCCCGCAGGTTTTTCTTTCAGCACATTATCCAAAAGCGCCTGCCCTTCTTCTGTTAGCGTGTCGACAATCGGGTCGCGTATCAGCTCGGCGGGTGAGGTAATCACTTTTTCTGGCAGGGTTTTTTCTTGGGCTTCTTCGCTCGCCTGGGGGTTATCGCTTACGCTAAAGCGCAGCACGCCAATCACTTGATTGGCCTCGGTCACCACGTCAATTCGCCAGTTGCCCTGTGGGTAGGGCGGAAAGTTAAGTTTATGGCTCCACGCCCGGTAGCCCGCTTCGCGCCCGCCATTGATGTCCAGCGGAATTTTATCCACGGTTTTACCGTTTAAGCGCCACACATGATAAATGCGCTCGCGCAGTCCACGCGGGGCATGAATAGCGGTATAGGCGTAAAGCCCGTCTTCCAATTGCGCGCTGCCTAGCGCCTTTAGTCTCTTTTCAGGCGCCTTTTCGCGGTTATTAATACTGGGGGTAATGGCTACCTGGGTTAACCACAAATTGGCGGGCGGCACCCATGGACGTGCCAAGACCCCCACTGCGGCGGCAGCCGCTACCAACCCCAAAGCCAGCGCGGCGCGCCGCCACCAGGCAAAGGATAAATCGCGCACCATATTTAAAAACGACAATACCGTGGCAATGCCTAACGACCAGCGATAGGCCTCGGCGGTGGGAATATGCAGCAAGATGGGCAGTGCCGTCAGCAAGACCGCAAACAGGGTGAAACCGTGGTAAAAAAAGTACAGCCAGCGTCTGGGGGCCAACCACTTATAATAAATAGGGTCGATGACCGAAATGGCGGCCATTGCCATTAGCAGGCCGGTGAACACCAGTTGCCCGCTGTTCCAGGCGGTGGTAATAAAAAAGAACGGGATGACGAAAAACAGGCTTTCCTGGTGCACCATTTGGGTGGCAAAGCGCACCACCGGGTCGGGCAGCTCGGCCCCAAACCAATGGCTAACACCACGCTTTAGCAGGTTTTCCAGCATCAGCAAAAACCAGCCGCCTACCATTAGTAGGGAGACCAGCTGAGCAAACTTATCTTGCTCGCGCTCGACCAGAAAAAAGCTGGCCACGCCGGATACAAAGCCCACCAAAGCCAGCAAGCCCGGATAGCGGGCAGCCAGCCGCGCCAACAGGCTGAATATGCGTTTTACAAAGCTCAAATACAGGCTCCGTTTGTGGTAAATTGTGCCGTATCATACCTTATGTTGAATGCCACAATCTTGTCGGGGTAGGCAATACGGCTCCCGGAGCGGTTGCCTCGCTCATACAGCTGTTTAGATAAGAAGACTTACACTATGGATGTGTTAGCAACATTTTTACCGAGCGCAAGAAGCGCGCAAAATCGCCAGCAGTTATGTGACTTGCTAGAGAGGCAGCTTAATAAGCTTGGCTTTAACTATTGGGCCTATGTAGAGCATAGTCAGGGCACGCAGAACCTTCTTACTAACTATCCCGCCGAGTGGGTGTCATACTATGTCAGCCGAGATTACGAAAAAATAGACCCGCTGACCGATAAAGAGCTTGATCACCTACTGCCTTATCTGTGGTCGGATCTACTGAAAACCTACCCGTTAACCCGGACCCAGCAACAGATCTTCGACGAGGCCAGCTCTTTAGGTATAAGCGACGGTATTGCCATCCCCATCCACGAGCCTGGGGGTGACTATGCCTGTTTAACCATCAGTGGCTTTGCCGATATGCGAGAGCTACCCCGCGTGTTCGCAAGTGAAAAGACCGAGCTTTACGCCTTGGCCACCGCTTTCCATATACACATCCGCCAGCTGCCGTCCCAATGTGCGGTAGCGCTAACTCAACGCGAGCGCGAATGTTTAAAGTGGGTTGCTCAGGGAAAAACCAGCTGGCGGATCGGTGAGCTGATTAACGTCAGCGAGCGAACGGTCAACTTCCATATCACTAATGCCATGAAAAAGCTGGGCGCCAAAACCCGCCAGCAGGCGCTGACCAATGCGGTTGCTCAAAAAATAATCACTTCTCTTTAGGTTTTTGCCCAACCTGTCAGATCTGACAGTGCCCAATGGCGCATAACTCTAATAAAATCAAGCCACGTTCATTGTGTGATGCCTATCACAAACGACACAGGAGTGTTGGCCACTCGGCTTGCGCAGGAAATACTGACAGTCTGTCAGAGCGCTACCCCCTACCAGCACTTCTAAGCCTAATAAAACCAGTGTTTAGGAGTAGATATGAAAAGCAATGCTTATTGCAGCGTAATCGCCATGATGTTGGCGCTATCTGCCTGTGGCGGCGGAAGTGGTGGTGGAAACCCCGATCCGGAGCCTCCAGTTGTAGAAAACCCCGATCCTATTCCTGAGCCAGAACCCGAACCGGAGCCAGAACTCGAACCGGAGCCAGAACCCGAACCGGAGCCAGAACCCGAGCCGGAGCCCGAGCCGGAGCCAGAACCCGAGCCGGAGCCAGAACCTGAACCGGAGCCAGAACCCGAGCCGGAGCCAGAACCTGAACCGGAGCCGGAGCCAGAGCCGGAGACCGAGCTGACTTTAACAAAAGTTTCGGGTACTGCGGCAGTAGGGGCTGCTATTACCGAGGCACAAGTTGAAGCTCGTTGCGCTGACGGATCGGGTTTTATCGCAGAAGACGGCGCCGATCCTCTGGTTATTACCAGCGAGATTGGTACCTACACCGGGTATGTAGACGTTGATGCTCTGCCCTGTGCAATTCAGGTTAGCGGTGGAAACCCCGATGTTACTTTGCATGGGATTATCTTCGAACCCGGAGAAACAGCCAATATTACACCGCTAACAGATATGATTATTGCAGCAGCTAGTTCAACGTTGCCAGAGCAGTGGTTTGCGAGCGATGAATGGCAGGAGGCCACAGTAAACCTGGCTTCAGCAACCGAAGAAATTCTACAGCATTTGGAAAATAATGGTTACGACATCCCCGCGGCTTCTGGCTCGCCGTTGTCCACGCCTTTCGTTATTGGCGATGAGTGGGATTTGGTGCTGGATGATATTGCCGCGGCTATTGCTGCTACCCCGGCTATAGAAACTCAAAGTGATCTTACTCAGTTGTTGGCTGATGGAAGCGTATCGGCTATTCCAGCAGCAGAGCCGTTAGTAGAGAACGCAAATGTTTGTTTTAACTCGGACTTATACAAGCCAGGCGCAAAATACAGCGTAACGTATGAACAGAATGATTATTTGTTTGAGTTACAATCTACGGTTCATTATGAGGCCGAGGTGCTAGGTGAGACGACCTTTAATGGAAAATCGGCCACGGCACGAAAAGAAATGACCACAATTCGGCAGTTGGAGGAGCCTAACGAGTTTCAGGTAAACGGGGTTCCAGTGGTGGCAACTATTTTTGAATACCCCGAGACCTATTATTATGGTGTGGACGAAGAAAATTTAATGCTGCTTACTTACGGCTACGACACTAGTTCGCTAGCAGGGTGGCAGCTAGAAGACGGCACCATAGATTTATCGGCGACAGGGAACGAGTTTTCCGCATCTTACAACCCAGAAATCCCAACAATGAAATTTGACCTCGATAAGGGTGAGAGTTATAGCAACACCTATCAATACTCGTACGAAGGAGGATCAGTTGACGGTGACGCTGGAGAGGGAACAATCATCCGCACGTTTAAAGGTATAGAGACCTTGCAAGTGGGTGATCATTCGTTAGAAGCCTGTAAGTTTGAATTACCAGACGAAGGCAGCGAGGGTTCTGTGGATGCAGAGTGGATAGGCGTTGATAATGGTATTTTGCTGTTAGAGGAGCGATACATAGAGGGAAGTCTAACGAATAGTAAGCGTATTGTTTCTAGTTCTCTCCTGCCGAATTTAGGAAATGTATCTAGCTCATCAAGTTCTCAGGGATCTTCCTCTTCTGTGAGCTCTAGTGAAGGTGGAACAGGCAGTAATAGTTCGGTCTCTTCAGGTGCTGGCGGATCTCAGGGTTCTTCGTCGAGCCAAGGTCTGCAAACTTACACGGTGAGTGTTTCTCTTAACACAGGTGGATGGGTTTCTCCCGCTGAAGCGATAGTAGAGGCGGGTGACTCTGTGGCCTTTAATATTGCGTTTGATGCGGGATTTCAGGTGGAGTCGGTGACTGGTTGCGGTGGTAGCTTAAATTATCATGAATACGTCATCGACAATGTAACAGAAGACTGTGAGGTCAATGTAACCTATGGTGAAAGTCCTCTTGATGCGCCTGAAAATCTAACGGTAGCAGGAGGAGACGAAGAAATAACAGTTAGTTGGGACCCAGTAGAAGGCGCTATGGGGTATTATGTATACCACTCCAGTGAATCGGGATTAACACCTTCTAATGCTTTTTATTTAGAGGATGGCTGGGCTGATTACAGTGACCTTAATTCATGGACTATGACGGAAATTCCTAATGGTGAGGCGCGTTACTTTATTGTAACTGCCTATTCATTTGACAATATGACCCAGGGATACCCTAGCGCTGAACAGCGTGGGTTGGCTAGTTTGCCCCCAGGCCAGCCTACCGGAAAGATTAGCGATACAGGTATTGATTGGTGTGCAAGTGAGACAGCCAATCAGCTGGCTTGCCCAGTGGATGGCTTGCCGGGTCAAGATGGTGATTATGGTTCTAATCAGTTGGATCTAGCCAAAATAGATGCCAACGGAAAGCCGCTGCCTGATTCCGCCACCGAATGGTCCTGCGTCAAAGACAATGTGACTGGTTTGGTGTGGGAGGTGAAATCAGATAATTATTCTGATCTTCAATATAGAAACCATACTTACACTTGGTATAACCCGAATAATAGTGAAAATGGAGGGAATCCTGGAGTTGAAGATGGTGGTTCATGTATAGGTAGTGGTTGTGACACTAAAAGTTATATTGATGAACTTAATTACCAGGGCGTTTGTGGCGCAACTGATTGGAGGCTTCCTACTCTCCAGGAGCTAGTGGGCATCATTAATTTCGATGATGAGAGTCGATTCTCTAGCGAATATTTTCCATACCTGCCGCCAAGTTCTGTGCGTTACTGGTCCTCAGTAACTAATGTAAACGATCCGGCGCAAGCGTGGAGTGTTTACTATGAACAAATATTTCCGTTAATTGATAGATTTGACAAAGATCATGGATATGCTTTGAGCGTTCGGGCTGTGCGATCGGCAAACTAATAGAAACTAAGGAAGCAGGAAAAAACTTAGTGTCAATGACGAAATAGGGGAAGTAATGTGGATAAATTATTGAAATCAGTACTATCATTTTTATTTAGTGTCGTCGCGATAGACGCCGTAGCGCAAGAAACATGTAATGCCAGCATGGTGAAAAGTACACCTAGCAGCGATTTTACATTTCACGGCGATGGAACAGCGACCCACAACCCGAGTGGGCTTATGTGGTCTCGTTGCGCTATGGGCCAAAATTTTTCAGAAGGAAGTTGCATTGGGAGGGGAGATTATATTCCTTGGGGTCAGGCTCTTGTTGCTGCGGAGTCGTTGGATTATGCAGGTTACACGGATTGGCGTTTGCCTAACGCGAAAGAACTGTACTCAATCGTGGAAACTTCATGCTGGGATCCGGCAATTAATCAATCGGTTTTTCTGAATTTTCAAGGCCAAACTTACTGGACATCTACTCCCCATTCCGAATACCCGGAAGAAGCGTGGCTTTTAACTTTTTCATTTGCGTCGTTGGAGCGAGGGAACAAGGGAACCTACAATTACGTATTTACAGTTAGGGAGCCGAACTAATAAGCGATCCTATGATGGCACAGCTAAAAATATCCTTGCTTTTGCCATCATGGGTTCTGGAAAATTATGTGGATCGAAATATAACCTACAAGGTTAAATATACTGATTAGCTAGGCTATTCGTAATCAAAATAGCATTAAAACCGAACGCTAATTCCCACCGAGTAAAGCGCGCCGTTAAAACCAAAAGGCGCGCTGCGGCGCGAGTAGCGGAATACGGTGTCGCTGGCCATATCCTCCGCGCCGGGGGCGGACTCGAACAGCCCGCCGCGCGAGCTGGTGTTGGTGACTTCATCCGGGGTGACATCAAAAATATTGTGGCCCGTAAAGTACAGCTCCAGTGATTCGGTAAGGTCGTAACCCAGACGCAGGTCGGTCAGCAGTTCGGCGCTGTAGGTTTGCGCGCTGCTGTCCACCACCGTGTACTCGCCGTAGCGGTTAAAGCTGAGGGTGGCCGAAAAATCTCCCCGGCGGTAATCGCCGGTAAGCGCCAGTCGATCCTCCGGCTGCCAGGATTCAATAATGGAAATATCCTGTTCGCTGAATACCACGCTCGGGTCCAGCGAGGCGATGGCCCCGCCCTGGGGGACATAGGTGCTGGTAACCTCGGTGTCGGTGTAGTTGCCGGCGAAGGTAATATCCAGGTTACCGCCCAGAACATTCAACCCATTGTAAGTGGCCACCACATCAACGCCCCGGGTTTCGGTATCGGCGCCGTTTAAAAAGAATTGCGCGGCGGCTACATTGGCCTCGTTTAACGCCGCTTGCAGCAGACCGTCGCCGGGATCATCCTCAGCGGTTAACTGGTTGCTGATGGCAATGCGATCTTCAATATCAATAGCGTACACATCCACGGTAACGCTCAATTGACTGCTCAGTCGGGCTACCAGCCCCAGGCTGATGTTTTCCGATTGTTCTTCGCTCAGCTCGGGCACACCCAGGGCGCGCACTACATTACTGTCATTGCGAAAGGTGCCTACGGTCACGGCGCCGTTGTCACGAATTTGTGTGCTGATGTTATTAAAATACAGCTGTTGCATGGACGGGGCGCGAAAGCCGGTACTAAAAGCGCCGCGCAGGCTCAATTGTTCGGTCAGGTGGAAGTTGCTGGCCAGCTTGTAGTTGAGGGTATCGCCAAAGCCGTCGTAATCATCCCAGCGCACGGCGGCGCTGACCAGCCAGTTGTCGGTCAGTTGGTATTCGCCATCGACAAACACTGACATGACCTGGCGGCTTTCATCCACGGCCGAGGCCGGGGCAATACCGTTAAAGCCCTGAATTGCGCCGCCGGCATCTTGCGGGTACAGGGCCTCGCCGGTGTCGGGGTCGGTGTCATAGTCATCCCAGGCGTAGCGCTCGCCCGCCATAATAGCGTAGCCGTCGCGGCGCCACTCGGCACCCAGAGCCAGGTTTAAGTCGCCCGCGGTGTGGGTCAGGTTAAGGTTGAGTGTTTGTAAATCCAGCGCCAAGCCATAGGCCTTGGCGGCGCGGGGCATTTGTTCGCGCACCTCGCTATCACTTAAGCCGTTTTGATAGCGCAAATAGTTGGCGTAGGAATAGTTGCCGCTGTTTTCAGTGGTGTAATCAATGGTGTTTTCGCCGTAGGTGTAGGCGATATCCAGGTTCGTGCGCGCGGTTAAGTCCAGCGCGTAACCGACACTGGCCGATACATCGTCAATCTGGGAGGCAATAATCGGCAAAAAACCATCGGCATCCACCGGGTTTAAACCGTCGCTTAACAATGCCCCGTCCACGCCGTTCGTGCCCGTGGGGTTGCGGTAAAACGCACCGGATGCATTCTCGCGGCTGGAGTAGGTGGCAAAGCCATACAGCTCGCCGGGGCCTAAATCTAACCCGGCATTTAACGCAAACGCGTACTGGGTCGAGTCCGCATCGCCAATGCGAAAGCCGTCACGCGCGGGACCATTGATTTCGCGCTCGGTAAATTCGGCGCTGGGTTCCAGGTACCCGTTGCCGTCGCTGTCCACACAGCCGCCGTACAAACATAACCCCTGCGGATCGGCGCGGTTGGTATAGCCACGATCGCGCAAGTTGGCGGTCAGGTTAATAAAACCGTCATCGCCCAGGGCAAAGCCGTGATTGGCGTCCAGGTTCAGGGTTTCGCCATCGCCCTCCGCCGTTTGCCCGTAAGAGCCGGATACCTGCCCGCCCGCGCTTGCGTCTTTGAGCACAATATTAATAATCCCCGCAATGGCGTCCGAGCCGTATTGCGCCGCCGCGCCGTCGCGCAGAATTTCCACCCGGCCAATGGCGGCCGCAGGGATGGCGTTCATATCCGTGCCCGCCGTGCCGCGCCCCACCGAGGTATTAATATGCACCAGCGATGCCTGGTGGCGGCGCTTGCCGTTAATCAGCACCAGTGTCTGATCCGGCCCCAGGCCGCGCAAGGTGGCCGGGCGCAGGGCATCGGTGCCGTCGCTGACCGACGAGCTGGAAAAATTAAACGACGGCGCCACCGCCTGCAGCATACGCCCCAACTCGGTCTGCCCGGTACTGGCGAGTGTTTCGGGGTTTAGCACATCCACCGGTACGGGTAAGTCTCCTGCCGTGCGTCCCGGCGCGCGCGAGCCGAGTATTAAAACCTCTTCCACGCGGGGCTCATCCGCTACCGACTGCGCCAGGGTGGCCGCGCTGCAAAAAGGTAAAAAAAGGGCAGAAAAAACAAAGGGAAGAGGGCGTGCGATCCGCTGCATAAGGAGGCTCCGTTCAGTGTTTCTGCGATTATAGACAAGTCGGTCATTACCGAAAAGCAAAGGGGCTAATGGGGCAGACTTGATTAACCCTCGCCGCTTTGCGATGCTTTGACCCAGGTAGCGATTTCTTCGCGCCTTTAGGCCAACGTAAAAGGAATAAGGACAGCATTTATGACAGAAGAACAAACACCACCCACAGGAAAGCAGGAAGAGCCCGCCCAGGCACCGCAAAATACACAGGATACATCCCTTTCAGAGCCCTCGCAGGACTCTAAAAATATGGCGCTACTGGTCTGGATTGGGTCAATCTTTTTTGGTTTTATTCCCGGTTTGATCCTGTACTTGGTGAAAGCGGATGATGCCTATGTTAAAGACCAATCCCAAGAGGCCCTGAACTGGGGCATTACCGTGTTAATAGGCTATGCCATTGCCATGGCGTTAACCGTTATTTTAATCGGCGCCCTGTTATTCCCACTGCTGTGGATACTGAACTTGATATTCAGCATTATGGGAGCGATTGCAAGTTCAAAAGGCGAGCCGTTCCGCTGCCCGTTTGCCCTGCGTTTACTCAAGTAACCTGACTCAGCCGCCCGCTTGCTAGAAGCGTCCGGGCTCAACGGCCCGGTTCGCTAAGTACATAATCGCGCACACGAATTGGGGTATCGCTGGATTAAATTGACGTTAAGTCACCCTCCGATGTCACAATAGTACGTGCAAGTGTCGAGGTTTAAGAAATGAGAATGGGGCCATTGGGGCCCCATTTTTCAAACTGTAAACATTTAATGCCCACTCGGCTCTGGATACCAAGGGTCAGGCACATACAATTCTTTCTCCATCCGCTTGTAGTGCTCCAAATCATGCGCGGGCTCGGGTGAGCCTTTGGGCAGTGGTAAGCCGTTTACGCTTTGGAAGTAGCTGATACAGGCGTCGCGCCAGTGTTTGGCGTCGCGCAGTTGTACTTGCAGTAGCGCTTTAACGCGCTGGTAGCGCTCGGCATCGACATAATCTTTTACGCTTTCCCAGGTTTTTTGCATCTGCTCAACTTGAGCGACACCTGTGTCGTATTTGTGTACCAGCTCTTGCCACAGGCTGCGGCCGGAATTCATTTGGTAGTTCCAACCCAGGTGGTGGAACCACAGCAGAATGTCTTCGGGAGTGGTGTCGGGGTCGGTAAACTTGTTGGTTAGTTCGTCGTGGTATTGCTCGATAGCATTGGAGCCGGATTGGGTGCGATCAAAACCAATGCCGTCTTCGGTTGCTTGGTGATAGTAGTAAGCAGTCCAGTCCGGGCGGCCGGATTTGTCGTGCCAGGGAGCGGGGCCATAGTGGTGGCCCTGGGCGTACAGGTGGGTTAAACCCAGCGGCATGCGGTAGTTTACCCCGGCCTCGCGGGAGATGGCCATAATCTCTTGCATGGGCTGGATAAAATCTGAATCGTTGCTAAATGTCTGTCGCAGCCATTCTTCGCCGATAGCGCTTGAGGTTAAATTGACATCCCACGCCAGGCGGCCGAACGCGTACCAGCTGCTTTGTACAAATGGGTGGCTGGTCCAGTTGCGTGAGTTACCGGGATTGATAACCGCCGCCATGCCGGTGTGTTTATAGTCAAACACATCGCCTGCCAAAATTTTACCGATGGTGGTGCCTTCGCCTTTAGCATAGGTATCGGCGTTCAGCGCTTCGGTAAAAAGCGGGCCTTGGTAAGCCAAGTGATAGGAGAAACCAAAGTATTCCTGAGTGACTTGTAGCTCCAGTGCGATATTGGTTTTTTCTAAACTGCCAAACAGCGGCGAGAAAGGTTCGCGGGGCTGAAAGTCGATGGGCCCATTTTTAATTTGCACAATGACATTGTCTTTGAACTTGCCGTCCAGAGGCATAAATTCGTCGTAGGCTTCGCGAAACCGGTCGCCCTGTTCGGGTGCGTAGACAAACGCGCGCCAGAAAACCACACCGCCAAAAGGCTCCAGGGCCTCGGCGAGCATATTGGCGCCGTCGGCGTGATTGCGGTTAAAGTCTTGCGGGCCGGGTTGGCCTTCGGAGTTGGCCTTCACCAAAAAGCCGCCAAAGTCGGGAATATACTCGTAAACTTTTTTGACTCTTTCCTGCCACCATTTTTGTACTTTGGGGTCCAGAGGATCGGCGGTTTCAAAACCGTCTAATAGCATGGGCGAGTTAAATTTCACCGACAGATACAGCTTGATGCCGTATGGGCGAAATACATCGGCCAGGGCGGCAGCTTTTTCCAAGAACTGATCGGTCAGGATGCGCGCATCGGCATTGACGTTATTGATGACGGTGCCGTTAATGCCGAGTGAGGCGTTAATGCGCGCGTAATCTTTATAGCGCGGATTGTCTTTGTAGGCGGGCAGAGTGCCCCAGTCCCACAGCGACAAGCCGGCATAGCCGCGCTCGACCACTCGGTTTAAGTTGTCCCAGTGGTTGACCACCCGGTGCTCGACCGCAGGGGCCGATTGGGTTGCCAGCTGGTCAACGGGAGTTTGGGTTTGCAGTAAGCGCAATAGGTGAAAGCTGCCGTAGAGCACCCCCACATCCGAATTGGCGGCGATAGCGGTGATGGGTTTGCCACGATATTCGCGGCGCGCAATCACAAACCCCTCATCGCCTAGGGCATTAAGCTGGTCGTTTAATTCGAGAGATTTGATAACGGCTGAGCTTTCGGGTGTGCCGAAAACAACGCTGCCGGTGGTAGGTGTGTCTGGGGTGGCTATCTCTTGACCGGTAATGCCGCGCAAACCTGTGGCCAGTTCGCGAGCGGCCAGCTGCAAGGTGGGCGAGTCGCCCGGTTGAACAATATTGGTAAATTGCTGCTGGTACTGCGAGCGCAACTGGGTGTCAGCGGTTGGCTGGTAGCGCAGCCACATACGGTAGCCGTCCTCGGCCTGGGCGGCCAGGGCACCGAATAGGGTGAGGGAAATACACACTCGGACAAGAAATCGGATCATAACGGGTCCTGCAATGGTTATTGTCATTGTGACCACTATAGCATTTTCGTGAGTCTTTGTTAGCTTGCCCGAGCGGGGTGGGTGGATCAATTTTTGTATGGTTAGGCCCTCGTTAAAAGTTCGCTACGCGGAGGAACAGCCCTTGGACACCAGTTGGATTAACGCCGGAAGCAATCTTATTATGACTGCTATCTGGCTGATTTATTTGCAGTTTTTCTATTTTAGTTACCGCCGTTCAAACCGCCCGTTTATGATCATCCACCAGGCCCAGGGCGACGGCCCCGAAGCGCCCTGCTTATTTGTAAATATGAGCAAAGAGCCGATTCATGTACAAAGCATTGTCGCGTATCTCGACACGGAGGATGGTTTGCGCTCTTGCTTTATTACGGATTACCAACGCCACTCTCCCGAAGATTCCCAGGCCGGAGAGGGCTTGCGCGAGGGCCCAATTCAGCCCGGTGGCTATCTGGTGTTGGGCAGTTTTAACGATATTTTCAGTTGTCATCCCGAAGTCGGTGGCGATCACTCCGGTGCGCGCGCTGCCCTGGATGGACGAAAATTAGAACTATGTGTTGCCGTTACCCATGGGCCGAGTCAGCATTTAATCGGCGCCCGGCGGGAGTTTCGCATTCGTCAGGCTAGGAACGCCACTACATTACAGGCCCACAGTATTTACACCGAACAGTTAACCTCGCGGCGCAAGCGCAAAGACGTGCGCCGCTGGGTACAGGAGCGCTTTAGCCCGGAACAAGATAGCGAGCAAGAAGATCGGGGCACCGAGCAAAAGATGGATTAGCGCACCTTGCAGGGGTTGCCAAACGCGGTGACATTGGCCGGAATATCTCGGGTAACGACACTGCCAGCACCAATCACCGCGCCGTCGCCGATGGTGACGCCTGACAGAATAATACAGCCACCACCGATCCAGACATTGTTGCCGATGGTGACCGGCGCGGCAAAGCCAATATGGGCGTTGCGCTGCTCGATATCCATCGGATGGCTGGCGGTATAAATTTGTACATTGGGGGCGATAAAGACATTGTCGCCAATCGTAACCGGGCAACAATCCAACAGTGTGAAGTTAAAGTTGATAAACACATTACTGCCGATGGTGGTGTTGCGGCCGTAGTCGATGCGCATGGGCTTTTCGATGTGCACATTGTCCCCGACAGCGCCAAAAATACGCTGTTGCAGGGCGTTTTTATGTCCGGCGTCGCGGGGTTGGGTGAGATTGAACTGATCCACTAGCTCGCGGGTTTGAAATCGTATTTCCGTCAGTTCGGGGTCGTTAATCCAGTAATGCTCGCCGGCGAGCATCTTGTCTTGTTCGGTGGTCATGGGTGCTCCAGAGAGTTTTTCTTGAGCCTATTCATTTAAAGGTGCTAGGCCCGATTGTTTTGTTGATGGGGTAATATTGTACCGTAATCGGAGGTTAACCCTCGATGAGTGCGAATTGCTATCGCTCGGAGTAAAGTAACCATCTCGCAATAACCATAGGATGATTAAGTATGAATACCACAGTCAAAGGTCCGGACGGCAAGCCTCGCTGCGGTTGGTGTGGTAGCGTGGATGAGTTTTTTCCCTATCACGATAACGAATGGGGCTATCCGGTAGACAATGATATTCGTCTGTTTGAAAAGGTGTGCCTGGAGAGCTTTCAGTCCGGTTTAAGCTGGCGCACCATTTTGGCAAAACGCGAGAATTTTCGCCTTGCTTTTGCCGGGTTTGATTTTAATAAAGTCGCGGAATTTGATGAAAGGGATATTGAGCGCCTGTTGGCGGATGAGGGTATTGTTCGACATCGGGGAAAAATAGAAGCGGTTATTAATAATGCTCGCCGGGCGCAAGAGTTGGTGGCTGAGTGTGGCTCTCTGGCGGCCTTTTTTTGGCGCTTTGAGCCCGCCCGAAAAGGTGTCGCTGCACCGCAAACGCTGACCACTACCGAAGAGTCTAAAGCTCTAGCCAAAGAGCTAAAAAAGCGCGGCTGGAAATTCGTCGGCCCCACCACCGCTTTTGCGTTTATGCAGGCGATGGGCCTGGTGAATGATCATGTATACGAATGTGCTGTACGCGATAAAGTCGAGCGTGCGCGAGAAAAATTTAAGCGTCCGCAGTAACTTTACAGTTATGCTGCCTGGGCGACTTTGTTGTCAGTCGCCTCTTGCCATTGCACCTGATCACTGTAGTGCAAAAGCCGCATTTCCCCCGAAAAGTCTTCCACGATGGCAGTGCAGTTTTCAATCCAGTCGCCGGTGTTGCAGTAGCGAATACCGTTTTCTTCACACATATCCGGGTAGTGGATATGGCCGCAGATAACGCCGTCAAAACCGCGTCGGCGTGCTTCGTCGGTTGCTTCTTTTTGGTAGGTTTCTATGGCGTGCTTGGCGCCTTTAATATTATTCTTAATCATCCCTGCCAGAGAAAAGTAGGGGCGACGCATTAGCTTGCGCCAGCGGTTGGCCCAGCGATTGATAAACAATAAAAGCCCGTAGCCGATATCCCCCACAAACCGGGTCAGGTGGGATAAATTAATATAAGCGTCCATAGCGTCGCCGTGCATGATTAAGTAACGCTTGCCGTCGGCGCAGGTGTATTCGTGTTCTTCAATAATTTCAATCGGGCCAAATAAATTGCCGGTAAAGCGACGCATAGGTTCATCGTGATTGCCCGGCACATAGATTATCCGCGTGCCGTTGTTTGCTAGCTCGTACAGCTTAAGCATCACGTTATAGTGCTGTTGTGGCCAGCGAAATTTTTTCTTCATTGCCCACATGTCGATAATATCGCCCACCAGATACAAGGTATCGCAACTGATGTTGTCGAGAAACTTGAGCAGATACTCGGCTTTGCAATCGCGCGAGCCCAGGTGAATATCGGATATCCACACGGTGCGACCTTTGATCAGGGGGCTGGTTGTTGCGCTTTGGGGGGCGGCGGGTTTGGGTGTGGCAGAAGAAAAAGACTCGGGAGCAGTTGGTGTTGTCATGGCTGCGGCCTCAGCGTTGCGTTGGCCAAATACTGCGCACAAGCTATGACAGTGAGACAACAAAATGGTGAAGGTTTGGTGACATTGTTAGGTTGGGTAATGGCGGAGGGGGAGTGGAAATGAAACGCTGTCTGATGTCGGAAGACTGACGTCAGACGTTTCAGCTAACCTTTACTACTGGCACCGATATCGATTTCATCAGCGGCGCAGTGTGGAGAGGGCCAGCGAAAGAACAAAACCCGCCGCGGCGGCGAGGACGATGGCGGGGCCGGCGGGCCAGTCCCAGATAAACGAGGCGGCCAGCCCGCCGATGACCGAGCTTGCGCCTATTGCACTGGCGGTGACGGCCATTTGTTCGGGGGTGTGACTTAAGCGTCGGGCAGCGGCGGCGGGAATAATCAGCAGAGCGGTAATTAATAAAACACCCACGACTTTCATGGCGATGGCAATTACCAAGGCCATTAACAGCATCAGTGCGGTGCGCACGGCACTGACATGTACGCCCTCTACGCGCGCTAAATCCTCGTGCACGGTGATTGCCAGCAGAGGTTTCCACAGCCAGATGAGCGCGGCCATTACAAACGCCGCCACCAGCCAGATGGTAATCACATCGGCGCCGGTGGTGGCGAGAATATCACCAAATAAATAGCCCATTAAATTAATGCGCCCAGGGCTAATCACACTAATGGCAACCAAACCCAGTGCCAGGGTGGAGTGCGAGAGAATGCCCAGCAGGGTATCGGTGGCCAACTGGCGGCTGCGCTGCAGGGCCACCAGGGCGAGGGCCAGTAGCAAACACCCCACGGCTACGGCGGCGTTTAGGTTGACTTCGAGTATTAAACCAAAGGTAACCCCCAAGAGCGCCGAGTGGGCCATGGTATCGCCAAAATAGGCCATGCGGCGCCATACGGCGAAACACCCCAAGGGCCCGGCAATGAGCGCCACACCCAAGCCTGCCGCCAGGGCCAGGAGCAAAAACTCAGGCATGGTGGGAGTGCTCCGGATCAATTTCACCGCACTGGTCGTGAGCGTGGTCATGATGGTGGGTATACAGGGCAATCTGCGCTTCGGCGCGGTGGCCGAATAATTCCAGATAGGCCGGGTCGGCGGTGACTTGCGACGGGTGGCCCTGACAGCACACATG
Organism: Gilvimarinus xylanilyticus; assembly: GCF_024195295.1. GTDB lineage: Bacteria > Pseudomonadota > Gammaproteobacteria > Pseudomonadales > Cellvibrionaceae > Gilvimarinus > Gilvimarinus xylanilyticus. The sequence continues at coordinate 329,560 of NZ_JAMFTH010000003.1, read as the reverse complement.
GCCGTTAAGGCAGACCACGGTATCGGTATTGGCCATTACCAGGTGTAAATCGTGGGAAATTAATAACACGCCGCAACCTAATTCATGGCGCAGCTCATTGATCAGCGCGTACAGGGCGGCTTGTCCGGCGACGTCTACTCCCTGCACCGGCTCGTCCAACACCAGCAGCTCGGGCTGTTGCAGCAGGGCGCGGGCCAGCAGTACTCGCTGGGTTTCACCGCCGGATAGCGATTGCAATGGCTGTTTGAGCAGGTGCTCGGCGCCGGTGCGTTCCAGTGCCTTGTGGGCCTGTGCTTTGGTTGCGCCGCCCAGGGTTAAGAAGCGTTCGACGGTTAGGGGCAAGCTGGGATCGATGTGCAGCTTTTGCGGCATATAGCCGATGCGCAAGCCGGGCTTACGGTAGAGTTTGCCCCGGTTGTGCTGCATTAGCTGCAGTATGGTCCGCACCAAGGTGGTTTTACCCGCGCCGTTGGGGCCGATTAAAGTGACAATTTCACCGGCGTGAACCGCCAGGTCGGCGCTGTCTAACAGGGTGCGGCCACCGCGCTCGACACTCAGGTGCTGCGCCTGTACCAGTAATTCGGCGGTATCAGGAATCATGGCCGTCCTGGGTTCGGCAATCGGGGCATAACCCAAAAACCTCTAGCGATTGGGACTGAACCGCAAAACCCGCCTCGGTGGCGGCTTTTTTGATGCTGTTGCTGACCGATTTAGAGTGAATTTCCTCGGCCCGGCCGCAGTCATCGCAGAGAAAAAAGTGACTGGCGTGGTTGTGATCCGGATGCGGGCAGCCAATAAACGCGTTAATCGCCGCAATGCGGTGAATCAGCTTTTGCTCCAGCAGAAAATCCAGCGCCCGGTAAACCGTGGGTGGTGCCACGGGTTTGGTGGACTTCTCGGCCAGCTGGTCTAGCAGCGCATAGGCGCCCAGAGGCTTATGACTTTGCCAGATAAGCTCCAGCACCTGCTGGCGAATAGCGGTTAGGCGCGCCCCCCGCTCGGTACATATAGCAACGGCGGCCTGCAGCGCATCGCTGACGCAATGGCTGTGGTTGTGGCGGGTGAAAGCGAGGGGTTCTTTATCAGTCATAAATAATAGTATAACGAATATGTTATAATATAACTATCTTTGTTCAGTCCGCCGTGATCACTATGTTATCTCCTTTGTTTCCCCGAATAGTCGCCGCTTGGCGCGCGTTGGTATTGCTGGCCGCAACGGCCATGTCCTCTCAGGTCTATGCCCAGCCGCTTGAGCTGGTGACCAGCATCAAGCCTCTGGCGTTAATCGCCAGAGAAATCACCGCTGAGGACGACCAAGTGGTGACCTTATTGCCTCCCGGCGTTTCGCCCCACGCCTACAATTTGCGGATGTCAGACCGCCGTTTGCTGGACGATGCCGACCTTTTGCTATGGGTGGGGCCCGAGCTGGAAACCTTTTTGCGCAAGCCCTTGCAAAGTCAGGCACAAAAGCTGCTGACCCTGTCCGAGTTGGCTGGGCTGGAGTGGCCCGAGGCCGGCGCGAGTCACGACCACGATCACGATCATCACCACCACGGCGATGGGGCGGATATGCACCTGTGGTTGAATCCGCGTAACGCGGTGGTGGTGGCACGGGCTTTGGGCGAGCGCCTGGCCGAGTTGCGCCCCGCCAACGCCGTCGATTATCGGCGACGGGTGGAGGCGTTCGCCGCCCAGATTGACCTGTTGGACGCCGAGTTAGAAAACATGTTAAGCAAGGTGAAAGATCAAGGTTTTGCAGTCTATCACGACGGATACCGACACTTTGTCGACCATTTTGGCTTAAATCAGGTGGATTTTGTCAGCTTGACCCCCGAGCAAACGCCCGGTGCGCGACACCTATACCACCTGCAACAGCATTTGGGCGCCGAGGCTGTGTGCTTGTTTACCGAGCCCTATGCCGACACCCGGGCTGCGCGGGATTTGGCGCACAAGCTGGACTTGCGCAGCGCCGAGCTGGACCCTTTAGCCGCCAATGAGCGAGCGAATACCTACGCTGAGTTACTCATGCGCTTAGGGCAATCGTTCTCAGCCTGTCTCGCGGCTTCGAAGGGAGGATAGGCTGTCTGGGGTTACCCCCTCGTTGGCAAGCCAAGTTCGCTGTTGCGGCGTCAGAGTTTCTAGCAGGTGCCTACAGCAGGCTTGAATATCTCGCTCGGGCGCGGAAAAGCCCGCTCGTAAAAGGGCGAGTTGATTGTCACTTGACGATAAACGATGGCGCACGCCTGTGTGCCGGTACATTAGGTTGGCGAGTTGCTGGAGCCGATAAATGCCGGCAGGTGAAAATATTTGCTTGGCGCTCACTAAGGTCTCTCCCTGTGTATTGGGTCATCCTTAACAAAGTGTAGCCGCGCAAATATCGCTTGAATAAGCGTAAATGAAATATGTGAACTGGGTCGATTAACCCCGTAGTTGGAAACAGCTTGTGGGAATATCCCTGGGAAAAGTGTCAGTGGCCACACCTTCCTTTGGGAATCTTCTCACACGCTAGGACCGAGGCTTACAGCCCCAGTTGACGCTTCATATCTTCTTCAAACTTGGCGTTCAGCTTGTCGCTGATTTTGTCGGCCAGTTCGTCAGACTTAGCAGTCATTTCCAGATCAACCACTTTAATCGCCGCGGTGTTATCCGGGGTATCGATTTCAAAGCGGATGTTTTCCGAACGCTCGGCGGCGGCCAGGATAAGGCTGTCGTTCACGTCGGTTTTGGCTTCATCAGCTACCGCGCCTGAGGCGAGTAGTAACCCTGCCAGTAATACACCATAGGTCTTCATAAGATTTCCCTCCGTTGGTTGGTGATACCAAAACGCTGGTGTGTCGCTTTGGCGTGTAAGGTGTCGGCGCTTTTGGCGTCCTGTTACCTTGTGTTACTCATGGTAACAAAATTCTGGTTAATGTCCAGTCAAATCATAGGTTTTTATTCTATAAAGGCCATTAAAAACGACTATAAAAGGCTGTTTTCGGTAAAACTTTTATAAAAACCGATATCTAGGATGCTTTGTGCGCCAAGGTAACACTTTGTCGGACAAACAGCCGGACGCGGGTTTGGTGTATCCTTCACCTTTTCTGTTACTGCAAAGGCCAAAACACTCGCTATGACCGATCAGTCACCCGTTGTCCTCGTGGATGGATCTTCCTATCTGTACCGCGCCTATCACGCACTGCCGCCGCTCACCAATGCCAAAGGTGAGCCCACGGGCGCCGTTAAAGGTGTTATCAGTATGATTCGCCGTCTGCTGGCGGATTACCCCGGCAGCCCGGTGGCGGTGGTGTTTGATGCCAAGGGCAAAACCTTTCGCGATGAGCTGTTTGCCGAGTACAAGGCCCAGCGCCCACCCATGCCCGATGACTTGCGGCCCCAGGTAGAACCTATTCACGAGATTATTCGCGCGATGGGGCTGCCGCTTTTAATAGAGGAAGGCGTCGAGGCCGATGATGTGATTGGTACGCTCGCCGCCCAGGCCAAAGACGATGGTCGCCCGGTGGTAATTTCCACCGGCGACAAAGACATGGCGCAGCTGGTCAATCACAAGGTGACGTTGGTAAACACCATGAATGGCACCCAGCTGGATGAAGATGGGGTGCGCGAGAAATACGGTTTTGGCCCCGAGCTGATGATCGATTTTCTCGCTCTGATGGGGGATAAAGTCGACAATATTCCCGGTGTTCCCGGCGTGGGCGAAAAAACCGCCAAGGCGCTGCTGGCCGGAGTAGGGGGGCTGGACGCGCTTTACGACAACCTGGAATCCATTCGCGAGCTGGGGTTTCGCGGCGCTAAAAAAATGCCCGAAAAGCTCGAGGAGCACAAAGATCAAGCTTATCTGTCCTATCAGTTGGCCACCATTAAAGTGGATGTCCCCCTGCATGTGGCGGTGGACGATATTGCCCTGGGCGAGCCGGATAAAGAAGCTTTGCTGGGGCTGTATGAGCGCATGGAGTTTAAAGCTTGGATTGACGAACTGAGCGCTGATCCCGATGTCGAGGCATCTGTAGTCGCTCCTGCAGAAGAAGTAAGTGTTCACTACGATTCCGTTTTAGAGAAGCCAGACTTTGATGTCTGGCTGCAGCGATTAAAACAGGCCGAAGTCTTCGCCTTCGATACCGAGACCACCAGCCTGCACGCCATGGAGGCGCAGATAGTGGGGGTGTCTTTTGCGGTGGAGGCGGGCAAAGCCGCCTATGTGCCCCTGGCGCACGATTACCTTGAGGCGCCCGAGCAGCTGGATCGCGATTGGGTGCTGGAGCAACTGAAGCCGCTGCTGGAAGACGACAGTAAAGCCAAGGTGGGGCAAAACCTTAAGTACGACCGCAATGTGCTGGCCAATCATGGCATTACTTTGCGCGGCATTGCCTGGGACACCATGCTGGAGTCTTATATCTACAACTCGGTGGCCGGTCGGCACGATATGGATTCGTTGGCCCAGCGCTATCTGAATACCAATACCATTCACTACCAGGATATTGCCGGCAAGGGTGCCAAGCAGCTGACGTTTAATCAGATTAAAGTCGAAGACGCCGCACCCTACGCCGCCGAAGACGCGGATATCACTCTGCGTCTGCACCAGCATCTGTGGCCGGATATCGAAAAAGACGAGTCGTTGCGCCGGGTTTTATTGGATATTGAAATGCCCCTGGTGCCGGTGCTGGCAGATATCGAGCGCACCGGAGTGCTGATAGATGCCGCGCAATTGGGCAAACACAGCCAGGAGCTGGAAGAGCGTTTGACGGCCCTGGAGCGCGAGGCCTTTGATATTGCCGGTAAAGAGTTCAATTTAAGTTCACCCAAGCAGTTGGGGGTGATTCTGTTTGAAGAGCTGGAACTGCCGGTGGTTAAAAAAACCAAAACCGGCGCCCCTTCCACCGCTGAAGAGGTCTTGCAGGAGCTGGCATTAGATTACCCGCTGCCTAAACTGATTTTGCAGTATCGCAGCCTGGCCAAGCTTAAATCCACCTACACCGACAAGCTGCCCAAGATGATCAACCCCCAGACGGGGCGGGTACATACTTCTTATCATCAGGCGGTTACCGCCACCGGGCGGCTGTCTTCGGCCGATCCCAACCTGCAGAATATCCCTATTCGGACCGAAGAGGGGCGGCGCATCCGCAAGGCCTTTGTGGCGCCCAAGGGCTACAAGGTGCTGGCGGCGGATTATTCCCAGATTGAACTGCGGATTATGGCGCACTTATCTGAAGACAAAGGCTTGCTTAACGCTTTTGCCGAAAACTTAGACGTGCACCGCGCCACGGCGGCCGAGGTATTTGCCACCGACCTGGATAAGGTGACCGACGAAATGCGCCGCCGCGCCAAGGCCATCAACTTTGGCCTTATCTACGGTATGTCGGCCTTTGGCCTGGGCAAGCAGCTGGGGCTGCCCCGCAATGAGGCCCAGAGTTATATCGACCGCTATTTCGAGCGCTACCCGGGTGTCGCCCGCTATATGGATGAAACTCGCGCTCTGGCCCATGAAAAAGGCTACGTGGAAACCCTGCAAGGGCGCCGTTTGTACCTGCCCGAAATCAACGCCCGCAATAAAATGCTGCAGCAGGCCGCCGAGCGCACAGCCATTAATGCCCCCATGCAGGGGACGGCGGCGGATATTATTAAGCTGGCGATGGTCACCGTGGCCCATTGGCTTAACGATAGCGAGTTAGATGCCCGTATTGTCATGCAGGTGCACGATGAGCTGGTGCTGGAAGTGGCCGAAGACCAGGTGGATGCTGTGCGCGAAGGGTTAATTGAACGTATGAGCCAGGCCGCGGAACTCGCCGTACCGCTTATCGTCGAAGCCGAGGTGGGCGATAGCTGGGATGAGGCGCATTAAGCTGCATTTTCGTTTTATTTGAGGTTTTTTAGAAAAAATTGCAGATTTTTTGAACTTTTCTGAAATCGAGCCCTCCAAGAGTCAGCACACTGAAGAGTTACGTTGATTTTTCATGAGCTCCTCCTCGTTTGGCCTTCGGGTCAATTTGGCAGAAAGACTTCTGACGCTAAACCCCAATCCCCTGGTTGGGGTTTTTTTTATCCCTCGATTGGCGGTTTTATCTCGCCTTTAGGGGCGATAGCGGTTAAATGAGTGCAAAACGCCAAGCCCATCACAAACTTTTACACTTTGCGGTGAACTTACCGCTTAACCGCTAGTCTCAGTAAACAGCAACACACTGCTTAGCATGGTGATCCGTAACTGGCATCAACCCCCAAGGGTGTCAGTATTGCAGCCGATAACATTCGTTATCGGCTTTTTTTTGCCTGTTATTCGCCCGTCGGCTCGTCCAATAGCCAGCCTGTTATTTTGCTTTGCAGCTGATCCAGCCCCGCTCGTTTTAATGAAGAGAAGGTCTGCACGCTAATCAAATCGTCCACCCCGGCCTCTTTCAGAGATTTTTTCACCTGTAGCAGGGTATTTTGCGCCGGTCCCCTCTTTAGCTTGTCGGCTTTGGTCAGCAGCAGATGCACGGGCATTTTGGCCTCAATCGCCCAGTTAATAACCAGGGTGTCGTGCTCTTGCATGGGGTGGCGGATGTCCATTACCACCACCAGGCCCGCCAGGCACTGGCGCTCGTGCAGATATTCCGACAGGTTTTCCTGCCAGCGGTCTTTCATCGCGCGCGATACCTTGGCGTAGCCGTAGCCGGGTAAATCCACCAGGCGGGTATCTTCACCCAGCTCAAAATAGTTAATCAGCTGGGTGCGCCCCGGGGTTTTACTGGTGCGTGCCAGCTTGGAATTGTTGGTCAGGGTGTTCAAGGCGCTGGATTTACCCGCGTTAGAACGCCCCGCAAAGGCCACTTCGCGGCCGGATTCCGGGGGGCATTCGCGAATGCTGGGGGCGCTCTGGGTAAAGAACGCTTGGTTAAAATGTATACGTTGGCTCATGGATTGTATAGCTCGGTATTGCGGGGGGTGGTTGGCGCCCCTTTTGTGATCGGTCAATTAGTATATAATGCCCGCTGCAACCGGCCCGTGCCAGTGGATTCTGGCAGGGATTTGCCTGGCCCTTACGTCAAGATGCTCTCAGGCAGTTTCGCCAACACAAAAAAATGACGATGTCACAGGTTAGCCAATGAAAAAACACGTATTAACTTTGCTGATTGCTCTGGGTGCCACCTCTGGGGCTTACGCCGCGGGCGATGCGACCGCAGGCGCCGATAAAGTGGCGGTGTGTGCCGCATGTCATGGCAGCGATGGTAACAGCCCCGCCCCTACATTCCCTAAAATTGCGGGCCTGGGCGAGGCTTACCTGTTAAAACAGCTGCAAGATATTCAGGCGTGGGATAAAGCCACTGGCGAGGACAAAGCCAGCATTGGTCGCGCGATTCCCGAAATGACCGGGATTCTGAGCGGTATGAGCGAACAGGATCTGGCCGATATCGCCGCTTTTTATGCCGATCAGACCATGCAGTTGAGCGGTTCTAAAGAAATGACCGTTAAGGTCAACACCGGCGCCGACGTAGACGCGCTGGAGCTGGGCGAGCATCTGTACCGCGCGGGTAACCTGGAAACCGGCGTGCCGGCGTGTATTGGTTGTCACTCTCCTACCGGCCAGGGCAACGCCCCGGCGGCGTACCCGCGCCTGGGTGGTCAGTACGCCGAGTACATTGAAAAGCAGCTTAAAGCTTTCCGCGGTGGCGAGCGCACTAACGACGGTGATGCCTCGATCATGCGTATGGCGGCCAAGCACCTCAGCGACGCTGAAATTAAAGCGGTAGCGAATTACATTGCCGGCCTGAATTAATACCGGCCTGTAGAAAGAAGGCGACTTAGGTCGCCTTTTTTGTGGCCGGAACTTGTTAGTTTGGATGGGTCTAAACCCCACCAATAGTCATTATTAGATGGAGCATTAACATGCGAGTGTTGTTAGCCGTATTCGGATTTATGTTTAGTTTGGTGGCCTGCGCCCAGGACAGCGACTCCGCCGCACCCTATCAAGAGGGCACGCACTATACCGAGCTGGCCGAGCCGGTGCGTACCGACGATGCCGACAAAATTGAAGTGCGCGAAATGTTCGCCTACACCTGTGGCCACTGTTTCCGCTTCGACCCGCTGTTCAGCGCGTGGAAAAAGAAGCAGGCTGACGATGTGAACGTAGTACAGACCCCCGTCGTGTGGGCCTCGCAGATGGAGCCCTACGCCCGTGCCTTTTATACCGCTAAGGCTATGGGTATTTTGGACCAGGCGCATATGGACCTGTTCAATGCCATTCACCTGCAGCGCACCCGCTTTGGCTCGGTCGAGAGCTTTGCCGATTTTTACGCTCAGTACGACATTGATAAAGACAAGTTCACCAAAACCTTTGAAAGCTTTGGGGTCGACAGTCAAATTCGCCAAAGCGATGCCAAGGCCCGCGCCTATCAAATCAGCGGCACGCCCGAGCTGGTGATTGACGGCCGCTACACCATTAGCGCCAGCGGCGCCGGTGGACACGAAGAAATGTTACAAGTGGCCGACTATCTGGTCGAAAAAATACGCGCCGAGAAGTAATTGTCGGTGGTATGAAAAACCCGCCCGCGAGCAATCGCCGGCGGGTTTTTTGTGCTCGTTTGTTAAGGCCTCCTATAATAAAATGACCAAAAAACGGATTAAGTGCCAATATGAGCGACCCGACTAACGACAAGTGGAAGGATAAGTACCTCCATATCCTGGATCAGCAGGAGGCCCTGGAGCAGGCTCATAATGAGCAGCTACAACTGCTCAGACGTGCGCTGGTGCGGGTGAGTGTCGCCGCTGAAGGACAGCAGTCTGAATTAGACAGCGCTCTGGAGGTACTGCGCAGCAGTGTACGCGCCGAGCAAGATGGCCAGTTAGCCGATACCCTGCGCGGGCTTGATAAAGTTTTATTGGAATTTGACACGACGCGCGAGCAATCGGCAGATGAAATGCGCAAGACCATGCAGTCGCTGGTGGCGCCTTTGCTTGCGCGCGATCCGCCGCGGCCGGTCAAAAAGCAGTTGCGCTCTCTGGCCCAAGAGGTCAGCCGTCAGCAAGACTTGCTACAAAACTATCCGCATCTACTCAGGCAAATTGCGACTCTACAGGCCCAAGTGCTGAGTGAGGCCAGCACCGAAAACGGCGAATCTGGGGGCTTTTTGTCTCGCCTTATGGGGCGGGAAAAAAGCGCCGACGCCATCGAGCATGACGCTAGTGAAGATGACGGTCAGTTGCCCACTTCCGGTAAAGCCGACCGGGTCTTGTTCGAGCTCAACCCCAACGCCAGCTTGCGCGACAGTGAAACCGTTTCAGAAAATCTGCGCAAAATTATTACCGATTTACTCCAGAGCGTAGAGGCCCAGGCCCTGCAACCCGAACGGGTAAACACCCTGCAAGAGCGTCTCAAGGCGGGATTGCGTAACGCCGATTTAATACCGGTGCTGGAAGAGGTGCGAGACTTGGTCATGGCCGCCTACATGGCCGCTACTCGGACGTTTGCCGCCTACCTTAATAACGTGAATCTGGAGCTGGCGGAAATTTATGCCGCTTTAGACGGCGCCCGCGCCAGTGGCGATGATTTACAGTCTGCCTCGCAGACCATGCACGAGGATATGCTGGCCGAATTTGTTCGCCTGGAAACTCAGACCCGTGACGCAACTGACTTAAACGAATTGAAAGACCAGGTGCAAAGCCGCTTGGGCAGCATTCGCGCGGCGCTCGACAGTTACCGTCAGCGCTCCGACGAGGCGGCGCCTATGCTCAGTCAGTTAGGGGTTCTGGCGCAAAAACTGCGGGACTTGGAATCAGAGGCGCAAAAAAATAAACAGGTGTTAGAAGAGCAGCGGGCTAAAGCCCTGTGCGATCCGCTCACCGGCGTGCCCAACCGCGAAGCTTATAACGAGCGGATTGAGCTGGAGGCCCAGCGCTTTCGCCGCTATGGTAATCCCTTGGTGCTGGCGGTGTGCGACTTGGACTATTTTAAAAATATTAACGATACTCTGGGCCATCAAGCGGGTGATAGAGTTTTAAAAGTCCTTAGCCAGGCGATAAGCAAACGCTTGCGCGAGGTGGATTTTTTTGGCCGCTATGGGGGCGAAGAGTTTGTGGTGATCATGCCCGAAACCACGGCAGAGCAAGCCTTTAAAGTGCTGGACCAAATTCGCGCCGCTATTGCCAGTACCGGTTTTAGCTTTAAAGGCTCGCCGGTTAAGGTGAGCGTATCCATGGGAATTGCCGAGTTTCGCCCCGAAGACACCGAAGCCGAGGTATTCGCCCGCGCCGATAGGGCGTTGTATGATGCCAAGGCAGAGGGCCGAAATCAGTGTAAACTGGGCTGACGTCTAAACCCACAATAGGGGCAAGAATATGCGTGCAACCGGGCTTTGGGTGGCTGTCTTGTTACTGGTAAGTATGCCGCTGCGAGCGCTACAGGTTAATGTGGTCGATGATCGGGATCGCCCCCTGAGCAATGCAATTGTCGCACTTTACGCTAGTAGTGCCCCACCGCAGCAGGGCCTGGGGCAGGCGGTTATGGATCAGCGCGACCGGCAGTTTGTACCCGAAGTGCTGGTGGTGCAGACGGGCACAGAGGTGACCTTCCCTAACAGCGATGATATTCGCCATCACGTGTATTCATTTTCGCCGGCTAAGCGCTTTGAGTTGCGACTGTACCACGGCACAACGGCCAAGCCCGTCACCTTCGCCCAAGCCGGTCAAGTGGTGCTGGGGTGTAATATCCACGATTCCATGCTGGGCTATATCTATGTGGTCGACACGCCATATTTTGGCTTAACAGATGCCCGCGGTGAGATCAGCCTGGAGGTTCCTGCAGGGGATTACCGGCTGGAAGTACAACACCCTAGAGTCAAGGCCGTGACGGAACAAACCGTTACGGCCAAGAGTGGTGCTCATGTCAGTGTGAACCTGGGAGACTTACAACCAGACCCGCGCCAAGTCGAGGAAAAGACGGAGCTAGAGACTCTGTTTGGGCCTTAGACATGAGGCTTAGTTATCGCGCCAAGTTAGTGCTGATACTACTGGGGCTGGTGGTAGTCTTGCAGGTCAGTAGTTATATCGCCACCCGAACGGTGATCCGCGATGCCGTGATGGAAGACGCCTACCGTCAGCTGGAAAAGGGCAGCGAGCTTTTTACCCAGTTGATGCAGACCCGCGTGCAACAGCTGGCGCAATCGGTGGGGGTGCTAACCGATGACTTTGGCTTTAAAGACGCGGTAGCGAGTGCTGATGAGGCAACGATTCGCTCGGCGCTGGTGAATCACGCGGCGCGCATTCAGGCCGATTTGGCGATTGTACTGGATAATCAGAATCAACTGGTCGCCAGCAGTGTCGAGGCCCCGCCTGAGCGCTTTGCCGCACTCGAACGCCTTGCGCCGGTCTCGGGCAGCCCCCGTTATTTGCCTGTGGTAATCGACGGCAAACTCTATCAATTTGTACTCTCTCCAATTATGGCGCCTTTGCAAATAGGTACGGCCGGTATCGGCTTCGAGGTGGATCAATCTCTGAGTACTCATTTGCAGGGTTTGACCGACCTGGAGGTTTCGTTTATTGCCGCGCTGGATAATCAGCCTTTTTATCTTAGTGGCACTCTGGGGCAGCAAGCTCAGGCTCTATTGTTGGCTGAGCCAGCCGCGATGCAGGCGCAGCCTCGCCGTATTTGGCGCAGCGGAGATATGCTCAGCAGCGCGGTCAATATTGCCCGCGAGCCACAGCCTATTACCGCCGTTTTACAGGTGCCTTTATCGCGGGCATTAAAGCCTTTTGCGGTGCTGGATACGCAGCTATTAACCTTGGCCTTTTCGTTTGTCTTGGGGGCCGTGGTTATCGCGTTGTTGCTGGCGCGCAGTGTTACCCGGCCGGTGCAACAGTTGGTTAACGTGGCCCGGCACATTGCCGGTGGCGACTATAGCTCGCCGATTAAAGTGCGCGGTAGTGATGAATTCTCGCAGCTCGCGCACACCTTTAACCGTATGCAATCGGCTATCGCCGAGCGGGAAACGGCCATCCGTTACCACGCCGAGCACGACAGCCTGACCGGCTTGGTCAATCGATCGCAGGTTGTTCCCCAGCTCGAGCGTGCTATGGGTGAGTGTCGTGCTGCGGGCAGGGTGTTGGCGGTCATCATTGCCGATATATGCAAGTTTACCCAGATTAACGACACCTTGAGCTCTGAGACGGGCGATCGAGTCCTGCGCGCCGTAGGCGAACAGCTGGTCGCCCAGGTTGGCGATACAGGGGCTGTCCTACGCTTGGGCAGTGACGAATTCTTGCTGCTGGTAACCGTGGATTCTGAGCCGGACGCTGCGGACTTTGCCCGCTCGTTACAAGAGTGTCTTGATCGTCCGCTTAATTTAGAGCGCTCGGATATTAAAGTGGAGCTAAATATTGGCTTTGCGCTTTACCCTGCCCAGGGGGAGTCATCCGAGCGACTGCTGCGTCGGGCAAATTTAGCGCTCAATCACGCGCGCCACTCCAACGAATTTATTTGCGCCTATCGTCAGGGGTGGGACGAAGACCACTTGCGGCGTCTGCAGCTATTTGCCGATTTTAAACAGGCGTTACTGAGCGATGAAATTTGTTTGTTTTTTCAGCCCAAAGTTGATCCCCTTAGCCGTGAGAACTTAGGTGCCGAGGCGTTAATTCGCTGGATACACCCGGAGTTTGGTTTTGTAAATCCGGAAGAGTTTATTGCGGTTATTGAAAGCGCGGGCCAGATTCACTTGCTTACCCGTTGGGTGTTGCGCACTGCTGTCCATCAGGTAAGTCAATTACAAGCGTTGGGTACTGACCTCACTATGTCGGTAAATCTGTCGGCACTGGATTTACTTGAGGATGATTTTCCCGAGTATATCCAGCGCCTATTGCGAGAATCCCAACTGCCGGCTTCCAGTTTTTGTTTGGAAATTACCGAAAGCGCGATTATGCAAGAGGCCGAGCGCAGCCTGAAAAATCTGGAACGCTTACACGCTATGGGTCTATTGATATCCATTGATGACTACGGCACGGGTTACTCGTCTTTGTCACAAATGAAAAGTCTACCGGTATCCGAACTAAAAATTGACAAGTCTTTTGTGTTAGAGCTGGAAACTAATCAAGAAGATCGACAAATTGTTCGTTCAACCATTGAGCTGGGCCATACCCTGGGACTAAAAGTGACCGCCGAGGGTGTGGAAACGGCCGGGGCAAGGGATTGGTTAATAAATCACGGCTGCGATATTTTGCAGGGGTATTTTTACAGTAAACCACTACCGGCACACGATTTTTCTCGATGGGTACAAGACTATTTACACGAGGAGGCACAATGAAACTCTGGGCGGCGACCCTTGCGTTAACGCTAATGGCACTGCCGTCACTGGCGGAGGAAAATCGAAGTCGAATTATTGCCACTGGCGGCGCATCAACGGTCGAAGGTAGCGCGGGTGGGGGCATAGTGCCCATGGCGGTATTGTCAGGTTATGGCGCTCGCGAAGAGCAAGGCGGTGCGGTTTTTGTCAGTCGGGTTCGTGTGCCCGACTATGATCTCACCAGTTTTGGCGGCAGTTGGAGCTGGCGCAATCGGGTTGAACTCTCGTTCGCTGATCAGCGCTTGAATCATCCCACGCTCTCGGCGGCGTTGGGGGTGAGTGACCAAACCATTCGCCAATCGGTGGTGGGGCTAAAAGTGAGAGTGTTGGGTGATATTCTCTATACTCCCTATCCACAGCTAAGTGCCGGGTTGCAATACAAAGATAACCACGATTTTTTTATCCCTGCCGCCGCCGGTGCCAAACGCGACAGTGATGTCGACGCTTATCTCGCCGCCAGCAAAGTGTATCTGGGAGGTTTTTTTGGCTATAACGTGTTGCTTAATGGTGTTGCCCGGTACACCCGTGCCAATCAAACCGGGTTGGTCGGTTTTGGCGGAGACTTGAACGATGATCATCAGTGGCAGGCTGAACTATCGGCGGGTGTTTTCTATAACAAGCATTGGCTAGTGGGCGCGGAATATCGCGAGAATCCTGACAATTTATCTTTTGCCGGCGAAGACGATTGGCAGACGGCGTTTGTTGCTTGGTTTCCCAATAAACACATTGCGTTGGTGGCAGCTTATGTCGATTTGGGAGAAGTGGCTACCCTGCCGGATCAGGATGGGTGGTATTTGTCCGTCCAGGGGAGTTTTTAATGCGATATATATTATGTATTTTTGTATTAACGGCCTTGCTCGGCTGCGCCTCGGGAACTCAGTCACCCAATTTATATCAGCGCCTCGGGGGCGAGCCGGGGGTGGACGCGATTGTCTATCATCTGATCGTTAATATTTCCCAGGACGAACGAGTGATCGAGCGTTTTCGCGGCGTGGATATTGAACGTTTTCGCACCGGACTCGTGCAGTACATTTGCAGTGTGAGCAGTGACGAGTGTCAGTACCAGGGTGATTCAATGCAAGTGGTGCATGCTGGGCATGACTATACAGATACAGAATTTAATGCAATTGTAGAAAACCTGATGAAAGCGATGGAATCGCAGAAGGTTCCTACCCGGGTGCAGAATGAATTGCTGTCCATTCTCGCGAAAGATTACGATAGTATCGTTTATCGGTAACTAAACGTTACAAAAGTTAACGGATATAGCGTTCCGGCTATTAATCTGGCCATTATGATTGCCAGGCTAATAGTTAAGCACAGAAAGAATTATTTCAAATAAGTTTACAATAATATTAGGAGAGATCATGAACCAGCTACTGACGGCAGTACTACTGCTTGCCAGCTCTGCAGCTTCTGGCAAGGGGTTAGAGCTTAACGAGAAAAACTATTTTTCCACACCGGGACTAGACGTAACCGTGTTTGCTGATATTTACCCCGATGGCCACCAAACCGGGGTGACGATTATCCAGCACGGGGTGCGCACCGCTGCCAATGGTGATTTGCGTTTGGAGACCTCGCCTGGTCAGTGGTCGCCAGTGCCGCGCGGCGTAGGCGAGGCCCATGTGGATGTGAAAAACCAGCGTATCAGTCAAACCTTGGCCTACCCCGATGAAAGCAAAAACCGCAAAGGTTTTAACCCCATTGAGTATCCCGATCTAAAGTTCAGCTATCAGGTTCATGTAGAAGCGCTGGAAGGCAATAGCGTTAAAGTCAGCGTGGATTTAAAACAGCCTTTGCCGGATGAGTGGATTGGCAAAGTGGGCTTTAACTTTGAATTGTTTCCCGGCGATTTGTTCGGCGCGTCGTATATCATGGATGAGCAAACGGGTATTTTTCCCACTCAGCCCAATGGTCCTTTACGGCAAGTTCACGGCGAGTGGTTGGCCGACCCGTTAGCCATGGGTGATGAGTTGGTGGTGGCCCCCGAACATGACACCCAGCGAATGAAAATCCGCCGGGTCAAAGGCGGCGAGTTGCAGCTGTGGGATGGGCGTACCAATCACAATAACGGCTGGTATATAGTACGATCGCTAGTGCCCAAGGGCGCGAGTAAAAATGCCATTGAGTGGATTATTACTCCCCATGTGATAGACGACTGGGAGTATCAGCCGGTTATTCAAGTGTCACAACTCGGTTACGGTGTATCCCAGGCGAAGCGCGCGGTGATTGAGCAGGACAGTCGCGATACCAAAACCGATCCTGTGACTCTGCTTAAGTTGGGCAGCGATGGGCCGGAAAAAGTCAAAACCGCAAAGCCCAGCCCTTGGGGTTCGTTTTTGCGCTATCACTATTTGCAATTTGATTTTAGTGAGGTGGCCGAACCCGGTATGTACCAATTGGAGTACCGCGGTGAAAAGTCCGAGCCTTTCAAAATAGGGCCCGATGTCTACTCCCGCCATGTTTGGCAACCGACCCTAGAGTATTACCTACCGGTGCAAATGTGTCATATGCGAGTTAACGAAAAATACCGCGTATGGCACGACAAGTGTCATCACGACGATGCGCTAATGTCGCCCGTTAATCACAACCATATCGACGGCTATATTTCCGGTGATTCCACCTTAACCAAGTTTAATCCGGGACAGCCGGTGCCGGGCCTGAATAAAGGCGGCTGGCACGACGCCGGTGACTATGACTTGCGTGTGGAGTCGCAAATGGGCACGGTCTGGCTGCTGTCGATGATGGTGGAAGAGTTTGGTCTGGATTACGACGCCACTATGATTGATCAGCAAAAACAATTGGTGGAAATTCATCAGGCCGACGGCAAAAACGACGCTTTGCAGCAAATCGAACACGGGTTATTAAGTGTGTTGGGCGCCTATCAGAACTTGGGGCGTTTGTATCGCGGCATTATTGTACCCACGGTGGATCAGTATGTAATGTTAGGCGATGCCAGCGCGCAGACGGATAACTATGTGTATCACCCGAGTTTAGAGCCGGGTGAGGTGCGCGAAGGCCGCTCGGGCACTCCGGATGATCGCTGGGTGTTTACCGAGGAGAACCCCGAGCGCGAGTTGGATGCTGTAGCCAGCCTGGCGGCCGCCTCGCGGGTGTTGCGCGACTACAACCCCGAGCTTTCTCAGCAGGCGTTGGCGGCCGCCGAAGACCTGTTTGTAAAAGCCTTTGCGCACACAGATAAAACCGGTGTTAAAGCGTTTGCATTGGCCGAACTGATTTTGGCTACCGATAAACAGGCCTACATTGATCAGCTATTAAGTATGCAGAGTGAGCTGGTCGAGAATATTGACGATACCGCCTGGGTGATTGGCCGAGTTGTGGCGAAAACGCGGGATGCGGAATTTATGCAGGCTATTAATGCCGCTGTGGCCGAGCAGCAGGCCGGGGTACAAAAACAAGCCGCGCAAACACCCTACGGCGTGCCTTACGAGCCCCACATTTGGGGTGCCGGTTGGGGCATTCAGGCGTTTGGGGTTAAGCAGTATTTTGTGCATAAAACCTGGCCTCAGCTGGCGGACGCGGATATTTATGTCAATGCTTTAAACTTTGTCTTGGGTGTACACCCGGGCAGCAATACGGAATCTTTTGCCTCGGGCGTGGGGTCCGACTCGGCGCTGGTGGCCTATGGGGTGAACCGCGCAGATTGGTCTTACATTCCCGGCGGTGTTATCTCGGGCACCGCGCTGATCCGTCCCGATTTGCCTGAGTTAAAAGAGTGGCCCTTTTTCTGGCAGCAAACCGAATATGTAATGGGTGGCGGTGCGACCAATTATATGTTTTTGGTGTTGGCTGTAGAGGCTTTGGAGAATAATGCCGGCGAACGGTAAACGGTAAAAAGTCAGACGTCTGATGTTGGACGTCTGACGCTTTGTGTGCGAGCTGATTGGTGTGCGCTGCGAAAATTGTATCAGACCTCAGACCTCAGACCTATTCACCATCCCCACTATAATCAATCTCATGCCATCCCTGAATAATTGATTTCACATACAGTCCCGACTCGGTTAAGTCGTCATCGGTCCAATTGCCATCGGGGGCGGTTCCGGGTTTAAGCATAGAAGCGCCCTCGTCTTTGTCGTTTAGAGCCCAATTGGCGTGGGTTAAATGATGATCGCGCATAAAGCTAAGCCACTGTTCGGTGCTTTGTTTATCCACACCTCCGTCGCCATCGGCGTTGACGGTGCCCCATTCAGTGACCATTAGAGCGACGCCCTCTTGCAGGGCTTTTTCGGCTTTATCTCGCAACTCTTGTTTATGGGTGCCGGCGTAAAAGTGCAGGGTGTAGGCAATGTTGTTATAGCCGGTAAGTGGATTGGCAGCGGCTTTGTCGACATCTTGGGACCAGCTTTGGGTGCCGACGATAATAAGGTTGTCGGGGTCGATGGCGCGTATATGGCTAATTAAGGTTTCGGCATAGGGCTTGATCACCGTATTCCAGTCGGTGTCGGCTAAGGGTTCGTTGTATATTTCGTAGATTATGTTGTCATGCTGGCCGTACTGGCGCGCGAAATACTCAAAAAATTCAACTGCACTTTGGGTGTGATCTTCGCCATGGTGAGCATGCCAGTCGAGAATCACGTACATGCCTTGGTCAATAGCGGCGTCTATAACCGTTTCCGCCTTTTTGCGGTTTTCCTCGGGGTGGGTCTGCATCCCGCCATTACCACCGGCGCCAATGGCGGCGCGAATAATGGGGGCATTCCACTGCTCCTGTAAATAGTTAACCACCTGCGGGTTGTAGTAGCGGTCGGCATTCCAGCCGCTGTTGCTCCAAAATAAGCTCGGGCCTGCCAACGAGAGAGGTTCTCCGCGCGCATCGATAATCTGATTGCCTTTAACGCTTAATGCGCCGTGAACCTGTACAGCGGTTTCGGCCTGGGCGGTCGTATAGCTAAGGCCTAGGCTTAGCCCCAGGGCGAGTAGTGGTTTGCAAAACATAATCATTTGACCTTGTGTTATTGTGTTGGAGTCGCAAAGAGTTACGATACTAGGTAGGCTCAAAGAAGGAGTCCATCGGCGCGTCGGTGCATCAACACTTCTTTACTATGCCACTCGGGCACCGTTTGTTATTCCGAAGGGTGCCAAGCGAGGCAGAATCGACTATTGTTAAAGAGCCTGTACAGCCCGAAAGCTTTAGCTTTTGAGTTTGTCTTAATACGCCGGAGAATCTGTGTATGTTTTTGTTGGCCTTGGTTCTATTTATCGCATTACTGACGTTTGTTTTGTATTACCCGCTCTCACTGGCGCTGGGGTCGGTAGTGGTTGTGGCGGGGCTGTTTGCCCTGACGTTTGTTTCCCCCTGGATGTGGCTGCTGTTGCTGCCCGCGGCTGCGGCCGTGGTCGTCCTGAATTTGACCGATGTACGGCGTAAGCTACTCAGCGATCCGGCCTACCACTTTCTGCAAAAAGCCATGCCCCCCATGAGCGTTACCGAGCGCGAGGCCATGGAAGCGGGCACCACCTGGTGGGAAAAAGATTTATTCAGCGGTCGCCCCGACTGGAAAAAGTTTGTCGATATTGAGTTGCCCCAGTTAAGCGAAAAAGAGCAGAGCTTTTTGGATAATGAGGTGGACGAGCTGTGCAGTCTGATCGACGAATGGCAGATTTTTGAAGATCAGGATCTGTCGCCCGCCGCTTGGGAGTATCTAAAGAAAAAAGGGTTTTTCGGCCTGATTATTCCCGAAGAGTTCGGCGGACGCGACTTTAGCCCCTACGCCCAGAGTCGGATTATGAGCAAAATCGCCAGCCGTTCGGTGACGGCGGCGGTGACCGCGATGGTGCCCAACTCACTGGGCCCAGGCGAGTTGCTTATGAAATACGGCACCGAAGAGCAGAAAAATCGCTGGTTGCCTGGGTTGGCCGACGGCAGCGAAATTCCCTGCTTTGGTTTAACAGGCCCCGAGGCGGGTTCGGATGCGGGCTCTATTCCCGATATTGGCGTGGTCTGCAAAGGCGAATTCGAGGGTCAGGAGGTGGTGGGTATTCGCCTCACCTTCTCTAAGCGCTGGATCACCCTGGCGCCTGTGGCCACTGTGGTGGGCCTGGCGTTTAAGTTGCACGATCCCGAAGGACTGCTGGGTGATAGCGATAAATCCGACTACGGCATTACCTGCGCGCTGCTGCCCGCGGATTATCCGGGGATTGAAATTGGTCGTCGCCACAATCCGGGTTCACCGTTTATGAATGGCCCCATTAAAGGCGAGGACGTGTTTGTTCCCGCCGAGTGGATTATCGGCGGCCCGGCTATGGCCGGTAAAGGCTGGCGTATGCTGATTGAGTGCCTGGGCGCCGGGCGCGGGGTTTCACTGCCCGCGCTTTCCACCGCCAGTGGGGAAATGAGCTACCTCACAGTGGGCGCCTACTCGCGCATTCGCCGCCAGTTCAATATGGAGGTGGGTAAGTTTGAAGGCGTGCAGGAGGCGACCGCCGAAGTGGCCGCCAATGGCTATACCCTCGAGGCCTTCCGCCAACTGGTTACCCGCGGCCTGGACGGTGGCGCGCCCTCGGTGATGACGGCAATGGCCAAATATCACGCGACCGAAATGATGCGCACCTCGGTCAACCACGCCATGGATGTGGTGAGCGGCCGGGCGATTCAGCTGGGCCCGCGCAACTTTACCGCCTTTGCCTATCGCGCATTGCCGGTTGCCATTACCGTTGAGGGGGCGAATATTCTTACCCGCTCGCTGATGATTTTTGGTCAGGGGGCTATGCGCTGTCACCCGTATTTGTTTGATGAGGTGCAAACCCTGCAGGCGGAGGATGAAGATAAAGCCAAAGAGGCGTTCGATAAGCTGTTTATGCGCCATTTGGGGCATGTCTTTAGCAATATCACCCGCTTGAAGTTGTTTAGTTTTACCTGTGCCCGCTTTAGTCCCACACCGGTGAATGCCGATGACTTCTCCAAGGTATGGTATCAGCGCATTAACCATATGAGCGCCGCCTTTGCGGTGGCTGCCGATGTTGCCCTGGGGGTATTGGGCGGTGATCTGAAGCGTCGCGAGCTACTCTCGGCCCGTTTGGGGGATGTACACAGCCAGCTGTTTATTGCCTGCAGTATTTTGAAATTCCACGGTGCTCACCCGCGCACCGCCGAAGAGGACGCCCACGCCGAGTACGCGCTAAAACAGGCCTTCCATAAGGCGCAAACATCGCTGCAGGCGTTTTACGCAAACTTTCCCTCTAAGTTTTTGGGCTGGGCCTTTAAGTTTGCCACCTTCCTCTGGGGCTCGCCTTACAAAGCGCCCAACGATAGTGATATTCGCAAACTGGGGGGCCTGATTATGGAAGACACCTCGGTGCGTAAAATGCTTGCGGGCTACGTCTATATGAATCACAACCCGGAAGATGCGGTGGGCCGGGTAGAGTCGACCTACCAGCTGCTGAACGATTTGGGCGATGTCTGGCATACCTTTAGTCGCGCTCAGGCCAAAGGTGAGTTGGAGGGCGACACCCTGGATGAGCGTCTGGACGATGCCGTCGCCAAAGGTGTGATTGAGCAGGCGGACGTCGAGCCCCTAAAAACCTATGATGCTCGTCGTTACGATTGCCTGTTAACCGATAATTTCGACAAGCTGTAAAACCACCAAGGCGCCGGCTTGCCGGCGCATCAACAATAATAATAGGAGGGGGTATGAGTTGGCTTCCCGACGCCGATCCCCGGTGCGATTCATCCAAGGGAAAGACCGCCCCTGTTGAGACGGTTATCACACCCAATTTGCGCGATTTAGAGGGCTTTTCGGTGCGCCGCGTGCTTCCGGCCCCCGAGCGACGGGCGGTGGGGCCCTTTGTCTTTTTTGATCATATGGGGCCTACCGAGTTTGCGGCGGGCCAAGGCCTGGCGGTCCGGCCCCATCCGCATATTGGCTTATCCACCCTGACTTATCTGTATCAGGGGCATATCGTTCACCGCGATAGCCTGGGTTTTAAACAACTGATCCGCCCGGGGGAAATCAACTGGATGACTGCCGGACGCGGCATAGTGCACTCCGAGCGCTCGCCAGAGGACGAGCTGGCGCGTGTCAGTGAGCTAATGGGCCTACAAGTATGGGTGGCGCTGCCTCGCGAGAGCGAAGAAATTGCCCCGGCTTTTACTCACTACAGTGTTTCCAGCCAGCCCGAGGTAGAAGCCAGTGGTGTGAATATCCGGGTGGTGGCGGGCGAGGCCTTTGGCCTGCGCGCGCGCCTGAAAACTCTTACGCCTTTGTTCTTTGTAGACATTCGCCTGCAGCCGGGCGCCTCCACCGGGCTTGAGGTGGAGTATACCGAGCGCGCGGTTTATATCGTGCGCGGCAGTGCCGAGGTGGATGGCCAAGTGTTTACCGAGGGGCAGATGGCAGTGCTTCGGCCTGGATGCAAGATAAGTCTCACAAGCGCTGGCGGTGCCTGGCTGGTAGCGGTTGGCGGAGAGCCGCTGGACGGCCCGAGACACATGTGGTGGAACTTTGTCGCCAGTGATCGCGAGGCCATTGAACGAGCCAAAACCAACTGGCAGCAGGGCAAGTTTGGCCATGTGCCCGGCGATAGCGAAGTAATTCCTTTGCCCGATTAAGGCTGCCCTATTGGCCGCTGCGGCGCCACCGGTTGTGTTAATCTAACCCATTACTTACCCACGCCAGAAGTTTTTTGGTGGGGAATATCACATCGGCAATAGATTCATACCTGGGCAAGGATTAATGGCGCGATTTATCAGTTTGTTTTTTATCACCATGATCGCCCTGTTTGTGTTGGAGTTATTGCCCTGGGGACAAGAGTATGTGGTGGTGCCTTTAACCACCGGTTTAACTCACGTGTGTGCGTTTGTGATTGAACTTTTGGGGCGGGACCTACGGGTTGCGGGCATTGTGCTCACCGACCAGAGCAGTGGTTTTGCAGTGCAAATTGCTGCCGGCTGCAATGGCATAGAGGCAATGATTTTACTGATTGCCGCCATGGTGGCTTTTCCCGCAAGCTGGCGTTACACCCTCAAGGGGGTTGTGTTTGGCATGCTGGGGTTGCAGTGCCTCAATGTGCTGCGCATCGTCAGCTTGTTTTTCTTGGGGCTGTGGAACAGCGCCGCGTTCGAGTGGGCGCATCTGTATGTCTGGCAGGCGTTGATTATGCTGGACGCTCTGCTGATTTTTCTCATTTGGATTCGCTACAACTCGCATTCACAGGGCAAGGCCGACCATGCCCCGGCGTAAATCCGATCCACTGCTCGCCTACTTTGGCAAAACACTGTTGTGGCTGCCGCTGTTCTTTTTGTTGTGGTATTACCTGGCCGCGTTTTTCAGTGTGCCCGCGGCGCTGTTAGCCAAAGGCTGTATTAATCTCATGTTTTCAGGGCTTGTAGAAACGCTGGAAATGAATGGGCGGGAGCTGGAGGTGATTACGGCGTTAATGGTAAACACGGAAAAAGGCCGGGGGAATGTCGTAGTGTCTCTCAATCCGCTCATTTACTCCTGGAATATTCCTGTGCTTTTAGCGCTGTGTTTCGCGGTAGAGGAGCAGTATTTTTCTAACCCTAAAACTCTGTTGGCGGTAATAGCACTTTTGCCTCTGCACGCTTTTGGTATCGGTGCCGATTTACTGGCTAGCCTGGCGTTTAAGCTGGGGCCCGAGGTGGCGGGGCAGTTGCCTTTGCAGTCGTGGCAACATGAAGCGATAGCGCTCGCGTATCAATTTGGTTATTTAATCTTACCCGTTGTTGGTGCCAGTGCGATATGGCTGGTCAGCCAGTATCCGGTAGTGAGCCGCCTGGCGGGTATCAGGCCCCGAGAGTCAGCCTCCCCTAGCGATTAGTGTCCTCGCGGTGGCCAGCGGATTCGGCGGTATGTTCATCCAGATCGCGCCCCACTTCCAGACAGTTTTGGTAGGCCTCGGGGTCGGTTTCGTAGCTGCACCAGTAATGGTCATCGGTTTTAATCTGGCTACAGCTAGCCGCAAGTAGACTCGTCAGTATCAGTAGTTGTTTCATAGGTTATCGGTCTTGCACCACGGGATTTTATTTATCCAGTGTATAACACCAAAAACTGATACTGTAGCCCGGCACGCGATTGCTTTGCGGCGCTTGGGTAAAGTCTTCCAAAGTCACTTCGCCTTTTTTCAGCTTCGCTCTTACCTGGTTGATATACACCTTGCGACTGGTCAGGCGCTTCGCAGTAAGGGTGTATTGGTTTTGGCAGTGCCCGGGCAGGTCCACGTTTACCCGAATACCGCGTGGCTTGAGGTTGATAATCATTAGGGTGTATTGCTCACTGTTCGGATGGCGGTGGCAATAAACGCGCAAATGTTTGTCGGAGTGGTAGCTCTGGTAGACCTCGGGGCCCATCAATCTCACCCATAACCAGCTGACCCAGTAGTCCGGACGGGGTTTAAGGGTTAACCGGTCAATCAGGCCGTAGTCGCCGCCGATCAAACTCTGGCGCACCATCACCTTGTGCCCCAGCAAGGCGCCCTGTCCCAGTTGGTCGGCCCACCAAAAAGAGGAAATAAAGCGGTCCGACAATTTGGGCTGACCACCGCACTGAGCCGAGCCGGATTCGCCGGTCCACAGCTGGGCGCGGGGTTGATAGCGATCGCGCCAAAATATCAGGGTGCGGCTGTAGCGATCAAAATCGGCAAAGGATTTGGGGTTGAGCATGGTGCGCACTGTGGCGGCGCGAGTGCGCACCGGTGAGCGGCTGCTCTGAAAGGGGTAGTAGTGCCAGTTGACGATATCCAGCGGCATGGGCAGTTGCTGTAAAAACCGCCGGGTGATATTGGAAAAGGGTTTAAAGGTTTCCCCCAGGCGCGGCCAAAAAGCACTGCCGGGTCCGGAAATTTTAGCCTGTGGATAATACTGCCGCACCTGGCGGGTAAAGGTCGCGTAGTCAATGGCTAAATCCCGCGCTTTGGGTTGCGCGCGCAGGCCGTGAAAGGCCCAGTAGGCGTTTAGCTCATTACCCAATTCAAACACCGCGATCTGGTAGTGTTTCGAGCAACTGTATTCGAGTAGCTCCTTGAGCTCGTCGCCGCGCCACTGGCCGTGATCCTGGCGGGCGAACAGGCCATATTTAACGGTAAAAATTAAGCGCAGGTCGTGTCGTTGAACAAACTCGTTCAGGCGATCCCACTGTTTGCGGGTTAATACCAGCGCGTCGGGCTCAGTGTCGGGGGCACTAAAATAGTGAATCTTATCGGCCTCAGAGCCTCCCACCCTCAGGTAAGAGGGGCCCAGCTGGGAGACTAAGCGGTCTAGCTTTTTTTGTTTTAGCTGTATCGGTGGTACTCGCAGCATACCCAGCCCGCGCTTGGAGCTATCGCTGCCCTCCCACCAGTAACCTCCTACCAGAACCGAAATATCAATGGAAAACGACAGGTAGCGGGTGTCCACGGTCTGCACGGGAGTGGAGTGTTCCACCACAATATCAGAGGGGCTGGATACGGTGCCGGCGCGGGCGGTGTAGTGGCGTTTTAGCCGGGCGTACCAGCGCGGTGGGCTGAGGAGTGTTAGCATAGAAAGTCAGCGGCTATAAAGTATCGCGGCGATGCTAACAAACTCAGATGACCGGGAGGTTTCAATTGCTCAGTAAGCGCTTTTACGTCAGTGGTCGGGTTCAAGGGGTTTCCTACCGCGCCTCGACCCAAGCCGAGGCTCAGGCTTTGGGCGTGACCGGTTGGGCGCGCAACCTTCACGATGGGCGGGTCGAAGTGTTGGCCACCGCACCTGACGATAAAATGGCACGGTTGGCCGAATGGCTGCATCGTGGGCCGGCACGGGCCCAGGTGAAATCTGTCGAAGCCGTGGATATACCTACACAGGACTTTGCCGAGTTTAGTATTTATCCGGATGCGTGACGGCTGCGGCGAGCTATAGTACTCGGCGCTAAGTGTGTACCTTGATTCACGACGCTCTGCCCTTCAACTTTTTTCCCAAGGTGAAAAGCCCCACCAATATCGCGCCCGCTACTACGCCTGCCAAAGCGTTAATGAGAACAGGCGCTGCGGCGCCCACTAAGGCGTTAACACTGGGCAGATCGAAATTGGTATGGCTAGTATGCTCCACCCAGTGATGCACAGGGGGAATACCGTGGATCAAAATGCCGCCGCCCACTAAAAACATCGCAGCGGTTCCGGCAATGGATAAAAACTTCATCAGCTTAGGGGCGGTCAGTAGAAAAAGCCGTCCCAGAGATTGTTGCGCCGCCCCAGGTCGCTGTTTTAGCCACAGGCCCGCGTCGTCAATTTTGACAATGCCCGCCACCAGGCCGTAGACCCCCAGAGTCATCCCCAGGGCAATAATACACAGCACCGCAATTTGACTGGTCAGGCTCGCCCCGGCTACCGCACCAAGGGTAATGGTGATGATTTCCGCCGATAGAATAAAATCGGTACGTATTGCGCCTTTTATTTTTTCTCGCTCAAAGCTCTTTATGTCTGTTTTAGCATCGGCCAGTGCTTGTCGTCGTGCCTCGTGTATTGCTTTGTGCTCGTCCTGGGAGTGAAGCCATTTATGGGCGACTTTTTCAAAACCTTCAAAACAGAGAAAGGCGCCGCCGAGCATCAGCAAAGGCAATATTAGCCAGGGGATAAACACGCTAATCGCCAGAGCCGCGGGTACCAATATAATCTTGTTAAGCAGTGAGCCTTTAAACACTGCCCACACGACGGGTAGCTCGCGATCGGCGCGTACCCCGGTTACCTGCTCGGCGTTGAGCGCCAAATCATCGCCCAGCACGCCGGCGGTTTTCTTAGCGGCGACCTTGGTCATAACCGCTACATCGTCCAGCAGTGTGGCGATATCATCGATTAACGTGAGTAAGCTGCTGCCTGCCATAAATTTCCTTAGCTTGTGACCTTAAAGCTTGCTAAAAAGGGTGCACGATCCTGTCGGAAGAGAGATTCTGTAATTGCGTGTAATGGCATAATTTTCTGCACAATTCATAATCGGACATTTCCATTTTGCCGAACGTGATTTTGGTTGTCGCCCATTCGCGGTGAGGTCCAGCTAAGAGTTGATGTGTCAATGAATAATGTCAAACTAGTGACTGCTACAGAGCAAGACCTGCCGTTTCTCGAGGTTGTGTACGCCAGTACCCGGCAGAACGAACTCAAGGCCACCGGTTGGGGGCAGACGCAAATTGATGAATTCTTAGCCATGCAGTTTGCCGCGCAGCATAAACATTATCACCAGCATTACCCCGAGGCCAGCTTTGATCTGATTTACCACAACAATAGAGCCGTGGGCCGTTTATATGTAGACCGAAGCTTGGCGGATATTCGTATAGTCGATATCGCGCTGTTGCCCGAGTTTCGTGGAATGGGTATTGGTGGTTGGCTGCTGCAAAACATTCTAGAGGAGAGCCGCCTAGCCAAACGACCTGTGGCGATTCACGTGGAGAAAAATAACCGGGCAATGGCTATGTACCAACGGTTGGGCTTTATTAAGAAGCGCGATGTGGGTATATACGATTTTTTAGAGTACACCCATCGCGAATGTGAAATGATCTGTCATTGAATGATTCCTTTTAGTTTATCCCAAAACAATATCAAGATAAGTCATTATCGAAAATCCCCCCAAGAGCGAGAACGTGGCCGCACTGGCATGGCCACGGCTGTGGGTCTGCGGGATAATTTCGTTGCTAATGATATACAGCATAGCACCGGCGGCTCCACCTAAAACCCAGGGTAGTAGTGGCAAGCTAAAAGACACTAGAGTGGCGCCGAGTAAGCCACCTAAAGGTTCAATTAGGCCGCTTGCGGTTGCCGTTAAGAAGGCAAAAATACGGGTGTAGCCCGCAGCCAATACTGCCACGGCTACCGCCAAACCCTCGGGAATATTCTGTAGCCCGATTCCCAAGGTAAGCGCTAGACCGTTTTGAATATCGCCGCGCGCATAACCTACCCCCACCGCCATACCTTCGGGAAAATTATGTAGGGTAATGGCGAGCACAAACAGCCAGATGCGTTTTAGTGCCTGGGGATTAGCGCCGGGCAACTGGCTGTTAAAATATTCGTGGGGGGTATAGCGATAGATGACAGCCAATAAGGTTGCGCCCAACATCATACCCGCTAAAACAATCAGCACCGAGGTGCTATCGCTATGTCCCAAACTTCCAGCGTGTTCGATACCAGGCAGCAATAAAGAGAACACTGACGCGGCCAGCATGACCCCCGCTGCGGCGCTTAGCAAAGTATCTTCCAGCGATTCTGATAACTGTCTGACGAACCAAACACCGGCGGCGCCTAAAATAGTCATTGATCCCGCCACCAGGCTACCTAAAAAGCCCAGCCAAACCACATCGTTGGTAATGTTCAAATACTATTGCTCCATTGAAACCGCTATTGCAAAAACATAGTCATTATTTCAGCCACATCCACAGTCCCATGCTAACCATCATTAGGTTTTCAGTCAGTGAGATGAAACCCAAGGGTACCTTACTGTTGCCGCCTACACACGCACACTTTAGCTCCCGCTTATCAATGTAAACCGCTTTGGTAACCGATGTCGCCCCCACTAAGCCGATAAAGAGTGCCGCGGGCGAGACGATCCAGGGTGGTGCGAGCGCGAGCATGCCTACGCCAGCAAAGGCCTCTAAATAGGCGTATACATAAGCGTAGCGGGGACGGTGCATGCCCTGTAGGTCGTAGGTAATAAATTGCAGCGAAAAGCTTTCTAAGTCTTTGAGTTTTTGCATAGCCAGCGCCACCATACTGAGCGCCACGAACGTCTCAATAACATTCACCCAGGTGTCTACTCCGCCAGGACGGAAGAATAAAGCCAGGGAGGAAAGCAGTGTCAGCGAAAAAATCGCGATGACGGGGGTGTAACTGGTGTCTTTGGCTGGCGGCGCTTCGCCCAGATATTTTTGCAGATCGTCATAGCCGCCGATGCGTTTGCCATCAATAAAGGTCTGCGGCGTAGTTTCGACACCTTGTTCGGCTTTAAAACGGTCAGTTTCGTCGCGGTTGGTCAGCAAGTGATCGTTGATTTCAAAACCCTTGCGCCGCAACAGGTCTTTCGACTTAATACCGAAGGGACAAATATGCGCGTCGGTTTTCATGCGGTAGAGATCGGCGGTGGCCATGAGTAACTCCCTGACGAACGGTAAGTTGAGATTACAGGGCGTGGATACAAAGCGCGTGCCGATTGCGCAAGGGCCTGATAAGACGCCTTAAACTTTGGTTTGGGACTGTTTTTGGGTGTAAGTGCGCTTTCTACATTGTAGGAATTGCAGCAGGCTTACCTGAGAAACGGCATAAAGACGAGGTGGAGCGAAAGAAAAGTGGCGCACCCGGCGCGATTTGAACGCGCGACCAACGGCTTCGGAAACCGCTACTCTATCCAACTGAGCTACGGGTGCGTGATTCTGAGTTTTAAACTGGCTCAGGCCAGTATTCAACAATACGTAACGCTGCGCGCTACCGCTACTCCCCTCACTGTCGTTCGGGCCCGGTCTTCCAGCACAGCTGAAAGCCGTTCGACTGCGCACAAAGCAGTGCTTTGTAAACGCTTGTCTCACCCAACTGAGCTACGGGTGCGTAGTTCTGAGTTTTTAACCTGGCTCAGGCCAGCATTCAACAAGACGTAGCGCTGCGCGCTACCGCTACTCCCCTCACTCTCGTTCGGGTTCGGTCTTTCAGCACAGCTGAAAGCCGTTCGGCTGCGCACAAAGCGGTGCTTTGTAAACGCTTGCCTCACCCAACTGAGCTACGGGTGCGTGATTCTGAGTTTTTAATCTGGCTCAGGCCAGTGTGTTAGCGCCGGGGCGCTCAAACGAGGGCGCATTCTACTAGTAGGGCGGACAATCGTCTAGCAGGCTGTTGAAAAACCCCTTAAGTACCCAGCCTTGAAGTCCCGCTGAGCATGCAAGGGGTTTTTCAACAGCCTGCTAGGCTTGAATGTTCACCTCAGATGCGGTTTCTGGCTATAATGGCGCGCACTGAGATTAGTGCGGCATTTGAGCCGCCAATGAATAGAGGACATAACCGTGAGCCAAGCGAAAAAAATAGGCGGCCTGATGGTCGCGCTGGGTATGGGGCTGCTTGCCTCGGCCTTCGCCTACAGTCAGTCAAGCGCTGTCAATGATGAAATCGCCGAACGTATTGCGCCGGCGGGCACGGTTTGTATGGCGGGCGATGATTGCGCCGCAGCGCCTGTAGCGGCAGCCAGCAGCGGGCCTCGCTCGGGTGAAGATGTTTACAATGCCAGCTGCAATACCTGTCATGGCGCGGGTGTTGCGGGAGCGCCCAAATACGGCGATCCAGCCGCCTGGGCCGACCGTATTGCCAAGGGCATGGACACCTTGCACAAACACGCGATTGAAGGCTTTAACGCCATGCCGGCCATGGGCCTGTGCACCACTTGCTCCGACGATGAAGTGATGGCGGCGGTGGACTATATGGTAGAAAACAGCCAGTAGAGACAGCCCGCGATGCTAAAAACCCGCTGCGGCGGGTTTTTTTATGCCTTTTGACGTGGGAAAGGTTGACCGGTAACGACAGTCTCCATACTCGAGTACCCCGTACCCCTATTCAAACATACTCAACAGATTAGTAAGCGTTTGCTCACCTGTGGCTTTCACCTGCTCGGCGGTGGCAGGGCTAAAGCCTTCGTAGGAGATATCATCCTGAGGCAGTTCGCTGATAAAGCGACTGGGGGTGGTTTCGGAGATATCCCCATACTGTTTGCGCTTACCCGCCAGGGTGAGCGAGAGGGTTCGCTGAGCTCGGGTAATTCCCACGTAAGCCAAGCGGCGCTCTTCTTCGATATTGTCGGTTTCAATGCTGTTGCGGTGGGGCAGCAGGTCCTCTTCCATGCCCACCAGGTAAACGTGGGGAAACTCCAGCCCTTTAGAGGCGTGCAGGGTCATCAGTTGCACCTGGTCCAGAGTCTCTTCCTCTTCCTGACGCTCCAGTAGATCGCGCAGTACCAGCTTGCTGATGGCGTCTTCAATGGTAATGGATTCGCCGTCGTCGCCGCGCTCGAGCATGGAGCGGATCGAATCCACCAGATAGCGCACATTGTCCATGCGTTTTTCGCCTGCTTTGGCGCTACTGGCGTTTTGGTGCAGCCAGGCCTCGTAGCCGATGTCTTCCAGCATCTGTTCAATCGCGACCACCGGTTCCGGGCCATTGCACTTTTCCAGGATTCGCTCAATCCAGTTGCGGAAGGTGCGCAATCGTTCCAGATTCTGCTTGGGGATATGCCGCTGCAGGGCAATATCGTCGGTGGCGGTGTACAGGCTGATGTGGCGCTCGCTGGCAAAGCGACCCAGGGCCTCCAGGGTGCTGGTGCCAATTTGGCGACGGGGGGTGTTGATGATGCGCAAAAAGGCGTTGTCATCGTCCGGGTTTACCAGCAGGCGCAAGTAGGACATCACGTCTTTAATTTCGGTTTTGCCAAAAAACGACGAGCCGCCGCTGATTTTGTAGGGCACTTGATGCTGTTGTAGCTTTATCTCCATCAGCCGACCCTGGTGATTGCCGCGGTAGAGAATCGCGTAGTTGCTAAAACTGCCGCCGGTGCGCAGCTTGTGAGCGAGAATTTCGGTGGCGACCCGCTCGGCTTCAGCCTCTTCATTGGCGCATTTGACGATGCGGATTTCATCCCCCAGGCCCATTTCGCTCCACAGCGCCTTGTCGTATTCGTGGGGGTTGTGGGCAATTAAGTGGTTGGCGACCCGCAGGATACGGCTGGTAGAGCGATAGTTTTGCTCCAGCTTAATCAGGTGCAGGGTGGGGAAGTCCTCTTTAAGCAGCACCATATTCTCGGGTCGGGCACCGCGCCAGGCGTAGATGGACTGATCGTCATCCCCCACCACGGTCAATCCATTGCGCCCACCTACCAGCTGCTTAACCAGTAGGTACTGACTGGAGTTGGTGTCCTGATACTCGTCCACCAGCAAGTACTGGATTTTGCGCTGCCAGCGGGCCAAAACCTCGGGCCGGGTGTTAAAAAGGTGGACTGGTACCAGAATCAAATCGTCAAAATCCACCGCGTTATAGGCTCGCAGCGCCTGGTTGTAGCGCTCGTAAATGCGCACCATGGTCAGTTCGGCGGGGCTTTGCGCCTGCTCTTCGGCGGATTCGGGGGTGACCAAATCGTTTTTCCAGTTGGAAATCTGATGCTGCACCATATTCAGGTGGTCGCTATCCAGCTCGCCGTCTTTAAGCATGAGCTCTTTGAGCAGGGCGCGGGCATCCTCGGCGTCGAAAATGGAAAAGCCCGGTTTAAAGCCCAGGGTTTTGGCTTCGCGGCGAATAATATTGAGCCCCAGGTTGTGGAAGGTGGATACTGTCAAACCCCGCGCGGCCTTGCCTTTAACCAACCCGCCCACGCGTTCTTTCATTTCGCGCGCGGCCTTGTTGGTAAAGGTCAGAGCGGCGATGTTGCGCGCCGGGACACTGCACTTTTCGATTAAGAAAGCGATTTTACGGGTAATCACAGAGGTTTTGCCGGAGCCGGCGCCGGCCAGCACCAGGCAGGGGCCATCCACATAGTGTACGGCTTCGCTTTGTCGGGGGTTGAGTCGGGTCACGGGGCCTCGATAGAGATAGATTGGGCGAGGATATTCGAGCGCGCTATTGTAGCAACGCCGTAAGGCAGAAGAAACGACTACTGAATCGAGAAATTGCGTTATTTTTGTGCATTTCGGGCGGCTATGGTGTATGTTTGCAGGTGGACTTATTAGGTTGATTTAGACGAAACTTGGCCAAAATTAAACGGACGTACGGGCGATGGGTCGGAGCCGCCTAGCCCGGTGTCTGCAGCTATTAAATGGACCGCTGCCGGCGGCGCTGCAAGCGGTTTGAGAAGATGGACTTTACGCAAACTTAGGGATGCACAAAGATGGCAACGAGCATCAGCGTTCTGCTGCTCAATGGCGGCGAGGAGTTGGCCGCCCAACTGACCTCTTGGCTGGACGCTGCGGCGCCCGGTCGCTACCTCGTATCGACTTGCGAGCTGCGCGACGACGCCCTGATGACCTTGTTAAGCGGCGAGTACGACCTGGGTTTATTGTATATGGACGCGGACTGCCAGCAGGGACGGGATTTGCTGGGAGCGGTAAAAAATCAGTTTTGTCCTGCACCGGTGGTGGCGCTGTCCGAGCGTATGGAAGAGGCGCTGGATCGCGACGCCATTCCGGCGGGGGCCTCTGATTATGTGGCCCTAGAAGGGATTAGCTCGCCCGCGCTGGAAAGATCACTGCGCTACGCCATCGAGCGCAAGCGAACCGAGCGCCACCTGGCGCGCCTGGCTCACCACGATCCTCTAACGGATATCCCCAACCGAGTATTGTTTCGCGATCGCCTGGAAAATGCTATTCGCATCGCCACGCGGGACAATATGCGTTTCGCGTTGATGTTTATCGATTTAGACGATTTTAAAATTGTTAATGATCGCTACGGCCACGATGTCGGAGACGGTCTGATCCGCATGTGCGCCGAGCGATTGCAGGCGCTGCTGCGTCGCAGTGATTCGATGGCGCGGATGGGGGGCGATGAGTTTACGCTTTTGCTCCTCAATGTCGAAAACTCGTCGGATATTGCGCACCTGGCCGTCAAAATCATTGAAGAAATCACATCGCCCTACGATATCAGCGGCTACCACCTGTCGGTGGGCTGTAGCGTGGGCATCGCCTCTTACCCCGAGGCTGGCCGCAGTGCCGATGCTCTGCTCAAAAGCGCCGATCTGGCCATGTACCAGGCCAAACAGGTTGAGGGCAGCAACTTCCGCTTTTTTACCGAAGAAATGAACCGCGATGTACGCTATCGCCTGAGCCTTGAAGAAGACCTGCGGCGCGCCCTGGATAACCGCGAGCTGTACCTGGAGTATCAGCCGCGTTTTTCCGTGCGCAGTGGCAAGGTTGTCGCCCTAGAGGCGTTACTGCGCTGGAATCACCCGCAAAAAGGCATTCTCAGCGCCCATAACTTTATTTCCATTGCCGAAGACACCGGGCTGATTTTCACCATTGGCTATTGGGTGATTCGGCGTGCCTGCGAAGATTTGCAGCGTCTTAAGCGCGACTGTGGGGTCGAGGTCAAAATGGCCATTAACCTGTCGGCGCGCCAGTTCCGTGACGAGGGTATGGTTCAGCAGGTGGCCAATATTTTTGCTGAGACCGGTGCCAACCCCAATTTTATCGAGTTTGAGCTGACCGAAACCGCGCTGATGGAGAATATCGACTTGGTCAGTCTGTGTATGCGCCCGCTGTCCTACTTCGGGGTGACCTTTGCCCTGGACGATTTTGGCACGGGCAGCTCGTCGTTTCTGCATCTGCAGCGGCTGCCCATTGCCGCGCTTAAAATTGACTCGCAGTTTATGACCGATTTACTGCGCCGACGCAGCGAGAGACGCCTGGTCTCGGCGATGATCAATCTGGCGCACAACCTGGGCAAGGTGGTGGTGGCCGAGGGGGTCGAGTCCATAAGCCAGCAGAAATGGCTGGTGGATGAGGGCTGTGATCAGATGCAGGGGTACTTTCTCTGCGCGCCTCACGCCTATTCGCGTCTTACCAAGGTGATTCGCGGGCTTAGCCTAAGTGCCGTGCTGGAGAACAAAGAGGGGTCGGCTTCTGCGGCGGATAACGGCTCTAAACCCGGTCCAGGCCGCGATAGCTGAGTGCTTCGGCGAGATGTTGGCGGCTGATGCCTTCGCTCTGGCCCATATCCGCCAGAGTGCGCGCGACTTTTAGTACCCGGTGATAAGCGCGGGTCGACAGGCCCAGCTTATTAACTGCAGCCGCCAGATACTCTTCATCGGTCGGGTTAAGCTGACATATCGTTTCTATATCTTTCGCCTCCAGCTCGCTGTTGCTTTTGCCCTGGCGCTTGAGGGCGCAGCGCCGGGCGCGCTCAACCCGGGTTTGCACCTGAGCGCTTGATTCCCCCGCCGGAGCTCGGTTGAGTTCGGTGGGCGGCACAGCGGTAACGGGCACATGCAGATCAATGCGATCGAGCAGTGGACCTGAGATTTTACCGCGATAGCGGCGAATCTGGTCGGGGGTGCAGCGACAGCGGCTATCGTTATCGCCAAAGTAGCCGCAGGGGCAGGGGTTCATGGCGGCGATCAGCTGAAACCTAGCGGGATAACGGGTCTGGGCCTTGGCCCGGGAGATACGAATTTCCCCGCTTTCCAATGGTTCGCGCAATACCTCCAGCACCTGACGCTGAAATTCGGGTAGTTCATCTAAAAACAGTACCCCGCCGTGGGCTAACGAGATTTCTCCGGGGCGCGGGCTGCCACCGCCGCCCACCAGCGCCGGTGCCGAGGCACTGTGATGCGGGGCGCGAAAAGGGCGCTGCAGCCAGGGTGGAGGAGTGCTATCGGATACCGAGTAAACTGCCGCCACGGCCATGGCCTCGCGGGTTTGTATGGGAGGCAGTATGCCGGGTAGGCGGCTGGCCAGCATGGTTTTGCCCGTACCGGGAGGGCCGTACATTAATAGGTTGTGACCGCCACTGGCGGCAATTTCCAAGGCGCGCTTGGCTTGTTCCTGGCCGCGTACATCGGCCAGTTCAGGTGGTGGTATGGCGGGCGGTGCGTCTGGTACTTGGGCTTGGGGTAAAGGTTCACGACCGTGCAGATGGGCGCAGGCGCGCAGTAGGTTGGCGCTGGTAAGGCAGGACTGCTCGCCCGTCAGGGCGGCCTCGCCGCCGTTGTCGGGGCCGGTAATGAATACCCGTTGGGCTGTTTGGCAGGCCAGTGCCGCGGGCAGAGCGCCCTTGACCGGGCGCACTTCGCCCGACAGCGCCAACTCGCCCACAAACTCGTACCCCGCGAGCTTTTCGCTGGGTATCTGCCCCGAAGCCGCCAAAATGCCCAGGGCGATGGGCAAATCGTAGCGCCCCCCTTCTTTGGGCAAGTCGGCCGGGGCCAAGTTTACGGTAATCCGGCGGGCGGGAAATTCCAGGTGGCTATTGAGTAGGGCACTGCGCACCCGATCTTTACTTTCTTTGACCGCCGTTTCGGGCAGCCCCACGATCGCGAGACCTGGCAGACCATTGGACAGGTGGACTTCGACGGTCACTTGAGGGGCTTCTACGCCAACCAGGGCTCGGGTGTAAACAACGGCGAGTGACATATAACGATTAACAGTCCTTTGTCGTGAGGGTGTCCTTACCCGCTAAGGCTAGATAGCTCCGCGTTCGGGGTCAAGCTTGGGGCTTTCTTTCCTGGGCTTCCCACGTCTGAACTTTGGCTTCCAGTGCTTCAAGTCTTGCCCGGGTGCGGCCCAGCACCGCCGCCTGGGCCTCGAACTCTTCTCGGCTGACCAGATCCAGTTTGCGCACAGCCGCCTGCAGGGCCCGGTTTAGCTCGGGGCGCGGCAGGTTTTCTAAGTTGGGCAGTTGGCGTTTCAGTTCTTCAAACAGTTGTTGGGCGGTGGTTGGCATAATCAGTCCGTCATTTTTGGTGCCCTCTATTGTACACACTGGCGTGACAGCGCCGATAGTGGCCGCCCGACGAGAGGCCTAGGCGCGCAAAAGACGCATTCTGGTGCGCGCATTTTAGGCATTACGCGCCATTTGAGTGGCCTGACTGGATTTGGTGCATTAATGGTGCGCGTCTTTTTGGGGGTGGCACAAAAATGGTGCAACTTGCTTGGCTGGGCCGCGTTTTAGTCCGGTTTTTCACGCCGTATTATTTTGTAAGGCTATGATTTTTAAGAGTATTTGTTTGTTGGCCTGCTCTGTGCAAAGTTGTGACCGAGTACACAGCAAAGGGCTAATGCCCCTTTAATGGGTCAGCGTTTCTGTTTGCGATGCTCAGGTACGTAAACAGGTCTGTCTTTCCAGTGTTTCCCGCACTCTCGGGTGCGGGTTTTTTTAGGAGCACAATAAATGAAATTGGTAACAGCGATTATCAAGCCGTTTAAGCTCGATGTGGTGCGCGAAGCGCTATCCGACATCGGCGTGCACGGCATGACCGTCACCGAAGTGAAAGGCTTCGGTCGACAAAAGGGCCACTCTGAACTTTACCGCGGCGCCGAATATGTCGTCGATTTCTTGCCCAAAACCAAGGTGGAAATTGCCGTCAAGGAAGCGGAGCTCGATTCCGTGGTAGAGGCCATCACCAAAGCGGCCAACAGCGGCAAAATTGGCGACGGTAAGATTTTTGTATCCGCGCTCGAGCAGGTTCTTCGGATTCGCACCGGCGAAACCGGAGACCAAGCGCTTTAAAACGAATTGACAACAAACGGGGATTAAGCAATGGAAAATAATATTTTTCATCTGCAGTACGCCATGGACACCTTTTACTTTCTGGTGTGTGGCGCGCTGGTAATGTGGATGGCAGCGGGCTTTGCCATGCTGGAGTCCGGTCTGGTTCGGGCGAAGAACACCACCGAAATTTTGACCAAAAACGTCGCTCTGTACTCCATCTCGTGCATTATGTACCTGGTGTGCGGCTACTACTTTATGTATGGCGGCGGTATCTTTCTTTCCGGCATCGAATCGGTCGATGTAGCTGGCACTTTGTCGGATTTTGCAGGCCGTGACGGCGGTTTTGAAGGTGGCTCTATCTACTCGGGCGCCTCTGACTTTTTCTTCCAGGTGGTATTCGTAGCAACCGCTATGTCAATCGTTTCTGGTGCGGTTGCCGAGCGTATGAAGCTGTGGGCATTCCTGCTGTTCGCGGTGGTTATGACTGGCTTTATCTACCCAGTAGAAGGCGGTTGGACCTGGGGCGGCAATGACGTGCTGGGCCTGTATAACCTGGGCGACCTGGGCTTCTCTGACTTTGCCGGCTCTGGCATTGTGCATATGGCTGGCGCCGCTGCTGCTCTGGCCGGTGTTATCCTGCTGGGTGCACGTAAAGGTAAATACGGTCCCAATGGCGAAATTCACGCGATCACGGGTGCTAACCTGCCGCTGGCGACCCTGGGTACTTTCATCCTGTGGATGGGCTGGTTCGGCTTTAACGGCGGCTCGGTACTGAAGCTGGGCGATATCGCCAACGCCAACTCTGTGGCTATGGTGTTTTTGAACACTAATGCCGCCGCTGCTGGTGGTTTGGTCGCTGCGCTGTTTGTTGCTCGCATCCTGTTCGGCAAGGCCGATCTGACCATGGCGCTGAACGGTGCATTGGCAGGTCTGGTAGCGATTACCGCTGAGCCTTCTACCCCGACTGCACTGGGTGCAACCCTGATCGGTGCTGTGGGTGGCGTGATTGTGGTCTTCTCAATCATCACTCTGGATAAGCTGAAAATCGACGATCCTGTGGGTGCGATCTCGGTACACGGTGTTGTGGGTCTGTTTGGTCTGCTGGTAGTGCCTTTGACCAACGATGGCGCGAGCTTCAGCGGCCAGATCATCGGTGCCCTGACTATCTTCACCTGGGTGTTTGTACTGAGCTTGTTCGTCTGGTTCCTGATCAAACTGGTGATTGGCCTGCGCGTCAGCGAAGAGGAAGAGTACGAGGGTGTGGACCTTGCCGAATGCGGTATGGAAGCCTACCCAGAGTTCACTTCATCTAAGTAAGTCTTAAAATCTGCGGCCCCAAGCGGGTCGCAGATTTTGTTTTCTCTCACGGTTGTGGTGTTAAACGGGGCTTAAGGATGATTTTCCCGCGCACAGCGTGTATCTTTACCTCTAAACCCTCAGCACGGGCACTTGGCTCATCCGCCACTTGCCGCAACGTGAGACCAAGACGAAAAAGGAATCCATAATGAAACTGATTACTGCTGTCGTAAAACCGTTCAAACTTGATGACGTCCGTACTGGATTGTCTGAGGTCGGTGTTCAGGGTATGACGGTGACCGAGGTCAAAGGCTTTGGCCGCCAGAAAGGGCATACCGAGCTGTACCGCGGCGCTGAGTATGTTGTCGATTTTTTGCCCAAGGTTAAAATTGAGTTGGCGGTAGACGACTCTCTGGTTGATCAGGCGGTAGAGGCGATCACCAAGGCGGCTCAAACCGGCAAAATTGGCGACGGTAAGATATTTATTACCCCGCTCGAGGAAATTATTCGCATCCGCACTGGCGAAACAGGGCCGGAGGCGATTTAACAGCCTTGAATGAAACGCAAAAAAAGCGCCTTTGGGGCGCTTTTTTTGTATCTGGGTGATTTTCTTAATCTAAGGCGTTTATCTGCCGGGCGAGCGAACGCCTGATGAGGCGTTGGTAGCGGCGCTGTTGGAGAATAAAAAAGGCGGGCAGAATCACCACTAGCATAACCAGTGCAGCAAGATCCCGCGACAGGGCGAGCGCTGGGGCCAACCAAGCGACAAAGAGCGCTGAGACCGCAAACATAAGCGCAAAGTTCAGGATATTACCCCGCCAGCGCTCGAGCTTTAAGTCGGGGCCAAAGGCATCTTTTTGGGCGGCCTGAAACAACTGCTGCTGTTGCTCGGGGGGGAAGGGGGCCAGCTCGGGAAACTGTTTGAGAATACGCTGAGGCGTCATAGGCGGACTCAAAACCGCAAAGTTTACCCAGAGAATGGTAAGTGTGCAAAGTGAAAATAGCGTAAATAACAAAAATTAAAGTCGGGATTTCGGCTAATAAAAAACTGACCTAAAAAAGTCGAAAAAAGTTGTGACCTAGACCGCCTGATACGCTATAAAGACACAAAAATAAAAGCAAAAATAGCGGGCCACGGGAGACAACATCCCGATGTTTTCGCGTTTAACGCTGGCGAGTTTTGTAGCACACGTTTTAATAGAGGTGTTTATATGGCGAGTCAATATGAGCTTGACGAAACCCGTAATTTGGACCGCGATGAAGAGCTGGACTCTGAAGACAGTGATACTGTTGAGACGGCATCGGAGTCGACCGGCGCTTCTTCTGAAGACTTTAATATAGCCTCGCGAGAGAGGTTGCGCACCGAGCTATCACAGCAAGTCGAGGCGTTTCTGGCGCGCGGTGGTAAAATTAACGAAATCCCTAACCAAAGCGCTAACAATCGGCCCGGTAAGCCCGCCAGTGACTATACCGGCAGTTATTTCTAATCCGGTTATCTGAGCAGAAAGAAAGCGGCGGTAACACTGAGTGTTACGCCGCTTATAATCAGTAAACCATCCTTGGCGACTAATCCCAGCGATATCAATACTAGAATTCCCGAGGGGATGGCGGCGGCAAAAGGGATAGGCCCCAAAACAATCAACGAGCCGGCCAACACCATAATGAGAGCCGCGATCCAGCGGCTGGCTTGTTTGCCCGTTATCCATTGAAATCTGGGTTTAATCACTTTGTCTACGGTGTGCGTAAACCCTTTGGATTTCTCCAGCAGGCGAACGAACTTCTCTCGTTCTACGCTCATGCGAGAAAGCCTTTGAGGTATCCAAGGTTTTTGCTGTCCCACCAATAGTTGTCCCGCCAAAAGTATCATCACGACGCCACAGACGGCGGGTACCCCGGGTATTCCCCCCGTGGGTAAAAACGTGATCAAAGCGGGAATTAGCAACAGTGGCCCGAAACCGCGGCTGGCAAATGTGTCTACCACTTTTCCCAAATGGATTCTGTCTTCACGCTCGGCGTTTTGAATTTGCTCAACCGTTCGGGTTAGCGTCTCCACTGTTGTCTCTCCTGGTAAAATTACTGTTCAAATTTGACCGACCAGACATTCACTTCGTGTTCGGCCGCTTCCTTACTCAGGCCGTAGCGCTCCTGAATTTTACCCACCAGCTTTTCTCGCTCGCCTAGCACTTTGTCGATATCATCGTCCGTTAGTCGGCCCCATTGTTCCAGGGCTTCGCCCTTTAATTGATGCCAGTTGCCTTTAAGTTGTTCAGCGTTCATAGCAAACTCCGGTTGCGAAAATGTGACTGACTGCCAGTGCAGCCAAGCAGTGGCTTTACTGCACTTGGCAGGAGTGCAACTAGCGAGCCAGCCCGACATGCGCATACAAGCGCCGTGTGCGAAGGATTTAACGCGACATTGGCATCGCAATGATCGAGGCGTTTAGAAAAATTACAAAGCCGGGTTATTTATTACCAAAATTGATAGCGGCGCGGTAACCGCGTTTACCGTAGCCAAGAAGCTTATCCAGCATCGTGAGTCGGATCGGGAGGTAGGTGTTATCAATAGCGCTACGGCGGTCATCCGGGTCGCAATCGGGGTCGTTGATATAGGCAAAATTATCGTCCATGGCGACCAACCAAACCCAATGAGGGGCTTTATTGCGGTTGAGCTGATAAGTACTGATAAGGAGAAGAGTTCGGTACCCTTGCTGCAGGGCTTGGCGCAGACGTTCAGTAGTCAGGGCGGTAGTTTCAACGCGGGTGAAGGTATGGGCCAGCTGCTCAACAAAGTAGTGGTGTACGGCTGCAATTAACTGTTTTTTATCTTCGCGGCGCACGCTGTCGATAAAGGGGATGCAATCGCTGGACTGAAGTAGTTCAACCTTAAACCCGCGGTTGCTCAGCGCCAGTGCCAGCCCTTGGGGGGAGCAGCCACCGTGCCCCTGAGTCATAAATACGGTGGTGGCTTCACGCCATAGGTTAATCTCATCGATTTGGGAAAATTGACGTTCCGGTTGCAGGTGCTCCATCGCCATTAGTGCCGCAGCCGGGCCGCAGGTAAATTCAGTCGTTTGGGCATAGAAGGGTAGGCGCGGCGATTGGGTAAGGTGACGCACGAGCCTTTTTTCCAGGCGCAAGCCATCGCCGCCGTCTTCGTAGTAGGCCGGTAATGTATCGATAGAATGGTAACCCAGTGCCGAGTAAAGCGCGCGGGCGGGATGATTATTGGCAGCCACTTCCAGGCGTAAAAACAGAGCCTGATGCTCGTGGGCCCGCTGCTCGG
Organism: Gilvimarinus xylanilyticus; assembly: GCF_024195295.1. Classification (GTDB taxonomy): domain Bacteria; phylum Pseudomonadota; class Gammaproteobacteria; order Pseudomonadales; family Cellvibrionaceae; genus Gilvimarinus; species Gilvimarinus xylanilyticus. The sequence goes on along the minus strand of NZ_JAMFTH010000003.1, from coordinate 288,539 downwards.
CGGCTTCCATCAATTGCCGTGCCATGCCTCGACCGCGCCAAGCGGGATCAACCGCCAGCGAGTAAATTCTTACCAGCGAAGTACCTCGGCGAAATAAAAGCAGGATGTAGGCCTGCACGGGTTCGCCACACACGAGCAGCTGGTGCTGCCCTGCACTCAGAAAATGTCTTAGGCTCCGCCGGCTAAGTCGGTCGGTGGCAAAGCAGCGTTTTTCCAGCTCGACCAGAGCGTCCAGGTCACTCCCTTGGGCGGTGCGTATGGGGGGGCGGTGAGGCATAACAAGGTGGCTCGTCAAAATTGTATTTTAATCGTTGCTAATTGTGAAAAACTTGCCACACTTGCGCCTTTAGCGTGGGTGTAGCCAGAGGGTGTAAAGCCGATGACCCAATTAAAAATCGTAGTGGATAAACTGTCTGACTGGGAGGGACTTTACCCTTCGGTCGATGTAATGCTGGCTCAGAATTACTTGGTGGAGCAAGCATCCCCGGTGCGGTGTCGGGTGATCAATTTATGCCGCAATTACGATTACTTGTCTAGCGGATATTACTGTTCTCTGTTGGCCGAGGCCCGGGGCGATCAGGTCATCCCTTCGGTTAAAGCGTTGCGTGATCTTTCTGGGCGTCAGTGGCAAGCGGTGCTCGCCCTGGTGCCCGATCTCGACAGCCAATTGCAAACGTTTGCCGGTGAGCAGGACAGATGGTCAATGCTGGTGTGTTTTGGTCGGTCGGCGTATCCCGAATTGACGGATGTGGCGCGGCGTATCTTTGAACAGTTACCCGTTCCAGTTATCCGTCTGCAGTTCGTCAAACGTGGGGGCTGGCGTCTAAGCTCGGTCGAATCGGCCTCGCTCGCGCAATTGAATGAAACCGAGCAGAGCCTGTTTGCGGAGGCTTTGGACGATTACAGCCGTCTGATTTGGCGCAAACCCCGAGCGCGCAAAACCTACAAGTATGATTTGGCGATACTGGTGGATCCTGATGAGGCCATGCCACCTAGCAATCCCCTGGCGATCAAACGTTTTATTCAGGCGGCGGCGCGCCAGGGAATTTGGGCAGAAACCATAGGGCGAAAAGATTTTGCCCGTTTGGTCGAGTATGACGCATTATTCGTGCGTGCCACCACCTCGGTCAATCACTTTACCTATCGGTTTGCCCGCCGCGCCCAGGCCGAAGGTTTAGTGGTGATGGATGATCCAGATTCCATTTTGCGCTGTACTAATAAAGTCTATCTGACGCAGCTGCTTGACACTCACAAGTTACCCATGCCGCCTACGCGTATTTTAACTCGGGCCGATTGTGGCCGCGAGCAGGCGTTGATTGAAGAGTTGGGCCTGCCGGTGGTATTAAAAATACCCGATGGCTCCTTCTCGGTCGGGGTGAAGAAGGCGCAAAGTCTGGAAGAGTTAAAGGTGCTGTTACAGGAAATGTTTCGCCGTAGTGCGCTCTTGCTTGCCCAGGGGTATCTCTACACCGAATTTGATTGGCGCATTGGTGTGCTAAACGGCCAGCCGCTGTACGCCTGTCGTTATTATATGGCGCAAAATCATTGGCAGATCTATAATCACGGCGCCGGTAAGGGGGCCTCGGGCGGGTTCGATGCTATGGCGACCTTCGAAGTGCCCAAACCCGTATTAAAAGCCGCCGTTAATGCTTGTCGTCTTATAGGGGATGGTTTCTACGGCGTGGACCTTAAACAAGACGGTAATAAGGTCTATATTATAGAGGTCAACGACAATCCCTCAGTTGAGTCAGCGGTCGAAGATCACTATTTGGGGGTCGAGCTGTATAATGCTGTAATGGCTGAATTCCGCAGGCGTCTGGAAAAGCGCTAGGGCCCCAAAGAGTTGCTAGCGCATTAAGTATTTATAGGTCATAGTTATCACTGCCGCACCCTGGGGGCAGGGCCACCGTATACTGGTCCTGTGCATGTGATAGCATTAGCAGGTGGAAGTTTCGAATCGTGTATTTTACAGGAGGTACATATGAAAATGAAAAACGGGTTACCCGTAATATTCAGCAGTGTGTTAGCCCTTAGTGGCGTTGTTCAGGCGGATGAGTTTCCTCACGCCAAATCTGGTCTCTATCTTGGTGGTCAGGTTGGGGGAAGCGAGTTTAAATCGGCCTGCCATGATATGGCGATTGAGTGCGAAGACGATGATGAAGCATCAGGTGCTTTTCTGGGTTATCGTTTTAACGATTATTTCGCTATCGAAGGTGGTTATCACGAGCTTGGCGAAGCCACTTCTTGGTACCCACAGGCGCGTCAGGGTAAAAAATCAGAAATTTGGATTGAAGGTTATGATCTGTCGGTTCTGGTTGGTTTGCCATTGTCTGACCGTTGGCTGGCTTATGCCCGCGCCGGTGGTTTCTTTTATGATGCCAATTTAGTAGACGGTGGTGATATCTTTCTGGAAGAGCAGTATGGTTCAGAGGGATGGACCGAAACTGTGGGCGCCGGTATAACCTTCCGCGCCACGGAACGTTTGCAAACCCGTTTGCAGTATCAATATATTAACGAGTTTGGTGACGATTGGGCCAGTCAACCGGATGTTCAGGCTGTAACTTTGGGTGTTTTGTGGCAGTTCGGCAATGTCGAAGGGAAATCGGCTGCGGCTCCCGCGCCGGCTCCTGAGCCGACGCCGGTAGCGGCTCCGGCCCCAGAGCCTGAGCTTCAGACGGAGCCAGTTAATGTGGTCACCGAGTTTGCTTTTGACTCAGCAGTATTGCAGACCCCCGAGGCCCTGGATCATTTGGTAGAAGATCTCAATGCCGAGCCCGAGCTGCAGGTTGAATTGCTGGTAACTGGCTATGCCGATGGCGCAGGCCCCGCCGAATACAACATGAACCTGTCCAAAGAGCGTGCTCAGGTGGTTCATGACTATTTGGTTGATAAAGGCATCTCTTCCAGCCGTATTACCGTGAACTGGAAAGGTGAGACCGAAGCGGCCGGCGACTATCCTAATCCGGAAGATCGCAAAGTGGTTGTGCAAACCGAACTGCCTAAGTAATAACTGAGGCGAAGGGGTAGGGATACCCCCGGTTTTAAAGCCGCTCCCTCGTTGGGGCGGCTTTTTTGTTTTTGGCTCCATAGGGCGTATCGGCCCATCATTCTGCTATCATTGGCACTCGGGTTGATCAACCTGCTGCAAAAACAACAACCGAGAGCAGCCCATGAAAGAGCGTAAACCGACATCTTTTGATATTGCCTACCGCGCGGGTGTATCCCAGGCCACCGTATCGCGCGCCCTGAGCGATAGTCCTCTGGTTAACCAGGAGACCAAGCAACGTATTCAGCAGATTGCGCGCGAACTTAATTATAAGGTCGATAAAAATGCTCGGAATCTCCGCTCGCAAAAGACCAAAACCATTGCATTACTGCTGAACGAAGACCATGGCACGGGGGACTCGTTAATCAACCCGTTTTTCGTCTCCATGGTGGCCAGTATTATTCGCGCCACGGCGAATCAGAGCTATGATCTACTGATATCCTTTCAGCAGTTTAGCGATGACTGGCACGCTGACTATGAAGACGCCAATCGCGCCGATGGCATTATTTTCTTGGGCTACGGTGATTACACCACCTATGTGCAAAAGTTAACCCACCTGGATGAGCAAAATGCTCACTATATTACCTGGGGTCCGGTACTGCCGGGACAGCCGGGGGTTTCTATTGGCTGTGATAACTTTCACGGTGCCAAAAAAGCCGTGCAGCATTTGCTGGGTCTCGGATATCGGAAAATAGCCTTTGTGGGAGATATCTCAGATGGTAGCCCCGAATTCAAACGGCGCTACCAAGGTTATTGTGCGGCGCTGGAAGAGGCCGATATTGCGATGGAGCCAGCATTGCAAATAGCCGCCGAAACCTCCGAGGATTCGGGCTATCGGGCGGCCAATGAGCTGTTTGAGCAGGGTGTGGCCCTCGATGCAGTGTTCGGCGCATCTGACCTGATTGCCATTGGAGCTATGAAGGCCATCGAAGAGCGTGGTCTGGATATTCCGCAAGACCTGGCTGTTATGGGGTTTGATGACATTCCTATTTCGGCCTATACCTATCCCCCCTTGTCGACAGTGCAGCAAAATACCACTTTGGCCGGTGAGCTTTTGGTGGAGAGTTTGTTAAAGCTGATGGAAGGGGAGGAAGTCGAGTCCTTTCTTATTCCCGCCGAGCTTGTCATTCGGGGGTCTTGCGGGGGCAAGTGAGTCGGGAACGTTAATTGCACTCGCCATTTGGTATTTCCAAGTGGATGATCGCTATGTTTAACAGTAGCACGGCAATGAGTGGCTGGGCCCGTGCGGGCTACGCAGCGCGTGGGCTGGTGTATTTGCTAGTGGGGGGGCTTGCTCTGATGGCGTTACTGGGTGCGGGTGGGCGGACCACCGACAGTCGCGGCGCCTTGCAAACTTTAGTCGGCGAACCCTTCGGCCTTGTAACTCTTACCATTGTTGCGCTGAGTCTGGTGGGTTATGCATTGTGGCGCAGTATTCAGGCTTTCGCTGATGCAGACCGCCACGGACGCGATCTAAAGGCCATTGCGATTCGCGCCGGTTTGTTTGCCAGTGCCATTGTTCATCTAACACTGGCCGGATTTGTTATCCAGTTGGTGGTCAGTGCCGGTGGCTCTGACAGTAGCGGTCAGGGGTCACAGGGTGTGGCTCAGTGGTTACTTCAACAACCCTTTGGCAAAACCCTGCTGGGGGCTACAGGGGTGCTCATCATGGTCGTGGGTATAGCCCATGGGGTTAAAGGCTGGCGTGAGCAGTTTGCCAAACACTTACAAATGCGCGAGTCCCTACAGAGCAAACTTTACCCCGTGTGCCGTTTCGGTTTAATCAGTCGCGGCGTGGTCTTGGCGATTATCGGCAGTTTTTTTATCTGGGCGGCCGTACAGGCCGATGCCTCGCAGGCACAGGGGGTAGCAGGGGTAATGGATTTTTTGCGTCAGCAAGTATTCGGTAAAATATTGTTGGGCGCTATGGCGCTGGGGCTTATGGCTTTCGGTTGCTACAGCCTTATCCTTAGTCGTTATCGGCGTTTGGCGATAAAAGGAGTTTAAGGCTGATGGAGCAAAAATTCGCCAGCGCCCGAGCCAAAAAGTGGTTTGACAGAATTAGTCACTCGCCCCATATGTTGTGGTTAATTGGGGTTTTATCTTTTTTAGAGACAATCATCGTGCCTGTGCCTATCGAGCTGGTACTGATCCCGCTTATGGCGGCTAATCGCGATAGAATCTGGCGCATTGCATTTATCACGACCGCCGCGTGTTTGCTGGCATCTTTGGTTGGATATGGCGTGGGCATGGCTTTTTTTGAATCGCTGGGGCGCTGGGTGGTGGAAACTATGGGATGGCAAAAGCCGTTTGAACAGTTTCAGGCGTTTTTCGAGCAGTACGGTTTTGGCGCGATTGTGGTTGTGGGTATTTTACCCATTCCCTTTCAGGTGGCTATGCTCAGTGCGGGTATGACTGGCTACCCAATTTATCTGTTTGTGCTGGCGGCGCTAGTGGCGCGGGGGGTTCGTTACTTTGGCCTGGCTTGGTTGGTGTTTAAGTACGGCGACCGCGTGCAACAAATGTGGCAAGAGCACGCCCTTAAAACCAGTTTGATCGCCGGCGGAGTGGTCGCCGCGCTTTATGCTGTGACGCACTATTTAGCGGCGACTGTGTTTTAGCCACGCGCCGCTATTATTCAATATTTTGCACCTGTTCGCGCATTTGTTCTATCAATACTTTCAGCTCTACCGCGGCCTGAGTCGTTTCGCTAACCACTGATTTAGACGATAGGGTATTGGCTTCGCGGTTGAGCTCCTGCATTAAAAAGTCCAGCCGGCGGCCCAGGGAGTTCTTTTGTTTCAGGGTGCGACGCACTTCCTGAGTATGAGTATCCAACCGATCCAGTTCTTCATCGACATCGGCTTTTTGAGCCATTAAGACAATTTCTTGCTCCAGGCGGTCGGCATCCAGTTCGACCTGGAGGGCGGCTATTTTATTTTGCAGTTTCTCTCGTTGGCCTTTGAGAATATCGGGCAGGCGCTCTCGTAGCTGTACTACCTGAGTGTCAATGGCGTCTAAGCGCTGCTCGATAAAACCGGCCAGCTCGCCCCCTTCGCGGGTGCGGTGTTCAATCAGCTGGTTCAGGGTCTGCTCATACTGCTTGATCGCATTGTCCAGTAAAGCCTCGCGATCTGTGTCGCGGGATATTTGCACACCGGGGTAACGCAGCACTTCCAGCGGGTTAAGCGGTGCACACTGGGGCAGGTGTTCGCCAATACGGTTACAGGCTTCGGCCAGTTGAGCCAGGCGCTCGCTATCCAGCCCGATCTGGCTGTCACGGCTTTCTTCGGCCTGCAGGTGTAGGCTTAACTCTATCTTGCCGCGCTGTAGCTTTTTGCGGGTAATTTCGCGCAGCGAGGTCTCGATTTCACGCAGCTCTTCGGGCAGTCGCAGATACATTTCCAGGTAGCGATGATTGACACTGCGAACCTCCCAAATGAGGGTGTACTCGGGGTGTTTCTGTTCGGTCCGGGCAAAGCCGGTCATACTGCGAGGCATGGAAATTCCTTGACAGGCCGCTGGCCCGCGGCGGTGCATAAACGTTAACATGGGATATTACCACACACGACGGCGAGTAAACGTCGTCTTAACTGACAGGATACGATGTATGCAGCGTCCCAGTGGCCGTGAGAGTAATCAACTTCGCGATATTCGCATTACCCGCCAATTCACTCGCCACGCCGAAGGTTCGGTTTTGGTGGAGTTTGGCGATACCAAAGTAATCTGTACCGCCAGCGTCGTGCCCGGCGTTCCACCGTTTTTGCGCGGACAGGAGCAGGGCTGGTTAACCGCTGAGTACGGCATGTTACCCCGCTCCACCGGTACCCGAATGGGGCGTGAAGCCGCACGGGGCAAGCAGGGCGGACGCACGGTAGAGATTCAGCGTCTGATCGGTCGTTCGCTGCGTGCGGCGGTGGATCTGACCAAGCTGGGTGAGAATACTCTGCATATCGATTGCGACGTGATTCAGGCCGATGGCGGTACCCGCACGGCATCTATTACCGGCGCCTGGGTGGCGGTGGCCGATGCCATGGCGTGGATGAAGGCGCAGGGTAAAGTCAAAGAAAGCCCGCTGTTGCGTGCCATCGCCTCAGTATCTGTGGGTATTTATCAGGGTGAACCCGTATTGGACCTGGATTATCCCGAAGACTCGAACGCCGATACCGATATGAATGTGGTTATGGCCGATGACGGCGGAATTATTGAAATTCAAGGCACAGCTGAAGCCGAACCTTTTACGGAAAACGAGTTTGCTGCAATGCTTAAGTTGGCTAAGCAGGGAATTGCTGAATTGAATAAGCTGCAGCGCGAGGCGCTTGCACAGGGGTAAGGGTCTACGAATAAGGGGCGGTATCCGTTCCCCGTTCCCCGTTCTATAGCTCGATATCGTAATCGACAATTACTGGCAGGTGGCTGGAGAACTGGCTGTTCTTGTAGATCGCGCCGTGCTCCACCCGCTGACCAATGGCGTTGGAGGCTACCTGAAAGTCGGTGCGCCAGCCCGGGCCTGTGCCGATGTTGCCCTCGGGCCACCAGCTGTATTCGTCTGGATCGCGAATGGCGCGGCGAAAAGCGTCCACATAGCCGATCTGGTTAAACAGCTGGCTTAGCCATTGCCGTTCGTGGGGGAGAAAGCCGGACTCGGTTTGCAGGGCATCAGAGTCGGTGACATCCCGGGGCGTATGGGCCATTTGCCAATTGCCGCAAAAGATATACTCGCGTCGTTTGCGGGTAATCTTGTCCATGTGAGCCTGCAGGTCATCAAAGAAATTAATTTTCACCTCTTGCGATTCCAGCTCCGAACTGGCGCTGGGAGCGAGTAGCGAGCCGATGCTCATATGCTCGTAATCGACCTGGAGGTAGCGACCTTCCATATCCACGCCCGAAGAAAAGCCCAGCCCAAAGATTAATGCCTTGGGTTGTTTGCGGGTGTAGATGGCCACGCCGTTGTAGTGCGGCGTTCCGGAATCAAAAAAGTAAGCGAAATAGCCCTCAGGGTGAAAAATATCGTCGTCCAACTCGTATTCGAGTGCACGCAAATCCTGTAGGCAGATAACATCCGCGTCTTGATTATCCAGCCATTCGTATAGGCCTCGTTGTGCCGCCTGGAAGATTCCATCGACACTCAGACTGATAACTCTCATGTTAGCCCCTTAGTTGCGGACTGTGTATGATACCCGAGCCAGACGCGGTTGTGGTATGCGAAGGCAGGGCTCGCGCGGCATAGGCGCAATTTTTTAACAATTTTTTATTTTTTTTGGTTAAAAAATAGACTCTCAGGCAGCTCTGTATGCCGCCCGCGTTTGTTTATAATAGCCTCTTTTGACGAAATCTCTATAGGAACGGCCAAGATGAAAGACTACCAGCGCGACTTTATCGAGCTCGCTATAGCCAAAGAAGCCCTGTTGTTTGGTGAGTTTACCTTAAAGTCGGGCCGGGTAAGCCCCTATTTTTTTAATGCCGGCCGCTTTTTTCAAACCGGCCAGGGCCTGGCGTCGTTGGGACGTTTCTATGCCCAGGCAATTGTCGATGCCGGGGTCGAGTTTGACCTTGTGTTTGGCCCCGCTTACAAGGGTATTCCTCTGGCGAGTGCCACGGCGGTGGCGCTGGCCGAACATCACGGGCTTGATTATCCCTATTGTTTTAATCGCAAAGAGGCCAAAGACCACGGCGAGGGCGGCAGCTTAGTCGGGGCAGCGCTTGAGGGGCGTGCGCTGATCGTCGATGATGTGATTACCGCCGGTACCGCTGTGCGTGAGGTGATGGATATTATTGCAGGGGCCAATGCCAAGCCCGCCGGCGTCGTTATTGGTCTGGATCGCCAGGAGCGGGGCAAGGGCGAGCTGTCGGCCATTGGTGAGGTTGAGCGGGACTACCAGATTCCGGTGGTAAACATTATTACCCTGAACGACATTATCAGCTATCTTGAACAGCAAGGTGGTGTCGAGCACCTTGAGGCGATCAAAGCCTATCGTGCTGCCTATGGGGTATAGCGGAGACTGATCATGAAGAGTATTAATCAGCTGGGCTTGGCAATAGCAATAATGCTCGCGCCGCTCGCGTTGGGCGCAGAAGAGGATGACTTTAGCGATTTGGGAGATGTCCTGTTTCGCTATACCAACGCCCAGGGCAGCTATGTCGTCGAGCAGAGTATCCCCCCGGCCGCGGCCGCTGGGGGTTACGATATTATTACCCGCAATGGGCGCGTACTTAAAACTGTGCCCGCCGCCCCTAAGGGTGAAGATGCGGTTAAGTATGCCGAAAAGCTACGCCGCGAAGCTGCCCAGGCCGAGTGGGATACTCACCTTAAACGCCGTTTCAGCTCCGTTAAAGATATCGAGTCAGCCAAAAAGCGCGCGTTAACCGAGTTGCAGGGAACGCTCAGTATTTTGCGAGCCAATCGTGGTGGCATTACCGCGCAGCTGGAAGATCAGCAGCGCCGAGCGGGGGTTATGGAACGCAATGGTCAACCGGTGTCGGAAACCATTTTGCAAAACATTCAAAGCTTGGAGTCGGAAGCGCGCGAATTGGAAAAGCAAATTGAAGCGCGCAATCAAGAGTTGGATAAAAAAGCGGCCAAATACGATCGCGACATTGAACGCTTCAAAGAGATCAGTTCTTAACGATCCCTGACTGATCCGTTAGCGAGGCACCTGAGGAACTGGGCTTAGTAATGGGTTGGCAATCACCGGCCACTGATCGGCCCAGTACTCGGTGGGGGCGCGGCGAAACTCACTGCGCACAAATTGGGTGATTCGGCCATCGGCAAAACTGATCAGCACATTGGCTGCCGCCGATAGGGGCAGGTTGGGGCGCAGCCCCTGGCGCAATTCCGCTTCGCGCAATATTTGTTTAAGCTGCGTTTCGATGCGCTCAAACAGCTGAGCCACCCGATTGCGCAAACGATCGGTTTCGCCGGTTAACGCATCGCCGGTTAACAGCCGAGTAATGCCGGGGTTGCGCTCGGTAAAGCTCAGCAATAAAAAGAGGATTTTTTCGCAGCGCTCCAGCGCCCCTGGCTCCTCACTCATGATAAGTTTAATCCGCGAAAAAATCGTCTCTTCGATAAACTCAATTAATCCCTCAAACATTTTCGACTTGCTGGGAAAATGGCGGTAGAGCGCCGCCTCGGATACGCCTACCTCTTTGGCCAGGGCCGCGGTGGTAATGCGCGCACCTGGGCTCGCCTCGAGCATTTGCGCCAGAGACTCCAAAATTTGTTGGCGGCGGGATACTTTGGGCTGGTTTTTAGTCATGCTGAACGCTCTTTAAGTCGAACTGCCCGAATCCGCTGCGGGCAGGGGTAATGTTTGCAGTTGTTTACGGCTGTGTTAAAGCGATTTATTGGTAATCAAAGTGCCCACGCCGATATCGGTAAAGATTTCCAACAGTACCGCGTGAGAGACTCGGCCGTCGACAATATGCGCCGAGGTAACACCGCACTTGACCGCGTCCAGAGCGCAACTGATTTTGGGCAGCATGCCGCCGTAAATGGTGCCGTCGGCGATCAGGTCGTCTACCTGGGCGGTGGACAGCCCCGTTAAAATTTCGCCGTCCTTATTCATCAGGCCCGCGACATTGGTCAGTAGCATTAGCTTTTCGGCCTGCAGCACTTCGGCAATTTTGCCCGCGACCAGGTCGGCGTTAATATTGTACGAGGCGCCGTCTTTACCCACACCGATGGGCGCGATCACCGGAATAAAATCGCTGTTTAACAGCATATCGATTACTGATTTGTTAATCGAAGCGACCTCGCCCACATGACCGATATCGATAATTTCCGAGGTGGAAACCTCCGGTGTCTGGGCTTTGACTTCGAGTTTCTTCGCGCGGATTAACTGTCCGTCTTTACCGGTTACACCGATTGCCTCGCCCCCGTTGCGGTTGATGAGGCTGACAATCTGCTTGTTCACCGTGCCGCCCAATACCATTTCCACCACATCCATGGTTTTGCTGTCGGTGACGCGCATGCCGTTTACGAAATTTGAATCTATATTGAGCTTGTTCAATAAATCGCCGATTTGTGGGCCTCCGCCGTGAACCACAATCGGATTCATGCCCACCAGTTTCATCATCACAATATCGCGGGCAAAGCTGTTTTGCAGCTCTTCGTCCACCATGGCGTTGCCGCCAAATTTGACCACAATGGTTTTACCGGTAAAGCGTTGGATGTAGGGCAGTGCCTCGGTTAATACCTGGGCAATGTTCATCGCAGCGTCGCGATTTAAAGACATAGTTAAAAATCCAGTTGCAGGTTTTTGTTCACTTTAAGCAGCTCGCGCTTAAATAGCTTTTGTATTTTGGCGAGGGTTTCCTCGCTGTCGGCCTCAAAGCGCAGAGTGATTTCGGCCCCGGTGTTGGAGGCGCGTACCAGCCCCCAGCCTTTAGAGAAATCCACTCGCAGGCCATCAATGGTGGTGGGCTTGCCGTTTTGGAAATTGCCCTGTTCGATCAGTTGGTCAATGAGCGCAAACTTCTCGGCCTCGGGTACGGCAACGCGAATTTCCGGTGTGTTGGGCAGCATGGGGAAGGCGGCGAAAATATCGTCGATAGCCTGATCCCGCAGGGTGATAATTTCCAGCAGGCGCGCCGCCGCATACAGGCCATCGTCAAAGCCGTACCAGCGTTCTTTAATAAAGATATGGCCGGAGTACTCTCCGCCAATCAATGCGCCGGTTTCCAGCATTTTGTGTTTCATATGCGAGTGGCCGGTTTTCCACATTATGGGGCGGCCCCCGTAGCTGGAGATCAGCTGGTTGAGCTGCTTGGAGCACTTCACATCGAACAGCACGTCCGCGCCCGGGTTGCGCGAGAGAATATCCTTGGCGAACAGCATCAACAGTTGATCGGGCCAGATAATACGCCCGGCGGGGGTAACCACAATCAGCCGATCGCCATCGCCATCAAAAGCCAGACCTAAGTCGGCGCCGGTGTCTTTCACCTTGGCCAGCAAATCTTGCAAATTGGCTTCAATGGTGGGGTCGGGTTGGTGGTTGGGAAAGTTGCCATCCAGTTCGCAGTGCAGCGGGATAACATCGCAGCCCAGCTCTTCAAACAGTTGCGGCGCAACTACACCGGTCACCGCATTGCCCGCATCGATCACAACGCTAATTTGTCCCGCCAAAGCCACATCGGAAAATATCCGGTCGATGTAATCGGGGGTTATTTCCTCGTGGGTTTCTTTGCCTTCGCCTTCCAGATAGTGGCGTCTTTCGATGCGAGAGCGAATGTCTTCAATGGCTTTTTCGCTTAGGGTTTCGCCGTTAATCACCATTTTAAAGCCGTTGTAATCGGCGTTGTTGTGGCTGGCTGTCACCATAACGCCGCTGTTGGTTTCGGGCATCTCGCACACGGCAAAGTGCATAAGCGGAGTGGGAACTACACCAATGTTGATCACATCGCAGCCCGAGGCGCGGATGCCTTCTACCAGCGCCTGGCACAGTTCGGGGCTGTGGATGCGGCCATCGCGAGCCACCACAATGGATGTCTCGCCTTGGTCCTGGGCTTCGCTACCGAGCGCTAGTCCCACCGAGTGGGCCAGCTCGGCAGTAAGGCCGTCGCTGACCTTGCCGCGAATATCGTAGGCGCGGAACAGATGTTTGGGGACTTCCGCGCGGGGTTTGCTTGCCGGTGGCGCCGTGGGCGCTTTTTTGCGGGGCTGGGCGGTATCCAGCCCCAAAATGTCGGCGTCCTCTTCAATCACTTCGATATCCAGAATATCTTTGGATTGATACAGCTGGCCCGCCGCAGCCGGCTCGACTGGTGTTTCCGGGGTATCCTCGGTGCTGCTTTCCCGGCTATCTTTGTACTGCTGTGGCAATACCAGCCCCTCGCCTTCGCTACCGGGCTTGGTGCGTATCAACAGCCGTGACAGGATTAGCGCCAGGGCAAGGCAGAGGGTGACGCTTAGGCTGATGGTCAGAATCCACATGCCCGGCAGCTCGGCGGACTGATCAACCAGCGCAGCCGAGGGGGTAAACCGAACGCTCAGGTACGAGTCGGCAATGTCAACCTCGGCGGCGGGGGCGGCATCGCCCTGTCCAAGGGTCACCAGATTTACCGGCTGATGGCCGGCAAAAGATTGCAGCACCTCGGTGCGACCCAAGTGCTGGGCTTGTTTTTCGAGTGGCGCTTGCAGCGCTTGAGGGCCAAAGGTGGCCAGTAAGCTGCCGGTGGCAATTCGCTCACCTTGCAGGGGAATCGGTCGGGCAATGTGGATCTGCCAAGTCTCTGTTAGAGGGCTGACTTCTGCCAGAGTAGTTTGCCGGCGGGTGCTGCGCCGTACCAAATCCAGCTCGGCGTAGCGCACGGGCGCGCTGTGCTCGCGATCTAAGCTGATCTCGCCCTGAGGGTAGGCCCGCAGGGCCAATAAGTCGGGTTCGGCTTGGCTTAAAGTGGCCAGTAGCGTATCCAGCGCTTGCGAATCGCGATTTTCTAGGGCAGGTTCCAGCTCGGGGTTTGCGGCCCACTGTTCTACCTGTGCGGTTTTCTCTTGCAAGTACTGAGTTATGATCTCTGCGCGCTGCTCGGCTGCTTGCTGGGCGGCCTGTTCGACTCGCAGACGCTGTTTCTCAATGACCATTGAATCGTGCAGCACATAGGCCAGTAAAGCGTTCGCCAGTAAGCTGATGCCCACCAGAATAAACAGTAATTTGTGGCGGCGGGCGTGAAGTTTTTTGCGTGCCTCGCGGGCACGCTTTTCGCCCCGGGTCATTTTGGGCTGCGGATCAACGTGGTTGTCTTCTGAGGTGGGGGTCCCCGGCTTTTCGCTCATGGTGCGATGTCCTTGGTGCTTTTACTTTTTTCCGCGAGCAGGGCTATCAGTTCGCGTGCTAACTGGGTTTTACTGCATTGCGCCAGAGCTAGCTCTTGCTCTGCATCAATCAAGGTAACGGCGTTTTCGTCGCTGTTAAAGCCAATGCCAGCGGCGCTGACGTCATTGGCAATAATGCAGTTTACACCCTTGCGTTCGCGCTTGGCTTTAGCATAGTCCAGAACCCGTTCGGTTTCGGCGGCGAAGGCGACGGTGTATAGGTGCGGATAGCGCTGGGCAACCTCGGCGATAATATCCGGATTGGCTACTAGGGTTAGATGCAGGGCCTGAGCGTCGCCCTGCTTTTTGATTTTTTGCTCACTGACCGCGGCGGGGCGGTAATCGCACACCGCGGCGGCAGCGATAAACAGATCGGCGTCGGCCGCCGAACAGAGGCTGGCTTCTAGCATCTGCTCAGCTGTTTCCACGCGGGTAAGGCTGGCCCGCTCGGGGGGCGCCAGTTGGCAGGGGCCGCTGATTAGAATCACCTTGGCACCGGCCTCAAGGGCCGCCTCGGCCAGGGCATAGCCCATTTTCCCCGAGCTGTGATTGCTGATATAACGCACCGGGTCCAGGGCCTCGCGGGTGGGGCCGGCGGTAATTACCAGCGTCTTACCGCTGAGGGCGCCGCTCTCAAACCGGCCCGCCAGTTGTTCGGCAATGTCTGAAGGCTCGAGCATTCGTCCCGGTCCCACTTCGCCGCAGGCTTGGCTGCCACTGCCCGGGCCGAATATACCCAGCCCGCGGGCGCGCAAGCTTTCCAGGTTAGCTTGGGTGCTGGGGGCATCCCACATGGCTTGATTCATGGCAGGTGCCAGATAGATAGGTGCACGGGTGGCCAGGCAAAGTGTGGTCAGCAGGTCATCGCCCATGCCGTTTTGCAGGCGGGCAATAAAATCGGCACTGGCCGGAGCTATCAGTACCGCATCGGCCCAGCGCGCCAGCTCAATGTGGCCCATGGCCGCTTCGGCCGCCGGATCGAGCAGCGAGGTATGCACGGGGCGGCCCGAAAGCGCCTGCAAGGTGAGCGGGGTAATAAACTCGCAGGCCGCTGGGGTCATAGCAACGCGCACATCGGCCCCCGCCTCGCGCAGGCGACGTATCAATTCGGCGGCTTTGTAGGCGGCAATGCCACCGGTGACGCCGAGCAGAATGCGTTTGTTTTGCAGGGTGCTCATGCCAAGTAAGTGCTCGCTTCAGGTTTAGGCGTCTAAGATAACATTTAGGGCCTTGCAGCACTATTGGGATTGGCCTGCGCAGGGGCGAAAATTGTCATTTATCGATGTTTAACGAGGCATTTGCGCTCTTGCCCGAGGGTAACTTGCAAACCCTTTGCTACTGAGCTTCACTCAGGCTATTAAAGTGACGTGTTACAGGGAGGTTAAATGTCTATTGCACAATGGCCAGTGGGGGAGCGCCCGCGGGAAAAACTGCTAGAGCGCGGCGCCGAGGCACTGTCCGATGCGGAGTTGTTGGCGATATTCTTGCGCACTGGCTGCGCCGGTAAATCGGCGGTCGATCTGGCGCGCGAGCTTTTAAGTGAGTTTGGTGGCCTGCGCCCCTTAATGGAGGCCCCGAGAGAAGACTTTTGTCGCGGTGAGGGGTTGGGTGATGCCAAATACACCCAGCTACAGGCGGTGCTGGAAATGGCTCGGCGGCATCTGCGCGAGTCTTTGCAGTGTGGCGATGCGCTGACCAGCCCGGATTTGGTGCGCCGCTATCTGGTGTCGCAGTTGCGCCACAGCCCCCGGGAAGTTTTCGCCCTTTTGCTCTTGGATAACCAGCACCGCTTAATTCGCTATGAGCCGTTGTTTTACGGCACCTTAGATGGCGCCAGCGTCTACCCTCGCGAGGTAGTTAAACTGGTGCTGGCGAGTAACACCGCGGCGGTCATCTTGGCGCATAACCATCCCTCGGGGGTGGCAGAACCCAGCCAGGCCGATCGCCATATTACCGACAAGCTGGTGGCGGCATTGGAGCTGGTAGGAGTGCGGGTGTTGGATCATATGATTGTGGGCGACGGCGAGGTCACCTCATTTGCCGAGCGCGGGTTGCTGTAGCTAATGCTGTTCAGAGCAAAAAATCGACACTTTCTGGCTAAAAAAGCAACGAAAAGTTGCTATTGGCAGGCTCTTTTGGTATAAAACGCGGCTCTTCGCGGCCGGGTAACCGAGCGGTGGCTGAAAACCAGCCTCCTGAGGGCGAGTCCAGTGTATCGGACCCCGTGTTTCAGGCCGCATTGATACACACAGGCTGCATAATGAATCTTGCTCTGGGCCGCTCTGAACGGGGCGTTCGTGGAAGTGGCGCAGCGCGATTAATTTGGTATAAGAGGCAACACCATGTCTAAGGTATGTCAGGTTACCGGCAAGCGTCCCGTAACTGGAAACAATGTATCTCACGCAAAAAACCACACCAAGCGTCGTTTTTTGCCTAATCTGCACACCCATCGCTTTTGGGTTGAGGCTGAAAAACGTTTTGTTAAGCTGCGCGTCTCTGCAAAGGGTATGCGCGTAATCGATAAGCGTGGCATTGAAGCTGTTCTGGCTGATCTGCGCGCGCGTGGTGAAAAGGTTTAATTGAGGAGAAATAGTCATGCGCGAGAAGATTCGTCTGAACTCTAGTGCCGGCACAGGTCATTTCTACACGACCGACAAGAACAAGCGCAACATGCCCGAGAAAATGGAAATCAAAAAGTTTGATCCCGTTGCTCGCAAGCATGTGATCTACAAAGAAGGCAAAATCAAGTAAGCTGATTTTGACCCGCTACAAAAAAGCCCGGCCAGCAATGGTCGGGCTTTTTTGTGTTTAACGTCTGACGCCGGAGGTTTGATGTCTGACGCTTCTTTGCGTCGGACCTCAGACATCCGACGACTTATTTCGGCTTTATCGTCTCCACCCCATCACTGCGTCCCAGCAACAGTACATCCGCTCCCTTATGGGCAAACAGGCCATTGGCCACCACCCCGGTAATCTGATTGATGCGCAACTCTAAATCTTTAGGGTCGGTAATCGACAGGTTGTGGACGTCCAGAATCACATTGCCATTGTCTGTCATTACGCCCTCGCGATAGACCGGGTCGCCGCCCAGCTTAACCAGTTCGCGTGCGACGTAAGAGCGGGCCATGGGGATCACCTCGACCGGTAAGGGAAACTCGCCCAGCACTTTTACCCACTTGCTTTCATCGGCAATGCAGACAAACTCGCGGGCTACCGCGCGTACGATTTTCTCGCGGGTTAAGGCGGCGCCACCGCCTTTGATCAGTGCCAGCTGGGCGTTGGATTCGTCGGCGCCGTCGACATAAGCCACCAGTTCGCTGACCTCGTTTAGATCCAACACCTCAATACCCAAGCCTTTTAATCGCTCGGCCGAGGCGTCGGAGCTGGCCACCGCTGCGGCGAAATCGTCTTTGAGTTCGCCCAGCATATCGATAAAAAAGTTCGCCGTTGAGCCGGTGCCAATCCCGAGAATACTGTCTTTCTCTAACTTGGGGGCAATGTAGTCAATGGCAGCGCGGGCCACCGCTTGTTTGAGTTGATCCTGATTCATGGCAACCTCGTGGAAAAAGTGTGTCGCCATTATACGGCCTGCCCGCCAATTTCGCAGGTGTCTGTATCGGTTGTGCGGCGATAGCCTGAGGTTTATCATGCGACGACTTATTCACCGGCCTCGATTTGTTTATGACTGACTCCTATATCAAGCGAATTCTCAATGCGCGTATCTACGATCTGGCGG
Source organism: Gilvimarinus xylanilyticus (assembly GCF_024195295.1). GTDB lineage: Bacteria > Pseudomonadota > Gammaproteobacteria > Pseudomonadales > Cellvibrionaceae > Gilvimarinus > Gilvimarinus xylanilyticus. The sequence continues at coordinate 270,941 of NZ_JAMFTH010000003.1, read as the reverse complement.
TAGAAACCCCGCTGGAAAATGCGCGTTTGCTTTCTCAGCGCACCGATAACCAGGTGTTGCTCAAGCGCGAAGATCTGCAGCCGGTGTTTAGCTTTAAAATTCGCGGCGCCTATAACAAGCTGTTACAACTGAGCGAAGCCGAGCGAGCCAAGGGCGTTATTGCCGCGTCTGCGGGCAACCATGCTCAGGGCCTTGCGCTTAGCGCCCAGCATTTGGGGGTCAAAGCGATCATTGTGATGCCTCGCACCACGCCCGCGATTAAGGTGGATGCGGTGCGCGCTCGCGGCGCCAAGGTGGTCTTGCACGGCGATAACTTTGACGAAGCGGCCGCGCACACGCAAAAACTGATTGAAGAAAAGGGTTACACCTATGTACACCCCTTTGATGACCCGGATGTGATCGCCGGGCAGGGCACGGTGGCCATGGAAATCTTGCGTCAGTACCCCAAACACATCGACGCTATTTTTGTCGCCGTGGGCGGTGGCGGACTCTGCGCCGGGGTGGCGGCCTACGTTAAATATGTACGCCCCGACGTGAAAGTCTATGCCGTGGAGTCGGAAGAGTCGGCCTGTTTGAAAGCGGCCATGGAGAAAAAGCGCCGGGTGAAGTTGCCGCAAGTAGGTATTTTTGCCGACGGTGTGGCGGTAGCGCAAATCGGCAAAGAAACCTACAAAGTTTTAAAAGACAATATCGACGGCGTGCTTACGGTAAGCACCGACGAAATTTGTGCGGGCATTAAAGATATTTTTGAAGACACCCGCTCCATTGCCGAACCGGCCGGTGCGGTAAGTGTGGCCGGCTTGAAAAAATATGTAGCCGAGCATGGCATTAGCGGTCAGACCTTGGTGGCCATTGACTGTGGCGCCAATATTAATTTTGATCGGCTGCGTTATATTTCCGAGCGCACCGAAATTGGTGAAAAACGTGAGGCCGTGCTGGCGGTGACCATCCCCGAGCGTCCCGGTGCCTACAAAGAATTTTGCCAGACTCTGGGTAAGCGCAGTATCACCGAATTTAACTACCGCTACGCCGATTCCGATAAGGCGCGTATTTTTGTCGGTATTCAGGTCAGTGCCGATCCGGCCGATCGCGATGAATTGGTGGCCGAATTACGCGGTAAAGGTTATGACTTGGTGGATATGACCGATAACGAACTGGCCAAATTGCATATCCGCTACATGGTGGGCGGCCACGCCGCCGAAGTAGAAGACGAAATGGTCTTTCGCTTTGAATTTCCCGAGCGGCCAGGGGCTCTGTTACAGTTCCTTAATTGCGTCGCCGGCCGCTGGAATATCTCGCTGTTTCACTATCGAAACCACGGTTCTGCTTCAGGTCGCGTACTGGTGGGTATGCAAGTGCCGAAAAAAGAGCGCGCCCAGGTGCGCAAGTTTTTGGCCGATATCAATTATCCGTTTTGGGAAGAGACGGATAATGAAGCCTATCAGTATTTTTTGGGGTAGGTGAAAAAGTGTCCGATGTCGGAGGTCTGACGTCGGATGCAAAACACCAAGATCCAGGTTTGGGGTTTGACAGCGGGACGGGAGCGAAATAATTTTTCCGCGTTCCGCGTTCCGCGTTCCGCGTCAGACATCAGACTTCAGGCGTCCGACAATCACTTCCCTTTCCGTCACCACTGCATCCAACGGTATATCCCAGGCTTCCAGCGGCAGCTTCTCCACTTCCTGACACGAGTGCGCCAGGCCGATCAGCTTGGGTTTGCGGTGGCCGGGAGTGCGGCGCTTAAAGGCGAAGGTGGTATCGTAAAAGCCGCCGCCCATGCCCAATCTGCCGCCGGAGCGGTCAAAGCCTACCAGGGGGGTTAACACGAGATCCAAATGCTGTGCCGACAAGGGCGCACTTTGGTGAGCAACGGGTTCGGGAATACCAAAGCGGTTGCGACGAAAGTGGGTTTGGGGAGTGAAGGGCGTAAACCAGAGTTGTCGTTTAAGCCAGGGGTGAAGCACCGGCAAATAACACTTAATACCCGCACGCCACAGCTCTTTAGCAAGGGGGCGGGGGTCCAGTTCGCCGTCGGCTGGCCAGTACAAGGCCACTTTTGCGGCGCGTGTGAGCCAGGGGTGATTACGCAATTGTCGAGTTAGCTGTTGCCCCGCTCGACGCTGGTCATTGGCCGACAGAGTACGACGTCGCTGACGCAGTTGGCGGCGTAAATTTTGACGGGAATTATTCATAGAAAGGAAATTAAAAACCCCAAGATGCCGCTGTCAAGTGGGCCTTGAACCCTAAAGTTCAAGGGGTGGCTCCAGCGATGTTATTAGGCTTTCCGGACGTGCGGACGTGCTCACAAACACCAGCAAGGAGCTACCAGGTACAGCATTATCGGCTCAAGGACATCGTCGACTGGCGTACATCCCAGGGTATGGATTTATTATAACAAAGAATGCCGTTCGCCCCAAAGAACTAGCAGTACTAAAGTTAGAGCCTATTAACACTCATTATCCACAACCCGACTCCGTGCATGTGCCTGAAAGGTTAAAGTAATGCAGGAGCAATCGCCGGGGGCTGGAGCCAGTTTGGCCTCAGCGATGTTGCCGAGACCCAAAGCCCTCGATGCGCCAGCTTGCGCTTATTGGGAATCACTAAAACGCGCCCACTCGCTAACAACACCATTTGTCTGCAGGGCGGGGGCTCCCCAAGCGCGTCTAATTCGTGTGAACAGGCCCTAGTTCATCCAGTTGTGATTCTATTTTCTCTTGCATACGATTGATGACGCTGGAATCAATGGTTTGGGCCGCGCCCGAGGTTTGCGCCAGCAGCAGTTCGTGGCTCAGATTGAGCGCCGCCATTACCGCAATGCGCTCCAGGCCGATCACCCCACCAGAGGATTTTATCTGGCGCATGCGCTGGTCGAGAATCTGTGCCGATTCAATTAGGGCGCTGCGCTCGTCGGCGGGGCAGGCGACCTGATAGTCTTTATCCAGAATTCTTACGTGTATGGTTTCGTTACTCACAGGGGCCTCGTGCTAGTCGGATTCCAGGCTTTTAAGACGGGAAATCATGGCTTCAACCCGCGAGCGGGCCAGTTCGTTTTTCTCGACTAAGCGCACGCGTTCGTGGCGCCAGTCGGATTCGCGCTGTTTGAGTTCGATATTTTCCTGTTGTAGTCGGCTGCATTGGCGCAGCAGCTCGTCCAGTTTAATTTCCAGGGTGTGTAGCTGTTCGTCAGACATGAGCAGATGACCAGTGGGAATTGTGCGGCTACTTAAGCCCGGCAAGTTTAGAAGCGCGGTGTGGACGCAAGCTGCGGCGGACCTTACAACCTTAAAGTGTATTCTAGTTTATGTGCGTATGGCGCGAATATCAAAGATATTTTGCATCGCTTTACAGGGCGCCGTCCGAGTCGTTCGCCGCCTGTGCTAGCATAGCCTTCACAGAGACTCGGTTTATATCGATCAGTTCACCGAAGCGAATGTTTTACCGCAGCCTGCGAAGGCGGTAAAGCCCGAGCTTGAGTTATTTTTACCTGAGAAAAGGACGCACAAGCCGATCGCGCCGCGACCCTGGTGTTGTATGGCTTGAGTGGCTCTTTGCTCATACCCCCGTCGGGAGATTTTTTTGCATGTCTGATATTGAAAAGGTGGTTAATGGTTTCGATGAGTGGGACGAACGCTTCGCCCCACTCGATGCGGTGAACAGTCCCGCCGAGCTGCAGGGAATGCTGTGCGGCCGTCTGTGCGGTACGCCGTTAAACGAGGCCGATTGGCTGCGTTTGGTAAGCGATTTTATGGCGCTGACCGACGAGCCGGATCAGGCCACCACTAATGCGCTGCTGGATTTTCTAAAACAAACCCAGGGACAGCTGGCCGGTGAGGGGTTTAGCTTTGTGCTTTTGTTGCCCGACGATGAGGCGGGTATGGCTGAGCGGGTGGCAACGTTATCCCAGTGGTGCCACGGCTTCTTAAGTGGTTTTGGCGCCTCGGGGGCGGTGGAGCAGGGCGATTTGCCCGATGAAATGGCCGATACCCTGGAAGATTTCGCGGCGATCGTACAGGTTGAGGCGGACGATAATGACGCCGCCAGCGCCGAGAGTGACTTTATTGAAGTGGCTGAGTATGTGCGCATGTCGGCACTCACCATTTACCAGGCGTTTCACGGTACTGATAGCCCCAGCGCCGAGAGTGAAACAACCCCCGGAACCTTACACTGAATCTTATGAGTATTAGCAAAGCCGAATTTGCCCGCCGGCGCAAAGCCTTGATGGCGGTGATGGAACCCAACAGCATTGCCATTGTCCCCGCGGCGCCCGAGCGCACCCGTTCGCGCGATACCGAGTATTTGTATCGCCAGGACAGCGATTTTTATTACCTGAGTGGCTTCACCGAGCCCGAGGCGGTGTTGGTGTTAATACCCGAACGCGAGCACGGCGAGTTTGTCCTGTTTTGTCGCGATCGAGACCCCGAGCGTGAAATTTGGGACGGCTACCGCGCCGGTCCCGATGGTGCCTGCCGGGACTTCGGCGCCGACGATGCCTTCCCCGTGGATGACATTGACGATATTCTGCCCGGCCTACTCGAAGGCCGCGAGCGCGTGTACTACGCCATGGGCAAAGACGCCGGCTTTGATCGCCAGGTGATGGAGTGGGTGAACGCCATCCGCGCCAAGGTGCGTTCGGGCGCGACGCCGCCAGGCGAATTTATGGACTTATCCCACTTTTTGCACGACAACCGTCTGTATAAAAGTGCCGCCGAGTTGCGGTTGATGAAAGAGGCCGGTGAAATTTCGGCCCGTGCCCACTCGCGTGCCATGGCGTACTGCCGCCCAGGGGTAATGGAGTATCAGCTGGAGGCGGAAATTCTGCACGAATTTGCCATGGCCGGTGCCCGTCACCCCGCTTACAGCACGATTGTGGGTGGAGGCAAAAATGGCTGCATTCTGCACTATGTGGAAAACAGTGCGCCCCTAAAAGACGGTGATCTGGTGCTGATTGATGCCGGTTGCGAATACCAATACTACGCCGCCGATATCACCCGCACCTTTCCCGTAAATGGCCGCTTTAGCGAAGCGCAAAAGGCGCTCTACGATATTGTGTTGCAGGCCCAAGAGGCGGCCTTCGCCACCTTAGTTCCCGGTGCTCACTGGAACGAACCCCACGAGGCCTCGGTGCGCGTAATAACCGCCGGATTACTTGAGTTGGGCCTGCTCGAGGGCGAGCTGGATACCCTGATTGAAGAGGGCGCTTACCGCCGTTTTTATATGCATCGCATCGGTCATTGGCTGGGCATGGACGTTCACGATGTGGGCGACTACAAGGTTGGTGGTGAGTGGCGGGTGATGGAGCCGGGCATGGTGATGACCGTTGAACCCGGCATTTATGTAGCCCCGGACGATGAAACCGTGGCCAAAAAATGGCGCGGTATTGGTATTCGTATTGAAGACGATGTGGCCATTACCAAAGAGGGCTACCAGGTATTGACCGACGCGGTGCCCAAAACCACGGCCGATATTGAAGCGTTAATGGCGCGGGCGGCCGCAGAGCGGAGTGACTGACTTGCACGATTACGATCTTGCGATAGTGGGTGGCGGTATGGTGGGGACGGCCTTGGCGTTGCTGTGTCGGCGCGCCAACCCCGCTTGGCGTATTGCCTTGATCGACCCGGAGCCCCCGGTGGCGAGCGCGGCTCCGGCACGTCCCAGCTTTGACAGCCGGGCCACGGCGGTATCGGCGGGTAGCGCCCAGTGCTTTGTCTCGCTGGGCGCGTGGGACCCCCTTAGCGCCAGCGCCGCGCCGATTCATCAAGTGCATATTTCCGATAAAGGGTATTTGCCGGGCCAGCGGATCGACCGCACCGAGCATGGCGTCGAGGCGCTGGGGTATGTGGTCCCCAATCGTTCTATCGGTGCGGCATTGGCCGAGAGGCTGAGCGAGCAAAGCGCGATTGAATCGCTCACCGCGGCGGTTGAGAAGGTGGAGTTTGGCGCCGAAGCCGCACGTCTGACACTCGACTCTGGCGAGTCGGTAACCGCAAAACTGGTGGTTGTGGCCGATGGGGCCCATTCGGCTCTGCGCGATCGCCTGGGGATTGCAGTGCGTGAGCGCCAGTATGGCCAGCGCGCCGTGGTGGCCAATGTGCGGGTGAGCAAAAACCACCACAATAGCGCCTATGAGCGTTTTACCGATCAGGGGCCTTTGGCGCTGTTGCCACTGGCAGACCCGCGCGAGCTGGCGCTGGTATGGACCCGGCCCGAGAATACGCCTGAGCCCAGTGACGACAGCGCTTTTTTGGCCGAGCTGCAGCGACGTTTCGGCTATCGCCTGGGACGCTTTGAGGCGGTGAGCCCTCGTGCGGACTACCCCTTGGCGCTGCGCGAGGCGGCCGAGCAGGTGCGCTCGCGCCTGGCGGTGATGGGCAATGCCGCCCACTCGTTGCACCCGGTAGCGGGCCAGGGGTTTAATCTGGCCCTGCGCGACTGTGTGGTGTTGGCCGAGTGTTTGGCGTCGGCAAAAGATCCGGGCATTTTGGCTTGCTTGCAAGCCTATGAGCGCGCGCGTCTGAGCGATCAGCAATTAACCGCTTATCTCAGCCACAGTATGGTTAAGTTGTTCACCAGTGCTAACCCGGCGGCTGTCACCCTGCGCCACAGCGGCCTGTTGGCGATGGAGCTGCTGGCACCCTTAAAAACCGGTTTTAGTCGTCAGATGATGGGGTTAACGGGGGTTCACTATGCCTAACAGACGCATGGGCGCTGACACCGCGTTTGACCTAATCGTGGTCGGTGCCGGCATTGTGGGCACAACTTTGGCGCTGCGTCTAAGCCAGGGCACTCCCGGCTTAAAGGTGGCGCTGATCAGCCCCAAGCCCTCGGAGCGCGGCGCTCCAGAGGAGACCTTTGACCCGCGGGTGGTGGCTCTCACCGCCGCTTCACGGGAGCTGCTGACTGGGCTCAACATCTGGCCATCGGTCGAGAGGGTACGCGCCTGTCCTTACACCGCCATGCATGTCTGGGACGGTGAGGGCGGCGGAGAAATCGACTTTAGTGCCGCCGAGCTGGGCGTCGAGGCGTTGGGCCACATAGTGGAAAACCGCCTGTTAGTGGCAAGCCTCGAGCGTGAACTTGAAACACAGGGCGTAACCTGGATCTCAGGGCAGGTGACGGCCCTGGAGCACGAGGGCGATGCGGTGGCCGGGGTGCTCTTGGCCGATGGCACCGAGGTGCGCGCCGCCTTAACCCTGGCCGCAGACGGCGCCCGCTCGGCGCTGCGCGATATGGCTGGGCTTGCGGTGCGCGAATGGTCTTACGGCCAGAGCGCCATCGTCACCACGGTTAAAACCACTCAAAGTCACAACTTCACTGCCCGGCAGCGTTTTATGCACACGGGCCCACTGGCCTTTCTGCCTCTGGTGTCCGCGCCCGGCGAGTGCGCGCCGCGCTACAGTTCAATCGTCTGGTCGGCGGATGAGCCCCTGGCGCAATCGCTAATGGCGCTGAGCGACGCCGATTTTGGCAAGCGCTTGGGGCGCGATTTTGAATACCGTTTGGGCGAAATAGAGCAGGTGGCGAAGCGCTATTGCCTGCCGCTGACGCAGCGCCACGCCCGCCGCTACACCTGCCCAGGCTTCGCTCTGGTGGGGGATGCCGCTCACAGTATTCACCCTTTGGCGGGCCAGGGGGTAAACCTGGGGCTGTTGGATGTGGCGGCCCTGGCGGGGGAGATAGAGCGCGCTCGCGAGCGCGGTGTCGCGCTGCAGCACGACTCTATTTTGGCCCGTTACGAGCGCGCCAGAAGGGGCCACAACCTGACCATGATGGCGGCGATGGAGAGCTTTAAGCGCCTGTTTGGGGCGCGGGATTTGCGCCTGCTTTGGTTGCGCAATCGCGCTCTGAGTGCCGCCGACTCCCTGCCGCTGCTTAAAAATACCCTGGCTCGCGAGGCCATGGGCCTGTCTCTGTCATAAAACTGTAGATAAATATGAAGAAAATTACATCACTGGCATACTTTTTCAATGCACTTTTACTATTGTGGCTGTTGGCTGCGGCCGGTTTTTTGGCCGCCGAGCTGAGAATAGAGACCATTTTTGCCGCCGGCCTGACTCTGACGGTTGCCTGGTTTGTGTATAAGCGCCAGCGCTGGGGCTATTTCGCGGCGGCCGCCTGGGGGCTGGCCTGTTATCAGCTGGCCAAAGAGGAGTTGGCACTCGAGCTGGTAAAAAGACCGGCGATGCTGGGGGGATTTGCGGTGGTCGTAGTCGCCCTGTTTTTGCACGAAATTTTTTGTCGGCGCCCCAGTATCGCGCGCGACAATCCGCCATCGTGAGGCCCGTGCTTGAATTGGGCGGGGGCAGATGATTTAATTTTCGCCATTACAGCCACAGGCGAAAGAGCGTAGGTCTGAGTAACGGACGACACAACAATTGGGCTACAGGCCCTAGGCGGTTTAAGTTAGGCCTTACCCGGTTGGGTGAGGGGTTTGCAAGTCGGTACGCCGACATTTTATGGAAGCAAGAGGGCGTTATGTCTGAGTTGGTCAGTGGTGTTGTAAAGTGGTTTAACGATGCGAAGGGTTACGGTTTTATCGAGCGTGAAGGTGGGGCGGATGTATTCGTCCATTTCCGCGCGATTAATGGCACTGGCCGTCGCACTTTACTCGAGGGGCAGAATGTGACCTTCGAGGTGGTGCAGGGGCAAAAAGGCCCTCAGGCGGAAAACGTTACGGCAGTATAAGCTCGCCCTAAACCCTATTTTTTGGAATTTACCGCCCCGGTTGCAAGCGCAGCCCGGGGCGCTTTTGTGTAAAAAAACTATGTCTGATCTCGCCGCTGTTACCTGGTTATTCGCCCTGATTGCTGTGGGCTATTACTGGTGGCGGGCCCTGCAGGCCAAAGATGTCGCCTTTGCCGCCGCTGTGCGACACTGCCGCGAGATGGATGTGCAGATGCTGGATCAGAGCGTGTACCTGCGTCGCCTGTGGTTTAAACGCAACCGCAACGGGGTGTTGAGCCTGTGGCGCGCTTTTTATTTTGAATTTACTTCCACCGGGGAAGACCGCTACACCGGCCGGGTGGTGATGCTGGGGCGGCGGATTGAAGGTGTTCAGCTGGACCCTCACAAGGTGCATTAACCCCCAGGGTGACTGCCACCCCAGCCGAGCCCGCACATGCCCGACTGGCGCACCCTTGCCGCAAACCTTTATAATCCGCCTTTTGCCCTCGGGGCGGTTCAGTCGGAGAAGGTCATGTCAGAGCGCAAAGCGCAGGTTTCCCGCGATACTCTGGAAACGCAAATCAGTGTCGAGCTGGATTTAGACGGCACAGGCTGCGGTAAATTTGATACCGGGGTGCCCTTTTTAGAGCACATGATGGATCAGATTGCCCGCCACGGCATGATTGACCTGGATGTGTACTGCAAAGGCGACATTCACATCGATGATCACCACACCGTGGAAGACATCGGCATTACCATCGGCCAGGCCATTGCGCGTGCGGTGGGGGATAAAAAAGGCATCCGTCGCTACGGCCACGCCTATGTGCCCTTGGACGAAGCCCTGTCGCGCGTGGTGATCGACTTTTCCGGTCGCCCGGGGCTGATTATGAAAGTGCCCTTTACCCAAAAGCGTATTGGCAAGTTCGATACCGAGCTGTTTTCCGAGTTCTTTCACGGCTTTGTCAATCACGCCCAGGTGACCCTGCACATTGATAGCCTGCGCGGCGACAATGCTCACCACCAGATAGAAACTGTGTTTAAAGCTTTCGGCCGCGCCCTGCGCATGGCGCTGGAACCGGACCCGCGTATGGCCGGTATCATGCCCTCTACCAAAGGTAGCTTGTAAACCATGACTGAGTCAGTAGCCGTTATCGACTATGGCATGGGTAATCTGCACTCGGTAGCCAGTGCTTTGGGCAAGGTGTGCAATCACAAGATTCACGTCACCAGCGACCCGGCCGTAGTGGCCGCCGCCGATCGGGTGATTTTCCCCGGGGTGGGCGCCATTGGCGATTGCATGGGTGAAATTCGCCGTTTGGGTTTTGATGCACTGTTGCGCGAGCAAGTGGCCAGCGGCAAGCCCGTGCTGGGTATTTGCGTGGGCATGCAGGCGCTTTTGACTCACAGTCAGGAAAGCGGCGGCACCGAGTGCATTGATTTGTTTCCAGGCGAGGTGAAGTTTTTCGGCCACGATCACAAAAGCCCCGAGGGCGAGCCTTTAAAGGTGCCGCACATGGGCTGGAACCAGGTTGAACAGGTGGATCACCCACTGTGGGCGGATATCCCGCAAAACAGCCGCTTTTATTTTGTGCACAGCTTTTACGTGGAAGACACCGGCAGCGAAGTGACCGGGCGCTGCGAATACGGGGTGCGTTTCGCCGCCGCCCTGGGCCGCAACAACCTGTTTGCGGTGCAATTCCACCCCGAAAAAAGCCACACCGCTGGCCTGCAGTTACTGCATAACTTTGTGCGCTGGAACGGCCAGCGCTGATTGAACTAAGAGATTCTTACCATGCTGATTATTCCCGCCATCGACCTTAAAGACGGCCAGTGCGTGCGCTTGCGTCAGGGGCTGATGGACGACTCCACCGTATTCTCCGACGACCCTGTGGCCATGGCCACCAAATGGGTCGACGCCGGTTGCCGCCGCCTGCACCTGGTGGATTTAAACGGCGCCTTCGCTGGTACCCCGGTTAACGGTGACGTGGTGACCGCCATCGCCAAAGCCTACCCCAAGTTGCCGATTCAAATCGGCGGTGGGATTCGCTCCGCCGAGACCATCGAGCACTATATTAAAGCCGGGGTGGAATACGTGATTATCGGCACTAAAGCGGTTAAAGACCCGGGTTTTGTCACCGACATGTGCCGCGAGTTTCCGGGCCATATTGTTGTCGGCCTGGACGCCAAAGACGGCTGGGTTGCCACAGACGGTTGGGCCGAGGTTTCGGATGTTAAAGCCACCGACCTCGCGCGCCGCTTTGAAGCCGATGGCGTGAGCGCCATTGTCTACACCGACATCGCCCGCGATGGCATGATGCAAGGTGTGAATGTGGACGCCACCGTCGCCATGGGTGAGGCGTCCTCTATTCCGGTGATTGCGTCGGGTGGTATCACCAATATGGACGACATTCGCGCGCTCAAAGCCAAAAGCGCCAGTGGTATTTGCGGTGCGATCACCGGCCGCGCCATTTACGAAGGCACCCTGGATGTCGCCGAGGCGCAGGCCTACTGCGACAGCGCGGAGTAATTTATGGGCCTGGCTAAACGCATAATTCCCTGTCTGGATGTCGACAACGGCCGCGTGGTAAAAGGTGTGCAGTTTGTCGATATCCGCGATGCCGGTGACCCGGTGGAAATTGCCAAACGCTATAACGAGGCGGGCGCCGACGAAATTACCTTTCTGGATATCACCGCCAGCCACGAGGGCCGCGACACCACCGTGCACACGGTCGAGCGCATCGCCAGTGAAGTGTTTATTCCCCTCACCGTGGGCGGTGGTATTCGCACCGTGGAAGACATTCGCAATATGCTGAACGCCGGGGCCGACAAGGTCGGCATTAACTCGGCGGCGGTACACAATCCGGATTTTGTGAAAGCCGCTTCCGACCGCTTCGGCGCTCAGTGCATTGTGGTGGCCATTGATGCCAAGCAAGTCAGCGCTGAGGGCGAGCCCAAACGCTGGGAGATTTTTACCCACGGCGGTCGCAAACCCACCGGCATAGATGCGGTGGAGTGGGCGAAAAAAATGTGCGCCAACGGCGCCGGTGAAATTCTGTTAACCAGCATGGACCGCGACGGCACCAAAAACGGTTTTGATTTAGAGCTGACGCGAGCCATCAGCGACGCCGTGCCCATTCCCGTTATCGCCTCGGGCGGCGTGGGTAGCCTGCAACACCTGGCCGATGGCGTTACCGAAGGCCGCGCCGATGCGGTTCTGGCGGCGAGCATTTTTCACTTTGGTGAGTACACCGTGGGCGAGGCCAAAGAATTTATGGCCGAGCGCGGCATTGAAGTGCGGCTGTGAAAGAGCGCTGATATTAGCTGCTGACAAAAAAGCCCCGCTCGAACCGAGCGGGGCTTTTTTTATTGCTGGAGACTATTGATTACCGCTACGGGCAGTCGTTAGCGCGTTTAAATTCTTAGTACTCGCAAGCCTCAGGATCATTGGCGACAAAATAAGATTTATAGTTGCTCGCCTCTGGGTCCATACAGCCTTTTAAGTTCAGCAGTTTGACTGAACGAAATTCAATGGGCGCACTTTCGGCCTGCAACGCAATATAGCCCTCGGTCAGCGGTGTGCCGTCATCCAGTTGCATGCCGCTGTAGCGAATAACTTCTTCGCCTTCTACCCGATGAATGGCGAGCTCGTCGCCGTGGACCTCAACTTCTGCGCTTACCCATTGGTCACCGTGATAGGTTTTACTGGTGCTTTCAATAATGTGATCTTCGCGCAGCTCGCCGTTGTAAACCGAGTGGGAGCCTGGCGTGACCAGGTTGGAGGTATGGCGCTCATCGGTGCCATTGCCGCCCAGTAACTGCACTTCCATACAGGCGGGGTAGCCCTGTTCCAGGGCCATGCTCTCGGGGGATTGAGCGTGATACATAATACCGTTGTTGCGCCAGGCCCAATCGGGGGCGCCCGCAGCCTGCTCGCCTACAAAGCGATACTCGATTTTTATGCGGTAGTGAGAGAAGGGCTGGTTATAAAAGATATGGCCATTGCGCCCCTTAAATTCGTCGTACTGGTCGTAGCTCACGACCAGTTTACCGTCTTGTACCCGGAAGGTATCCAGCGCATTGTCGTTTAATGGGTAGCCGGCGATTTTAATGGTCCAATCGGTTAAGTCGCTGCCATTGAAGAGGGTTTGCCACTGCTCGGTTTCGGGTTGTGAGGCGTTTGGGAGCGGCTCGCTGGTGGAGTGACTGCAGCCTGCTAACAGTGCAGCACAGTATATGCCGAGGGGTAAGAATTTGATCTGGGGCATGATGTGGTCCTGTTGACTATTGTTATCGGTGGACAGAGTTTAGCGGATAGTGGCGTTAGGAGCACCTATCGGCAAAAAGTATGGGTTAAGGAGCGTTAACCTTTGCTGTTTTGACTTTTTAATAAGCGCAACACAGCTTCCCACAGGTCGTTGGTCCACTGCGCCAGCTCGTGAATAAAAGGTTCTGTCACCAGTTGTGGATCAATGCACCAACGGTCGATATCGGCGTGGCCCAGAGCGGCATATTCCCAGTCAATTAAATACAGCTGGCTTCCGGTGTCCAAAATATTCTCGGCAATTAAATCGTGGTGAGTGAGTTCGGCGGGCCAGTCTCCTTGGTCAAAAGCCTCGAGACGGGGCAGAAAATGATGCCAGCGGTCGCGCAGTTGCGCGTCAATAGCGGCGCTGGATTCCAACTGAGTCCAATATTGTTGCAGGTATCGCAAATAGCTCCGCCTGCCGGTAGCGGGGGAAAGGCGGCGCACCCTCTGCAGCAGCGCCAGCAGTCGCTTGCGCTGCTCGGGGTTGGCCATATCCGCGGGGTTCCAGGTGCGGGCTTGCACGTAGGGCAAGAGCGCGAAGCGGTGTGCCGGATCGCGGTAGATAGGTTCGGGAGTAATGCCGGCCAGCGCCGCGGTGTGAACAATTTGCGCTTCATCGTCGCGATCAATACCCAGGTGTCGTCCGCGCGGGTTATTGATACGCAGAATGATCGAACGGGTCGAGCCTGGAACCTGCAGCTGAATATTGCGATTGGTACGACCGCCGGGAATTGGCCCCAATACTTTCGGTGGGGCGTCGAGTGGCAGCGGCCAATCGCGCCAGCCCGCGAGTATGGCTTGAAGAATATTCTGCTCAGCCATAGGCGGCTTGTCGGCGATAATCCCTTTGCCAGTTGATTAGGCCAAATACCGAGATTATTAAATAGCACACCAGCAAGAGCGCGGTTAAATACATTCCGCGGTCGATAAATAAAAATATCGAAGTGCTGTTAATAACCATCCAGTAAAGCCAGTTTTCTAAAATTTTGCGGGCTACCATAAAGGTGGTAATCACGCTGGCCCAGGTGGTAAAAGAATCCACGTAGGGCCAAGCCGCTTCAGTATAGCGGCTTAATAAGGTGCCGGATACTAAGGTGAGCGCTGCAATGGCAGCCAGAGTGAGGCTGTGCTGCTTTAGCTTCCAGCGTTGTACCGGCAGCTGTGTGTCGTTGCTACCGCCGTGGCGCCATTGCCACCAACCGTAAACCGCCATTGCCATATAGTAAACATTAAGCGCTGATTCCATTAGCAGCTGAACATCCCAAAACAGGGCGGTGTAAATCGCTGTGCTGGCAAAGGCGCAGTACCAGCACCAACTGTTTTGTTTGACCGCCAGAAGCAGATAAGCAATCGCAAGAATGACTGCCGTTATTTCCCAGCCGGACATCTGCGCCCAGGCTTGGGCGATGACTTCACTGACTTCGCTCACGCATCGGCCTCGGGTAGGGCCTCAAAGCCAGGCAAAAATTTACTCACAAACACGGCTTTACCCCAGGTTTCAACGCTGTAGCGCATGCCTTCGCCCAGCACATGCATTACCCGTTCATAGTCGCCGGTAATAATCGTGCAGGTGGGCTTGGTGGATACCAGCAAGCCCTCTTGCTGATTTAGCCAGTCAATAAAGCCTTTAATGGGCGGAATATATTCCTCGTTAAACGGGTACATACTCAGTTCGGCGGTCAGTTTCATAAGTTTTCCTTAAAAGCGGTAAGTGCCGGACAAACCCACGACGCGCGGTTCGCCAAATTGATAATAGGGCTCGGTGTCGTAACCTTTGCGCGGGTCGTTGCCGAAGGCGCCAAAGCCTCGGGTTTGAGTGTCTTCATCGGTCAGATTGCGGCCCCAAAGCGCCAGCTCCCAGTGCTCGGTGGCATAGCCTAGACGGGCGTTAAACAGCTCATAAGAGTCGGCCTGGGCTTCGTGACGGCTGGAGAAATAAAAGCTGTCTTTGCCCTCTATCTCTAACCGTGCAAACCAGTGATCGGTAAAAAAGTATTCGCCACCGGCGGTAAATTGATAGTGGGGTGCGTGGGGTAAATCGTGGCCGGATAAATCGTAAGCCTCGCCCTCGCCGGGGTTGGCTCCAGCGTGAACATAGCTTTGAAAATTATCAAATTCCGAACGCAGCAACCCCAGGCTTGCGAATAGGCGCAAGGCCTCGCTTGCCTGCCAATTAATGTCTACTTCTAAGCCGTAGCTGTGGCCAGCGGCGGCATTGGTGGTGTAATCCTCAAAGCTGCAGGGGCAGGTGTCGCCATCAATTTGTTGCAGCAGCGATTGCTTGGTTTGCACGTCGTCGCGATCTTGGTAGAACACGGCGATATTGCTGGTGATGCGATTATCGTTGGAGGCAAACTTGGCGCCCACTTCGTAGTTCCACAAAAATTCCGGCTGATATTCCCGCGAGCTTTCGGGCAGGGCGGTGTTGCTGTTAAAGCCGCCCGCTTTGTAACCGCGCGAGATTAAACCGTAATACAAGGTGGAATCGGTGTGGTATTCCAGTGCCAGCTTGCCGCCCAGCATATCGTCTTCAGGGGTGAAGCTTACGTCGTCACTGTCGCGGTAGTCGGCGCTGCGCTCTTCGTAGCGCAGGCCGGTGACGAGTTTAAGCGCTGCGCTTAGGGGGATATCCAACTGGCCGTACAGGGCGGTGTTTTCGGCGCTGAAATCGCTGGTAAAGTCCCCGCTTGCATAAGTGTACTGGCGCAGTAAGCTCTCGTTCTGGTCGCGGTAATACACACCGGCCACCCAACCGAATTCGTGGCGTTCGTTGTTGGACACCAGGCGTAAATCGGCGGTGGTGTTGTCGATATCGCGCAGGTAATTATCGGTTGAGCTGTAGCCGTCATAAATACAAGTGAAGTCACTGCAAATATCCGCGTAGGTCCAGTCTTCATCAAAACCGTACTCGGTATCCGATTGCGCGTGGCTGCCCAGCGCCACCAGTGAGACCGCATCGTTTAAGCGCCACTGCAGGCGCGCCGAGCCAGCTGAGGTTTCGGCGCGGTCGTGGCCGGGGTTATCCGACAAGGTGGTGCGGGTGTTGTCCAAAGAGAAGGCGTCGTAGCCGTTATCGACATTGACGTACAGGCCGGTCACATCCAATTGCAGCGCATCGCTGGGCTGCCAGCGCAGTTTGGCGCGGGCGGTTTGTTCGTCGATGTTCTGGTTGTCGTCAATATTTAAGTAGTCGTTATCCTGGTAGCCGTCGGAGCTGTGTTGCTCCAGTGCGACGCGGGCGCTCAGGGTATCGGTGAGCCCGCCGCTAATGGCTCCGCTTAAGGTTTGAATATTGTAGTCGCCCAGGGTGGCGTTCACTTCGCCGCTGAACTCTTGAGTGGGGGCGGCTGATACCATATTGATTAAGCCTGCCAGGGCGTTGGCACCATAGAGTGTGCCCTGCGGGCCGCGCAAAATTTCCACCTGGGCAATGTCCAGCGTGGTTGCTGCGCCGCCAATGCCGGTTAAGTCTATGCCATCGACCAGCAGGCCAACGGACGGGTTAACCGGCTCAATAAATTGGCTGCGCTCACCGATACCGCGAATTTGAAAAAAGCGGCCGCGCGATGCGCCGGTGGAAAAATTCACATTGGGGGCGGTGTTTAAAATTTGCGCTAGGTGCTCGGCGCCACGGGCGTTGATGGCGTCGGCATTAATGACCGTGGCGCTGGTGGCCAGCTCGCTCAAGTTGGTTGCGCGAAAGTCGGCGGTTACCAGAATCTCTTCAATCGAGTCGGTTTGCGCCTGGGCGGCAACGGCCAAGGGTAGAGCGGCTAAAACAAAGTAAGTGGGTTTCATAGAGTCTCCAACAGCAACAGGAGACCCGGCATGCGAAATAAGCGCGGATATGAGGAGTGTCCTATCCCTACGCCGGCATTAACCGGATCAGGTTCAACGGGTCTTTCTCAGGCCTAAGGTGCGGGCCACCCCGAGGATTGTGAGGCGGTATTTTACGCCTATTGCCGCGCTCTGCCAAACCACTGACGTGGGGCGCTATTCGGATGGGGCAAATACCGGTAGGATAAGCGACGACAACAACGCGACTCGGTCAATAATGCTCCAGTTTTATAAAAAAATGCTCGCTCTGCTGCTTGGCCTTTTACTGTTCAGTGCATTGGTCAGTGTGTGGTGTATCCGCAACACCTTCTCTTCGCGGGTGTTGCTGCCGGCCGCTGACAGTGAATTCGCCTGGCATCTAAGCCCCGAAACTGACCAGTATCAGGGGGGGCGCTCGGGTGTGCAGGTGCACGATGATCGCTACAGTCTGGACTATTCGTTTAGCTTATCCGATGTTGCCGAATACCCTTACGCCGGAGTTTTGCTCAACTTTGTCGATGCCGCGGGCGAGGCGACCCTGTTGGATTTGACCGGCTATCACACCCTTAGCTTTAACGTAAAATGCGCCCCCGCCAATGTTCTGGCCTTTGCCGCGCACACATTTGAAGAGGGTATTACCCGCGAGGGGGATATGCTGAGCTACCGCTCTCCGGCGACTTACTTTTCCTGTGACCAACATTGGTCCAGCGTTGAGCTGGACTTGACCCGCCTGGAAACGCCGCAATGGTGGCTGGATAAGTTCGAGCTAAAGTTGTCGATGCTTGATTACCAGCTTAACCGGGTGCCTCGTCTGGTGTTTGGCTCGACCCATCAAAGCCCCATGGTGGATTCGGCACGGGTGCAAATTAACGCGCTGGAGTTGCGCGGACGGGACTGGCGTTATCTCTATTTACTCGCCGGTATATTGGGGCTGGTCTGGTTGCTGGCTATTATTTGGCTATTCCGTGCACACACGCGGGCGCTTACCGAAGCCCTTAAATTGAAATTGCAAAAAGACCGGCCCCTGGTGGCGTATCAGCAGCTGTCGGTAGAGCCACGTCAGGATCGCGATAAAGAAGCGATATTACGTTATCTGGCCACCGAGTACCCGAACAGCGAGCTGAACCTCGATGGAATTGCCTCGGCAACGGGAGTGGGACGCGGCAAAATCAACTCGATTCTCAAGGCGGAGCTGGGCTATACCTTTACGGGATATTTAAACAAGGTCCGCCTGACTGAGGCGGCCCGACTCTTGTCGGACGGCGCCGACCCCAGCATTGCCGAAATTGCTTATTCGGTGGGTTACAAGAATGTCTCGTATTTCAACAAATTGTTTAAAGATGAGTATGGTTGTACCCCTAAAGCCTTTAGGGGGATTTATAAGGGCGAAAGAGGTGATAGTTAAAGTTCATCAGAAATAAGAAAATCGGTCCTAAATCTTCAACTTTTGCACTTCTCGCAGTGAAAATCCCAATAGCATTAGTCCTTAACCTCTGTTTTTTCTAGTCTTAGAGCCGAGAGACGCAAAATAACCAAAAACAAAATACAGAGGTTGCTATGTCATTACCCATGCCCACAGAAATCAACACTCACGCCTATACACCCAACCAATGGGTGGAGTCTCACCCGGCCAGTGCGTTTTTTGCCATTCAGGCCAGTTATTTTCCCGGTGTCTCGGCGGTTTTGGATGTTGCGACAAAGCCCGGACTAAACTGCTCCCCCTCACTGTTAAAGAGTGTGCTGCCCAGCTTGGTCGATTGTGCCGCTCAGTTAGCGTGCCCTGAAAGCTTGGGCGAGTGCGACATTAGTGAGCTGGAAATCAATCATTTACGCGCTTGGCGGGGCGAGCCTTTGCACGTAATCGTCAGCATCGAAGGGGCTCAGCATCGCTGCGCGGTGTTCAGTGCGCAGTTAAGTTTGGCTCATGACGCCACAGAGATCTCCAGCGCTCAGGGAACCCTAAGCAGTCGCTTTAGCGACGACGGCTGATTGTTCCCGGCGGGCCGTAGCTCTAAAATAGCGGTTTAACGTTATACGAGGTACGCCATGACGCTGGAAATGTTTATCCACAAATTGACCGAAGAGCCGCTCAATGTCGAGTTTAGCGAGACAATGGCGGTGATTGACGCCTATTACCAACATCAGGCTACGGCGTTTCGCAACGGTGATTTGAGCAACAGTGCGGATGAGAATCAGGGATCGTGCAAGATACTGGCATTTGGCCAGCTGCACGGCCTGACCGAGGCGCAAACTCTGGCCTGTTTTGGCAAGTTCTACCGCGAGGATGTATTGCAGCACCCCGAGGGCACAGACCACGGTAATATTCGCAATTTTATTCAGCACGGCTGGGACGGCGTTCACTTTGAGGGCGAACCCCTTACCTTGAAATAGCTGCAAGTCGCAGCCCGAGAAAAGGGCCCGCAAACTCGGTTTGCGGGCCCTTTTTGTATCAGTTGAGCCAACCTCCCTGTTGGCATTAAAAGGTCTTATGCCCCGGTTATCAGTCGGGCAGTTCCCAGCGCAGATTCGCGATTTGGAAAGTGACCTGTTGTTGCCCGAATACGGGCCACATGGAAAAGGGCGTATTGACCTTTTCCAAATCAAAGGCCCCGTTAGCCAGTTCGGTAAAAGGCACGCTTATCGTGGTCCAGTCGTTGCCCGCAGGCAGGGGGACCGGGACTTCATTGCTTGAGTTGCCCCCGGTTGACTCTACCTTGACCAAAAAGCCGTCGCTATTGCCACTGTTACTCACGACTTTGAGGTCAAACACCAGGTTGCCGTTAGCAAAGGCGCTTAAGTCTTTGGCCGCAGCATCCTGAATGTAGAAGGTGCCCATATTATTTTGGGTAAACTCCGCTTGCAGCACGGTGCCTTTATCGGCATCGGTTACTGTGGCGTCAAGGTTGATTATTTGCCCCTCTGCCTGCCAAACACCGAATCCTGGATTACCCCAATCGGCCGCTAAGCCGTTGACGAATACGTCCATGTCGTCAGTGATGGTTACCGGTGCCAACTTGGGTTCAATGGCGCAATCCTCCAAGCAGGCGATGCGAATATTATCCAGCTGGATATGGGCGGCGCCGCCCAGAAGCTCTAACTCGATGGGGCGCATTACTGACGACCAGTCGACTTGCGACCACGAGCCTTCGGCCTGGCGCAGGCTGTAAAAGCGCACCGAAACGGGTGTCCACTTGCCCACCATATCCGCCGTGAGGTCGACGTCTTCGATACTAAGGTCGGGAAAGCCTGAGCCCAGCTTAACAACCAGTTTGCTGCCGATATTAGCCGCTTCAACCCAAATATCAAACTTAAACTCACCCAGGTTGCGGGGCCGGTTATGCAAAGGATCACTGCCAAAGTTAAAGCCTGCCTCTACCCCTGGATAACTGCTCATAGCGTCCGACGCTAACCAAGCAACAGCAGCACCTGTATTATTGAACTGCAAGTCCCACACGGTAGTGCTGCCCGAGCCATCATCAATTGGGGCAGCGCTGGGGTTCGAGGCGAGCGCACCACTGTCATTCCATTCGGCGTATTGCAGAGGGTTTTGCACCGTGGTTCCGTTTACGTCGAAGCTCAGGGTCTGAATGCCACCGTCGGCGCCGCTGTAAAGCACCAGCTCATCGCGCGCATCCGCAGGCGGTAGATGGCCGACAATGTTGGTGACGTCTCTGTCATCTGCTGCGCTTTCACAGCCTTTGCCAGTCACCGGGTCGTGGGCGCACTCGTATACACGCACATAGTCTACGGTCATGGTGCGGGTATCGGTAAACGTTGGCAGATCAATGTATTCGCCGTTGCCCAGCGCTACATTCAAAAGCATATGAAAGGCTTGATCGAACGGCTGTGCGTCTTCACCGACTTGATAGCCTACCTCTTGGCCGCCCCAGTAGTAGATAAACCAGTTGCCAGTGTTGCGGGCAAACAGTACGTCGTCTACATACCAGCGGATCTCGCCCTCTTCCCACTCTACGGCGTAGGTGTAAAAGTCATCCCAGATGTTTGTGGGTGGCTCGTAGCCGGCGCCACTGTACTGGTTCCAAGGCCAGGCGAACCCATAGTGCAAGGTGCCGTGCATCTCGTTGGCGGCACCGGTAGGGGCAGGGCCTGAAACGCCAGGTTGGAATGCCTCAAAGATATCGATTTCGCCACTGTGTGGCCATGCACCGTAAATGTTGTCGCTGGGTAGCATCCACAGAGCGGGCCATACGCCCACGCCTTGCGGCATTTTTGCGCGGATCTCCATACGGCCGTACTGCCAATCGGCTTTGCCTCGGGTGCGTAGGCGGGCCGATGAGTAGTCTTTACAGACCGATGTATCGGCTGGATTGTAGTTGGGGTCCTCTTGGTTAGTCGCCGGGCCACATACTTGTCCGGGTTCATAGATCGCGGCGATGTGCAGCAGGCTGTCTTCGACATAGCTGTTCGCTGAGTCATCGGTGTAGCACTGGGCTTCGTTGTTGCCGCCGCCCCAGCAGTTAACTTCGTGCTCCCACTTCGTGCCGTCGATGTCGGTGCCGTTAAACTCATCGTTCCACACTAATTCCCAACCTGAGTCGAGGGTCTCAGGCACGGTGCTATCGGTGCTGGATGAGCTGCTAGAGCTGGAGCTTGGGCCTTCCGAGCTAGTACTGGACGAGCTAGAAATAGAACTGAAGCTTTCTGAGCTAGAGCTGGACGAACCGGTGCCCGCACTGCTTGATGAGCTGCTTGAGGATGAACTCGTCGATGTTTCGAACACCCAGCGCACGTTATCAAGCTGCAATTGCACGCCGGCCTGATCGCCCCATACCGGCAAGATAGTAAAGGGAGTGTTCATCGCGCTGATATCGAAGTCGCCGTGAGTGCCTGTATGGCCTAGCAAGTCGGCAATATCGATGGTGTACTCGGTCCAGACACCGGCAATGGGGGTGTGGATAACATAGTCGCCAGTACCTACCCCGGGGCCGCTCTCCAGTTTAACCACCAAGCCTTGAGTGTTGCTTCCAAAGTCGAGCACTTTTAAGTCGAACACTAACTGCCCATCACTGGCGAAGGCGCTCAGATCTTTCGCCTGGGTTGACTGGACAAACGCCAAGCCGTTGTTACCACTGTCGCTAAAGTCCAGTTGCAGTACATTGCCTCGCGCGCTATCGGCTACCGTACTGATACCGACGTGGCCGGTGTCGTTGTCCCATTTACCCACGCCAAAGTCCCACTCGGGGCCTGGTGCGCCTTGGTCGTAAACCGTAAAGGGGGCCTCTAAGGCGTCAATGCTAGGCTCGGCAGAGCCGCTGCCGTCAATCCACTCGATGTTATCGACGCGCAAATGCACACCGCCCTGATCGTTCCAAGCAGGTAAAATCACAAACGGTGTATTAAAGGCGTCGATATTAAAGCCACTGCCACCAGGGGCGGCCAGTAGGTCGGCGATATCAATGGTGAGTGTGGTCCAAACATCCTCAGGTACACGTTCGATCACGTAATCGCCCGTGCTAACACCCGGGCCGCTTTCAGCTTTAACCACAATGCCGCCGGTGTTGGTGCCGTAATCAAGCACCTTAATGTCAAAACGCAGCTTGCCATTGCTGGCAAAGGCGCGGGCGTTTTTGGTGGTGGTGGATTGAATAAATGCCAAGCCGTTTTCGCCGGTTTCGGCAAAGTTAATATCCAGAACATCGCCACGGTCTACGTCGTTAACCACTTCGGTGCTAACGCGGCCAGAGTTGTTATCCCAGGTGCCCACGCCAAAGTCCCAGTTGGCGCCGGGCATGCCATTGGCAAAAATGTCGAACTGCTCGGTCAGAGTATCGCTTACCGACGCCAGGACAGGGTCCACCCCACAGGGGCTTAAGCAGTTCAGCTGAATGTCGGCCAGTTGCACATGGGCGGTACCGCCCGAGGCTTCTAGCACAAACGCGTTAACCAGTTGGCCCAGGTTTGCTTCTCCGGACTCGATGTTGTTGGGCGCTAGCTGGTTGATGGCTACCGAGACCTGAGTCCACTCGCCCACGGTGGGCACGTCGATAGCATGGAAGCTAACGTTGGGCCAAACACTGTCGAGCTTAACCTGCAGTTCGGTGGTTGGGTCAATGGCCTGAACCAACATACTGAAGCGCAGTTCGCCATAGTCGGCGACGTTGGTGAACTTTAAGCCGTCGTTGACCTCGTAGTGAGCGCTCATGTCACCGCTTGATAAAAACACATTGCCCGGGCCGTTAAACTCAACGTCCCATACAGTATTGCCCTGGGCGTCCGTGGCATCCGGGGTGCTGATGACGTTGCCGGTTCCATTGTCGTAAAAACCGGGCACCAAAGTGTTGGTGACCTCACCGTCAACAGTGTTGAAGGTGAAGCTGGCGGGGCCTGCGTTGTATAAATCCACACTGACGGGCGTGGGCGCAGCCGCACCGGTAACATCTTTAGCCCCTGGATCCACGGTGGCGCAACCTTTACCGGTGACTGGGTCGGCCGAGCATTCGTAGACGCGCACGTAGTCGACTTCCATGGCCTGCGGGAAACTGGCGGTACCATCTGGGGCACCCGGCCAGTTGCCGCCCACTGCAACGTTTAACAGCAAGTGAAAGTTTTGATCAAAAGGAGCGTCCTCGGCGCCTAATTGGAAGCCATGTTCCTGGCCGCCCCAGTAATAGGTAAACCAATCGTCCTGAGTCTGGGTGGCAAAGTGAACGTCGTCGACGTACCAACGGATTTCGCCTTGCTCCCACTCAATGGCGTAGGTATGAAACTCCTCCCAGACATTGGCCGGTGGCGTATAGGCACTGCCAGTGTTTAAGTTGCCGGGCCACACTTGGCCGTAATGTAGGGTGCCGTGGGTGATATTACCGCCACCGGCATTGGGGTTAACCGCTTCCATAATGTCGATTTCACCGCTCAGGGGCCAGCCGCCGTATTCAGAGTCAGTGGGCAGCATCCAGATAGCGGGCCATAGGCCGTCGCCCTGGGGCAACTTGGCGTTGATTTCCATGCGGCCGTAGGTCCAATCGGCTTTGTTGCGGGTACGTAAGCGAGCCGAGGTGAAGGGCATAGTGGCCGAGGTGTCGCTGGGGTCGTAATCGGGGTTTTCGTTATTAACCGCCGGACCGCTAAAGGTTTCCTGGCGAGCGACAATATGCAGTTTGCCGTCTTGCACATAGCTGTTGTCGGCGCGATCGGTGTAACACTGTTGCTCGTTGTTGCCTCCGCCCCAGCAGTTAACCTCGTGTTCCCACTTTGTGGTGTCGATACTGGCACCTTCAAATTCGTCTTGCCACACCAGGTTCCAGGCCGTCGTGGGTGTTGACGAGGAGCTGGAAGACTGAACCGAACTACTGGAGCTATCTTCGTTGGAGCTAGACGACTGGGCGCTGGATGTCGAGCTGACCGAGCTACTGCTGACGGCCGAGCTTACTGAGCTGCTGCTGTCCGAAGAGCTAAGAGTGACCGACGATACGCTGCTGGATACACTTGAAGAGCTGACCGAAGATTCGCTTGAGTTGTCTACCGAGGACGAGCTGTTTTCGCCCGCGCTGGAAGAAACGACCGAACTGGCTATAGAGGAGCTGTTCTCATCGCCCTCCGAATTGCCGCCGCAGGCCGTTAGGGTGAGCGTTAGTGCGCCCACCGCAAAGGGTAAACCGAGATTTGCTTTCATTGTGACCTCTTTATTATTGTTCAAAGTCCGCCGGTATAGAGATAGACCGGCCGCTGTTTTATCCCGCTCCAGTCGAGTCGATACGGAGCGTGGTAGCGTTACTATGAATACCCAGTGGTCAAGGGTCGTCCCAGGTTGGGTCGGAGCGAGAAGGTGGCAAGTGGCCCTTTTACAGGCAATACAGTGACGGGTGTCAGTTTGTGCAAAAGCGGTAGGAAATTAGTGGGCGCCCCTTTGTGTGTTGGTTAAACGGCACGCCCAACGGTGATTACGGGAAAGTCTAAGAAGAGGTTTCGCTCAGGTTTTGCAGCAGGGCTTGCAGCGCTTTCGCCCGATGGCTGATACGGCCTTTTTCGTCTTTGCTAAGCTCGGCGGCTGCACACTCGTGGCTGGGTACGTAAAAGAGCGGATCGTAACCGAATCCGCCATCGCCCTGGGGGGCCTCCAAAATCCTGCCCTCCCAGCTGCCCTGGCAGATAATGGGGGTGGGGTCGTTGGCGTGACGCATATACACCAGGACACACTGGTAGCGGGCGGTGCGTGCGGCTGGAGCAACGCCTTGCAGTTGTTCGAGTAATTTGGCGTTATTGCTCTCATTGGTGGCGCCGGGGCCGGCAAAGCGCGCCGAGTAGATGCCGGGGCGTCCCTCCAGGGCGTCTACTTCTATGCCGGAGTCATCGGCCAGCGCGGGCAAACCGGTTGCCACGCAGGCGTTGCGCGCTTTGATAATGGCGTTTTCCACAAAGCTCAAGCCGGTTTCTTCGGCATCCGTGACATCGAATTGTCCCTGGGGCAATACATCAAAACCGACATCGGCCAGCAGTTGCTGAAACTCTTTAAGCTTGCCGGGGTTAGAGCTGGCCAGTACCACTTGCTGCGGCATTATTCGCCTCCCTGGAGATACAGTTTGCGGGAAAATTTAACGTTCAGTGGGGTGTCAGTGCCCTCGGGAGTGACGCTAATGGCAAAGTTAAATACTTCTTCATTGGTGTGTTTTAAATCCGCCAGGTAGTAGGTGGCGTCGCCTTCGCTGATGGTCTGAAAATCCAAGGTGCGCATTTGCTGCAGCAAATTACTGGCGGTGCCGGTTACCTCGGCGGGCAGTCCCAGGCTGGTTTTTCCGTCGTCCTCGCGAGTCACACTGATATTGATCAGGGCGCGATTAGAGGCGCGGTTAATCTGGTAAATTTCGGCGATATCGGGCGGCACAAAAGCGCTGTTAAACACGCTAAAGTGTATGGTATAGGCGCCGAATTGCGCGCTTCGCTCGGAGTCGACAATCTCCCGGGCCTGGGGAATTTCCTGGGCACTGGTGCCCAGGCTGGCAAGTGCCAGGAGGGTCAGTGCGAGCCATCGGGTAGGGGATGAAAACATAGCTAACTCCAAGACGTGGGTTACTTGCTTAAGTGGTAAATGGCCGTTTCACCAAATAGATTAGGGGCCAAGTCACCCAGCCACTGCACCGACTGTTCATTGACCACCTGCCGATGCAGAACGGTAATGTTCTTTTGCCGACACAGCACCTCAAAATCGGTAAAGGTACAAAAGTGAATGTTGGGGGTGTCGTACCACTCGTAGGGCAGCAAGTCCGACACCGGCATACGGCCGCGAATGGCCAAATGATAACGGGCTTTCCAGTGGCCGAAATTGGGGAAGGTAATAATACATTCCTTGCCTACCCGCAGCATTTCATCCAGCACAATATGCGGGTAGCGCATGGTCTGCAGCGCCTGGGTCATCAGCACGGTATCAAAACTGTCGGTTTCAAAGTTTTCCAGACCCCGGTCTAAATTTTGATTGAGAACATTAACCCCCCGGCTGATGCAGGTTTCGATTTGTTTGGGGTCAATTTCCAGGCCGTAACCGTGCACCTGTTTTTGCTCGCGCAGAAGCTTTAACAGGCTGCCGTCGCCACAGGCCAAATCCAGCACCCGGCTTTGCGGGGCGATCCAGGTCAGTAACTGATTAAAATCGAAGCGCATGGTTACTCCGTGATAATGCCGGCCATATAGCGGCCAAAGGCGGCGCGATAGTGCTCATTGGGCAGCAAGAAGGCGTCGTGGCCGTAGGGGGATTCTATTTCCGTGTAGCTCACGTTTTTCTGCGCGGCAATCAGTGCGTCGACAATTTCCCGCGAGCGCTCTACCGGAAACCGCCAGTCGGTGGTAAACGAGGCGACATAAAAGTCGCATTGAGCGCGGCGAAAGGCGGTGGCCGGGTCGTCGTTGTACTCGCGCGCCAGATCAAAATAATCCAGGGCGCGGGTCATTAGCATGTAAGTATTGGCGTCGAAGCGGTCGGAGAAAGTATCGCCCTGGTAGCGCAGATAGCTCTCTACCTGAAATTCCACCGCTTCATCCAGACCCTGAGTAAAGCTGCCGCTGCGCAGTTCGCGGCCAAATTTCTCGCCCATGACGTGGTCGGATAAATAGGTGATATGGCCGATCATACGCGCCACCGCCAGCCCGCTTTTGGGGTAGGTGTGGTGGTTAAAATAATCACCGCCGTGAAATTCCGGGTCGGCCATAATGGCCTGGCGGGCGGTTTCGTTAAAGGCAATATTCTGCGCGCTCAGCTTCATCGCCGAGGCGATGACAACACAGTGACGCAGGCGCGAGGGATACTCCAGCGCCCAGCGCATCGCCTGCATGCCTCCTAGGCTACCGCCCACCACGGCTGCCCACTGGCTAATGCCCAGCCGGTCCGCCAGGCGCGCCTGGGAGTGCACCCAGTCGCGCACCCTGAGTTTGGGAAAGTCTGCGCCCCATACTTTGCCGGTCTCGGGGTTGACCGAGCCCGGGCCGGTGGAGCCGCTGCAGCCCCCCAAATTGTTCAGCGACACGACAAAAAACTTGTCGGTATCAATGGGTTTACCCGGTCCGATATAGCCGTTCCACCAGCCGGGTTTACGGTCTTCGCTGGAGTGATAGCCCGCCGCGTGATGATCCCCGGACAGTGCGTGACAGATGAGCACCGCATTGGACTTATCGGCGTTGAGTTCGCCGTAAGTTTCCACGACTAGATCAAACTGCTCGAGGGTGCGGCCGCAGGCGAGTGTGAAAGGCTCGGTAAAACTGTAGGTTTGGGGGGCAACCAAACCTATGGAGTCCGCAGGAAAAGCTTGTGTCATTCGAAACCGGCCACTGTATGACAGAGAAAAGACGCAAGTCTAAGGGGGCGCCTAAGCCCCTGCAAGTACTGGCGTCATTTCGCGAGGCGAAGCCAGTTATCCAGCAGCCTGTCGCGCCGCGTGCAGTGAGACGACCTTAGCACTATTGCCCGGGGCGGGTTCAGGGCTGCGGCTGACCTCGGCAAACAGCGGGGTTAATCCCTTGCGCGCAAGGCGCAGCTCTCTCAGGTCGGCTTCCAAAGCCCGCAGCTTTTCACTGTGACTGACACCTTGTTCGCGCAGTTGGCCCAGGCGCATCATCTGATGCTCCAACAATTGTTTTTGGTGCTGGTTGTGGTGCACCAGAGGCGTCAGGGCATCTTCCAGCCAGTCGCAGGTGGACGTCTGCAAAGAGCCAAACAGCGCTTTAACTTCTTTTACCAAGGTGGCGATAAAGCGGTTAATTAACGTCTTTTTGGGCGCGATAACGCTGTTGAGCGAGTGGCGCAGGCGTTCGGCATTGGCTTCCAGATTGCGCAGTTGACGCCGCTCGGCGGTGAAGTTTAGCTGGTGCTTGCGCGCCATGGACTCGTCCAGGCCGTGTTCGGGGCGCTGATAAATACTGGTAAGAACCTTATTGGCCCGGTCGACCTCGCGCAGCAGTTGGTTCATGCAGCTGTCGACATCGTCAAAGAAATCGCCGATGGCACGGGTGAGTCCCACCGTGGTCCAGCTGTCGGCCATTTTTTGGTAGGCCTCGTCGATCATACGCTCAAGCTTGGCCTCGGCAATCGGCGCCTCAAGCGAGGCTTTTTGGTGGCTCAGCAGTTTTTTGCTGGTGCGCAGTGACAGGGATTGCTTGTGATGGCGATGGTGGGCTGCGCGCACTTTCTCGCGCTGGCGGGCGACTTCTTCTTCGGCTTGGGTGTCGCGGCTATCGCGCAACTGGCCCAATTGAGATTCGGCCTCGTCAATACGCCGGGTCAGGCTTGTGTAGGTGTTGCTAATCATCGCGTGGCTGTTGCTAACCAGGCGATGACTCACGATTTGCTGCTGCGAGCGCATAATACATTCAGCCAGCCTCTCTTCCAGCATGGGGAAATTGCTGCGTTGCAGAGTTTCACTGCGCTGGCGAGTTTTGGCCAGCAGCGCCTGCCGGGCAGACAGCGGCAGAACCTGTTCCGGCGCCAGCTGTAGCAGGTGGGCTGTTTCGATACGCACGCGCTCGACGTTGGCGGCGGTTTCGGCCGCCGGGGTTAGGTCATCCCAGAGGGTGTCTATTTTGTTAAGCAGGGCCAAAATGGCGGTGCCATTACTGTCGCGCAGATGGGCGATGTGGTCGCGCCAAATCGTCATATCACTGGCGCTGACGCCGCTGTCGGCCGCCAGCAGAAACAAAATAGCTTGCGCATCGGGCAGGGTTTTCAGGGTCAGCTCGGGTTCGTTGCCCAGTGCATTGAGCCCCGGGGTGTCGACAATACGCAGGCCCTCGCGCAGCAGGGGGTGATCCAGGTTAATCAGGGCGTGGCGCCAGATGGGCACCTCGACCATGCCGCTGGCTTTGTCTTGCGTCAGGGTGGCCACATCAAAGCCCAGGCGCTGGGCCTCGGCGCGGGTCACTCGCTTATTAGCCGATACCTGGCCAATAGCATCGGCAATGGATTCGTGCTCGGCCGGGTTGAATTCAATGGTGAACCAGTTTTGCGGAATGCGCTTAAAGTTTTGCATGCTGGTCGCGCTGCGCCGGGTTTCAATGGGCAGTAGGCGCACACAGTTGCGCGGCTGAGCCGGATCCCAGAAAATTTCGGTCGGGCACATGGTGGTGCGCCCCGGCTGCGAGGGCAGCAAACGCCCGGTGGTTTGGCTGTAAAGCAGGGCGTTAATGAGTTCTGTCTTGCCGCGCGAGAACTCGCCCACACAGGCGACGGTGAAGGATTCGGCACTTAACAGTTTACGCGCGCGCTGCAAATATCGCTGGGCGTCATCGGTGACCAGTTGGTGGGTTTTGCACCACTCGCCGAACGCTTGCAGGCGTCCGTCGAGCTGGGTCTTCCAAGTATTGTATTGCGCCATTTGGCGGTGCAGGTTTTTTATATCCATGGTCTGCGGTAAGGTCCTGTCTAATTGTTGCTCAATCTCCCATTAAAGCGCATAACCTGTGCTAATGCCAGCTTTGGGCCCTGCGGGGCCCAAAGCTTAAAACCCGAGCAAAATTCCCTGGGCGCCCAACGCCTGAGCGATGGCCGGAATCAGAAACTGATTGCACAGGTTGAGGAATAAGAACAAGAAAATAGGGGATAGATCAATCGGGCCGAGCGGTGGAATCACCTTGCGGATGGGGGCCATCACCGGCTCAATTAACTGGCGCAGCAACACCAAAGCCGGGTTGTGGCTGAACGGGGCCACCCAGCTGGCAATAATGTAGATAATCATGCCGATAAAGTAGATCTGCACCAGCATTTTCAAAATGCCCACCACACCCATGGGGAGGATAATAAGGGGGTTGAGCAGTCCGCCACCGGCAACCAGGTAAATTAACTGACCGGCCACCCATTGCAGCAGCAGTGCCAGTACCAGCGAGGCGAGGTCAATGCCGTAAAATCCGGGAATTACCCGGCGCAGCGGCAGCAGTAAGGGGTTGGTTGCCTTGCTGATGCCCTGGGAAATCGGGTTGTAGAAGTCGGCGCGCACCAGCTGCAGCAAAAAGCGCAACAGAATAATGAGCATATACAGCGAGCCCAGGGTGCGGATCAGGTAAATTAGCATTTCTTGCATCGCGTTCATCGTGGCTCCTTTTAGCCTGACTTATTGGGTGAGCTCGCGGCCCAGTGATTCGGAACGGGCGGCGCATTCGCGCATGGCTTTTTCCACCAGTTCGCGTAACTCGCCCTGTTCAAACGTGTGTATTGCCCGCTCGGTGGTGCCGCCGGGGGACATCACGTTGCGCTTAAGTTGATCCACCGGGGTATCGACGCCCGCGGCAAGGCTGGCGGCACCCAGAGCGGTTTGCAGGGTGAGGGTGCGGGCGCTTTCGGCATCCAGCCCCAGTTTTTGCGCCGCTTCAATCATCGCTTCCATAAACAGAAAGTAATAAGCCGGACCGGAACCCGATACCGCCGTGACGGCGTGAATCAATGCTTCATCCTCTACCCAGGCGCACAGTCCCGTGGCTTCGGCCACTTGTTGGGCAAAGGCCCGATCGCTATCGGAGGCCTTGGGGTTGGCAAATAATCCACTGGCGCCTACGCCCACCTGGGAGGGGGTATTGGGCATGCTGCGGATAATGGCCAGGTCATCCCCCAGCCATTGGGCTAGGGCGCGGGTATCAATGCCGGCCGCTACCGAGAGAATCAGCTGCTGGTTTAAATCGGGCGCCAAGGCCTCGCAGGTGTCTTTTAGCATCTGTGGTTTGACCGCCAACACGACCACCTCGGCCCAGCGGACGGTCTCGGCGTTATCGGTGCCCACGGTAATGCCCAGTTTATCCGCAGCCTGTTGCGCCGACTCCGCGCTGCGAGTGGTGGCGCGTATACGCTCGGCGGGGTAATCGCCTGCGATCAAACCTTTAATAATGGCGCCGGCCATATTGCCGGCGCCGATAAACGCAATATTTCTGACCATTATGAAAAATCCTTTGAGGGTGTCTGAGGCGTGCGGGCACCGAAAAGGTCGGTGCCAATGCGCACCATGGTGGCGCCGCTGGCAATGGCCGCTTCCAAATCCCCCGACATTCCCATCGACAGGGTGTCCAAAGGCACATCGGGGAGCTGGGTGCGCAGCTGTTGCAGAGCGTTGCGCACCTCGGTAAACGCCCGGCATTGGGTGTCGTAGTTGTCGGATTTGGCCGGAATGGCCATAAGTCCACGCAGGTTAAGACCGGGCAGAGCCGCTACCTCGGCGGCCAATACGGGCAACTCGTCTAGGCTGACACCGGCCTTGCTAGATTCAGCGTCCACATTCACCTGCAGGCAAATGTTGAGCGCGGGTAACCCCTCTGGGCGCTGTTCGGCCAGGCGGCGGGCTACCTTTAAGCGGTCAACGCTGTGAACCCAGTTAAAGTGCTCGGCAATGGCGCGGGTTTTGTTGGACTGGATCGGCCCGATAAAATGCCATTCAATGTCGGATAGCTCGGACAGCTGGGTTTGTTTGTCCAACGCCTCTTGCAGGTAGTTTTCCCCGAAGCTGCGCAGGCCGCAGGCATAAGCTTCACGTATTTTTTCCGCGCCCTGCATTTTACTGACCGCAATCAGGGTAATATCTTCGCTATTGCGGTGCACCGATTGCGCGGCGCGGCGCAATCGGGCGGTGACATTGGCGAGCTTCTCGTCTATCTTGTGCATCTGACTTCCGAAAATTGCCCTGCGTGCGCCAACTTCAGTGGCTCACAGCAATGACAAAAAACTGACAAAGAGTAAGGGTTTAGCTGTATGGATATCACGGAGCTCCTCGCCTTTAGCGCCAAACAGGGCGCTTCGGACTTGCACCTTTCGGCCGGTCTCCCGCCCATGATTCGGGTGGATGGGGATGTGCGGCGTATTAACCTGCCCCCCATGGACCACAAGCAGGTGCATAGTTTGATCTACGAGATCATGAATGACAAGCAGCGCAAAGATTACGAAGAGTTCCTGGAAACCGACTTCTCGTTTGAAGTGCCGGGGGTGGCGCGTTTCCGGGTAAACGCCTTTAACCAAAACCGCGGTGCCGGTGCGGTGTTCCGTACCATTCCCTCTAAAGTACTCACCATGGAAGAGCTGGGCATGGGCCAGGTGTTTCGCGATATCTGCGCAGTACCCCGAGGCCTGGTGCTGGTGACCGGCCCCACGGGTTCGGGTAAATCCACCACCCTCGCCGCCATGATGGACTACATCAACGACAACAAATACGAACACGTTTTAACCATTGAAGACCCCATCGAATTCGTTCACGAATCGAAAAAGTGTCTGGTGAACCAGCGTGAAGTGCACCGCGATACGCACGGCTTCGCCGAAGCCCTGCGCTCGGCGCTGCGGGAAGACCCGGATATTATCCTGGTGGGTGAGATGCGGGATTTGGAAACCATTCGTTTGGCCCTTACCGCTGCCGAAACCGGCCACTTGGTGTTCGGCACCTTGCACACTACCAGCGCCGCCAAAACCATTGACCGGGTAGTGGACGTATTCCCCGCCAACGAAAAAGCCATGGTGCGTTCCATGCTGTCGGAATCGCTACAGGCGGTTATTTCGCAAACACTGATGAAGAAAAACGGCGGTGGCCGGGTGGCGGCCCACGAAATTATGCGTGGTACCCCGGCCATTCGTAACCTGATACGTGAAGACAAGGTCGCGCAGATGTACTCGGCGATTCAAACGGGTGCTTCGGTGGGTATGCAGACCATGGATCAGTGTCTGGAAGACCTGGTGGCTCGCCGGGTGATTACTCGCGAAGTGGCAAAAGAAAAAGCCAAAATGCCGGATAATTTCTGAGAACGCAGAACGCAGAACGCAGAACGCAGAAGCTGCGCTGGGGTAGGCGAATAGCTTGACCGAATAACGAGAATAGCTGGGTGACATTATGGATTTTGATCGATTACTGCAATTGATGGTGGACAAGGGGGCTTCGGACTTATTTATTACCGCCGGGGTGCCGCCGTCGATTAAGCTGCACGGCAAGGTGGTGCCCGCCACCGCTACCGCGCTGGCGCCGGAAAAGGCGCGTGAGCTGGTGTTGTCGGTAATGAACGAAAAGCAGCGGCGCGAGTTTTTGGAAGAAAAAGAGCTCAACTTTGCCATCAGTGCCCGGGGCATCGGCCGCTTCCGTGCCAGTGCTTTTTACCAGCGCAACCTGGCGGGCATGGTGTTGCGGCGTATCGAAACTCAGATTCCCAAAATTGACGATCTGCATCTGCCGGATGTGATTAAAGACCTGGCCATGACCAAGCGCGGCTTGGTGATGTTTGTGGGCGCGACAGGTACCGGTAAATCGACTTCATTGGCCTCAATGATTGGCCACCGCAATCGCAACTCCAAGGGCCACATCATTTCCATTGAGGATCCGATCGAATTTATTCACCAGCACGAGGGCTGTATTATCACCCAGCGCGAGGTGGGGATTGATACCGATTCTTTCGAAGTGGCCCTAAAAAATACCCTGCGTCAGGCGCCAGATGTGATTTTGATCGGTGAGGTGCGCTCGCGCGAAACCATGGAGCACGCCATTGCTTTCGCCGAAACCGGTCACCTATGCCTATGTACCCTGCACGCCAACAACGCCAACCAGGCGCTGGACCGGATTATTCACTTCTTCCCCGCCGACCGTCACCGCCAGTTGTGGATGGATTTGTCGCTTAACCTGCGCGGCATTGTCGCCCAGCAATTGATTCCCACCCCGGACGGCAAGGGGCGCCGCGCCTGTCTGGAAGTGCTGCTGAATACCCCTCTGATGTCAGACCTAATCCGCAAGGGTGAAGTGGGCGATTTAAAAGAGCTGATGAAAAAATCTACCGAACTGGGCATGCAGACTTTTGATCAGGCGCTATACGCCCTGTATGACAGTGGCGAGATCACCTACGAAGACGCCCTAGCCTACGCCGACTCGCCCAACGATTTGCGCTTGATGATTAAACTGGGCTCGGAGACCGATGCTACCTACCTGTCGAATGCGGCCGATAGTCTTTCGATTGAAGAGGAAGACACCGGGCGCGGGGGGAGGATGTTTTAATTGAGTTGGACGTCTGATGTCTGACGACTGAGGCCAAAACTGACTCCTTGCAGAGCAAGCAGTGGAGCGTCGGATGACGGACGTCTAATGTCCGACGCCAATGCTTGTTTTATTGGCTTGGGCTGTCGCTGTGGCAGATACTGATAATCAGACATCAGACATCAGACATCAGACATCAGACATCAGACATCAGACATCAGCGTTCAACCACGTCTCCAATATAATTCTCGCCGCAATGGCATCCACCGGATCGCTTTTGTAGTGGCTTGAGCCGCCGGCGGCGCGGTGTTCCTCTTTTGCCTCAAAGCTGGATAAACGCTCGTCGACCATTTCTACGGCGACGCCGAAGCGGCCGTGGATACGGTTGGCGAATTTGCGCGTGCGGGGGCAAAAGTCGCTTTCGCTGCCATCCATATTCAAAGGCAGGCCCACTAACACCAAGTCGGGTTGCCATTCGTCCAGTAGTTTTTTGATCTCGTCCCAGTTGGGAATACCGTCGCGGGCGCGCAGCTCGGTTAAGGCGCTGGCGCTACCGGTGGCGGTTTGGCCGCTGGCCACACCTATGCTGCGGGTGCCGTAATCAAACGCGAGTAGACGCTTGGGGGGCGACATTAGGCGTGTCCCGCCTGGCTGGATATGAGGTTGAGGTCAATGCCCAGATGGCGCGCGGCGGCGTTCCAGCGCTGTTCGGCGGGGGTGTGAAATAAAATTTGTTGATTTGCCGGCACCGTCAGCCAGGCGTTCTCGGCTATCTCCCGCTCCAGCTGGCCCTTGTCCCAACCCGCGTAGCCCAGTGCCACCAGGGTGTGTTCGGGGCCCTCGCCCCGGGACATGGCCTCGAGAATATCCCGCGACGCGGTCAGGGTAATATCCTCTGAAACCTCAATGCTGGATTGCCACTGGCGGTCGGTCGAGGTTGGGTGCAGCACAAAGCCGCGTTCGCCACTGACCGGCCCCCCGGCCAGGGCGGCCATGTGTGCCGAGATATCGTTGGTATCCAGCTCGAGTTGCTGATAAATATCGCTCAGGGTGAGATCCATTGGTATGTTGACCACAATGCCCATGGCGCCGTCGTCTGAGTGCTCGCAGATATAGGTAACGCTGTGGGCGAAATGCGGATCGCTCATGCTCGGCATGGCAATTAGGAACTGGTTGCGCAGAGCGCCTGGCTCGAAAGAGTGTTGGTGTGTATCCTTGGTCATGCTTTCAGTATTGGGGTAGGGGCCGGGAAACTCAAGCGCGTCGAGCGCGGGCGGTTAATTGGATGAGGTGCTGAGGCCGTCGATCTCAAACATCCAGGTGCGAATAATCTGCAGTTGATCGAAATTCTCACGCACTTCGGGGGGAATGGGGTCGAACGGCGCCGCCATGCGCACAATTTGCATCGCGGCTTCGTCCAGAATGCTCACTCCCGACGACTCCGAAAGCTCCAGCGCGCGAATGGTGCCATTGGGGTTAATGGTGACCGCCATGCGCAGTTGGCCGGTCAGACGCTGAGTCAGCGCTTGTTGCGGGTAATTGGCATTGCCCACCTGCTCAATTTTACGGCTCCACTCCAATAGGTAGGCGGCCTCGGGAACAGATTTGGTGGCCAGCGAGGTCAGTCGGCGCAAGCGGGGGCGCTTGGCATATTCCTGGCGCTGGCGGTCCAGTTTGGCCTGCAGGCTGGCGATTTCCGGGGTGATCATAGGCTGCTCTTCGGGCGAGCCCTCGCGCTCTAGCTCTTGTTGTTGGCTGTGGTTGTCGTTCTCTTGGACGACTTGACGCGTCGCCGCGGCATTGGTAGTGAGTAGTGGTTGTTCAGCCGCCTGGGCTTTCGTGCTGGCCTGTTGCTGGGGGACAGGCGCCACCTGGTTAACGGTGGGGGCGACAAAATCGGCCTGCTGGTCGGTGGTCAGCTCGCGGTTAGCAAGCTCGGTGCCGCTGGCCTGTTGGTTGTGCTGGGCCAAAAAGCGGGCGTCGTCGGGGGCCTGGTCAGTGCTGTGATTCGACAGGGTGATTTCCAGGGTAGGGGCCACCTCATCCGGCTGGGGCAAGCTGAAAGTCAGGCCGAATATAATCAGCGCGTGAGCCACAATGGCGACAAACACGGTAAAGCTTAAGCGGTCGATACTGTTGATGCGGGTGTCGACCCCTACCGCCACTGAGGGATTGCTGCTCATTACTTAGTGGGTCCGGTCCGCCAGGCGATTTTCAATGGCAAGCATAAGCTTGGCGCCAATTTGGGTGTCATAGGCGCGGTCGATTTCGCGCACGCAGGTGGGGCTGGTGACATTGATTTCGGTCAGGTAATCGCCAATCACGTCCAGTCCCACAAACAGCAGACCGCGCGCGACCAGTTCATCCGCCACCTGGCTGACAATCCAGCGGTCGCGCTCGGTAAGCGGCTGCGGTTCGCCGCGCCCGCCTGCGGCCAGGTTGCCGCGGGTTTCGCCGGCCGCCGGAATGCGGGCCAGAGCGTAGGGGATGGCTTCGCCTCCCACGATTAAGATGCGCTTGTCGCCGTTGCTGATTTCGGGAATAAATTTTTGCGCCATAATCAGGTGCCGGCCGTGCTCGGTCAGGGTTTCCAGAATCGAGCTGACATTTGGGTCCTGGGGTTTGCAGCGGAAAATACCGCTGCCGCCCATGCCATCTAGGGGTTTAAAAATAACGTCGCCGTGCTCTTTGTAAAAATTCTTAAGCTGGTCCATGCGCGCGCTCACAATCATGGGCGGGCAGCACTGGGGAAAGTGCGTGGCAAATATTTTCTCGTTGCAGTCGCGCAGGCTTGCGGGGTTATTGACGACCATAGCGCCCTGACGCTGAGCCGCCTCAAGAATATAAGTGCTGTAGATAAAGTCGGTATCAAAAGGCGGGTCTTTGCGCATTAATATCGCATCCAGCTCCCCCAGGGCGATATCGGCGGCGGCGTCAGTTTCAAACCAGTGTTCTGAGTCGTCAAATACCCTTAATGGGCTGGCGTAGGCCCGCGCCCGTTCTTTATTTAAGTAAAGATCAGTGGGTTCCATATAGTAGAGCTCATGGCCGCGCTCGCTGGCAGCCAATAACAGCGCAAGCGTGGTGTCTTTGTAATAGGTGATCTCTGCGATGGGGTCCATCACAACGCCAATTTTTAAGGCCATGGGTCGTTTGTCCAGCTCTAGGGTGTTGGGGCCAGTGATGCTCTCGGGGCGAGTCCCGGCCGTCTGTTTAAGGGGCACTAAGTTAGCCGCTCGCCGACCCGTGCGCAAGCCTATTGCGTCATAATTCAAGGGAATATTAAATAGGTTCGACCGTTGATTTATGAATATATTCAGCGATTTATAGATAATGCCTAAAAACTATGTTAAAAGTTGATCATATAAATAATCCCGGATTATTTGCGGCCGGAGATGTGTGTGCCTAGCCTGAGGGGGAGGACGCACCTCGGAGCATTCAAAAAATACAACGCAAAGGTCAGCCTGTATGGACGTTAGCTTGGAAAGTCTCAAAATCATGGTTATCGACGACAGCAAAACCATTCGTCGAACCGCCGAAACCCTATTAAAAAAAGCCGGTTGCACTGTGATTACGGCCACCGATGGCTTTGATGCGCTGGCAAAAATCGCCGATTCCCGTCCGGATATTATTTTCGTCGACATTATGATGCCGCGTCTCGACGGTTATCAGACCTGCGCGCTGATCAAAAACAACAGTGAATTTAAATCCACCCCAGTGATTATGCTGTCCAGTAAGGACGGTCTGTTCGATAAGGCCAAGGGGCGTATTGTCGGGTCCGATCAATACCTGACCAAGCCTTTCAGCAAAAGCGAGCTGTTGGGTGCCATTGAAGAACATGTGAAGCAGGCGCAGGCCTCCTAAGGCCGGCCCGATCACGTATAACACTAAAAACTGTATATAAGACTTTATTTGTATTGGGGGTCCCATGGCCAGAGTTCTAATTATCGACGATTCGCCCACCGAAACCTACAAACTCACCACCATGCTGGAGAAGAGCGGCCACGCTGTTCTCACCGCGCCTAATGGCGAAGAGGGCGTTGCCCTGGCGAAAAAAGAAATGCCCGATGTGGTGTTAATGGATATCGTCATGCCCGGCTTGAATGGTTTTCAGGCCACCCGTCAGCTAAGCAAAGCGCCCGAGACGGCCAATATCCCTGTGATTATCGTCACCACCAAAGATCAGCAAACCGATCGTGTGTGGGGCATGCGCCAGGGCGCCAAAGCCTATTTGGCCAAGCCCATTACCGCCGATGTGTTGATGGATGCCATTAACGACGTTATGGCCTGATCGCGGCGCTGACCTCAGCGCTCAATAATCTCAAAGGATGTAGCGGAACCGGGTTATGGCCGAGCAATCGAGTGCATTTTTAGCCCTAGCAGAGCTGGCTCAGAGCAGTCGCAACGCCGCCAGAGGCCTGCCGGCGCAAATCGATGCGCGCGAGCAGTGGAGCGGCGTGGGTTTTACCCTTTTAGGCAGTCACTTTGTCGCCTCGATGGACGAGGTGGCGGAAATGCTTGAAGTGCCCAGCTTTACCCATTTGCCCGGCGTGCAAAGCTGGGTTCGAGGCGTTGCCAATGTGCGTGGGCGCCTCCTGCCACTGTTTGATTTGGCGGCCTTTTGCGGTGGCCGATTGGTCGGTGGACGCAAACGTCGTCGGGTTTTAGTGCTGGAAACCGAAAGCCTTTATACCGGGCTGATTGTCGATCAGGTGTTCGGCATGCAGCATTTTCCTGTGGATGAGTACCAGAGCGAAACCGGAGATCTGGTGGAGGCTATCAGGCCCTATGTGCAGGGCAGTTATTTTGCCCAGGGGCAGCAATGGAATGTGTTTAAGTTATCAGAGTTAGCGCGGGATCAACGCTTTACCAATGCGGCAAAGGATTGATAACGGGCTGTATTAAGTGGAAAAAATACGAGAGGGATTTTGGTCGAGAGAGCCTGTCGACCAGATTGACCCTTAACCAACAATTTACAACAAGTAACAAAAGTCGGTCGGGAGTGAGTCAATGAAAACTGAGTCCAGAACTATCGCTGCGACGATCAAGAGCAATCCTGCGATTGTTCTCGCCAGTGTGCTGCTGGTGGTCTTTTTGGTCGCCACGTTAGTCGTGTTTGTGTTGGTGCAGCAAAACGCTGCAAACGACCAACGCTATCTGCAGCAAACCGCTGAATTGCGTGCCCAGGCTTTCCGCTTGACGTCTCTGTCCAGGGACGCCACCTCGGGGGAAGAAGAGTCGTTCGCCGAGCTCTCCTCGGTGGTGGATAACATGTCCGAGACTTGGGAAACGCTGCGCAATGCCGATCCCCGCACCCGCGAGGTATTGCAGGCCGAGTTTGGTGAGTACGGCAGTGTCTGGAACGATATCAAAAAGAGCTCCCAGACTATCCTGGAAAACCAAGAGACGATTATCTTCCTGAACGATGTGGGGGGCGAGTTGAACGATCGCCTGCCGACATTGCAGTCGCAGCACAGCTTGATTGTGGAGATTCTGCTGGAAGCGGGCGCTCCGGCCGAGCAGGTGTCTCAGGCGCAAATGCAGTCCTGGCGCGCCGAGCGTATCGGTCGTAACGTGGATAAAATGCTGCGAGGTGGTGACGAGAGCGACATTACCAGCATTGCCGACCAGTTTAACCGCGACGCCAATATTTACGGTCGGGTTCTAAACGCCATGGAAAGCGGCGACGAGATGATGGGTATTTCCCAGGTGACCGACCCCGATGCCCGTGCCAGCCTGGAAGAAATTGCCTCGTTGTTTGAAACCGTCAGCGGCTCGGTACAAACCATTTTCGAAGGTGCCCCGGCGCTGTTTGAGGCCCGACAAGCAGAGGATGCAATCCTCGACCAGACGCCCTTACTGCTGCAGGCGCTGAGTAACGTATCCGATAAAATTGATGCCCTGGGCGGCGAGCGCCCCCTTAACAATAATGTTCTGATTGCCCTGGCCGCGGCCGCGATTATCTGTCTGGGCATTATCGGTGTGTTGATCTACATGGGTACCCGCCGTCGCCTGGCGGTGACCGCCGATACCAACGAGCGCAACCAAACGGCGATTTTGCGACTGCTGGATGAGCTGGCTGACCTGGCCGATGGTGACCTGACCACCACCGCCACGGTAACCGAGGATTTCACCGGTGCGATTGCCGACTCGATTAACTACACCATTGACCAGCTGCGGATTCTGGTGGCGCGAATCAACGACACGGCGGTGAACGTATCCGCCGCCGCTCAGGAAACCCAGCAAACCGCTCTGCATCTGGCCGAAGCCTCTGAGCACCAGGCGCAGGAAATTGCCGGGGCATCCGCAGCGGTTAACGAAATGGCGGTTACCATTGACCAGGTATCGGCCAACGCCTCCGAATCGGCCGCGGTTGCGGAGCGCGCCGTATCCATTGCCGGCAACGGCGCCAAGGTGGTACAGAACACCATCCACGGGATGGACACCATTCGCGAGCAGATTCAGGACACCTCGAAGCGGATTAAACGTCTGGGTGAATCTTCGCAGGAAATTGGTGACATCGTATCGCTGATTAACGACATTGCCGACCAAACCAACATTCTGGCCCTTAACGCTGCGATTCAGGCCTCTATGGCCGGTGACGCGGGCCGCGGTTTCGCGGTGGTAGCGGATGAGGTGCAGCGCCTTGCGGAACGCTCGGCCGCTGCGACCAAACAGATTGAAGCGCTGGTTAAAACCATTCAGAACGATACCAACGAGGCGGTGATCTCGATGGAGCAAACCACCTCTGAGGTGGTGCGCGGTGCCCGTCTGGCGCAAGACGCCGGTGTGGCCCTGGAAGAAATTGAGGGTGTATCCAGCTCGCTGGCCGAATTGATTCAGAACATCTCCAACGCCGCCCGTCAGCAGGCCTCTTCGGCCGGTCACATCTCCAACACGATGAACGTGATTCAGGAAATTACCACTCAGACCTCGGCAGGTACCAGTGCCACGGCGCAATCGATTGGTAATCTGGCCGCGATGGCCATGGATCTGCGCGAATCGGTTGCCGGCTTTAAGCTGCCCGAGGAAGACGTTGATTCCAGCAATGACCTTGTCGACAGCTACGCTGCCGCGACCGCTGACACCAGCATTGACACGTCGACTGCAGAAGCCGACACCTTGGCTGATGCTGCCGATTTGCAAGACGCCGAAGTGCTGGATTTGAATGACGAGGTGGAGCTCGAGATTGATATCGACGGTGACGACTCAGATAACTCCGATAACCGCCATTCGGGTTAATGACTTTCGGGTCATGTCAGTAGGTTGATTTATGGGCTGGTCTCTGCGGACGATTGCCGATTTAAGTGACAATGAGTTTGCTCAGTGGAGTAAATTGCTAGAGGAGCGGGCGGGTATACAGCTCGTTCCTATGCAAAAGTCACTATTGCAGTCGCAGCTGACGATCCGTATGCGCGAATTGGGACTAGACGACTACAGTACCTATTACGCCCGGGTCACCGATGGGCTGCAGGGGCGCCTTGAGTGGTCGGTGTTGATCGATCGCATAGCAGTTAAAGAGACGAGCTTTTTTCGCCACCGCGAGTCGATGGAATTTGTGCGGCATTACCTCCAGCACAAAATCGATAACCGCCAGCTTAACGCCAGTTTTGATGTGCTAAGTGTGGGCTGCTCCAGTGGTGAAGAGCCCTACTCGCTGGCCATGGTGGTGAACGACTGCTTTGAGCTCGCTCACCTGGAACCCTACTACGGCATTACCGCTTTAGATATCAGTAACTCCGCTCTGACAAAGGGCCGGGAGGGGCGCTACTCAACCCGTTCCACCGAACACATGAGTGGCGAGGAAATCAGTCGTTACACCAGTTTGTGTAACGATGGCCATTACGAAGTGGTGCGCAAACTGCGCGACAGGGTGTGTTTTACCCACGCCAATGTACTGCACATTAAAGACATGCCCGCGGTCAAAATGGACGTGATCTTTTGTCAGAACCTGTTGGTGTATTTTCGTCGCTGGTTGCGCCGCGACATACTGAATTCGTTATCCGATCGTTTAAAGCCCGGCGGAGTCCTGGTGATCGGGCTGGGCGAGGCCGGCGATTGGGAGCATCCGCAAATGCAGCGGGTAAGCAACGACGCTATACAAGCCTACATCCGGCAAGAGCATAAAAAACAATGAGGAAGGCGCTAGATGGCTGATAATCGCAACTTCGCGGCTCTGGATTGGGTCATACATGAAATTGCCGACACCTTGAAAGAAGCCCGGCAGTCTCTGGAGTCCTTTGTCCAGGACCCCAAGGATAAAGCGCGCCTCCGGTTTTGCCTCACCCACATTCATCAGGTGCGGGGCAGTTTGCAGATGGTGGAATTTCACGGCGCGGTAATGCTCGCCGAAGAAATGGAACACCTGACTCAGGCGATGCTGGATGAAAGTCTGAACAATGAAGGCGAAGGCGCGGAAGTTTTAATGCGCGCCATCCTGCAATTTCCGGTCTATCTCGATCAAGTTAAAGTCTCGCGTCAGGACAACCCCTTGGTGGTTCTGCCTCTGCTGAATGATTTACGCACCGTGCGCGGTGAATCACTGCTGTCTGACACCAACCTGTTTATGCCCGATCTGTCGCCTGCGCGACAAGTCAGTGGTCAGCGTTTACCTTTGCTCGACAGCGACGCGCAGTTTAAAGCCACGGTTGCCAAGCTGCGGCAGATGTATCAGGTGGCGGCGGCGGGTTTTATTAAATCCGTTAATCCCGATGAAAACCTTACCTACATACACAAAGTTTTCCAGCGTCTGCACCGCCTGAGCACAGGTACGGTGCGGCAAAATTTATGGACGATCGCCATTGCCCTGGCCGAAGCGCTGGAAATGGATGCCATTGAATCCAGCGTGTCGGTGAAAAATTTGCTCCGTCGTCTGGACCGGGAAATCAAAGTGCTGGTGGTGCATGGCACCAAAGCTCTGTCGGCACCGGCAGAAAATGAGCTGTTAAAAAACCTACTCTACTATGTCGCGCGCTCGGGTAAGCATGCCCCGGGCTTTAAAGACGGCTCGTTTTTGCAGCAGGTGTATTCCCAGTACCAACTGGACAAAGCGCTGCTGGAAAGCAAAGAAAGTGGCGACGGCGATGGCAACTTTACCACTCCCGACCCCGAGGCGATGCGCTCGGTGGTGGCGGCATTAAAGGTCGAGCTGGACGGGGTGAAAAATGCCCTTAACCGTTGCATTTCCGAGGGCGCCGGACAGTCAGAATTAACTGAGGCCTGCAATATTATCAAGCGGGTGGCCGACACCATGGCAGTCTTGGGTATTGGCGATTTGCGTCGCGACGTGCTGGATCAGGGCGCGGCGCTCGAGCTCGCGGCCCACTCCGACACAGGCTTGAGTGAAGATCAGTTGATGGCGGTGGCCAACCGTATCATTGATATCGAAGGCGAGCTGGACGTGGTGGCTGCCAACGCCGGCCGCAGCCCGGAAAAACACGTTAAAGATCAGGCGGGTATTACCCTGGGTGAAGCCAAGTCCTCGGTAATGCGCGAATCGCGCAATGGTCTGGAACACGCCAAAGACGCCATCGTCGAATATATTGCATCCCAGTGGAATCGCGACCATCTAAACAATGTGCCGCAAATGCTGCGCGATATTCGCGGCAGTCTGGATATGTTGCCGCTGCCCCGTCCGGCCAAAATTCTGGGCGCCTGTGCCCGCTATATTGACGAGCAGCTGCTGCAAAAAGAGCTCACCCCCGAGTGGTCTACTTTGGACACCCTGGCCGATGCCATTACCAGTGTGGAATATTATCTGGAGCGCATGGGCGGCGACAGCAGTGAAGAGGAAAACGAGCTGTTGCTGATGGTGGCAGAGGAAAGCGTCGCCGAGCTGGGGTACGCCGTTGCCAGAACCTCGCCTCCGCGCGAGCAGGCGCCCGAAGCCGATACCGAAACCGCAGCCGAATCGGACG
Source organism: Gilvimarinus xylanilyticus (assembly GCF_024195295.1). Taxonomy (GTDB): domain Bacteria; phylum Pseudomonadota; class Gammaproteobacteria; order Pseudomonadales; family Cellvibrionaceae; genus Gilvimarinus; species Gilvimarinus xylanilyticus. Next base: position 226,824 of record NZ_JAMFTH010000003.1, on the reverse strand, counting down.
ATCTGGCCGATCAACTGCAGAGCGCTTATGCCGATGCCCTCGGCGATTCCCCCGAGGGTGACAGTGACGATCTTGAAGTCGAGGAAATCGACTATCCGACCCCCGTGGACGAGTCGCAAGCACAGGTCGGGGCTGATGCACCGCCAATGCTCGATACCGACTCCTCGGCGCCAATCGATTCCAAGATGCCTGTCGATAACTCGGACGAACCCGAGCCGGACGAGCAGGAGAGTTCGGCCGATGTTGAAGCCGCTGAGACCTCGGCGAGCGAGCCAGAGCAGGAAGACGAGAACGATATCGACGATGAAATTTTGGAAATTTTCATCGAGGAAGCGGAAGAAGTCAGCGAGACTATTAATGAGTACTTCCCCCGCTGGGCGCAAAGTTTCGAAGACGGCGAAGCCTTAACTGAGTTCCGCCGCGCCTTCCACACCCTGAAAGGCAGTGGCCGAATGGTGGGTGCGAGCGATATCGGTGAGCTGGCATGGTCGGTTGAAAACATGCTTAACCGCGTTATCGACGGCACCATTGTGCCGGGCGATGCCCACGTTACTTTTATTGAAAACGTTCGGCTCAAAATTCCGGCCATGATCGAGGCCTTTGCCAAGGGGCAGCCCACGCCCGAGCTCGACGTGATAGAGCGGATGCGCGAACAGGGTGAACAGCTTGCGCACGGCGAAGTGCCTTATGATTTGAGGCCTTTATCGCTGTCGGGGGAAGAGGCCGCGCCTCAGCAAGAAGCATCGTCGGAATCAGAGATCTCGCCGGATGCGGAGGAGGTCGGCGCGTCAACAGAGTTACTGGACGTAGACGTCTCACCGGATTCAGAAGACCTACCGGAGGCGAACGAGACGGCCGCGCTAGCCGACGAGGATGATGACGATCCGGACAGTCAGCTGTGGGAAATATTTGGCAGTGAGGCGCTCTCCCACTTGGCGATTGTGGAAGACTACATCGCCCGTATGGAAGCGGCGCGCCCGCTGTTCGAGCCGCCCAGCGACGATATGCAACGCGCCCTTCACACCCTCAAGGGCAGTGCGCATATGGCCGAGGTAACACCTATCGCCGAGCTGGCCACGCCGCTGGAGAAGTTCGTAAAAGAGCTGCGCAGCTATCAGATCAATATCAATGACGATATTTTGCAGCTGTTGCAAGACGGGGTTGTCTACACCAAGGAGGCGCTTGAAGATATCAGCGCCGGACGCGATCTGGTGATTCCACGGCTTGAGCAATACCTGGCGCGGGTGGCCGAGCTGCGTGAAATTCACGTGGCTCCTTTGGCGCAAATGCAAGAAGCCGATGCCAACGGCAAACGCCCGGTCGACCCGGAACTACTGGAAATATTTATGGCCGAGGAGATGAACCTACTCCTCGACGCCGACGAGTTAGTGCATCAGTGGCAGGCGGCCCCCGATAATATTGAGCCCTTAAGACCTGTGGTCGATGAGCTGAAAAACCTCACCCGTGGTGCGGCCCACGCCAACCTCCCGCCTATGGCGAGCTTGGGCGACAAGCTTTATCAAGTTTATCAGCTGTTGCTGGCGCGCGAGCTGGGTTGCAGCGATTCCCTGTGCCAGGATTTAGTGAGCATCCACACCGCTTTGTTGGATATGGTGGATGCCATCGCCGCTGGACAGAATTTGCAGCCCATACCGCCGCACATTGACGCCGCACTGAACTATTGGCTTGACGGTGCCAAGGCCAACACTAGCCTGTTAGCCGAAGCCGAAGCCGAAGCCGAAGCCGAAGCCGAAGCCGAAGCCGAAGCCGAAGCCGAAGCCGAAGCCGAAGCCGAAGCCGAAGCCGAAGCCGAAGCCGAAAGCGTGCCTGAGTCAGCGGAGCAATCCGCCGAGGAATCTTTCGAGGCGCCGGATAGCAACCAAGAGCCGCTCGATACCGAGTTGGATCTTCCCGCCGAAGAACCGACGCCAGCTACTGAATCAGAAGGCGAGGCAGAGCCTCAAGGTGGCGATGCGAAAGAGCCGCCACCCCAAGCATCCGCTCCTGCGGCAGATAGTTTTGCCGCCGATGTTGAAGTCGAAGATGAACTGGATGAAGAGATTCTGGAAATCTTCATGGAAGAGGCGGAAGAGCTCTGTGAAGAGATTGAGCGATCGCTGCACGACTGGGAAGAAGACTGGAGCAACACCGAGTGTGCCGAAGAGCTAAAACGCAGCTTGCACACCTTAAAAGGTGGTGCCCGTTTGGCCGGTTTGACCGAGCTGGGCGATTTAACCCACGAATTTGAAACCCGCTTGATTGAAATGAATCTGGCGGATATGGATCAGCCGACCTTTGAAATGTTGGTTCAGTACCAGGATCGTATTCACCATGGCGTGAGCGTGGTTAAGGCAAAACTCCATGGAGAACCCCTGCCCGAAGCGCCAAGACAGGCGCCCGAGCGTAAAGCGCCCGAGTCCTCCGAGCCCTCGCCCACGGATACGACTTCCGCCGACGTCGAAGACTCGGCTGAGCAGGAGCAAGCTGCCTCTGCCCCCGCGTCCAAACCGGACGCTGCGGCCGAAGGCAAAGTCCTGCCTTTCGCCCCCAAAAGCAAACCCCAGCCCGAGTTTGGCGCCATGCAGCCTCAGTCCGGAGGTGGCGGAGGCGGCCAGGTGGCGACCACGGCCGCCCAGGCTCAGCATTTGGCCGCCAAGCGCAGCGGCCCGCAAGAGGTGGTTAAAGTATCCGCCGAGCTGCTCGAAGAGCTGGTGAACCTTGCCGGGGAAACCTCGATTGCCCGCGCACGTATTGAAGAGCAAGTGGGCGATGTGGGGATTGCCCTGGACGAGATGGACGTCACCATTGAGCGTCTGCAAGAGCAGCTGCGCCGCCTGGATATCGAAACCGAAGCCCAGATTCTGTTCCGCCAGGAGCAAATGGCTCAGCACGACGATTTTGACCCGCTGGAAATGGACCGCTACTCGGCGCTGCAGCAGCTGTCCCGGTCGCTGGTCGAATCGGCCTCTGACTTGCTCGATTTGCGCATGACCCTGGTGGATAAAACTCGCGACACCGAGACCCTGTTGTTGCAACAGTCGCGCATTAATACCGACCTGCAAGAAGGGCTGATGCGCTCGCGCATGGTGCCTTTCTCGCGTCTGGTGCCACGGCTGCGCCGGATTGTGCGCCAGGCGGCATCGGAATTGAGCAAAGACGTTAATTTCCAGCTGGATAATGTTGAAGGCGAGCTGGATCGCTCGGTACTGGAGCGGATGATCGCGCCTTTGGAACATATGCTGCGCAACGCCGTCGACCATGGTATCGAGCCACAGGAAGAGCGCCAGGAAGCGGGTAAAAACGAAGCGGGTACCATTTCCTTAAGCTTGTCCCGCGAAGGCGGCGAAGTGGTGCTGCGTCTGCGCGATGACGGTCGCGGTATCAACCTGGAACGGGTGCGGGCCAAAGCCATCGAGCGGGGCTTAATGAGCGCCGATGCCCAGTTATCCGACCAGGATGTGATGCAGTTTATTCTCCACGCCGGCTTTAGTACCGCCGACAAGGTGACGCAAATATCCGGCCGCGGCGTGGGTATGGACGTGGTTCACTCCGAGATCAAGCAGCTCGGCGGCACCATGTTTATCGCCTCGCGCTGGGGCGAGGGCACCGAATTTACCGTGCGCCTGCCCTTTACCGTATCGGTTAACCGCGCCCTGATGGTAGAAATTGGCGACGATCACTACGCCATTCCCCTAAATACCATTGAAGGTATTGTGCGGGTCAGCCCCTTCGAGCTGGAGCACTACTACCAGGATGAAAGCGCCCGCTTTGAGTACGCCGGCGAAAATTATCTGGTGCGCTACCTGGGCTCGCTGCTCGACAGTGAGGCCATGCCCAAACTCGACGGTCAGGCATTGCCGCTGCCGGTCGTGTTGGTACGCAGCGCGGAAAATACCGTGGCCCTGCAGGTGGACAAACTGATGGGCAGCCGCGAAATTGTGGTGAAAACCCTGGGCGCTCAGTTCAGTACCGTGCGCGGTGTCTCCGGCGCTACCGTGATGGGGGACGGCTCGGTGGTGGTCATCCTCGATTTGCACGCCCTGATTCGCGAGCAATTGGCCTTGGGGCTGGCAGAGACGACTTTGATCGAGCCCTTTAAGCAGGTACCGCAGGATGACGGTGAAGAGGAAGAGAAGACCGTCATGGTGGTGGATGATTCGGTGACCGTGCGAAAGGTAACCGGTCGCTTCCTGGAGCGCGAGGGCTATAACGTGGTGACCGCCAAAGACGGCGCCGAAGCTATCTTGCTGCTGCAGGATCAAATTCCCGATGTGATGCTGCTGGATATCGAAATGCCCCGCATGGACGGCTTTGAGGTGGCGAAAAATATCCGCACCAGTTCGCGGCTTAAACATTTGCCAATCATCATGATTACCTCCCGTACCGGCGAGAAACACCGCGAGCGGGCGCTGGATTTAGGGGTTAACCGCTATATGGGTAAGCCCTATCAGGAAGAGGCGCTGCTTAACAATATTGAACAGCTGATTGCCGAGGCCGAGGAGCAGTGAAATGCCGGCGCCGCTGCGGCTGGGAATAGTCGTCGACAGCGACGCTAAGCTGGTTGCTCTGAGGTCGGCGGCGCAACAGGCGGGTCAATTGGTCACTGATACCCGTTGCGTTAGCACGCCCGAGTCTCTGGATGCGGGCCAGCTATCTATCGATGTAGATGCATGGCTGGTGGATATGGATTGTAGCGACCCTGAGGGGGGCGCAAACCACAGTCTGCAAGTGCTCAGTGCTTTGTCCGTGCCGGTAATTGTCAGTGATAGCACCGAGGTCGAGTCCTCGCCGGCCGAGCGCTCGCGCTGGAGTGAACAGTTGACCAGCCGTCTGCGCCGCTTGGCGGCGGAAATTAATTTACAGGCCGGGCCTGCGGCGCAGAATATCTGGATATTGGCCGCCTCGACCGGGGGCCCAGAGGCGGTGTCCGAATTTTTGCAGCACTTGCCGGGGCGGCTTCCAGTGGCATTTCTTTACGTTCAGCATATTGGCGAGGGGTATTCACCAGCGCTGATCAATATGCTGACTCGCAGTGGCTGTGAGGCCTATCTGGCTGAGCCGTGCGCGGTGTTAAAGCCGGGCAGCACCACGCTGATTGATCCGGGTAGACGTGTCGACGTTCAGTCCAATGGCACCTTAATGGTGTCCGATGAACCCTGGGGTGGCGGTTACAAGCCATCCATCGATCAGCTGGTGGCCAATGTCGCCCGTACCCACGGCGCTCGCTGCGGAGTGATAGTCTTTTCCGGTATGGGCGAGGACGGCGCCGCCAGCACTCGCCTAGTGCATCAGCAAAAAGGGCAGGTGTGGGTGCAGCGCCCCGACAGCTGCGTGGTGGACTCAATGCCCCGTGCGGCGATAGCGACGGGCTGCGTCAGTCGCACCGGTACTCCGGCCGAGCTGGCCGAGGCTTTGACCCGTTTCGTAAACAACCGACATTATTTTCAGGAGCAAGCTAACTATGAGCGCTCAGCAACACATTGAATCTGGCCAGATGGAAGAAGTGGCCAGCTTATTGGTCCCCTTGACTGAGAAAACGCTACTGATGCCCAACGTGACCGTGGCAGAAATCGTTCCCGTGGGGGAGATTAGCCCGCTCGACAATGCCCCCGACTGGCTTTTGGGGGAATTATTGTGGCGCGATTTGTCGGTTCCTCTGTTGTCCTTTGAAGTGCTCAACGGGTATCCTGCCCCAGCATTAACCAGCCGTTCGCGGGTGGCGGTGCTCAACACCACGGGTATTGATGCTGAACTTGGTTTTATTGCGATTGTCACACAGGGGTTGCCGCGTTTGGCGCGGGTAACGCCCAGTGAAATTGTCGAGCGAGACGCCGACAAAGATGAATACGATGAAATGCTGGTCAGCTGGGCCGGAGAAGCTGCCGTGATACCCGCCGTGGGGAAACTTGAGCAAGTGTATTTGGATTATCAAAAAGGTTAGTTAGGGATTTATGAGCGATAAGCAGTGGTTGTTGGCCGGTATGCTGGCTGTGTTAGTGGGCTGTGGCGCGGAGCGCGATGAACCTTTTGATCCGGGCACAACGATCGATGACGAAGACGATGAGGATGTGGTCAGCGTTAGCGTGAGCAAAGTCTTGGATGGCGACAACACCTTGTTGGAAATTGACGGGCAAAAACAGGTGTTAGTGTTTCGCAACGAAGACGACTACTGGTTGTTTTTAGATCGCTACAGCGACACCTTGCCGGTCAACGAGCCCGACTTTACCGACGGCCAGGTAGTGCTTATTGATCTGGGTGAGCGCGAAGACAATAACTGTGAAGATTACCTATCTCTCGAGTCGGTGCGTGCACAAGAGGCGGGCGACAATACCGCCAAGTTAGTCTTGCAGTACGACGAAAATACCGCCTCCACCGATGAGGAAGCCTGCCCCGAAGAGGATGCCGAGACCTTGCGCCCTTATTATTTTTACCATGTCGAGACTCGCCGCGAGCTGATTGTCTCCGAAGCGCTGCAATAGAATCGGCGCTAAAGATCGCCCCACAGGTGTTGCACTAAACTCAGCGCAACAATAGGGGCGGTTTCGGTGCGCAATACTCTGGGCCCCAAGGTTAAGGGGCTAAAGCCCGCCTGGCGCGCCGCTTCTATCTCGGTGTCACTCAGTCCGCCTTCGGGGCCGATCAACAAAGACACGCTCGCGGGAGCAGCGCCAGAGTCTAATCGGCGGCTGTCGCGATGGTGCAGAACGTATTTCTCCGCCCCCCGGGCCTGGGGTAAATAGTCTTGCAGGGTGCAGACCGAATCGAGCTGCGGCAAAATATTGCGCTGGCACTGTTCGCAGGCGCTAATACAGATTTGCTGCCAGTGGGCCTGCTTTTTTTCCAGCCGCTCACCTTTCAGTTTAACCTCGGTGCGTTCGGTAACCAGAGGCACCAGCCGCGTTACCCCAAGCTCGGTGGCTTTTTGCAGCACCCAATCCCAGCGCTCGCCCCGCGACAGCCCAATCGCCAGCTCAATCTCCAACGGAGATTGGCGGTTCTCGGCTAAGTGGTCGCCGATCTCCAGGGTGACGTTTTTCTTATCCGCATCCAGTATGCGGGCACTGAATTCGCCGCCCTCGCCGTTAAACACCGTTAGCGGACGGCCACTACCCATGCGCAGTACCCGGGCCACATAATGCGCCTGGCGATCGGTGAGAGTGAGCGTTTGCCGCGCCTCGAGCGTATGTTCGAGGTAGAGCCTGGGGATTCGCATAGGATAAATTGTGTTGGTCGCTGAATTAGGCGTAAGATCATAGCAAATGAGACACCCACAAGGGTACGGAGATTAACCATGAGATTATTGACAGTACTGCTGGTGTTGGCCGGATTCACGACCACGGCTGGCGCTGACGAATGCCCTGACTATCTGCAGGGCGAGTACCGCAAGCTGCACTCATCTGAAACCACCAGTTTATGTGAGCTTTTGCAGGGCAAATCGGCATTGGTGGTTAACACCGCCAGCCACTGTGGTTTTACCCCGCAATTTGAAGGGCTTGAGGCGCTTTATCAGCGCTACCGCGAGCAAGGGTTGGTGGTTGTGGGCTTTGCCAGCGACGATTTTAAGCAGGCGGCCAAATCCGAAGAGGAAGCGGCTACCATTTGCTATACCAACTATGGGGTAACCTTCCCGATGCTGGCGCCCACTGAGGTGAGTGGCGAACAGGCCAATGCCTATTTCGCCTGGCTGGCCGAGCAGACCGAAGAGCCCGGCTGGAATTTTAATAAATACTTGGTTAACGCTAAGACCGGCAGTGTGACGCACTTTGGTAGCAAAACCGCACCCGACGCCAAAGCCCTGCGCGAGGCAATAGAAGCGGCCTTGTAGGGGCTAGCAGCTTTTGGAACCCCCGTACTTACTCAGCCTGGAAGTTCCGCAGGCCTCGCTGAGCATGCAAGGGGTTTTCAACAGCTGCTAGGTTACTCCTGCTCGACGGTGACGTTAAAGTCACCGTCGAAATCGTAATGGACATGCACCAGTATTGGTTGACAGCAGACGTGGCAGTCCTCAGTGTAGGACTGATCACCCGCTGACTCGTCGATGAGCAGCGTCAAGTGGGCGTCGCAAAAAGGGCAGGCAACGGCTCTCTCGGCGAGATCAGACATAGCGGTTGCGCTTCACCGGCCTTAGAAACGATAGTCCAGGGTTGCGGAGATAGTGGTGAAGTTATACTGCTCCACTTCTACCAGATCGCGATACTCAAAGTTCAGGTTTAAGTGCTCATCCAGAATAAAACCTAAACCCAGCCCCCAGGAGAAATCATCGTCGCTAAAATCGGTGCTGATATCGTTGGTTTCGACGGCAAAGTCGATATCGGCATAGCCCAACAGGGCATAAAACCGACCGGTTTGATTGACTGCTTCGGCGCGATAGTAAACGGCCGAGTAGCTGTCGATATCCATCATTAGTTCATCGTCTGAATCCAGTCCGTCTAGGTCTAGTTCCTCCTTGCCCGTGCCTATCCCGTAACGCACTTCGGCGCCCAGCCAGGGGTTGTACTTGTAGCCTGCGAAGACTTCACCCATCCAGGAGCTGGGAGTGTCGAAGGATGGGCTGTCGTCCACATCCACAGCGGAAACACCACCACCGACAAAAAAGCCGCGGTTGTTATCGGCGTGGGAGTAGCTGCCGAGTAATAGAAGTGGCAGGCTTGCAAGAGTAAAGGCTTTGCGTAGGTTCATAGTGTCCAGTCAATTATTCAGAGAAATGGAAGGCGGCTAAAAAATCCAGGCAATCATCAGCCAGATCACCACAAAAAATGTGAAAAAACCGCCCAGTACATATTGCAGTTCGCCGATCAGACCATCGCCCGAGCTAATGGCAAACACCACTAAAAGAGCGATGGTGACAAAAAAGGCCACTACCGCAGCATCTTTTAAGCCCATTCCGGCGCTGAATAGGCCGTCGGCGGATTCGGCAACCAGTGGAATCATCAGCGCTACCGCAGCCACCACGAGCGCCAGTACCACCACCAAAGCGATAAGCGTGGTGCGTGCCTGGCGCTTGTCTTTGTCGTCGCTGCTCATAGGGCTAGTCGTTGGCTTTGATTATGTCGCGCACGGTGTTGGGGTCGGGTAAGCCCTTAGCGACTATCTCGGGGTTGTCGCCCGCGGTGTAAAGCTCGACTGTGCCGGTGCCAAATATCCGATTCATGAACGATTGCCTTACGCGCACGGTGCGAATGCTTTTAATATTCAGCTCCGAGCGCTCTTTGCTCAATAAACCTTTTTCAAACAGCACGTCAGAGTCGGTAATCATCAATTTAGATGACTTATTATTCAGGTGCCAGATTAACAGAATAATGATGCCTAACCCGAAAGCGGGGATCAGAATGATCGCCAGCAAAAAGCCGAAGGGGTTATCTTTCATTACCGGGTGAGCGGAGTAGAGCTCTTTCATAGTTTGGCCTAACGGGTCAATTTAAGTTCTACAATGCCGAGGAGTATAAGGCTAATACAGCCCGTGCGCAAAAGGCTTAAAATAAAGGCTAGGGCGGCGATAAGACTGGGCTCCAAGTGGCTAAAACCTAAGCCTGCTCGTGGTCATGGACTGGCGTGAGCCTCAAATCCTGGCGGCGTATGCTTGGGGCGCGTGTTAATCCGCCAACTTTGATTGCCGGGTTAATATCATTGAACTGGTATAGTAGACCAATGGATCAATTTTAAGGAATACGCAGATTATATGTTGGAAGCAGTTTGGATTGCCTGTGCTTTTATCTTGGGGCTCGCCGTAAGGGGTATGGGTTTGCCGCCACTGGTGGGGTACCTGGCGGCGGGCTTTGCCATCAGTGCGTTGGGGCAATGGGTGCATTTACCCGAGTATGGCAATGATGTGATTGGCCATATCGCTCACCTGGGCGTTCTACTGTTGCTCTTTACCGTGGGCCTAAAGCTGCGGGTGCGCAATCTGGTGCAGCCCGAGGTTATCGGCGGTGGCATCGTGCATTTTGTGATTGCGGTCATGCTGCTGAGCCCGGGTGTCTATTTGCTGCTGGATTTGACGGTTCAAGAGGCACTGCTGCTGGGGGTAGCCCTGTCGTTTTCCAGCACGGTACTGGCCGCCAAGGTGCTGGATGCCAAGCGCGAGCTGCGCGCCTTTCACGGCCGGGTGGCCATTGGTATTTTGGTGGTTCAGGATCTCTTGGCGCTTCTGGTCATCAGCCTCACCGGCGATAGCGCGCCCTCGCCTTGGGCGCTATTGGTGTTGGGGCTGCCCCTGCTGAGGCCGCTGCTGTTTAAGCTGCTGGATGTCTGTGGCCACGATGAGCTAATGGTGTTGTTGGGGTTGCTACTGGCGCTGGTGGTGGGCGGCTTAGGCTTCGAGCACTTGGGGCTTAGCTCAGAGCTGGGCGCTCTGGCGTTTGGGGTTTTACTGGCCAAGCACAAGCGGGCCACCGAACTGTCTAACTCCCTGTGGAGTATTAAAGAAGTCTTCTTGGTGGGCTTTTTTCTGCAAATCGGTATGAGCGGTCTGCCCGGCAAAGACGCATTCATTCTGGCCGCCGCCGCGACCCTGGTTTTACCTTTGAAGGGGCTGGTTTTCTTTTTCCTGCTGGTGGCTTTCAAGCTGCGGGCCCGCAGCGCCTTTCTGTCCTCCCTCGCATTGACTAACTACAGTGAGTTCGGTTTGATTGTTGCGGCCATTGTCCTGCCCGAATGGCTGGTGCCGCTGGCGTTGACCGTAGCCGTGTCGTTTGTGATTTCCGCGCCTTTAAATCGCATCGCTCACCCGTTTTACGAGCGTTTATCGGCACGCCTGCTGCGCTTTGAGCGCGATATTCACCACCCCGATCAGCAACCTATTTCTCTGGGCGACGCCGAGGTGCTGATCTTCGGTATGGGGCGCACGGGTACGGCCGCTTACGAACAGCTTAAAAGCCGGGTGCCTGGTCTTATTGCACTCGACTCCGACCCCGGCAAGGTGGAGCGCCACCGGCAGGAGGGACGCCACGTACTCTTCGCCGATGCCGAGGACCAGGTGTTTTGGCAGGGATTGGACATGGCGAATATCAAGGCGGTGATATTGAGCATGAGCGATCTGGAGGCGAAAATAATTTCGGTGCGGCAACTTCGCCAGCGTGGCTTTGACGGGTTTATTGCCTCACACACGCTCTACCAGGATGAAGCCGATAAAATCAACAAGGCCGGCGCCGACGAGACCTACCTGACGATGTCCGAGGCTGGGGTGGGGCTTGCCGAGCATTTGCAGGAAAAGTTGCAAAGCACAGAAGTGAAACTTCCCTAGGGAGCTTGCTTGGGTTTCGGAGGGGGCAGTATCTTTACCGCCCGCAAACAATTGATGCAAGCGGGTAGCAAATCCAGGGCGTCCAGGTAGCGCTGCGAGTTTATTGCCTGCTCTATTCCCGAGAGCCAACATGCCAGCTTTACCAACGAGCTATCGATCTGCGCGATATCGCTTCGCTGTCCCTGTGCCTGGTCAATAATATCGGCAATGCTGGCAATCCCCTGGGCATTGGCGGGAAACTGTGCGCCAAAACATTCTATTTTCCATTGCCCCCACTGAGATACCTGCGCCCGGTTCTGGTCGTGCGCGATAAGCGTCCGATAATTGATCGCCGGGTTTACAAAAGTCAGGGGCAGCTCGCGCAACTTTTCCCGAATTGGCTCAAGGTGTTGGCAAATATCGTTTAAATGCGTTGTTTGCTCCTCGTCGGCGGCTAAATAAAGGGGCTGAAATAAATCCCCGAATAGCTTTTGCCATAAAAGTGGATGTGAGCGCAGGTAAGCGTCTTGAATCTCGCCGCCGGGTGGACAGTAGCAAAGTGCGCGTAAGGCGCAGGCGGATAAAGCCTCCGTTTGACCGCGATCATCCAAAGGGCTGCCGCCCGGCGGCGTTGCTAAAACGTGGATATGAAAGCCATCTAGAATACTCGCATGCTCCAGCTTAGGCGCGGGAAGTTGCTCGGCGCAGGGCGAACTCAACAAGCTGGCTTCGTGCAGCGCCAAGGCTTTACGCGTGGTATCAAATATTTTAACCAGGCAGGATCTACCGGTCGCGACCTGAACTACCCCAAATATATACACGTCGGGTGTGGTCGACTGAAGCCAGTGCACCTTTATGTTTTCTTGCTCGGACGTTAGCCACTCACACTGTCGCAGCACTTGCGTTAGCCACCGGTCTCTGGCGGGTGGAGCCAACAACGGGGCGATTTTATCGGACTGGTTTCCCTTACTCTGGAGCAGCAGATGTTCTTGATACAAAAGTGCAGAGACTTTTTCTCGCTGACGGCTGATGTGTGTTAAATCGCCCACGCCGGCGGCAATTTTTGAGGTGGCCTGACGAGCCAGAATAAGCGCAGCGATGGTAAACAACACCGAGGGCGCCGAAAAATACAGATGGTCTACCACCACGACAGCAAAGCAAACCAGAAAGCCAATGTTACCCAGATTATTGAGCGACTGGATAATCAGCTGCGGCTTGTTAATGCGCTGAGCATAATGGAAAATTCGTACGGCAGGCCAAATACTGAGGGCGAAAAAAGCGATCAATGCCAGACACATATTAAGGTACAAAACGCCCAGCAAGCTGATTACACCCAGCGTGAGGAGCAGGGCGGCAACAGCGCGGACCATTCGCTTATAAGTATCGCTGGCAATATCGCCCTGGTTTTCAAACAGCACCACTTTGCCGGTTTTGCCAATCACTTCGGTCGCGGCCGAATCTATCCACCGCCCAGTCAGCTTTTCGCCAGCGAGATAAACCCCGTAAAAAACCAGTGTCAGTCCGCTCAAGAGTAACGTTAGCTGCTCAAGTGTCATCGAGCGCAAGGGCTCGGGCATATAGGAGGGTATGGCGTCCAGGCCCAGCAACATAACCACTTTGATGGGCAATAACATGGCGACCATTAAACACGCTTGACCCAGCAGCGAGGTAAAAATGGCGGCCCAGGAACGCCCGGGTGTTTGCCCCACCAAATGTTTCGCCAAATCGAAAAGCCAGCGGTAAATGTTGTCTTCTTTGCTCAAACTGTTTGCCTACTTGGTTTCGCTAATGCCTTTATGATCTGAAGGAATTATAACGAAGACAATGTATTCTTGGAGCCCAGTGTTTTCGGGGGTTCCAGAAGGTGAAATTTAGGGTCTTTTTTGAATTAAATCGAAGACTTTTTAAGTGCTTGATTTTGTTGAATATTTTTTCTTCCATATCTGCCCAGTATTTTCGGCTCGTCGGGCACAACGGGACGCTTCCTTGCAATTTGGTAGCTGCTCCTCGATGGCTTAAGCTCGTGAGTGACAAGATTCTAAGGTTCAAACTCATGGGGTTACGCCCAACTCCATACTTGGGCCCACTTCGCCACTTCCTATTTCGCTTAGAGACTGCGCTTGCGACAAGCGATATCAAAACTGATATTAATTAGTCATTACTGAGTATCCATAGATTCTTTTAAGATCACGGGAATCTGAAAATATTCTTGGCTTTTCGGGAAAGCTTATATTTATCCAACTATTTCCATACTTCTAGTGTCGCGGTATTCAAGTGAATAATTGCAATTCAACGTTACCCTAGATGCAGAATATAACACTGCTATCGGATAGAGACTAAACAAAAAAGGCTTAAATCTCAATAAGTTGGTACGATGTAAGGGCGACCAAACAAAGTAAAAACTAAGAGATTTAAGCCTTGACATATCTTAATACGGGCTTGTCACATTTACTCACATCTATGCCGAGGCATTAACTTGGAATCTTGGCCAGTCAGCACCATCAAGGTCGAAGTTGCCAAAATATCTCGCTGGCCTCAACTTGTGTTATGTCACAATCGGTACTTTAGCTATGTCGTGCAAGATAGGGGCGGTAAATACGTCTTCTATACCAGTCGTGCAATCAACCCGAACGATTTCAATTAAAAAATTGACGTATAGGTTCATTACTTGCGATTTTTAACCGCTGTGGGCTGTGTTTTTTCGCGACAAAGTCTGATGCGATTATGAAATGTTTTATCTATTAGTCCAAATCTACAATACACCCATTTCACGCAGTGTCGATGCCGTAAGCGGTAGATTGTTCAGATGTTTTAGCAAAAACCCGTGTCCGACGATTAGGTGATCAATCTCGCTCAGCGATGTCTTCGGCTTAAGGTCCAGGGCTCGTAGGGCTTTAGAAAGCCGTGCATCCTCTTTCTGCCAGTTTTTACCAGGTGGAAGAGGCTTTGTTTTGGGGGGCAAAAGCGTTTCCAAAAGTTCTTTATCTTCATTATAGATTGCAAAGTACGAAGCAGCGCAATGACTTTTTATGTCCTTGCGCAACCATCCTGGGTGCTTAGATCTGATTTTGGTGAGTTCTTCCACGGCAGCTTCTATTTTTTTCTGATGGCGAAGGTCCCGACGTAGCTGTGATAGACCAGGCGTGTTACTGATAACCATCTCTACGTATCCGACACCGACTCCCGTCTTTGATGAAATTGTTTTCCGATGCATTCCGATCGTTGCTAGTGCGATAACCTTGCGTCTTATTTCTTCCGGATAGACCATGGAGTTGGTGCCATGGGGAATTCCGTGTATCTCTGCCACATGACGTATATATGATCTACTTCTCCCCACAGTGCTCTCAATTTTTCGCATGCTACATCCGTCCTCCAGAAACTCTAAGACCAGCTGTTCTTGACCATAACGCTCTTTAGATATATCCAGGTGTCGACCTTTTTCTTTGGGGATTTTGGCGAGATAGTGATTAGCCTCTCCATCAAGTAGCCAAAAGGCAAGCAGCAAGTGTTTTGCGGGGTGGCAGCGATAATGTGTTTTTCGGCGCAGAAGAGGTCCGATAAACTTGAATGTCCCTAGTGTCTCAGGCATTCCCAGTGAGTCACTGAAGTCATAGTCTTCGTATGCATTTATGATCTGACAGACTAGCTTTCGGAGACGTACATGGCCTGCTCGCGTTCGTAGGCCCTTCCCTCTTAAAAAATCATGATAAATCCTATGGTAGTCAATCGGCTGCGGTGAACTCTTTGCCAGCTCAAGTGCATTATGAGAAAACAGCGCTAATCTCGTCTCGATCGGGGAGCATAGTTCTGGTTCCATTTCGATAGGAGGCATGGAGATGTATCTGTCATACCCAAAATCACCGCCACTCACACCGATCAGCCGACAAGCGTGCTCATGACACGCTCCGATGCCTGGGATTTGGTGACTTAGTTTGTAGTAGGCATAGCCCAGACGAGCTCGATCTTCCCGCACGCATACTGGACAAACCTTTAGTCCTTCGTAGAAGTGTAGCTTTGAATGGGGGAGGCCTGAAGCAATGACAGCACATCCCCCATGACCTGACAGCATTGCCTTTTTCAATCGCCTGTACTTGTCGAATCCAAACCACTTAAATAGGGGGTACAGCGTGTGCCTGCTCAATAATTCCTCTGCCGATACGTCTAACTGCCTGCCGATTGTCTTCAAGTGTGCAGTCATATATGGATGCAGCCGGACCCTAGCACCTCCCAAAACTTCAGCCAGGGCGCTGGGACGAGAGGGCGATGCACTCAATCGTAACGCTCTGGCCACAAAGCTCGACACGGTCTCGTCAGGCTGAATCCGGTGTCGGTAGGGTATTTTCATAGTCAGTCAACGTCGATGTTCAGTTCGAAGCGAAGCCAGAAAAGTATTACAAGCCAGTAAACTGGGTGTCGGACCGTCTTTGCGCGGTCGTAAAGCGTCGTCCATAGGATATTTGGTCGCTTGTCTCTATCGTCCCGATAAGCTTTGAATAAGTGGCTCAGAACTGCGTACCCAGTTTTGGCTTCGAATTGAGTCGACAGATCGTCGAATAAGCTACGATCTTTAAGACGAATTTTCTTAGGAAGACCAAGGAGTAACCATATTTCTGATCGCCACTCCGAGACAACTTCAAGGGACTCTAAGAGAATGCGATCCACCTTAAGAACGAAGCGACTCCATTTCTGCAGCTCGCTGGAAAGCGGCATGGATGATAGGTCGGCGGGATGCCAAGAGGCCGGTAGGATCAAGCTTGACATATGTCTAAGCGAATCGCAGGAAAGCAGCTCTGTCCCATGTATATAGCAGTGAGCGACTGAGGGAAGCTGATGGTTTCTGTGCCAAAAACTGTATCCCAGTTGTTCCTTGTCATTTTCTGCGCAGCGAGGACAAAGTTGCCACCCTGTATTGAAAGCCAAAGTAGTATGTTCAAGTCGGGCTGGGGCCAGACAGTTAGTAAGCTCTAGCCTTTGATCCATTTCCACACTGAGCTCCCAAAGGGCTACGGCGGTATGAGTGTAGGCTAACCGCCGCTCGTCTATACAGCGAATTTGCGATGCGACAGATTTCAATAGCATTTCATCGGGCCGCTGAGCCTGAATGTGGCGCTTTGGAAGATTCCACTTTTTCAGAACCTGGTCAAATGAGAAGTAGCCCATACCGGAGCGCAGGTTAAGTCTAATCCACGCACTGACCAGATGCTCATGATCAGCAATCGGGAACAGGTAGGAACTCGGCTCAGCCATCTGAAACATTGTGTTCTACCGTTTGTCCAGCCAGTGTCAGGCGTGCTTTTTGTTCTAGCTTCTGTCGAATTCCTCGCAGTTTTCGTTTCTGTTGTGGATCGAGTTCATGAGTTGATTTGATATCGTCCACGGCCTCTACAAGCTTAGTCGCCGCTACGCCGCTGAACTCCTCGGAATTTGCGAAATGTTCCAAGCGCTGAAGCGCCGATGAATTGTCGCCCTTGTCCAGGAGTTGATTTATCGTGAAAAGATCGCGAAATCGTTGAGTATTATTCTTCCTCAGAGCAATCAGGCAGATTCTCAAAAGTTTGAATCGAGTAGCATAGACCTGCTTAAGAAGCGCAAGGGTGATAGTTTCCTTACCTGAGACAATCGCCTCCACTTGGGCCTCTTGCCAGAGCGTAAAGAGCACATAGGGCAAGCCGCAGCTGAGGTGGTAGAGTTCTTGATCGAGTTTCGTGCTATAAGGTATACGCTTTTTGACAACCTGATACTCAATGACTGCATTTACTAG
Organism: Gilvimarinus xylanilyticus; assembly: GCF_024195295.1. GTDB lineage: Bacteria > Pseudomonadota > Gammaproteobacteria > Pseudomonadales > Cellvibrionaceae > Gilvimarinus > Gilvimarinus xylanilyticus. The sequence goes on along the minus strand of NZ_JAMFTH010000003.1, from coordinate 209,842 downwards.
CTTCTCCCAATCGACCGACCGCTGGGGAGGTGCGTCTGCCGAACTGGAACCCCCAGAGCTTTTGTGACTTGCTAATTGGGTGTAGGGCAAAATTTCAATTGTGTGGCCCACCCTTCTTGAATGTCGGAACTTGCCTTGGAAATTGAGGAGGGAGTCGGATGTCCCCAGCTTGAGGAACGGGACAAAGATGGTGTTCGACATCGAATCGAAAAGCTGGAGCATTTCATTGTAAAACCGCTTGCTGGCGACATCGAGGTTTTGGAATTCATCAATGATAATAACACCCACGTGATACCGTATGCATAGTGTACGCAGCATCGACTCCATAACACCGATGGTTGCACCACGTCCTTTTTTTGGCTGAACCTGTTCCAAGTAATTGGTGTCCTCGGTCCCCTGCAGTGTGTCATCAAAAGCCTTGAGCATATTTCTCAACAGCGTCGCTCTTGAGCCGTCATGAGGCATCTCAACATTCAGGTATACAATCTGTATGTCCGCGAACGTTTGACTTTTGTGCAAGATGACTGTCGGAAAAACCGATGAAAGAATAATGTTCTTCATAAGGGTTTTCCCCATTCCGGAGTATCCCGTCAAGAATAGGTGCTCGGTCGTGGTTGCAGAGCTTTGGTCTCGGAGGTTGGAACTGGCAGCCTCTATGTCGACTTCCGGATCGGCCACGTCGTATGACCAGCTTACTACAGAGGGCTCCAAAGGGTTTCGGCGTTCATAGCCTCCGACGATGATGGAGTAGACGGCGTTGTAAAACTCCAGGAAGTATGTCGTTGGGACCACCAGATTACGCATTTGCCGGACTTGATGAACCCGATCCGATTTTGACAAATTGTTGGAATCACTTAGCTTGGGCGTTCGTGTGAGCAGTTCCCTCAGACGTCTCGGAGGAATTTTATCGGGTAGCGCACAAATTAGAGGATTCCCTCGGTGATGCGACAATTCTGGCGTACGATATTGAGCATTCGCTACGCTTACTTTCATGATTTTTTCCTACTGGTTGAATGCGTCGAGTTCTTCGTGCGATTCATGAGTTCCAATTTCGCCAAACTCGTTCCGGGGCACTTCCTCGTATGGCGTCTCAGATGTATCCGAAAGACCTATGCCGAACTGCTCTCGAGCGGCGTTTAGAAACCGATATTGTTGAGTCACTAGCTCCAGTGTGCTCTCGAACATCCGCTGCTCCTTAATCTTGCCAAGCTTAGGGACTGGTGCCTTAATTTGGACTGATCGTGCGGAGTTGACGGTCGTCTCTATGAGGTCATCGAGAAAAACCTTGCTCCTCAGACTTGTTTCTTTGAGGTCCGCATAGTCACTGCGCTCTGACTCACGTTGATGGTGTACCTCTACGAAGCTAAGCCCGGTAAAGCGCTGATCCCGCGCATCGAGTGTGGCTGGTTTTAGACCTTCGGCAGTAGAGACAAAAATGAGATCGACTAATCCTCGAAAAAGCCGACATGGAAACTTAACGGCACTGTTGCCATGTGGTCGCCGGTCTTGGAGACCCTGCTCAAGCGTCCATGCGCAGTTGTATCTGAGCCCCGACCCTAGCAGCAGGAGACCGTCCTTATGCACCGACACCTCGCCGGCCTCAAGAAGCTTGAGATACAACTCAGATTCACTGATCTGAACAAATCCGCTGGGCCGGTACACGCTACCCCATTCCCATATCTGCCTGGGTATGGGTTTGACCCCATCCCTTACCATCTCTCGCGTTAAAGGGTAGTCTTCAATTAAATGGGTATTGTTGTAATGCCTAATGTAAATTGACGCGATGTAATACAGCTCGCTGATTGTCAAGCACGCTTTCTTCCGTGCAACTTGTAATGCAATATCCCTTTGGGACTTCGTTTGATGGGCGGAACTGACTCCTTGCATAAACTTGCTAAAAACGTTGAAAATGGTTTCGGCGAGTGGCTTGTCATCACCCCGTCCGGCCCTAGCAAATTTCACTGTAATGGGGAGGTCCATCAGCGGCCCTTCGCTCAATCTATTGTGAAATTCTGCTCTATCCACAAAAATCGCTTGTGGCACTCCGGCCATAGGCCACTCTTTCGGGTCCATGGGTATTCCGATCTCTTTGAGAAAGTCGGACTTCTCGCGCACAGCGCAAAAAAGTGCTTCTTTCACTGTGGCATAACTGGGGTTCTGAGTCGTAATGTAAACCCCGACGATCGCTCGAGTGAAAATGTCTCGTACGAAGTAAAGAGTTGGTTTTCCAATCTTGGTCGAACGCGTGGGATCAAAAGCACTGACAAGCTCTTCGTCAAAGGGTGTTTCATCTAGCACATAGCACTCCCCGGGTGCTACTAAGTGGGTGTAAGCATCTCCTGGCCTGCCCCGAAGATTGGCATCATACTCGGTGGCGTTACTTTTTTTTCTATCTCGCTTCGGTATAGACCCCCCATAATACTTTTTTAGCCAGTAGTAGTATTGGCCATGGCTCGGCCGCTCTTCAGGAGGTAAGAGTTCAGTACTATAGTTCTCACCGGTACGCTGTTTTTCGATCAAAGTGTTCGATGTGCGTGTTTTAAAATATCGCTTGCGCCATATGATCTCTAGGGATCTCTTTATGCTCATTCCTGATGTTTTCGAGTACAGTCTTCTCGCGGCATCAAACGCCTTATAGTCAGAATCGTTAAGAATCTTACCCCGAGCAATGTCCTTGTTCGGAGCTCCTTGCTTCACAAGGATTGAGCGTTTCTTAGGAACTCGGTTCGCGTCCTTTCCTTGCGGAAGGCCTAACCCTTGGAGGCGGCGGCCGCTTCTCAGGTATGAGTAGAATGTGTCATAAATGTACTGACGGGATCGCCCGGATCGCTTCATTGCCTCTTCAAAAATGCCGTCTCCATAGCTACTACGTAGTGTCGTCGACAAGTCTCGGACTAATGTTTCGATGTCTCGAAATCGCAGATTCATTTTCTTTATGTAGCCTTCTGGCAGCTGCTCCTCTGGAAGAGTGACCCTGGTGTCCAACCCCAAGTCCGAAAGTTCTAGATCGCATCGGTCGATAGCGTTGCATAGCTCATCTAACGGAACACATATTGGGAACTTGGCGGTGCTATGTAGGTTGATCAAAAAAACCTGATTTGCCTTATAATCCAAAAAAACGGCAAGATAAGCCTCCCGAAATTTGTGCCCTCCGATTTCTGGAAAGTCTTCAAGATCCTGAGAAGGTGAGACGACTTTTTGTAGCCGAAACTCTCGACTGAGTGCGGTAGATTTTGAGTCAATCATGAGCTGGGAAAAGTTTTAAATCAGATGCGGCTGCCTCTAGTACTAGTGGCTTCGTCCACTCAAAGGATAGCCTAGTGGTCCAGATGGCGTGGTAAAAAAGATTGGCTGCCCGTGCGTACTCAAATCCCATCATGTCAGCCGATTTTTTTAGAACATTGGCCACCCGCTCGTGGCGATCATCAGAAAGAATTCCTACAAAATTTGATAGCCAATCGTCGAAAAATAACTCTTGCTCTTTGTCTAACGTCGCATGGCGACTAAGGCGCTCTAGGTTTTCGCACTGCTGACTCTTTAAAGTGCTTGAGTCTAAGATCGTGAACTTAATGTCATTTAGTTGGCAGTACGCTTCTTGAATGGCTAACTTTTCCTGGGTTCGAAAATTATCCAAAGCAGAATGTTCCTTTACTGCGATGGCACTCATCTCGCCGTCCTTATGGATGCATACGAAATCGATTGTCTGAATTGCAGGAACCTGCGTGTCCGAATGCAGCGGGTGTTTGACTCCGAGCTCTATCGCAATGGCGACACTTTCTTCAATGGGAATAGCGAACTGCTCATAGCACTCAACGATGTCAGGATTCCAGGAAATCATCTGATACGCGAACATCTCGTTCATAGAGAGAAGGTGAACAATACGGTTTGAGTCAGAGAAATAACGAGTTTTAACTTTTATGCCGCTTGAGGGTATATCCTGCACGAGAAAATAAGGCTCATAACTTTCACGAATAAAACTTTCGACGTGATTTTTGTACCACTTTTGCTGCCGCTCAACTGAAACACCCCTTAACTTTTTAGCCATTATCGTCACCGAAATATCTGATGCATTGTAAAAAATATGTGTGGTCGACGAAACTTAGAATAGCGATTGTTTTTGGAATTGCCAAGTCTAAAATATTGAAAAATATCAATAAAATCAATAATATACATGTTTTTATATAAATGTTGCCTCCAATTATTTCCGGCTCGTTTTTTGAATCCTTAGAAAAATCAGGGATTTAGAAGTTGTAGAAATTTAAAATATTTGTATTTGTTAATAAAAGTTGTATAGAAAGTAGCGTAAAAATTATTTTTATTTTTTTTAAAATTTTTTCTTTACCTAATGAATGATCAATGGGATTTGCCCCTTTCTGCGATCTAATGCGGACGAGTTATCTTGAAAAGATAGGTTAGGGTTGGCGGAATCCAAACCCTAAATCCGTCCATTATGACATCAGTTATTGGTGATGTTTCGGAGAGGCTTGTGTTCGACTGTACGTTGATCTCGGGATATGACGGGAAAATATTCTCTTAGTGAAACGTGATGATAGCGAGCGAAGGAACTCAAGGGGCGCCCCGGGGAATGCTTGCTCGGCTATTGCCCTGTGACTCGAGCACTATCAAGCTAACTCTTAAGCCCTCTTTGGGCTATAAGTGTCCTCGTGCCACAGCATTGATCGCTAGCCAGGCTTTTTTGAAGTCTCTGATATCTCCGCTTAGCAGTAAGTCGATAGGCCGCAATCCGCAAAAAGGCGGATTGTAGTTCTTCATGGTCATAAACTGATCGATGTTTTTGGGGTTTTCGAATAGGCGCTTTAGCGCATCATCGATCGCGATGATGTACTCTCCTTTCTCTTCGTATGCGTTCTCGCTTTCGGGAACGCCCAGTATCAGCCTTTGATCGGAGGGTGATATGCCCCATCGTGTAAGAATATTTTCCGCTGCTCGATTCATCGCTAAATGACCCTACTGTCCATCGATATCTGATAAAAATAATTTGTAGCTTAAATCAATATGATAATACAGGTAAGTGTGTCTGATAATCAGCGCGCTGAGCCAGCAATCATCTAACAGTTTTGTCACAATATTCTGACAAAACGTGTTAAGAGCGAAAAGATTCGATTAAAGCTTTGACAAATCAGCTTATCTTTTTCAATATCGAAAGTGCACATGATGACTAACGAGGTGGGTTCATGGATCTGGGGCTTTTTCGAATAGGCGTGGTTCTCAAACAATACCGTAACGAAAATTGTTTCACGCTTTCGGATCTCGCTGAAAAGACCGGGCTGGAGTGTAGCACTTTATCCGCGATCGAAAATGGGCGCTTTGATGGTGATATTGGTGATCTATTGACTTATCTCAATTTTGCCAATTTTGAGCTTTCATGTGTCAATGGAGAGCAGTGTTTTCCTCAGCTTCATGAGCTTGATCTACTCTTCGGGGATGAAGAAACGTTTTCTGCCCGATTATCTCCAAGAGGTTAGCCGTGAGTCAGGACACTAAGATAGATGACTCGAAAGTGATTCGTGAAAAGCAGCTGAATGAGCTTCTTCAGAATAGCTTCAGAGCAGAGAAGTACCTAAATAAGCCTCCCCTTTTTGCGCCTAAAATTCTTACTTCTCCTTACGCCGATAAGCACTTTATCCACAAAGTTGATACTCAGGCCATCAAGCAGTACTTGGTCTACATAGAATGCGGCCTTGTGGGAACCATAGACGCCACTCCCGAGGGCTTAGTGGTCACCAATCTTTGCCCTCGAGTATGGAGTGAGTATTCCGAAGGCCGCACTTTACTGAGCGATAATCATGTAAAAAACCAGTTTCGCTTCCCTTTTTTTGATTCGCTGGACCTGGAGCGTGACTGCCTGCGTATTGGATTCGAAGTGGACGAGGACGACGTTTTAGCCATTGCGGCCATAACTCTGGAACCCCTTAATGAGAAGCTTCAAGTCCTGGCTGGCGACCAATTGGACATTAAAGCTCTCCACACATCGTCTGCTTCGTCGGAGCAAGAGAAAAACTCCACAGATGATGTTGTAAAGCCAAGACTTTTGGTGCTCGACGTAGATAATACTTTGCTGAGTACGCATGCCTACGATGCGGAAATCGCTCTCGCAAGTGGGTCTAAATTAACGGCCGAAAGTTACCTTGAGCTACTCCCGTCGGGTGGTGTGCACCCGTTCGATGACTTGCCAGCTAAAACCTATCCAAGACCCCACCTTCAGCTATTCGTTGCTGCGGTTCAGGCTATGGGCTATGACCTGGCTATTTGCACAACCGCGACGAGAGAATACATTGATCGAGTGCTGCCTCTGTGCGGCATAGAACTGGCCGAATTCTCTGTCATCAAGACACGCGAGGACCTGACTTTTCGTGGCAGCAGAATCATCAAAGATATACGAATGTACGCTGAGTATGGGTATGATATCGATCAGATTGTGGTCATTGATGATCGAAAAGACGTCTACTATAGCTCCGAAAATTTATTGCAAGTCAAAGAGTTTTTGGCGTACAGCGAAGCTTATAAGGGTGACCAGGAGCTACTCATAATGCTCAAAAAGCTTGAGTATCTTGGAGATCGATCCTTACCCGAGCTTAGAAAGGAAATAGGTTCTTATGAATATCGCGAGAGACAGCTTGAAAAATTACTAAGGCATTGCTTTAAGGCAGATAAGTACGTAGCCGGATACGAGCGCTACCAACCAACGCTAATACGCGAGAGAAGTTTCGATCCTGACTTTTACAATCATGATATAGAAGTAAATAATCCTGTTGACGATATAAAGATATTTTTTGTGTACATTGATTATGGCCTTGTAGGCCTGATTAAGGTTCACGAAAATGGCTACTTAGTCGACAACCTCTGTCCGAACATATGGAAAAATGTCCCAGGCGGTAAGTCTCAAGTCAATCTGGGTGAGCTTGAAGCTAACAATGTCCTTTCAGGACTCGATGAGGTTAAAGCGAATGAAATCTGCAAGGCCTTGGGTTATGAAGAGTATAGTAATGATATCTTAAGAGCGGCAGCGATCTCCCTGCTGCCGCTTTTCGGTAATATGCACGTGCTGGCATATTTCAGCCTTTTTGACGATGAACTCTAGCTCCATAAATGTATTTCGCGATTCGGCTTCGTCACCATCGAAGGATTCTCCTAGGCGAGATTGCATCTGGTTTTGTCTCGATTAAGGCTGCATGCTGAATCGGAAACGTATGGCAGGTAAAGACAAATGATGTCTATGAAACCATTGAATGAGAACAAGATTGTATACATTGATATGGATCATGTGCTCTGCGATTACAATGCAGGGTATAAAGCTCATCAGGAAAAATACCCAGACTTAAAGTACCCACAGAGTCAACCCGGCCTTTACCAGAGCTTGAGTCCAATGCCTAGTGCGATTGAAACCTACGCATGGCTGGACAACCATCCCCATTTTTCGGTTTATATTTTGACCTCACCCTCGATTAAAAATCCACACTGTTACAGTGAAAAACGAATTTGGGTCGAGCAGTACTTGGGCTTTGAAGCCGTAAATCAGCTGATTATCACGCCCCATAAAAACCTTAATAAGGGACATTATTTGATTGATGATAATGTAAAGGGCAAAGGGCAGGATCAATTTGAAGGAGAGCTCATTCACTTTGGATCGGAACGGTTTCCTGATTGGGAATCGGTTCGTAAATATTTTTCCGAGAGATATCCTGTGGTAGATGACTTATAATCTGGCGCCACTCATAATGCCAGTATTTATGGGTGTTCAGAATACGTTAGGCTGCGCAGGGGGGTACAGAGACGGTTTTCGATTTTGGATCCTGCCGTTATACCTCTAGAACCAATCTCGAATCAAAGTCCGGGTTTCTCTCTTCCGGATAACCCCGTGGGTTACAAATCACTTTACAGTTGCCAATGTTGTACGATGAAGTGTTATGCATATGCCCGTGAACCCATAGGTCTGGGTTGTGCTGATGTATGAACTTCTCCAGGTCAGAAGCATAAGCCGACGTTACGATATCACCCCGGTGCAGGTCTGCGACGGAATTTTCTGATGGGGCGTGATGAGTAACTACCACACTCTTAGTAGCTTCACTTGATTGCAATTGTTTGCCAAGCCATTCGAGTGACTCACGGTGTATCAGTGCTGCGTCAATTGATCGCAACTTGCTGTATCTTGGTGAAACTCTTATCTTGCGAAAGTCGTTCATCAGTTGCTGGCATTGGGCCCCCGCTAATCTCGGGTCGCCATAAATTGCAAAGTCGGTCCAGAGCGTACAGCCAAGAAAATTGACCCCATCAATTTCTATACTTTCATTTTCAAGGAGATGAATATTGGTCCCCTTGCATATCTCACGCATGTCATCAATATGCTTGGGATAAGCTTTTCCATAAAACTCGTGATTACCCAGCACATAGATAACAGGTTTATCTTGGATCACTTCTAGCGCCCACTTTATGCCTCTGTCTTTTATGTGAATGTCACCTGCAAGTACCACAACATCACAATCAGTGGGCTCATAGTCAAACGCTTCGAACTCCAAGTGTAGGTCGCTTAACAGTTGAATTTTCATGGCTTTTCTCAAGTGTTTTCTGAATTATCTAGATAACGTTACCTCTGCTAGGAAAGTAATGTGTTAATCAGATGACGGCGTTTACATTAACATTGAATCTTTGGTAGTGCATTCCAGCTAGTCGTATAGCTAGGCGAGCGGTAGCTCTGTCGCATAGCCCATTTCTTCTTTACGCCCTCGGCTGCTGTGTGCACGCTGCCGGTTCCGTATTTTGCGTTAATGCTGTCCATTACACTCATCAGCGCATCGGCCTTGGGTGGCTGCGCCGGAGTAAACATGTCTGATTGAAGGTAGGTTTTATCGACGATGTCCACCAGGCCCACGCCAGACTTTAGAAACTGATACCCCTCTTTAAACAGGTGCTTGGCTCCGCGTTGGGCGGCGGCCACGATTAGCCGCGTGTCATCCGTCGGATGGGGTAGCTGTATAGTACAGCTGCGGGCGTAGTGGTTTTTATCAAAGGGCGAAGTCTGCAAAAAACATGGATGAGCTTCACCAAATGCTTTTGCTTTCGCAGCTTTACCGCCGCCCGGGTAGCGTACAAAGCGGTGGCCTGGAGTACCGGCGGCAAGGTTGTGGCTTTTTCGCCAAATGAACGGGTGCAGTAAATCTGCTTTTTGGCTGGTGGTGCTTCTTCAAGCTCCAGGCAGCTAATACCGTTTAGCTCCTCTATCGTTCGCTCCAGGCAGACTGAGAACCGCTTGCGCAGCCACTTTACGTCGGCCCGTGAAAGCTCCCAGGCGGTGTTAATACCCAAGTACCGTAGTTCCTTGCCCAGTCTTCGCCCCACACCCCAAATGTCTTCAATATCGGCGCGTTTAAGCAGCCACTGTCGCTGCGTTTCGTTGCTCACCACGCACACATGCTCTAGCGCGGGCACCTTCTTGGCAGCGCGGTTGGCCAGCTTTGCCAGGGTTTTGCTGCTGGCCATGCCCACACCTACTGGAATGCGCACATCGCGCCATACGGCGTTCTTCATCGTGTGCCCCAGTCCCTTTAAATCACCGTCAGCGGCCCAGGGGCGTACAAAAACTTCATCAATGCTGTACACCTCTATCTCGGCGGCGTACAGGCGCAAGGTTGTCACGACGCGACTGGATAAATCGCCGTACAAGGGATAATTACTGCTAAAGACAGCTACCCCGTGTTTGCGTAGCAAATGTTCCACCATCCATACGGGCTCCAGGTCGGGTATGCCCAGTGCTTTAGCCCGGGCGACGATAAAACCATCGTTATTGCTTAATACCACCACGGGGCGGCCTCGCAGGTCCGGCCGGAAGACTTGCTCGCAACTGGCGTAAAAGCTGTTGCAATCAACCAGCGCAAACACGGTGGTACCTAATGGACGCAATCACAACCCCCTCAACCACCAGCTCAGTGTCGCCGGTGCAGGGAATGGGGGGGAAGTCATCATTGCCGGACAGCAGACGCCCTCGGCGCTTATCCAATACCTTACAGGTCAGCTCGCCGTTAACCGCCGCAATCACGACATCGCCGTGGTGCGGCTCCAGTGATCGGTCCACCACTAGCAGATCGCCGTCGTAAATACCCAGCTGAAGCATCGAGTCCCCCTGGGCCCGGGCGTAGTAGGTAGCCGCCGGGTGGCGAATCAGGTGCTCGTTCAAATCCAGCGGCTGCTCAATGTAGTCGTCCGCTGGACTCGGGAAGCCCGCTCGTACACGATGGGTAAACAGGTGCAGGGGCAAGCGGCTTAGCGGCTCTCTAACCGGTATAATCTTCATAGTGACCAATACTGTAAATATATACAGTATATCGGCAAAGGCTCAGACAGCGTCAAGGGGTTTTACATGTGCGGGCGAATATTTGTGGATCAGACGCCAGGGGCGGCGGATATGCTCAGGGTGTTGGACTTGGGGCATGACCAACTGCCTACCCATAACAACCTGGCGCCGACCGAGCCGGTACCGGTAATCTTCGCCCACGAAGGTGGCTACGATCTGGCCCCTATGCGCTGGTGGCTCCACCCAGACTGGTCAGTCGAGCCGCCTAACCAAAAGTTCGCCATGTTTAACGATCCGATAGACACCGTGCTGACCAGCCGTGCCTACAAAGGCCCCATTCAATACCGCCTAGGCATCTCCCGATAATAGCTTAAAGTAGAGAGGGGGCTATGGGTGATGAAGAACACGCTGAATGTGGCGCATGGGTTCGCCAACCATCTGGATCAATGCTCTGTACCCCCTGGTTGGAACGAATTATTAAGTTCATCGTCGGTGGCGTTAAAGGTGGTACGGACTTTAACGCTGTTTTCGGGCGAGGAAAGCCGCGCAAAGAGCTTGTCAAAATTGTTTCTTAAGTTCGCGACCATCTGCGCCTCTATGGCGGAAAGCAATTCCGTATAGCTCTCCTTCAGCTTCAAAAGAGTGTTGTAATCGTCAACATCCAGAAGCACTGCAGTATCCTGGTTATGTTCGCTAATAACCTTGGGGCCACACTCAAAAAAAGCCATCTCATGGAGCCCAGTTCGGCTTACTTTTTTGAGATGAGTAATGTCTTGTAAAAAACCAGTCTGGCCGATCAACTGACGTGCTCTTGCGAGACGGCCTGCTGCATCTTGAGATGTGTTTGTCTTGATGTCTGATGCCATAAGAGCCTCCAGATATTCGCTAATTAAGTCGTTTTTGGTAATACGACATATGGCATTTCGACTTTTGGGAGCGAGAGTAAGTTAAGGGTGACGCACTTACCCAAAATTTTCAGTGTCATGGGTATTATAGTAGTGATATGGAGTTTAGTGTTCTGGCGAAGTTCAGAGGGGGTACATGGGATCGTACGACCGTTCTTTTAGTTCTCCGGCCAGATAGGCTTCCACCACTTTTTTGCAGCTTTAGTCACTCATTTTGAGACCATAAAAAATGGTATTAAACGGTTGGTGCCTTGCCAGCCACACCCAAACGTAATTCGCAATCTGTTACTCATCCAACCGTTTACACTAAAGGAGCGGTATATATGAATGTACGAATTAGCAAGCAGCAATGGCAAGGTTTTCTGGCTAAGCAAGTACAAAGCAATATATCCGTCGCGCTTTTTATTATAGCGCCAGTATTGGCTTCTCACCAAAGGAGAGCGTCAAAGTAAGCGCATCTTATATCAGTTTAGATATCACTTGGTAGGAGCTGGCGGGGCTCGCTTCCCTTTGATTTATAAGGAATTTATCGTTTCCGTCTCAGTTAAATGAAGATTCTTGCGTCATTTTTGTATCAGTTCCTAAATCAGTTAACTAAAAGAGTGCTATCACCACGCCCTCAACCGCCAGCTCGCTAACCGGTACAATGTTCATAGTGATCGATGTTGTAAAATTGGTATGAGCCAAAATTCTATTGGTTAGAGTTATATTCATTATAACTGAAGGATTGGAAGTCAGCGTTTATAAATTGACCCGACAAATCATGGCATGCCATACCTACAAAAGCTCCGGTAAAATGCTCTGCTCCAACTTCGTCGGCTAGACCGCTGTAATCAATGTATCCGCCAAGTGAATTCCAGTTGCCAGACTCGGTGGCCCAAAATCCTCTCCATTGATCCCATTCCACTTGTATTTTCAGGCGTATCTGGCCCTTCGGCAAAGATATCCTTTGGCCTAGAGGGTAGTGCATCTTCCCTTCCATTGTGGCCATGACAATCTCAATGACACGTCCCAAAGACTCGTCATGAGTAAGGCATAAATAGATGAACTTCTGTGTGTTATAAAAACTCATCAGACCAGCCATTTGCTGGAAGCTCGTAGGGTTAAAGTCAAAAGTTGTTTCTGCTGTAAAGCAAAAAGCTTGTTGACGTCTTGCGAGAAGACTTTGTTCGTAGAGGCTTGTAGGAGGCTCTTGGCCTTTTAGCCTTAGATATCCTGGACGTGCACTATACGATAGTATTGGTTCCAGGAGAGGAAACCGTGGACTCTGGTAGTGAATCGTCAGCTTATCGGTAGAAAAGTCAAAGTGTTCCTTTTGGAATTCCAATGTCGAATCAAAGCCAAGACTATTATGAGTCTCTAAGAGTGGATTTTTCTGGCCGTGAGATAACCTAGGCCATCCACAATCAGAAAAGCTAACCTTTTGGATAGCGGTCTCGCGACCAAGTACGCTTCGACCTCGATTAGGTAAGGGGCGCGATGCCAGATGAACGAAGTAATGGTCTCCATTGGGTAAGGTAACTAAATCTCCATGTCCTGCTCGTTGAAGTTCGTTTGTGTGATGACCTGCACTGGTTAGAAAATGCATTTGAGGGTCTATTTCGTAAGGTCCTAATAAGTTTTTACTTCGCGCAAAGAGCGATGCGTGGTGGGCAAAGGTTCCGCCCTCTGCTGTGAGAAGATAATAATAGTCGTTGATTCTGTATAAGTGAGACCCCTCAACCAAGCCAAGTTCGGAACCTTCAAAAATATTATGAATCGGGCCGACCAAGCCTTCTTTGTTAGAGTCAAACTCTTGAGCTATTATGCCTGAGAAAAATTTTGCAGCCCGGTGATGGTTAATGCTAGGTTCTGGACGATGGTCCCAGAGAACATTCAAAAGCCATTTTCGACCGTCGTTATCATGAAAAAGAGATGGGTCAAAGCCGCTGCTATTTAAAAATATGGGGTTTGACCAGGGGCCCATGATGTCGCGGCTAGTGATCAAGTAGTTCTTTCTGCTTTGATAATCGGTCTGATAGTCTCGTACATCGGTGTAAACTAAATAAAATACGCCATTTGAATAAGATAAACAGGGTGCCCAAATACCACAAGAGTTGGGGTGGCCTCTCATGTCCAACCAATCGGTTTGGTTTAACGGATGGGTAATCAATGTCCAGTTGGCTAGATCACGGGAATGATGTATTTGTACGCCCGGAAACCACTCAAATGTAGATGTCGCAATGTAATAGTCATTTCCAACACGGCAAATAGATGGGTCTGGATTAAATCCCTTGAGTATTGGGTTGATAATCATTTTAGTCATCCTGCTAATCAGTTCGCGTGTCTTTCGAAATTATTAAATATGAAAATGTGATCTCAGTATTACTAATTATTCATGTCGAGAATAGCATACAGGAAAAGATGTACATATTCGTTGGGGGAGCGAAGAGGAATGATTATTAAAGCTCTCGTTAAGAACGGTAAGCTAGTATATTTCCCCCCAGCTGATGGGGTAAATATAAGGGTTTACGTTCTCGATACTTTCAAATATAAAAATGTTTCAGGGGGCTGGATATTGTTAAGTGCAATATTCTAATCTATGAGAGTTGCTTAGCGCGGTTATTGCTTGAAAAGCTTACTCTAGGGTACCTCATAATCGACTATGATCGCATAGAGTAAGCTTTTATTGACCTAGTTTATGTCAGTCATGACATAAACTAGCCTGTAAATATTCAGAGAGTCGTTCGGTGCTTTCGTCCTGTATGTAGTTTAGGCAGGTATACACTTCTTTGGTAGATCCTGCTATGACAGGGGTCCTTTGATGCAGCCGGCTAGGTGTCACACTTAGAATGGAGTTTGATTCATTAAAAGCGCTTGCGCCGCAGTTATAAAGTATCAATGCTATGGGGTTAGCCTCATAAATTAACCTGAGTTTTCCTGATTGCATACCCTTTCTTTTATCCGAAGGATAAAGAAAAATTCCACCACGAGATACTACTCGATGAATGTCGGCCACCATGGCGCCGCTCCATCGCATATTGTAGTTTTTCTGCCTGGGGCCACATTTTCCATCTAATAGGTGGTCTATATAGTTGCCAAATTCTTTGTTCCAGCTTCTAGCATTGGCCATGTTGATTGAAAACTCAGACGTTTCGTATGGAACGCGCACGCCTTCTTCGGTAAGAACAAAGACCTCTTTTTCTACATCTAGTGTAAAAATATAAGTACCCTTTCCAAATGTGATGACCAGCTGAGTGGCGGGACCGTATATCACATAGCCGGCGCATAGCTGATTGGATCCGGGTTGGAGAAAAGACTCCTCTGGACTAGATGAAGAAAGGGCAGGAAGAATTGAGAATATTGTCCCTACAGAGCCGTTAATATCAATGTTGGTTGAGCCATCGAGTGGATCAAAGGCAACCGAAAACGCCCCACTTTCGTTGACGTTTATTGCATTATTCTGTTCTTCGGAAGCGAAATGCTTGACAGACTGATTATGGCGTAGCTGGTCCCGAAGAATCTGGTTGCACAGAAGGTCTAGAGTTTTTTGTGTCTCGCCAGAGCTGTTAGATTTATCTGAGCTTCCCGTTAATCCCTCTATTGGCGATTTGGATAGAGTATTGGCAATATCGATACAGGCTGACAATATGTCATTGACGACACCTCCTAATCCCGGGTCGATCGACTTCCTTAGGAGGAATTGCGAGAAGGTCTTGTTCCGGTTTGAATCATTCATAGCGGTTAACACACTTCAGATCAGAGAACGAGGTTTTGAGCCGTTCGACCATTGATACCTCTGCCTTTCTTAACCATACACGAGGGTCATAATGTTTCTTATTGGGCTTGTCCTGGCCGTCCGGGTTGCCGATTTGGGACTGAAGGTATTCATATTTATCGGCGTAATAGTCCAATACACCTTTCCAGCTGGCCCATTGTGTATCAGTGTCTATGTTCATTTTCACTACGCCATAACTGATAGCATTGTGAATATCCTCGATGGATGAACCTGAACCGCCATGGAACACAAAGCGCAAGGGGTGGTCGCTGTTTCCTGAAAGGTGAGCCCTTAGATGATCTCGGGAATTTTTAAGAATGTCCGGGCGCAGCTGTACATTACCTGGCTTGTACACGCCATGAACATTCCCAAACGCAGCGGCAATATTAAAGTTCGAACCAATCTTTGATAGCTCTGTGAACGCTTGCGCGACTTCCTCGGGCTGAGTGTATAGTTGGCTGCTATCGATATCGCTATTATCAACCCCATCTTCTTCACCGCCTGTGCAGCCTAGCTCAATTTCAATTCCCATTCCCAGGTCGTTAAGCTTTTTGTAGTATTGTGCAGAAGTCTCGATATTATCCGATAATGGCTCTTCTGAAAGGTCGAGCATGTGTGAGCTAAAAAGCGTCCGGCCGGACTTTGATAAGTGGCTCTCATTGGCGTGCAAAAGACCGTCGATCCACGGTAGTAATTTTTTGGCTGCGTGATCGGTATGAAGAATAACCGGTACGCCATAGGACTTAGCGGCTACGTCTATATAATGAGCGGCCGCGATAGAACCTTGTATAGAGTTTTCTATCGGATCATCACTTAATCCTTTGCCAATGAAAAAGGCCGCTCCGCCATTTGATAGCTGAATTACCACCGGTGAGCGAATCCGCTTGGCGCATTCCAAGACGGCGTTAACAGAATTTGTTCCTACAACATTAACGGCCGGAAGAGCGTAGCCATTCTCAAGGGCATGATCATAGATAATTTCGGCGTCGCTTCCGCTTACCACACCTGGAGATATGTTATTTAATGAGTTTGTCATGCTTTCTCCACTGTTAATTTAGTTCGCATTGCGTGCATATTTGCAGAAAATGTTCTGGATCTAGGCTGGCGCCACCCACAAGCAAGCCGTCTATATCGGGCTTTTCTAGTAGTTCGCACGCATTCTTACGGCTTACGCTGCCGCCATATAAAATCCGGTTTTTTTGCGCAAAGCCCGCACCGTATTTCTCTTTCAGGCACTTTCGAATAAATTGATGTACTTCTTGTGCTAGCTCGGGATCAGCAGATTTTCCACTGCCGATGGCCCAAACAGGTTCGTAGGCAATACATACATCGCCCTCGTAGTCCTGAATTTCCTTTAAGCCTTCGTCGATCTGGCGAAAGATAATATCTTTGGTGATGCCTGCTTCTTTTTCCTCAGCGTTTTCCCCTATACACAAAACAGGCACTAGGCCATGGATTAGTGCATTTTTAACCTTGATATTGCAGCTGATATTGTTTTCGCGAAACATTTGTCTTCGCTCACTGTGGCCTATTAAGCAAAGGCTGCAGCCAACTTTCTTGAGCATTTCCGCAGAGGTTTCACCGGTATAGGCACCCGATTCAAATTTACTGACATTCTGGCTACCAATCTGAACTTCAGAATGGTGAAGCAGGCTAAGCATGTCGCGTATATAGATATAGGGCGGACAAACTGCAATGTCCGTATCAAATTCTTTTCCCACCAGGGTGGCAATAGAAGTACACATTAGGTCAATGCCGCCATTGAGCTTCCAATTGGCGATAATCAATGAACGGCGGCCCCCAGACGGGTTGGTGATTGCATTCATTTAATAAACCTATTCGTTGAATTTTATGAAGGCTGTTAAGAAGCCTATTAATAGCTTGGACAGGATGATAGTTGATCTAAATTGGTATGACAACCCTACCAATAATATGGTTGATGAGACTATATCGCTGGAGTAGACAGAAAATGAGCGCTTTAGATGATCAAAAATCTGGCGCGTCTGTCGCGCTGCAGTGGGTGGAATAAGTAATCTTGAAACCTAATCTCGAAATCGATATATTGGCAAAGTGGCATTACCACAGGCGGACGCCCGAAGGTATTGCTTTAAGCTTATATATCTGGAGTCACCCGTGAATATACCCCTACAACTTGATGAAAACCGTTTGTTTCCCTCAGATTCCCGAGAGCGAACAATCGCCCGTGAACTTTATGACAGCGTAAAAAAGCTGCCAATCATCAGTCCTCACGGTCATACGGATCCATCATGGTTTGCCGACAACGAGTGTTTTCCCAACCCTACCGAATTGTTGATTAAGCCCGACCACTATGTATTTCGTATGCTCTACAGCCAGGGCGTTGAACTTTCGGACTTAGGCTTAAAAAACCGCGTAAACCCCGAGGCGTCACAGGTGGACCCCCGCGATGCCTGGCGCTTGTTTGCCAAACACTATTACCTGTTCCGTGCCACACCCAGCCGCACTTGGCTCGACTATGTATTTAAGAACGTCTTCTCGCTGGATAGCGTGCTATCACCCGAAACGGCAGATCACTACTATGACACCATCGAGAATGCCTTAAAGCAGGATGATTACCGCCCGCGACAGTTGTTTGAGCGCTTTAATATAGAAGTTTTGGCAACTACCGAGTCTCCCTTGGACGATTTGGCGCACCATCGCAAGATTATGGAGTCGGATTGGCAGGGCCGAGTAATTACGGCCTTTAGGCCGGATAATGTGGTGGACCCGGACCACGGCGGGTTTAACGATAATGTCGACACTTTGGGCAAGCTGACATCGGAAGATGTCAGCAGTTTTACAGGGTACCTGAACGCACTGCGGCAAAGGCGCGAGTTTTTCAAACAGCATGGTGCGACCTCTTCAGATCACGGTCACCCCACGCCGGCCACGGCGGATTTATCTGAAGCGGAAGCAGCCAAGCTGTACCAAACTGTCCGCGCTGGGGGCTGCAGTCGCGACGAGGCAGAGCTTTTCCGGGCGCAAATGCTCACCGAAATGGCAAAAATGAGCATCGACGATGGCCTGGTGATGCAAATTCACCCAGGCAGTTATCGCAATCACAACCAAAGCTTGTTCGAGAATTTTGGTCGGGACAAAGGGGCCGATATTCCACTTAGGGCTGAGTTTGTCGAGAATCTCCGGCCGCTTCTCAGTCGTTTGGGCAATAGTAAAGATCTGGAAATCATCCTGTTTACACTGGATGAAACGAATTATTCACGCGAGATTGCACCGTTAGTCGGGCATTATCCAAGCCTAAAAGCCGGGCCTGCCTGGTGGTTTCACGATAGTCCCGAGGGTATGAAGCGGTTTCGTGAGCAGATGACCGAAACCGCTGGCTTTTACAACACGGTTGGCTTTAACGACGACACCCGGGCGTTCTTGTCTATCCCGGCGCGGCACGATGTAGCGCGGCGTTGCGACTGTGCGTATCTGGCCGGTTTGGTCAATACCGGGCGTTTAAGCCTAAACGATGCCCAAGAGGTGGCTGTTGATTTAACCTACAACCTTGCGAAGAAGGCCTACCATTTATGATTTCTCAACCGCGTTTAAATAAGGCGAATCTCTCGCAGGCAAAAGCCGCTCTCGGCCAGCCAGCTTCAATGGGCAATCGCTCTGATAACAAAATTGTACATATTGGCATTGGGGCGTTTAGCCGGGCCCATCAGGCTCTTTATACGCAAATTGCTAACGATGAAACCCAAGACTACTGGTCTATTGTGGGTGTAAGTCTGCGCAGCCCGGGGGTAAGAGATACCCTCAAGCCGCAAGATTATTTGTACACCATTAAAGAGCGCTCGTTAAACGAAGATAATTTGCGCTGTATTAGTTGTCTGGAAGATATATTGGTGGGCAGTGAAAATGCCCAGGCAGTCATTGATCAGATCGCTGACGAGACGACCAAAATAGTGACTGTCACTGTGACCGAAAAAGGCTATTGCCAGGCGAGTCAGCGTTTGGATACGGCTAACAAAGCTGTGGCAGCGGATATTGAGTCAGGCTCTTGCACTAGCTTGCCGGCCTATTTGGCCCGTGCACTGCTTGCCCGCAAAGAGGCCGGGTTAGCGGGTATCACTATTGTGAGCTGCGACAACCTGCCCAACAATGGTGAGATTCTGCAAAATGTTGTTAAGGATTTTGCCGATACCCTGCAAGCCGATCTGCGCAGCTGGCTTGACGACAATGTACGTTTTTGTTCGACCATGGTGGATCGTATTGTTCCCGCTGCAACAGAACAGGTAGTGCAAGAAATATCCGAAGACATCGGTTTGCATGATGCGGGGGCATTGTTGTGTGAACCCTACAAACAGTGGGTAATAGAGGATAATTTTCTGTCCTCTCGGCCCGCTTGGGAAGAGGCCGGTGCGCTCTTGGTGGAAGATGTGGCGGCCTACGAAAAGCTAAAATTACGGATGCTTAACGGCTGTCACTCGGCGCTAGCGTATATCGGTTCACTATTGGGAGATGAGTTTATCCACCAAACCATCTCGCGTCCCGAGGTGGAAGCTTTTATTGCGCGCTTAATGGCTTCAGAACAAAGCCAGTCTCTTCAAGTGCCATCTGGAATTGATATTGATCAGTACAGTCGCGCTGTTATCGAGCGGTTTAAAAATAAATACGTTCCTTATCGCAATGCCCAAGTGGCGACTGACGGATCGTTAAAATTGCCACAGCGTTTGTTATTTTCTGCGTATGACCTTCGGCAGAAGAGCATAGCGCCACAGTGTATAGCCTTGGCGGTGGCGGCGTGGCTGCAATATTTAGTGGGTTATACCGTGGGTGGTTCTTATTCGGTGAGTGACCCGAACCTGGGGACGCTAGAAGGGATTATTAGGGCTAACTCAAAAGATTCTGCACAGTTGGTAAGTACTATGATGTTGCAAAGTGGTGTCTTCCCCGAGTCTTTGCAACAAGACGATGTGTTTGAGTCAATGGTATTTGAGTATTACCAGAGTTTGCAGTCACAGGGGGTGGTCGATGTATTGGCTAATATCACCGCTCGCTAAGGAGCGGTGATAGGTAGGTAAGCTTTAGCTTGGGCGGCCGAAGTAAGTGGCCGCCGCTTCAGAGGCATTGTCGATGTGAATACGCATGGCGTTGCGAGCTTTCTCAGGGTTACGCTGCTCCAGGGCTTCTATAATGCGTTTGTGATCATCAATAGAGGGATGGACCCCTTCTTTGCGCAAACGCTCCAGGAACGCCGTGCTTAGCTCGGATTCATTGCGCAGCTTCCATAGCCAGTCAACAACGGCTGAAATAGCACTGTTTTGGCTGGCGTCTGCGATGATTTTATGAAAGGTCCAGTCGGCTTTTTCAGACGCGTCTTCATGTTTCTCTTCTTCGGCCATATCTTGTAGAGCCGCTTTAAGTTTAGCGATATCTTCGTCGGTGATACGCGCGGCTGCGAGGGCGCAGGCTTCAGCTTCGAGAATATATCGAATCTCCAGGATTTCAAACGGGCCGACCCCTTTATCCCCGGTATCGAGTCTAGGTTTTGTGTCGCATACGTATATTCCGGATCCGGTACGAATTTCGATAATACCGGACAGCTCCATCGCAATCATGGCCTCGCGTATTGTCGGACGGCTGACGCCTAGTCTTTCTGCAAGATCACGTTCGGCTGGAAATTTATCTCCGGGCTTGAGGGTGCCATCCTTAACTAAGCTAGAAAGCTGTTCCGCGACCTTAATGTATAAACGTTCTGCTTTAATTGTTTGAAATTCCACTGTATTTAACCTGCTGATTCATTGGGCTTGTAACGATATGAGGTGAGCTCTCTGCAAGATGGCTATCAAAAGGTCAAGCCACTAGGGACCCTATATCTTAACCTAAGTTAACGAGAAGATTAACCGGTTTCAACGCTTGTTTAACCTTGTTTTTATCGGAAGTTGCGAGTATCGTATCATGGTAAGGTGGTATTACCAATAATGTGATGAATAAGCGCCATTGTGGAAGATTGGATGAAGAATAAAATAGTGGCATTCGGCGAATGCATGTTGGAACTGACAAAAACTGTAAATCAGAGTTATCACTTGGGGTATGGCGGCGATACGCTTAACAGTGCTGTATACATGGCTCGTGCTGGCGCCGATGTAACCTACTACACAGCCTTGGGAGATGACGGGTACAGTGACTATCTGGTAGATGCTTGGCGCTCAGAGGGAGTTAAAACAAACTTGGTGCTGCGCTGCGAGGGAAAGGTCCCAGGTTTGTACATTATCGACACGGATGATGAGGGAGAGCGTAGTTTCGAGTACTGGCGTGATAATGCTCCCGTGAGATCAATAATAAAGGATCACCCAGATGCTCTGGCCAGCCTTTTTGAATTTGATTATTTATATCTAAGCGGAATAACGCTCTCTCTGTTCGACGACACAGATCGAACGCAAATCGCTGAATTTGTTAATCGTTTCCGCGAGCGCGGAGGCGTAGTTGCATTTGATACTAATTATAGGCCTAAGGGGTGGTGTTCTGAATCTCAGGCAAAAACTACTATTGCTTCGTTCCTTAAATTAGTCGATATAGCATTGCCAAGCTTGGATGATGAAAAAGAATTATATGGACATCAAACTCTTGAAGATTGCGTAGATCATTACCGGCAATTGGATGTGAAAGAAGTCATTATCAAGGATGGTAAAAATGGCTGCTTTGCGCTAATAGACGGCAAACTATCGCACTACCCATTGACCAAGGTAGTTTCCCCTGTCGATACCACCTCTGCGGGAGATTCGTTTAATGGTGCATACCTTGCGGCAAAGGCTGATAATTGCAATGTCGCGCAAGCGATAGCCTTGGGTCAGGAATGTGCCGCTCATGTTATTCAGCACCCAGGTGCAATTGTAGCGCGAAAAATTCAATAGTAATGAGATTGATATAATGATAAGACTCGTAATTCTATCTCTATTTTCATTAGTCCTATCGTCCTGCGGCATAAGTCAGGATGTAAAGATTTTGAAACTTGCGCATGGGTTGGATGCGAAGCACCCCGTGCACTTGTCAATGGTTCACTTTGCCGAACGTTTAGAAGACTATTCTGACGGTGAAATGAGAGTCAAAATATATCCATCGGGGCAGCTTGGAAGCGAACGGGAACTGATTGAGCTGATCCAGATTGGTAGTGTTGATTTGACCAAGGTTTCTGCTAGCTCGCTAGAGCCATTTATCCCTAAGATGAGGATATTCAGCACGCCTTACCTGTTTCGCAGTAGTGATCATCTATGGGCCGTGTTGAATGGAAGTATCGGGGAAGAGTTAATGAAGGCCGGTGAGCCTTACCGTATTAGAGGCTTAGGTTACTATGATGCCGGTAGCCGGAGCTTTTACACCACAAAGCGCGCTGTCAGTTCTCCCAAAGATCTCCAAGGCATGAAAATCCGGGTTATGAACAGCCCCTCTGCCGTCGCCATGGTAAAAGCGATGGGCGGCGCACCTACACCCATATCCTGGGGTGAGTTGTACACATCGTTACAGCAAGGCGTGGTCGATGGTGCCGAGAACAATCTCCCCAGTTTCTATCTGTCTAAGCATTATGAGGTGGCTAAATACCTGATTCTAGATGAGCACACTTCGATTCCCGATGTTGTCATCACGGGAACCAAAACGTGGGATCTGTTGAATGATCAGCAGCGAAAATGGGTCAATAAAGCCATGGACGACTCGGTCGCTTTTGAGCGTAAGTTGTGGGAAAAAGTTAGTCAGGAATCTCTAGCTGAAGTTAAGACGGCAGGGGTCACGGTTTTCGAGGCGGATAAAAGTCAATTTCTGGAGAGTGTAAGACCAATTCACGAACAGATAAAAAGCTCTGATCTAGGTGAGCTGTACAACAAGATTAGAGAGGTTCACTAATGACACTAACTAAGGTATGTAATCGTATTGATTACGTGTTAGAGGTTTTTACCAGCTTTTTAATGATCGGTTTGGTGCTGGATGTTACTTGGCAAGTAGTTACCAGGTTCTTTACTAGTAACCCGAGCTCCTTTACCGAAGAGTTAGCACGGTTCTTTCTTATATGGATTGCCTTCCTGGGGGCGGCTCACGCTTATCGCAAAGGCGCTCACTTAGGGCTCGATTACTTTGTAAATAAGTTTTCGGATAACGTTAAGAACAGAATCGTGAGTCTGGTTCTTATATTTGTAACCGTTTTTAGTACATGCATTCTTTTCGTGGGGGGTAGCTGTTTAGCGTATCTTGCATGGGATTTAGAACAGACTTCTGCGTCCTTGGGGCTATCCATTAGTCTTGTTTATCTTGTGATACCTATGAGCGGCTTACTGTTCGTGTTATTTACTGCCGAGTTCTACAAAAACTATTCGAATAATATTTAATGGAAGTGCTATGGATATTTCAGTTGTAATTCTTATTGCCAGCTTTATCGCGCTACTGCTGCTAAATGTTCCTATCGGTGTATCTATTGCATTATCCGGTTTTTTTGCGTTGCTCTTTAGTCTCGATTTTATCTCGACAACCACAACCATGGCGCAACGCATGTCGGCTGGTGTTGATAGCTTTGCGCTCTTGGCTATCCCGTTCTTCATCTTGTCGGGGTTCTTGATGGGGCAGGGTGGAATTGCGCATCGATTGATTGAGTTTGCCAAAATCTTGGTGATGCGATTGCCCGGCGGGTTGGCATTTGTAAACATTCTTTCTTGTACCCTGTTCGGTGCAATATCGGGCTCAGCTGTCGCTGCAACGTCTGCGATAGGCGGCTTTGTGATTCCGGAGATGGAGAAAGATCGTTATAGCCGAGAATTTTCTACTGCGGTGACGGTAACGGCTTCCACTACTGGAATGTTGATTCCTCCGAGCAATATATTGATTGTCTATTCACTGGCCAGTGGCGGTGTATCTATTGCAGCCTTGTTTTTGGCAGGTTACCTTCCCGGAATTCTTGTAGCCCTCTGTTTAATGATTGCGAGTGGCATTTACGCCAAAATAAAGGGTTTTGGCGTGCCTACCCAGAAGCAGTCTGGGCAAGTGATGAAAAAGACGCTGGATGCATTACCAAGCTTATTTCTGGTTTTTTTGGTTATTGGAGGGATAGTTTCTGGTTACTTTACGCCCACAGAGGCGGGTGCTATTGCAGTTCTCTACTCTTTCGTGCTTTCAACGTTTATTTATAAAGAAGTGAAGTTTGAAGAGCTGACGCAGGTATTAAATAAATCTGTATGCACCACAGCCATTGTGATGTTGCTTATTGCAGCCTCTTCCGCCATGTCGTGGGTATTGTCTTATGAGAATATTCCGCAATCAATAAGCGATTACTTTTTAAGCTTTAGCAATAACCCGATTATCGTATTGCTAATGATTAATATACTGCTGCTTATGGTGGGCACTTTCTTGGATATGACACCGGCGGTCCTAATCTTTACACCTATTTTCCTACCCATTGTAGAAGCGCTAGGGATATCGCCGATTCACTTTGGGATTATAATGATTCTTAACCTATCAATAGGCCTGTGCACACCGCCGGTCGGCAGTGTTTTGTTTGTTGGGTGCAGTATTGGGAAAACATCGCTAGCGCGGGTAATCCCTCCGCTGCTTCCCCTCTACGTAGCTATGTTTGTGGCACTTTTAATCATTATTTGCGTCCCAAGTTTATCAACTTGGTTGCCCTCTATATTAATTGATTAACTGTAGTTACTTGCTAATAGGAGCCTTGGTTAGGCTTTCGTAACCAGGGTTCCACTATGATTGAAAGTATTCTGGATGTATTGCTGAATAGCTTTTAAAGATATATATCGAACCAATGTGGAGCGCGTTACAGTTCATGTGACTATTGAGTGGCAAGCATTCTAAAAACTGTTATTCGATTATTTTTGTATATTTTTTAAATACTATCAGACACGGTGATGTCGTCAAAAAGAATATACTCGCTGTTCACATTGTTACTGTTGGACGAGTTGCTTGTAGAGGTGGTTTCTGAAGATAAATCTATATATCTTATCTGAAGCTTCTCATTGGCTGTATCCCTTACGCCCGAGTTAAGCGTGTCGCTACATGCTAGCACTCCATCTAACCAGCCTTGGATGACTCCGTTTCTATGTCCGGGTGTATTTAGTACTTGACGTATTCTAATCTCATGCCACTTTCCCGGAGTAAATCGTTTCTGAAATCCGCCGAAATCCCACTGAATGAAATGAGGCAAGGATGAGACTGTCTTATTGTTCTTGTAGCCTCTGATCATAAAAGCGATCTTTCCATTTTCTGACCAGCTTACGTTGGTGAAAAATGTTGCGTCTTTGTTGGGGAGCGATCCAGATATCCCTGGTAGGGATCCATGGCTATTGAAGTCAAAATCTGTAGGGAACTTGATCCAATATGTTAGGTGTATCTCATTCGCTACAGTCGACGGTAACTGGATTAACCGCTGTGGGGCAAGTGTGGTTTTATGGCCTTCAGGCGGTGATAGCAAAAACTTTAGTGCATTACCAGATCGCTCTGTATTGACAATTTCTGTAGTCCTGTAGGGCGTTGTATTATTATCAGGTATCCGGGTGCCAAGTATTGAGTCTCTATCGAGATAATCCGTACTAGCGTCTTCAAACCCTTCTGTGTACAAGTTTTCGGATAAACCTGCTTTAGGTAGTAGCCCATGAAGGGTTGCAGCTATAAACAAGGCCAGGCACTTATTCATATTCACCATCACATGGTTGTTGAAAAAAGAAGCCGGCGTAATCGCCGGCCAAGAGAGAGCCACAAGGAGCGACCAATAGAGGAGAAAATGCGTACTTCAAGGGAACATATTAATGGTATAGCTTTAGGGCTAAAACAATGGCTTGTTCCAGAGCACACACGTTCCCAGTAAGCGTCTTTACAGTACGTCAATTAAGCCAATCTGTCAAGTGGTAATACCAGTTGTGGCGATGCGCTAATTAAGTAGGGTTGACTAAATGGTTCGCAAAACGTCTGAGTGGGCGTCAAGGCGACGTTCTCGAGTTTTTATCACCTACTTGTAGGTAGGCTGGCGTCGGTATTAAGGGCTTTTGAGGTGAACAAGAAGGTGCTGTTGCGTTCCCCAGGCGTGGGCCGTCCCAATTGCCCACTAAGAAGTTGCATGTTCTCGTCACAGGTAAAAGCGGGTTAAACCGCTATCTTTTAATCTTGCGCTGTCCCTAAACAAAAAGACCAGCCTCGAATGAGGCTGGTCTCATGTCAGCTATGCTGTAAGACAGAAAGGGAGGTAGTTTAAAGTACTTTCCCCTTAAGCTATTTTAACTTAGAAGCGGTAGCTCGCACCAAATGTAATTCTGCGATCTGGATAACCCGAGAAACATACGGGGCCAGATTCAGACACACAGGTTTGAGTAATATCTTCTTCAGTAAGGTTAACAGCTTCCACCCCTAAACTTAACTGATCGGTAACGGCATAGCTGATGCTGGCATTTAGCTGACCTCTGTCATGGTTATAAACAGGGAAGCTAAAGGTACTGCTGCCGCTAGCACCACCAGCAAAGTCTAATGAACGGAAGGCTTCACGCCAGGTGTAGCGCATTCTCGCTGATAGACCATACTTCTCATAGTAAGCTGTAATGTTGTAAGCATTTTCTGAGAAGTCTAATAAGCCCCGTGGAAGAGTAACCTCACCCAGTACGGCCAGGCCGCGGCCGGATGTCGTATCTTCACCTGTATCACCGCTAAACTCTTGGAAGGTATAGTTAGCTAAAATACCAAAACCAGAGGCCCAGCCTAGAGAATCTTCAAAATCTGCAAGATCATACTGGAATTGTAGTTCGATACCTTTTTGTTTGGTGGTTCCCTCAACATTTTCAGGTCTTGTAAAGTCAACACACAAACCCTGAGAGTTTGGATCACCAAAGGTGTTGGGTATCACTTCTGGGTTCCAGATGCCGCCATCTTCACAGGGTTGCGTGGCATCGCGCTCCAGGCCACCAGTGGTTGTATCGCTTGGGTACAACGCTGCACCTTCATAATATGAGCCAAATAAATTGGTACGTTCTTTATGGAAGTATCCGACACTCAGCAACGCCGACGGTGCGAAATACCACTCGGCGGCAATGTCAAACGAATCGACTTCTTCGGGTTCCACCCCAGGATTTCCTAAACTTACGGCCGCGTTCTCAGCTTGACTAAAAGAATAGCCGATTCGTACATCATCAAAGTCAGGACGTCTGATGTCTGAACCGTAACCTGCTCGGATCAGAAGGTCATCCGTGAGTTGAACTTTTAAGTTCAAACGAGGTAATAGGAAATCGTAATTACTGCTATTAGTGATTAAGCTACGATCGGATCCACCGATAGATGGTGCATACCCTGTTGAGTCAATATCAGTTTCTAAGTACCGAAAACCAACATTACCTGTCAAAATTCCGTACTCAAAGTTTGCTTGAGCGTAAAGCGCTGAGGTTTCTTCATCAATTTGGTAATATGGATCTAAATCTTCTTGTAGATTCAAAGAAGTAGCACCCGTACCCTCAGGATAGAGTTCTCTATTGGCGGCGAAGGCAGCTTCAAGAGTCTCAATCGTGCCGTCTGGATCAGAGAAAGAGCGGTCTGGATCAATTAACAGAAAGTTACTGATAAACAAATCGCGCCCATCTGCATCACCGTAATTGTCAGGACCTTCGACAAGAAGATCTGCAAATAGCGTCCCTCTTGGGGTGTCCACTAGATTGTTAAAGTTACCGATTTTATCGTTAATGGTTATCTGTTCGCCTGAGGCTTTGTTGTAACGAACGCCGAAGTCTACAGAGGTGACACCGAGAACATCTAGATCATAGGTGAAATCTAACCGGAACTGGTCGTCAGTGTTGTCTTGCGAGTTACGGCTTACATCTAACGCGCGAAGAACCACATTATTGGGATCGGTTAACTGCTCGGGAGTTGGCGCATATTCGTTTTCAAAGTCAATACCAAATGCTAACGATCCACCAGTCAAATCATAAACATATGGTACGCAATTATCGGCACCGGTACTGGTTGTAATGGCGTTAGGATCTACGCCGCCCTTTAATGGGCAGTTCGGGTTGATGAAATTCAAAGTGGTGTTGAGTTTTGGCGTAGTGGTATCCGAGTTAGACCGTGCCAGCTCGAAACTCGCTTTTAACCTATCCCCTTGCCATTCGCCGGCAAGTCTAAACAGCTCAGTATCGGTAATACGTGAATTTGTTTCGCTGGTGAAGCGCATGTTTGGGTCGTCATCATCGTACGCAAGGTCCGGTGAAAGACGGCCGGTTAAGGCGGCATCAACCACGCCGTTATTCCCGACATCTCCAACGCCAAAGTCGACCGTTTCGAAGCTGTCTGGATAACTAATGGCCCTTAGGTTACTCACACCAGAGGCTTCAATTTTGTACGCGTCGCGGCTTCTTTCTTGATTGTTGATAATGGCATCAAAAGAGAACTTTAATGCATCGCTAGGTGCCCACTCGAAAGTAGATGCGAGGTTAACAGTTTCATAGTCATCGTTTTCCTGCTCTTGCACCATGAACTGAATGCCAAGAAACTCTGACGGACTGTTACCTGAAAAGTTATTGATGTTGTCACGATCGACGCGTGGACGGAATGACAGAGCCTCTTGCTCTGTGTAGCTACCGCTGACAACGAAGCCAAAATCGCCAGCACTGGTTTCCCAGTTGTCGCCGTAAGCGCCCGCAAATCTAGGCTTGATGCCCTCTGTGCTCAGGCTGCTGTGTTCGCCTTGGGCTCTGACAAAGCCTAAAGTTTCGCTTAGGTCTAGTGGGCGAATGGTTTTTAGGTTAACAGTACCACCTACAGAACCTTCAATTGTTTTGGCGTCTGGCGATTTGGTTACTTCAACTGCGGCAATAATCGCTGGGTTAATATCTTCAAAGTTAATGCCGCTACGACCACTGCCTGAGCCCACTGTAGAGACACCATTGATCTCGACACGGTTGGCATTGGTGCCGCGAATTTGCACACCGGTACCCACACCCGCTGTACGGGTAATTTGAACACCTGTGATGTTCTCCATTACTTCCGCCAGGTTTTGGTCGGGCAGCTTACCGATATCGTCAGCGATGATGACTTCAACTAACTTTGTTGATTCACGTTTCGCATCAATGGCACTTGCGAGTGATGCACGGATACCCGTTACGACAACTTCCTCTAATTTCGCGGAGTCTGATTGTGCTTGAGCCATCGTACCGGAAGCGGCGAGGGCGATTGAGGCGCCGAGCACGGATTTCTTGAATAGTTCTAAGTGAGGCTGATACGTTCGCTTTTTCATAGTGAGTCCTTCGTTTATTTATTATTTGAAGCACGTTTGCCCGCCAATCTTGCTGTTTTGTAGAGCATCTAGCTGTTTAGATGCGGATTCCACAGTTATGGCGAGTATTAGGAAGGTAAAACAATGTGGACATGTAGTCAAGTGGTAAGGCCAGTGGTTGTACTGTTGTAAGGGCGCGCTCCATAACACCGACCTTACTGGGAGCGACTAAGAAATCTCGCTGATGGGAATATGATCCATGTCGTCAAAAGTTTGGTTTTCGCCGCCCATTGCCCATATAAATGTGTAGTTGCTGGTGCCAGCACCACTGTGGATGGACCAAGCGGGCGAAATTACGGCGGTACCCGCTGCCAATACTAGGCTGCGGGTTTCACTGGGTTCGCCCATAAAGTGAAAAACGCGGTTGTCGTCGTTGTACTCAAAATACATGTAGATTTCACTGCGCCGACGATGGGTATGCGGCGGTTTGGTATTCCAAACACTGCCTTCTTCCAGCTCGGTAAAACCCATGACTAGCTGGCAACTATCGACAATACCCGGGCGTATGGATTGGTTGATGGTGCGCTCATTGGACTCTACCGCGCTACCCAGCTCAATATGTTTGGCGTTGGGTTTGCTTACGTGGGTGGTTTTAGTGGTGCGATGAGCCGGGTAGCTGACCAGATAGTATTGGGCCGGTTGCTTGGGATCATTGCTGGTAAATTGAATATCTCGGCTCTCGCGGGCAATGTACAGAGAGTCTTTGTAGGTCATGGCAAAGCGCTCGCCGTCCACCTCAATCACGCCGTCGCCGCCTATATTGATAACGCCTATTTCGCGGCGTTCACAAAAATAGTCCGAGCCCAGCTCTTTGGATTGAGGTAGTTCCAGGGGTTTTTGTTGCGGCACGATGCTGCCGACGATCGCACGATCCACGTCGGTATAAGTAAGCACGGTTTCGCCTGGAGTGAATAAGTCATCGACGACAAATGCTTCCTTAAGCTCGGCATTGGTCATGCGTTTGTAGCTGTTAATGTCCGCAGTGTAGCGTAATTTCATGGTTCACCTTTTTAAGGGTTGGTGGGTTGTAGGCGAATAGGGTTGTTCAGTTTAGAGATCTCGTTCGCGAGCTGTGCTTTAAATTGTTCAACTGACTTTGGACCTTGAGGGTGTGTCGACCAAAATGCGCCGAAATAATAGTGAACACCCTCGGTCTGATTGTTCAGAATCACAAGTTGGTTGTTCTCATCTTTTTGCAGGGCGTCAAACTGGCTCATGGGAAAAAAGATTGCCATGCCCAGGTTGTCATCATTAAGGCTTTGCTTGCCGTAGCTCGCTAGATACCCCCATTTACTATCCTTGGGTGTGTAAGTAAGTACTTGCACATCATGGTCAACAATGCCGGTGGCGAGTTGCTGTAATTCGTCGACTTGGGCGTCTACGCGGGTCAGGTAGGAGTTGGCGCGGATGCTGTACCGGGTCGTTAGTTCCAGTGTTTTCGACTCGGGGCGCCAGCCTGTATGAGTCACCGTCGCGCTCGATTCCAGTGGACCGTTTGCTATTGCTACCGACATGTCGGTTACCTGCTCGGGTTTAATCAAACGGTTATCGAGCCAGGCCCCTACAGCGCCCAACCCCAGTGAGGGGCCTACTTTTAATATGTCCATACCCCAATCGGCCATGCTGTGATAATCGCCGCCGTCGAGACCGGTCTCAGCCAGAGAAAGCCCGTTTTGAGTCTTACCAAATATATCGATGGCGCCGCGGTGATCAAAGTAATAACGATAAGCGACTTGCTTAGACTCCCAGCCAAAACCTTCGTATTTAAACAGCTTATTGCCGATAGTGTGGGTGGGTGGGAGTTGCATGAAGGTGGCATTGTGGTAGTTGCCACCGCTGTAATTGCCCTCTTTATCTGCCTCGCCACCGACTCGTACCGCCAATTCGGCATACGTTTGCGGTGGATAGTCCACTTGCAGTGAGCCATCGTTTAAATGGTGCACGGCAATCGTTTGTTCACTGTTTGGTGCTAGGTTTACCTGGGTGAGAAGTTCGATTCCTGCTGTTTGGCTGGGGGCTTCTCTGCCATTAACTATGACCACCTGGTCTTTTCCGTGAGCGAGGCCATTTAATTGGATGCTGACCACTTCTTCGCGCGGTTGCGACAAGGGGTTGGTGACCGAGTAGTATGAGACGGTTTCGGTGGCTGGTGTAGCGAGGCAGGGTGCGCCAGAAAGGGCTATGCCCGCCGCGATGGAGGCTATAGTGAGTCTTAGCATTCGCGTGGTCTCCGGTAATTTTTTGTTAAAACTTGGACTTTAATTACCAGGAAATATACTATAACATCATTGGTATTACCACATTACCAGTTGGCAATCTTTAAAGCATACGGCTGATTAGTAGCTGGTTTTGCTTACTTACAATAATGATTTGGAGATTCTTATGTTTCTGAAACCCTTGTCTGCGTTATTCGCAGGAGTTATCGCCTGCGGCTGCGCTACCGCTGAGATAGATCAAAGCCAGGGGCTGGATTGGCCTGAACTGGTGAAATATGAAAAACCGGGCACCGCGGAAACCTCTCTTAGCGCCGACTTCACTCGGGACTCTGTAAGTCAAGTGGCCAATCAGGTGGCCGACTGGCAATTGGATCAATACGACATCCGCTCCAACAAAATGCGCCTGGAAGGTCGGGCCAGCGGCTTGCCGCAGGGCTGGATGTATGCCCCCTTGCACTCGGGCTTGCTGGATTGGGGGCGGGTATCGGATCAGCCAGCTTATGAGCAGGCGGTGCGCAACATCGCGGCCGTGAATCTTTGGCGTTTAGGGCCGCGCCGTTATCACGCGGATGATCACGCTATTGGGCAGGTGTACCTTGATTTGTACGAAACCTACCAAGAGCCTGTGATGAAAGAGAATGTCGAGGCGGTGTTTGACTGGGTACTGGAAAATCAAAGCGATCGCAGCCTGGAATTTGAGCACCCTGAAAAGGAGATCATTTATGGTGCTAACCGCAAATATGTCGACCCCTGGTGCACGGTACGCTGGTGCTGGGCTGACGCAATTTTTATGGCACCGCCGGTGTGGGCTCAGTTAGCGGAAATTACGGGTAATAACGATTACCTAGAGTTTATGAATCGCGAATTTTGGGTTACGACTGATTATCTCTACAGCGATGAAGATCACCTATTCTTACGCGACAGTCGTTATTTCACCCGTAAGGCAGAAAACGGCAAGCCAATTTACTGGGGACGTGGCAACGGTTGGGTATTGGCAGGCATAGCCCGTACGTTACCTCATATTCCGCAGGACTTTGAAGATCGCGAAGAATACGTAGAGCTGTTTAAAGATGTGAGTGCTGCTTTGCTGCGGGCTCAAAAGGCGGACGGCAGCTGGCCAGCTTCATTACTCGAAGAGAGTGAAGCACAAAACGCCGAATCCAGCGCTACCGGACTTATCGTGTTTTCTCTCGCGTGGGGTATTAATAGCGGTGTGCTTCCTGCGGACGAGTACCTCCCGGCGGTTGAAAAAGGCTGGAAATCGCTCGTTAGTACCGTCCAGCCCAACGGCAAACTTGGTTTTGTACAGCAAGTGGGGTACGCACCCGAGAGTGCCACAGCTGAAGATACTCAGCTATACGGCACAGGGGCTTTGCTTTTGGCCGCCGCCGAAGTCTACCAGTTGCTTGAGAAATAAGAGGGCAGTATGACGGATTCAATCATTTCAAAGTTATTTTCCGTTGAAGGAAAAGTCGCGCTTGTTAGCGGCGCGAGCCGCGGTTTGGGTCAGGCGATGGCACTGGCGCTGGCGCAGGCCGGTGCCAAGGTAGTAGCTTTGGGCTCTCGCCCCGAAAGTTTGCAAAAAACCTGCGATCTGTTCAAAGAGCACAAGTTGGATATTCGCGCGCTGGGTTGCGACCAGCGTTCGGCGGACTCGATCCGCTCGACTGTGGCGCAGGTGCTGGAAGAGTTTGGTCGCATTGATATTCTCATTAATAACGCGGGTACTATTCATCGAGATCCGGCGCACGAATTTTCCGATGAAGATTGGGATGACGTCATTGAAACTAACCTCAACGGTGTGTTTCGTATGTGTCGCGAAGTGGGTCGTTCCATGCTTAAAAACGGGTCGGGAAAAATCATCAATATCGCCTCATTATTGAGCTTCTCCGGCGGCATCACCGTACCTGCGTACGCGGCAAGTAAAGGAGGGGTGGCGCAGTTGACCAAAGCTTTGGCGAACGAATGGGCCAAAGATAATGTTCAGGTGAATGCCATTGCCCCCGGTTATTTCGAAACCGACAACACCGAGAATCTACGCAAAGATTCGGAGCGCTCGGCGAGTATCAGTGCTCGCATTCCCACAGCGCGCTGGGGTATGCCCGATGATTTAGCTGGAACCGCCATCTACCTGAGCAGTAAGGCATCTGATTATGTGAATGGTCACGTGCTTTTGGTCGACGGCGGTTGGATGGCGCGGTAAGCGTCATTCTGCGTTTAAATATTAACTAACATTGTGTGTTTACTATGAAAAAGATAAAGCTATTCTCCTTGGTGGCGATGGTTCTTAGTCTGTTCCTGGCGGGCCAGACAGCACATGCCAAAACCTCTAAAGTACTGTTTAACAGCGAGTGGCAGTACTCCGAAACCGGTATCGACAAACCGAGCGATAGCGCCGACCACTGGCAAGCCATTACCTTGCCTCACACCTGGAACGCCAAAGATACCGTCGATCAGGTCCCCGGTTATCGTCGCGGCGTTAGCTGGTATAAAAAATCGTTTAAAGCGAATAAAGCCGATCGCCACTTTTTGCATTTTGAAGGCTCTAACATGGAAACGGATGTTTACCTCAATGGTAAGCATGTAGGTTCCCATGTTGGGGGTTATATTGGCTTTAACATTGAGTTAACCGATGCGATTAAAACCCGCGGAAAGAATAAGCTTCTGGTGCGTGTTTCTAACGCCTATAACCCGCATCTTATACCATCGCAAAAGTCGGACTTCTTTATTCACGGTGGCATTACGCGTGATGTATGGTTAGTCAGCAAAAACGACGCGTTAATCGATCGATTTGAAGCGCGCGCCGACAATGTGAAAGACCAAGACTACACCACTGACCTGACGGTGTTCCTTGATAGCAATAAGAAAGTTAAGGCCCGCTTAAAAGCAAGCCTTGTTGGTCCGGATGGCGATTTGATTGCTACCACCGAACGGGATGTGGAGGTTGATAAAGGTCAGTCGCAAGAAACCCTAACTCTGAACAACGTTGACGATGTAAAACTGTGGTCTCCTAAAGAGCCTAACCTTTACACGATTAAGGTTGAGCTCGTGGAGCGCAAGCGTGACCGTTCGTTGGATGTGGCAGAGTCTTCGTTCGGTTATCGATGGTTCGAGCAGGCTCCAGGAGAAGGTTTCTTTGTGAACGGCGAGCGGATCTTGCTTCGCGGAACACACAGACATGAAGAAATTGCCGGTGTTGGCGCGGCCATGAGTAATGAACAGCACCGCAATGATATGCAATTGATCAAGGATATGGGGGCAAACCTGGTCCGTCTGGGACACTATCCGCAAGATCCAGAGGTTTACAAGGCCGCCAATGAAATCGGACTGATTGTGTGGGACGAGCTACCCTGGTGTCGCGGTGGTAAAGGTGGCGAACAGTGGGAGAAAAATACCGAACAATTACTGCACGAGCAGCTGGCACAGAACTTTAACCACGCCAGTATTGCCTTTTGGTCACTCGGCAACGAAATTTACTGGGAAGAAGATTTCCCCGGTGGTGGTCGTGATGAGATCTTGGTCCCTTATCTGAAAAAGCTAAACGATATTGTTAAAGCGAAGGATAGCTCACGCCTAACCAGTATTCGTAAATATTA
Organism: Gilvimarinus xylanilyticus; assembly: GCF_024195295.1. Classification (GTDB taxonomy): domain Bacteria; phylum Pseudomonadota; class Gammaproteobacteria; order Pseudomonadales; family Cellvibrionaceae; genus Gilvimarinus; species Gilvimarinus xylanilyticus. The sequence goes on along the minus strand of NZ_JAMFTH010000003.1, from coordinate 174,796 downwards.
CCCGGGCTCAGATATCGTTGATTCTTTCTCGCCTTCTATTTGGGCGGGCTGGTATGGCGGTGCCTATGGTCAATACGAAGAAGCTTTGGTAGAGGCGCAGAAAAAATACCCCAATATGATTCATATGGAGTACGGCGGTTCCAGCCACGTAGGCCGCCATACCGAGAATCCGATCGATTCGAAGGGGATACGAGGTGCTCAGGTATCCGTTGAGGAAGCCGTGAATCAAACAGTTGTGAAGAGCGTTGCCAAGTCTTCGGACTGGAATGAGAACTATATGGTCGATCTTTTCGATTGGCATCTGATGGTGAGCGAATCATTGCCGGGGTTAACGGGAACCGCACAATGGGCGATTCGGGACTTTGGTACCCCGCTGCGCCCAGAGAACCCAATTCCGTATGTGAATCAAAAGGGCCTGTTCGATCGCGCAGGTAAACCCAAAGACTCTTACTACGTCTATGCCAGCTATTGGGCGCCAGAGCCTCTGTGCTATATCGAGTCTCATACATGGACACATCGCTATGGTCCGCAAGAAGGTCGTGAAGTAAGTGTTTTCTGTAACACCGAAACCGCCGAGTTGTTCCTAAACGATGAATCTCTGGGTGAAAAGATGCGCCAGCAAGGGCAATTCCCAGCCTCTGGGTTGGTTTGGCAGGTTCCTTTTAGCGAAGGTGAGAATCAATTGCACGTTATTGGTCGCAATGGTGACGAGAAGGCTGCCAGCGACGAAACTCAAGTGACTTATTACATTGGTGAGCCAGGTAAATTTGAGCGATTGAATGTCACTCAACGTAAGCTTGATAACGGCAATGTTTTGGTTGAAGTGGCTGCCGAAGATAAAGAAGGCCGTCGTCTGACGACCTATTCAGATCGAATCTACTTCTCAGCGCTGGGGTTTAACGACGCGTTGGTCGATGGGTTTGGTACCCCAGGGCGTAGCAGTGTTATCGAAGCCGCTAACGGTTATGCCGCCATTGAGGTATCCCCGCAAGACGAACACCCAATTGTAGTGCAAGTTAAAACGCAAAACGTAAAAGGGGTATATGTTGAGGTTGCGGCGCGCTGAGGCGCACGCAGCCCTCGACATTAAGCTGTAAAAATAATAGGCCACTATATTTAGTTATCGCAAAATCCCCCTATAAGTGGTAAAATGGTAATACCAGTTAGGGCGATCTAAAGTCGTCGCCGCGAATTAAGTTAGGAATGTAAAGATGCAAGAGTCTTGGAGATGGTTCGGGCCAAGTGATTCCATATCGCTAGCAAAGATTAAGCAAGCAGGGGCAACCCACATTGTTACCTCTATGCATGAAATACCCACAGGTGCAGTTTGGCCTGAGGAAGAGGTTAAAGCGCGCAATGAGCTAATTCAGGCAGCGGGTTTGGATTGGAATGTTGTAGAAAGCATTCCACTGCATAACGACATTAAAACTCGCAGCGGCGATTACCAGCAGTTGATAGAAAACTACAAAGAATCTATTAAAAGTGTTGGTAAGGCTGGTATTCCAGCGGTGTGTTATAACTTCATGCCGGTAGTGGACTGGACTCGAACGAATCTCAGTTATCGTTTACCTAACAGTAGCCAAGCTCTGCGATTTGAGATTACCGATTTTGCAGCCTACGACGTCTATATACTTAAACGCGAAAACGCAGAGTCCGATTACACTCAGGCGGTTCTTGACAAAGCCAAGACTCGATTCGAGGCTATGAGCGAGCACGAGCAGCTCTTGTTAGAGAAAAATATTATCGCTGGCTTGCCTGGAGGAGAAGGGTCTTACACGCGAGAGTCAATCAAGCTTGCGATTGAGCAGTTCATAGCGCTGGGCACCGAAGGTTTACGCCATAACCTTATGGAGTTTCTGAGAGAAGTGGTGCCCGTTGCAGAGCAAGCTGGCGTGAAATTGTGTATTCACCCCGATGATCCGCCGTTTTCTTTGTTCGGTTTGCCACGAGTGGTCTCTACCGCAGACGATGCCCGTAAAATATTGACTACTGTCGATAGTCCTGCAAACGGTCTTACTTTGTGTGCAGGGTCTTATGGCGCTCGCTGCGATAATGACTTAGTGGCTATGGCAGAAGAGTTTGGTTCGCGAATCTATTTCGTTCACCTACGTAACGTAAAACGTGAAGAAGATGGTTCTTTCTTTGAGTCGGATCACTTGGATGGCGATAACGATATGGTGGGGCTCATCAATGCTCTGCTTAAAGAAGAGCGTCGCCGTAAACAAAGCGGAGAGAGCATGGTTTCTATTCCTATGCGTCCCGATCACGGTCACTTAATGGTCGATGAAGAAAAAGCCGAAGGTGTTAAGCCAGGTTATTCCTACAACGGCCGGATGCGTGGACTGGCCGAGCTGCGCGGTGTTATTCACGCTGTAAGTCAATTGAATCCCTAAACCTCCTTGTCTATATTGACATGCCGGCGGCTTCACCGCCGGCCTTTTTAAGCTCATATTATCTTTCCGCCTATCAAGGTATCCTCTTTTTCGTTAGTATTTTTCTCGCGATTCCTCTCAAGAGAAGGCAAGCTGGAGTGACAGGAGCGGCTCAGAGGTGAAACACAAGTCTAGCAAGCGATTTGATTTTCCCGTTACCTGATCCGAGTTTGGTCGATTATCTATTTGAGCCAGATAAGTGGATGACGTACAGGTAAGTTGCGTAACACCTCGTATTCTTTAGGATCTGCTTCTTCATCTTTCCAAGTCATATAATACTGTTCTTTGTCAAACTCCAGTGCGGAAAACAATAGCGCGGGGTGGCGAACCGGCCAATCATTCCAGTGCAGAACATCAGGTGGTAATGGCCAGTTGGATTTGTTTTGGATATAAGGCAGCATGTAATCTATTGCACGTCTCATTCCCCGACCATCAGAGGCGGTATAGAGCCATAAATTATCCTCGCTGGTACTGATAATTGTTGCGGTGGTAGCCATGGCATCCAAGACAAATAGAGAGTAGCCGTAAGGCTTTGTCCGAGCAAGCTCAGCAGGGAAAGAGCCATCGTGAGCCATCATTTTCTTGATGAAAACCTCCTTGAAGTCGTCTCGAATGTCCTCCAGTAAAGAATTATTACCAACCAACTGTGCAAAGGCGGATGCTTGCATAGCCCAGCAAACTCCGTGGTTATTGGGGTGTTGACGTTCAGCTTGTCCGAAGTCTGAAGTCACCAGCCACTGCAGATACTGTGCAAACCATTGTTTCGTCTCTGGTGCGCTGGTTAAAGAGCCCGGTTTCAGTTTTTCTAGTTGGTAAATACTGCGCGCCACTTCGGTCAAATGAATGGTATCTATAATGCCAATACTGCGACCGGTGTTGCGGCCTTTAATCGCTTGGGAAAATTTGAGATGCGGTGCCATTTTCGTATCTTCATTGACAAACCAGGCGTTAAGATGAATGTCTATTTTTTTTAGGTATTTGGTGTCTGGCTCAATCAGATACGCTGATGCCAATGTGCCGACCAGATCGCTAAGAGCGATCAATTGTAGGCGGTGCTGAATAAAATTATCCGGATTAGATAGGCCGTCTTTACGGATATACGGACCGTCGGGGTTGTCTGGGTCTGGCCACCAGTAGTCTCCTTCGGAGTAAAACTCGTGAGCATTACCAGAGCTTCTGGGGGAGTGGTAATCGACCACTGTGGACGGTATTTGAGATAAATAATTCTGTGCCTTTTCCAGAATTCGGCTGCGTTCGGCATTAATAACTTGCGCTGGTAAATTGGTTTCTGTGTCCTGCGCGCTAGTGGCCGCATATGTAGAAGCAATGCCGAGCAATAACACCAGTGCGCCGAGTGGCACAATAATTTCAGCGCTTACGCGTTTGCTTATATATTTTATAACTGACATAAACCGTCACCTTTATCAATTTTTTTTGCGCCTGCGGCACTTGAATCTGTCGCATAGTTAATTTGAACCGGGTAGATCAACGCGCAATCGTACTCGCCGTGTTTCAGCATGAGCTGCTTGGCGTAATCTTTGAAGCGTTGGTCGTACAGGTAGCCGGCAATTAAATTCACCTGTATAAGGGGTTCCCGGCTAACACTGTCTGAGGCGTAATTGCTTTGTTCCAGCAGACTGAATTGCGCCTGGTTAACATAATCCAGGGCCTGAACCATCAGTGGCACTTGCTTATTGTGATGACTGGGGCCAAGAACTGAATCGAGCTGGCCGCCATCAGCGGCAAGAAGGGCAAGCCCCCAAAATGCTTCGAGGTTAAACACGCTGTAGTGGTAGGGGCGAGTTCGCTCCAGCTCGTGCGGTTGTTTGCCACCTGGCTCTATTTGGGGCTGGATACGCTTTTTATACAGCTTATCAAGCACTTTATACAGCGTTGAGTGATCACCAATAAATTGTGCAAAGTAAGCGATCTGATAATCATAGAAGCTGGCGTGATTGTTGTGTGTGCGTGATTCTTCAATGCCATTGGGGCTGGTTAGCAGCCATTGCAGATAAGCGGCAATCCAATTGTTAAGTTTGTCCGCAATCTGGTGTCGGTAGATGCTTGAATTTTGAAGCAGGGTGTGGGCCTTGATCACACTAATAAATTTTCGCGACTCAATAATGCCTATTCCGCGGCCATCGGTAATGCCGGGTATAGCCTGTGCATAACGAAAATTGGGTGTCATGCCAGTGGTGGTGTCGAATAAAAAAACCTCCATCAACTCCGCCGCCTTTCGTGCGTAGGCTTCATTCTGGGTGTATGCGTAGGCCTGAGCGAGTGTGCCCGTGGCCAGGGAAAAATGATTCAGCTCGCTTGAATCGGTTTGTCTGCCTCGCACCTGCCGGTTTACAACGCCGTCCTTTCGCACCCAGGGCAGGCCATCATCGGTAGCGGGGTTTGGCCACCAGTAAGGCCCGGTACTGGTATAGTCACGCGGGTTGCCGCTAGGGGGCGTGGCGGTGTTAAAAGTAACGCTATAGGTTTCCTGGCTTGCCACAAGTTTGTCGGCATTGTCCGTCAACTGGGCAAGCGCCCAGGCGAGAGCGGGGGCTTCACGCGGTGTTAGTTCTTGCGCCTGTTGTTGCCATTGGGAGCTCAAGTCCGAAGCAGGCTGCGGTGTTGAGGGCGTGTTGGCCCGGCTGTTGTGGCCCGCTAGCGTGGCCAGTGCGAGCGCAGAGATAGCAAATGTTGCCATACTCAGCGGCGTCGATATCGACTTTTTAATTGTTGTCAGACTCAAGGGGCATCTCCCCGCAAACGCTGGTTTAATTGGTATTGATACAGCGAAGGCGCCAGCTCTATGCGTTGATTTTGCATTTGAATGTTGGCATTGGGGCCGTAATCAATATCAACCTGGGTGTTGGCGTGCACGCCAATTAAGTTCGCATCGGGACCGTCATCGACGCCGTAAAGAGTGATCGGCGTATCCGCATCCAATCCGTTTTCAAATACAACGTTAATGTTCCAGAAGGTGCTGCCTGCCCCGTGGGTGGGCTTCCAGTAGCCCGCACCGCCACCTTTAAACAATGGGTAGTGGCGCTTTGCCAGTTGCCCTTCATTGAGCTTGGCGTAAACCGTTATGGCATCAAACAAGTTTTGATGGTTGGCGCCCGAATGCTGGTCGAGTATGGGACCGTGATGAACTGTGCAGTTGGAATACACGCTTTTGGTTGAAAAAGTGTTGAAGCTCAATGGGTGAATCGCGTTGCTGTTTACGTTGAGCTTCTCTGTCAGAATATTGTGCGTATCACCCATAGCAACGGTGTAATGGGCTTGATGAACGCCCTTAGTAGTGATGCCTTTAATACTGACATTGGCGGTTTCTTCAGTGAGTATGCCGCTGTCTGCGTTAATGATGTCGATGTTTTTCACCCAGCCATCAAACAGACGGGTTAAATAAATGGCATTAAAGCCCTGCTCAACATGGTGGGCGATGTATGCCGACGGTGGGAATTCAATGGAAAATTCTTCAATGCCTATATTTTGCAAATACTCTTTTTGCGTAATGTCGGTGGTGTGGCCCTGAATATCGTGCAGCAGTACGTCATTGAGAATCAGGGTGTTACCTTCAATGGCGGCAATGCGAGAGGTTTGTGAGGCCAGCGGCCGTTCGGGAAAGTTCCAGTGATGACTGCCCTTGACCTCAATGCCGGGGTAGAGAGTTTTTAACAGAGGTGAATCTTTACCCTCTTTGTTGTACCAGTTAATGTTGATTATTTGCCCTGTGCTTAACGGGCTAGCGTTATCCAGCACGAGTCGATTGTCGCCCTGCTGGCCTTGTATGGGGCGGGCGAGGGTTTTGGCGGGTTGATCGTATTGTTCAAGGTAAGGTTTTACCCGCTCGCCTTCAATACGAGACCAGATAAATCCACCCGACCAGGAATACTGTGAGAAAGGCAAGTCAATATTATTGTCTTTTTCACGCTGTCTCTTGTTCATTTCCGTAAGGTATTGTCGCAGTTCAGCCAGCTCAGGCGGGTCAGGCAAGTAGCGCATGGGACGCGGAAAATATAGCGTGGTGGCTTTGCTGCCAGCGCCGCGCACAATAAGATTGTCGCGCTCAAGATAAAGAATATCGCTAAGAATAAATCGACCCGCCGGAATCTTCAGTAGAACCGCGGAAGCCGACTGGTTGGCGGCCTTTAGCGCCTGCTGAAACGCCACAGTGTCGTCTTTACCATCGTCGGCTTTTGCGCCGAAATCGGTGACGAGAAGGGTGTTGGTGGTTGCGAATTGCAACGGTGCTTGCCCGTTTTTGTAGCCTGCGAACGAATAATTGGGAACTGAGGCATTTAAATTTTCAATTGAAGCGGCCTGGTTTAATAGTGAAGCTGTCAACAATGCTATTCCGGCCGCTCCACGCAATGATCTGTAAGTCCATGATTCTAAAGCTTTATGTTTATTTTCTCGACGATTCATGTGATTTGACCTCGGATATCTACACTATGTAAAAATATTTAAAACACTGTCTAAGTGGTAATACCACTTTACCATCGTGTTGACTTGATTCATACTCTGCATTGCGTTTTTTGCAGGCCGTAGGGTTTGTGACGCACTTCAGCTCAAGTCGACAGCGACTCATCAAATATAAAGTATAAATGGTAGGAGAAATTATGAGCTCCCTGAGTAAGTCATTACAGGCAAGACCTTCATTACTTGGCGCCCGCAGTATGCTCTCGGTCGCTATAGCATCAGTCCTGTTCCAACCCCAGGTTACCTTAGCCCAAGATGATGATGGCACTATGCAACTTGAAGAGGTGGTGGTAACCGGATCGTTTCGTGACACCATGCGTAACTCCATCGAAATCAAGCGCGATGCTGAAACCATTGTGGATGTGATTTCCGCCGCCGAGATGGGAGCGTTACCCGACTTGTCAGTGGCCGAGACTCTTGAGCGTATTGTGGGGGTCACGGGTGATCGTTTTAAAGGCAATTCAAGCGAAATATCCGTGCGTGGCCTTGGCCCGTTTCTGGGTTATTCCACCTACAATGGCCGTGAAATTTCTTCAGGCAGTGGTAACCGCTCAGTGGCGTTCTCGCAGTTTCCATCAGAGCTGGTGAATGGTGCGGTTGTGTATAAATCACAGTCGGCCGATCTGGTTGAAGGCGGTGTTGCAGGCTTAATTAATCTGCAAAGCATTCGTCCTTTGGATTACGGCAAACGCCGTTTCCAGGCTGAAGTTAAGGGCAACTATAACGACTACGATGCCAAGTTAAATGATGATGACGGTCTTGGCTATCGCGGATCGGTATCCTATACGGATTCGTTTGAAACGGGTATTGGTGATATTGGGTTTGCTATTGGTTATGCAGGGCACGAATCATCAACGCCCGAAGAGAGCTACAATACTAGCTCTACCCTGCGCAACTGTAATTCAGACAGGTTCCTGGATGGCGGGAGTAACTGCTCTTGGAGCGATGATAACGCCGCAGCCGGTGGTGGTGCCAGTGCCAATGGTGATTATTATTTCATCCCAAACTCGTTCTACTTCCGCCAGATGGAGTCTGAAGAATCGCGTGACGCGGTAATGACGACTTTGCAATGGCAACCTAACGAAGACTGGAATGTTACCGCAGATGGTCAATGGTCGAATCGTTTTTACTATGAAGATCGGCACGACCTCTACTTTGATGATGGCCGTCGTCGCATCAGCAATTGGACGACTAACGAAGAAAATGCGATGCTTTCTTACACTGGTGAGTCGCGTATCAGCAGCTACGGTGAGTACCGCGAGCGCGACGAAGACTATGTGGGTGGCGGTTTAAATATTGAGTGGAATGCGACTGATCGACTCATGCTTAGCGCGGATCTTTCCTACTCAGATACTACTCGCTATCAGGAAACCTGGCAGACTCGTTTCCGCTCGGACCGCCTGTGGTACGACTTTACCAATCAAGGCAACAGTAATTACCCATCGGTGTCTGTGTATGAAGACCCGGAAGATCCCGCGGGCACCGGCATTGATAATAATTTGCTGAATGATTACAGCTTTTACGATGCCAACCAGCGCGCGCGCTATGGCGAGTTAGAAGTGAATGACACCATCAGCGCTCTGGCTCTGGGTGCGGTATACGAGCTGGATGGCAGTTTCTTTACATCGTTTGAAAGTGGTGTGCGCGTCTCTACTCACGAGCATAACAACTACGATGAAGATCGTATCGAATACACGGATACGAATTTTGCCGATATTTTTACCATCGAACAGAACTGCGCAACACCCTACCCGCAAGAGGGTTATGGTGAAGATGCAAACAGCAGTTTTAATCAGTGGGCTACCTACGACACGCTCTGCGCTTTTGAGCGGATGTGGGGCCCCGAAGACTGGTCTCTATCGCCGCAAGACCCAAGCGGTGCGGACATTAACCTAACCGAAGACATCAGCGCGATTTTTGCCAAAGTTAACTTTTCGACCCAGTTAGGCAACGTTGATGTGACCGGTAATTTTGGCATTCGGGTTATTGAAACCAGTATTGAGTCTATTGGTTATCGGCAGGACTACAATGTTGTAGAAAATGACGCCGGAACGCCCGACGATGTATCCGATGACAGTTACACCTTCCAGCCGGTTGCGGGTACCTTGAGTGAGGAAGTATTTACCAATAGCTATGTGAATGTGCTGCCAAGTTTGAATTTAAACTTTGGTTTAACCGAGACCTTGCAGATGCGAGCGGCGGTGTACTCGGCAATTTCTCGTCCGGATATGTGGTGGATGGGAGCCGGGCGCGATCTGGATTTGGGTGATGGCGAAGAAGAATTCCCAAGCCTTGAGGATGCCATTGCGGCAGGTACTGCAACCGCGTTGGGCAATCCAAACATGGAGGCGACAGAGTCACTTAACTACGACCTTTCTCTATCCTGGTACCCGCGTGAAGATACCATGCTTTCGGCGGCGCTGTACTACAAAGACTTTGACGCTGGCTTGCAGGTTGCCGACCCCTCCAGTATTCAGGAAACGTTTAACATCAATGGTGAGTTGATCACGATGGATGTCAACGGCCTGATCCAGAACAGCTCAGAGTCTTCCAGCATTTCCGGTATCGAGCTGAGCGTGCAGCATGGCTTTACGCACTTGCCCGAGCCGTTTGACGGATTGGGTGTAATGGGCGGTATCAACTTGGCTGACACCGACTTTAATTACTACGAAAATGGCTCGGAGATGACTGATGATGTTGTCATCGATCCCGCGAACCTGCCTGGTTTTTCCAAAGAGAGCTACAACACAGAGGTTTACTGGGAGAATTACGGATTTACCACCCGTGTTTCTTATAAGTATCGTTCAGATTACCTGAAGCCGTTTGGCAGTGATTTTGGGCAAACCAATCGCTTTGTGGATGACACTAGCTCGGTTGATTTCTCTTTGGCTTACAAGCTGACCAAGAACCTGCAAGTTAAGTTTCAGGCGCTCAACCTTACCAACGAGCCCTATGTTGAGTACCGGGTGGCCGAAGATGCGTTTAACCGCATAGAGTATAGCGGCACCAAATACTTTCTGGGTTTAAGGTATAAGCTATAAAACCTCACCTATGTAGAGTCTTTTCTACTGCGTTGATTGAAAACGGGCGACGGAAAAGTCGCCCGTTTTTTGTTGTCTGGATGAAACGCTGGTACCCGCTGATTTATTGATCGACTGGGTTGGAGGTTTGGTTATTACAAATGAACGACGAAAAAATCTTACCGCACCCTGCTCTCGCCCGGTAATCCCCCCGGAAATTAACAGGGGCCAAAAGTAGAGTTTTCTCGTATCATTTGCGCAGGAGATTCTGCATGAACAAATCGAAGTATTCAGATAGCCAGGTCATGGCCATCCTTAAGCAAACTGACGCCGCAACTCCGGTTCCAGAGTTGTGTCGTGAGCACGGTATGAGCTCTGCCACTTTCTACAAATGGCGCAACAAATACGGTGGAATGGACGCTAACATTATGGCCGGGCTCAACGAGCTGGAGGAAGAGAGCCGGCGTTTAAAGAAGATGTACACTGAAGAGCGCCTGAAGGCCGAGATTGTTCAGAAAGCGCTTCAAAAAAGTGGTAAAGCCATCTCGGCTCAACGAGGTGGCGCAGGATGCGGTTAAGCACAAAGATGCCAGTATACGTGTGGCTTGTGTGGCCGTTGGTATCAGTGAGACCTGCTACCGCTATCAGCCCACACTCAGCAGCGAAAACGCCGAGATTGCCGATTGGTTGATCCGGTTAACCCATAATCAGCGCAACTGGGTTTTGGGCTCTGTTATCTGTACCTGAGGAACGTCAAAGGCTATGGCTGGAACCACAAGCGTGTTTACCGGATATACAAGGCGTTGGAACTTAATCTCCGCATCAAGCCGAAGAAGCGGCTTGTGAGAGAGAAACCGGAAGCGTTATCGGTCCCGAGGCTGTGAACGACTGCTGGTCAATGGACTTTATGCACGACCAGCTTGAAGGTGGTCGAAGTTACCGGCTATTCAATGCGATTGATGACTTTAATCGTGAAGGCTTGGCGATCGAAGTGGACTTTTCCTTACCGGCAGCGCGGGTAATACGCGCCTTGGATCAGATCATTGAATGGCGCGGCAAGCCCAAGCAGCTACGTTGTGGCAACGGTCCCGAGTACATTAGCGGTCCATTGCGACTTGGGCGGAAAACCGTGGTGTTAAGTTGGAGTGTATCCAGCCCGGCAACCCACAGCAGAATGCTTATCTCGAACGCTACAACCGCACAGTTCGCTATGACTGGCTGGGGCAATACCTCTTCAGTTGCATCGAAGAGGTTCAGCAACACGCTACCAATCGGTTGTGGACTTATAACAACGAAAGGCCGAACATGGCCTTGGGTGGCATAACGCCAACACAAAAACTGGCGTTAGCCGCATAGCCTTCTACTTTTAGCTTCGGTTAAAAATGGGGGGATTACCTTCCCTCACCTGAATCCATGCAGATGAACCAGAGAGGCGGGTTGTTTAGCCGCCAGCCGAAGGACTGAGTCCCAGCTTTGAAATAAGAGATGTTCCCACCGTGGTTGCCGTTCGCTTATTTACAATAACCAAACTCAGTCAAGTCGCCTATATGGTAACAAAACAGGATTCCTGAAGGGGCATTAAATTAGTGTTAAAATTCCTTGGTAGTCTGAATTTTTTAAATAGGTTCCAGAATGATTTGAACGTTGTCCGTAAGATTTGACACAATTAAAAATCAGCGCCGAGTGGCTTGGGACGATTTTGATGTGGTCGCGGAGCTGCTGGGTTTGAAAGGTCCGCATTCGTCAGAACCGGTGTTGGCCTTTCCCTGTGCGCAATATTGTATCGGTAGATTTATTGCCGAGATATAAGCGATGGGGTGCAAGTTGGGGGAAGTTACAGATAAAAAAGCCCCCTCATAGAGAGGGGGCATAGGAAGTTGTGTATTCTTCAACCTTGGAAGTGCTATACGCTTACTCGAAGGATACAACGCTGTCCAGATATACACTTTCCGGAGAGGTGTCAGAGGCGTTTCCGCCAAACTTGAACTCGACACGCTCGGGGGTAAGGTTTGGTGTGGCAACGGGGAAGGTGCCTTGATTAACCCCGTTTACCCACAGTGTGTATTCATTGCTGGTGGTAATTTCTGTCCAGCTCAGTTTAATGGTGTTCCACGCATCAAAGTTGTAACTTGTGGTATCTTCTTGACCGCTCTGCGTGCGGCGTTTTAAATCACCATCTGGTTTGAGAATAATATCCATGCTGCGATTGGCGGAGTTATATGTTGTGGCGTACACCGTCATCAACACATCAGCCGTGTTTGCGGCTGGAATGTACACCGCTGCACTGACAGAGCCTGTGTCTTTAGCACCCCAATTGGCGCGCAGCCTTACCTGACCTTCATCCGGATGGGACAGCTTAACGGATTGAGTACCGTCTTTGGCAAGATCGCTGCTGACTTGTACATGGCTTGGAGTGTCGGCATCGTTTTCTAAATCAGCTGGTGCCTGACCGAGAGTATCTTCCTCAAAAGAGTAGGTGTTGCCTTCTTCGGGGTCGCCACCGCCGGCTTCGGGTTTGGGCATTGAAATAGCGTCCAGGTACAAAGGCTCTGTGGTTACGGCACTGCTGTTGCCGCCGTATTTAAATTCCACTCGCTCTGGTGTTAAACCAGATGTTGCAGCGGCGTAAGTGCCCACGTTGATGCCATTGATCACGAGTGCGTACTCGTTGCTAGTGGATAAGTTATCCCACTGAATCTCCAGGTCAATCCAGCCGCCCAGATCATAGTTCATGATATCTACTTGCTCGCTACCTTCTCGGCGTCTAACACTGCCATCACTTTTGAAGATAATGTCGATAGCGCGATTGGCTGAGTTGTACTCTTCGGCATAAAGCGTAACAAGAGAATCCTGATCGGTTTCGGGAGAGAAAAAAAGCGAAGCTTTAATCGTACCGCTGTCATTTGATCCGAATTCACGGCGCATTCTTACCTGCCCTTCTACAGGGTGGGTAAGTTTCACTACCTGAGTACCTTCGCGGGCAACGTCGTTTGCCACCGCGATGGAGCCCTCGCTATCAAAGTCGGCTGGTGGCGCATCAAAAGCATCGGTTTCGAAACCAAAATCGGGATTGTTTACCTGGCCCACGGCAAAACCAGTGCTGTTGACAGAGCTGCTTGAGCTACTGGATGCGACCGAGCTTGAGCTGATGGATGTCACAGAACTGGAGCTGCTTGATGCTTCTGAGCTGGAGCTGCTAGTGTTTAGCGAACTTGAAGAGCTGCTGATTACTGTGCTTGAGGACTGGCTGCTTTCGCTGCTACTGGAGGCGGCACTGGAAATCGAGGAGCTACTTCCCTGGTTGCCGGTGACGGTGTCAGAGATGGTAACGGCATCTACATAAATAGATTCATTGCTGATGGCGCTGCTGTTACCGCCAAATTTAAACTCAACTCTCTCAGGCGTCAGACCCGGAGTGGTCGCGGTAAAGGTTCCGACAACACGGTTGTTGATAACGAGTGTGTATTCATTACTTTGCGCCAAATCTTGCCACTGTAACTCTATATCTAGCCACTCATTAAAATTATAGGCTTGCAAATCAATCTGGCTGCCGCCTTCTCTGCGACGCAGTGTACCGTCTGGTTTAAACAGCAGGTCAATTGCGCGATTGGCTGAGTTATACGTCTCGGCATACACCGTGATTAAGCTGTCGACACCAACATTCTCCGGAATCAGGATGGACGTTTTAAGTGAGCCTGTGGGCTGTGCACCAAAATTGTGGCGCATCCGTACCTGCCCCTCTGAGGCGTGGCTGAACTTCGCCGACTGCATACCTTCGCGCGCCTGCTCGGCGGACACGATAATGTCGCCTTCAATATCAAATTCAACGGGAGCTTGCCCTACAGCCTCTGCTTCAAAACCAAAGCCATCTTTGATAGGTGTTTCGCTGTCACCATCATCACCGTCTCCATTGCCTCCGCCGTGGTTGTCATCGCTTACGTCTGAAGCACAGATATTGGTGCTTTCGGCAATACAGAAATCGTTAAAAAAAATGGTTTCATCGCGCAACATATCGCTGTTGTTTAGGCCTCGATAAAGTCCCCATTTGGGGCGATTAAGGCTGGCGCCTTCCCGCCACATGTCGATGTTATTGTCGCTCCAGTCAATTAAGGTGTTGTTGTCGCTGAGTGTGCTTAAACGAATTTCCAGGCTACCATTATCAGTATTCTTGGTTCGAACAAAGGCTTCAATCCATTGTCCTCTAAATTCCGACAAGTCGGCCGTGGCGACTTCGGTAGCGCCAAGCTCGGTACTGCCGGCGTGCAAAACCTGAAGTTGATCTTGCGAACCTGCGCGAGGAGTAAGGGTTAAGATGGGCATGCTGTCGTCACCGCCCGCCGCTTTAATCTGAAAGATATGGGTAAACGATGATGACGCCTGGAACCCATCGTCGAGTTTAAATTTCCAGCGGTAGGTATGAATTTCCCCTTCAGTGGCGACGCGATCGGCGGGCGAGGCAGAATAGGTTTTCACCTCGATACGCTGACGGTCGGTGATTGAATCAATACAGCGATCTCCGTCCACATCTCGTAATAAGTGGAAAGCAAATACGTATTCTTCCAGCGTCTCGTCCATCACCTCGGTAATGCGCGGTCCAAAAGAGTCCGTTGCCGGGTCACATACGGGGCTCTCCACGGCGTTGCCGCCGAAGACCTCGTCAAACAATTCATAAGTTTCACCCGGTCCGTCCGCCGAGGCTACCACCGAGTGATTCACCTGAGTATCCAATGTATTTTGGAAGTGGCTGAAAGCCTCACTTTCAGGAACGAGCGTCATACTGCTGGAGCCCGAGGCGCTCAGTAAATTGAGTACCGCAGAAGATTCCGCAAAGGCGCTGGGGTCTAATGAAAAGTCGAGCGCCGCCGTGGCCGCGCCGTGGGCAAGCTCATCAATGGTAATGCCGTTATCCGGATTGCTGTCCTGATCGAGTGACAACAGCAAGCGAACAATATTGATAACGATTGTATTATTGGGGTCATCGGTGCCAGCCAGGGTTAGGGGCGTTATCGTGGGTTGAGCTTTAACGGACGGGAAGGTTAGGTCTCCAATCGAAAAAGTCACCATTTCACCTGCCAGATAATTAAATTGGCCATCCGCTGTGGTGTAGCCAACACCGGATTCGGTCTGGTAACGCAAATTGGCCACCACACTGTCGATAAAGAAACCCTGACGCACTGATGGGTTCTCGGGGGTAACGGTACTGCCGCTACTGGACGAACTGCTGGATATTTCGCTACTCGATGAGCTGCTGGAACTAATATCCAAGCTGGAAGAGCTGCTGGATACCGGGTCAGAGCCCGGCGTTGGTGTGTCGTGGCCCAGGTCGCTACCTCCACAGGCGGTAAGCAGGCCGGAAAAACATATTAAGGTTGATAGTTTGCGTGGCGTCATAGGGGGCACCTCTGTTTATTATTGGTTTGGTTCAATTAGTTTTGCACTTCCCATTGTTCTTGTTATTGGTAATGCTGTCAACTGGTAAGTCCAGATGGCTGTTCTGCTAAGTTTAGATGCTCTCCGGCCGTAAAATAGCGCGAAAGAAACGTTTGATCTTGTCCGATGATGCGCTGTCAATTGAAGGCATATGGAGCTGCGGCAGGATTGGCTTAGGGATGGTTTCACATCAAGGACGGAACAAGGGGGTAGCTACAGGGGGAGCGTAGCGGTTGTTCAGGCTATTAAGTTGATGAAATTTTCTTCTATTGGTTTCGGTACTGGCTTGGTGTACAGCCTTCTTTACCTTTAAAAGGTATTAAAAACCAGTTTACTATTAAAACGAGCTTCGTAATAGGTTTACATAATGGTCTTGTTGGCGCCGGCAGGAGCCCTTAATTGCTGTTTTGCATCTTCTATACGGTAACTATTAATAAATTCGTAAAAATTGACGTGAAAGTCCTCCTTTAGGATTTGAGACAGTCGATTAGTCGAGAGATTTAACGTGGTTGCCAATTGATCAATAGTAATGTCCGGTTGGGTATAAATTTTCGTCCGAAGCATGTTTTCTTTGATCTCTTCGTGATAAGCCTTATTTTCAACTGGAAGACTTTACGGGTTTAGTGGTTGGTGGATCGTTTCGTCGATTGCGGCCACTGAGGCAAAGAGCGTGAATTTTAACCGAATCAGCAAGTTCAGCATAAAAAACGTTAAATAGTATCCTGATAAACCCACGATATTGAATAGGTCCAGGTTGACATTATCGGTGGCATAACCGTATAGCTTAAGTGTTAGCAAGACCGCGTCCCAGGAAAAAGCCCAACAGCATAACTTTTAGCCAGGCGAGATCGCGCTTATTCAGATTGGCAAACACGTTTTTAAGCTGTTCTCCATAAGTTTAAGCCAGCTTGAGACACAGCAGTGCGTAAATAGCGCGAATGAAGCGCCTCGCAGCATCAAAGTACAAATAGGTCGCTGAGTACGCGATATGCTGTGTTTCAACCAGCATCTCACGGCGTTCGTAACTTTGCAGGTAAAACGATATCAGCATGTGAAAGAAATAAAGTGCGACCGGCAGGGCGTGAAGCAGGTGTACACGCCGCAGCTTAAAGTCTTTGTAGAGCAACGATCTGACAAAAAGGTACAGAAGAGGCCCGTCTATAAAATAGGCGCAACTTCCCCACAAAAACAGATTGTGTGATATATCCAGCAGCCATATTCTGAACTGCTTTCCTCAAAATATAAGCTCATGGAGTGGGATCCGCTTGCGGAAAATCAGCCATAGAATAGCGGTAAAGTTAAGCTCTATAGCGGGCGCGATCCAGACTATATTGAATCGCCGCAAATCGATATTGCAGAGGTTGGATGGATTTTGGTGGAAAACTGGTGGTCTTACCAACGGCCATTTTTGTCATTTCGCCCTTTGACGGCTATATGTCGGATTACTCTACTTTTTCCCGTGCGGCGGCTGTGGTGTTAACCGCGATAACCGGAAGTGAGTACTTCCCGGGCGGTATGGGTGCGTTTGAAGCACCAAAGAATGCATCTCTCGCCTTTGAGCGCGGGCCCAGCACTGATGTTACCCTGCGGTGGGCAACATACCGGGACGCTTCCGATCAATGCAGTTTGTCAAGAATCTGGGGTGGTATCCACCCGCCGGTGGATGATCTGCGAGGACGTTTCATAGGCGAATAGGTCGCTCGAAAAACCGTAAATCTAGTGCAAACAATATTTTCCGGCGATTGAATGTGGATTGGAGGGGCCTGAGCTGTAAACCAAAATCGATTTGAGCATAAAGGCCTGGTCGCAAGCCATTATGCTCGTTGAGGTTACACGGATTTCGAAAGAGAGATTACCTAATCAATAGACTCTAACCTTAAGAAACTGACATCCATTATTGGGTGTTATGAAAAGCGTATTACCGGAGAAGCTATTGGACGAAGCGTAGTTCCCGGTAACATCAAGTTGTCCCGAGCCCGACTGGTCCTGAATGTTGCCTCGGAAATCACATTGACTGTTTGCATCGCTATCCCATACCTGCAGAGTTCTGCCTTGCAGGTTTTCGGGGAAGGAAACACAGCTGGCAGCGCCAAGCTCAACTTCAGTTCTCTCGTCCATCGCAACTTGATCGCAACTGTTAGCGCTACTTGACGTGCTATTGGAGCTGCTAGAACTGCTGGAGCTACTTGAGTCGGAAGACGATGATGCCTGAGAGCTGGAAGAGCTGCTGCTCGAACTGCTTGGGCTTCCTCCACATGATCCGTTTAATTCATCAAAACAGGAATAAGGTCCATTATTGGGCTGCTCAATAGATTGATCCAAAGAATAATCAATATTTCTGATTTGATATTCTTTCCATACTAGTGTTGTGCCTCCATCCAAACGCTGATTGTTTGAAATGTGCATAGTAGGCTCTTGCGCCCGGAAGGTTCCCGCTGAAAAAGGAAGGTTAAATTCATTATCGTAGATATTTGAGCTGGTGTGCTCGCGGTAACTGTAAATTGCATGAGTGATATTGTTATCACCCATGTAATCCATAACGTTATTGCGTACAAGAGCATCGGTGCCTTTCAAGTCCACAAAGCTGTCAGCCTGTGGTGACGCAGATGTGCCTACAATACCCCGGGCATCTACATGGTTGTACTCTATGACTGTCCCGGTAGTGCCCGCTTTAACATCAAAAGCCTCGGCAGTAACCCAGGGGCCGATAGTGCAGCCACCGATGGTATTGTAATCGCTATTGTCGGGTGGCGATTCTTGATGGCCGTTATTAGTGCCGACATACACCCCTTCACCGGTGCCTTCTTTACCCTCGCGCTTGCCTGTGTCGTGAATATAGCAATTAGTCAGCTTGTTGTAAGAGCTGCTGTCGCGAAAGTGCACGGCTTCCTGGCCTACGTTATAAACTTCTACATTATCGATTAAGTTGTGATTCGCCCCTTCGAGCATGATCCCCTTTTGTGCACCGGTAAATTTAAGGTCTTTAACTTCCCAGTAATCCCCTTCGAGCAAAAGAACATACCCTGTATCAACATTATCGCCCCTTAGTACCTGTTTACTTGAGGCTGAAGCGCTACGCAAAACAATCGGGGAATTGACAGTCCCGCTTTTGTCACTGAAAAAATGAGCTCGGCCTTCACCGCTTGTACTTCTGTTGCCCGTATATGAGCCCGCGTGAACCACAATTTCATCGCCAGGGCTTGCGCTCTTTAGCGCATTTTGGAGCTCTACTGAGTTATAAACCGGAAGGGTGGCTGCAAAGCTGGCTGTACTAACTAATGCGGTAGCAGCGATGAGAAGTTGTAACGAAGTCATATTTTTATGGTGTTGATTCTTCATTAGTGCCTCCATGGAGGGTAATTGGTAAGTGTTTTTTATGTTATTTGATTAAAATTGCGCCAAAAGTTGGTGCAAATTCAAATATAGTAAGGTGGCCTAATGGTAAGACCAAAGTAAGGCTAGTACGTCAACGGATGCGTGTCAATTTGTTCCGATGGTTTTGTATAGTGGTTCACTAATGAATGGTCTACTCACCCGCCCGGCTAATATTCATCGGGTGTGGTATGGGATATTTATTTAATTTTTTCAATGAGTTACGTTTTCGTGTAAATCTATTAACTGCCACTTTCAGCGTGTTTTATCGAAGTCTCAGATTAGGTATTTTCGGTAAAGCGTGCTATTTGCTCGTTTTTTGTGACCTAATCGAGCTTTCATTTGGGGGTGGGCGGCTGAGCGTTGCAAAGCCTCGTGGGACTTGTCCCTGCAGCGCTCGGATCAGTCGAGTTAAAGTGGTCAAGAAAAGGGCTCAGGTTCGTGGGCGGGCAATAATCTATGTGGCGGTTAAAAATTATCCGCGATTATCTCTGTTGTGTGTAAATACACTAAGTAGAGGTAATTGTGGGTAATTAACGGATGGAAAAGGAGTCGTTTCACCCATGGATGTGTTCTTTGATATTGAAGAGCATCCACTAGATGATGGTGGGTTGGAATACCTGTGAGGCAACATCTGCTTTAACAAGTCAGTTAAGTGTTGTTTTAAAGATTTTTGGGCTCACAGTGCCGACCAGTAACAGCCGTGTTTAAAGCGTTTATTCGCTGGATGTTCGAACGCTGGCAGCGGGCCCTTGCTATACATATTTACCATCATGCCAATTGCGAGATTGCCGCCTGCCGTAAGTTAATGAGCCGTTATGGTATGAAGTACTCAGCCTTGATCTGACAGTTATCCGCTTGTCACCCAGCACATGTCAGTCTAGGTCTGAGTTACTGCAAGTAATATTGTTCTCGCCTCGTCACCAGGCGTCGACTCAGCCTCGTACTCTTTGGTAATTCTTAAACTCCTTTCGTTGTTAGTCCTGAGAGCTCTAGACTCTATATAAGAATAGGTATCAATAATCTGTAATTGCTGGAGATGGTCGGGGGTGCTTTTGAGCTCAATAACGAAGCCCCCAAACGAAGACATTTGATTTGTTTATTAAAATCAAAGGTATACGGAAAATAGAGCCAAAAGTATGTCTTCGTTTTGTTCAGACTGTCTTCGTTTTAATTCTTTCAGTTCATTTACACATGATTGCCGCAACAATAGCCACTCGCCCAGGCCCATTGAAAGTTGTAGCCCCCTAACCAGCCGGTAACGTCCAGCACCTCGCCGATAAAATACAGCCCCGGTGTTTTTTGGCTGGCAAAGGTTTTGGAGGAGACATCGTCGGTGTCGATGCCGCCTCGGGTGACCTCTGCAGTGCGGTACCCCTCGGTGCCGGTGGGTCGCATTTGCCACATTTGGAGGATATCGCTCAGTGCGTCTATATCCCGGTTGCGCCAGTCGGCTAAAGGTTTCTGTAAGAGTTCTTTTTCATCGTGAAATTCCAGCCATTGCACCACAAAGCGCTTGGGTAAGTAAGTGCTGAGCAGCGTGCCCAGCGAAGCCTTCTCGGCATTTTGGCGCCACTGTTTTAATTGATTCGGTAAATCCACACCGGGCAGCCAGTCCACTGTAATGGAGTCTTCCGGATACCAGTAGTTGGAAATTTGTAAGGCGGCGGGGCCGCTGATGCCTTTGTGGGTAAACAGCAGCGCCTCGGCAAAGCTTTGTCCCGCACAGCTAACTTGCGCCGGCACGGCAACCCCAGCCAGGCTTTGTGTCAGGGCCAGCCACGGCCCCTTAAAGGTAAAGGGCACTAGCGCGGCGTCGCGGCGGGTTACGGTGTGGCCAAACTGTTTGGCTATATCGTAGCCGAAACCGGTCGCCCCCATGGTGGGAATAGAAAGCCCGCCGGTGGCGATAACCAGCGACTGACACTCGTAGCGCCCCGCGCTGGTAGTAAGCGAGAAGCCACCGGTGGGGGCTTGTTCTACCTGGAAAATCTCGGTGTGAGTGCGGATATCCACGCCGCCCTTGTCGCACTCGGCCAGTAAAATGTTTAGCAAATCGCGCGCTTTGTTATCGCAAAACAGCTGTCCCAGGGTTTTTTCGTGATAGGCGAGGCCGTATTTTTCCACCAGGGCAATAAAGTCCCACTGGGTATAGCGCGACAGTGCGGATTTGCAAAAATGCGGGTTGCCCGACAGATAGTTCTCGGCGCTGATATCGTAATTGGTAAAATTGCAGCGACCGCCGCCGGACATCAGGATTTTTTTGCCCACTTTATTGGCGTGATCTAACAGCGCAACCTTACGCCCGCGCTGACCGGCGGTGGCGGCGCACATCAGCCCTGCGGCGCCCGCGCCGATAATCACGCAATCATAGTGGTTCATACAACATCATGCCCGCAAAAGCGGGCATGATACATCAGTGTGCGACGGCCATATAGCGCAGATTGGGGTGCAGGGGGGCGTCAAACTTGCCCACGCTGTAGCCGGGGTAGGTCTGGGTAATTTGCAGTTTGGCCTGGGTCACATCCAGCTTTTTATAGCTGACCGGGGCCAGGGCCATGGTGCCAAAGTGTTCAATATTGGTAAACGGTGCCTGGCCTTCGGCATACACTTCAAAGGTGTCGCCCACGTTAACGCCGCTGTTGGCACCGGCGAGCACATACACCGATTGATCTCCGCTCGCGACTTTAAGGGGCGCCATAAAGGGCTGGCACAGGGCTTTTTCGCTGATATCGCTGACCGCCGAGTCCACCAGCTGGCTTACTTGCTGGCCATAGTCGGTATCCCAAAACGCCGGGCTGGCAAAGTTGGTCTGGGCCGCGTAGTCCAGCTCCCACAGGCCACGGGTGGCGTAGGTCTGGTCAAAAATGCGGGTGCCGGTCACGCCGTCGTGAAGCATCAGGCGAAAGCGAAAATGGCGCTCGCGCAGGTCGTCCCGCTCGGCCCCCACCCAGCTTTTTAGGGTGCTGGTCACCCGGTTGGTGCCGCGCCCCAGAGCGTTTTGGCGGTAGTAGTCAGCGCTTGCCATGGACATATCTTCGATAATACCAGTCACCACATACTGAGTTTGATACTGGCTGGCCACCAATTGCACGGCGTTAAAGACTTCGTAGTCGTTGTGCAGCAGACGGTTTTCGCTCGCCAGGGTCAGCTCGGGCTGTGCTTGTATCTCCAGGTTGTACTGCGGGTACAAACGCTCGGCCAGGGTGCGGCTTAATTCGGTTTGGGTGTCGTACAGTTGGCCCACGCGCTGCGAATCCCGCGCGGCGTTGGCAAACGCGGTAACCAGCAGGCTTTTGCTGTAGCGCTGGCTGGGGCAGTGCGCATTGGCCTGCTCAACATCCGCCTTTACGGTAACCGTGTAGGTGTTTTGTGCGCGGGTTTCTTTGATCACATTCATACTGTGAATCTGGCCGTGGGTTTTAACCTGTATCCGGTCGTTTACCTCCACTACATTAACCACATCGGTGCTGCTGCTTAAATCAAAGCCCGCCTGCATTAAGGCCGTACGCGCCGCATCGTCTATGGCCTCTTGTCGGGCGCGGGTAAGGTCGCCGTTGCTAATCGCGCTCTTGCCCTGGGCAATAATCATCTCCGCCTGGGCGGTCAGGGCCAAGCTGATGAATACGGCGGCAAACAGAATAGATTGCGGCAGTTTCATGGGGGTTACCTGTCGGTGAATGACGCATAGGCGCCAGTGTCAAAATGCACGGCACTGGTCGAGGCCGTGCGCGGCAGCGCGGGGCTTAAAGTCTGGCTTTTGCTTACCGGGTTGTTAACTTCCGCCTCCATGGTGGCGACCGGGTCGCGGTAAAAGTCGGTATCCAGGCTGAGTGCCACGGTGGTTTCAAAGTAACCACTGCGATTCACCCCCTGGCTGATCACCCGGGATTTCGCCAGTACAAAGGTATCTACCAAGGCGAAAATGCGATCGTGCGCGGTCAGAAAGTCGGCGACTCGGGTATCGGCGGTAATTTCTACGCCACGTACTCGCTCGGCCAGGGTGCGATAGGCCTCCACCTCGGAGGCGCGCAGAGCCATCAACTCTTGCTGGGGTGGGTTACTGGCAAGCGCCGGGTCCAGAGCGCCATAGCCGGTGGCGGTAATGGTCACGGGGGCGGGGTAATCGGTGCCCACCGTGGTATGGGCGCTGGCGGTCGCACTGGTGTGGGCCGATGCATTGGCACTGGTGTCGGCGTCATAGCCGCCGCAAATTTGGCATTCAATAATACCGCAGCCTGTTAAAAGGCTGGAAATTAACAAGGCAGTGGCAAGTAAAAGGCGGCGTGGCATTTAAAGTCCTTATCATTAGGTCGTTGATAGAACCTCTATCGGCCAGAGGTCGAAATTGTTTAGCTGAGCGTTGAAAAGCCATCTGTTACTCGAATGCTGCTTATGCCAGGGCAACCGTTGTGGGTTGGGGTTTATGTCATTGGCGATAACAAGGTGCGTGAGAAGGTTGCCTGGGTTAGGGGAGCTGTTGTTTGGCTTCATGCTGAAGCCCGGTTCTTGTTTGATAAGCCCGTATCGCCGGGCGGGCGAGCTACTTCTTTAGATGAGTAAAGAAGTAGCCAAGAAACTCACCCCGGAGATCCCGCCCTGCGGGTTCCCTCACTCCAGCCTGTTTTTGAGGGCCGCATCGACAGGCCGTACCCCAGGGCACCCTCTCTTGCTGCGCAATTCACCTTGTCCATGGCCTGTCGATGCTTGTGCGCACGTCCTGTGCGCGTACCCCCAAAAAGCAGGCCTCCGTTCGGCGGGATATACGGGGCCAAAAGCAACACTTCGTAGCGGACACATGTTCGACTCAGTTATGGGAGAAATTGACTTTTAACCAGAGCTGAAAGCGTAGAACCGTCTGGGGGTTTCGCCCCGCTTCCGACTAAACCAAACAAGTGCGTGCTACGAAGTGCTTTTTTGCCCCGTTTACATCCAGGCCGAATGGAAATCTATTTTAGCGGGTAAGCGAACAGGACGTTTGCGCAAGTATCGCTAGGCCACGGACGGCCTATCGATACGGCCCGCTAAAATCGATTGGAATGAGGGGACCCGCAGGGCCAGATGTTGGGGCGCGGCTTTTGGGTACTTTTGGCCAAGACCAAAAGTACCTCGCAACGCCCGGCGATACGGGCATATTGAAGGCTGAAATTCAATTTCAGCAATGTGTTGCGAAAGCAGCAGCCTCGTTCCAGCGAATCAGTTTGCCTTTGGCCATGGGCTTACCAACTGGAACCGGCTTGAATGTAGTAAGCGGACTCCTCCGGCCCCCAGGCCACATCCACGCCCATGGTAAAGCCGTAGCGCTTGGCGATCAGGTAGCGAAACCCGGTGCCGTAGCTTTCTACGTCTTCGGCGTCGCTGGTTAGGTTGCTCCAGCTGTCGGCGACAAAGCCCGCGCCGCCAAAGCCTTTAAGGTGCCAGCGTGGTGTCAGTTTGTAGGTGGCTTCAATTTCGGTGATAAAGGCCTGGTTATTCTGGTAGCGGGCGGCGGGCACACCGCGCATGCGCAAGCCGGGCAGGGCGTAGGGGGGCAGGGTTTCGCCGCTGGCGGCCTCCACGCTTTGGTAATCCAGGCGCAGGCCCAGGTTGAAGGTGTCGCTCAGCTTCCAGTAATTAAGCCCGGTAAATTGATACTGGGTGTAGTTCAAATCACTGCCAATGGCGTCGTCAAAGCGCACGGCGCGGGCGCGGTAGTTGTAACCGGCCTCGGGGTTCATGGGGTTGTCGCGCGAATCATACTCAAGAATCAAGCCCAGGCCCGAGGTGTCTTCGCTGATGTTGAGGCGGTTTTGCAAAAACGCCTCGACTTTTTCGTTCAGCTCATCGTCGGGCAGCAGGTCGATATTAATATCCTCGGCGAGCTTGGTTTCCATGTGCTGATAGGTTTGGTAAAAGCCCGCAAACCATTTGCTGTCGCCCAGGCGAAAGGTGAGTTTTTGCAGTATGGCCGGGCCACTTACGTTCAGCTCAATGGGGTTTTGCAAATCGACGTTGGCGATACGGTAAAAATCCAGATTCATATCCGGGTAACCTATGCCGCCCTTGTAGCGAATGGTATCGCCGCGCCAAAACCCCATGTGCCCGGCGCCGCCAAATTTACTGCCGTTTTCGGTGGCCGCCGCGCCTAATACGCTGATGTTTTCGGGGATGATCCCGGTGGTTTGTTTGCCTTGCTTTTGTGCCTCGGACTCGTGGAAAAACACACCCATAACCCCCAGGCCATTGCCAGTGGCCGGTTCGGTAATAATGATGGGCACGGGCAAAAAGCCCAGCATGTGCTGGCTTAAAAACTGGCTGGCATCCAGCATGCCGTCTTCGGGGTCGATAAATTCTTCGCTGATGGCGTAAGACTGCGAGGCGCTGCAGGCGAGCAACAGGGTTGCTGCTTTGATGGGGGCTGGGAGCTTCATAACCTATCCTTGTATCGCATGGATGGTAAATGGTAGCGACTAACAGCCGGATAAGCCAGTTACTAATAGAAGTGCCATAAGTTTGATGAAAAACGCGCCCGCTAACGGACCGTCGCAGGCACCACGCCGAGCGTGCAGAGTGCGTATAAACCAGTAAAAATACGCGCGCCCCGGTTAACGGGGCGCAAAAGTGTAATTGAGCAGTAGCTATTTAAGCGGCCAACGCGCTCAAAGCGGTTTGAGTTTTATATTGCGAAACCACACTTTATCGCCATGGTCTTGCAACACAATATGCCCTTCGCTGTTATTGGCAAACTCGGGCCAGTCGGCAAATTTGCTGTTGCCAATTAACTGCTGCCACTCGGGCGAGGTGGTATCCGCCTGTACCAGTTTATAGCCGTTTAACCAGTGCTCGATTTTGCCGTTGTTAACCACCAGGCGGGTGCGGTTCCATTGCCCGGCGGGCAGCACGGTCACGAATTTGGATTTAATCAAATCGTACAAATCGCCCGCGCGGTGTTTTTCTATTTTGCCGTCCGGGTGGCCCGGGTTATCCAGCAGCTGGTACTCGGGCCCGCTCTGGTACGAGTGCTCAAGCTCGGGCGTTTCTTTTACCTTATAAAGAATACCGCTGTTGCCGTCTTCGGCCAGCTTCCATTCCAAATAAAGCTCAAAGTTTTCCATGGGCGCCGGGGTAATGATTACATCACCACCACCCGGTGTTTTCCAGCCTTCGTCGGCGGCGGTGCGGCCGGTTAAATGCAGCGCGCCATTGTCCACTACCCAGCGCTTGCCTAATTGATCGCTGTTGTAATTGCGTAAACCGTCTAGGGTTTTACCGTCAAACAATAACTGCCAGCCGTCGGTTTTTTCCGCTTCGCTTAAGTGGTTATTACTTGGCTGGTAGTCAGTGTTGATTGCAACGGGTTTATTTTCCGGAATCGCGTTTAAGGTGTACCAGGCTTCGGTGGTCCACAACTCGTTATCGCTTTCGCTCACAAAGCCGCGCTTAATGCGGAAATACACCAAGTGGTTTTCTTTTAGCCCGGCCAATTTAAACTGCGCGCGGCGGCGATCTTGCGACAGCGAAAACGCTTCAACTTTTAGCGGGCCTTTGTCCAGTTTCGGGCCGCCGTATTCGCTGGTGGGTTCGTAACGCCACTGAATAACCTCAAAATCTTCGGCGGTAATGTTTTGCCCGGCAGCGACCGGCTCGGTAAAGGTAATTTCAAAACCGTCGCTGCGCGCGCTAACGCTTAGCATTTCAAAGGCGGTATTGCCGTTGTAGTTTAAACGCTGCAAGCCATACCACTTGCCACCGGCGTGGGCCCAGTTGCCGGGGTTGCCTACGCCACCCACAATCAGCGAGCCATCGGACGCCCATTGCAAGCGGTTAACCCCGGCTTCTAAGCCCTGGGTAAAGCGAAATACCGCGCCCTGCAAGCGGCCGTTAATGCGCTCGGCAAACACGCGCTTAATACCGCCGTGGGTGACTTCGCCGTGAATCATCTGGTTTTGGTAGGGGCCGACATTCAGCGGCGCGGGCTCGCCCGGCGAGTTGCCAATTTCATCTTGCGGCAGCCACACCACCGGCAGGGTTTCGGTTAAGTTTTCGGTGCCGGCAAAATCCACCGAGCGTGAACCGTACCAGGCGCCTTCGGTTAACTCGATAATTTTGCTGGACGGAACCCAGTCGCCTTGGTTGTCGGCAATAAACAGTTGCTCGTCAATGCCAAAACCTATGCCGTTGGGGGTGCGCAGGCCCGAGGCAATCATGGTGACTTCGCCGGTGCTTTTGTTCACCTTAAACGCGTGGCCGCGATCGGGCGCTTGCGGGTCGGCACTGGCGCCGCCGGGTAAAATGGCGGTGGCCAAAGCGCCGTAAAAATAGCCGTCTTGATACTCCAGGCCAAAGGCAAACTCGTGAAAGTTGCCGGTCACGGACCAGTCGTTCGCTACCAGGCGATACTCGTCAATAATTTCATCGCCGTTCACATCCACTAGGCGGGTCAGCTCTTGCTTTTGCAGCACGTAAATATCGCCGTCCACCACTTTTAAACCCAAGGGTTCGGCAAGCCCGCGGGCGATGCGCTTAACCTGAATATTTTCCGGCGCCGCATCCCAATCCGAGACAATATACACCGAGCCTTCCGGGTCCCAGGTGGAGACCACTAACCGGCCGTCGGGCAAAAAGTCCAACCCGCCCACCATGGGTTCAAATTCTTCTGGGCGTGCCTGGTGCAAATTGAATGATGGGTGCACGCCCGCCACTTCGCGCGTATCTCCGGGCACGGTTTTCACAATGTCCGGGTCGGTAACCACCGGCTCTACCGTGCGCGAATCATTGGGCGTAACCACCAGCATGGATTCTGGGATTAACTCAAACTTGCCGGTGGCGGGGTTTTTCCATTGCAGCGACAACGCCGCGCCCGAGGTGCCCTGAAAATAAATAATTTCCAGTGGGTGCAGGCCCGCTTCTAAATCGATCTTGGCATCCATGGGGTCGGGGCCGTGAAAGCCCCAGTGGTTGATGGCGAGCTCGCCGTTTAAATACAAATACGAGCCATCGTCGCTCACCAAACGCAAGGTGGTTTGCAGCGGTTTGTCCAGCTTTAAGTTGGTTTTTACCTGATACGCAAAACGCTCTTTAATCGGCTCAAAGGCGTCTATGTCGGGCAAATGAATTTGCGCGCTGTGCGCCGCCAGCGCCGGTGGCGTATTGCGCAGTACGTCCACATTGGGTTGGTCGCCGGAAAAATAATGCAGGTAAAACAGCGCGCCCGCCGTGTTTTCGTTTAGCTCGGGCGTGGTGTCTTTTAAGTTAACCGCCACCGCCGGTTGCGCCATGGGGTTAGCACCGTCGGCAACGGGCTCGGCAGCCGGTGCCAGGGTGAAAATATAATCCACCATGGTGGCGGCGTCTTCGGCGCTTAAGCTGGGGTGCGGGGTCATGGGTATTTGCCCCCAGTTGCCCGCACCGCCGTCAATAATCTTTTGCGCCAGCATGTCCCGCGCGCCGCTTTCATTGATATAACGCTGCGCAATGGAGGCGTAAGACGGCCCCACGGTTTTTACCTCGGGGTTGTGGCAGGCGGCGCAGTCACTACCGGCTATTAATGCTTCGCCCGGGTGCTGTTCTGCCTCGGCCGGTGCATCGTTTTGCCCGTTGGCTTGCTCGCTTGCTTGGGGCAGGGCGGAATAGTGTAGGGTTAATTCCGTAGTGCCCGGTTTCAGAATCAGGCGATCACCGTTCAATTCACCTGCGCCACTCACAGAATGGTTTTGTGGCAGTTGTAAGCCACTTAAACTCGCCGTACCGCCAGTGACCACAAACTGGCGCGTTACCACCGCCTGCTCCCCCTGCATCTGATAACGGGGGGTTTCCTCTATTTTTACGCCGTCGCCCGCGTACAGCAGGGTGGGGGTGTTGCCATTTAAGCGGTGGCCTTTAAATTCAATGTCGCCTTGCCAGCGCGCGTTTTCATTTTTCAGGTAATCCCGCCCCGGGGTCCCAGGCTGGGGGCCGTGCTTCTGGTCGTACACCGCGCCGGAAAACTCCACCTGGCCTTCCAACACTTTAAATAAAGTGCCCGCGTCTGTGTCATAGGCAAGGCTTAAGTCATCGCCCAGGCGCAGGGTCAACACGCGGGGCTTGCCGTCCAGCACCGAGCGAAACGCGGTCATCTGCCCCGTCATGGGCGGGCTTTGCACGCTTTGTTCGGTGGCGGGGGTATCGGGTTGGCAGGCGCTGAGTAAAGCGCTGCCTGCGATCAAGCTGGCTAACAGTGTGTGGGTTGCATACGGGCCCATGGTGGTCTCCTGTTTATTTTTAGGGGATTAGTTTGCCACAGGCGGGCAGGGGTGCGGAGTTTATGCATACGTTTTCATAGATGTTAGAAAGGGGGTTTTACTTTTCTTGATAATGTGGATTGGGCCGCTGGAAGCGGGGTTTTCTGTATGCCCGGGTCGCCGGGCGGGTGAGCTACTTCTTTAGATGAGTAAAGAAGTAGCCAAGAAACTCACCCCGGAGATCCCGCCCTGCGGGTGCCCTCACTCCAGCCTGTTTTTCAGGGCCGCATCGACAGGCCGTCCATGGCCTGGCGATGCTTGTGCGCACGTCCTGTGCGCGTACCCCCAAAAAGCAGGCCTCCGTTCGGCGGGATATACGGGGCCCAAAAGCGGCACTTCGTAGTGCACACCGGGTTGGCTTATCAGTAAACGGGCGACCACCCCACCCGAGTTCGTTGCATTGTCGCCTTGTTTCCATTTTGTGTTTTGCATCAGACCTCCAACATCAGACGTCCGACGTAAACCCGTTGCAAAACGGGTTAACCCATGGCACTATTTTCCTCACCGATACATGCGTTTATTGTTGTCTCGCAAAACAATTATAAAACCGTCGCGTAGCCAGGAGGCTGGGAACAGAACAGGGCAGTATCTAATCATTGACGCATGCCCTTCATTTTTCGTTTCTGAGTTGCTTGTTTTTCAGTGGAGGCTTTGGGCGGCTTACTAGAAACAACAAATAGTGGGTGCTTGGTCCCTGCAGGTTCGTAAATTTATATATGAACGAATGGTCTGATATATACAATGTCTATATATGAATATGACCATGCCAATAAATTAGCTGTTATACACAAAGCCATGATTTCATCGATAATCAAAAGAGCTTTATTGGGAATAGCTCTGCGCCGGCCATCACCAAATCGCATACCGCGATCCGGAGATGAAGGTGCCGCAGTTAACTGTTATACGACTCGCGTATCCACGGGGGCCGGCAAAGAACTTATTGTCTGCTCAGCAAATGGCAACTCTTTAGAGTGCCTTGAATACGACGGAGATAGATACTCAATACATGCAACGCACGACTTCGAATCACTAATCGAAAATAAATTTGAATTTACCCATTACCATGGACTTTATACAACAACATACTTTGGCTGGTGGGATTTTGCAGTCGGAACTGTTTTTAGGGCGCCATACATAAAAGCATGGATTTACTCTACACATAGCAAAATCTCACAAACTATTTACAACCGAAAAAAACTTATCACCAAGCAACGAATTGACATCCTCAAGACCGTTCTAGAAGCTGAGCTCAACGGTCGGGAAGAAATATCCTCCCTAGACATAATGACTTTAATGTATGACATTCGTTGGTACTTACACCCAAGCCGTGACGATCAGCATCACCGCATAGAGCTTTACTTAGACGCTCTCGCAGAAACAGAGCATCTAAATAAATCTCAGATTCACTATAAAATTACTGGTCATGGAATCGCAGCTATAGAGTCGTACGAGGAAGAAGAGCGAAAACACTTTGAAAGCATATCCACGCAAAGAAAAATGCTCTGGCTCACCATCGTCATAGCTGCTCTAACCATAGTGCAAGCTGGCCTCATAAAGCTTCCACCGATACTTGAGTTGGGAAAGTGAATTTTTCGTATAACAATTGGTTAAAATCGTTCGCCTCGCTTACTGGGACTGGCTAAAGCCGGCCTCTTACCCATACGTTATAAATCTAATCGGATTTCGGAATGAAAGAACTGCCACCTCAAATACTCGGCGCAATTATCGGTGCATTAGTCTCGATGGTGATTGCAGCTGTTGTAATGATGTTCACCAATTCGGGCCATAATAAAAGGCAGAAGGCCCAGCATGATCACGAAGTAAAGCAAGAGAGTCTCAAACACCGGAGACAAAAGCTAGAGGAGTGTTACCTTTCATTTTCAAAGTGGCAATCCTATTTTGGCAGTATCTATATTGGCATGATCGGGTATGTTAAAGGGCAAGTGCCAGAGGAAAGAGCATATGAGATAGTCAAAGATTCATCTGTTGCTGGCTTTCTTGAGCAAGTTGAGATGATCATCTCACTCTACTACCCAAATCTCATGGATAGCTATAAAGCAGCACATTCTGCTAGAGGACATATAGTTCAGTTTTTTCCTCCAAATTCTATTGAGGTGGGAGGATTGCCCAGGTTTTACCAGGCGCAAGAAAATTTTGAGAAAAAAGCAGAGGAATTCAAGGAGGCCATGAGTACGTAGCTTAAGAATTTATAACAAAGTGATAAAGCCTTATCCGACGCTTGCGCGTGATGCTAAAACCTCCGGTTTGGGCGTGCCATATTATAGATGCGGAGATGAGGTTCAGGCCTAGGAACATATGGTAGATATACACATAATGTCTATATATGACCATGCTCATGAATTAGCTATTAGGCGCTACATATAAAATAGGTTCAACATGTTCGAAAAAAATAGAAAATACACTGCCTTTCTAAACAACAAGGATGTAACTCTTACTTCGGAAGAATTGAAAAAATTCAGCGATTTCTATCTCGAAGATTGCTCATTGAAGAACAGGATCAGTGAGCTATTCTGGCTGGACTTGTATATTTATGAGAACGAGTTTGGGATATTTCCAAAAGAAATAATTGATGAGTTAATCTCCCTAGAAAATGGAGACGAAGGAAGCTTCACTAAGCCTCCATCTATGTTCAATAGAGAGCCTTTAAAAGGTTTATGGCATAAACATTATTTTTCTGCACACTTCACCCCTCAAAATATAATGAATGAACTGAGAGGAAGTAGACTATCGGGAATAGTCGATGAAGCACTATCGCCAGAAAAGTCAGATCACATAACAAAGGATATGATAAATGATCTACTCTATAACGCTCTTGAGAAACCATTAGAAGAACGCTCAGAAAGGAAGAAAATTACTGGCGAATGGATTATCTATGCTATTCATAACGATGAGAACTACTATCTGTGTCTATGCACTCATAATGCAGGTGACCAGAGTATTTTCGAGAGAATTTTTGACTGCGGTCTAAAAGATTTTGAATTCCTTAAAAATCAAGAGCCTTTTTCATTACGCGCCTAACAAGTAAATCCAGGTGACGCCTACGGCGCACCTGATTTAAGCGTTATATGCCTAAAGAGGCTTTATGCTGAAATTTTTAAAAATTCTAATCTTTGGCAGTTGGATTGCGCTCAATGATTCCCCTGTAGACATCGGAGTAAGACCTCTTGTTCTGAAAGTATCGGGGTCAGGCCTTACATTTCACACGATGAAATAGATAGGCTAATTTGGCCCCGGTGTGATTTGTAAGGTCTGACCCCGGTACCCTTTGCATTTCACACGATGAAATAGATAGGCTAATTTGGCCCCGGTGTGATTTGTAAGGTCTGACCCCGGTACCCTTTGACCCCGGTACCCTTGTATGACCCCGGTACCCTTGACCCCGATACCCTATGGGTGTCTTTGAATCAATAAAAAGTAACGCTTTCGCGACGCTTTATTTATACGGAGCCCCTGCGAATGAGCCGAACGCAGGTTTATTTTTTGGGGTAAGCAAACAGGACGTTTGCGCAAGTATCGCCAGGACACGGACGTCCTGTCGATACGGCCCCCAAAAATCGACCGTAGTGAGGGCACCCGTTAGGGCCATTCGCCGGGGTGGGCTTCTCTTTTCGTTAGGTTTCTGTTGCCCAAACAACAGAAAAGTAACTCGCCACGCCCGGCGACACGGGCAAACAAAAAGCCCGCCTCAGGCGGCTCAAAACACTGCAGACCTCAGACCAACGCCATCCCCAAAATCCCAATCTGCGCCAACAACGCAATCCCAAAAAAGTAACTGCGCGGGCTGGGGTTTTTCTCGGTGGCAATGGCGTAGTAAAGAATCATATGCACAATGCGGGCGAAAGAGCAGAGGAGGGTCAGGCCTTACATTTCACGTCAAGGTGTAAAACGTAAGGTCTGACACCGCTGTTCCTCATGGCGTGATCCACATCACAGCAGCCAATACGGTGTAAGACGTACCCTAATCCGGCTTTAGTTTAGGCACTTTTACTTTGTATTTATCATGGAGATCATTCAATGAAATGGACTACCCCCTTGCTTAGCGCTGTATTCGCGTTAGTGTTTATATCTACTCCCGCCACCGCCGACGAGCCACTAACCATGGAGCTTATTCAGCGAATTTCAGCAACCTCTACCGAGCTAGGGCCCATCGAAAACGGGATGGATGAGTTTTCGGATTTAGAAGCGTTCGCCGATTACGATGACCCGGCTGATATCATGTTACTTAGCAACACCAAACAAGACCAATTATTTGAGGCTGGCTTGAAAGAGCAAGGCCTTTATGACAAAGCCGAAGCCATACTGGATAACCAGAGTTGGGACAGCTACGGCGATTACATGCGGAATAAAATGCGGATTGGCCTTTTGGTGATACATAAACTTAAAGGGAATGCGCTGCCCGCCGCCGGAAACGAAAAAACGGCAATGTTGCTAAAACAAATGCCCCCGAGTAAAGCGGACATAGACTTTGTCGACAAAAACTGGGAAAAAATAATCCCCGAGCTCCAGGCGATGAATCGCTCTTAAATATTGCGAACACATTTCCGGCACCATTATTGTTGGTTACTTAAGTTACACAAAAAGCCCCGTAGCAAGCTACGGGGCTTTTTGCTTCCTACGTCAACGCCTGCCGGTAGCCACAACACGCTGGTTAGCGTTGCCTCTAGTGGGCGTTAAGCTTTACTCGTCCCGAAGTAGATGAGGGTCACCCATTAGGCAATTTTTTAACCGAAGAGTGGGTGAGGGTCAGGACATACATTTAACACAATGTGTAAAATGTAAGGCCTGATCCCGATGTTCGCGAATCTTTGGGTGTCCTTAAATCAATAAAAAGTAACGCTTTAGCGTCGCTTTATTTATAAGGAGCCCCTGCGAATGAGCCGAACGCAGGTTGATTTTTTGGGGTAAGCAAACAGGACGTTTGCGCAAGTATCGCCAGGACACGGACGTCCTGTCGATACGGCCCTCAAAAATCGACCGTAGTGAGGGCACCCGTTTGGGCCATTCGCCGGGGTGGGCTTCTCTTTTCGTTAGGTTTCTGTTGCCCAAACAACAGAAAAGTAACTCGCCACGCCCGGCGACACGGGCGAACAAAAAAACCGCCTCAGGCGGGTCAAAACACTGCAGACCTCAGACCAACGCCGTCCCCACCAACCCCAAAATCCCAATCTGCGTCAACAACGCAATTCCAAAAAAGTAACTGCGCGGGCTGGGGTTTTTCTCGGTGGCAATAGCGTAGTAAAGAATCATATGCACAATGCGCGCGAAAGCGTAGACCATGACCGCCACGCCTAACCAGCGCGGGTGGGCACCGGCAAAAATGCCCAGAAATACGCTGCCGATAAACAGCGGCATATTTTCCAGCGAGTTCATAAAGGTGCGGTGGGCGCGGAATACAAACGAGTCGTGGGAAAGTTCGTCGCTGATTTTGCCCGGTACCGCCCCCGGTTGTTTGGCTTTACTGCCGGCGGCGATAATCGATTGGACAAAAAGCGTTAGCAACGCGATAAAAAAGCCGATAAAGGTAACGCTGTAGTCGTAGTTCATAGCTTGCTCCATAACAGTAAACGGTTGTTGGCGGGCATGGCGCAGTCTTCTTTTAGCGTTAAGCCGTTTTCGTTTGCTAACGCTTCAATTTTTTCAAAATCGCGAATGCCGCTGGCCGGGTCGCGTTCGCGCAGCATTTGGTCGAAAGCGGCGTTGCTGTCGCTGGTGTATTTGCCGCCGTAATTAAAGGGGCCGTACAACGCAAAAACGCCACCTTGGGGTAAATGCTGTCCCACTTCATGAAATAGGTTTTGCACCAAAGGCCAGCTGACAATATGCGCGGTGTTGGCCGAGTAAACGCCATTAAACTTACCCGGCCACTGGGGGTTGGATAAATCGAATACCACTGGCCGATGTAAGTTATCGCTGGGCTCGGCGTTTATCCACTGGTTGATACCGGCGTGATTGATTTCCAGATCACTGGTCTGCCAGATTACATGCGGCAGATTGGGCGCGAAGTAAACCGCGTGCTGCCCGGTGCCCGAGCCGACTTCCAGTATTCGACTGGATTTGGCAAACGCCGATTTTAAAATGGCAAGGATTGGGTCTTTGTTGTTTTCGCAGGCTTGAGAAAAAGGTAGGGACATAAATTCACAATAAAAAAGAGCGGCCACTCAATGAAAAGTGGCCAAATAATTTAGACATCAGACATCAGACATCAGACATCAGACATCAGACATCAGACATCAGACATCAGACATCAGACATCAGACATCAGTATTTAACACTACACCCATACGCCCGAGTGGATGGCTCTTCCACCGGCTCACCGGCCATCGCAGCATCCAGCGCGGCAACGACATAGTTTTTAGAGTCGGGGATAACCGCTGGGTTGGCGGAGTCGTTATCGTCGATGGCGCCGGCGTATACCAAGGTGCCCTCGGGGTTGATGATGTACATATGCGGTGTGGTTTTGGCGCCGTAGGCGCGGCCCATGCTGCCGTCCGGGTCCAGCAGTAGGGGGGCGCTGTTGTGCATGTTGTGGGCTTTGGCTTCGGCCATGGCTTCAGCGGGTTCTAAGTAGCCTTGCTTGCCTTCAGCGGAGGAAATAATAGTCAGCCAGTTAACGTCTTTGGCGGTGTACTTTTCCTGCAACGATTGCATATTGTCGCTGCCGTAGTGTTTGCGCACATAGGGGCAGTCTTTGTTAAACCATTCCAGTACCAGCCATTCGCCTTCGTAGTCGGTCAGGGTGTGGGTGTCGCCTGCGGCGTCGGTTTCGGAAAAATCCGGCGCGGGCTCGCCCGGGGTGGCAACGGCAAATGCCAGAGCGGGTAGGGATAAAACGCTAGCCAGTAAACCTTGCTTGATGATGTTCATCACTGATCTCCTGTTGAGGTTTTAAATAGGTCATTAATCATGCGCTCTTGCAGAATTTGCGGCAAGAGCTGGGCAGATTCGGCGCCCGGCGCATACCAGGCGTAAACAGGTACGGAGTTGCGCCCCAGTTGGCTCAGCGCCTGAGTAATGGCCGGGTCGTGACGGGTCCAGTCGGCGCGAATGGCGAGCACATTGTGCTGCTTAAACAACTCGGTGGTGTGTTCGGTATTCAGCACCAGCTTTTTATTCACCTGGCAGGTAATGCACCAGGCGGCGGTGTAGTCGATAAACACCGCTTGGCTGTCGGCGCGGGCCTGCTGAATTAATTCGGCATTGTAGCCCTGCCAGATGCCATCATCTGCGGTGGTAGCAGATTCGCTGGGGGCTAAGCGGGCAAAGGTGACCACCAATGCGGCCAGGGCGAGCACCCATGCCACCAGGCGCCAGAGCTTGCCGCCTTTGCCGCCCAGCCACAGGCAAAACGCCAGGGTCAGTAATAAGCTGCTGCCCAGCAGCCAGCCGCTGTCGCCCGCTAGCTGGCCCAATACCCACAGCAGCCAGATAACCGTGGCGTATAAAGGAAAGGCGAAAAGCTGGCGCAGGGTGTCCATCCAGGGGCCGGGGCGGGGCAGGCGGGCGAGTAGCGCCGGTGATAAGGTCAGCAATAAAAAGGGTGCGGCAAGGCCCGCCCCCAGCCCCAAAAATATTGCCATGGCTGAGGCCGCAGGGAGCACCGCCGCCGCGCCCAGGGCGGCGCCCATAAACGGCCCGGTGCAAGGCGCGGCGACAAACACGGCGAGCACACCGGTGACAAACGAGCCGCCCGACGCGGAGCCTGCCATTTGCATTAAACGGTGGCCGAACTCAAATACGCCGCTAAAGGCCAGCGCCATCAGCCAGAATAAAACAATTAAACCCAGCACCACGGGGGCGGACTGCAACTGAAAGCCCCAGCCAATGGCCGCGCCACCGGCACGCAGTGCCAGCAGCAAGGCGCCCAGAGCGGCAAAGGTAGCCAGTACTCCGGCGCTGTACAGTAAGCCTTCGCGGGTACGAGCACTGGCGCCTGCGCCGCTGTTAATCAGGCCGAATAATTTGATCGACAACACCGGGAACACGCAGGGCATTAAATTTAAAATAACGCCGCCCACAAACGCGGCCAGCAGTAACAACCACAGGGGTTGATTGGCCTCAGGCGGTGGCGCACTGCCTAGAGGGACTTTGTCCAGCTGCCAGGCCTGTTCGCCGTCGCTGATTACAAAGCCGGTGTGGGCAGGTAGGTCGACGCCCGGCTGGCGTTTAAAGGCATAGCGGTGGCCGTTGTCGGTGCTGTTGCGTTCGGGGCTGGCCGCCGCCAGCAGCGCGCCGTCCAGCGGAAATACCTCGGGCGCTTCGCCGCTGCCGTTCAGGCTAAGTTGCAAGGTATTGGCCGCGCCGGTCAGTAACGACTCGGCTTGCCAGGGGCTGTTGGCAGCCGCCTGGGGAATACGCGCCTGCCAGTTTTCTATTAGCGCTTTGTCTTCCGCGCTCCAGCTCGCTTCGCTGCCCACGGGCAACTCTGTAGTCATGCTGCCAAAGCCTGGGATGCAATCGATTTTGCACACCAGCCATTCCAGATCGATATTGAGCGTTACCGAATTTGCGTCGGCCTTGGGGGTCAGCTCAAATAAGTAGGCGACATTGCCTTCGTAACCCAGGTTGGTTAAATGCTCCACCGGCAGGCGGGTGGGAAAGGGCCACTGAATATCGCCAGTGCTGGCGCCGTTGCTGCGGATATTAAATTTAGGTGCCGCACCCGAGTCGCCGGCGTTGCGCCAGTACACATGCCAGTGGGGGTCGACCTCGAAGTAAAAACCCAGCGTGTGGGTTTGTCCGGCGGCGAGTTGTTCCGGGGCCAGTAGTCGCACGCGCACGTGATCGCCCGAGGCCTCGGTTTGCGCCACGCCTGTCTGGCTGACAAAGCAGACCACGCAAAGTAAAAAGCAGCGAATAATAAAACTCATAAACCCTGTGCTTTATGTAATAAGTAAGGCTTGCACTCTAACCCGAAAAATCCTTTTTGGCGAAAATGTGCTGTCACAAAACGATAATAACCATTACGCATAATACGCTGCCCTCGATATTCACTTTTAAAAAGCAGTGGTTGTGGTAATGAGCAGATTGATTTTCGCTTTAATAATCGCGGCGGTGTGTGTGACGGCGAGCGCGCAAGGAGTGCGTTCCAGCTCGGCCCCTGTGGGGGTGGCGCCTTTTGTTGAGCTTGAGCGCGAGTCGTTTTTAATGGGGCTTTACGCTCCCGGCCAGCCAGAGACCGCACAGGCGGTTATCGATACACGGGGAAGTCGCGCTCTGGTGCTTAAATTTACCGCCGACCGGATGACTGCGGGAAAGCTGTCGCGTCTGTTTTTGCAGAGCATTGCGATTAATGCCAGCCCCGATATGCAGCGCGCCAGTGCCAGCTCGCTGGCCGATTTCTTTAACGCGCTTAAGGGAAGCTTGCGGGCCACCGACGTGTTAAGCATCAGTGAAACCACCGACGGCGCTGGGGTGCGGATTTATTTAAACGGGCAGACTTTATCCAGCGTAGAAGACCCCAACTTTTTCAATTTGCTTTTGTTGGGTTGGATTGGCGCGGTGCCCCCCAGCACCGAGTTTAAGGCGGCACTCTTGGGCGCTTCGGCGGGGCAGGATATCGAGCGGTTTATGAGCATAGAGCCCACAGCCCAGCGCCGCGAAGTGGTGGCCAGCTGGCTTGCCCC
Organism: Gilvimarinus xylanilyticus; assembly: GCF_024195295.1. GTDB lineage: Bacteria > Pseudomonadota > Gammaproteobacteria > Pseudomonadales > Cellvibrionaceae > Gilvimarinus > Gilvimarinus xylanilyticus. The sequence continues at coordinate 136,163 of NZ_JAMFTH010000003.1, read as the reverse complement.
GCCCGAGCCCCAGGCGCCAGCGCAGTCGTCATCGCAAGCCTCCGCCACTGTGTCGGTCGTGAAAGCCGCCCAGCCGTTACCCGAACCGCCCGAGTTGGCCAGTGCCGCCGAGGTTGCCTCGCACAGTACGCCGGCGGGCGAGATAAGCGCCGCTGTCTCCAGTACAGTCGAATCACCGGCTGAGCCGGAGCCAGACCCCTCCACTGAGGTTGCGCAGGCTCAGTCCTCGGCCCCCGCGCAAGAAGAGCAGGACCTGCCCAATTTCTCGGTCGAGTCGCTGCAGGTGCTGCAAGACTATACCGCCTTATTGGTTAAGCTGACCCATCAGGAAATTAAGTATCCGCGCCGGGCCATGAAGCTGCGCCAGACCGGCAGTGTGCGCATGGCGGTAGTGATCGATGGCAATGGCGAGCTGGTGGATATTCAGCCGTTGCTGGAGTCGGGTTATAAGCAGCTGGACGATGCGGTGGAAGACGCGATTGAAGATGCCGCCCCCTACCCGCCGGTGCCCGATTCCTTACCCGCCGAGCACTTTGAGTTTGTGTTTCCTATCACCTTTATGCTGGAGCAAAGTTAAAACGCTGTAGTGCGAACGGATAGCGTTTTTCAGCGGGCTGCTATACTCGGATAGTACTTCTGAGAGAGGCCTATGGCAGACGTTAATTTGCTGGTCATTATTCTCGCGCAGCTCTTGGTGTTAGTACTGATCGCCGCCTCGGTGTTGCTGTGGTGGGTGATCAGGCTGCGGCGGCAAACCCGGCGGCTGATGAATCTGTGCCAGCGCCTGCGCGCGGGGCGCAGCACCGAGCCCGAAACCCCCGATAGCGAGCGCGAACCGACGCAGGAGGCAGCGCCGGATTGGGCCGCACTGGCGGCTCAGTCGCTGGAGCGGTATCGCCATTTAACCGGCAAAGCCCTGGGTGACTACGCCCCGCAAGATCCGTTCAGCGCCCGTATTGCCTCGGTGCGTTACCAGTATTTACAGGCCGAGCAAGAGGCCAATGAGGCCACCGGTGAGCAAGCCGCCTGGCTGGTATTAGAGCGACGTGTAGCCCGGTTAATTACCTTATTACTCAATAACGCTAAGCCCGTGGTCGAACCGGAAAACGATCGCGAACGGCTGTTGCGTCAACGGCTTAAGGCTCTGCGCCAGGTCGAGACAGACAATAAAAAGCTGCACAGTGAAAATGCCACTTTAGCCCGGCGTATCGACAAGTTGAACAGCTACCGGCGCAAGTACCAAGCGCTTATTGCGCATTTACAGCGTCAGACCCAAACCGACGATGGCCGGGTGTCCTTGTCATCGGTGTTGGCCTCGCAAGATAAGCACCGCGATTTGGTGGCGAAAGTGCACCACCAAGTGCATAAGGCTGACCCAGATCTTTACCGCGATAAGCGCCCGGTTTTGGCCCAGGTGGCGGCTTTGCAGGACGGCGCGGGTGCTGCAAGCCGCTGGCTTGAGCAAGTTCAGCAGGCTCCCAATGATGATCAGCAAAGGGCGTTTGTAGAGAAGTTGCGGCTCACCAATCAGGCTCAGCGCAAAACAATCGTCGAGTTACAAGGTGAGCTAAGGTGTCTGCGCCGGGCCCTGCGCGATGCCGAGGAGCACAGCGCCAGCGATGAAGTGGCGCGCTTAGAACAGCTGGTGCGCGAGACCGAGAGCTGTATTCAGACCTTAGAGAGTGAGGTGGATGACCTCTACGCCAAGCTGGAAGTTTCCGTCGCACCTGATAGCGGGGGTAATGATGCGGTGTTCTTGCAGCTGCAGGTTTTTGCCCGAGAAGTGGTTAGCGCCTCCAGTGTGGAAGAGGTGGCGAGTTTATTGGCCCGTGTATTTACCGCACTGGATTGGCCCCTGGCCTTTGCGGTAACACACGCGGGCGCGCAACGGTTTTACAATTTCAGCGAATACCCCGATGCGGGAATAAAGCAGACGCTCGCCACATTAGAGGCAGAGGCCGAGCCCGTGGAGAACGAGCGGGGTCTGCTTTTGGCCGTTGGCGCTTTGCGTGCGCTTTTTCCCGTGCAAATGCAGGTGAGCCTGCGAGCCGCTCAGTTGGTCGAATGGAGTCACTTTTTGGGCACTTTGGCCGAATTACAGCTGGAGCACGCGAACGATTTATACGAATTGCAGAATCACCAGCTACGTATTGCCGAGTTGGTGACCGGCGTGAAAGAAAGCGTCGCCAATATTGAAATTCAGTACGCTTATGGCACAGAGCAGGCGCAGGTGCTGGTGGATAACCTGATTGTTGAGATGCGCCAGCTGGTGGCAATGGCCGAGCTTGAGCATGGCCTAAGCGAGGTGTTTGAAGCGGCGATTAGTGAGGCCGCCGACCGGTTTGCCATTTTGCGGCAAACCGGGGGCGTGGTAGACAGCGAAATTGCCAAGCTGGCGCAGACGCTGGATCAGTTGGATTGATTGTTTAGAACAAGACCCGGCAGCGAATGGTGCCCTCGATATTGCGCAGCTGCTCCAGCGCGGTTTCGCTGTAGGGCGAGTGTACATCCAGCACCACATAGCCGACCTTGTCGTTGGTCTGCAGGTACTGCGACGAAATATTGATGTCGTTGTCCGAAAATACCCGGTTAATGGCCGACAGCACGCCGGGCACATTGGCGTGCACGTGCAGCAGGCGGTGGGCGTCGGGGTGTTCGGGCAGCGCCACCTCGGGGAAGTTGACCGAGGTAATGGTGGTGCCGTTATCCGAGTAGCGCACCAGTTTCTCCGCCACTTCTACACCGATGTTTTCCTGAGCTTCCTGGGTGGAGCCACCGATGTGGGGCGTGAGGATGACATTGTCCAGGCCGCGCAGTGGGCTGACAAATTCGTCGTCGTTGCCTTTGGGCTCGACCGGGAATACATCAATCGCCGCGCCGGCAATGTGCTTGTTTGTAACCGCTGTGGCCAGGGCATCAATATCCACCACGGTACCGCGCGAGGCGTTAATTAAGTAGGCGCCTTTTTTCATCAGCCCCAGCTCGCGCTCGCCAATCATATTTTTGGTCGAGCCGGTTTCCGGTACATGCAGGCTGATAATGTCGGCGCTTTGCAGCAGCTCATCCAGCGAGCGCACCTGCGAGGCGTTGCCCAAAGGCAGCTTGGCGATTACATCGTAAAACTTGACCTTCATGCCCATGGATTCGGCCAGCACACTGGTCTGGCTGCCGATCGAGCCGTAGCCGATCAGGCCCAGGGTTTTGCCGCGAATTTCGTAAGAGCCCGCCGCCGATTTCAACCAGCCACCGCGATGGCAGACAATGTTTTTCTCGGGAATGCCGCGCATCATCAAGATGGCTTCGGCCACCACTAGCTCGGCTACCGAGCGGGTGTTGGAGTAGGGCGCATTAAAGACCGCGACGCCGTGCTCCTGGGCCGCTTGCAAATCTACCTGGTTGGTGCCAATGCAGAAGCAGCCAGCGGCAATCAGCTTGGGCGCGTTTTCAAACACCCGGCGGGTCAATTGGGTGCGCGAGCGCAGACCGACAAAGTGGGCGTCTTTGATTTTTTCAATCAAATCGTCCTCGGACAGGGCGGTTTTCAGATACTCAATGTTCTCGTAACCGGCGGCGTGCAGGGTTTCGATGGCGCTCTGGTGGACGCCCTCCAGCAGCAGAAACTTAATCTTGCTTTTGTCCAGTGACTTCTTGGCCATAGTCGGTCAGACCTCAGCTTGCGGCGAATGGATTTAGGGGGTAGGAAAAGCGCGCGATGATAGCATAAAACCCGTCAGACGTCAGACGTCAGACGTCGGACGCTACAAACCTCGACCCCATGACTTTCCCCCTTCAGCCAATAGTGCCAGGCCACATCCAGATCAAACAGGGTCATGGCGTAGCGGCGTTCGGGGTCCGGTTGTTGGTACTGGGGGCGAGGGTCTTGGGCCAGCAGTTGCTCAATCAACGGCTGCAGCGCTTGGCCCAGGCGGGCGCTGTGGTTTTTGCACTGCTCCAATGCCGGCTCGCTAAAGCGTACGGGGATAAGCGCCGGCGGGGCCGGGGCAATGGTGTTGCGCGCCTCGGGTAGGTTGTCGGCGTAGGGGACATAGGGTTTTATGTCCAGAATCGGGGTGCCGTCTAACAGGTCGTGGCCGCTGATGTGCAGGCGGGCTTTGCCGCCGGTTATTTCGACTCGTTCCAGTTTAACCACCGACAGGCCCAGACGGTTGGGGCGGTTGGGCGCGCGGGTGGCGAATACCCCCAGGGTTTGGTTGCCGCCCAAGCGCGGCGGGCGCACTCGGGGGCGGAATTCGGTGGCCTTGAACTGGTGAAAAATAAATTCCACCCACAGGTGGCTGCACTCTTCCAACCCTGTAAACGCGCTGGCCTGATCATAGGGCGGGTAAAACTCCAGCACCGCGCGGGCGTTGCTCGCCAGCCCGCTTTGGCGGGGAATGCCGAATTTGGCGGTAAAGCAGGAACGCACCGCTCCGATGGGTTCTAGTACGTAAGACATGGTACGTAAGACATGGCGCCGCTAAGCAAAGCGCCAGTGTAAACTATTTCTCGGCCAGGCGAATGACGTTTAAGCTTTCCAAGCTGGTCTGGGCAATCTCCTTCTGGCGCTCGGCACTGTGGGCCATCTGGGCGATGGAGGCGTCGGTATGGTCCACGGTCTGCAGCAACGTGGTAAGGGCGTTGCGACTGTGATCGGCGCGCTGGCACTCGCCTTCTGACTGATCGGCGATACGCGCCATCACCGCTTCGATATCTGCCACCGAGCGCTGAATCAGGCTGAGCGATTGCTCGGTGGCACTGGCCAGCTCCACGCAGCGGGCAGCGCTCTCGCGCTCGCCGGCCAGCCCCTGGGCGGTTGAGTCGACGGTGGTGCGCAGGCGGTCGATCAGTTGCTGGATTTCGCCTGTGGCGTCGTGCGTACTGGCCGATAAGCGTCTGACCTCGTCGGCCACCACCGCAAATCCGCGGCCGTGTTCGCCCGCCCGAGCGGCCTCAATGGCGGCATTGAGTGCCAGCAGGTTGGTTTGTTCGGCCACGCCTTTGATGGTGTCCACCACCGCGACAATGGCGTCCGCCGCGTCGGTCAGCGCCTGCATGCTCTCGCCCGAGTGTGCGATTTGGGTTTGCAGGCGATTAACCTGCTCGACCACATCGCGCATTTGGTGCTTGCCTGAGCGCGCCTCCTGACTGGTGTCGCGGGTTTTCTCGGCGCTGGCGTATAGCTCACTGTGCATTTGCTGCAACGCCTGGCCTACTTGGTCAAGCTCGCGATCCACTTCGCCCATCTCGCGGCGTTGGGTTTGTGCGTCGCGTCGGCAGCTGGCACTGGTGGCGGCGTTTTCGGTGGCGGTGCTGGCCGAATCGTGCATGGCGTGCTGCACCGTATGCAAGGTGGTGCTGAGTGCGCTAAACAGGCTGTTCAAGCTGCGGCTAATATCGCCCACTTCATCGCTGCGCGAGGTGTCAAAGCTGGCTCGTAAATCTCGCGACTTGGCCGCCGTTTCAATTGTGGCAGCCAGGCGGGTCATGGGGCGGGCGAGGTAGCGGGAAAAGCAAAAGGCGGCCATGGCGGCCAGCAAAATCAGCACGGCCGCGGCCAGGGCAATGCTGCCAATCACCCGACCGCGCAGCTCGCTCAGGGCAGCGAAAACTTCATCCGGACTCTGCTGCACAATCAGGGCGTAGCTCTGCCCGCCAAGCCGGACGGGCTGCCAGGCGGTGTACATGGTGCGGCCCAGGTAATCCTGTGTGCTATCCACCCCTGCTTCGCCGCGGCTGGCGGCCCGCACCGGTGGCGTGTCTATGGTCAGCCAGCCACCGCCGTCGGTGTGGCGGCGCAGCGCGCTGGCCTGCTGGGTCAGCCCCGCGCGGTTTAGCTGCTCGATCAGCTCGGTCGGGTTTTGTTGTTGCGCGCGCAAGGCGGTTAACACCCGCCCCCGGTTATCGGCCAGGTAAACATCGCCGCTTTGGCCCAGCCCCATTTCTTGCCAGCGCCCCTGGTTGGATACCAGTTGGTCCAATAAGCTGGCGGGCACTTCGGCAATTAAGTAGCCAACGGGGCGCTCGGGGCTGTGGGCGTCGTGATAAACCGCAACCCCCATAAAGCCGCTCAGGCGATTAAAGCTAAAAGGGCTGCGGGTAAAATCCGAGATCGCAAACTGGTCGGGCGCCTGCCTCAGCTGCTTTACCAAGCTCGCCAGCGAGGTATTTTTAAAAGGCCCCTGGATTAGGGATGTGCCCAGCTGCGGTCCCTTGTTGACCGAATAGATCACCTTCTGACTGTTGTGGTCCACCAGCATTAAATCGCCCAGCTCGAAACGCTGCACCAGGTCGCGAAAGCTTGCGTGGTATTTGCGGTGTTGCTGGCCGTAAATAGTGGCGTCACTGCGATCGCTCATGTGGGCCAGCTGGTTGGGCCAGCCCGGGTTGGTCTGCAAATAAAAGTGCTGTATCAGTTTGGCTTCAATGCTCATGCTGCCGAGCCATTGCTCTACCGGCGCATCAATACCACCGCTCTGCTCACGGTAATGGGGGGCGAACTGATTCTGATACCAGGCTTGTAGCTCGTCGGACAGGGCATTTTTGTCCATAATGCCCACCTCGTAGCGGTAGGAGCCAAAAGGGCGAATCAAACCATAGAGGGCCTCTTGGGTCATTCGACCGCGGGCGAGCGAGCTGAGCAGGTCCTGGTATTGCGCAAAGCTATTGTCGATGGCGGTTTGTCGGCCTACGGCAATCGCGTGGAACTGTTTTTCCAGGTTGGCCTCTATGGCTTTACCACTGTCTTTAAGGGTTAGTATGCCAATACTGCCGGCCGAGGCCAGCACTGTAAAAACCGTTAGACTGATGGCGCCAAGCATTGTCCGAGTGGATATTTTCACGACTACCTCCGGTGAATCAGGCGACAACATAGGCCGCTTTTGTGATGGTTTTGTGACAAGCGTTTTTATATCTGGGGAATGCTTGCGAGGGCGTCAATCAATTGGCTTTGGGGTTTTCTGGGTGTGCTGAACAACATGTATCGTCAAGTTTTTGAGGGACTTTTATGAGGTTAAAAAGCGTTGTTGGGGTGGCTTTATGTTTGGCGGTGGTACAGGCCCGGGCCGAGGTGCGCGAGATGCTCGACTACGCCTATTACGAAGTACCAGGCCCGGCGCAAAGCGAGATGAGCCTGCGCGAGGCGCTGGATAGTGCATCGCCCATTACCGAAGGTGAGCGCAAGCTGCACGGCTATAACCGCTGGACGATTAACTGGCACTTGGAGGTGGCAGAGCAAGAACAGCGCTGTGAGGTAGACGCCATAACCGTAGACTTGGATACCCTGATGCAGCTGCCCGCCCTGGCCAGTGAAGATACCGAGCTGCAGCAGACGTTTAACGATTATGTTGAGAAGCTTCAGCGCCATTTGGTGGGGCACTATGTCGTGGCGATTCAGGCGGTGAATAAAATTGAGTTACAGGTCAGTCAGCTGCCGCCCGCCGATAACTGTGAAGCGCTGGAGCAGCAGGTGGACACCCTGGCCGAATCCATTGTGAGCGAGCACCGCGAAAAGGCCCGCGCGTTTGATGAGATGACCGACTATGGCGCCGAGCAGGGGGTGAGCTTACCCGATTGATCGAGGGAGATTGCTTGACACGTAAAGCTACTGCTTGAGTATATGCGATTTTCCATATATTCTGCCTTTTTACCCCGAGACCGACATGAACCCAGTTAGCTTTTTTAAGTGTTTAGCCGATGAGACCCGCCTGCACTGCGTGCTTTTACTGCAGCACAAAGGCGAGTTGTGTGTGTGCGATTTGGTTGACGCCATTGCTGAAAGCCAGCCCAAGGTGTCGCGCCATTTAGCGCAGCTGCGCGAATGTGAGCTGCTAGTGGCCCGCCGCCAGGGGCAGTGGATGTATTACCGCTTGAACCCGCAGTTGCCGGCTTGGGCGGCGTCAGTTATCGAGCAGGCCGCCGGGGGTAATCGCGCCTATTTAAAAGACGCCTTGGCTCGCTTGGGTGAGGCGCGCTGCTGCGACTGAATTTTTTTGTGCATTAATATGCGAAAAACCATATATATTTAAAGGAGGCTGGAATGAAAAAATTGCTGTTTGTGTGTACTCATAACGCGTGCCGCAGCGTGCTGGCAGAGGTGACGGCCAATCGGCTGGGGGAAGGTCGTTTACAAGCGGCCAGCGCGGGTAGCCAGCCCGCCGGGCGCATCCATCCGCTCACAGTCGATTATTTGCAGGACAAGGGCGTTAACACCGAGGGTTTAAAAAGCCAGAGCTGGGATGACTTTGCCGATTACCAGCCGGATTTGGTGATAACCGTGTGCGACAGTGCCGCCGGTGAAGCCTGCCCGCTGTGGATGGGAGACGCCGCTAAAGCCCACTGGGGTTTGCCTGATCCTTCGCGTGCCGATGATTCTGCCAGCGCTTTTGATGCGGTGGTGAATGTGCTGGAGCGTCGTATTGGCGCGTTACTAAAGGCTCCTTTAGAAGAGTTGTCCTCGGCGCAGTTAACCGATTTGGCCAATCAAGTAGGCGAGCAGGAGGTTTACCGTGACTGATTTGCCTAACATTCAGCGCGATGCGCTGCAGACAATCGATAAAGAAAGGTTGGCGGCCAGCGGTGCCCGAGCGCCCAAAATCCTACTGCTGTATGGCTCTTTGCGGCCGCGCTCGTTTAGCCGATTAGTGGTGGAAGAGGCCGAGCGCTTGCTGCGTGAGTTTGGTGCCGAGACGCGAATTTTTAACCCCTCCGGGCTGCCTTTACCCGATAGCGAAGAGGCCGATCACCCCAAGGTGGCCGAGCTGCGCGAGCTGGCCACCTGGTGCGATGGCATGGTGTGGTGCTCGCCCGAGCGTCACGGTTCTATGACCGGCATTATGAAAGCTCAGATAGACTGGATTCCCCTTAGCCTTGGGGCGGTGCGTCCCACCCAGGGCAAAACCCTGGCGGTGATGCAGGTGTGCGGCGGCTCGCAGTCGTTTAATGTGGTCAATCAGTTGCGGGTGCTGGGCCGGTGGATGCGTATGCTGACCATTCCCAACCAGTCATCTGTGGCCAAGGCCTTTTTAGAGTTTGATGACAATGACCGAATGAAGCCTTCCAGTTACTACAACCGTATTGTGGATGTAATGGAAGAGCTGATGAAATTTACCCTACTGGTGCAGGGGCGCGAAGACTACTTGGTGGACCGCTATTCCGAGCGGGTGGAGTCTGCCGCCGAGCTATCCAAGCGCGTCAATCAAAAGGAGCTATAGCATGGGCGTTTTCGAGCGGTATTTATCCTTGTGGGTGGCAATAGGCATTGTCGCCGGTGTGGCTTTGGGGAGTGTGTTTCCGGGGTTTTTCTCTGCTGTGGCAGCCCTTGAGTGGGCGCGGGTGAATTTGCCGGTGGCGGTGCTGATCTGGCTGATGATCTTTCCCATGATGGTGCAGGTGGATTTTGCCTCGGTCAAAGATGTGGGCAAAGACCCCAAGGGGCTTTTTCTAACACTGGCCATTAACTGGTTGATTAAGCCTTTTACCATGGCGGCCATCGGGGTGTTGTTCTTTCACTATATTTTTGCCGGTATTGTCGAGCCGGAAACGGCCAATGAATATATTGCCGGTATGATTTTACTGGGGGTGGCACCTTGTACCGCTATGGTGTTTATCTGGAGTCATCTGACCCGCGGCGATGCCACATACACGCTGGTGCAGGTGTCGGTTAATGATTTAATCATGGTGGTGGCCTTTGCCCCCATTGCCGGCTTGTTGCTGGGGGTGACCGATATAGCCGTGCCCTGGGAAACTCTGTTGCTGTCGGTGGGGCTTTATGTGGTGCTGCCGTTGGTGGCCGGTATGTTAGTGCGGCGCCATCTTTTAGGACGTGGCGCGGATGCCTTAGACAACTTTTTGCACCGCAGTAAGCCGCTGTCGATTGTGGGTTTATTGGCCACTATTGTGGTGTTGTTTGCTTTGCAGGCCGAGCGCATTCTGGCCGAACCCCTGGCGATTGTGCTGATCGCGATTCCGCTTTTGATTCAAACCTACGGGATTTTCGCCTTGGCCTATTGGGCGGCGCATAAGCTTAAACTCCGCCATCAGGTGGCGGCTCCGGCCTGTATGATTGCTACCTCAAACTTTTTTGAGCTGGCGGTGGCGGTGGCCATTTCCCTGTTTGGCTTGCACTCGGGCGCGGCGCTCGCGACCGTGGTGGGAGTTTTGGTTGAAGTGCCGGTGATGTTATCGCTGGTGGCCTTTGCCAATCGCACCCGCCACTGGTTTGGCGATGCTTAACCCTGAGCGTTAGAAATTTCATCCCTGCGGCCATCGGGTGTTAGTGGCCGCTTATCTCCCCCTCCTTATTCTTTCAGCATAATTTCCTTCGCCTGCCCGGCTGAAATAAAACCTTCATATTGCTGTCACGTAAGTTTCATAAATCTCGTCAAGTATAGGCGCCACATGAGCAATCGGCCCGATTTATTTGCACATTTGCCCGGGCCTTTTCTTATTAGCCATGGAATGAGCACGTTGAGTGCTACGAATTATCAACTGCAGGCCTGACGGCAGGTGTGCAGTCTTAATTGACACACTATCCACTTGGGGAGAGTTGGACTTTATGAAAATCAAGACCCTGGTAAGCGTAAATGTATTGGCCGCTGTTTTAGTTGGCTGTGGTGGCGGTGATATCGAGCTGAACCCGTCCAACACTGTTATCGACTCAAACAACACCACTAACAACATCACCAACAACAGTGGCGGTGAGAATGGCAGCGGTGGTGACGACAACCCATGCGCTACTTACGAAGCGGATGGTCAAACCCGTCAAGGTAACTTTGCCGATGGCAACTGTACTTACGGCGCTTCTTTTGTGAGCGACACCAACCCTCTGACCGTTGATCTGAACATCCCCTCACTGGATGGCGGCCTGCACATTTTTGAAAACAGCCTGTGGGTCGGTGAAGACGTTGATGCCAGCCAAGCGTCTAACGGTATGTCTATTCCCCAGGAAGGCGACGGTCCTGCGCTGAGCATTGAAGCCGGTGCGCAAATCGCTTTCTCTGCCTCTACCGATTATGTTCGCATTGCTCGCGGCTCTTCTATCATTGCCGAAGGTACCGCCGACGCGCCGATTGTTTTCTCTTCTGTATCTGACCTGCGCGACGGTCTGGCGGATGAGTCAAGCCGCGGCGAGTGGGGCGGTGTACAAATTAACGGTAACGGTATTACCAACAAGTGTACCGATGAGCAGCGTCAGGCCACTGACAACAATGTTCATAACTGTCACATCACCGCCGAAGGTCGTCCGGCCACTTACGGTGGTAACAACAACGAAGAAAGCAGCGGCATCATGCGTTACGTTGTGATCAAGCACGCCGGTTTTGAAGTGGTTGACGGTTCTGAGCTGAACGGCCTGACCCTGAACGCTGTGGGTTCTGGTACCGAAATTGAATACGTACAAACCTACACCACTCAGGACGATGGTTTTGAAATGTTCGGTGGCGCGGTTGATCTGAAAAACGTTGTTGCTGTAAACGTGGGCGACGACTCTATCGACTTTTCTGAAGGTTGGGTGGGCGACATTCAATTCGCGCTGGTCACTCACACCTCGGGTTCTAACCGCTGCATCGAAGCGGATAACACTGGTGGTGGTCGCGCCGATGACCTGGAGCCTTTCACCAAAGGTCGTATCTCTAACCTGACTTGCGTGACCTCAAACGTGAACGAAAACGAAGGCGAGAACCCAAGCTCTAAAGGTAGCTCGGAAGGCCCGCTGTTCCGCGAAGGTGCGCACTTCGAAATGTACAACTCTATCGTCACCTCTAACGCCGATGGCATGGCCTCTAACGAATGTCTGGAGTTGGACGACTCTGAAGGTCCGCAAACTATCTTCGCCGCAACGGGTGGCTGGTCTGTTGCCAAGAGCAACGTGATCGCTTGTACCGAAGCGACCAAAGCCGGTGTTGACCCTGCCAACAGCGACTTCGACATCAACGCCTGGTTGGCCTCTGGCGAGAACACCAACAACGTGATCGTGGATGAAAACGTAACCGGTGGTCTGCCTGCGGTTGTTATCGAAGGCTTGGACAGCAATCCACGCGCTTACATCACTGCCGCCAGCATGACCGACGGCAATGGCGCAGCGATTGATGTGGATGTTTACGACGTCACCATGCTGGAAGATAACTTTGAAGCCGGCGCCGCTCCTGCGGTGGGCGACTCGGGTGCGAGCAGCTTCTTCGATGCGGTTGACTTTATCGGTGCGGTAAGCGCCGACAACGACTGGGTGGCCGGTTGGACTGTAGGTCTGGATAACTAATCCACCTGCGCCAGCAGTATTGCAAGGCGCCTTACGGGGCGCCTTTTGCGATAACCCCCTCGGAATTTCTCACCCGGCAAAATGTTTTACCTGCTTGCGGTGGGTAACACCCAGACCGTTTGGAAAACCGCCTCTAAAAGGTTTTTAAAATGCGCACAATTACCACCAAACGAAGCCAGATTAGCCTGGCGATTATCGCGGCCTCCGCCGCCTTGCTCGGCAGCCAAAGCGCTGTGGCGCAAAGCGACGAAGACGATAACGGGATGAACAGTCAGCCCGCGATTCAGGCCCCGGTGATTGAAGAGGTATTAACCATCGGCCGCCTGCAAAGCGCGTCCGACTCTATTATCAGCGAACGTATTGAACAGCCTTTTGCTGCCGACATGCTGGGGTTTGATCAAATCTCGCGTGCCGGTGACGCCGACATTGCCTCGGCTTTGGGCCGGGTGACCGGCTTGACCGTGGTCGACGATCAATACGTTTATGTTCGCTCATTGGGCGAGCGCTACTCCAGTGTTAACTTAAACGGCGCCTCGGTTCCTTCGCCGGAGCTGACCCGTAACGTTCTGCCGCTGGATTTGTTTCCTTCAACGATTGTTAAAACCCTGAAAGTGCAAAAAGCATTTTCACCCGACCTGCCTGCCACCTTCGGTGGTGGTAATGTCAATATTCGCACCAAGGGCATGCCCGAGGATGTGGTGTTTGATGTTTCTATCGGCACCGGTTGGAACACGGTTAACAATGATGACGGTATTTTTTACTCAGGTGGCGACATCGACAATGGTGTTCCGCCCGAACTGAGCCGCGCCATCACCCTGTACCAGGGCAATGTCACCACCAACCAAATTGCTCAGTCGATGGTGGGGCAGGGGCAATCTATTTCGCCTGAAGTTCGCGCCGAGGCCCAGCAGATTAACCGCGATTTAATGCTGAGTCTGAACCGCGATGTGGAAATCACCCCACAATCGCTGGACCCTGACTACGGCGGTAAGCTGTCGCTGGGCAACTCCTGGTACGTGAGTGACGACTGGCGCATTGGTGCGCTGGCGAACGTGTCTTACGATCACGAGTGGCGCAACAAAAATCAGAAGAAAAAAGGTATTGGTAACCCCGACGAGGTGAACTCGGATGTGCAGCGCACCTCGGAAGAAACCCGCACCCTGGCCGCCGTGAGCGGTGGGGTAAGCTTCCAGGAAATGCACACCATTGAAGCCAGCGGTTTTTATATTACCGATATTGAAGATCGCGCCGCTATCTCGCGCGGCTTTGATGCCAACAACCGTGAGTCCGATGGCTCGCAAGTGTTGGATTATCAAACACGCTATGAAGAGCGTCGCCTGACTATTGGTCAGATTACCGGTGATCACAGCTTTGAATTTGATCTTACCGACGCCATCGACGAGTTAGGCGTGGATTGGTATTACTCCGATTCGCGCGCCGAGACCGCAATTCCGAATGAAGTTAACATCAAGGCCTCGAACTTGATTGATACTGACACGGGCGAGGTGACCAACACTCGTTTGCAGTCGACCACTAACATGGCAAGCTTTGGTTTTTTGCAGCTGGAAGATAACGTCACCAGTTACGGCTACGATGTAGAACTGCCCATTAACTTTGGCGATACATTGCTGACCTTGACTGGTGGTTACGACTACAGCGATAAAACCCGCGCCTACTATGGTTATACCGCCGCCATTAATGCGCCGGGCGTCAGCAACGATGCTTTGGAGGGCACTCCCGGTCATGTACTGGGCGATGAAAACCTGAGTAATCTCGACTACAACTTCGATCTGACCATGGATCCGGGGTTGGGTAAAGAAAGCTACATCGCCGCCCAGAAAACTGACGCCGCCTATGGTATGTTCGATTTAAACATCGACTACACCTGGCGCTTAACCGGTGGTGTACGCTACGAAGATTTTCGTCAGGCGGTATTGCCAGTGGACTTGCTGGATTACACCGGTCAATCCATTGTCGAGCTGAACGATGATTTGACCGAAAACCCGGAAAACTACGTGGTGAAGGATGACGGCTGGTACCCCTCGCTGGCACTGACTTTTATGAATCAGGGCTTTATGGGTGCCGACGACTTCCAGGTGCGCGCCTCGCTGGCGCAAACCGTGGTACGCCCGGATTTGCGTGAAGTGTCCGATGTTCAGTATCTGGACCCGGAATTGGATGTGCGGGTGGTAGGTAACCCCAATCTAAACTTCTCGGAGCTGGATCACTTTGATCTGCGCACCGAATGGTTCTACCCCGGGGGCGACAACTTTACCGTGTCTTTCTTTTACAAAGACATTGTTAATCCCATCGAGCAGGCGCGTCAGCCGGGCTCGGATGACGATATTTTGCTGACTTACTACAACGCCGAATCCGGTGAGATTTACGGCTTGGAGTTTGAAGGTTTAAAAGATATCGGCGCGGGCTTTTTCGTGTCGGGTAACTTGACCTTGAGTGATTCGGAAATCGTATCGCCCGAAGGTCAGGGTTTTACCAATACCGTGCGTCGTATGACCGGTCAGTCTGAGTATGTCATGAACGCTCAGCTGGGCTTTGACTCGGACGATGGTATGCACACCGCTTCGCTGTTGTATAACGTCTTCGGCGACCGGGTGTATTACGCGGCGGTGCTGGATGGCCACGACGACGCCTTTGAGCAGCCCTACCACTCGGTAGACTTTGTTTACACTTTCTATCCCACCGAGACCCTGAGCATGAAGTTTAAGCTCAGCAACCTTTTGGATCAGGATCGCGAGTTTGAACAGGTCAATTCCGACGGCGAGGCCGTGACAATTTTAACTCAGGAGCAGGGCACGGGCATCGGGCTGGACTTTAAATACTCCTTCTAAGACCCGAGAAGTGCCGGAAGGCAAGACAATAACGCGATGGATTGTGACAAAGCCGCTGCCAGACAGCGGCTTTTTTATGTCTGAGTGCTTGGAAAGCTACCCCTGTTTTTAGATTATTTGGTTATAGAATATGCTTTATTGGCTGTAAAGTGACCGTTTCGAGTGGTGTTTTAACGCTGATTCGTGAAAAAAATCCATTTTTCCGTAAAAAATTTAGAAAAAAGACAATTCTGTAATAATAAATTAACAATTGTATGGTTAGGCCGGTGATATTCTAATATCAACAGCGCACATTGAGCTCCCTACTCGGATGATCAGGCGCGCTACTTGATACCGGGGCAAAGCCCCACCCTGAAAAGAGGATTAGAGCATGAAATCACTTCTAACCAATAAAGTGCTCGGTTCACTGGCGATTTTGGCAGTTGTACTGCCTTTTTCTAGCAGTGCCAGCTCCATGTATCAGCCCGCCAAATTTGGTGATGTTGTCGATCAGGTAACACAAAAAGTGGTTATTCCTGAGTCTATGTCTACTGATAATAGAACCATTGCGGTCTATTGTCAGGCGGATATTGCCACTACCGGTGTGGCCAATAATGTCAGCTGCTTCGATAAAGCCGCCTACGATGACCTGCAAGGGCAAACCCAGCGCGCGCTTGAAGGCCTGAGCTTTACCCCCGCGATGGTTGATGGCGAAGCGGTGCCTGTGCGTATGGCCTTCCGTGTGGTCTATTCGCGCAACGATGCCCAGCCCAATATTGTTATGTTGCCAAACCTGGGTACCTTGCAGCGCGAATACGGTGTGGACTATGTCGCCCCGCAAGAGCGCCTGGACCAGGGTGACTGGTACTCGGCTTATAACGCTGATGGCAAAGCACAGGGCAAGCCGTTTTTTGACGATGCCCGCCTGGCCCGTGTGGTGGCGGATGTTAACGCCGACGGCGATGTGCAATCGGTACGTACGGTTGAAGCCTCGGGCCGCGCCCGTCGCGATGCTAAAGTCATCGAAACCGCGCTGAAACAGTCGCACTTTATCCCCGGGTTTGTGGGCGATAAAGCCGTAGACATGCACAGCATTGCGGTCATCAACTACCCCGAGAGCAAATAACCCCTGTCAGAGTTTGGCTCCGGATCAAGGCCGCCCCATTGGGGCGGCCTTTTTTGTATCAGAGAAGTGCCGAGCGGGCGTTAGCGCCCGGGGTTGGTTGTCGGTGGCCCATTTATACGACTGAGTTATAAACCTAGCAGAAATTACTATTTTTCCCCGCTCCTTCCTTCGGGTATGCTCGCGACCTTTATTATCAATAATTGGGTCTGAATTAGATGGAATGGCAGGGGTTACTCTCACTGGGGCTGGCGATTGGCGCTTTGTTAGTGCTGATTTTTACCCGTATTGCTGCTCACCTGGTGATGATGGGAGTGCTGGTAATTCTCAGTGTCACCGGGGTGATCACCAGTGGTGAAGCCTTTGCCGGATTCAGTAACCCCGGAGTACTCACTGTGGCCGCCATGTTCGTGGTGGCGGCGGGTATTCACGCCTCGGGTGGGGTGGATTTGCTCGTGAACCATGTGCTGGGTACGCCTAAATCGGTGCGTTCGGCGCAAATGCGTATCGGCTTTCCGGTCGCTTTGTTAAGTGCTTTTTTAAACAACACCCCGGTGGTGGCTACCATGATTCCGGCGGTGCGCACCTGGGCCAAGCGTATTGATGTGCCCGCCTCGAAGCTGATGATCCCGCTCAGTTACTCCGCTATTTTAGGGGGTACCCTCACGCTTATCGGTACCAGTACCAACCTGGTGGTGAATGGTCAGTATCAGGAGTTGACCGGCCATGCGGGCTTTTCGCTGTTCTCGATTACCCTGGTGGCGCTGCCGGTGGTGGTGGTGGGCATGTTGTTTATGTACTTCGTGTTCCCCAAAAGTCTGCCCGATCGGCGCGAGAAGGGTCTGTTTGGCAATGTGCGCGAGTTTACCCTGGAGGTTGCTGTCGCCTCGGATGGTCCGCTGGTAGGGCGTACGGTAGAAGAGGCGGGGCTGCGTAATTTAAAGCGCATTTATCTGGTAGAGATTGAACGCCAGGGGGCGATTGTTCCCGCCGTAAGCTCCGAGGAGGCCCTGCAGGCCGGCGACCGCCTGGTGTTTGCGGGCAATACTGAGGCCATCTCTGATTTGCTGCGCATTAAGGGTATTGTGCCGTCCACCGATGGCGAGCCAACCCTTGCCAGCGAGCGCCGCGAGCGCCGTTTGGTGGAGGCGGTTATCTCGCCCCACAGCCACTGCATTAATTTAACCGTGCGCGACTCCAACTTTCGCGAGCGCTACGGTGCGGCGGTACTGGCGGTGGCGCGCAATGGCGAGCGGGTGCAGGGCAACCTGAGCACCATTAAACTTAAACCCGGCGATACTCTGTTGCTGGAGGCGCGTCCGGCGTTTGTCAGCCGGCAAAAATACAACAAAGACTTTTTGTTGGTCAGTGACCTGGGGACCGAGCCGCCGCGCCACCAGCGGGCGTTACTATCCTGGGGGATTTTGCTGGCGATAGTGCTCAGCGCGGCCTTTGGGGTTTTGTCGATGCTTAACGCCGCTCTGGTGGGCGCCGCTGCGATGATGGTTACCGGCTGCTGCTCGCCTCAGCAGGCGCAAAAAAGCCTGGACCCCACGGTATTGTTAACCATTGCCGCCTCTTTTGCGCTGGGCAATGCCATGTACAAAACCGGCGTGGCTCAGTGGCTGGCCGAGGGTTTGCTCACCATTGGTATGGGCCATCCGCTGCTTATTTTATTTTTGACCTATGTGGCCGTGTGGATGCTCACCGAATCCATCACCAACAACGCGGCGGCAATCTTAATGGTACCGGTGGTACTGGAAATGACTCAAAAAGCCAGTTTAAATCCCGAACCGTTTATACTGGTGGTGATGATGGCGGCTTCGGCCAGCTTTAGCACGCCCTTGGGGTACCAGACCAACCTGATGGTATACGGCCCCGGTGGTTATCGCTTTACCGACTTTATAAAGGCCGGTTTACCTATGAGCATGTTAGTGGGGGCGACCACCGTTATTGTTCTGGCACTGGGCTGGCCGCTGACACTGTAACGCGGCGCTTGCGGCCATGCCGGGGGCGCGACTGACCCACGGTCAAGGAGCCAGACCATGCCTCAGGCAAAGCGCGATTTATTTCTCCACGGATCTATTCCCCGGGCACTGCTGACCCTGTCAGTGCCTATTATTCTCGCCAATATTCTGCAGGCGGGTTATCAGCTGACCGATACCTATTGGGTGGGGCGCCTGGGCGCCGATGCTGTGGCCGCCGTGTCGGTCAGCACCCCGGTGACCTTTCTGGTGGTGGCACTGGGGTCCGGCCTGGGGATGGCAGGCACCACGCTCACCGCTCAGTATATCGGGGCCGGGCGGGCTGATAAGGTAAATCAGGTGGCGGCGCAGACGCTGTTATTGGTAGTCGTCATCTCGGCGTTTTTGGGCGCGCTGGGTTTTATTTTCGCTCCTCAATTTCTCGCTCTGATCGGTGTCAGTGCTGAAGTTTATACCGGCGCTTTGGCCTATATGCGTACCTCCTTTGTCGGGGTGGCATTTGTCTTTGCCTTTTTTATGATGCAGTCGCTGATGCGCGGCGTGGGGCAGACCCGAATTCCCCTGATTATCATCGCGGTGACGGTGGTGCTCAATATGGGGTTAGACCCCTTGCTGATTTTTGGCGTGGGGCCTTTGCCCGGTTTGGGCGTCATGGGGGCGGCGCTGGCTACCTTGATGACGCAGGGGTTGGCGGCGGCGCTGGGGCTTTGGGTTTTCTGGCGCGGCCAGCACGGTATTCATCTGCACCGGGCGCTGTTTAAGCCCGACTTCTCTTACATAAAAAAGGCCTGCGCCTTGGGGCTGCCCGGCTCGATCGAACTTTCCACTCGCAGCTTGGGGGTAATGATTATGTCGTTCCTGGCGGCGAGCTTTGGCACCCTGGCGATCGCCTCCTATGGCATTGGCGCGAATATCCTGCAGGTGATTACCATTCCCGCCCTGGGGCTTTCCATGTCGGTATCTACCCTGGTGGGGCAAAACATGGGGGCGGGTTTTACTCAGCGAGCCGAACATATTGCCCGGTTGGGTGCGATTTATGGTTTTGTGGCGTTGACGTTAATCGGCGCCCTCACTTTTTGGCAGGCGTCCGCATTGGTCGCTTTCTTTGTGCCCGACGATGCCGCAGTGATTGCCGAGGGCGCCACGTTTATCCGCATTATGGCACTCGCCTGGGGCGGTATTGGGGTGCAGTTGTGCGTGGTAGCCGCGTTTCGCGCCTCGGGTAATATGCTAAACGCTATGGTGTTGGCGCTGGTGTCTCAGTGGCTGGTGCAGTTTCCGATCGCCTATGTGTTGTCTAAGCACACGGACTTGGGCATTGCCGGGGTGTGGTGGTCGTTTCCGGTGACCAATGTGCTGGTGGCGCTGGTAGCGTTTGCCTGGTTTAGTCACGGCGGCTGGAAACGCACGCGGATTACCGATGAGGATGTTCAGGTGCAGACCGTGGTGGACAATGCTCTTAAAGATGAAGGGGGGCTGCCCCGGTACTGAGGCGCCCTGAAGTCGTTAAAGGTCTGTTACACCGCGATGGAATCGTATACCACGACCTTCTCCCACAAATGACTGCAGTCATCGACAAACTTCTTATGAATGTCGTGCACCTGATAGGCGTCTTGGCCTTCCACATCGTCAAACATCAGCAGCTCGGATACCTGAAAGGAGTTATCGACGACCTCGCGCTTTTCGGTTGAGGCGGGCACCCCGATGCTGATGGCCTTGACGCTGGGAATATCGGCCAGGGTTTTTAGGCCCGCGATCAGGGCGTCGCGGTCCTCGCGTGAATCCGGGTTTTTAAGCCAGAAGTAAACATTGTGCTTAAGGGCGGGCATAGCGCTGGTTTCGCTGTGGGCAATGGCCGATCCGGCGGCCGCTGTGGCGCCCAGGGCGGCGGCGCCACCGAGCACTTGGCGACGAGTGATTTTAGACATGGGGCTCTCCTTGGTTTTGACTGTTGCTTCGCGAGCCCAGTTTACTATTAATTTGCGCCCGGTGTGATAGCGCAATCATCTTTTAACGCTTCTTGATAGTCGCCGTTTAAGGCGAATTTTGCTGTGCTTTAACGCGACAGGATTGTGGTATATTCAAACCAATTACCTCCTTCAAGGACGTTCGTTATGGTATTGCTGCGGGTTATTTTATTGGCGCTGTGCCTGTTGAGTGTGCACGCTTTAGCGCAAGCGGAGAAAGAGGAAACTGCCAGCTCTGATAAGAGTGTTTCAGAGGGCGGTGCGCTGGCCAATAACGAAACCGCCGTGGTCGATGTTTGGGGTAGCCACCTGCTAACGGTGCGCGGCCACTATCGTCACTTCACCCCTAAGATACGCGCTCAGAACATCCGCGACAAAGTGCTCGCCATAGATGTTAGCAAAAACTATGACATTGCCTATGCCGCTGTAACCGAAGACGATTACACCGGCGCCTGGATTTTGGTGAACGACGAACGGGTCATCGGTTTGCTTGAGGAAGACGCTCCCGCCAATTTAACTCTACAGCAATACGGGGAGACGATCATCGAGCGGCTGCGAGTGTGGTTAGAGCGCCGCGACGCGCAGCAAAAGCCCCAGGTCTTTATGTTTGGGTTGCTCTACTCGGCGATTGCCAGTGTCATTTTTGGCGGGCTGATCTGGCTGGTTTTTCGGGGCCGTGAAAAGGTTTTGCATTGGCTGGAGCATGCCAACAACCCTAAAACCGGTGTCAGCCTACTGCAGTTTGGCAGCTTGTATTTAATGCCCTATCTGATGATGCTGCTGTCGGGTCTAATCCGGCTATTTATGCTTTTGCTGATTGGCTTGCTCGGTTACCTGTGGCTCGCCTATGTGATGCGCCAGTTCCCCTACACCATTGGCTACGGCCAGCGCCTGACCGATTACATTGTCGAGCTAGTCGCTAAGATCGGCTTGGGTATTTTGCATTCCATACCCGACTTGATCATGGTGGGTATTATTTTCTGGCTGGCAAAGGTGGTCAGCGATATTGTGCGCAATATTTTTATGCGCATAGAGAAAGGGCGCATACGCTCCCATCTGTTCGATGCCGAAACCGCTAAAGCCACGCGCCGGGTTATTGTGGTGCTGGTGTGGCTGTTCTCGGTGGTTATTGCCTACCCCTATATTCCGGGTTCAGAGACTGAGGCCTTCAAGGGCGTGAGTGTATTTTTGGGTCTGATTGTCTCGCTGGGCTCGGCCGGTATTGTCAGTCAGCTGTTGGGTGGCCTGATTGTGGTTTACAGTCGCGCGTTCCAGCCGGGCGAATATGTCAGAATCGGGGAATACGAGGGTACCGTAACGGCGGTGGGGGTCCTATCCACCAAAGTCAAAACCATAAAGAAAGAGGAAATTACCATTCCCAACGCGGTGCTGTTAAACGCCACCAGTACCAACTATACCCGCTTGAGCAAACCCGAAGGGGTAATTGTTTCTACCACCGTGACCATCGGCTATGACACGCCCTGGCCCCAGGTCCATCACCTGCTGCTGGGTGCGGCGGCTGCAACCGAGGGGGTGCGCGAACAGCCCGAGCCCCAGGTGCGGCAAATTGCGTTAAGTGATTGGTATGTGGAGTACCGGTTGCTGGTGCATATCGACGAGCCCGAGTTAAAGGTCGCGGTCTTGTCAGAGCTGCACCAGCATATTCAGGATGCTTTCGCCGAGGCCGATTTACAGATTATGTCGCCGCACTTTATGGCTCAGCCCGAACAGCCGTTAGTGCCCGCCCCCTGGAGTCCTCCGGCGGCCTCCAAAAAGAGCGAGAGCTAGGGTGTAAACTTGTGATAATAGTCCTCTAATAGTTGCGGAAAAGGCCGGGTTTTCTGCTAGGCTTAGCCGTGTAATTGACTTTCCTTGAGGACTGATAATGGATAATAAATTTAAAAGAGCTGCATTATTCACGGCCCTGGCTTCTCTCAGCGGTCTCACCCATGGTGCGTCCTTCCAGTTGTTAGAGCAAAGCCCCGCCCAGCTGGGCAAAGCCTTTGCCGGGACCGGGTCGGATATTGCCGATGCCAGTACCGTATTTTTTAACCCGGCGGGTATGACCAAGCTCGACCGGCTCACTTTTACCGGTGGTTTAAATGTGGTCGCCACCAATGCTGACTTCCACGACAATGGCTCCAGCTTTTCCGGCGGCGACGGTTCAACGGAAGAAAATGGCTACATCCCCAATGTGTATCTGGTGGCGCCGCTGTCCGATAGCTTTGCGGTGGGTTTCGGTGTCAATGCGCCCTTTGGCCTGGCCAGCCGCTTTGACGATCAGTGGGCGGGACGCTACTCGGCCACCGACAGCGAGCTTGAGGTGGTAAACCTTAATGTCACCGCTGCCTGGGCGGTGAGCGATATGATCTCGCTGGGTCTGGGGGTGAACTATCAAACCATCGAAGCGACCCTGGAAAACCAGTTTGACTCGACTCTGGGCGTCGCCCCAGACCCCAGCACCGACAGCAGCGCGAAAATTAAGGGCGACGACGATGACTATATTCTCGACGCCAGTGTTTTATTTACCCCCAGTGAAAGCACCAGTATTGGTTTCGTCTGGCGCGAAGGCGGCGAGTTTACTCTGGATGGCGATGCCAGCTTCGATTTGAATGCGGCCTGTAGCCCGGGCGCCGGTTACCCCTTGCCCACGGGCATTACCACCGGTACAGGATGTTATGGTTCGCTGACAGCGCTGCAGGGCGGTATTACGGCTTCGGTTAAGCTGCCCGACACCTATACTTTAAGTTTCAGTCAGGCGTTATCCCCCAGTTGGAAAATTCACGCCGATATTGCGCAAACCGAATGGAGCAGTATTAAAAATATTGCCGTGGTGACCGATAATGGCGCGCCGGTGGATGCGTTGAATTTGCAGTATGACGACACCATGCGTTACGCCCTGGGGACAACCTTGGGCCGGGATGGGCATTTGCAGTGGCGCTTTGGGGTCGCGCTGGATGAAACACCGCAGGATAACCCCGAGTATGTCAGCCCCCGCATCCCCGATGCCGACCGCACTTGGCTAGCGGCCGGGGTTCACTGGCCGTTATCCGAGCACATCTCTTTCGATTTCAGCTACGCTCACCTGTTTGTGGACGAAGCCGAGCTGGATGAATCCGGTGCGACGCCTATTGGCACACCCACCCGTTTAGCCGGTGAGTTCGATGCTTCGGTGGATATTATTGGCGCGCAGGTGAATTGGAAGTTCTGATAAGGGCAGGTGTCTGACGTCGGATGTCTGAGGTCGGAAGCGTCAGACATCCGACCTCCGTCATCCGACGCTTCCGTTCAGTGCTTAAATCTTCTTCTCCCAAAACTCCGCCCGGCCCGCTTGCGGGTCTAGCTCGTAGCCGCTGAAGCCGAATTTTTTATAGGCTGAGGCGGCTATTTTGTTTCCGCTTAGGATTTCCAAGGTTAATTTACAGCAGTCGTTTTCGCGGGCGATTTCCTCAATTTTATTCAGCAGTAGCATGCTAATGCCGCGACCTCGGTAGTCGGGCAGTACCGTTAAATCGTGAATATTAATCAGCGGCTTGCAAGCGAAGGTGGAAAAACCAGTAAAAGCGTTAAGAAGCCCCACGGCTTTTCCTCCGTTATAGGCGATGAGGGAAATACCGTTATATTGTGCAAGTTGGCTTATTAAGTGTTCGCGGGTGTAAACGCTTAGTGGTTGGCCGCCTCCCATAGGGTCGCGGGCATAAGCATCCAAAAGCGTGAGGATATCATCACCGTGTTGTCGTTTGTTGTAGTCCGCACGAATTATCGTAATCACCGTACAAATTCCGTCGGTTTTTCAATTTCTATAATCGCGTCGGTAATAGAATCCATTTTTTCATCTAAGACCGCGGCGGCATCATAGAGGCCGCGATTGTAAAAATAGGGGCCAATTTCCTCGGCAAAAAAGTCCAACAAAAACTGCGCGTCGAAACTGCCAATACTTTGATCCAGCTCGTCGCGGAAATAGCCCTGAATTTTTGTGACGATAATTTCTTTTTCCTGTTTTGAAAATTTCATCCTTGTTCTCCTTGTGAGATGTCGGGAAGGTTCTCTGCTACGCCTTGCCAGGTTTTGTGGGTGGTCAAGCATTCGGTAATGATCGGCAGGGGCTCGGCCCATATTTCCGCAAGGTCAGCTTCGCCCGGCGTGACAATGGGAAAGGCGAGCGATTCGTGTGGCGGGCAAAACTCCGCAGTAACTCCAGCCTTGTTGCCGCGTGCGTCGATTCGGTGCCAGCCAAACTCTTTCAGGTATACGGCGTTCAATCCGTGCAGGCAAAAGGGGGGTGTATTGCCAATGGTCAGGCGCTGATAGCAAAGCCCGGCCGGTATTCCGGCCGCCCGCAAAAGCGCTGCGAGTAAATGACTTTTGGCGTAGCAGTAGCCTGTTTTGTGGTGCAATACATCGGAGGCTTTGCAGGTGACTGGGTTGCGTTGATAATCCCAGCTGTGCGCAATGTCCTCGCGAACGAACGTAAAGCAAGCGCGGGCTTTGTCGGTGTCTGTCGTTAAACCGCGAGTCAGGGCTTTACTTTGTTGTTGCACGTTTTCGCTGTGCCAATCAATATACTCGCTGGATGCCAGGTAAGGCGTCAGGCTGGCGGAGTCCATTGTTTTTATCCTTTTGTTTTTTTGCGGATTGCGCACAATTATCCGTTATCCGTTATCCGTTATCCGTTATCCGTTATCCGTATTCTTCTGCCGCGCGAAATAGTCTCTGGCGGCATCCATAATTTTAGGGGCCAATAACAGTGCCGATACCATCGTAGGTATTGCCATGGCCGCATACATGCCGATAAGGAAGTTAAAGATCATATTCACCGAGCCAATGCTGCCCAGCACAATAAGCAGGCAGTAGGCCCACACATAATGATGCTGGTGTTGGGCGCCAATTAAAAAACCCAGGCATTTGCTGCCGTAGTACCAGAAAGTAGTGATGGTGCTGAGGCTGAGAAAGATCACCATCACCGTCAGTAAAATGGGGCCCCACAGGCCGTAGGTATCGGAAAAGGCATTGGCTGTCAGGGTGACACCATCGCCGTCACCGCTTTGCCAGACGCCGGTAATTAAAATCGCCAGCGCCGTGCAGGTGCAGACAATTAAGGTATCGATAACCGGACCGGTCATGGCGACCAGGCCTTCACGTACGGGTTCGTTGGTGCGCGCCGCGCCGTGCGCCATGGACTCGGTGCCTATCCCCGCCTCGTTAGAGAAAGCGCCGCGACTCACTCCCACTTGAATCACTTTGCCCAGAGCGCCACCCGCGAGCGCCTGGCCGGTAAAGGCATCGTTAAAGATCAGGGCGAAGGCGGCGGGTATCTCGCTTGCGTGCGTCAGCAAAACCCCGGCAGTCATAAGCATGTATCCCACCACCATGGCGGGCACTAGGCGAGCCGTGACCTTGCCCACGCGGGGTAGGCTGCCGCTGATCACGGAAAACACCAGCAGCGCCGCCAGTACGCCCATGCCTGCGTCAAAGAGTAAATGGTTTTGTTCGCTGGCTAGGTTTAAAGGGAAGGCCACCGAGGTGCGCAGCATGGCCACCAGCTGGTTAATTTGAAAGACCGGTTGAGTACCGCAGAGTCCGGCAATGGCAAAAAAGCCCGCTAGCCAAAGCCACTTTTTACCCAGGCCTTCGCGAATCACATACATGGGGCCGCCCTGGAGTTGCCCCAAGGAATCTTTGCCGCGAAATTGCACTGCCGCCGTAGCGGTAAAAAACTTGGTGGCAATGCCCACGATGGCGGTTAGCCACATCCAGAAAACCGCGCCGGGACCGCCAGCGGTGATCGCCAGGGCAACACCTGCGATATTGCCCAGGCCCAGCGTGCCCGAAAGAGCGGTGGCAAGTGCCTGAAAGTGACTTAAGGTGCCTTTATCGGAATCGTTATCGTAGCGGCCGGTAAGAATCGCGAAGCCGTGGCCAAAGTGTCGGTAGGGCAGAGCGCGACTGTAGAGCAGGAAAAATAAACCGCCCCCTACCAGCAGAATGATCAGCGGCAGGCCCCACATAAAGGCGACGAATTGTTCCAGTAGTTTTTCCACGGAAGTCCCCGGTCGGTTTTTGATTTTGGGGTTAGGGTAACATTTTGAACGCTGAACGGGCGTGTCGGATGACTGAGGTCTGACGTCTGACGCACAAACCTTCGGTGTGATCCAGGCTGTGAGGAT
This sequence comes from Gilvimarinus xylanilyticus, assembly GCF_024195295.1. Lineage (GTDB taxonomy): Bacteria > Pseudomonadota > Gammaproteobacteria > Pseudomonadales > Cellvibrionaceae > Gilvimarinus > Gilvimarinus xylanilyticus. Next base: position 109,840 of record NZ_JAMFTH010000003.1, on the reverse strand, counting down.
TGGGCCTGATAGGTGTTATATGCGTCCGACGTCAGGCATCCGACGTCGGACGGCTCAAGGCTCTATCCCGCCTCTTCTTCTCCGGCCATATCCAGCTCTTTCAATTTGCGGGTCAGGGTATTGCGGCCCCAGCCCAGCAGGTTAGCGGCGTCGCGTTTGCGACCGGCGGTGTATTTAAGCGCGGTTTCAATCAAGGCGCGCTCGAAGGTGGGCACCGCTTCGCTGAGCAGCTGGTGATGGCCGCGTGCCAGCGCCTGGTCGGCCCAGTGGCGTAGAGCTTTTTCCCAATCGTCGGCGGGGGCGTTGCCCTCTTTGTTGTCCATCAGCTCGGGGGGTAGGTCTTCGGTGTGCACTTCGCGCCCCGAGGCCATCACCGTAATCCAGCGGCAGGTATTTTCCAGCTGACGCACATTGCCAGGCCAGGGCAGGCTGCAGAGAAAGTCTTCGGTTTCCGGCAGCAGGATTTTGGTGTCCACGTCCAGCTCGCCGGCGGCTTTTTGCAAAAAGAATTGCGACAGCTTGGGGATATCCTCGCGGCGGTTGGCCAGCTTGGGGATGTGAATGCGAATAACGTTTAAGCGGTGGAACAAGTCCTCGCGGAAACGGTTGTCGGTCACCAGGTTTTCCAGGTCTTGGTGAGTGGCGGCGATAATGCGTACATCCACCTTGACCGGGGTGTGGCCACCCACGCGGTAGAACTCGCCATCGGCCAGTACCCGCAGCAGCCGGGTTTGGGTTTCGGCGGGCATATCGCCAATTTCGTCCAAAAACAGGGTGCCGCCATTAGCCTGTTCAAAACGGCCCTGGCGCTGGGTCGCGGCGCCGGTAAAAGCGCCTTTTTCGTGCCCGAACAGCTCTGATTCCATTAGATCCTTGGGAATGGCGGCCATATTAAGAGCGATAAATGGTTCGTTGCGACGCGGGCTGTGGCGGTGTAGTGCGCGTGCCACTAACTCTTTACCGGTGCCGGACTCGCCGTTAATTAACACCGTAATGTTCGATTGCGACAGCCGCCCGATGGCGCGAAACACTTCCTGCATGGCGGGCGCCTCACCGATAATCTCGGTGTCGATTTCCACTGTATCGGTATGAGTGCGCTCGGACTTTTGCTCTTCGGCGTGGGCCAGGGCGCGCTGCACCACCGCCACCGCCTCGTCCACATCAAAAGGTTTGGGCAGGTATTCGAAGGCGCCGCCCTGGTAGGCGGCCACGGCGCTGTCCAGGTCGGAGTGAGCGGTCATGATGATAACCGGCACCTCGGGATGATTGTTGTGCAGGTTAGACAGCAGGCCCAGACCGTCCATGCCGGGCATGCGAATATCACTGACAATGGCGTCGGGTACTTCGCGGCCCAGCTGCTGCAGAGCACTGTCGGCGGTGTCGAAGGTGCGGGTTTGAATACCGGCGCTGAGCAGCGCTTTTTCTAAAACCCAGCGAATTGAGCGGTCGTCATCAATAATCCATACGTGATTAGACTTCTGCATGGCGAATTCTCACAGATTAAGTGGTAGTTGAAGGAGGATCCATGGGTAAGTACAGGCTAAAGCGTGTCTCCCCGGGTTCGCTGTGGCACTCGATCAGGCCGTTGTGCTGGTGAATCAAGTGCTGTGATATGGTCAGCCCCAGGCCCGTGCCCTCGGCGCGACCGGAAATCATGGGGTAGAAAATCTGTTTGACCATGGCCTCGGGAATGCCGGGGCCGTTGTCGATAACCTCCATATGCACCACCAGTGGATGATGGCGGCGGCCGATGGTGTACTGGCGCCGCACCCGGGTGCGGAAGGTTAGCGTCGGGTTAGGTGTCTGGTGCTCGTCCATCGCCTGCATCGCGTTGCGGGCAATATTGAGCAGTGCCTGAATCAGCTGTTCTTTATCGCCGCGTATATCGGGAATGCTGGGGTCATAGTCCCGCGCGATTCTTACCCTGCCATCGCTCTCGGCGCGAATCATGGTGGCGACGCGCTCCAGGACCTCGTGAACGTTCAGGTTGGCCACTTCCGGCAGCTGGTTGGGGCCCAGCATGCGATCCACCAAATTCCGCAGGCGGTCCGCTTCGTCAATAATAATGCTGGTGTATTCCGCCAGATCCTGATCCGGTAGCTCGCGCGCCAGCAGTTGCGCCGCCCCGCGAATGCCGCCCAGAGGGTTTTTGATTTCGTGGGCCATGCCACGAATTAGTACCCGGGTGGTTTCCTGGGAAGAGGTCAGCATTTCTTCGCGCGATATGCGCAGCAGTCGGTCGATGGGGAGGATCTCAATAACCAGCCCCTCGTTATCGGCGAAGGGGGTAACGGTATAGTCTACCGTGATCTGCTCGCCATTGAGCAGCTGCCATTCGGCGTGGCGCTTGGTGTAGTGATGCACTTGACGGGCGGCGTGCAGCAGCTCGCCAGGGGTGTCCGAGGACTCGTGGAAAAAGTGGGTAATAGCCTCGCCGCGGCAGCGATCACAGCTGATAGACAGCAGTGCCTCGGCCGCCGGGTTCATGTGGCACAGCTGCAAATGGCTGTCCAGTAGAATAATGGCGGTGCTCAGGCTGTCGAGCAGTGGCTTGTGAATATCTTGAGATGTCACACGATTACCTAAGGGTTGTACCGCGATGCGGTGTTATATAAAGGTGCACCATGCAATTAACAAACCAATTTAAAATGGTGCGTTATTAGGGCGTTTAAGGCTCTAAAAGCAGTGTAAGGGGTGAGGGTGTGCACAACAATGGTGCTGAAGGGATATTTTGGGGCGTAACCGCAGCCCTAGGCGCTGCAATTACGCGGATTGTCGGAGAGCAGGGTGCAGGAATGATCCCCTATAGCAAGGGCGTTAAAAACTAAATAGTCGGACAGGACGCTAGGGCCTGTTCACACTAATTAAATGCGCCTAGCTGGAAGCCAGTTTTGTTTCCAGCTAGGCGCCGTGAGCGAAGTTTGGTTGTTCCAAATAAGCGATCGGCAACAACGCTGGGGACAAAACTGGCTCCAGCCCTCGGCAATTGCTCCTGCATTGCTCTAATACCTTACGTCCATGTAAGTATTCGGGTTGCGGCTAAAAATCCGCCACTCTTCGTCGCCTGCATGGACGCAGGTGAGGCGCGAGAGCAGGATGCGGTAAGCTTTGCTCATCGTTCATTTGGAGTGACCAAACCACTCTCCTCGCGCCTTAATTGGCGAATTTTTAGTCGCAACAGGCTGCATCTAATTAGTGTGAACAGGCCCTAGGGTGACAGGCGAGAGGCGCGATGCACGTAAACCGTGACCGACTCGCTGCTGGAGAGGGTTTCGCCCTGGGCGTTGTGAACCTCTACCCGGATTTGGTGTTCGCCGCGAAAAATCTCGCGAATAGAGTAGTTGTTATCGGTCGTGGTGCCCAGTAGTTCACCGTCCATAAAGTAGGCGAATTTGGCGCCGCCACCCAGAGGCTGTTCGGTGGCCACCGCGATAATTAAGTCCCGCTGCCCGGGCGTGACTGTGTGTTCATTGGTGGGGCTGACAATGCGCACATTGTATTGGGGGCCCTCGTCTTCTGATTGCGAGCGCTCTTCGCGCGGGGCCTGAAGCTTTATAGGGTCGCCGGCGGGCAGCACATTGGTGGGGCGCACCTCTACTTTTTCGGCCTTGTCACCGTATTTTTCTACGCTGCTGGGGTCGTCGGTATAGGTGACATTGCCGTATTTATCGACAGACTTGTACACCTCCGCCTGGGCGGTTAGGGCCAGGGTCATAATGCTTAGGGCAGTGAGAAAGCGCATAGTCGTGGGTTCCCGTTGATATTGTTGTTAACCATAGCGCTTTGTGAGGTAAAGAAAAAGGCCCGCCTGTTGCCAGGTGGGCCTTTTTGCGACTTGGTACGCTAGGTACCGAGTGCGACTTACACGCTGTAGTAGAGTTCGAATTCTACTGGGTGTGGAGTCATTTGCAGACGCTGGATGTCGGCTTTTTTCAGCTCGATGTACGAGTCGATAAAGTCTTTGGTGAACACGCCACCGGCTTGCAGGTACTCGTTGTCCTCTTCCAGAGCGTTCAGAGCTTGCTCCAGGCTAGAGCACACGGTTGGGATCTGTGCTTCTTCTTCCGGAGGCAGATCGTACAAGTCTTTAGACGCCGCTTCACCTGGGTGAATCTTGTTCTGTACACCGTCGATACCGGCCATCAGCAGTGCCGCGAAGCACAGGTATGGGTTGGCAGTTGGGTCAGGGAAGCGAGTTTCAACACGCTTGGCTTTCGGGCTGGTCACAAACGGAATGCGGATAGACGCAGAGCGGTTGCGCGCCGAGTAAGCCAGCATAACAGGCGCTTCAAAGCCTGGAACCAGACGCTTGTACGAGTTGGTAGAAGCGTTACAGAAAGCGTTCAGAGAGCGGGCGTGCTTGATGATACCGCCGATGTAGTACAGGGCAGTTTCAGACAGGCCAGCGTAGTCGTCACCGGCAAACTGGTTTACGCCGTCTTTAGAGAAAGACTGGTGTACGTGCATGCCAGAGCCGTTATCGCCGATCAGCGGCTTAGGCATAAAGGTAGCGGTTTTGCCGTAGGCGTGAGCTACATTGTGTACGCAGTACTTCAAAATCTGTACTTCGTCGGCTTTTTTCACCAGGGTGTTGGCGCCCACACCGATTTCGCACTGACCGGCAGTGGCCACTTCGTGGTGGTGTACTTCAATTTCCAGACCCATGGCTTCCATGGCGTTACACATGGCGCCGCGCAGATCGTTCAGCGAGTCAACGGGAGGAACGGGGAAGTAGCCGCCTTTAACGGTTGGGCGGTGGCCCGCGTTACCGTCTTCGAACTCGTCGCCAGAAGACCAAGCGCCTTCTTCGGATTTGATTTTGTAGAAGGCGCCGCCCATTTCGGCAGCCCAGTGGACACTGTCAAACACGAAGAATTCGGGCTCGGGGCCGAACAGTGCGGTGTCGCCCAGGCCGGTAGACTTCAGGTATTCTTCGGCGCGCAGGCCAATAGAGCGTGGGTCGCGGTCGTAGCCTTGCATAGTGGTAGGCTCAACGATGTTACAGCGAATGATGATGGTGGAGTCTTCCGAGAAGGGATCCAGGATAGAGGTTTCATCATCGGGCATCAGAATCATGTCTGACTCGTTAATGCCTTTCCAGCCGTTGATGGAAGAGCCATCAAACATTTTACCTTCTTCAAAGAAGTCTTCTTCGATAGAAGCGGCGGGAATGGTAACGTGCTGCTCTTTACCGCGAGTGTCGGTAAAGCGCATGTCTACCCAGCGAGCTTCGTGTTCTTTGATCAGTTCCAGTGTCTTCTTGGACATCGAGTGCCTCCAATTAATAAGCCTACCGGCTACGTACGTTAAGAATTTTTTGTCTGGATGGTTGTGCCGCCCAGACAGTGCGCCCACACGCGCATCGAAGGATGCGACGGGGCGACTGAATCATCGTCCCGTGATTAGGGCAAGAACTATGCCATCAGATTCCAGGGCGGCCAAAGGCGCAACTCTGGGGCCTTGAGAATCGATAGCGCAGCACTTGTGAATTCGCCGTGACCCATATTGGTGCGCATGCACGGTGATGCGCACCAATATGGGTCGTTGCATTTTGGCCGCTTTTGTCTCAAATCCGGCCATGCATTATAATGTAGCGCTTTTACCGCGCGCTTACAGTAGGCTTTCATGCATTTCATCGTCAAGGTTTTCCCCGAAATAATTATTAAATCGCCGCCGGTGCGCAAGCGCTTTATCAAGCAGTTGCGCGATAATCTGCGTGCGCTGGTGTCGCAGGTGGGGCCCGGTATTCGGGTTGACCGCGACTGGGAAAAAATTGAGATAACCGCCGCCGATGATCAGCTGTCGGCCGAAGACTTGGCCGTTCGCGAAGCGCGGGTAGCGGAAATTCTCGCTCATACCCCGGGTATCGGCAGTTATTTAAAGGTATTGGAGTTCCCGCTGGGGGATTTACACAATATTTTCGAGACGACTTTCGCCTGTTGGCGCGACCGCCTGGCCGGTAAGACGTTCTGCGTGCGTGCCAAGCGCAGCGGCACCCACGAGTTTACCTCGCACGAGGTGGAGCGCTATGTGGGCGGAGGTTTGGCGCAGCACACCGAAAATGCCGGGGTCGAGTTGCGTAAGCCCGAAGTTACCGTACGCCTGGAGATTAAAAACGATCGCCTGTTCGTGGTCTCCAGCCAAAACCCGGGGCTGGGCGGCTATCCGCTGGGGTCGCAGGAGTCGGTATTGTCGTTGATCTCGGGTGGGTTTGATTCCACGGTCTCCACCTACCTGACCATGAAGCGCGGTATTCGAACCCATTTTTGCTTTTTTAACCTGGGTGGGCGCCAGCACGAGCTGGGGGTGAAAGAGGTCTCTTATTACCTGTGGCACAAATACGGTGCCTCGCACCCGGTCAAGTTTGTCACCGTACCCTTTGAGGGGGTGGTCAGCGAAATCCTGCGTCATGTGGATAATGCCTATATGGGCGTGGTATTAAAGCGCATGATGATGCGCGCCGCCAGCCAGGTGGCCGAAGAGTTCAAATGGCCCGCCCTGGTCACCGGCGAGAGTGTCGCGCAGGTATCCAGCCAGACCCTGCCCAATTTAAGCGTGATTGACCGGGTGACCGATGCGCTGGTGTTGCGTCCGTTGATTACCATGGACAAGGGCGAGATTATCGATGTCTCCCGCAAAATCGGCACCGAGACCTTCGCCGCCAGCATGCCCGAGTACTGCGGCGTTATTTCCGTTAAGCCCACCACCCGGGCGCGGATGGATAAAGTCGTGGCCGCCGAAGAAAAGTTCGACTTTAGCGTGCTGGAGCAGGCGGTGGCCGAGCGAGCGGTGGTGGATGTGCGCGATCTGGATGCGACCCCGGACGATGTGCCCGCCGTAGAGGTGGTCTCAGAGCTGCCCGAAGGGGCAGCCGTGATCGATATTCGCCACCCCGACGAGGAGGCCCTAAAGCCTTTGCAGCTGGCGGCCGATGTCTTAAAAATACCTTTTTACACGCTCAATAATGCCCTGGCGCAGCTGGAGCCGGAAAAGCGCTACTACTTGTATTGCGAGAAAGGCATTATGAGCCAGTTGCACGCATCGCATTTGGCCGATGATGGGCTCACCCACATAGGCGTTTACCGCCCCGAGTAAGGCTGTTATGCCCCGAAAAACACCGGTTAACCAAATTATCGCCTTTATTGCGATTGCAGGTGGCATTATCGCGCTGTCGGTGCTGGCGACCCTGCATGTGCTGGATGTGCCGGTGGGAGAGTTTGGTGTGCGGGTCGGCGAGCGCCTGGGTAAAACCTACCATCACGCCACCATGACCGACGCTCAGCTCGGCTGCGAACAGCAGACGCGTGAGGCGTTTAAGTCTCGTATTAAAACCCTTCACATGGATTCCTTTAGCAGCCGCTATGACCAGGCCCAAGGGCAGTACAAGGTTTTTCTGGAGGCCATGATTTACCCGGATTCAGATCGCGCAGGCCCGCTTCGCGAGCTGTTTATTACCTGTAATGTTCACGCCCAGAGCGGCCAGATAGAGAGTTTTCAGTTCGCCGGTGACAGTGAGGGTGAGGTCGGCCCCGACGGCGAAGAGCCCACCAATTATTTTGGTTTGTAAGCCCTGGTAGGCCTCATTGGGGGAGGTGTTGGTGGCATAATTTCGGCGATTTGACGACTTTTTAAGCGGGTTGTGGCCGATATAAGTAGTTTTGCAGGGCGCTAGGCGGCTATAATGCGCGCCTTTTCAGCGCCTGCACGTCAGAGCGCTGCCATTTCATTACCTCTGAGAGCATCACAGTGACCAGCCAATCCGACATCGCCAAGTTGCGCAATATCGCCATTATCGCCCACGTTGACCACGGCAAAACTACCCTGGTAGATAAGCTGCTGTCCCAGTCCGGCACTCTGGATCGACGCGACGAAGGTGCCGAGCGCATCATGGACTCCAACGATCAGGAAAAAGAGCGCGGCATTACCATTTTGGCGAAAAACACCGCCATTCGCTGGAACGATTACCGCATCAATATCGTGGATACCCCCGGGCACGCCGATTTCGGCGGTGAGGTAGAGCGTGTGCTGTCGATGGTTGATTCGGTTCTGCTGTTGGTAGACGCCGTAGACGGCCCCATGCCGCAAACTCGTTTCGTTACTGCCAAGGCTTTTGAAAAAGGCCTGAATCCCATTGTGGTTATCAACAAGGTCGACCGCCCCGGCGCTCGCCCCGATTGGGTGATGGATCAGGTGTTCGATTTGTTTGACCGTTTGGGCGCTACCGATGAGCAGCTGGATTTCCCGATTATCTACGCCTCAGCCTTGAATGGCGTGGCCGGCCCCGAGGCCGACGAGCTGGCCGACGACATGACTCCGCTGTTTCAAATGATTACCGAGCATGTGCAGCCCCCCGAGGTGGACATGGACGGCCCCTTCCAGATGCAGATTTCAGCGCTGGATTACAACAGCTATGTGGGCGTTATTGGTATTGGTCGCATTAAGCGCGGTCGTCTGTCGCCCAATCAGCAGGTGGTGGTGGCCAAGCGCGAAGGCGACACCAAGAAGGCTAAGGTGTTGCAAGTGATGGGTTATCACGGCCTGGAGCGGGTGGATACGGATCTGGCTACCGCCGGTGATATCGTGTGTATTACCGGTATCGATGGTCTGGATATCTCCGACACCCTGTGTGCACCCGACACCATTGAAGCGCTGCCGTTGCTGACGGTAGACGAGCCCACCGTGAGCATGACCTTCCAGGTCAACGACTCGCCTTTTGCCGGTAAAGAGGGTAAGTATGTCACCAGCCGCAATATTCGCGAGCGTCTGGATCAGGAGCTGATTCACAATGTGGCGCTGCGCGTACAGCAGGGTGACAGCCCCGACAAGTTTGTGGTCTCCGGGCGCGGTGAGCTGCACTTGTCGGTTTTGATTGAAAATATGCGTCGCGAGGGCTTCGAGCTGGGCGTATCCCGCCCCGAGGTTATTCAGCGTGAAGTAGACGGCGAGATCCACGAGCCCTATGAGCAGGTGGTTATCGATGTGGAAGACCAGCACCAGGGCAGCGTGATGGAAGAGCTGGGCCTGCGTCGCGGCGAAATGACCAATATGGAGCCCGACGGCAAAGGTCGCGTGAAATTGGAGTTTTTGATTCCCTCGCGCGGCTTGATCGGCTTCCGTGGTCAGTTCCTGACCATGACCTCCGGTTCGGGCATTATGACCAGTATCTTTGATCACTATGGCCCGGTTAAGGCCGGCGAGGTAATCAGCCGCCACAATGGTGTGCTGGTGTCTATGGTGAAGGGCAAAACCCTGGCCTACGCCCTGTTTAATCTGCAGGATCGCGGTCGTCTGTTTTTGGGCCATGGCGAAGATATCTACGAAGGTCAAATTATCGGCATCCATTCGCGCGATAACGACCTGGCGGTTAATCCCACCAAAGCCAAACAGTTGACCAACGTGCGCGCCGCCGGTACCGATGAGGCCCTTACTCTGACACCGCCCATTCAGCACACCCTGGAGCAGGCGCTGGAATTTATCGAAGACGACGAGCTGGTGGAGGTGACTCCGGAATCTATTCGTCTGCGTAAAAAACTGCTGACCGAAAACGAGCGTAAACGCGCTAAGAAGTAAGGCCGGTTAACGGCAACCGGAAAACGGTTGACGGAATCCCGAAGCCCCGCTGGCACCGCCTGTGGGGCTTTTTTGTGCCTGGTGGCAAAGGCTGGCGCTACCCGGCACCATGATCAGGTCTCACTTTTCAACGGGAGTCCCACTTTCGCTATTTGTCGGATGTGGGCTGATTTTGGGTGCGGAACTTGGTTTCATTGCCCAAAATAAAGAGGTAATCCCTATGAAGTTAAAGCCTGCCGCCTTGGCACTTTTGTGCGCCGTGTCTTCCTCAAGCTTTGCCGCCGCTAACGGCCCTAAAGATGTCGATATTGTAAAAACCGATGGTGTCTACCAGCTGCTAGTCGATGGTGAGCACTACAGCGTTAAGGGAGTAGGGTTTGGAGGGGCGAATTTGGATCTCCTGCCATTACTGACGCAGATTGGCGGCAACAGTATTCGCACCTGGAGCACCAACAATGCCGATAAGATTCTCGCCCGCGCCGCCGAGTTGGATATTATGGTGGCCCTGGGTTTCGATACCCAAAAAGAACTCCATGGCTTTGATTACAACGACGAGGAGGCGGTAGCCGCTCAGTTCGAGCGTTTTAAAGCGGTGGTGCAGCGCTACAAAGATCACCCCAATCTACTTGCCTGGGTGGTCGCCAATGAGCCCAACTTGCTGTTCGATGAAGATGGCTCCACCAAGGCGGTAAACCCTAAGGTGTATCAGGCTATTAACGAGATGATTGAGTATGTCCATCGGGAAGATCCCAACCACCCGGTAACTTACAGTTTTGCCGGTGCTTCCAAGGCGCAGATTGATACCGCCCTGCAATACACCCCCGAAGTCGACTTTATTTCGGTACAGCTTTACGCCGATGTAGCGAACCTGCCCCATATTATCCAGCAGCTGGAGGTGGATAAACCATTTATGGTGACCGAGTACGGCGCTATCGGACACTGGGAGCGACCCACGACCGAATGGGGCCGCGAGATAGAGGAGCCCAGCGGGGTTAAAGCGCAAAGTTTTGCCCGGCGAATGCAAAGCGCGTTTGATGGCAACCCCACCGGCAAAGTCATCGGCGGCTACGCCTTTTTGTGGGGGCAGAAACAAGAGCGAACCCCCACCTGGTATGGCATGTTTAACCCCGATGGCAGCGCCAACGCCCGTGTGGATGAGCTGGCGCACTATTGGACCGGGACCTACCCCGATAATCGCGCGCCCCTGGTTAAGTCGCTTTACCTCAACAATCAGCGTCCAGCCCAAAGTGTGATCGTAGAGCCGGGGCAAACGATGACTTTTACCCTGGATGTAAGCGACCCGGATGGCGACCCGCTGGAGTACCAATGGGAAATGCTGCAGGAAGTTGCACAGCGCAGCCAGGGCGGCGCCCATGAAATACGCCCGGACGCCATTGCCATGGATGTTCTTAAAAAGCCTGAAGGGCAATTGATTATTCGCGCGCCGAACGCCGAAGGTGAATACCGAATGTTTGCCTATGTATACGACGGCAAGGGCAAAGTGGGTAACGCCAACTTTCCTTTTTATGTTCGGCTAAAGAAATAGAGGCTCCTTAGCAAACTGTTGGTAAAGAAAAATTTTCTGTGGCTCTTTTCAGGAATAATAGTCCTGATTTAAATTGCTTTAAATTCCGCTTGTTTTTATGGCGAAGCAAGCGGAATTCGTAACCTTATTCCCTTCTTAAAAATGTCCTCTTGGTTGAATTATCGGTTCCATAGAGCTGCTTGTTTTATAAGTTGCTTTTTGTTATTTCCCGATGAAGCTCGCTGAGTGAATCTTCACTCTGTCTGTTATCGATACCATTTTTGTAGAGTGAAATTCCTGAATAACTTTGCAGTTTTTGTTAACGATAAAGCTGAAAGATATTCGCTATAAATTATTTTTCTTATCGAAAAAGTTGTTATCGATAACGTCTGACGCAAAAAATTACTATGTGGATTTATGAGAAAAATGCGGTCATTTTCTGTGATTGTTATCTCATAGTGAGGCGCGTGAAATTGTTTTTATACTTAATCACTTGGCTATACTGCCTGCTCGCATTGAATTGATTTTATTTTAATTCATTAAAGCGAACATAAATTTAATAAACTTCTCGTGCGATCACGGTAAATATTTTTGTTTAATCTCATTTGATTTTTGAGCTTTCTCGTTTTGCTGTGATGCCATGCTATGGAGAGTAACGATATGTACAAAGCAAGAAGACGTATTAGCTCTGCTGCCATTCTGGGGCTGGCCATTGCGGCAGTGGCCCAAGGCGCTACGGCGCAAAGTGCCAGCTGTAGTTACACAGTGAACAGTGATTGGGGCTCGGGTTTTACCGGGACCATTAACATTACCAACAACGGAAGTGAGCCCATTCAGGGTTGGAATGTTAACTGGCAATATGAAAATAACACGCTAGTTAATACCTGGAACGCTAATGTGAGTGGCACTGGATCATACAGTGCCTCTAATTTAAGTTGGAACGAAACCATCAACCCAGGGCAATCGGTTAGCTTTGGTTTTCAAGGGAATACCAACGGTTCATCGGCTGAGGTCCCCACGGTTAGCGGTGATGTGTGCGGCGATGGAACTTCGTCGTCCAGTTCTTCCAGCTCCTCAAGCACCTCGTCATCCAGCAGTTCTTCCTCAAGCAGCTCATCCTCCTCCAGTAGCTCGTCGTCCAGCTCATCCAGCGACACGCCCACTGATGGAACCTTCCGTGTAGACGATACCGGTAACATTACTAAGAATGGTGAACTGTTTCCGGTTAAGTGTTCTTCCTGGTTTGGTTTAGAAGGTCAGCACGAGCCACCAGATGCAGAAAACAATGCCGATGGTGCACCGATGGAATTGTATGTCGGTAACATGTGGTGGGTTGAGAGTGGACGAGATATTCAGCAAACCATGGATGAGATTACGGCGCAGGGTATTAACACCATCCGCCTGCCTATTGCACCGCAAACACTGGACCCCAACGATCCGCAGGGTCGCGGTGATATTCGCCAGGGCGGTGTTCTGAAAAACGCGCCTTCTGTGCGCCAGGATAATGCTCGCCAGGCTTTAGAAGACTTTATTGTTCAAGCCGATCAAAACGACATTCAAGTAATTATTGATATCCACTCCTGCTCTAACTATGTGGGCTGGCGCGCCGGTCGTCTGGATGCCACGCCACCCTACGCCGATAGAGATCGTGAGCACTACGAGTTTACCCGTGAAGGTTATTCGTGTGGCGTAGTGGACGATGACGGGGTCGTGGTTCACGAGTACAACGAGCAGCTTTGGTTAGAGGATCTGCAGGAAATTGCCGGCTTCTCCGAGCAGCTGGGCGTAGATAACATCATGGCTATCGATATCTTTAACGAACCCTGGGATTACACCTGGAGTGAGTGGAGCACCCTGGCGGAAAACGCGTATCAGGCGATTAACGAGGTTAACCAGGATGTTCTGGTGATGGTCGAAGGTATTGCCGCGGGCACCAGCGACGGTACCGATGTGCCCCACGGTAGCGAAGATACCAACCCCAACTGGGGGGAAAACTTTTATCCCTTGGCCGATGATCCGCTCAATATCCCCAAAGAGCGTTTGATTCTGTCGCCCCATACCTATGGTCCTTCGGTTTATGTTCAGCCGCAGTTTATGGATCCGGCCGAGCCCGAGTGTGATGGTCTGGAAGGGGATGAAGCCGGCGATGCCGATTGTAATATTGTGATTGATCCCAACCGCATTACTCCCGGGTGGGATGAACACTTTGGCTATCTGCGCGAGCAGGGCTATGCCATGGTAATCGGCGAGTTCGGTGGCTTCTTGGATTGGCCCACAGGGGCGCCGGTGCGCGATCGCGAGCGCTGGGACCACATTCAGACCAATGTCGACGAGCAGTGGCAAAACACTCTGGTTGATTATATGATCGAAAAGGATATTCAGGCCTGCTACTGGTCGACTAACCCGGAATCTGGAGATACAGGTGGCTTGTACAACCATGCCTATGATCCGGTATCCAATGAATCTGGTTGGGGAACCTGGGAAGGCTTTAACCAGCGCAAGTGGAATCTGCTGAATCGTCTTTGGCAGGACTAAAGTAAGTCTGATGACGATTAAGCCGGGCCCAGTGCCCGGCTTTTTTGTGGGCGAATGGTTGTTTGTTTTAATGCAGCGGTGTAATGGCGTGTAATTGCCGATTGTCCTCCGTCTGGCCTATTCTCAGCTCTGCCAATAGGTGGCAGGTACAGTCAAAGCGAGGTGGGGATGAACATTGCTCAGAAGAGTCCAATTCAGTTGGCGGTCGATTTTGAAAAGCATTTTGCTGGAATGTTAGAAGAAACCGCCATGAACCGGACCTTGCAGACGTTAGAAAACACCACCGAATCGCGTATGAAAGCCGCGGTCCCCTATGATGCCGAAGGTTCGCTTTCCAGTTTGATTTATTATGTGAAGGCCAAATGCCGCATTGAGGGCGGAAGAGTCTTTACCGGCTCTGTGTGGGGGCAAAGTTTTCCCGGCGGTGGCGCCCTTTATGGTGATGTGTATTTGGCCGATGGCAGTTCTATCGATGATCTGTATTGCCGCACTTGTGAATTCACTTATACGGCTACTCCCGATTACACCGCTTACTACTTCTTTGATTATAACAAAATGTTGTTGGGGCACTTTCAGGCGGGATCTGTCGGCAGTGTTTTTGGCGTGGGTAAAGGTGAAGGAATCTGGCGCTAAAATTGGATTGAATTAACCTGGACGCCTAAGGCGTCCAATTCTTTTCCCGCAGAATAACGCCGTCAAATAAGTAGGCTTTGCCTTTGCGGCATTGAAACGTGGTCATTTTTCCCGCAATACACACACTTATATTTTTCCCCCGCGCCCTCAGTAAGGCTACCTGATACGGCTTGATTATCGTATCTTGGTACGAGGCCCATTGCAGGCGATCGCTGTCATCGTAGGTTTTAACTTCGATGATGTCGGGCGTCTTATTAAAAAAAGTAACCGCACTGGGCTCGATTGAGTGCAGCAGTTCTAATCCTTTGATCTCGGTTTGTTCGTCCCTGCTCAAGGTTTGGTTGGCAAAACTAATGAGCATTTTGTGAAAGTCTCTTGGTATTGACGAGACAATCAGTATATTCAGGCCGTTAAAATATGCGATTACACGCCATTACAGTCTGCTAGTCGCTGTAGCTTTGCTTTATGGCGAGCACTTTTTCCTTCAGCTTTAAAAACAGCTCTACCAGGTGGGGATCAAAGTGTTTTCCCGCTTGCTCTTGCAGCAGCGCGAAGGCTTTGTCGGTGGGCCAGGCGTCTTTATAAGGGCGTTTGGAGGTCAGGGCATCGAAGACATCGGCTATCGCGACAATGCGGGCCTCAAGGGTGATGGCTTCGGCTTTTAAGCCCTGTGGGTAGCCTGAACCGTCCCACTTTTCGTGATGCTGCAGCGCCAGGGTGTGAGCCAGCTGAATCAGTGGCGAGGGCGAATTGCGCAGAATATTGGCGCCAATCTGGGCGTGCTCTTGCATTTGCGCAAACTCATCCTCGGTAAGCCGTCCGGGTTTGAGTAGGATTGCATCGGGAATACCGATCTTGCCCACGTCGTGCATGGGAGCCGCTTGGCGAATAAGTTCGGCATGGGACTCGCTCACGCCCGCAGCCAGAGCCAATAATTTACTGTAGTGGCTCATCCGCAGGATATGCTCGCCGGTGTCTTCGTCTTTGTATTCGGCGGCGCTTCCCAGGCGCTGAACCAAATCGATATGCGCCTGCTGCAACTGCTCGGCTTGCACCAGCGATAGTTGATTTTTTACTCGGGCGCGCACCAGCGAGGGTGTAATGGGTTTGGTAATATAATCAACCCCGCCCACTTCAAAGCCATTGTATTCATCATCCTGGTCGCTCATGGCGGTGACGAAAATGACCGGAATTTGGCGAGTGTCCGGGTTGGCCTTGAGTGTTTGGCAGACTTCAATACCGCTCATTCCGGGCATCATCACATCCAGCAGTATCAGCTGGGGTGGCTCTTGTTGCACCAGCGACAGGGCCGCTGGCCCCGACTTGGCAAAGGCAAGCTGGTAGTGCGGGGCGAGGACGGTCTGCATTACCTTAAGGTTTACCGGTTCATCGTCCACAATCAAAATGCGGGGGCTCTCGGAGCTTGGGGTCATGGCGGTGCTCCCTTGGGTGTGTCTGTGGTCAGCGTGTTTATCAGGCTTTCAACGCGCTCGATGGCAAGCTCGAAATCAAAATTCTCCAGCGCCTCACTAATAAGCTTACTCTGGTGTTGATGTTTTGTCCCTTCCAGGATGTTTAGTTGTTCCGCGAGCGTTTGGTCTATTTCTCCGCGACCAGCACAGCGTTTTAGCGCCTCTAGCAGGTCTATTATTGGCTCGCTCTGTAGCAAAGCGTCTCGCTCCTCTCGTGGGAGGTCCGCCGCTATGGGATTAAGCCTTTTTTGTATTAAGGTTAGTTCTTGGCTAATGCTTGCAAGCAGAGTTTCGTGTTCGTGAGCCTCGGCCTTTTCCAGGCAGGATAGCAAGTGCGCCAGTTGCATCAGTCCCAGGTTGCCAGCCAGCCCCTTAAAGGTGTGTAGTGTCTTTGCAAAATCTGGCCCACTGCGATGCGAACTGGTTTTATAGGCTTCCAATTCCGGCGCTCGGTCGCGCAAAAAAGCGTTAATTTCTTTACTTTGTCGTTCGCGGCTGCCCCACAAAAGTTCGCCGTGTTCGAAGTCTATGTGCGCCGCTGAGTGTACCGAGGGGGCAGGATCAAGCTCCTCGCTGGATAAGCTCAAAGCGCGCGCCATTTCGCCGTACAGTTGCTCGGGTTTGAGCGGCTTGTTGGCAAAGCCGTTCATTCCCGCCTTCTGCGCCGTTTCTTTGTCTTGGCTTAGAACACTGGCGGTAAGGGCAATAATGGGGGTCGGGCGGCGTCCTTGTTCTTGCTCGCGGGCGCGAATGGTTTGGGTGGCGACAATGCCGTCGCACTGAGGCATATGAATATCCATTAAAATAATATCGACATTATTTTTTTCATAGGCGCGCACAGCTTCAAATCCATCGTTCGCGCTCATGACTTTGTGTCCGCTGCGCGACAGCATAAGCGTTAGCAATTCCAGGTTTTGCTCAATATCGTCGACAATTAAGATATTTAACGGCGGCAGGGGCATGCTGGTGTGAGGGCGGTTGCGCGCCTGAGCCTCGGTGGGTTCGAGTGGTAAATCAAAGTAAAAGCAGCTGCCCTGATCGGGTTGGCTGCGGGCGTTAATCTTGCCGCCCATCAGCTCCACCAGTTGTTTGCTAATGGTGGTTCCCAGTCCGGTGCCACCAAAGCGGCGCGTGGTGGTATCGTCGGCTTGCTCGAAAGGGTTAAAAATTTCTTCCAGCCGTTCAGCGGCAATACCCACGCCTGTGTCCGAGATCGAGAAAACTATCCGGCCCTCGTGGTCGGGGCGAACGCTGACTGTCACCGCACCATCGTCGGTAAATTTAATGGCATTGCCAATTAGATTGTTGAGCACCTGGCGGATTCTGTGCGCGTCGCCCAGATATTGAGCGTGCAAACCGGCATCAAGTTCTAGGTTAAGAGCAATGGACTTTTGCTTTGCCAGCAACCAAAAAGTGGAAATGACTTCGTCCAATAACGAGTGCAGAGAAAAGGGCTCGCGGCTAATGCTGAGCTTGCCTTTTTCCAGTTTGGCCGAGTCCAGAATATCGTTAAGAAGATGCATTAACGATCGGGCGGAGCTGTTGATCGTGCTTAAATGTTTGCGCTGTTCTTGCTCAAGCGGAGCATCAAGCATGATGTCGCTAAAGCCCAGAATGGCGTTCATGGGGGTGCGGATTTCGTGGCTCATATTGGCCAGAAACGCCTGCTTGGCCTGGGCTGCTTGCTCGGCTTGTCGCTTGGCTTCTCGAAGTTTCTCTTCATGTCTATGGCGCTCGGTAATGTCCGTGAGCACTCCGTCTATCCATTTGGCTTCGCCAGAGTCGTCATAGCTAAAGCTGCCCTGATCGAGCACCCAGACAATGTCGCCACTTTTGTGCCAAATGCGGTATTCGCTCGAGTAGTTACTGCGTTTTTGCAGTGATGATTGCAAGCTGGCTTCAATGTGGGCGAGATCGTCACGGTGGATTAAATCGCCCATGTCCACCTTACGCTCGAGAAAGTCTGTTTGCTCATAGCCGGTCAATTCTTTAATGCTCGGGCTTGCGAAAAGCATTGGCCACTGAGAGCTGATTTCGCAGCGAAAGGCTACGCCAGGTAGGTTGTTCACCAGTGATCGGTATTGCTGTTCTTTTTCCAGCAGGGAGTCCTGGAGTGCTTTTTGTTCGCTTAGGTCGGTGATAAACGCTACATAGAGAGGCTTTAATCCCTTTTGTTTTACCTCACCTAGCCCCAGGCGAATAGGGATGGTTTGGCCCGCTTTATGACGCGCCAGGGTTTCTACATTGCGCCCCACATAGTGGGTAAAGTTGATGTTTGGGTCGGCGATCAGACAGAGGCTATCCTCGCTTTGATCGCCGTGGGTTAACAGGGTCAGGCTTTGCCCCATTAGTTCGGCCTCGCTAAAGCCCAAAATGGTTTCCGCCGCGCGGTTGGCGCTCAGCATTTGGCCGCGTTCGTTTAAGGTAATAATGCCGTCTACGGCGGTGGACAAGATCGCTTTAAGGCGCGACTCGCTGGCCGACTTCTCGCTAAGCATCATACGGTAACGCGCCAGGCCGCTAACGATCGCTACCAGTAGGGTCAACAATACGGTGCTGCCGGCAACGCTAAGCGCGATAAAGGATAAATCTGAATCCACCATCGCGCCGCGCGCTGACTGGGCGCTGGTATCAATAAATCGGGTGGCTACCATGCCCATGTAGTGCATCCCCGAGACCGCAAACCCCAGCACCACCGCACAAATAATACGGCTGTGAGAGGGGCTCAGGCTGGGGATATAGCGAGTCAAATAAAAGCGACAGAACAGCGCGCAAAACGATAGCAGTACCGCTACCACCACAGAAAGGCCAAATAATAACGGGTCGTAGCGCAGTAAAGGCGCTAACTCCATGGCGGCCATACCGCTGTAGTGCATGGTGCCGATACCGGCGCCCAGTAGCAGTGAACCGACGGCCACGGTAGTGCGGGTAATCTTGCGCGACAGTAAGACAATCGCGTACTGGCAAGAAATGTAGGCGGGCAAAAACGACAGAAAGGTAATGGTCGGGTCATATTCAATCTGGGTGCACAGTGAGAAAGCCAGCATGCCGATAAAGTGCATGCTCCAGATGCCCCCCGACATAATCAGAGCCGACGAAATTTTGACCGCTTGTCGGTAGGCCTTGATGGGCGTCTGTTTGGCTAGATCGAGCAGATATACGGTAAAGTATCCGGCAAAGATGGCAATGCCGATGGACAGTGCCACCAATCGGTAGTCGTAAACACCGCTTAAAACCAGACTGGGGTCTTGTTGGGTATAAAAAAAGCTGCTCAACATTGAGGTCGATCCGAGCCGTGGTGGCGTATTAGTGGGTGATCCGCGCGAGCGAGCCTCGCAGCTGCAGATAAAACGGGTTAGCGTTTTATCGCCGGTGTGCCAATTATAGTAAAAAATGTGCCATTCGAGGCGGTTTATCACTGCGTTTACTAAAAATGAGCGGTTTCTTACGGCAACATTTAATTGTTTAGGATTTTGACTGCATTGATACGGTGGCGGCGGCCAGATGGCTCATTGATAGCTCAGTGTTTGAAC
Organism: Gilvimarinus xylanilyticus; assembly: GCF_024195295.1. Lineage (GTDB taxonomy): Bacteria > Pseudomonadota > Gammaproteobacteria > Pseudomonadales > Cellvibrionaceae > Gilvimarinus > Gilvimarinus xylanilyticus. Next base: position 90,572 of record NZ_JAMFTH010000003.1, on the reverse strand, counting down.
ACGCAAAAACCAAGAGCCGCGGAGGGGAATAGACAGGTGGGGCTTGGGTTTTGGGAAGTGTGCTATCTAAGCTTGCGGTATCATTGTCATCGGGAACAAAACACAAGCAAAAATACAGAGATCTACAACCGTTGATAGATGGGAGATAAACATGAAGTATTGGCTTTCGGCAATGGCAGTGGTGGTAGCACTGGGGGGCTGCTCCAAGCACGACCCGCTGCACGATTCGATGGAGGACATGGGCGGCTCATTTAAAGCCATGCGCGACGCCCAGAGCGATGAGGCGCTGCAGTCTCAGTGGGCGAGCTTTAAAGAGGCGCTGGCGGTAGCCGAGGCGCAAAAAGTGGCGCCGGAAGATCAGGCCAAGTTCGACGAGGGTATGCAGAAGTTACAGGAAACGGTGGCTCAAATTGACGCCGCGCTTGCCGCAGGTGATATGGCCGCCGCCAAGCAGCAGTTTAAGGCGCTGGGCGAAACCCGCAAAGAGTATCACGATGCCTTGGGTGTTGATTAGGCCGCGCTGATCGCGTGCGCTTTAAACTGAGCGAATACGCGATCGCCTAAGGTTAGCGTAAGACGCTGCTGCGCGCTGGGAGTAATCAGGGCGTAGAGTGTCTGTTCCCGCCACTGTATTTCCACCAAAACACTGTTCGCGGCAATGGTCGACAGGGACTTTACGGTCCCCTCCAGGGTATTGGCAATACTGGATGGACCGGGCGCTTGACGCGCGACCGAGACCTCGTGCGCGGGTATTACCACTCGGTGGCAGTGAGGGGGCAGGGCGCCGGCCTCGAGGGCGACTCCCTGAACCAGAACTTCCCCGTCTGCAGCTGATACCGGTAAATCCAGTGGCCAGAGCGCCGCGGCCTGCTGCGGTTGTTGTATGGTGAAACGCCGGTGCGCCGATTCTATGCTGACCTGCTCGCCGCACTCCCATAAATAAACACTGTCGCACACGCTGTCGAAGTCCCGCTGACGGTGGCTGACCAGCAGCGCCGGAATGTGATGGTGGCGACAATACGTTCTGGCCGCTTGCAGTACCTGGGCGGTGGCGCCATCATCCAGCGCCGATACCGGCTCATCCAATACCAGCAGACGCCGGGCGCAGATCAGGGCGCATAGCAAGGCCACCCGCTGGCGCTCACCCCCCGACAGCACCTGGGTGTCGCGCCCCAGCAAGGGAGTAACGCCCAGCTCATTCGCCAGGCTCTGCCAGTCTTGTTTTTGATGTATTTGAGCCAGCTGATTAACCTGTTGGGCGACACTTTGCGCGGGCCATACTAAACCACCTTGCGCCGCCCAACCGATACCCCGCTGGCGCGGATGCAGGGCGTGTAGATTCTCCCCCTCACACCCTAAGCGGGCGTTATGCCCCGTTACCAAGTGGGTTAGCAGCTGAGTTTTGCCGCAGCCGGATGGGCCGCTGATGCCCACCCATTCGGTGGTTTGCCAATCCAGGCGGTGACGATCGAATTCAAGTTGCCACATGGCGACTCCGGCGCTGCCAGCCGTATAGCAGCAACAACAAAATAAACGAGGCGACCAACAGGCTGCCGGCAATCCTATGGGCGCGGGCGAAGTTGAGGGTTTCCACCTCATCGAACAGTAAAATCGATAAGACCTGGGTTTCGCCCGGAATGTTGCCGCCGATCATTAGCACCACGCCGAACTCCCCTATGGTGTGGGCAAAACCCAGAACGCCTGCGGTGATAAAGGCGTGTTTGCTGGCGGGAAAAATGAGCTGACGTAGCATTTGCAGCCGCCCCAGCCCCTGGCTGCTGCCGAGCTGCAGCAAACGCGAATCGATTTGCGCGAAGCTGGCACTGAGTGGCTGTACCACAAACGGCAGTGAGTAAATCACCGAGCCGATCACCAGGCCGCTAAAACGAAACGCCAGTCCGCCCTCGGTAAACTGGCCGATAAACCCTGTGGGCGAGAGCAAAATTAACAGATAAAAGCCCAGAACCGTGGGCGGCAGAATGAGCGGCAGCGCCACTACGGCCTCGCCCACTGTGCGCAGATGGCGAGCGCGCCCCCGCGCCAGCCACCAGGCCAGCGGTGTGCTGAGTAGCAGCAAAATGACGGTGCTTACGGCCGCGAGCTTAAAGGTGACCCAGAGCGCCTCAAGCATGAGTTACTCCACCGCCAAATAGCCGTGCCGGACAATCACTGCCCGCGCCTTGGGGGTGGCTAAAAATTCCAACAAGGCCGCTGCGGCAGGTTTATCGCTAAGCTGCATTCCGGCTTGGTTGAGGGTGACCGGTTCGGGCAAGGTGTACCAGTGTAATTCGGGGGCAAGCTGGGAAAAGCTTGCCGCCACCAGGGCGCAGTCCGCATTGCCTGTTACGGCATATTGCAGTGCGCCCGCGACCGACCCCGCCTGTACCTGGCGGGCCCGGGGGGCGGGTGCGGCGGATTCCAGCCACTGGGCGGCGGCAATGCCGTAAGGCGCGGTGCGGGTATTGGCCAGTGCCAGGGTGTGGGCCTTTAGCAAAGCCTCGTTCACCCCCTGGGCTGCGAAGCGGCAAGCGAGAATAAGCTGCCCGCGAACATAAAGCGTGGGTGGGTGGCCAATGCTGGCTTGATATATTTGCGCGGGAAATTTCTCGTCGGCGGAGAGAAAAACATCAAAGGGAGCGCCGTGCAGAATTTGCTGGGTGAGCGCGCCCGACGGTCCGCTGGAAAGGATCCAGGGGGTGTCGTATTGCTCATGCCACAGGGGCTCGAGCGCTTGCAGGGTGGGTTTAAAATTACTGGCAACGGCGAGCTTAAGTGACTCGCCGCCAAAGCACAGGGTGCTGGCAAACAGTAACAGGGCACACAGATAACGCATGGCTAGTATCTTTTTACAGGACAAAAGCGCCCGTAGGCGCCTCGGTATTTGTCCATTGTGCCATATTTGCTTGTCAGGCAACGTGGTGGGTTTTACTTTTCTCGCTGGACTTGGCGCTGCGTTTGGCCGATATGGGTTCCACCTTGCGCTGTTTTTCATACAAAAAGCGCAATACCGCACTGCGATAGTGGTTATAGTCGGCGTTGTCCGCCAGTGCCAGGCGATCGCGCGGGCGGGGTAAATCGACATCCAGAATTTCCCCGATGCTCGCGGCCGGGCCGTTGGTCATCATCACAATTCTATCCGACAGCAATACCGCTTCGTCCACATCGTGAGTAATCATAATCACGGTGTTGCCCAGCTCGGCCTGAATGTCCATCAGCGAATCTTGCAGGTGGGCGCGGGTAAGGGCGTCCAGTGCGCCGAAAGGCTCGTCCATTAGCAGTACCTGGGGCTCCATCGCCAGAGCCCGGGCAATGCCCACACGCTGTTTCATGCCACCGGAAATTTCGTCCGGTTTTTTGTGCAGGGCGTGGCCCATTTGTACCAGCTCCAGGTTGTGCTCAATCCATTCGCGCATCTCGGCGCGCGACTTGCTGCGACCGAACACGCGCTTTACTGCCAGCTCGACATTTTGGTAAGCGCTTAGCCAGGGCAATAGCGAGTGGTTTTGAAATACCACCGCCCGCTCGGGCCCGGGTTCGTTGACTTCACGGCCGTTAAGAACCACGCCACCGGTGGTGGCTTGGTATAGACCGGCGACAATGTTCAATACGGTCGACTTGCCGCAGCCCGAATGCCCAATGAGTGAGACAAACTCACCCTGTTTGATTTTTAAATTCACGTCCTGCAGGGCGCAGAAAGGCCCTTTGGGGGTGGGAAAGCTGATGCCTACCTGGGTCAATTCTAAATGCGTTTTGCTCATGGTGTGCTCCTAAAATGTGGTTAGCGAACGACAGCGCTCTTATCCCAGTTCACCCAGCTTTGCAGTAACAGCAGAGCGCGGTCGAGCAAAAAGCCGATAAAGCCAATCATTAAAACGGCGACGCAAATACGACCTAACGAGTTGGAAGAACCGTTTTGAAATTCGTCCCAAACAAATTTACCCAAGCCGGGGTTTTGCGCCAGCATTTCCGCGGCAATAAGTACCATCCAGGCTATGCCCAGAGACAGGCGAAGGCCGGTAAACATCATCGGAATGGCCGAGGGTAAAACGATGGTTTTCACATGGGTAAACCATCCCAGACGCAAAACCCGGCTGACGTTCTGTAAATCCTGGTTGATGCTGGCAACCCCGACAGCAGTGTTGATCATGGTTGGCCACAAACAGCACAGGGTGACGGTGACCACCGAGGTGATAAAACTTTTGGCCAGCATGGGGTCGTCGCTGACGTACACGGCACTGACCACCATGGTCACCAGTGGCAGCCAAGCCAGCGGTGACACGGGTTTAAAAATTTGAATAATCGGGTTGAGTGCGCGATAGGCGGTATTACTTAAGCCGATGCAAATGCCCAGCGGGATCGCAATGGCGGTGGCGAGAAAAAAGCCGGTCATTACGGTAATTAAACTGGTAATAATTTGATCGAAAAACGTGGGGCGACGATTGTGTTCGCGCCAGCGGACTTCGGCGTTGGGATCTTTCGCCAGTTTTTTCTCATTGCGTGCGTCCTGGCGCTCGTAAAAGGCCGCCTCGCGCTCGTTCTCGGCGCGATGTTCTGCAAGCAGGTTGTTCCACTGTTCTTTGACTTCGACCGGCCCCGGGAACTGTCCCAGGGAGGTGTCGACTTGTTGGGCTCCCAGGTGCCAGACGCCCAGAAACAGCAAAAGTCCTACCGCAGGAATTAACAGTGCTTTGAACAGAGCCTGAGCTTCTGCTTTGCCAAATCGCGCTGTGTCCCACTTTTGTTTGATGGCGATGGCTGGGTTCATAGCCTTATCCTCGCTAATAAAAAAGGGAAGCCACCACTAGGGTGGCCTCCGGGGTTAAAGGTTACAGAGAGTCGTCAGCTTTTAAGCCGATGGTTAAAGATTCCAGGTAGGCGTTGGGCTTACTGCCGTCGTATACAATGCCGTCAATAAAATCCGGTTGCTCACCTTTAAAACCTGTTTCCGATGCGAATGTCGGAAACTCGCTGGCTTGCGCTTCGCCATCTTCAATCAAAGCCTCGGCCGCACTTTGGTAAATGTCCGGGCGGTAGACTTTCTTCGCCGTTTCGAAATACCACTCATCGCTCTTGTGCTCAGAAATTTGACCCCAGCGACGCATTTGCGTCAGGTACCAGATGGCATCTGAGTAGTAGGGGTAGGTGGCGTTATAGCGAAAGAACACGTTAAAGTCGGGTATTTCGCGCTTGTCGCCTTTTTCGTATTCGAAGGTGCCGGTCATAGAGTTGGCAATCACCTCGGCGTCGGCGCCAACATAGTAGGGCTTAGAAAGAATCTCTACGGCTTCGGGTCGATTGGCGTTGTCGTTAGCATCCAACCATTTGGCGGCGCGAATCAAGGCTTTGGTTAAACGCACGGTGGTGTTGGGGTATTTTTCGGCAAACTCTTGAGTAATCCCAAAGACTTTTTCCGGATTATTTTTCCAGATTTCGTAATCGGTAATAACCGGCACACCGATACCTTTAAACACCGCTTGCTGGTTCCAGGGTTCGCCCACACAGTAGCCATAAATAGTACCGGCTTCCATGGTGGAGGGCATTTGCGGCGGAGGGGTGACACTTAAAAGCGCATCGGCTTGTAGTTGGCCCGAGGTGTCGCCTTTGTGGGGCGCGTAAAAGCCGGGGTGAATGCCGCCCGCGGCGAGCCAGTAGCGCAGCTCGTAGTTATGGGTTGATACCGGAAATACCATGCCCATGTTAAAGGGCTTACCCTGCTTTTTATACTCTTCCACGACTGGCTTTAAAGCGTCGGCTTTAATCGGGTGGACTGGCTTGCCATCATCGCGCTTGGCAATGTGGGGTTTCATTTGCTCCCAGATGTCGTTGGAAACCGTAATGCCGTTGCCGTTAAGATCCATAGAAAACGGCGTAATGATATGCGCTTCGGTGCCGTAACCAATGGTGGCGGCCAGAGGTTGGCCCGCCAGCATGTGGGCGCCGTCCAGCTCGCCGGTAATGACTCTGTCTAATAAAACTTTCCAGTTTGCCTGAGCTTCCAGTTCCACAAAAAGCCCTTCGTCTTCGAAGTAGCCTTTTTCTAAGGCAATGGCGAGTGGCGCCATATCGGTGAGTTTAATAAAACCGAATTTTAAATCTTCTATTTCCGGATCGCCCAGCGCGAAACTTTGCACGCTGATGCAAAGTGCGGCGGCGGTGGCTGCTAGTTTTTTGACTGGTTTTAACCAGCTTTTTAATCCCGTTTGTTTGAGGTCTTTCGTCATTTGAGTTACTCCCGTTCCCCAAGTTATTGATTCATTGTGATGCGAAGGTGCATTCATCTCGAAGGGAGTATTTCAAAGCCTGTGCCAGAAAACGGGGTTGCCAAAACTGTGCGTTTTTAATCGGAAAAATAAGTGTTGTTTTCAACGCTTAACAAAGCTTTGCACAGCGCTGGCGCTGTAAAAATATTTTGATGCACGTTTTGGCGCTATCGTTGTGCGTTATCGGTAGCCGGCTCGTGTCGTCAAACAGTGCGGTTTTGGGGGTGGGTGGCGCGCATCGGTGCAGTCATTGCCCGCAGTGCTATACTCGAAAGATGGGTGAATCACTCGGATACAAGGGTAAACTAACAGGTTTACTGATGCCGCTAATGGTGCTCGCTTTGTTCGGCTGCGCCAGCAACCGCTTACTGACGTTGATTGATGAACCCGCCCCTGACTTAATTGCGCGGGCGCTCACCCAAGCGGCGCCTGCACAGCCGAACAAAGCGAGCACCGTGGCGGACCAAAAACCGCTCCCCAAAATCGTAAGCGTCGCTTCGATTATGACGCTTACTCCGGCTATGGCGAGTTTTGCCGAGCAGGCGGTGGCGGGCGCGCATGGCGATGCAATGCGGGTTCGTGCGCTGCACCAGGCGTTAATTTTGCCCGCCTCTGCCGGGGGCTTGGGGATAGGCTACCAGCCGCTGGCGACCCTCACTCCCGCGCAAGTGTTTCGCACGCGCGAAGCCAATTGTTTAAGTTTTTCCCTGTTGTTTGTCGCTATGGCGCGTCACCTGGGGTTGGATGCCAGCTTAAACGATGTAGCGGTGCCGCCTAGCTGGACGATGAATAATGACCGGGTGCAGTTTATGCGCCATGTGAACGCCAAGGTCGATCTGCGGTTCAGCTCCGATGACATGGTGATAGATTTGGATATGTCCAATTACCGGCCCTACTATCAGCAGCAGTTAATCGACGATAAAACGGCCATTGCCCAGTACTACAATAACTTGGCAATGAGCCTGGACAATAGCGCGAGTAATGGCGATATTAAGCTGGCTTATATGCGCGCGGCTTTAGGGTTAGATTCCGCCCAAAGCTATTTGTGGAATAACCTGGCGGCGATTTATATGGGGTGGGATCAATCGGCGGTGGCCGAGGCTTTGTACCTAAAGGCGGTTCAGGTAAACCCCGACGATGTGACCGCTATCTGGAACCTGAGCGAGTTCTATCGCTTGCGGGGTAACACTGAGCTCGCCAATGCCCTGCAACAGCGGGTCACCGAATACCGCGACAGTAACCCTTATTATCAGTATCGTCTGGCCAGCGTGTATTTTGCCGACGATCAATACGAGTTGGCGGCCCAGCGTATTCAATCGGCCATTGCTAAGCAGCCCGAAGAAGAGCGTTTTTATCGTTTAGCCGAGGATATTTACCAATCCATGGAGCACCAAGGGAAGGGGCTATAAGGGGGGAGGCTTAGGGAACCAACCTCCGTGTTCAAGCTCTAAATGTTACGGGGTTTGGGCTCCGTTAATCACGTCGGGTTAAGGTAACCCTTACGCGGAACTCTCTATGATTCGATTTTTATTCAGGCCTGCCGATGTCAGGCGTGCTCTGGCCTCCGTGGTTTTGAGTGTGTGCGCCCTGGGAGTCGGTGCGGTTGAGCTGTCCGACGAGCAGGCGGGCCTGACCGACTATGCGACCACTCCTGAGGCCTGCCACCAAGCGCTGGGCTCTAGCCGCTCCCAGCACTATGGCGATAGTTACCAAATACCTTCTACGGTCAGCCTGCTGAGTTGGAATATTTATAAGGCACAGCGGGATCACCTGATGCGGGATTTGCAGGCCTTAAGCACCGAGGCGGACATTTTGCTCTTGCAAGAGGCACTGCTGGATAAGCGCCTGGAAGATTTAAAGCCCTATTGGCGCTTCGCCCCCGGATACAGCACAGACGACCTGCAAACCGGGGTGATGACGCTAAGCGCCTGGCCCGCCAGTGTCCATTGCCGCTTTGAGCATACCGAGCCCTGGTTGCGCACGCCCAAGGCCACCAGCGTGGTGGAATATATTCTGGATAGCGGCCAGCGCTTATTGGCGGTGAATATGCACTCCATTAACTTCGAGTTGGGGGTGACCGAGTATCGTCGCCAGCTACAGGATGTGGTGAGCATAGTCGCAGAGCATAACGGCCCGGCGGTACTTGCCGGCGATCTCAACAGCTGGAGTGACGATCGGCGCGAGCTTTTGCAGCGCCTACTGGCGCCTTTAGGGCTGACGCCAGCGGTATTCGCTGAGGATAATCGCACCCAGGCCTTCGGTTTGGCGCTGGATCATGTGTGGACCCGAGGTGTGTCGATCAGCGCCGCCGAGGTGCCGATATATCAAAGCTCGGACCACAACCCTTTGTTAGTGAGTATGCAATTTGATGAGGTGAATGACCGTGTTGCCCAAGATTAGTGTGTTAGTGATGGCGTTGGTGATCAGTGTCTCAGCACTGGCGGCCGAGCGCGATGAAAAAGAAATCCAGTATTTAATCGATTATGTGGCGGACAGCGGTATTACCTTTGTTCGCAATGGCAGCGAGCACAGTGCCATTGCGGCCGCCGATCATTTGCAGATGAAGTACGAACGCGCTGGGCGCTATGCCAAAACCGCGGAGGACTTTATCGATAATCTGGCCAGTAAAAGCTCCATTACCCGGCGGCCCTACAAGGTGATTTTATCCGATGGCACCCGCCTGAATGCCGAGGACTGGTTGTATCGCGCCCTAGAGCGTTATCGCGAGGAGCTGGCGCCGGAATCATGATTAAAGCCGCCGACGAGGCGTTGTACAAGGCCATTGAGGCCGGTATCAGCGCCTATTTTGACGGCTGCCGCGGGCGGGTGCCCGGGTTTGTTCGCAAGCACTTTGCCCTGCCCGGTGCCTGGCATACCAATCGCCGGGCACTGGGGTGGGACTTGGTGCGCGCACCGTTAAACCTGCTGTGGGCGCCTGTTTATATTCTCAGTCAGATTTTGGCCTGGCTGTGTGGGCGCCTAAAGCTGGGGCCGCTGGCGCGTCTGTTGCGGCGCTTTCCCAGTGGTATGCAAACCCAGGTGCAAACTTACTTAATGGCGCGCACCCAATCCCAGCTGCTCGAGGTGTCCGACGGCCGTCAGCCGCTGCGGGCGGCCATTGCCCAGAGTATTCTGTCCCGCGAGTCGCTGGATGATCTTTCCTTGGAGCAGGAGCGGCAACTGCAAGCGGCGTTGATGGATGCATTGCCCCAATACGCCCTGACTCGCACCGCCAGTGCCGATATCAGCAATACGCTGCTGGCTACCTTGGCGGGCGCTTTTACCTTGCAAAAATTTACCCCGGGCGCTCTCGCCATTGGGGCGGCCCTGGCGGGCATACTCGCGCAGCAAATGGCGGTGGCAGAGTTTATTTTGGGGCCCTGGCTGGGGCACTGGTACTACACCTTATTTCCGGTACAACCGGCCACCGAGCTGGTGCTGTTATCGACTGCGAGCACCATGGTCTTGCTGGCGGTATTCGCCTGTTTTTCGGGGCTGATTTCCGACCCATTTCAGGCCTATACCGGGATTCACCAAAGGCGCTTGGTGCGAATGCTGAACGGTCTAGAGCGCGACCTGAAAAACCGCGACACAGGTAACTTTCGCCCCAAAGATGCCTATTTGGCGCGGGTAATGGATCTGTTGGATGCCGCCCGTATCAGTCTGATGTGAGCTTAGCGTTCATCCTCATCCGTCTGCGCCGGTTCGGGCAAGGCGTCGGGGGCATCGTCGACATTAATCTCGCGCATAAAAATACCCCAAAAGGCGATAAACAGCGCGGCAATTAAGGGGCCAATAACAAAGCCGTTAATGCCAAACAGCGCCATACCCCCCAGGGTGGATAAGAGCACCAGATAATCCGGCAGTTTGGTGTCGCGGCCCACCAGCACCGGGCGCAGTAAATTATCCACCAAGCCAATCACGCCGCCGCCAAAGGCCACCAGTACAATCCCCTGAATAATCGAGCCGGTAGCCAGTAAATACAGAGCAACCGGCCCCCAGATAATAGCCGCCCCGACCGCCGGCAATAGCGACGCAAACGCCATGACCACGGCCCACAACAGTGCTGCGGGAATACCCAAAATCCAAAAGATTAAGCCGCCCAGGGCGCCCTGTACCATGGCCACCACCAGGTTGCCTTTTACCGTCGCGCGGGTGACTTCGGCAAACTTGGAAAACAGTAAGCGCTCGCGGGTATCGCCCATGGGCAGGGCCCGAATCATCAGCTCCAGCAGCGAGCCGCCGTCACGCAGAAAAAAGAAGGTGAGGTACAGCATCAAGCAAAAATCCAGCAAAAACTTAAAGGCGTTAGAGCCGATATTAAAGGTGTACTGGGCAATAAATTTGCCGCTGTTCATGGCCAGGTTGACGGTCTGCTTTTTCAAATCGTCAAAGTTCACCCCAAAGCGCTCCAGCCACTGTTGCACGACGGGAAAGCTGGTTTGAAACTGCTCAATATACTGCCCCAGATTGAGCTCGCCGGATTCCACTTTTTGGTACAGGTCGGCGGCCTGGGCCACGACCGAGCTGACCAAAAAAATCACCGGAATAATCACAATGATTAAACACATCATCAGGGTAATCAGCGCCTGGATGTTGGGGCGATGCTCCAGGGACGACAACAGCCGCGCCTGGGCGGGGTAGAAAATAATGGCCAGCGCGCAGGCCCAGAATACCGGGCCGAAAAAAGGTTTCAAAATCCATAAAAACGCGGCCGAAACCACCAGCAATAGCGCGAGAAAGGAGCGAGTTTCGAGATTTTTTTGAAATTCGGACATGGCGTTATGGACTTTGTGGGGCGGTTTGCTCACCGCTGGGGCAATGGCGGGCCGCTCACAGATGGCAAGGCCGCGCGCCGGAAATTAATCTTGGGTCAGTGAAATGGCGGGTGTCAGAATAAACACCCGCTCTGTCAGTTTAACGACGGTCTTGCGCTTAGGCTTCGGCGGCCGCTGGCGCTGATTGGGTGGGCATGGCCAAGAGCACAATCAGGGCAATCCAGCCGATCACCGGAATCAGGCAGAGCAACATCCACCAGCCGGAACGACCCGAGTCGTGCAGACGACGAACGCCCGCGGAGATGCCGGGAATTAACAAGACCAAGCTGTAAATGCTGCTCAGAAACTCCATGCCAATCAGATTGGCGACCACGGCGACGGCGAGGGCGATTAAAAAGTTGATTAGTACAAACATCCAGTACTGGGTGCGGGTCCAACGGCCTTCAAAGTCTGCGAATTGTCTAAAAGCCTGAATGTAATATTCCATACTGCCTCCTGCATAGTGGGGGAGTCCCCCGGATCATTATTAGAGTGGTCATTCTTACCTATGTTGAGCCTCTTGTCGATACGCTAACACCCGCAGGTCTCGCAATTGTCGTTTTTTGGTGCGCCTGCCAGACAGCAAGCTGATTGATGGTGCGCAAAATACGTTCAGTGCCTGCCTCGCCCCGATTCTGCCTCACCATAGAAATGGCACATAAAATGTAAGTCGCAAAGCACTTTAACTTATATAAAAGGTTTTGCGTTATGCGTGGCTTGCTTAAAAATCTCGGGGGTATCGGGCTACTGTTTTTCAGTGCGGGGGCATTGGCGTCAGATTCTGCCTCCAAGGTGTCGGTGGATACCCTGTGGGTGGTGATTGCCGCTGCGCTGGTGTTTTTTATGCAAGCGGGCTTTGCGCTGCTGGAAAGCGGCATGTCGCGGGCCAAGAACACCGTTAATGTGATTATGAAAAACTACGCCGACCTGTGTCTGGGCAGCTTGGTGTTCTGCCTATTGGGCTTTGGTTTAATGTTTGGCGCTAACCCCAGCGGTTTTTGGGGCACCGATCATTTTGGCTTGAACCCAAACCAACAGTGGGACTGGGCGCTGGTATTGTTCCAAACCATGTTTGCCGCCACCGCCGCCACCATTGCCAGCGGCGCTCTGGCCGAACGCACCCGTTTCGGGGCCTACTTGCTGTGCGCCTGTGTGGTGATGGGGGTGCTCTACCCATTGTTTGGCAGCTGGGTGTGGGGCAGTGCTTTTGCCGGCACTGGCTGGTTGGCCGAGCTGGGCTTTGTGGATTTTGCCGGTTCCACGGTCGTGCATTCTCTGGGCGCCTGGGTGGCGTTGGCAGGGGTGCTGGTGGTGGGCCCTCGCATTGGTCGCTTTGATGCCCAGGGCAAACCGCGCCTGATACCCGGTCATAACGCCAGCTATGTCGCCCTGGGTGGGCTGGTATTGTGGCTCGGTTGGTTTGGTTTTAACGGGGGCAGTACCCTCAGCGCCGATGTGTCCATCGGTTTAATTAATCTCAACACCCACCTTGCCGCCTGCGCCGGTTGCGCCGGAGCTCTGTTGGCCTGCCTGTTAAGTCGGCAGGCGCTGTCGGTCTCTCAGTTGGTCAATGGCAGCATTGGCGGCTTGGTAGCGATTACTGCCGGTTGCGCCACCATGGAGCCGCTGTGGACGATTGTGACTGGCGCGGTGGCCGGTCTAATGGTGGTGTTCGGCGCGCGCGTGCTGTTGCGTCTGCGCGTTGACGATGTGGTGGGGGCTATTCCGGTACACGGTTTTGCCGGCGCTTGGGGCACACTGGCGGCGGGATTATTTTTGCAGGGCAATATGTTTGATGCCGCCGTGATTGCGGTACAGCTAATTGGCATTTTGACCTGCTTTTTGTGGGCATTTTTAGGCGCACTGCTGGTGTTCGCGCTGGTGAATTTGGTGCTGCCGCTGCGGGCCGATCCGCAGCATGAGCAGCGCGGCCTGGATATCACCGAGCACGGCGAGATTGGCTACCCCGAGTTTGCCAAGGGCACGGCCTACACCAGTAAAACTCTGGAGGGCTTGGATCCATGAGCACCGCCGCCGAGCAGATACAAAAGCGTCGAATCGTCTATACCGCATTGGCGGAGTTTCTCAAAGGCGATGATCTGGCGGCGGCGTTTCGCCTGTGGGAGCAATCCTACGCCGCCCAGCCGGTATACGCGTTAAACGAGTTTGTGGGGCGTTTAAATCACTTGCCCGGTCTAAACGGTCGCCGTAAAGATGTGATTCGCAGTTTGCTGCGCTTGCACCAGCAGCCCCAGGGGTTGTTACCCGACCCGGTTAAGGTCAATGTTTCGCCCGCCCCCGCCAGTCCCGAGCGCCTGGACCGGGTGTTCGAGCACTTTTTAGTGGCCTTGGAAATGGTTTTGCCGCGCGAAAGCTTTGTTCAGCTGCGGCTCAATTTTTTACTGCGACTGGATGGGATTAAACTTAACCCGGCCATTAAAAGCCGTTTGCGTCAGTGGTTTGATGGCGACGATGTTAAGCGCGTATTTTCAGTGGTATGTACCGCGCCGGAAATGCGTCGGGTGGTAAACCAGCTGTATGTGGTGATGTGTGAGCTTTTCGGGCCGGTGCGGGCGGACGATATTCTGGAGGCTTGCGTCGAGTGGCTCGAGCTCCATCATCCGGCCAGTGTGCGCGATATTCGCCGGTTTTTGTAGGCGACGCACGAATGCGCCGCCAGTGTTAAGCCGGTCGTGAGCTTGGGAGGCTTACCAGCCCAGGTCGGGCTCGGGGTAGTACTGAATACCCATAGCGTCCAACTGTCCGCGCAATTGTCCCAAGCGCTTAGTAAAGGCGCTGTAATCGCGGCTGTCGACTTGGCTCCAACCCAGCTCGGCGGTCGCCGCCAGGCGTGGCCAAAGGCGATTATCCGCTGCTGCATTGGTGTGAACCAGCTCGGACCAGAGCGCCGATTCTACCCCTACTGCCGCGCCGAAGGCCGAGGTGTCCAGGCTGTAAGCGCGCTCTAAAGGAACACCTTCTTTGCGGCACCAGTCGTAGGTGTTGGGTTGCTCGGCGTAGTTGCCGTGGTCAAAGTAGGCGTAGGTGCAGGGCGACAAAATCAGCTGATGGCCGCGCTCCAACGCCGGCTGAATATCGTATTCATCGTTCCACAATTGCAGTAATACATCGGGGTCATTATCGGCGACCGACCCTTCCTCCCAGGCAATGGCGGTGCGCCCCAGCTTATCGACAATTTTGGTGGCGCGGCCGATAAACTCGGCGTACAGCGGGTCTTTAATCTCGTCGCCGCCAATATGAATGTACTCGGATGGGAACAGCTCAATAATCTCCGCCAGCACGTTCTCCACCCAAGGGTAAATGACTTCGGGCTTGGTCAGGCAGAGCTTGCTAAAGCCCACTTCCAGCCCCGAATAGGGACCAAGATTGGTGACATCGTCGCAGGCCAGCTCGTTGTAGGAGGCCAGGGCGGCCTGAGTGTGGCCGGGCAAATCGATTTCGGGCACCAAGGTAATGTGATGGGCCCGGGCATAGGCCACCAGCTCGCGAATCTCCGCCTGGGTGTAAAAGCCACTGCGCCCGCCTTCCACGGCGCTGGCACCGCCAATTTCGGTAAGCTTGGGGTACTGTTTGATTTCTACCCGCCAACCCTGATCGTCGCTTAAGTGTAGGTGCAGTCGATTGAGCTTAAAGCGCGCCATACGCTCGATATGACTTTTAAGGTACTCGGTGGGGTAAAAGCTGCGCGCTACATCCAGCATATTGCCGCGCCAGGCAAAAGCCGGGGTGTCGGTAATGGCGACCAGCGGTAGCTGGTAATCCTTGCTCGCCTGGGCGGGCAGCAATTGACGCAGGGTCTGAACGCCGTAAAAAAGACCGGTATCGGTGTTGGCGCTGATACTGACGTGAGAGTCGATAATCAGGCGGTAGCCCTCATCGCCCAGAGCGGGTTCTTGCACCCGGATCAGCTCAATTTGGCTGGGCGCGGTATCACTTAGCTCAATGTCCAATTGCTCAAGCAGCGTATTCAGTGCCGGTTGTGCGGTTTCGCTGCCGTCGGCGGCTTCCACATGGACGGTGTTGTGTAGGGTTAAAGTTCCGGGGATAACCTCTACCGAGTTGGGGTAGGGCACCAGCGAAAGCGGTTGAGTTTGTGCCGCCTGGGGGGCTTGTTCGGTTTCGACGTTTTTTTCCGGTGAGGTACTGCCGCAACCTGCCAGAGTGCAGGCCAGGGCGAAGGCCAGAATTGTTCTCATTGTTTGCTCCATAGTTAAAGTGCGCTGATGGGCATTATGGGTGAAGGCCTGATGCTCTGCGGCTTTTTTTATGGCTCATCCCCTCTGGCTCTGGGCGAAATTAGACCAAGTGTGCCTCGGTGCGCAACCATCTTTGTATCTTAATGCGGTATGCTTACGCTTCTTAACTTTATTGATAAAGCTAGGCCCATGACAACACAAATAAAAAAACTGGTCATTCTCGGGGGTGGTACGGCCGGCTGGATTGCCGCCACCACCTTGGGGCGTATTTTCCAAAATAGCGACGTCAGTATTGAGCTGGTGGAATCTGAACAGGTAGGCGTTATTGGCGTCGGGGAGGCCACCGTGCCTCTGTTCGTGGATTTCTTGCGCCGCTCGGGCATCGACGAGGCCGACTTTATTCGCCGTACTCAGGCCACGTTTAAATGGGGCATTGAGTTTGTCGACTGGCGGCAACCGGGCGAAAGCTATTTACATACCTTCGGACCTATCGGCCGCCAGATTGATGGCCACGATTTTTACCAACTTTGGCTTAAGGCCCAGGCCGAAGGAGATGTAACGCCCCTCATGGCTCACTCGCCCGAGGCAGTTTTGAGTAGGGCCAATAAGTTTTATTTACCCTTTAAGGCGGCGGGTACGCCCTTCGCCAATGCCCGCTACGCACTTCACTTAGATGCCACCCTGGTCAGCGCTTATCTCAGCGAATACGCGCAAGGCTTAGGAGTAAAGCGCACCCTGGGGCATGTCGGTGAGATTGAACAGGATGATGGCGGCGATATCCGGGCGCTGCAGTTGACCGACGGCGGGCGGGTTGCGGGGGATTTCTTTTTTGATTGCAGCGGTTTTCAGGGACTGTTAATTAAACAGTGTCCGGGCGCTGGATATGAAGATTGGTCCGAGTTTTTACCCTGTGACCGCGCGGTAACTGTGCCCTCGGCACGCGCGCCGGTGACTAAGTCCCATACGGTAGCGACCGCTCGTTCTGCCGGGTGGAGCTGGCGCATTCCCCTGCAGCAGCGCAACGGCAACGGCTATGTCTACGCCAGTGATTTTATCAGCGATGATGAGGCCCGCGCTGAACTGCTGGCTTCGCTGGATACCGAGCCCTTGGCCGAGCCTCGAGTCATTCCCTTTACTACGGGGGTAAGGTCTGACGCCTGGCGCAATAACTGTCTGGCGCTGGGCTTGGCCCAGGGCTTTTTGGAGCCTTTGGAATCCACCGCGATTCACCTGGTATCTAAGTCGCTGGCGCATTTTGTACGTTTCTTTCCGGGAGCGGATACCCGCGAGCCTCTGCGCCGGGAGTTTAATCGCCGCTTGTACCATGACTACTGCGAAATTCGCGATTTTCTGGTGTTGCACTATTGCACCACTGGCCGCAGCGATACGCCTTTTTGGCGCGCCTGTCAGGCCATGACGCCCCCGGACACCTTGCGCGAAAAACTGAGCTTGTTTCGCGCTCAGGGAAATTTGATTCCGGGGGTGGAGGATTTCTTTCAGCCCAGTAGCTGGCAGATGGTGCTGACCGGCATGGGGGTAACGCCTTTAGGCTACAACCCCACGGTGGATGCTTTGGACTATGCCGCGGTGGCGCGCTCGCTGGCTGCGGGAAAAGACGCGATTGCGCGCGCCGCCGCCACACAACCCAGCCACGATGAGTTTATCGACACCTACTGCAAGGCGCCGCCTCTGTAGTTTCAGGGGGAGGTTTTAAGGCGCGAGCTTGCCGTTTTCCAGGCTCGCCAGCTGGGTTAGGCGCTGGTCGATGGCGCGCTCGATGCCCTGGGCATCTAACCCCTGGCTGGCCATTTGGTCGGCCTGGCTGGCGTGGCTGACAAACTCGTCGGCAAGGCCCAATTGCAGCAGCGGGGTGACAATGCCCGCCGCGCTCAGGTATTCGGCCACCGCCGATCCCGCGCCGCCGGCAATGGCGTTTTCTTCCAGAGTGACCAACAACTTGTGGCGCTTTTGCATAGCGTCGATTAGCTGGGTATCCAGAGGCTTAACAAAGCGCATGTCGCACAGGGTTAAACCCAGTTTGTCGGCCACCCGTCGGGCCACCTTACCGAGTGTGCCAAAACACAAAATAGCCGCGCCTGTGCCCTCGCGCTTAATCGCGCCCTTGCCAATGGGCAAAGCGTGCATAGACGTTTCAACCTCGGCACCCGGGCCGCGCCCGCGCGGGTAGCGCACCGCGCTGGGCCCTTGGTGTTGGTAGCAGGTGTAGAGCAGCTGGCGGCATTCGTTTTCGTCGCTGGGGGCGGCGATCACCATATTGGGAATACAGCGCAAATAGGTGATATCAAAACTGCCCGCGTGGGTGGCGCCGTCTTCGCCCACCAATCCCGCGCGGTCAATGGCAAAGGTCACATCCAGGTTTTGCAGAGCGACATCGTGGATTAGCTGATCGTAGGCGCGTTGCAAAAAGGTGGAGTAAATCGCCACCACCGGCTTCTGTCCTTCGCAGGCCAGGCCCGCCGCCAGAGTCACCGCGTGCTGCTCGGCGATGGCGACGTCGTAAAAGCGCTCGGGGTAGTCTCGGGCGAATTCCACCATGCCCGAGCCCTCGCACATGGCGGGGGTTATGCCGAACAGGCGCGGCTCTACGGCGGCCATATCGCACAGCCAGCGGCCGAAAATATCCTGGTATTTGGGGCGGTTGGATACGGGCTTTTTGGGGGCTGGCTCCAGTTTGTTGAGGGCGTGGTAGCCCACCGGGTCCTGCTCGGCTGGCTCAAAGCCTTTGCCCTTTTGGGTGATAATGTGCAACAGCTTGGGCCCTTTAACCCCGCGCAAATTGCGCAGGTAGCGCACCAGCGACGACATATCGTGGCCGTCGATGGGGCCTACGTAGTTAAAGCCCATCTCTTCAAATAAAGTGCCCGGCGAGACGAAGCCTTTAAAATGCTCTTCCGTGCGCTTGGCAAATTCCCAAGCCGAGGGAATTTTGGTCAGCACTTGTTTGCTGCCCTCGCGCAGGGAGTTATAGAACTTGCTGCCCCAGATTTTTGACAGGTAAGTGGCCAGTCCGCCCACATTGGGCGAGATGGACATATTGTTATCGTTGAGAATGACCAGCATATCGGCGTCGGTATGGGCGGCGTGATTAAGCGCCTCAAAGGCCATACCGGCGGTCATGGCGCCGTCGCCAATAATGGCGGCGCATTTGCGATCTCCACCGCCCAGTGCCATACCCAGCGCAGCGCTGATAGAAGTACTGGAGTGACCCACACCAAAGGTGTCGTACTCGCTTTCGTCGCGTTTGGGAAAGCCCGACAGGCCTCCGGCCTGGCGCATGGTTAACAGCTGCTCGCGACGCCCGGTGAGAATTTTGTGGGGGTAGGTTTGGTGGCCCACGTCCCACACCAGCCGGTCCTCGGGGGTGTTGTAAATATAGTGCAGGGCAATGGTCAGCTCGACGACGCCCAAGCCGGCACCAAAGTGCCCTCCGGTTTGTCCCACGCTGTACAGCAAGAAGGCCCGCAGCTCATCGGCCAGCTGGGGCAGTTCTTTTTCATCGAGCAGGCGCAAATCGGCGGGGGCGTTAATACGCTCCAGCAAGGGGGTCTGCGGCCGTGTTGTGGGTATTTCATTCAGCATGGGGCAACGTCTGTCTTTAGCAAGGGGCCATTGTAGGCACCACTAGCGCTCTCGCTCAACCACATATTGGGCGATTAGGCGCAGCGGCTGGGTGTCGCCGGGAAGCTTGGCAAGGGCATCCAACGCCTGGGCGAGCAGAGTATGGGCATGCTCGCGCGCGGCCTCTAAGCCCAGTAGGGACACATAGGTGGGTTTGTTACGCGCGGCATCGGCGCCCTGGGTTTTGCCCAGGGTGGCGGTGTCGGCGGTCACATCCAGAATGTCATCTTGTACTTGAAAGGCCAGGCCAATAGCGCGGCTGTAGTTTTCCAGCGCGCGACGCGACGGAGCGTCGGCGTCGGCGGCGATCGCGCCCATGGCCACGCTGGCATCAATTAAGGCGCCGGTTTTACAGCGGTGCATGCGCTCAAGCTGCGTGAGTGTCAGGGTGCCGTCCACGGCGGCCAAGTCAATGGCCTGGCCCAGGACCATGCCTTGGGCGCCCGCGGCTTGGGCCAGGGTTTGAATCAGCGCCAGCTTCGCTTCGGCCGTTAGAGAATCGGCTTGGCTAAGGGTTTCAAAGGCCAGTGTCTGTAGGGCATCGCCCGCGAGAATGGCCAGCGCCTCGTCGAAGGCAATATGGCAGGTGGGTTGGCCGCGGCGCAGTTCGTCGTCGTCCATGGCCGGCAGGTCATCGTGCACCAGGCTGTAGGCGTGGATGGCTTCCACCGCACAGACAATATTGTCCAGCGCCGGGTGGTCGTGGTTGCCGGTTAGTGCGCGGTAACTGGCCAGAACCAACAGGGGGCGAATACGCTTCCCGCCGCCGGACAGGGCATAACCCATGGCCTCGGCCAGGCGACTGTCGACGGTGGTTGGGACCGCGTTTGCCAGCGCTTGCTCAATACGCGGGCGCAGCGTTTGGGCGTAATCTGAAAACCCTGTCATTGCGCTTCGTCGGGTGCCTCAAAGTCGGTAAAGCTGGGTTCACCGTTTTGCTCTATCAGGGTCTGCACATGCTGCTCGGCCTGGGTCAGCTTTTGCTGGCACTCGCGGGTCAGCTTAATGCCCTGTTCAAACGCTTGCAGAGATTCTTCCAGCGTCAGTTCGCCGCTCTCCATACGGGTTACCAGGGTTTCCAGCTCTGTCAGAGCGGATTCCAGATCCGGACTTTTCTTTTTCGCGGGCATGAGGGCCATCACTTAGTTTGGTTGCTTGAGTTTTTCTTCCGGCCGCCGATAAGCTGAAACGAATGCCGGATTTAACGGCGCCATTATACGGTTTGCGGCTGGCATATTTACAGTCCCCGTCAGAATACGACTAGAATAGGGCAAACTTACCGGGCACCACAGGCGCCCCAGCGAAGGAGTAACGGGTGGATTTAGCAACGCTGATAGGCTTACTGGGGGCTTTGGCCCTGATTGTGGCCTCGATGTTTATGTCCGGCGAAATTGGCATGTTCGTCAATGCGCCCTCGCTGGTCATTGTGGTGGGGGGCAGCGTTTTTGCGGTCATGGCCAAATTTGGTCTGGGACAGTTCCTGAGTGCGTTTAAAGTGGCCGGGAAAAGTTTTGTGAATAAGCTCGATGACCCGCTGGATATGATCGATGAAATTGTCGACTTGGCCGATGCCGCACGCAAAGGTGGATTGTTATCTCTGGAGGGTAAGGACGTCAGCAATGGCTTTTTGCAAAAGGGCATTCAGTTGCTGGTAGACGGCCACGACCCGGATGTGGTGCGCACCATGCTCTCTAAAGATCGCTCGCTGGCCGAGCGCCGCCACCGCGGTGGCTCTTCTATTTTTGCCTCGCTGGGGGATGTCGCCCCGGCCATGGGGATGATCGGTACCCTAATCGGCCTGGTCGCCATGCTCGCCAATATGGACGATCCCAAGGCGATTGGCCCGGCCATGGCAGTAGCCCTTTTGACCACCCTGTACGGCGCTATGTTGGCTAATGCGGTGTTTTTGCCGATTGCCGATAAACTGAGATTGCGCGCGGCCGAGGAATATATGATCAAAAGCATGATCATCGATGGCTTGCTGGCGATTCAAAACGGCCAGAACCCCCGGGTGATTGACACGATTTTACGCACCTACCTGCCCGAAGGTAAACGCGATGCCGCCGATGCCGCGAGCTAATTCAAGGGCGATTGCATGAGTGCCGATGAAGAAGAAAATGAATGCGAATGCCCGCCGGGTTTACCCGCGTGGATGGCGACCTTTGCGGATTTGATGGCGCTGCTGATGTGTTTCTTTGTGCTGTTGCTGTCCTTTTCGGAAATGGACGCGATGAAGTTCCGCCGCCTGGCGGGGTCGCTGGCCCAGGCGTTTGGGGTGCAGGCCAAAGTCAATGTTAACGAAATCCCCAAAGGCACCAGCATCATTGCGCAGGAGTTCAGCCCCGGCAAACCCGAGCCCACCCCGATTAACGAGATCTTTCAGCGCACTCAGGACATTACTCAAATGAGCCTGGAGGTGCGCGATTCGCAGGAGTATGACATTGAGCGCGGCGAGCCGGATATGGAGGAAAGCGCGAAGCAACGTCTGCAGAGTATTCTCGAGGAGCTGGTCGAGCAGACCCGCGAAGACGCCCGCGAGCTGGCGGGCAAGCTGGAGGATCGGATAGCCAACGGTGAAATCGAAATTGAAACCGAGGGTCGGCAGATTATTATCCGCATCCGCGAGAGGGGCTCGTTTGAATCCGGTTCGGCCACGTTGGCGGCGGATTATTACGATGTTATCGACGAAATACGAGCCGTACTTATGCTCAAGCCGGGTTTGATTGAGGTGCAGGGGCACACGGATAACATCCCTATCCGCTCCGAACGGTTCCGTTCCAACTGGGATTTGTCGGCCATGCGCGCCTCCTCGGTGGCCACCCAGCTAATGCGCGGTGGTTATTTGGCGCCCGAGCGCTTTGAAGTCTCGGGTTTTGCCGCCACCCGCCCTCTGGCGTCGAATGATTCGGCGGCCAACCGGGCCCGCAACCGGCGGGTCGAAATTGTGATTAGGCAGGGGCTCGGCAACGACCTGCAGGCCGAGGATATTGAGCTGCTGAAAAACGAGGGTGAAGATATTATCCGCCAAATGGATATTGAGCCCGAGTATTTGTTCGATCTGGAGCCCGAAGAGGTGTTCTGACGATATTCGGGCTTGTAAGAGATGTCTCACAAGTAAAGGTGATATTAGCCGTTGTTTTTCTCGAAAGACTCGGCTCATAATATACGTTAAGGAATGTAAGCAGAGGGAATTGAGGCACGGAACAGAGGGACCTCGCCGCTTTGAGTCACGGTTCGACTCCATCCTGTACAACCCCGCAGCAGGCCCCCTTGCCGCGGGGTTTCTATTTTTACACCCCTCGCGCTGCAAGATTCGGGTGCGATCGCCGTGAGTGACTCGCCACACAGCGCTGCGCCACAGTCTCTTGTGTGGTTTAATAGTGCCAGATTCATAATAAAAACCGGGGCCAGCGCTTGCTGGCCCCGGTTTTTTTTGCCTGGACATATTTGATGACGGTACGTGTCGATAAGATTTCCCCTGACGCCTGGTTGCTGTTGTGCGTGGTCTGCCTGGGAGCGTTTATTGCGCCTCTGGGAATGGCCTCGGTCAATGTGGCCATCCCGGCGCTCGCGCACGAGCTGCACGCCAACGCGGTGTTAGTCAGCTGGATTCCCACCACGGTTTTGGTGGCGAACATTATGTTTATGCTGCCCGCGGGTAAATTGGCCGACCTGATGGGGCGCAAACGGGTTTTCCAGCTGGGAATCGGGTTAAATGCCCTGGCCTGTATCGGCGCATTCTTTGCCACCTCGGTGCACTGGGTGCTGGCGATGCGCTTTGTTCAGGGGGTGGGCTCGGCAATGATGTTTGCTACCAGTATGGCTCTGCTGATTTCGGTGTTCCCCGCCCACAAGCGGGGTTTGCCGTTGGGGTTGAACGCCGCCAGTGTGTATTTGGGTTTAACCCTGGCGCCGGCGCTGGGTGGTTGGGCCACCGAGACTTTTGGCTGGCGCGCGGTATTTCTCTTGCCCCTGCCGCTGGTGATGGTGGTGTCGGTGTTGTTGCAGTGGGGCATTAAGGGCGAGTGGCGCCAGAGCGAGCCGTCGCGCTTTGACTGGCGCGGGGCACTGTTGTTCGCGTTGTGGGCGGCGTTTTTGGTGTTGGGGCTTACCGGTTTGCCCGAACCCCTGTCTGTCGTTGCACTGGTGCTGTCGTTGGTATTGCTGGGCTTGTTTATTCGCCTGCAGGCAGGTGCCCGCTCGCCTTTGATTCGCGTGCAGATGTTTCGCGAGTCGCGAGTATTTTCCATGTCTTTGTTGGCTGCCGCATTAATGTATGGCGCCAACTACCCGCTGGGCTTTATGCTGAGTTTGTATTTACAGTATGTACGCGGCTTTAGCGCGTTAGAGGCGGGGCAGGTATTACTCAGCCAGGCCCTGGCCATGGCCTGTGTGGCGCCACTGTCGGGTAAGCTGTCGGATATCTTTTCGGCGCGTTGGCTGGCCAGTGTCGGGTGTATTTGCACCCTGTTGGGGTTTTACTGGCTCAATCAGCTCGATGCCCAGACCCCGGAAGGCGATATCCGCATGGCGCTGGTGCTTATCGGAATAGGCTTTGGCTTTTTCTCCAGCCCTAACAACCATGTGGTGATGCATTCGGCGCGTGCCAGTGAGGTGGGGGTGGCGTCGGCAACCCTGAACCTTGCGCGGGTTACGGGCAACCTGGTGGGGATGAGCTTAGTCAATTTGTTGGTTTATTGGCATTTAGGGGACAGCGCTATGAGCGCCGCCGTCGCCCAGCCCCTGCTGGCTACCTTCCACAATGCGCTGCAGTTGGCCCTGGGGCTGTTGACGGTGGCGACGCTGGTGTCGCTGTTGCGCGGCCGCGCAACAGCGACCGCGTCCGGCTAGGACGAGGCCTGCCCGATAAGGACGTCATAGAGGACTCGCGTCGCTTCGTCGGCAACGGTTTGCGAAACCCCCACATGGAAGCAAATTTGCGACGGGCTCTGGTCGATTAAATCGATGGGGATATGAGCATCGCCCAGCGCACTTAAGGCTTCGATAATCGGGTAGTTGTTGCGGTTTAAGCCCTGGCCCACCGGGGTGATGATCGATAAATTGTATTCTACGCGCATATTGTCGGGCTTTAAGCGTTTTTCAATCACCCGGCGCAGGTCATTAATACTGCCCAGTAAATCTTCTTTGCTCACCAGCACCGCAATATCGTCTTTGTCGGTGGGGTAATGGTAGGTATTAATACCGAAGTCGTGGAATATCTGTAGCAGTGAGGCGGTAAAGCCGACCTCTTCACCCAGCATGTCTTTTTCAATGTGGATGTAAGACATATTGTCCAGCCGCGCTATGCCCACCACGCCCTCTTCGGGAACCCGCTCGTTAAGAATCAACGTGCCCGGCTCGTGAGGCGAGTTGGTGTTGCGAATATTAATGGGAATTTTGCGGTCGCGGCACTTGAGCATGGCGTCCAAGTGAAAGACGTTAAAGCCTTTGCTGGAAAGCAAACGGATTTCTTTAAAAGTAAGCCGTGGAATGGCCCGGGCTTCTTTAATAATACGCGGGTCGGCCTCGTACACGCCGTTGACGTCGGTCCAATTTTCGTAAGTATCGGCGTCCAGCGCGTAGGCGATTTCGCCGCCGGTTAAATCCGAACCGCCGCGGGAGAAAACCGCAATGTGGCCGTCTTCGGTCACCCCGTAAAAGCCCGGCATAACCGAGATGCCGTCAAACGCTTCCATAAACTGGACGTTTTCGTAGGCCTGATCCAGAGTGCGCGCGGCTAGGTAGTTGTCGCTGACCAAAAAGCCGATTTCTTCGGGGAGCTGGGCCTTGGCTTTTAAACCGCATTTTTCCAAATAGGCGGCAATAATTCGGGCGTTGTAGTGCTCGCCCCGCGAGGCCAAAAACGCCACGCGCTTGTCGCCACCCAAGTCGGTATTTAAATCCTGCTTAAGTGCTTTAAGAATGTCCGGGGCGTCGATTTTTAAGTCCCGCATAATGGCGGTGAACTTGTCGATAACCGCCTGGCGACTGTCGTCGGCGGTGATGTTTTGGCGCTGGTTATAAAAGTGGATGCCCTTGGTGGCGATGTTGATCAGGTGATCGGTCACCTTCTCTTCGTTTTTGTGGCTGCGGCCCGGGCCTGAAACCACAATCACGCGACGCTTTTTATCGCTTTTTACAATGTCGGTGACTTTGACAATTTGCTTGGCATCGGCCACTGAGCTTCCGCCGAACTTACTGATAATAATATCTGACATGGCTGCTGGCTGTCCGTATGAGTGAAAAAAAGGGAGTGAAAAACGCAAGCCGCGTGGGGCGGCTTGCGTGGGGGCCTTATTAACGGCCGGTCATCATGTCGTCGCGTTTTTGCGCCAGAGCTTGCAGCGAGTCGCGAATAATCCCCAGCCCCTCGGTGAGAAGCTCTTCTTCAATCAACAGTGACGGCAGGAATTTAAGCACCTGATCGTCGGCGCCCGAGGTTTCGATAATCAACCCGCGCTCAAAGGCTTCGGCCGAGGTCTCGGAGGCAACGCCCGGGGTCATTTCCAGCCCCCAAATCATGCCCAGACCACGCACTTTGGGGTTGAACTGTGGGAATTCATCGGCAATTTTCTGCAGCTCTTGCTCGATAAATTTGCCTTTATGAACCACCGCGGTGGCCAGGTCGTCGTTATCCCAAAAGCTCAGCGCTTCGGTGGCGGCGACAAAAGCCAGGTTATTACCGCGGAAGGTGCCGGTGTGTTCGCCGGGTTGCCACTGGTCAAGCTCGGGACGCATTAACAGTAATGCCATGGGCAGGCCGCCGCCAATTGACTTGGACAAGGTGACCATGTCTGGGTGGATTCCCGCGCGCTCAAAGCTAAAGAAGGTGCCGGTGCGACCATTGCCCACCTGAATGTCGTCGATAATCAGCAGAATATCGAACTCGCGGCACAGTTGTTCCAGCTTTTTCAGCCATTCGATGCGCGCGACATTAATACCGCCTTCGCCCTGCACGGTTTCCACGATAATGGCGGCGGGCAAGTCGATGCCGCTGCTGCCGTCGTTGAGGAATTTGCGCAAGTAATCAATGGTGTCGACGTCTTCACCCAAAAAGCCGTCGTAGGGCATAAACGCGGTGTTGCTGCGGCTGCCGTAGGATTCGTCTTTGTAAAAGTAGTTGCCAGTGGCGGCCAGGGCGCCCATAGTCAAACCGTGGTAGCCGTTGGTAAAGGCAATAATGTTGGAGCGCTGTTTTACCATGCGCGCCAGTTTCATGGCGGTTTCTACCGCGTTGGTGCCGGTAGGGCCGGTAAACTGAACTTTATACTGCAGGTTGCGTGGTGCCAGAATAGTGTCGCGGAACTTCTGCAAAAAGGCGCGCTTGGCGATAGTGGCCTTATCCAGGCCGTGGACAATGCCATCGCGTTCCAGGTGTTCAATCAGCGCCTTGGTGACCATCGGGTGGTTGTGGCCGTAGTTGAGAACCCCGGCACCGGCAAAGAAGTCAATGTAGCGCGTGCCGTTTTCGTCAAACAGCTCGGAGCCTTTGGCGACATCAAATACGGTTGGAAATGAGCGAACGTAGCCGCGAACTTCCGATTCCATTTCTTCAAAAATTCTCATGCTTGTCTTTCTCCCGATGATGGTTAAATCCTGCGTGGTACGCGGGGTAAATAATCGTTTTACTGGCCCGACCCTTGTGCCGGTCGAGTCACTGATACGCGGTGACCCAGTATGCGGCTCAGTCCGGCTGGACGTTTCTGGAGGCGGGGGCTGCTACTAATTTTAACTCCGGTCGTTTACAAACAGTGCATTCATCATAGCAAGAGCCGCGCTTAAACACGAATTTGCGCGCTTTGTTACACTGGTTTGTTGGCACTAGTGGGGGCAAATATGGGGACGGGTTATCGGGCGCTGGCGGCCGAGCATGTAAACGAGTACGAAGAAAAACGCAGCCAATTTATTACGGTGTTAGTGCCGGTTTGCTCGCGTGAGCAGGCCATGGATGCGCTGGTGCGTATCAAGGCTGAACGTCCCGGTGCCAATCATTATTGTTGGGCGTATATTGTCGGCGCCGCCGACCAGCCTAAAACAGCGGCGTTTAGCGACGATGGTGAACCCTCCGGCACGGCGGGCAAGCCTATGTTGCATGTGCTGCAGCATCGGGACGCAGGGGATTGTCTGGCCGTCGTCGTCCGTTTTTTTGGCGGCGTGAAGTTGGGCGCGGGCGGTTTAGTGCGGGCCTACAGCGCCTCGGTTTCGGGTGCGCTGGACGGCGCGGCCTGGCGTTCGGTGGTGCCTAAGCAGGCCGTGATTATTGAGGTGCCTTTTCCCCTCGAGCAAAAAATGCGACATCTGCTCGGTGAATACTCGGTTCAGGATATCGAGGCCGAGTATCGCGAGTCGGTCAGTCTGTGCTTTGAGTTGGCTCAAGGGCAGGTCTCGTCATTGCGCCGCCAAGTGGCGCAGTTAAGTTCTGGCGCTGCCAGAGTTTTGCCCGAGGAGAAAAAAGAGTAGGCGAGGTGCGTAAAAAGCGGTACATTTGACATATTATCGTCACAGTTAACCGACAAAGTAGGGACAAATCGAAACATTTGTCGCTCCGACGATCATCGCATTGAGGGCTTGGTTGACAATCCCGAGCGATGCCACGCTTTACCAGTAATAGGTTGGGCCACCTGTACGAATAGAGGTGCCCCGAGCCTGTCACTACGGGAGGTGTCGATGGAAGAGAGGATACTGCGGCTCAATATCGCCGGGCAGCCTATTGAGTGGTTACCCTGGCAGGACGCCGTCTGTCTTTATGCCAGGGATTTGGTGGTTTGGAGCCTGGGCGGCTCGGTGCGCAAAGTGGTGGGCGGTTACGCCCGATGTAGCAGCGTGCGCTCGCAGATAACCCTTCCCGCCATTATCGCCTGTGGCGGCAGTCGAATCGCCCGCTACCGTCTTATCCCCCCGCTTACCAACCGCGCTCTGTTTGCCCGAGACGACCATTTGTGCCTTTACTGCGGCAAAAAATTTATTACCGCTCAGTTGTCCCGCGACCATGTGCACCCGGTCAGTCGCGGCGGTCGGGATGTGTGGCAAAATGTGGTCACCGCCTGCAAGCGCTGCAATCAACGCAAAAGCAATCATCTGTTACAAGATATCGATATGGAGCTTTTGGCTCTGCCGTTTCGCCCCAATATCGCCGAGTATCTTGCGCTGATTAACTCCGATCGAATTCGCGGTGATCAGATGGAGTTCCTGCGCCCGCAGTTTTCGGAAAACCGCGCCTGGCACTGAGTTTGGCTTTGTCGCTAGAATAGCCCTCCATCCAATAACAAGACGACATCCTCGTTGAGGTTTTCTATGGCTTCTCTCTCCCGACGCTCTTTTTTGCACGCACTCGCGGCGACTTCTGTTTGTGGGGCCTTTCCCGGCTTAACCCGAGCGCAAAGCGACGCGTTTTATTTTGATATCTCACTGGCGCAGTGGTCACTGCACAAGGCTTTTTTTGATCAGTCGCTCAGCACCCTGGATTTTCCCTCGGTGGCACGCACCAATTTCGATATTGGCGCGGTGGAGTATGTGAATCAATTCTTTATGGACAAGGCGCAGGATCAAACTTTTTTGCGGGAGTTAAAACGGCGCGCGGACGATCACAATGTCCGCAACCTGCTGATTATGATTGATGGCGAGGGCGACCTGTCTACTGCCGACGAAGGGCGCCGTAAGCAGGCCGTAGAGAATCATTACCCCTGGATAGAGGCGGCCAACACCATCGGCTGTCACAGTATTCGGGTTAACTTACACGGCGCCGGCAGCGCCGAAGACTGGCACAATGCTTCGGTGGCCAGCCTGGTTGAACTGGCCGCGTTCTCCGAGCCTTTGGGGATTAAGATACTGGTGGAAAATCACGGTGGTTATTCTTCTCACGGCGCCAAGCTTGCCGAGGTTTTAAAAGAGGCCGATTCGCCCTACTGCGGTTCGATGCCGGATTTTGGCAACTTTTGCTATCAGCGCGCGGACGGTGGCTTGTGGGATTCGCCGTGCATCAAACAGTATGATATCTACCAGGGCGTGGCCGACTTAATGCCCTATGCAGGCGCGGTGAGTGCGAAAACCTTTCGTTTTGATGAGCAGGGCAATGAGCCGGATATGGATTATCGCCGACTGTTTGAAATTATTAAAAACGCGGGTTACAACGGCTATGTGGGCATCGAGTACGAGGGTAGCGAGCTGCCCGCCGACCAGGGCATTCTCGCGACCAAGCGTTTGCTTGAGCGGGTGCGAAAAGAGCTCGCTTGAGGCGTCAGCCTTAGCGGTAGACCACCTGGCCGCGATAGACGCGGTGGGGGCGATCGCTGGGCTGGGGTTCTTGTGCCGGTTTGCGAGACTCGCTCAGGCTCACTTGGCCGCGATAAACCTTCACTTGCTGAGCGACCTTTTCTTCGGGTTTTTCCAGGCGCGCGGGCCAATCGCCAGCGGCGAGTTGAAACAGCTCTTTGATCAGCGCCCGGGTCACCGCGTCGCGGGTTTGGTGATAATAATCCGCCAGCTCGTAGAATAAATCGGGGTTGGCCAACTTAATGCCAGGCTTAAGTTCAGAGGGGGCTCGGCGACGCAACTCGAGCACCAGGTCAATCATGGGTTTGCTGTACTGCATAAACTGCTACCTGTCCCGTTAGATTGAAAGGGGTCTCCCCCAGAGACAGGGTGTCTGCAAAATGTTCGCCAAGCTGACTATTTCACCATTTAGGCGCCATATGGTCGCTGGAGCGGGCTTGGGGGAAAGCAAGGTGCTTTGTTTTGGGGCTATAGGGCGTGCACTGTGTCCAACATGAGGCGCGGAGGAACCTCTTAAAGGTCTGCAAACACTACTTAACTTGTGCCTTTATGGCGCGGGCTTATAATCTGTTCGTAGCTCTAATTTTACCCGTTCAGGCACGAATGACGTGCTGTAACCGATACTCATAACGATAACTGTGATGATTATGTCCAACCAAATTTCAGGCGCTTTATTGCTGCCCCGCTCACTTCGTCTTTCTATCCTGGCCCTGGCAGTCGCCCTGACGGCCTGCTCGCCACCGGAGCAAACCTCGGAAACGGCCGGCAAAGACCCCGCACCAGCCCCGGCTAATCAAACCGACAAAGGTTCGCCCCTGGCGCCAGAACGTATTGTGGAGATCACCGATGCCGCCGCCAGCACCCGCGCCCAGAGCATCGAGTCGCAAACCAATATGGAGCTCGCCGACGGCTTGCAGATGGAGCTCTGGGCCTCGGAGAAGCTGCTCGCCGACCCGGTGGCCCTGAGCATGGACTACGACGGTAACGCCTGGGTGGCCATTACCCATCGCAGCAATAACTCAGAGTTTGATATTCGTCCCTACCCGCACTGGCTGACGCCGGCCCAGGCGATGCAAGACGTTGAAGATCGTCGCGCGTTTCTTAAAGATTATTTCAGCGCCGATAAAAACCTGACCGCCGATGATATTCCCGACCGCAATAAAGACGGGGTACACGACTGGCAAGACCTGGCAGTGGTCAAAGAAGAAGTGCTGCAAGTGTCCGATACCAGCGGCGATGGCCGCGCTGATCGCGCCCAGACCTTTTTGGAAGATTTTAATACCGAAGTCACCGATGTGCTGGGCGGCATTTACTATCACAATGAATTGAACGAGCTGTTTTTGGCAGTGGCGCCTCACGCCTGGCGGGTAAAAGACGCCGATGGCGATGGCATCGCTGATGATAAGCAGCAGCTGGCCGACGGCTTTGGCGTACATATCGGCTTTAGTGGCCACGGGATGTCAGGGGTCACTTTGGGGCCCGATGGCCGAATCTACTACGGTATCGGCGACATTGGCGCCAATATCACCGACAACGACGGTAACCAGCACGCCTACCCCAATCGCGGTGTGGTGGTGCGCAGCGAGTTGGATGGCAGTAACTTTGAAGTGTTTGCCCACGGGGTGCGCAACACTCACGAATTTGTGTTCGATAAATACGGCAATCTGGTCAGCGTAGATAATGACGGCGACCATCCGGGCGAGTTTGAACGTGTGGTTTATCTGGTGGATGGTTCGGACAGCGGCTGGCGCAGCAACTGGCAGTTCGGCAAATACACAGACCCCAAAAATAACAACTACAAAGTGTGGATGGACGAGGAGTTCTACAAGCCGCGCTTTGAATCCCAAGCGGCGCACATTTTGCCACCGGTGGCTCCATACCACGCCGGGCCTACTGGCATGGTCTACCATCCGGGCACGGGTTTGAGCGAGCGCTGGAAAGACCACTTCTTTATCGTCGAATACACCGGCAATGGGCCGCGCTCTGGCGTTAATGCCTTTACCCTCAAACCCGAGGGGGCGGGCTTTACCCTGGATACCGATCAACAAATGATGCGCGGTATTCAAGCCACCGGCCTGGATATGGGCCCCGACGGCGCTCTTTATACTAGCGACTGGATCGAGGGGTGGCACCGCAATGGCAAGGGCCGTATCTGGAAGCTGGATACCCCGGCCGAGGCCGATGCGGAACAGCGCGCCGAGACCAAGGCGCTGTTACAGGAAAACTTAAGCGAGCGCGATGCTGAATCGCTGGTCGCACTCTTGGCCCACGACGATATGCGTGTGCGTCAGCGGGCCCAGTTTGAGCTGGTCTCGCGCGGCGACGCAGCGCCGTTGGTGGGGGTGTTGGATGCCGACGCTCAATTGGCGCGCATTCACGCCATTTGGGGTATCGGTCAGTTCGCGCGCCAGGAGGCGGCTGCCGCTGAGCCTCTGCTGAGCTACCTGCGCGACGATAGTGACCCAGAAGTTCGTGCACAGATTGCCAAGGTGATCGGCGACGCGGAGTACGCGGCGGCGACCGATGCGCTGTTAAGTAACTTGGAGCACGACAATGCCCGGGTGCGTTTCTTCGCCACCCAGGCGCTCGGCCGGATCGGTGCCGAGCAGGCGACGCAGCCAATCATTGCCATGCTTGAGGCCAATAACGACGCGGACGTTTATCTGCGCCAGGGCGGTGCGGTTGCTCTGGCCCGTATTGGCGATGAGCAAGCATTGGCGGCCCTCGCCGAACACGAGTCCGAGGCGGTGCGTATTGCCGCTGTGGTGGCTTTGGGCCGTTTACAAAGCGATGCCCTGGCGGACTTCCTGGACGATCAAAGCCAGTTCGTGGTTACCAGCGCCGCGCGCGTGATCAACGACGATTTGTTTGTTGAAGGGGCCCTGCCGAGACTGGCCGAGCTGCTGGGTGCAACGCCGTTTACAAACGAAGAGTTACTGCGCCGCGCGATTAACGCCAATGCCTTTGTCGCCGATAAAGCGGCGGCTCAGCGCCTGGCCGACTATGCCGCCGATGCCGGCGCCGCTGCCGCGCTGCGCGCCGAAGCGTTAGAGGCGCTCACCTATTGGGAAAGCCCTTCGGTGTTTGACCGTGTGAGTGGTCGCTACCGTGGTGAGCGTACCGGCAATGCCGCCGTGGCGCGCGAGGTGCTGGCGGATGTCTATCCTGCGCTGCTCGCCGATGACTCTTCTGTCGTGCGCGAGGCTGCGGTTAACGCCCTGGGCAACCTGGCCTTTGCCGATGCTTCCGAGCGCTTAGTGAACTCGGTGCACAACGACAGCGCCGCCGAGGTGCGTCTAACCGCGCTCAATAATCTGCACAAGTTGGGTTATGCCGATATGCAAAAAGTGGTGTATGACGCGCTCAAAGATCAGGACGAAAGTGTGCGTATGAGTGCCTTGGCCATTGTTCCCGATTTGGATATTCCGGTGGAAACCAAAGTGGATATGCACACCATTTTGCTCGCTGAGGGCACCGTGGGTGAGCAGCAGGCGGCCTATCAGTCGCTGGCCAATATCAAGGCTCCCGAAGCGTATAGCGTACTGTCACAACAGATGGACAAGCTGATCGCCGGTGAGGTTGTGCCCGAAGTGCAGCTGGAGCTGGTTAACGCCGCCGAAGCGGCCGGCAGCGACGGGCTGACGCAAAAGCTGGCTGCCTACGAGGCGGCTAAAGATCAAACCAATCCGCTGGAGAAATACGCTGAGGCGTTAAAAGGCGGCGATGCCGAATCGGGTTTTGCCATTTTCAGTTACAGCAGTACCGCCCAGTGTGTGCGCTGCCATGTGATCGGCCCTCGCGGCAGCCATGTGGGCCCCGAGCTGACCGACATTGGCAGCCGTTTGACCCGCGAGCAATTGCTGGAAGCCATGGTGGCGCCCGGCGTTCGTATCGCCCCCGGGTTTGGCAATACTACCGTAACCTTGCAAGACGGTACCGTGGTTGAGGGGCTGTTTGCCGCCGAGGCCGAGGACAGCATTACCGTCCAGGCCAGCGACGGCACCGAGCACACGATTGCGCTCGGGGATATCGCCGAGCAGACTTATTCCCCCTCGGGTATGCCACCCATGGGGCTGATGCTGGATAAAGGTCAGCTGCGCGATCTGGTGGAGTATTTGCACCTGCAGCGCGGCCAAAGTAAGGCGGTTTCACACTAAAGCCCGCTGCGCGGGGCGGCCTTAGCGCCGCCCAAGCAAAAATACCGGCCTCGTGCCGGTATTTTTGTATGGGCTCCGCGGAGCCTCTGATCAAGTCCCCAGTGGCCTCTGGCTTACAGAGCTTTTCGAGATCAAGGCGGCGAACTGAAAGCGGGCTGACGGCCCGGTGAGGTGAGCTAACACAGAGATCGGAAAGCTCTGTAAGCCCCGAAGGGCGCGGCCAAAACGTTCATCCGCTGTGTTGCACTTCTTGCCAAGGACTATGGCCATTGCCTGCGAAGCGCGCCTTGCGGAGTGAACGTTTTGACTCGCGCAGAGACCGCTGGGGACTTGATCAGAGGCTCCCTATGTCTTATGGGGCAGGGGCCTATCCACCACGAAAAAGCCCCCGCCGAGCGGCGAGGGCTTGGTTGCTACTTACTTGAGGCGGGAATTACTCGTAATCACAGGCCTCGGCGCTGTGTTTTACCAAATAGTCTTTGTAGTTGCTGGCGTCCGTGTCCATACAGCCTTCCAGGTTCAGTAGCTTAACGCTGCGAAAATCAATGGGGGCCGACTCCGCCTGCAGGGCAATATACCCCCCCTCTAGCGCGGTACCATCGTCTTTTTGCAAGTCCGTATAGCGCATCACCTCTTCGCCGTTGACCTTGTGCACCGCCAATTCGCGGCCGTGTACTTCCAGCTCTACCGTGACCCATTGGTCGCCCGGGTAGGTGTTACTGCTGGAGTTGATGCAGTGGTCTTTGCGCAGTACCGGCGCCATCACCACATGCGTGCCGGGTGTACACAGGTTGGCGGTACTGCGCTCGCCCGAGTCCTTACCGCCCAGTAGTTGGTACTCGATACTGAGCGGAAAGTCTTGCCCTAGCGCCATGGTTTCGGGCGCCTGGGCGTGGTACATAATGCCGTTATTGCGCCAGGCCCACTCGGGCCCGCCATCCACCTGGGGTCCGGTAAAGCGGTACTCCACTTGCAGCCGATAGTAGGAAAAGGGCCGTACTTTATAAAAAATATGGCCGAAATCGTCGTTAAAATCCGGGTATTGGTCGTAGCGCACCTTTAGCAAACCGTCTTCGGCGCGGAAAGTGTTGTGGGTATTTTCACCCAACTCCGAGTGGCGAATTTTAATCGCCCAATTGTCTAAATCCTCGCCGTTAAAC
This sequence comes from Gilvimarinus xylanilyticus, assembly GCF_024195295.1. Lineage (GTDB taxonomy): Bacteria > Pseudomonadota > Gammaproteobacteria > Pseudomonadales > Cellvibrionaceae > Gilvimarinus > Gilvimarinus xylanilyticus. The sequence goes on along the minus strand of NZ_JAMFTH010000003.1, from coordinate 56,050 downwards.
AGGGCTTGCCAATCGCTCTCGGCTGGGGCAGCAAGAGCGGCGACGGGACTAAGGGCGAGAGCAAGGGCGAGAGGTTTGAGTGGCGACATGGCGGCTCCATTATTTTATTGGTGAAATTGTTGCCAAATATACACGAGGGCGAGCCGGTTGGGGAGTTTGTCGCTCACTCCCCAATGGTGTGATTCATCGCCCGCGAGGGGTGGGCGCAATCGGCACTGCCCACTATCTTGGCGGGGACGCCGGCGACGGTGGTACGCGGGGGCACACTTTTAAGCACGACGCTGCCTGCGCCTACTTTGGCGCAGTGGCCGATTTCAATGTTGCCCAAAATCTTGGCGCCGGCGCTGATCAGCACGCCGCTGCGCACTTTGGGGTGGCGGTCGCCGCTCTCCTTGCCGGTGCCGCCTAAGGTGACCGCTTGCATAATCGACACTTCATCTTCCACTACCGCGGTTTCGCCAATAACGATACCGGTGCCGTGGTCGAGCATAATGCCCCGGCCGATGCGGGCGGCCGGGTGGATGTCCACGGAGAAAACCACCGATATACGGTTTTGCAGAAACAGCGCCATGGCGCGGCGTTCTTTGCCCCAAAGCCAGTGGGCGATGCGGTAGGCCTGCAGGGCGTGAAAGCCTTTAAAAAATAAAAACGGGGTGGTCAGCGAGCAGCAGGCTGAGTCGCGCTCGTTAATCGCCTGAATGTCCGCGCGCATGGCAGTGCCTATGGCCGGGTCGTCGGCCAGGGCTTCGTCGATCACCTCGCGCACCGAAATGGCCGGTAGCGCGGGGCTTTCGAGTTTGTTGGCCAGATGAAAGCTGAGGGCATCTTCCAGGCTAGTGTGATTGAGAATGGTGGCGTATAAAAAGCTTGCCAGCATAGGCTCTTTAGCCGCCTGCTCGGTGGCGCTCAGGCGAATTTGTTCCCATACCGGGTCGGCGCTGGCAGCGGCTTGCTGAATAGTCATAGTGGCTCCTTTAAATGCTTATGCCATTATGAGGCTTAGGTTTCAGATTTCCAGAGCCCGGCTAATAAACTTCCAGCGCCGGCTCGTTCAAAGCCGCCAATTGCTCGCGCAACTCCAGAATATGCTCGGCCCAGTAGCGTTCGGTATTAAACCAGGGAAAGCTGTGGGGAAAGGCTGGGTCGGACCAGCGCTTCGCCAGCCAGCCGGCGTAATGCATAATGCGCAGGGTTCGCAGGGCCTCAATTAACAGCAGCTCGGCGGGGTTAAAGTCACAGAACTCCCGGTAGCCTTCCAGGATTTCCGAAATCTGCGCGGTTTGCTGGGCGCGATCGCCCGACAGCAGCATCCACAAATCCTGAATCGCGGGGCCCGAGCGGGCGTCGTCAAAGTCCACAAAATGCGGCACATCGTCGCGCCAGAGAATGTTACCCGGGTGACAGTCGCCGTGCAGGCGGATGCGCTGGTAGGGTACTTGCTCCAGGATTTCCCGGCAGCGGCTAATTAAGTCCTGTCCCAGGCTGTCGTAGGCGGCGCGCAAGGAGTCGGGAATAAACGCATTGGCGCGCAGAAAGTCGTAACTGTTTACCGCAAAAGTCTCGGTGTTCAGTTCGGGCCGGTGGGTAAAGGGTTTGGATTTGCCCAGGGCGTGAATCCGCCCCAGCGCGCGGCCCAGACTCAGCAAATGGTCAAAGTTATCCAGGGTGGGGGCGTGGCCGCCCTGGCGCGGGTAGAGCGTAAAGCGAAACCCCTGATACTCAAACAGCGTGCGCCCGTTTTGCGCCAAGGGTGGTACTACCGAAACCCCCAGATCAAACAGCTGCTGCGAGAATTGGTGCTCTTCCAGTATCTGCGCATCGCTCCAGCGCTCGGGGCGGTAAAACTTTGCAATCAGCGGGCTTTGCCCTTCAATGCCCACTTGGTAGACGCGATTTTCGTAACTGTTGAGAGCAAATACCCGCGCATCGCACCAGTAATCCAAGCTTTCCACGGCATCCATGACCAGGTCGGGGGTCAGGGCCTGATAGGCGTGGGGCTGAATGTCGTTAGGGCTGTCGCTCATAAAACCATCGCTATCCGCTGAGTGAAAGCGACATTGTACGGGTTTAGTGCTCTGGCGTGCGCGCCAGCGCCCAAATTTGTACCGAGGCGGCGCCGGCTTTGCGCAGCAGCCGACTCAGGGTGCGGGCGGTGGTTGTGGTGGTGACAATATCATCCACCAAAGCCACATGCTGCCCTTGCAGGGGCCGGGCGCGGTAAATGCCGCGAATAGTCCGGGCCCGCTCTTGGCGGCTTAGGCCGTGCAGGGGCGTTGAGTGCCGGGTTTTTTGCAACAGCTTGGGCGCCAAGGGTGCGCCGCTGGCCCGCGATGCGGCCCGGCCCAGCCACAGGGTTTGATCCAGGCCGCGTCTGACTAAACCCCGCCAGTGCATGGGCACGGGGACTATAAGGTCGGCGCGGGCGTGATGCTGGCGCAAGTGGTCCTCAAAAGCCTTGCCCAACCAGTAGGCGCTGGCCAGACAGCGCTCAAACTTAAATCGGCCGATCAGGTAGTCGAGGGGGAATTGGTAGTAAAAGCAGGCCAGGGTGTGCGTAAAATCCGGCGGGTGCGCGAGGCACTGACCGCAGTAGTCGCTGTTGCTTGTCAGAGGTAGAGCGCACAGCTGACAGCTAAATTGCGGTTGGGCTTGTAACTGCGCCAGCATCGTCTCACAGTGCGGGCACAAGCGCCGCTTGCTGGGCTGATGACAGAGTAGGCAAAATTGCTGCAAAAACACTTGTTAACCAAAAATCCTTTTCCAGGTTGACAGCGCCGCCGCCGCCTTTATGATAGTCCCCACCGAGATTAGCAGTTGCGCGGCCTGTTGCCAGGGCGAGCGCACCAACCGATGGAATTATTATGAACGCATCTGTATCTGCCCCCGCTCTGCGCCACGATTGGTCGCGTCAGGAAATTTTGAATTTGCTGGCCCTGCCGTTTAACGATTTATTGTTTCAGGCGCAAACCGTACACCGCGCCCACTTTAACGCTAATGAAGTACAGGTCAGCACACTGTGCTCGATTAAAACCGGCGCCTGCCCCGAAGACTGTGCCTACTGCCCGCAGAGCGCGCGCTACGATACCGGGCTGGAAAAAGAAAAGCTGATGGCGGTAGAAAAAGTGGTGGAAGAGGCCCGCGCCGCCAAAGCCAATGGCGCCACCCGTTTTTGTATGGGCGCCGCCTGGCGCTCGCCCCGGGGTAAGGACATGCCCTATGTCACCAAAATGGTGAGCGAAGTTAAATCCATGGGCCTGGAAACTTGCATGACCTTAGGCATGCTAGACGAAACCCAGGCCCGTGAGCTGGCCGATGCTGGCCTTGATTACTACAACCACAATCTGGATACCTCGCCCGAGTTCTACGGCGAAATTATCACCACCCGCACTTATCAAGATCGTTTAGACACCCTGGCCAATGTGCGCTCGGCGGGCATGAAAGTCTGCTGTGGTGGCATCGTGGGTATGGGCGAAGAGGCCGGTGACCGCGCGGGATTACTGCAGCAGTTGGCCAATATGCCCGATCACCCGGAATCGGTGCCGATTAATATGCTGGTTAAAGTTGAGGGAACGCCGCTGGAAACAGAAGCGGATTTGGACCCCATCGACTTTATTCGCACCATTGCCGCCGCTCGTATTCTCATGCCGCAGTCCCATGTGCGTCTGTCCGCCGGGCGCGAAGAGATGAGCGATGAAATGCAGGCCATGGCATTCTTTGCCGGGGCCAACTCTATTTTCTACGGCGAAAAATTGCTTACCACCGCCAACCCCGAAGCGAACAAGGATATGCAGCTGTTCGCCCGCCTGGGGATCAAACCCGAAGAGCGTCACGTACACGGCGATGACGAGGCGGTAGAAGCTGACATCGCCGCCAATCTGGAAGCGGCGCACAACGACAAGTTCTTTTACAACGCGGCTAACTAACGGCCCATGAACCCCTTCCAGCAACACCTGCAGGCGGTGCTTTCCGAGCGCCGCCAACAGCACCGCTATCGCTCCCGCCCCGAGATTGGCGCCCCCCAGGGGCCAGAGTTGGTGGTAGACGGGCGCCCCTACACCGCGTTTTGCAGCAATGATTATTTGGGGCTCGCCAATCATCCCGATATGCGCGAGGCCATGGCCGATGCCGCGCAACACTGGGGCGTCGGCAGCGGCGCCTCACATCTGGTGTGCGGCCACAGTGACGAGCACCATAAATTAGAGCAAGAGCTGGCGGCTTTTTGCGGCCGCGAGCGCGCGCTGGTGTTCTCTACCGGGTTTATGGCGAATCTGGGGGCGATTACCGCTTTGGTGGGCAAGGGTGATGCGGTGATTGAAGATCGTCTCAATCACGCCTCCTTGCTGGATGCCGGCTTGCAAAGCGGCGCCCGCTTGCGGCGCTTTCAGCACAATGACCTCGACTCGCTTCAGCGCCAGTTAAGTCTGAGTGCTCAGGCCGTTAAATCTCTGGTGGTGGTGGATGGGGTTTTCAGTATGGATGGCGATTTGGCGCCTTTACCCCAACAGGCGGCGCTGGCCGCCGAACACAACGCCTGGCTGATGGTGGATGACGCTCACGGCTTTGGCTGTCTGGGTGAAACCGGCGGCGGTGTCTTGCAGCATTACGGTCTCGGCCAGAACGAGGTGCCGGTATTAATGGGCACTTTGGGCAAGGCGGTGGGCAGCTTTGGCGCCTTTGTCGCCGGTTCCGAGGCGCTTATCGAAACCCTGATTCAGCTTTCCCGCAGCTATATTTACACCACCGCTTTGCCACCGGCGGTCGCGGCCGCCAGTCGCAAAAGCCTGCAGCTGATTTGCCGCGAGAGCTGGCGACGCACTCATTTACAGGCACTTATTGCGCGTTTTCGCCGCGGCGCCCAAGCGGCAGGGCTGACGTTGATGGACTCGCCCACCGCCATTCAGCCAATTTTGGTGGGTGACGATGCCAAGGCCCTGGCCTTGTCGCAGGCGCTGCGCGAGCAGGGTTACTGGGTGAGCGCCATTCGCCCGCCCACCGTGCCCGAGGGCAGTGCTCGCTTGCGAGTAACGCTAAGTGCGGCCCACAGCGAGGCTCAGGTGGATGGCCTGCTGGTCGCCCTTGCTCGGGGGCAGTCCGAGGTGGGCGACTAATGCTCCAGTATCAGCGCTATTCGCCGCTAGGCTCCGCCGGTGATATTCCTTTGGTGTTATTGCACGGGTGGGGTTTTGACCATCGCTCAATGGAGCCTTTTGTGCAGCCTCTGCGTGAGCTGGGCGAGGTTTGGAGTGTCGATATTCCGGGGTTTGGCGAGGTCGATGCCGATTTCGACGCCGACGCATTTATCGCTGTTTTGGCTCGGGAGTTACCCGCACAAGTCTATCTAATCGGCTGGTCCCTGGGCGGGGCGCTCGCGCTGGATTTTGCGCTCAGTCACCCCGAGCGAGTGGCCTCTTTGGTGACCCTGGCCACCAACCCTAAGTTTGTCGCCGACGGCGATTGGCCGCAGGCGATGGACTCGCGGGTGAACCGTGGCTTTAATCGTGGATTTGCCCAACAGCCAGAGGCAACGCTCAAGCAGTTTTGCGCGCTGGTGGCTCAGGGTAGCCGGGCCGAGAGGCCGCTGGTTCGCACTATGCGCCAGCGTGTGGCCGCAGATGCTGCTGGCAGACAAACTGAGTGGAGCGAGGCCTTGGCGTATCTGGCGGCGACGGATTTTCGCGCCCGAGCCGAGAGCCTGAAAGTGCCGGGCCTGCACATTTACGCCGCCAACGATGGGCTGGTCCCCGCCGCTTGCGGTGAGTTTTGGAATAATAAGCCCGATCAGCAGAGCCGTTTGGTCGCGGAGGCCAGCCATTGCCTCCATTGGGATCAGCCTAGTGCGGTCGTAAAACTGATCAGTGATTTTGTTCGCCCGGCGGGTAAACAATTGGACAAAGCGCGTATTGCGCGGTCGTTCAGTAAGGCCGCCCCCAGTTATGAATCGGCGGCACGCCTACAGAAGCGAGTGGGTGAGCGCTTACTATCCGCAATTGATTCGCGCGCCTGCCGGGTATTGGATGCGGGCTGTGGCACGGGCTATTTTCTGCCCCACCTAAAAGATAGAACCCAGGCGCAAGAGCTAACCGCGCTGGATTTGGCCCAAGGGATGTTGAGCTACGCGCGCCAGCATCACCGCGATGTCGATCATTGGGTGTGCGCCGATCTGGAAGCAATGCCCCTGCCTTCGAATTCGGTCGATTTGATCTATTCCAGCTTGGCGGTGCAGTGGTGTGAGGACCTGATGGCCCTGGCCTGTGAGTTGTATCGCGTATTGGATGGCAATGGTCGTTTATACCTGGCCACCTTGGATGAAGGTACTCTGGCAGAGTTGCGCCAGGCCTGGCAGCGGGCGGATGGCTATGTCCACGTCAACCGCTTCTATCCTGTCGGCCTTTTGGCGCAGGCGCTAGAGGCTGCAGGCTTTACCAATATTCGCTGGCACACCGAAACAGAAGTTATCTATGCCCCCAGTTTTCGTCACATTGCCCGCGAGCTCAAAGACTTGGGGGCGCACAATCTTAACGCGGGGGCGCCGCGCGGTTTAACCGGTCGCCAGCGTCTGCGGGCGCTCGAGTCCGCCTACGAGGCTTTTCGGGTTCCCGAGGGGTTGCCCGCCAGCTATCAAGTGACCTATCTGCAAGCGAGTAAAACCGTGCCATGAATCATTACTTTATTGCCGGAACCGATACCGATGTGGGCAAAACTCGCATAGCCGCCGCGCTTTTGTACGCCGCGAGGCAGCGGGGTTTGACCACTGCCGGGGTCAAGCCTGTGGCGGCCGGTTGTGAGGAAAGCGCCGAGGGGCTACGCAACGACGATGCACTGCGCTTGCAGGCGCAGTGCGAACCGCCGCTCGACTATTCCCAGGTGAATCCGGTAGCCCTGGCACCGCCCATCGCGCCCCACATTGCCGCCGCCGAGAAAGGGGTAAGCCTGAGTGTGGCAGAACTTTTGCCACCGGTGCGCGACACCTTATCGGCGGGCGCCGAGTTTGCGCTGGTCGAGGGGGCCGGTGGTTGGCGGGTGCCGTTAAATGAACGCGAAACCCTGGCTGATTTGGCCGTGGCGCTTAAGCTGCCGGTGATCTTAGTGGTGGGGGTGAGGTTGGGGTGTATTAATCACGCCCTGCTCAGCGCCGAGGCAATTCGCGCCGATGGCTTGCCTCTGGCAGGCTGGGTCGCCAATGGGATAGACCCCCAGGCTGCGCGCGCCGAAGAGAACATCGATACCCTGCGCCACTGGTTGCAGGCCCCCTGTTTGGGGGTGGTGCCTTTCTGTGACGGCGGCGAAGCCCCCGAGCTTGCTCGCTACCTGGATCTGTCTTCGTTAGTGCCCGCTGGCTATAAGCCCTAAGTTTTAGTGCCAAGACAGTCTTAGCAGGCGGATACTTTGATTGTTTTTTGTACGCCTTTGGCGCTAAAATAAAGATCAGTGTCGCTATTTTAGCCGTGGAGGTTATTGTGGATGTAGGTTCAGTGGTAAACCAGAGCCTTATTGGTATGCAGAGTTCGCGGGCCGAAATCACCCAGTCGGCGCAGCAAATCAATCAGGCGGCGGCCGGCGATACCTCGCAAAGCCTGGCCGAGCCTCTGGTCAATATGCAGGTTCAGCAGCAGGTGTTTGATAGCTCGGCGCGGGTGTTAGAAACCGCTAACGAGACTATGGGGACCCTGTTGGATATTAAGGCCTGAGGTCTGCCGTGATTAACTCCTTTCCCTCGAACTTTGCCAATGCCGTGGTGCCTTTTGCACCGCTTGGCCGTCAGGCCGTGGGAGAGGAAAATACCGAATTAAAAAGCTCGAGCTTCAAAGCCTTGGAAGAGGGCGCTGCCGGAGCCCGAGGGGAAAATCGTCGCTCGCCGGATGATCGCCCAGGTGAAGTGGAAGAGCGCGAGCGCACCCGCGGCGAAGATCGCGCGCCAGGGGCGGTATCGGGTAAAAATGCCGAAGCGGCTGAACAAAAACAGCAAGAGCTAGAGCGCGAGCAGGTGCGCGAATTGGCCGCCCGCGACCGCGAGGTTCGCGCCCACGAGCGCGCCCATGCAGCTGTGGGTGGTGTGCATGCCGGCGCGCCTACCTATGAATACACCCGCGGCCCCGATGGCATTAATTACGCCACCTCGGGCGAAGTTAATGTCGATACCAGCCCGGTGCCCGGAGATCCTCAGGCAACCCTGGAAAAAGCTCAGCAGATACGTCGTGCCGCCATGGCGCCCGCCGAGCCCTCGGGGCAGGATCGCCAAGTGGCGGCTCAGGCCGCTCAGCTTGAGGCGCAAGCGCGCGTCGAAATAGCCGAACAGGCTCGGGAAGAGCGCCGCGCGGAGCAGGCCGAATCCGAACAGTCGCGCGAGCGGCGCCAAGCTGAAAACAGTCCGGATGAGAGCACGCAGCCCGTTCGGGCCGAGTCGGGCGACAGCGATAAAGACGATGAGCGCGAGCGGCTTGCAGAGGCGGCCCGCGTTACCGCCGACATTGTCAATCGCAATATCGATATTAACCGCCAGCTTATCGATATCGGGGTGGTGGAGCCGCCGATTAATAGCGGTGCGCTACTGGATCAACGCGCCTAAAATTTTTGCTCGTTTGTTTGCGCCCTCGCATTACTTCCCTTATTCCCCCCATTTTGTTTTGTTGTTACTCTCACGTTTAAGAATAATGTGAGAGGTCGAGCCATGCCCAGTAAGTTGAATCCGGAAGATCAGGCGAGAGTGGATAAAGTCCTGCGCCAGGGAGCGAATCGTGTAGAGCGCAAGCCGTTTAAGGTGTGGACTCTGTTCGCGGTTTTACTGTTGGTGCTAACCCTGATGAGCGGAGTCAGCTATTGGATCGCCTGGCAGTATGGGGTGGTATAGCTGGGCGGTTTCGGAAATTAACCGGCGATTGTCTAAATTCTCTTCTGGTTGTCTGCAAAATATCCAGCCCACTGTCTTTATAAAAAGAAAAGTGAATTCACCCTTGACCACACCCAAATGCCTCCCTATAATGCGCGGCCTCGGTTAGGGGAAAGCCCAGAACTGAGTTGATGATGCGGGGTGGAGCAGCCTGGTAGCTCGTCGGGCTCATAACCCGAAGGTCGTTGGTTCGAATCCAGCCCCCGCTACCAAATTTAAGCGTTAGGGTTTAAGCTAAGCACTGACGCGTGACCACAGCAGGTGGTCGGCCAAGCGAGCAGCTGGCCATACAGGCTGATGATTTATCAGCCAGGCGCCGCAGTGATGTATGGCGTATTCGGGGCCCCTGCTAGGGGCTTTTTTGTATCTGAAAGTCAGTGGTCTGCCACTGCCGCAGATAGTACGCAGAAGCGACTGTAGTACTGTTTTAAAAGGTGGGCCTATGGCCCATTTTTTGTTTCTGGCGCAGTGTCGGCGCACAATCAGTGGAGATTCATTATGGCGTCTGTAGAAGAGCGTTTGACGACGATGTTTGCGCCGGCTGTGGATGCGCTGGGCTGCCAGTTGTGGGGGGTTGAATATCTCACCGGTGGCCGCACCAAAGTACTGCGGGTGTATATCGATAAGGCGGACGGCGTACAGGTTGAAGATTGCGCCCAGGTCAGCCGTCAGTTAAGCAGTTTGATGGATGTGGAAGATCCGATTGCGGGCGAGTACACCCTGGAGGTGTCATCCCCAGGTATGGATCGACCGCTTTACACTCTGGAGCAGTTTGCGCAATACCAGGGGCAGATTATTGCTGTTAAATTGCGGGTTCCGTTTGATGGACGGCGCAAATTTAAGGGCTTATTAAGCGGCATTGAGGATCAGGATGTCGTGATGCAGGTGGATAACGAAGAGTATCTCCTGCCCATTGAATCGATTGAAAAAGCAAACATAGTCCCCCAGTTCTGATCGCCGCGCGATTGGAAACAGGAGTTAACGAGGCAAGCTCATGAACAAAGAAATTTTGCTGGTCGCCGATGCCGTTTCGAACGAGAAAGGCGTTGACAAGGATGTGATCTTTGAGGCGATTGAAAGTGCGCTGGCTATGGCCACCAAAAAACGCTTCGATGAGGATTCTACCATCGAGGTGAATATTGATCGTGCCTCGGGGGACTATGAAACTTTCCGCAGTTGGGAAGTCGTGGCCGATGATGTGCTGGCCGAGCTGGGCACCCAGTTGACCACCGAAGAAGCCGCCGAAGTAGATCCCGCTTTGCAGGTGGGGGACATTCACCGCGAAAAAATTGAAAATGTCGACTTTGGTCGCATCGCGGCGCAAACCGCCAAACAGGTTATTGTGCAGAAAGTTCGCGAAGCCGAACGTGCTCAGATGGTCGACGAATACCGCGACCGCGTGGGCGAGCTGATTAACGGTACGGTTAAAAAAGTGACTCGCGACAGCATTATTGTCGATTTGGGCAACAATGCCGAAGCGCTGTTGCCGCGCGATCAATTAGTGGGGCGTGAAATTTTCCGCATGGGTGATCGGGTACGTGCCTACTTACAAGAGGTTCGTTCTGAAGCTCGCGGTCCGCAACTGTTTCTGAGCCGTTCTTGCCCGGAAATGCTGATCGAGCTGTTCAAAATTGAAGTGCCGGAAATCTCCGAAGGTATTATTGAGATTAAAGGCGCGGCCCGCGACCCGGGCCTGCGCGCCAAAATTGCGGTTAACACTAATGACGGTCGTATTGATCCCGTAGGCGCGTGTGTCGGTATGCGTGGTTCGCGCGTCCAGGCAGTGTCTAACGAGTTAGGTAACGAGCGAGTTGATATTGTGCTGTGGGATGATAACCCCGCGCAGTTCGTTATTAATGCGATGTCGCCCGCCGAAATCGAGTCGATTGTGGTGGATGAAGATACCAACTCAATGGATCTGGCCGTTGGCGAAGAAAACCTGGCGATGGCCATTGGCCGCGGCGGGCAGAATGTGCGCCTGGCTTGTGACTTGACCCAGTGGAACATCAACGTCATGAGTAACGCCGAGTGGGAAGAGAAGCAAGAAGCGGAAACCGGCGGCTATATTCAAGTGTTTATGAACGCTCTGGATGTGGATGAAGACGTTGCCCAGGTGCTGGTGGAAGAGGGCTTTACCAGCATTGAAGAAGTGGCTTATGTGCCGCTCGATGAAATCGCCTCCATTGAAGGCTTTGATGAAGACGTGGCCGAAGAATTGCGCGCTCGTGCGAAAGACGCTTTGTTGACTCAAGCTTTGGCGTCTGAAGAGCAGCTGGAGGGCGCCGCCCCGGCCGACGACCTTCTGAATATGGAAGGTATGGAAAAAGAGCTGGCGGTCATTTTGGCCAGCCGCGGTATCGTAACCATGGAAGATCTGGCCGAACAGGCCATTGATGAGTTACTGGATATCGAAGGCGTGGATGAAGAGCGAGCTGCCGCCCTGATTATGAAAGCCCGCGAGCCCTGGTTTGCCTGATCGATCCGTAGTGTGACTAGCGGTAGGTAAGGCAAAATTTAAAACTGAGGATATGTAATGGCAGAAGTAAAAGTAAGCGAACTCGCCAAGTCAGTGGGAACTCCCGTTGAGCGACTGCTTAAACAAATGCAGGAAGCTGGGCTGAAGCATACCACTGAGGATGCGTTGGTCTCTGATGAAGAGAAGCAACAGTTGTTGGCTTATTTGAAAAGCAGCCACGGCGAGTCGGCGCCCGATGCCGAGCCGCGCAAAATTACTCTGAAGCGTAAAACCACTACTACCCTGAAAGCGGGCGGCCGTAAAACGGTCAATGTAGAGGTGCGCAAAAAGCGCACCTACGTAAAACGCAAGCAGGAAGAAGAGGCGCCGGAAGCCGAGGAAACTCAGGTAGCCGCCCAGGCCGCTCCCGAGCCCGAGGTTGAGGTAGAGCCCACGCCGGTGCCCGAGCCGCAACCGGCTCCAGAGCCTGAACCAGAACCCGAGCCGGAACCGGAGCCCGAGCCCGAAGTGGCCGAGCCTGAGCCCGTCGCCGAGCCCGCCCCGGCACCTGCGCGTAAATCGTTTGTCGATGATATTGAAGAAAAGCGTCAGGCTGCGATGGAGCGTCGCAAGGCCGAAGAGGCCGCGCGCGAAGCGGAATTAAAAGCGGCCGAAGAGAAAAAAGCGGCCGAGAAAAAAGTGGCTGAGCAGAAAGCCGCCGAGCAAAAAGCGGCGCCCAAACCCGCAGCACCTGCTGCAGAAGATGCGCCTGGTCCGGCTAAACCGGACACCAAGCACGGTCGCAAGAAAGAGCGCCGCGGTAACTTTGACGATGACGACGGCACGCCGCGCGCCAAGCGAGCTGGCAAAGCCGGTAAAAAAGGCATGGGCCCCAAAAAATCATCCAAAGCCGATTTGTATGAACTGGCAGAAGACGATGATGATTCAGCGTTTATGCAGCGTCGCCGCGCCGCGCGTGCCGCGCACAAAGCCTCAAACAAACACGGCTTTAAAAAGCCTACGCAGAAGATTGTGCACGAAGTAGAAGTTCCCGAAACCATTACTGTGTCAGATTTGGCGCAGCGTATGACCGTTAAAGCCGGTGAAGTGATTAAGCAGCTGATGAAGCTGGGCGTTATGGCCACCATCAATCAGCCGTTGGATCAGGAAACCGCGCAGCTTGTGGTTGAAGAAATGGGCCACCAGGCGAAGCTGGTCAGCGAAGATGATATTGAAAATGATCTGGAAGCTCAGGTTAAAGTCGATGGTGAAGAGAAGCACCGCGCGCCTGTGGTGACCGTTATGGGTCACGTTGACCACGGTAAAACCTCGCTGCTCGACTATATTCGTAAAGCCAAGGTGGCAGCCGGCGAAGCCGGTGGTATTACCCAGCACATTGGTGCCTACCGGGTTAAAACCAGCCAGGGCGAAATCGCCTTTTTGGATACTCCGGGCCACGCCGCTTTTACCGCGATGCGCGCGCGCGGCGCCCAGTGTACCGACGTGGTTATTCTGGTGGTGGCTGCCGACGATGGTGTAATGCCCCAGACCGAAGAGGCCGTAAACCATGCTAAGGCTGCCGGTGTGCCTTTGGTTGTCGCGATTAATAAGTGCGATAAAGAAGCCGCTGATCCGGATCGCGTGAAAAACGAACTGGCCGCCAAAGAAGTCATCCCCGAGGATTGGGGCGGTGATACTCAGTTTATCGAAGTGTCGGCGCACACTGGCGACGGTATTGATGAGTTGTTAGAAGCCGTGTCTCTGCAAGCCGAGCTGCTGGAGCTGACCGCCGTAGAAGACGCGCCCGCCCAGGGTGTTGTGGTTGAGTCCCGGGTGGACAAAGGCCGTGGTGTAGTGGCGACTTTGCTGGTGCAGCAAGGTACCCTAAAGCACGGCGATCTGGTGCTGGCCGGCCAGAGCGTGGGGCGTGTTCGCGCCGCGATGAACGAGCTGGGACAGCAGGTTAAAAACGTCGGGCCTTCATCGCCTGTGGAAATTTTAGGCTTGGATTCCGCGCCCAGTGCTGGTGATGAGTTTGTGGTGCTGGACGATGAGCGCAAAGCTCGCGAAGTGGCCGAATTCCGCGCCGATAAAGAACGCAAAGAGCGCTTGCAGCGTCAACAGGCCGCCAAACTGGAAAACATGTTCGCCGGTATGGACGGCGGTGAGAAGAAAGTGCTTTCGGTTGTGGTTAAGGCCGATGTGCGCGGCTCACTGGAAGCCATCCTGGCCTCGCTGGGTGAGATTGGTAACGACGAAGTTGAAGTGCAGGTGGTGTCTTCCGGTGTGGGTGGCATTACCGACAATGACGTCAACCTGGCTCTGACGGCGAACGCCATCGTTATCGGCTTTAACGTTCGTGCGCCGGGTAGCACTCGTCGCTTGGCCGAGCAAGAGAGCATTGAAATCCGCTACTACAGCATTATTTATCAGCTGTTGGATGATGTGAAAAGTGCTCTGTCCGGCATGCTCGACCCCGAGCGAGTGGAAGAGATTGTGGGTATTGCCGATGTTCGCGAAGTGTTCAGCTCACCCAAGTTTGGTCAGGTGGCCGGCTGTATGGTGACCGAGGGCAATGTTTACCGCAACAAGCCTATCCGGGTACTGCGCGATAACGTGGTGATCTTTGAAGGTGAGCTGGAATCGCTGCGTCGCTTTAAAGATGACGTTAACGAAGTGCGTAACGGTATGGAGTGTGGTATCGGCGTGAAGAACTACGACGTTAAGGTCGGCGACCAGATTGAAGTCTTTGAAGTGAAAGAAGTGGCGCGCGAACTTTAAAAAAGCGGCGTGTATTGCTTAATGCCCCGGCGTTTTTTGCGTCGGGGCTTTGTCGTCTTTAACAGACAGGTAAAAAAATGCCTAGAGAATTTGCCCGTGCCGACCGAGTGGCCGATGCCATTCAGCGTTATCTGGCCAATATGATTCAACAGGAAATACGCGACCCACGCGTGGGAATGGTGAACATCAACAGCGTCACCATCAGCCGGGATATGGCCTATGCCAAGGTTTACATTACTGTGGTGGGCGGCGATGAACAAGAGGGGCGCACCAGCGCCGAAGTACTGAATAAAGCCTCGGGCTTTTTGCGCACTCTGCTCGCCAAAGAGCTGGACATGCGCACCGTGCCCAAGCTTAATTTCAACTATGACCACACTTCAGTGCGTGGCCAAGAGCTGTCTTCGCTGATCGATCGCGCCGTTGCGGCCGATAAAGCCAAATCGGCTGACGAGGACGAATAATGGGGCGCAAGCGTAAAGGGCGTGCGATTGATGGCGTCTTGTTATTGGACAAGCCTCTGGGGCTCAGCTCAAATCACGCCCTGCAGCGGGTGAAGCGTTTATTTTTTGCCGCCAAAGCCGGTCACACCGGTAGCTTAGACCCTTTGGCCACGGGCGTTTTACCGATCTGTCTGGGTGAGGCGACCAAGTTTTCGCAGTTTTTACTGGATGCGGATAAGACCTATCTGGCCACTTTTGTTCTGGGTGAGAAGACTGCCACCGGCGATGCCGAGGGCGAGGTGCTTGAGGCCCTCAGTGCCGAGGCTGTGACAGAAGCCCAAGTCGCCGATGCCATCCAGGGTTTTCTGGGCGAAATTGGACAAGTGCCGCCTATGTACTCGGCACTTAAACAAAATGGCCAGCCCCTGTACAAGCTCGCCCGCCAAGGTATAGAAGTTGAGCGGGACGCGCGCCGGGTCGAGATTTTGGATTATCGTCTGCTCGCCTTTCGTCCCGGTATCCGCGCCGAGGTGGATGTGGAAGTTCACTGCAGTAAAGGCACCTACATCCGCTCACTCGCCGAGGACCTGGGTGAAGTGCTGCAGGTGGGTGGGCATGTCAGCGCCCTGCGCCGGACTTTTACCGGCGGTTTTGAGATCGACCAGTGTATTACGCTTGAGGCGCTCAGCGAAGAGCGTGGCGAGGGGCGCGCCGAAACCCTGGATCACCACCTGCTGCCCACCGACACCCCGGCCGATCACTTGGCCAAGGTGGCGCTAAACCGTGACAGCGCCTATTATTTTCGCCAGGGCAATCCGGTAATGGATGCCCAGGTCTATCGCGCCGGCGAAGAAGGTGATATGGTGCGTGTCTTTTGTGAAAGTGGCCAATTTTTAGGCGTTGCGGTCATTGACGAGGGGCGGGTAGCGCCCAAGCGCCTGGTCGCCAGCGCTGCAACTGGCGCATAAAACCAATTTGCCGGCTTCGGTTGGCAAACCACCTGCCTCGCGCGGGTGTTCTCTCTGGCCTGCCTGTAAATATGCACGGGTACGGCTGTAATCAACGCATATTGAAAGAGGAAATGACAATGGCACTAAGTGCACAAGAGAAAGCTGAAATCGTAAAAGAGTATCAACAAGCCGAAGGTGATACTGGCTCACCGGAAGTTCAGGTTGCACTGTTGACCTTTAACATCAACAAACTGCAAAACCACTTCGCGGGCCACAAGCAAGATCACCATTCGCGTCGCGGTTTGATCCGCATGGTAAACCAGCGTCGCAAGCTGCTGGATTACCTAAAAGGTAAAGATACCAGCCGTTACGCTGCCCTGATCCAAAAACTGGGTCTGCGCCGCTAATTGCAAAGTGCCCGCATTTGCGGGCACTTTTTTGTTGGATATCGGTATTTAGCTGACAGAAAGCTTGCGTATAAAGAAACGCATTATTGGTAAGTAAAGGATAGAAGAGTGAATCCGATTATTAAGAAATTTCAGTATGGTGATCAAACCGTAACTCTGGAAACCGGCCGCATCGCGCGTCAGGCAACTGGGGCGGTGATGGTCACCATGGGCGAGACAGCCGTTTTATGTACTGTGGTAGGCGCCAAAGAAGCCAAGCCGGATCAAGCGTTTTTCCCGCTGTCGGTCCACTATCAGGAACGTGCCTACTCAGCCGGTAAAATCCCCGGCGGCTTTTTTAAGCGCGAAGGCCGTCCTTCCGAAAAAGAAACCCTCACCTCGCGTCTGATCGACCGTCCCATCCGCCCGCTGTTCCCCAACGGCTACATGAACGAAGTTCAGGTGGTGTGTACGGTCATGTCTACCTGTAAAACCGTAGATCCGGACATTCCGGCCATGATCGGTACGTCAGCGGCCCTGGCCGTTTCTGGTATTCCGTTCGCGGGCCCCATCGGCGCCGCGCGTGTGGGTTACACCCAGGACGCCGGTTACCTGCTGAACCCCAGCTACGAACAGCTGAAAGGCTCTGAGCTGGACATGGTTGTAGCCGGTACCTCTGAAGCGGTACTGATGGTTGAGTCAGAAGCCAATGAGCTGCCCGAAGACATTATGCTGGGCGCGGTTTTGTTTGCTCACCAGGAAATGCAAGCCGTGGTTCAGGCCTGTGCCGAACTGGCGCGCGACGCCGGTAAGCCCAAGTGGGAGTGGCAGCCAGAGCCCGAAAACACCGCTCTGACCGATGCCATCAAGCACGGTTTTTCCGAGTCTATCGGTGTTGCCTACCGCATTACCGACAAGGCCAAGCGCTACGATCGTCTGTCTGAGCTGCGTAACCAGGCCGTTGAAGAGCTGGCCAAAGAAGACGGCGATGTTTCAGCCGATGAAGTGAAAAAAGTCTTCGGCAAAGTCGAAAAAGCCATTGTCCGCGACCGCATTGTCGCCGGTGAGCCCCGCATTGATGGCCGCGACGCCAAGACTGTGCGCGGTATCGAAGTCGAAGTCGGTGTATTGGGTAAAGCCCACGGCTCGGCGCTCTTTACCCGCGGCGAGACTCAGGCGCTGGTTGTGGCCACTTTGGGTAATGCGCGCGATGCACAAATCATCGATGCCCTGGAAGGCGAGCGCAAAGATCCTTTCATGCTGCACTACAACTTCCCTCCCTACTCGGTGGGTGAGTGTGGTCGTATGGGCGCAACCGGCCGTCGCGAGATTGGTCACGGTCGTCTGGCCCGTCGCGGTATTGGTGCGGTGCTGCCCGATCAGGAATCCTTCCCCTACACCATGCGCGTGGTGAGCGAGATTACCGAATCCAACGGTTCCAGCTCTATGGCCTCTGTGTGTGGTTCGTCTCTGGCGCTGATGGACGCCGGTGTGCCTTTGAAAGCGCCGGTAGCCGGTATCGCTATGGGCTTGGTTAAAGACGATGAAAAGTTTGCCGTTTTGACCGATATTCTGGGCGACGAAGACCACCTAGGCGATATGGACTTTAAAGTGGCCGGTACCACCTCGGGTATTACCGCGCTGCAGATGGACATTAAAATTGAAGGCATTACCGAGCAGATTATGGAGATTGCCCTGGAGCAAGCTCTGCAAGCTCGTCTGCACATTCTCGCCGAGATGAACAAGGTCATTGCCGAGTCGCGCGAAACCGTTAGCGAAAACGCGCCGCGCTTCGAAACCATGAAGGTGCATCCGGACAAGATCCGCGACATCATCGGTAAAGGCGGTGCAACTATCCGTTCAATTACCGAAGAGACTGGCGCTTCAGTGGATATTGAAGACGACGGCAGCGTGAAGGTTTACGCCGATGACAACGCCGCTCTGCAAGCGGCTGTAGATCGCATCCTGGGTATTACCGCCGAAGCTGAAATTGGTGAAATTTACGAAGGTACTGTGGTTCGCATTGTCGACTTTGGTGCGTTTGTAAACTTCCTGCCGGGCAAAGACGGTCTGGTACACATCTCGCAAATCGCCGAAGAGCGCGTTAACAGTGTTAGCGACTACCTCAAAGAAGGTGAAGTGGTGAAGGTGAAGTGCCTGGACGTCGATCAGCGCGGTCGTATTAAGCTGTCGATTAAAGAAGCAAAAGCGGAAGAAGCCGAGCAAGCGCCGGCCGAAGCCCCTGCTGCAGAAGAACCCAATAAAAGCGAATAAGCTTTTGTCGGGATCAAAAAAACCGCGTCATTGACGCGGTTTTTTTATGCCTGATGTTTAGCGCCATTTGGCTACCAGCGCATAAAAGGGTTGAGTAGGCGATAAAAGCCGCTGACAAAATAAATTGGCGCATCTAAAACCGTCAGACAAATGCAGTCCTCATTTTGCAGCGCCGTGGGCGTGTGTCGGTGACTGGCGTCGCGGGTAACAAAGTCGCCTTTATGGTAAACCCCCAGCTCGTCGGAAAATCCGCCGCTCAGGATGACTGTAGTTTCTTGGCCGCGATGGGAGTGTGGCGGTACTTTTGCACCGGCGCGTATTTTTTGCAGCGCGACGCGTACCCCCTGTCCCGCCAGCTGCTTGGTCAGATCATACTCGGCAATATCTTTCGTTTGCTTGCGCCAGGGTATCGCATCAAAACTATCGGGCAGCAGGTTCTGCAGAGGGTTGTAGAGCCTCGATTGAACTTTTGTCGTTATCTGCGGCTCGGGTTTTGCGTCTAGGGTATCCATAAAATCGTCGAAACCCTGTACCTCTACAGCCTGGGGATCGCTTTGCGCCAATAGGGTTCCGCCTAGAGCGTTCAGTTGCTCAAGCTGCCCGCGGCACTGGCCACACATAAATAGGTGTACCGCCACAGCCAGTGACTGCGCCAGTGAAAGCGACCCTGCTGAGTAATCCATGAGGGTGATTTCATCGGGATGGTAACCACTCATAGCTCTTTTGCCTCTAACATCACTCGAAGTTTTTGCATCGATAAACGTAATCTTCCCTTGAGCGTGCCCAGGGGAATATTCAATTCGGCGGCCACCTCCTGGTGGGTTTTGCCTTCGTAGTAAACTTTTTTCACCGCAATCATCTGCTCTTCGGGTAGCTCGGAGATCGATTTGCTTAGATGACGCTGAGCAGATAGCTGTTGAATCGAACTGACGGTGTTATCTTCAGAAGGAATCTGCCACAACTCTTCGGTCTCGACTTTAATTTCCGCCTGCATACGTCCGGCTTTGCGCAATAGATCAATTCGCTGGTTTCGCGTGATGGTAAAAATCCAGGTAGAAACTGACGCCAGTGAGTCGGCGTATTTATCAGCGCTGCGCCACACGCTGGTCATGACCTCTTGGACCAACTCGTCGGCCTGCTGGCTGACACCCTGATTCATCGCATAGGCCTTAATACGAGGCGCGAAGTGATCGTAAATCTGCCGAAAGGCCTCCCGGTCGCGGTGGTGTGCTACCTGATGCAGTAAATCGACCCACTTTTGCGTGTCTTGGTCTCTGGTTCCGGGGGCGCTCATGTGCCTGACCTTAGATCGTATAACGGATGTCTGTGCCATGGGTGCCTGTCCTCGCTTCGTTTTCTTTGTTTACGCAGGCAGGCCCAGGTTGGATCACCAGCATAGCATGGACAAAGGGTCTGCGGCAGAACCATAAGTCAGAATGAGCCAATTCAGTGGTACGGCCATAATGTTAATAATGATCAATTTAATCGATGCGTAAGCCGCATTTTTTCAAATCAAAGAAACTTTTTTGATCCTGAAATTTTGTAACGGCGTAACTGCCACTGCACGTAAGACTTCTTACTAATTGCAGGAGATGCAAAATGAATAAGCTCACTCTGAGGTACTTGCTAGTCGCCGCGATGGCATTGGGGTTAACGGCCTGCGGTAGCGATGATGACGACAATGATTCACCGATGCCTGAACCGGAACCCGCGCAAACGATTGTTGACGTAGCATCAGACAGTGGTGATTTCACCACTTTGGTGGCAGCGCTGGAGGCCACGGGCCTGGATGAAACTCTGGACGATGAGGATGCAACTTTCACCGTATTCGCGCCCACGGATGACGCCTTCGCTTTGTTGGGGCAAGACACCATCGACGCTCTTTTAAACGACACCGACCAACTCTCGGACATTCTTCTTTACCACGTAATCGCCGATGCCGAAATCGACGCTGAAGCCGCGATTGCCAGTGCTGGCAATACTGTAGAGGTGGCTAATGGCCAGCGTGTGGGCCTGTCTCTCGAAGGCGAGTCGCTGCTGGTTAACCTGTCGATGGTCACCACAACCGATATTCAAACAGACAACGGCATTATTCACGTTATTGATGCTGTGCTCATGCCGCCCGCCGAGCGCGGCGAGCCGAGTATGAATATCGTGGAAACGGCGGTGGACAATGGTAATTTCACCACCCTGATTGCGGCGCTACAGGCTGCTGACCTGGATACGGTGCTGGCCGACGAAAGCGGCAGCTTTACGGTTTTTGCCCCTACCGATGATGCTTTCGACATGGTGGGCGAGGAAAACATTACGGCCTTGCTGAATGACCCGGAAGCGCTTGAAGCTGTTCTTTTGCAGCACGTGGTTTCCGGTGAAATTAACTCCAGCGCAGCCTATGCGGCCAACGGCTCCGCTGTGGAAACCTCTGCGGGTACCGATGTGTTAGTGGATATTGTGGACCGCAAACTCACTGTGGGCGGCGCCAATGTGGTAATGAAAGACATCTACACCACCAACGGTATTATCCATGTGATTGATACGGTAATTGTTGGTGATTTGGAGCTGCCCGAGCCGCCCCAATCGATCGTTGATGTTGCTGTGGAGGCGGGTAATTTCAACACTTTGGTCGCTGCATTGCAGGCTACTGGCTTGGATGCGACCCTGGCTGACCTGGACACAGATTTTACTGTGTTTGCCCCCACTGATGAGGCCTTTGCGGGACTGGGTGAAGACACCATTAATGAGTTGCTGGCCGACACCGAGACGCTAAGCGACATTCTGCTCTATCATGTCATTCCCGGTAATGCAGTGCTGGCCGATGGTGCTATCGCAATTGCCAACGACGAAATGTCAAAAATCTCCATGGCTAACGACGATATGGCGGCCCTGTCTTTAAGTGGTGAGTCGCTCTACATTAATACTGCCATGGTCACCAGTGCGAATGTGATGGCAGAAAACGGTGTCATTCACGCGATTGATCAGGTAATCATGCCGCCTGCGGATATGATGGCTTCTGACAGCAACATCGTAGAGACGGCTGTCGATGCGGGTAACTTCACGACTTTAGTGAGCGCCCTTCAGGCGGCGGGCCTGGACGCTACACTGGCGGACGAGAGTGAAACCTTCACCGTCTTTGCACCCACCGATGCCGCTTTCGATAAAATTGATAGCGCCACCTTGGATGCCTTGATTATGGATACCCCCGCCTTAACTCAAGTGCTGCTTCAGCACGTTATTGCTGAGATGGCCGTAGATTCCGTCACTGCCTTCACTTTAAATGGTACCAGTATCGACACTGCCGCCGATGAAGACGTAAGTATCGAAATTGTTGACGGAATGCTGCAGGTGCAGGGAAGCAATGTCATCATGTATGACATCTATACCAGTAATGGGGTCATACACGTCATCGATACGGTGATTACAGAAACCTTGTAAAATGATGCCCTGAGACCCGGTCCATGCTTGGGCTGGGTTGGCAAGCTCTTGAGCTAGTGCTGCGAGCTTGCTGGTTATATTTAAGGCGTAAATGTGCTGAATTGGCTCAGTATGCTTTAATGTTTGTAGCTTCCCTTCGACTATACCCCATAGATAATGCTCGTCCTTTCAAATCTCAGGTCCTAGGTCCGGCTCTTGAGCTAGATGAGGCCTCTTCTTTGATCTAAGTGCTAAGAATTGCTCCCATGCATACCCCCAATGTTAGGGGTTATGGGCATTGGCGAATCCGCATTATCATAGATCCTTCGGAGTATAATGAGTGCTCCGGCAAACTGTCGCCGTTGAGCACGGGCTAGTTTAGATGAGCATAACTAGTGCTGTTTTAGGCGCGTTAAACGAGAGAAATCTTATGCGTTTGGCATTATTGACGGCATGTACACTTATATTGTTTGGTTGTGGAGGAGCATCGACGGAAAACCCTCCAGCACCACCACCTTCCTTAGAGGATTCGACAGCTCCCCAAATTTCTATTGACAGCAATGTTGAGAGCCAATGGCCGGGTAGCACAGTTATGTTAAGTACTAATGCCTCAGATAATTCCGGCT
Organism: Gilvimarinus xylanilyticus; assembly: GCF_024195295.1. GTDB lineage: Bacteria > Pseudomonadota > Gammaproteobacteria > Pseudomonadales > Cellvibrionaceae > Gilvimarinus > Gilvimarinus xylanilyticus. The sequence continues at coordinate 33,840 of NZ_JAMFTH010000003.1, read as the reverse complement.
TGCCTCCTGAGGTTTCAGTTTCATGTGACCGAGGAAGCCTTGAAGGGAAAATTTTAAATCTTCCAGTAGATCCTGCAGTTAGAAGCGTTAAATGTATCGCCGTTGCCGAAGACGCCGGTGGCAATAGCGCTACTGATGACGTAGTCATCGAAATAACACCGACAGCCATAACGCTAATAGATTCTGATTTAGAGTTTTTTCCCGGCAGCACGGTTGTATACAGCTATGAGGGGCCAGAGCTTTCTGGGGCTTCTGTTGAAGTGACCCTGGGTGGAGTCTCTATATCTCACGTAGGCATTTCGGATAATGTGATTTCTTTCATTGTTCCTTTAGGTGTAGAAGGACTTTCTGACGTTAACGTTTTAATAAATAAAGTTAAATACTCATCGAAAATTAATGTAAACCCAGAGGTTGTCATTGAAGATCCATTAAAAGTCGTATTGGATTCCGTGGGTATATCTTTATCTGGATTACGTGAACAAAATGTCGTGACGGATGAGATGTATGAAGACCTCCTGTTGGCCCAAGAGTCTATTTCTAGCCTTTCTGAAAATGATTTAATGCTATTGGCTCATATAGTTTATCAGCTCGATAGAGATTATGAGTTTTTCTCTGGCGGCTCTTCTTACGCCCCACCTTCAATAAAAAACGATAGGGGCGTGTTGCAGAAAGATTCTTCCTGTGAGAGTTCGCTTAAGAGTTTCCTAAGAGACTCCGCTTTCTCGACAGCAAGTCTCTACACAACAGTGGTTGGTCTCGGGATGATGTCATCGGGTGCTGGATCATTGCCGGGGGCTTTAGTCACCTCCCTTGGAGCCTGGGCAACATACAAAAATGCGCGGCGCCTAAAATACTCCATGAATGAGGTGTATGAACAATGTGTCGTGCCGGTTGGAGTATATATATCTAGTCCTGAGAGTGATATTTCGAAAAATTCGTTAAAGACTACTATAGATGATAAAGGCATTCTGGAATTTTGGGAGGGGGAGTTCGGAAATGTCGCCATTAATATTGAGTATGGTTTCGAGAATGAAGGTCAAAAGTCAAAATTTGTAAGCCGATTAAACAACGTTAGGGCTGTATTGCAGATGGTGAGATCGGCTTTCAATTTTAATATTAGCCTACCAATGTATTCCGATACTATAAAGCCTGCGAATGCGAGTGATTTTAGTTTGACCAATGTGTCAAACTCTAATGTTCATGGGCGGGTTGTCTCAACCGAGAATTCAGTCATGAGGCTTGAGTTCAAATTTAACGATATAGATCTCATTCCAGAAAATGGAGTTGTAGATTTTAGCTTCATGTTGTCAGATGAGGAAAGTGGGTATGAGGTTGTTAAGTCGGCTACTCTGATCGCAGTTGATCAGCCTAAGTTGAGCGTTTTTTTTGAAGGTGTAGAGGTGGTCGATGGATCAGTACAGTCGATGGAGTCCGACTCAGCTACGATTAACGTTAAAAACGTAGGTCGGGGGACAATTGAACTCAGCGATGTGTTCTTAAATAACGATAATTATGTCATTGAGAATAGTTCCGGGGAAGTTAGCGTTCTACGGCCCATGGAAAGTGAGCAGTTTGTCCTTACTTATGTTGGGGAAGCTTCTATTGATAATCGTAGTGTCGACCTTTATTTTGGAGAGGTTGATAATGATGATGTGAGTTTTACGTTCTCATTGGAGACTGGGTGTTCGACATTAATTTATATGGACTCGCTTGAGCTATTTGGCTTTGGCTGTGGGGTTATCTATGAAACAAGTGATCATTGGACCCTATTCTTCAGTGGGAGTTCTTACAGTTTATCAGTTTCTGTTGGGCCCAACTTTATAGGAAGTGGTTCATACACGTTGAATGATTGGCCTATCACCGAGACGACAAGCTCTTCCCACTTGGCCGTAATTCATAGTTATAGTGAAGGTCCGAGCTATTATCATACCGGTAATCTTTCGGTATATCGGGGCATTGATAAAAACTACGGTGGTTCAGTTACAATTACCGAATACTCCAATAATTTAATGGCGGGAAGGTTTAGCTTTACGGCGGCGGCACATAGTGATCCTTATGAGGATAGTGAAGGTTGGCAATATGTTGATTTTTATGATGAGAAGCGGGTAGAGGGTGAGTTTAGAATTCTTCGATAATGTGTTTTGGTATGGTATTGGATAAACTCTACTGGATCGGAAACCCCCTAGAGATTTCAAGTATATCAAGTTACTTTTAATGGTTATTGGATTCCATGCTAAGCGCACAAACAAGCGTCTAGTCCTTTCGAAAAGAGCAAAGAGCAGGTGAAGTCAGTGAAAAGAATTAATGGGTTATTGGCTGCAATGGCAGTAAGTTTGGTGACCGGCTGTGGAGGATCGTCATCGAATGATGACGATGACACAAGCTTTAGCAGCTCCTCAAGCGTGCAAATGAGCAGTTCGAGCTCTTCAGTTGAATCTTCAAATTCGCAAATATCGAGTTCTACTTCTTCAATTGGCTCATCAAGTTCGCAGGTTGCTAGCTCGGCCTCTTCTGATGGCTCAAACAGTAGTGCATCGTCAGAGCCCAATAGCTCGTCCTCAAGCGTCAGCAGTGCGGCGGCAGCGAAAACGGGCGTATTTTTAGATAGTCCAGTTGTCAATATCGGCTATCGCACTGAGACTTTGGATGGTCAGACAAATGGTGGCGGTGAGTTCCAATATCTAGAAGGAGAGACGGTTACCTTTTTTATTGGCAATCTCGAGTTCCCCGCTGTGGCCGCTGTCAGTAAGATCACACCTTTGGATCTTGCGGGAACCGACGATTCGTCCAACCCCATGGTTGTGAATATTATTCGATTACTTCAGTCGCTGGATGTCGATGGAAATCCAGAGAATGGACTTGAAATAGCTAAGACTGCTAAGACTGTATCGGTCCCGGTCGATTTTTCGGCGCCAATCAACGACTTTGAAGCTAACGCGGCTGTTGTCAATCTAGTGGCTAATTCGGGTTCTGTGATTACGCGACTAGTATCTCAAAGTGCCGCTATATCTCATTTTGAGCAGACGTTGACAGCTGAGGGAATTGAGTTCACGAACAATTCCAGTGTTGTAGGTGTTTGGAGAACATCACAAACCGAGAACGATTTGTTAGCGTTTGTGTTTTTTGCTGATGGTACTTATGCCCATGTAGAAATTGACGAGAAGGGGCCTTACGAGTATGAAGACCAAGATTCAGGTATGGAGTGGGGAACTTACGCGGTGAATCAAGAAACCGGCCTTGTCGCTGTTTCACAAATATTTGATGAAAATGGCGGCGCCGGATTGACTAGTTTTACCGATGAGGATCGGGACCTCTTCTTTCATGTGTCAGGGGATATTCTTACATTGGAGTTTGACGAAAATGCCAACGGCGTGATTGACACCGAGGGTGAAACGCTAGTGTTTTCCCGCCAGAGTGCTTCCTCTGGCTTGTACGGTCCGTGGGTGAATGAGTCATCAGAAAATGAGTTTTTGGCCTTTGTTTTTTTTGAAGATAATACCTATATTCACATGGAGGTGGATGAAGAAGAGCCTTTTGATGTTTATGGGGAAGATTCAGGCATGGAGTGGGGTAGCTATAATCTGAATTCTGAGACAGGTGCTCTTGTGATTGATGTCTTTAATGATTACAACGATGATGCTGGTTTGAGTGATCAGGATTTAAATGAAATGGATCACTATGTAATCTTTACTGAAGACGGTATGTTACTCCATGTCGATTCAAACAGAAATGGCCTTGTGGACGATAATGAGCGTTTCAATTTTCAACGCCCATAGAGAAAGCCAGCTATCCCTGTCAAGTGTAGATAGTTCGTTGGCCCTAGCGTACCAGAATTTGTATGTTGTTGGGCTAGGGCCTAAAGTGTTCGCTGTAAGTGCGGATAGGTGTAAGGCTAAGATGCCGGTAACGCAGAGAGTAAATTGATCAGTTGCATTTGGTTTGCTACGCCGGTTTTTTCAAAAATAGATCTTAATTGTTCTCGAACTGTATAAACAGATTTGTTTTCTTGTTGCGCAATTTGCTTGGCCGATTGAAGTTGAGAAAATCTCTGACATACCCGTGCTTCTGCGGCTGTCAGGTTAAACATTTTGCCAAGGGTGTGTTCCGGTAAGGGGGTTATCAGATCGGGTGACACTACATACACCATGGCGCCGCGAAATGTAGGCTGGCCTTCGCGATCTTCCATAATGGCGTCCACCCCAATAAATGCTTGGTGTTGACCTTCCAGACTAACGGGTACTAAGTCCGTACTGTAGGTCAGATCCATTGCTTTGGTTTCTGATATGGTCTGGGCAATGGCAAATTGTAGAGCCTTATTCGTATGCTCTTGGTTTAGGCGGAAATGGGTACCGCCGGTTAATGATAGTTCTGACTGGTCTTGCAAAAAAGTTTCCATTTGCCGGTTTTGCGCCATTAACTCGCTAAATTCGTTGATTATTGCCACCGGAATACGCATTTTGTTGAGTGCGGTGCGAATGTAGATATTGTCATCGCCGCTGCCGGATAGCTCCAAACGCAGTTTCATGGCATTTTCAATAAAAGGCGATAGCGCTTCCATACGCTGCATCTCTTCGGGCTGGTACTCTCCGTGGCTTTGTGATCGGTTGTGTACCAAAACGCAGGTGTGTTGGGCGTCGCGAAACAAGGTGGCGCCGGCGACATAGTGAATATTATTGCGATGGGCCCAGGTATAGGCAGGGGTGGATTCCACCACTTCGCGGTTGGGCATCAGGTTACTGGCAATCCATTGATGGGGGGCTGCATGAAGTATGGCCAGGTGCGCCATATCATACTGAAAGTAATGCTCCAGATAAGCCATCAGCTCCATTTCTGAGGGCTGCGCCCCGGCGGTTTCTTGAAATATGGGCGCGCGTTGTGAGGGTATGGCTATATAAATGTGCGCGCTGTGTAAGTTAAAGTGCTGGCAAAAAGCATCTAAAAACTGATACCAGCCACTTTCATTGGCATTGGCCTGAACGAGTAGGCCAAGTAAAAAGGCATCCTGGGGGGCAATACTGGGAAGGTAACTGGTTTGTGTGTAGTCCTTGTGGGGTTTCATTATTTTATCCTGTCAAGCTGGCTGGGTTGGGGGTATGGACGGATTATTGCCGATTTGAGAACCGAGTCAAGTTGTTGGCTGGGCCTTTTTATGCATATTTGCTATATGCTATTAGCCCGGCAATTAGTATTGTTGAGTTAATAGTGCGGTGCATGGGTGGTGCCGCAGCGGGCCGAAGGCCCGCGAGAGCCCTGGAGGCATCAGCACCGTCGCCCGCATGCGTCGGAATTTCAAGGACGACAACAAACAATAGTCCGTCGCAAGAATTTCCCCTTAGCTGAAATAAGGGGAAAGCTTTCTCTTCCGTTAGTCGTGAGACAGCACCGCCAGGGAATCCCCAGGCTTAACGCCATTCCCGGAGGCCTTTAATACCTGCTTGACCTTCCCGGCGGCGGGCGCGGGTATATTAATTTCCATTTTCATGGACTCGAGAATCAGCAAGGTTTGACCGGCTTCTACCTCGTCGCCTTCGTTGACCAACACCTGCCAAACGCTGCCGGAGACTGAGCTGTCCACCAGAGTGTCGCCTTCGTCCAGATCCAGTTCGTTGTCCGATTCGGTTTGTTCAACCGGGGTAAAGTTAAACTGGCCGTCGGCGTGCCAGCGCTCCAGCTCTTCATCAAAAGCATTCTGTCGATGAGACTGAAACGCTTGAATGTCCGAGTCATGATCGCTAATAAACTGTTCGTAATCCGATAAACTGAATTCGGTTTGCTCGATTTTGATGGGGTATTGCCCACGGGGAAAGTCGCGACGCATTTGTTTTAGTTCATCGGCGCTCACCTCGTAAAAACGTATTTGGTCAAAAAAGCGCAATAGCCAGCGCTGATCAAACTCGGGCGTTTTACGGTAGCGGTTCCACATTTGAATGGTACGCCCCACAAACTGATAACCACCCGGACCTTCCATGCCGTAAACGCACATGTAAGCGCCGCCAATACCCACGGAGTTTTCTGCCGTCCAAGTTCGCGCGGGATTGTATTTGGTGGTTACTAAACGGTGACGCGGGTCCATGGGGGTTGCCACCGGTGCACCCAGATACACATCTCCCAGTCCCATCACCAAGTAAGAGGCATCGAAGACGATATCTTTTACCTGATCGATACTGTCCAGGCCGTTAATACGGCGGATAAACTCCAGGTTGGAAGGACACCAGGGCGCGCCCGGGCGCACACTCTGTTCGTATTTGGCGATGGCCTCGCGGCAGGCTTCGTCGTCCCACGACAGTGGCAGATGCACAATCCGCGAGGGAACGCTCAGTTCGGCAATTTGCGTGGCGAGATACTTTTCGCCTTTTTGCAGGTGGGCGATGAGCTCATCCAAAGACACCTGTTGGCTATTGTAATGAATTTGCAGCGAGCGAATCCCGGGGGTGAGTTCGCGCATGCCCGGCAGGGGATTTTTCTCCAGCCATTGCATTAAGGCGTGAGCGCGAAAACGCAGCTTAATATCCAGCTGCAGTGGTCCGTACTCGACCAGCAAAAAGTGATCGCCCGCGACTCGGTAATTGACGTCTTCACCGACTTCGCTAGCCGGTAGGTGGGCGACAATTGGTGACGGCAGGTTATCGGCTGTAAGGGTCGCGACTGGCGCGGTGCTGGCGGATAACTGGGCGATAGAATTGCGCTGCGTCTTTTCAATCGCCACCGCAGTTTCTACGGTAACGGGAACAAAGCGAATGGTGTCGCCGGCGCGCACCTGGCCCAGCTTCCACAAATCTGCGGTAATCACGGTGGCAGGACAGACAAAACCGCCTAGCGATGGACCATCGGGGCCCAAAATAACCGGCATATCACCGGTGAAGTCCACGGTGCCAAAGGCGTAGGCATTATCGTGAATGTTGGACGGGTGCATGCCGGCCTCGCCGCCGGTAGTGCGAGCCCATTCGGGTTTGGGGCCATTCAGTCGTACGCCGGTGCGACTTGAGTTGTAGTGAACTTCCCAGTCGGTGGTAAAAAAGGTGTCGATATCACCATCGGTAAAAAAGTCCGGCGCGCCGTGGGGCCCATAGACTACGCGTAATTCCCACTGATTGCTGATGCTGGGCTTCAGCTGTTGAGGAATGTGCGCTTCTTTTACTGGCGAGGTTTTACGGCAGTGAAGGACATCGCCCGCCAGCAGCGCGCGGCCATTGTGCCCACCGAACTGACCCAGGGTAAAGGTAGAACGCGAACCCAAATAGCTGGGGCATTGAATGCCGCCTGCTACCGCAAGATACGCGCGAGCGCCTTGTTCACTAACGCGGCCCAGGGTTAAGGTTTGCCCGGCTTTTACCGTAAAAATTTCCCAGCTGGATACAGGTGTGCCATCCAGTTTTGCATCAATGGCGGCGCCGGTTAACGCACACTGGGTGTCAAAGCCAAATTGTAAGCTGGGGCCCGCTACGGTAATTTCCAATGCGGCCGCTTCGGCGTCGTTGCCCAGCAGCTGATTGGCGAGACGGAACGAGTAGTTATCAAAAGGCCCAGATGGAGGTACACCAATGTGCCAGTAACCGCTGCGACCAGGAAAATCCTGAATCGTGGTTTGTGTGCCGCCGGATAATACATCGATACGCGCCTCGGCAAAGCCGCGTTCGTTAAGGTAACGAGTGGTAATTTCACCGTCGATAAAAACCGGCTCGTCCAAAAGCTCGGTGACATACGCTTTATTGGTTTCAATGCCGTACAGCTTGGAGCTTATTAAAGTAGCTTTTAACAGCTCAATAGCTGATGTGCGGTTTTTACTCTTGGTAATCACCTTTGCCAGCATGGGGTCAAAATAGGGGGATACTTCCAGACCGGATTCAATCCAGTGATCGATACGAACGACTTTATCGTCGCTGCGCTCGTTACTCGGAAAGCTAACCTCACTTAACAAACCGGCGCTGGGCTGGAAATTTTTTACCGAGTCTTCGGCGTAAACACGCACTTGAATGGCGTGGCCGGTGGGCGTTAATTGGGCAAACTCCTGCTCAATATCCAGTGCTTCTTCGGCGGCCAGGCGAATCATCCAGGCGACTAAGTCCAGCCCCCAAACTTCCTCGGTAACCCCATGCTCAACTTGCAGGCGAGTGTTGACCTCAAGAAAATAAAACTTTTCGTCTTTGGCGTCGTAAATATACTCCACGGTACCAGCGCCGCGATAGTTAACCGCCGCCAAAAGTCGCGCCGCTGTGTCGTGCATGGCGTGGCGCAGTGGTTCGGGCAGGTTGGGTGCCGGGCATTCCTCAATCACTTTTTGGTTGCGTCTTTGGCTGGAGCAATCGCGCTCGCCAATGGCAACCGCTTTGCCTTTGCCGTCACCAAAAACCTGTACTTCAATATGGCGAGCCTGGCCGATAAACTTTTCTAAAAAGACGCGGTCGTCGGAAAAGTTATTGGCGCCTAACTTGCGCACAGAATCAAAACTGTCTTTAAGGTCTTGCTCGCTTTCGCACAGCTTCATGCCAATACCGCCGCCCCCGGCGCTGCTTTTTAGCATGATGGGGTAGCCGATCTCGGCGGCAGCTTTCAGTGCGTCCTTTAAAGAGTCGAGCAAGTCGGTGCCAGGCACCAAAGGCACAGCATTTTCTTCGGCAACCTCGCGCGCCGTATGCTTTAAGCCGAACACATTCATTTGCTCGGGGGTTGGGCCAACAAAGGCAATGCCCGCGCTTTCACAGCGCTGCACGAACGTGGGATTTTCACTGAGAAAGCCGTAGCCCGGGTGAATGGCTTGGGCGCCGGTTTTCTTGGCAATTGCTAGAATTTTTTCTTGCGCAAGATAGGTGTCGGCAGCGGCGCCTTCGCCTAAGCTATAGGCTTCGTCCGCTTGGCGAACGTGCAGGCTGGCGGCGTCGGCTTCGGCGTACACGGCTACCGATTGGATGCCCATTTGGCGCAGGGTGCGAATAATACGGGCGGCAATGGCGCCTCGGTTGGCAATTAAAACTTTGGTAAACATAACTGTCTCCGCGGGTCGTCCCGGCTATGCCTTGTGCGTCAGAGGTCGTCCTCTGCGGCAATTCGATTCAGTTTTTTGTGTGTGGACTTAAGCCCGCGCGTCCCAAACAATCATCTCGACCGGCGTGGGGTTGTAGCCGTTGCACGGGTTGTTCAGTTGTGGGCAGTTAGACATAAGCACCAGTACGTCCATTAATGCGGTCATTTCCACGTACTTTCCCGCTCCGGAAATGCCGTCGGCAAACGTTAAGCCGCCCTCGGCGGTGACGGGCACATTCATAAAAAAGTTAATGTTGTGGGTAATATCCCGCTTGCTAACGCCGAACTCAGGGTGCTCGGCAACCGCCAGCATCCAGCTGTCGCGGCAGGCGTGCATGCAGCGTTTTTCCAAATCGTAGCGCACGGTGTTGCTTTCGGTCGCGCAGGCGCCGCCCAAGGTGTCGTGGCGGCCACAGGTATCGGCGGTAATTTCCAACATCGGGTTGTTTAAGTTGCTGCGCAGTACGCTGCCCGCGGTTAAGTACACATTGCCCTGTTCGCGAATGGTATCGGTGGCGCTGTAGCGCTCGGAAACATCGGCGGCATTAAAAAATAACGTGTCTGCTGCCTGATTACCTTCCAGGTCAAGAATGCGTAACGTCTGGCCTTTTTTTAGCGGTGCAAAGTAGTAATCGCCCGCGCCTATGGTGTGGCGCTCAGCGGCGTTTTCCGGTAACAATTGGCTTTCTAAAATGGTCATGTCAGCCTCGTTATATTCCAATGTGGTAGAGCGCGTTATTGGCAAAGCCCCGGGCGTTTTCCGGGCGTGAATTCAGGCACAGGTCATCTTCGTTGATCGGTGCGGCTTCGCCCAGATCGATGCGAATGTCTCCGCGTGGATATTCGGCACTGGCCTCTAACGGATGAGGGCAAGTGTGCAGTATGACGAGAGTATCCATTTCGAAACGCAGCTCGACGCTTGCACCGGCTTGGTTGGCGCTGGAATCCAGTGCCATGGCGCCGGCATCGTCGGTGGCGACTTTACTGAACCAGTTGACGTTGGCTGCTAAATCGGCGCGCCCTAAACCGTACTTGGCAAGTTCGACCAAAAAGGCATCAAAGCCATTTTGCAGCCAGTCATTACTTTGGGTTTGGTAATCCCGCTGGCCCCAGTTTTTTTCCACCATGGCCTTGTGGCTGGTACCGCTGACGGTGTCGTGCCAGCCGAAAGTGTCGTCGGTAATAGAGGCGAAAATACGCCCCATGTCCGAGTACAGGCAGTGTCCTGCGGTCAGCTTGAAAGTGTGTTGGCACTTGAGTGAGTCGGGGGCGTTGTAGCGCTCTAATAAGTTGCGAGGGTTATAGAACAACATACCCACATTGCCTGCGCCACTCGGGTCGGTCAGGCGCATGGCACTGCCGCGGCGCGCTTCAAATGACCAGTGGCTGGCGCCGGGTAGGGTGGTGGTGTAATCAATGTTTTTCACGCTGATTCTCCAGTGATTTTTTTGTCTTCAGGCTCGTTAATTTGTTGTTGCATTTTGGCCAGGGTGTCGGCGGGAATTTCGCCCACCGGTAAGTCGTAGGTGATTTGTGCGCCCCAGGCGCCCGGCGCTTGCGGATCGTGGCGGACCTTGTCGAACACCCACAGGCGGGTGCCCAGGTAAAACCCTTCGGAGAGATCGTGGGTTACCATAAACACGGTAAGGTTGTGCTCGCGCCACAGCTCCAGAATAAGCTGGTGCATATCCGCGCGAATACCCGGATCGAGTGCGCCAAAGGGTTCATCTAAAAGCAGCACCTTGGGTTTGCGGATCAGGGCCTGGGCAATGGCGAGGCGTTGGCGCATACCGCCGGATAGTTCGTGGGGGTATTTGTCGGCCGCTGGGGTCAGGCCCACTTTTTCCAGGAGGGCGCGGGCCTCTTCGCGCACTTGTTTTTTGCGACCGCCGAAGAGTTTGCCCAGCAGTGGCGCGCGCTCAAATTCCCGCGCGATCATCACGTTTTCCAGCACGCTTAGGTGTGGGAATACCGAGTACTGCTGGAACACAATGCCGCGACTTTGATCCGGTTCATCCGGTATCGGTTGGCCGTCAATTAACAGCTGGCCGCGGGTGGGGGATTCCATGCCCAGCAGCATTTTTAAGAAGGTGCTTTTGCCGCAGCCCGAGGTGCCCACCAAGGTGACAAACTCGCCGTCGTTAACGGTTTTACTGATGTCTTCCAGAACGACGTTATCGCCGTACTCCTTCCACAGGTTTTTAATTTCAATCATGCTTTACCTCCTTGGTGGTGCCAGGGGAAAGCGAGCTGGCTGGTTTTGGCGAGCAGCCAATCGATAATAAAGGCCAGCAAGGTAATCCAGGCCACATAGGGCAGAATCACATCCATGGATAAATAGCGGCGCACCAAAAAGATTCGGTAACCCAAACCATCGGTCGAGGCGATACCCTCGGCGGCAATTAAAAACAGCCAGCCTGCGCCCAGGGATAAACGCATGGCGTTGATCAGGCGAGGCATGAGCTGCGGTACCAGCACGCGCCAGACAATATGCCAGCTGCTGGCGCCCAGAGTTTGCGCCTTGATTAATTGTTCGCGGGGAATCTCCAGGGTGCAGCGCTGAATGTCCCGGGCAATAAAAGGCGCGACGCCAAAGATAATCAGCGCGATTTTCGACAACTCGCCCAAGCCAAACACAATAAATAAGATGGGCAGCAGCGCCATGGGGGGAATCAGCGAGATTACCGTAATCAATGGCGCCAGAGGGGCATAGGCCGTAGGCAGGGCGCCGGTGAGCAGCCCCAGGGTAAAACCGATAAACGCGGCAATGCCAATACCCAGGCCCAGACGGGTCAAGCTGGATAGGGTGTCCTGCCAGAACAGGTATTCGCCGGTGCGTTTGCTGGGTTCAAAGGCCAGGCGCGATATGGCATCGCCCATTTGTTCAAAGCTGGGTAGCAGCTTATCGCTGGGGTTGGCCTCCAGCCGCGCATCCGAGGCGATAACGTAAATCAGCAGGATCAGCGCGAAAGGCAGTAACCCTAACAGGATGCGGGCGGGCTTCGATGGGGTTAAGTTAACCAGTCTTTTCATTCTTGGCTCTCAGACGGGGGCAAAGCCCCCGAGTCGGAGGTATTACAGCTTGCCGTCGGCAGCCATTTGCATATAAGTGGTGTCAAAACGCAGTTGGGTGTTGGCACTGTTGCCATAGGTGCCCTGAGGGCCCTCTACGCCGATAAAGCCGGCATCTGGCGCGCCTTCGCCCAGCAGACCATGGTCAAATGAGAACTCGGCCACTTTTTGCATGGTGTCTAGCAGTTCGTCGCTGTTAACCAGCGCCAGAGCGTCGGCAGGTTGGTAGAACATTCTGGTTTTGGCCAGCTGCGCCTCGTAGCCCGCGCGGTCGGTACCCGAGGCGTTACCCATGGCTTCGCGCGCGGCAATACCGGCTTCGTCGTCACCACTCATCAGGCCCATAATTTCGTACCAGGCGCCCACCAAGGCTTTACCCAGTTCGGGGTTGGCTTCAAGGGTGTCGGTTTTCACCACCAGCAAGTCCATAATCTCGCCGGGGATTTGCGAAGAATCGAACACCAGGTTGGCGTCGTCTTCGGCGATAATGGCGTTTAACAGAGGGTTCCAGGTGGTGACTGCACTGACTGAGCCGGAGTTGTACAGAGCAACCAAATCGGCATCGGCGGTATTAACGACTTGCACGTCCGCTTCGGTCATGTCCACGGTTTCCAGCGCACGGGCCAGCAGGTAGTGAGAAACCGACAGCTCCACCAGGTTAATACGCTGGCCTTTAATGTCAGCGAGACTGTCTTTATCGCGAAGCACTACGCCGTCGTTACCGTTAGAGAAATCGCCCACAATCAGCGCTGTGCTGTCCACGCCACTGGCGGCGGGGATGGTCAGCGCATCCATGTTGGTCATGGTGCAGGCATCGAACTCGCCAGTGGTGTACTGGTTAATGGATTCGATGTAGTCGTTAATTTGCACGACTTCGATATCAATGCCGTACTTATCGGCCCATTTGTCGACGATCTTTTGCTCGGCGCCGTAGCCCCAGGGCATCCAGCCGACATAGATTGACCAGCACACTTTAAAGGAATCGGCCGCTTGGACCTGGAAGGATAAAAGTAGCGCTAACGCTGCAATTGACAGTTGTTTCATGACAAACCTCCGAGGGTTGCACTTGGGTTCCGGGAGCACTGTTGGCAATCAGGCCAATTCGGGAATCCATAAAGATTCCTTAAGTCTCCCGGGCTTTTATCCCGCCGTGTAACCTCCTTGCGAAGGTCGAAAGCTCTCGGACCAGTCACGGTGAAATACCGCCGGAACCCTAGCCTTCTATTGGTGCAAATTGTCGATTGGCCCTACTTGCCAAAGCAGTGCGGACACATTCAACGCATGTTTTGCAAATTAAATACCAACCGGTGAAATGTACCGGCGGCAGGCCTTGGTGAGCGGTATTTGGGGGTGTCCCAGCAATTTTGCGATCGTCTCTGGCTGGGCGGGTGAGATGTTATGGTGCACGTTAAGGTTAGGGGGCCTTCTTGTGGTGCATTTTTAGGTGTAATTGACTGTTATTTGTCCAGGGGTGGTTTTTCGGTATCCTTTCCAGGTTATGTGCGATGGCGCACATTGTGGCATATACTTACGAAAGTTTGCGTTAGTAAACATTGGGTGGTTCGACTCAATAAGTCTCACATGAGGTGGGAGGATGAATTTAAGTAGCATGGATAAATCTGATAGCGACAATTTGGCCGATTCGGCTCGCAGGTCAATGGGAGAGGCACACTCCCCATTGTCTGCGGCTCAAATCGCGCGTTGTATCGATGCCAGTGTCGCCACCGCTGTCGAGTACATAACCCACAATTTCCCGCGCTTTTGGGATGAGTGGATAACCTCGGTGCAAAAGCGCGAGGAAAATGCCCGATCCAATAAAGAACAGCTCGCACTTGCCGAGGTGGTGAAGCTTCTGCAGCAGCGCGCGACCTACATACAGCGCCAATATGTCAGTCTGATCGAACAGAACTTTACCGATTTTTCCCGCCAAGAGTTAACCAAGCCCGCGGGCCAGGAACGTTTCAGTCGCAATGAAGGGCTATCGCTGGTTGATAACTCCGAGCTGGAAGAGACCATAGCCATTACTTCCATTTGTCACCGCGCTGATACCCAACTAGCGGATGTGCTTTGGGCACTACAGCAGCGTTTGTCGCTCATGAATGGCGGTAAAAAAATTGATGAAAAAGGCAACCCGGTAAGCCCGGTACAGTTGTGCGATGCACTGCGCCGAGCCATGGCCGAGCTGGCTTTGGACACCCGGATTAAGGTTTTGGGGTACAAGCATTTTGAAGCCGCTTTAATAAAGCCATTGGCGGAATTTTACGATGAGCTAAATCGCTATTTGGCGGATGAAAATATTCTGCCTAATCTGCGTTTTACGGCGCAGCGCTCTGCGGAGGCCAACCCTGGGAAAACGGCCGAAAAATCAACTGCCGATGCATCTGACGAGACCTCTGCGCCCGACTCAGCGCAAGGAGCCGGGCAGCTACCGCGCCGCCGGGCGACCGACCGGATATTTGCCGATTCGCCTCATAGCGACCCGGCGGAATATCAGCAGGGATTGGTCAGTGCGATTAAATTGCTGCAGACCCACCTGGGCGGAAGCTTGGCCGCACAGGCTGGGACAGCCCCGCCGTCCGGCGGGCGTCGCGCCCAGGATGGTAATCCGGCGGTGGCTGCTGCTCCGCTGGTGGGGGCGGTCAGCGTATTGCAACAGCAGTTGGCGGGGCAGTCTCAGGCTTTGGCTGATATCCCCATGACTCAGGTACAGCCTCAGTCGGTCAGTGAGGTGTCGGCTCGTCTGGTATCAGAATTAAAGCAGGCGGGTGAGTCAAACACTCGCTCCGATGAGTTGCATACCATTGAGCTAGTGGGACTGTTATTTGAATATATTTTATCGGACGAGCAGTTGCCCGATTCGGTTAAAGCGCTGTTAAGTTATTTGCATACGCCGGTACTCAAGTTGGCATTTATCGATAAAGATTTCTTTGAAAATGTCGATCATCCGGCTCGTATTCTGCTCAATCAAATGGCCGAAGCAGGGTCACGCTGGGTCAGTAACGACGGCACCAGTCAGTACAATATTTACGAGAAAATCCGCACCTGTGTCTTTCAGGTACTGGAGAATTTTGGCAACGACGTAAAAGTGTTTGCCGAAACCTCATTAGATTTTAGTGCGTTTATTCGCAATGTGTCGCGCCGTCAAGAGTTGATGGAAAAGCGCGCCCTAGAAAAAGCCCGCGGCGAAGAAAAGTTGCGCGAGGCAAAAATTCTCGTCAACACACAAATCTCGCGCTTGATTGACGGCAGGGATTTGCCATCGCCGGTGCTTTTGCTCTTGTTGCTGCCCTGGTCGGATTATTTGTCTTTTATTATTTTGCGTTATGGCCAGGATTCGGAAGAGTTTGAGCGCGCCCTGTCCGTCGGGCAGCACCTTATCTGGACCATTGAGCCCAAGCTGCTGGAGGCCGATAAGGTTCGTCAGCTGGATGTTCAGGATAAGCTCATGGCCGAATTGCAAAAAGGCTTTGATACCATTGGCTATGAGCAGAGCAAGTCCCGTAAACTGCTTGACGCGATTAAGTCATTGCAAACCCTGGCCCTTAAAAGTCAGCAGGCCGAACCTGCGCCCGAACCCATGCGCAACAAGCTTGAGTCTATGGCAGCGGAAAAGGCCGGCACCTTAAATCAGCAAATTACCCAGGCGAGCGCCGAGGAATCTGAACTGATTGAAAAGCTAAAACTGATAGAGTTTGGGACCTGGCTGGAAGATGATAAAGGCAAGCGACTTAAAGTGGCTTGGTATAACCACAAGACCATGAATTATATGTTGGTTGATCAGCAGGGTCGCAAGGTCTCGATGACCTCGGCACTGCAAATGGCGCGCGCGATGATTGCGGGTAATTTGCGGGTTATTGCCGGTAGTGCTAAACCCTTCTTTGAGCGCGCTTTAGAGAATATCTACCACAGTTTGAACGCTCGCGCTTCGGCCGAGTTGTTGCAGCAAGAGTGATCGGTATGACCGAGTTTCCGTCAAAAAACAGTCGTTGCCAAGCGCGACAAGCGACCGGGCAAACGGTGGACGTGTACGATAATACTCTGGATGCTTACGTAGGCCGCCTGGTGAATATTCATACCCAGGGGTTAATGGTTATCGGAGATCAGCCTTTTGAAGAAGATCGACTATATCGACTGGATTTGCATTTGTCTCACCCGGTAAACGAGCGCAACAGCATTCACTTGGGAGTCGATTGTCTGTGGGTGCGCAACGCCGACGACAACGGTAAGCATTGGGCGGGCTTTAGTATTATCGACGCATCGCCTCAGGCTCTGGAGGATATTGAGACCCTCGCTCAGAGTGAATCCTGAGCGAGCGCCTTACCGAAACCGGTCCCGTTTATTTATTACGTAACAGGGTAAAGACCTCGCCTGCTTTGGCGATACTGGTGTCGATATCCTCGTTGCTGTGAGCTTGGGACATAAAACCCGCCTCATAGGAGGCCGGGGCAAGGTACACACCGCGCTCGAGCATACCGTGAAAAAAGCGATTAAAGCGTTCGGTATCGCACGCCATTACCTGTTGGTAATTCACCACTTTTTTCTCGTCGGTAAAAAAGCCGCCAAACATACTGCCCACGCTGTTGGTGGTAAACGGAATGTCGGCTTTGCGAGCTTCGGCCTCAAGGCCCTGAACCAGACGTTGGGTTTTGGTTTCCAGCTGGGCGTAAAAGCCCGGTTCGCTGATGAGCTCAAGGGTAGCAATGCCCGCCGCCATGGCCACTGGATTACCCGACAGGGTGCCCGCCTGATAGACGGGGCCTTTGGGGGCCAGGTGGTTCATAATATCCGCGCGCCCGCCGAAGGCGCCCACCGGCATGCCGCCGCCAATAACCTTACCCAAGGTGGTTAGATCGGGCTGCACGCCGTAGTAGCCCTGCGCACCGGTAGCGCTGACGCGAAAACCCGACATCACCTCATCAAAAATCAGCACACTGCCGTGCTTGTCGCAGACCTCGCGCAGGGTTTGTAAAAAACCGGGCTCAGGTGGAATGCAGTTCATGTTGCCAGCGACCGGCTCGACAATTACGCAGGCGACTCGGTCTCCCTGCTGGGCAAAAAATGTCTCAACCTGCTGCGGGTCGTTGTAATTTAAGGTCACGGTGTGTTCGGCCAGAACCGCCGGCACGCCGGGCGAGCTGGGGACTCCCAGGGTTAAGGCGCCCGAGCCGGCTTTAATTAACAGCGAGTCCGAGTGGCCGTGGTAGCAGCCTTCAAATTTTACGATGGTATCGCGCTCGGTATAGGCACGTGCCAGGCGAATGGCGCTCATGGTGGCTTCGGTGCCGGAATTTACAAAGCGCACTAAATCCATGCCGGGTAGACATTCGCATACCATTTTAGCCAGCACTGTTTCGCGTTCGGTGGGGGCGCCAAAGGTCAGGCCCGATTCCACCGCCTCGATCACTGCGGCGATAACCTTGGGGTGATTGTGACCTAGCACCATAGGGCCCCAGGATTGCACATAATCGATGTAACGTTTTTCGTCCACATCGGTGACATAGGCGCCCGAGGCGCTTTTGAGAAACACTGGGGTCCCTCCTACCGCTTTAAAAGCGCGCACCGGTGAGTTCACACCCCCGGGGATGTACTGCCCGGCCTGGGCAAATAACGTGTCGGACTGACTCATGAAACGCTCCTCGCGTCTGGCGAATGAAAATAACGGTGGTCAAACTGTTCGGCATACTGCTGCGGTTGGGGGTGGTGGTAAACACTGTGGCACATGGCGGTGTAATCGGCGCCCTGGGATATAACCTCTGGGGCGTTATCAAGGTTAAGTCCACCTATGGCCACAATAACGGCTTGCGGCCAGCGGCTGCGCGCTTCTTGAAGTAATTTTAAAGGGGCAGGCGGAGCGCCGGGTTTGGTGCTAGAGGCGTAAAAACGCCCGAAGGCAATGTAGTTTGCCCCTTGGGTAAGCGCCTCCTGCGCCAGGTTCAGGTCGTCATGACAGGTTACTCCGATGATGGCATCCGGCCCCAACATCTCTCGCGCCTGGGCGGGGCTTGCGTCCGATTGCCCCAAGTGAACTCCGGCGGCACCCACCTCGCAGGCCAGGGCGATATCGTCGTTAATAATTAACTGTGCGCCGACCGCGCGGCATAGGGTTTGTAGGTGTGAGGCCTGAGCCTGACGTTTGGGTGAGTCATCAGACTTGTCGCGGTATTGCAGTAGTTGGCAGCCCCCCGCGAGTATGCTTTCGCTAACGCTAAGCAGTGTAGGCTCGCTGAGCTCTTGGCACTCGGTAATAGCGTACAAATGATTGTGCGGGGGACGTTTTAGCATGGCGCAAGTTTACCGGCACCGCTGAGGCAGTGCAAAGCGCTCTCACTGCTTCTTTGACGCCCAGAACAGTCTATCGGGGGCGCTGTGTCCCATGCCCACGCGGTAGCTATGCTGCAAGCTATTCCAGGTAAAGCGCTGGGCCTGCTGCACGGCCTCACTCAGCAAAAGGCCGTGTGCCAGATAGGCGCACACGCTGGCCGATAGGGTGGCACCCGCTCCACAGCTGCTGATGTTTAAGCGCTCCCAGGAAAAAAGACGCGCCGGGTGGCCCAGTTGATACAGCCGGTTTTCCAGGGTTTTGGGGGTGCGCTTGGCACCGGTGATTAACACGGCCTCGGCGCCCCGGTTCAATAGCTCGCGGCCACAGGCATCGACGCAGTCGGCTTGATGCGCCAGTTGGGCCGCCTCGTCGCTATCGGGGGTTACAATGGTGGCCAGGGGAAGCAGCAGCTCAAGTAGCGCTTGGATCAAGGGTTCGCTGGCTGTGGGAGCCAGTTCTTCTCCGGACTGGATGGACAGCTGCAGCACCGGGTCGAGCACCACGGGGATTTGCGGGTAGTCTTGCAAAATGCTGTGCACCGCCTCGATTTGTGCCACCTGGCTGAAATGCCCCAGCTTGATGGCGGCTACGGGTATGTCTTCTAAGATGGAGCGCGCTTGTTCAATGAAAAAGCCAGTGTCACAAGGTTGCATGGCCAGCAGGCGGCGAGTATCACGGGCACACCAAACGGTTGCGAGAGCGCAACAGTGTACGCCCAGGCTGAGAGAGGTTTCGATATCCGCCTGAATACCCGTGCAACCGCTGGGGTCGTGACTGGATAGGCTTAAAACGGCGGGTTTGGTGTCGATAAGTTCGCGCATGGCTTTTTACCTCCACCTGGAGTTTAGCAGCTCCTAAATCGGAATGGCTTCCCTTTAATTGGGGGCGAAGGGGATTGCTCAATCGCCATTGATAGCTCTTATTGAGGCCTCTAGAAGGGTTTGACGACAGCCAGAATCACAATGGCCAGTAGCGCCAAAACCGGCAGCTCGTTAAAAACCCGAAAGTAGATGTGGCTGCGCTGATTGGCGTCGCGAGCAAAACGTTTGAGGTGGGCGCCGCAGATGTGATGATAGCCAATCAGGGCGATCACCAGCGCCAGCTTTATCCAAAACCAATAGGTAACTTTTAGGTAATCCCACTGAAAATGAACCAGCCCCAGGCCGAATACCAGAGTGGCAATCATCGAAGGGGTGGCAATGCCGCGATAGAGTTTGCGCTCCATAATTTTAAAGCGTTCGCGACCGGCGCTGTCGTCGCACTGGGCGTGATAGACAAACAGGCGCGGCAAATAGAATAGGGCGGCAAACCAGCAAATAACGGAAATAATATGGAAGGCTTTAATCCAAAGCATGGCAACCTCGCGGTGGTTAGATTCAACAGGCCCTGACGCCATTATGCCAGCAGTCGGTGTGTTGCTGGAAATTTACCCCCTGGGCTCTTATGATAGAGCCCTTTGCCCGCTGGGCGCAGAGTAATGTGAGGTGACATTCGTGATTAAAGTGGGAATTGTAGGCGGTACCGGCTATACCGGGGTCGAGTTGTTGCGCTTGTTGGCAAAACACCCTAACGCCCGGGTCTCAGTGATTACCTCCCGCGCCGAGGCCGGTATCCCGGTCAGCGATCTATACCCCAATCTGCGCGGCCATGTGGATTTGGCCTTTACCGAGCCGGATGTAGATAGCCTGGGCCAGTGTGATGTGGTGTTTTTCGCCACGCCCCATGGCGTCGCGCAAAACCTGATGCCCGCCTTGATCGCGACCGGCACTCGGGTCGTTGATTTGTCGGCCGACTTTAGAATTCGCGATGCCGAGCTTTGGGCGCGCTGGTACAACCAGCCCCACGGCTGTCCCGAACTGATTGACCAAGCCGTTTACGGCTTGCCCGAACTCAACCGCGAGGCAATCAAAACCGCGCGCCTGGTGGCCTGCCCCGGCTGTTACCCCACGGCGGCGCAGCTGGCGCTTTTGCCGTTGTTGCAGCAGGATTTGGTCGCCACCGACAACTTGATTGTTAGCGCCGCCAGTGGCGCCACGGGCGCCGGACGCCAGGCTAAGGTGGGTATGCTGCTGACTGAAATCAGCGATAGCTTCAAAGCTTATGGCGCCGGTGGTCATCGCCACCTGCCCGAAATCGAGCAGGCCCTACACGACATGCAGCCCGCTGGCAGCGATCCGGCACAGGTCACTTTCGTGCCCCATTTGTTGCCTATGGTGCGCGGTATTCACGCGACCTGTTATGCACGTGCTAAGGATGCGGCGAGTTTGCCGGATCTGCAGGCGCTGTTTGAAGAGCGCTTTCTGGATGAGCCGTTTGTGGATGTGATGCCCGCCGGTTCGCACCCCGAAACCCGCTCGGTAAAAGGCTCGAATATGTGCCGCATTTCCGTGTGTCAGCCTCAGGGCCGCGATACCATAGTCGTCTTGGCGGTGATCGATAACTTAACCCGCGGCGCCTCCGGGCAAGCGGTACAGAATATGAACATTATGTTCGGCTTCGATGAGACTGAGGGTCTGGATGTGGTGGCACTGCTGCCGTAAAGGGGCGCAATAATAATGAGCAGTGTCAAAGGCAGTAAACAGTATTCCATGCGGGTGGTACCCCACCGCCCCGCGTTACGCTTGCTAAGGTTTGTTTTGCTCTTGCTGGTTCTGGCGCTACTGGCGGCGGGCGCGTATGTGTGGGGGTACTGGCAAGCGAGCGGCGGCAATGTACCCACCGGTCAGTCACGCGAGCAACTGCAAGTTCAATTAAATGAAGCTCAAAGCGAATCCGAACGTTTGCGTCAGCAGGTGGCCAACCTGCGTATGGCCTCAGAAGTAGACCGCCAGGCCAGTGAAGATGTGCGTGGCGAGGTCATCGAATTGCGCCGCCAGATCGCCAGCCTGGAAGCCGATATTTCGTTTTACCGAGGTTTAATGGCGCCGGGCGAAAGCGGCGGTGGTCTGGCTTTGGGGGATATTACCCTGCAGGCGCTGGGCGCCGAGCGGCACTACCGTTTTAAATTTGTGGTGCAGCAAATTGCCACCGACCATCAGGTGTTAAACGGCTCGCTAAGTGTGGACATCCTCGGCACCAACGCCTCCGGAGAGGTAGAGCGGCTGCCGCTGCAACAGATATCGCCGGATTACAGCGAAAACAATATCAAATTGCGCTTTAAGTATTTTCAAAATATCGAAGGCGAACTGACCCTGCCGCCGGGCTTTGAGCCTCAGCAGTTGGAGTTGGTGGCGAGTGAGTCGGGCAGTGGCGCCGATTCGGTAGAACGAACCTACGGCTGGCTAACAGACCAGTCGCAATAACACGCTTGGGGACCTTTATGGCGTTCAGCAATAACCATACTCTTATCTCGAAAGGCACTCGCATCAGCGGGGATATTCATTTCACTGGTGATCTGCAAATTGAAGGGCGGGTGACGGGTAATATTCTGGTTGAAGGCGGCGGCGATGCTAAATTAGTGGTCGCCAACAACGGTGTCGTGGAAGGAGAAATTAGAGTGCCCATGGTGGTGGTCAATGGCAAGGTGGTGGGTAATGTCTATTCCACCAAGCATGTCGAGCTGGCTGCAAAAGCCGTGGTGGAGGGTAATGTGCACTACAATCTTATCGAGATGGTAAAAGGGGCCCAGGTGAATGGATCGCTGGTTTACGGCGAGTCAGAAAAGCCTGCCAAGGGTAAGGTTCAGAGTGAAAAAGCCACCGATACGTCCAATTCGTAATAGTTGACTATTTTACTCTGGTATTGGGATAATGCCCCGCTACGTTGTACCGGAGTCGCATAGTATGTCTACCCCTGAAGTTTTCACCCCCGAACCTTTGTACGTAAGCCCGGGTGCGGTGGCGAAAGTGAAAAGCCTGATTGAAGAGGAGGGCAACCCCGACCTCAAGCTGCGCGTGTACGTGACAGGCGGCGGCTGTTCGGGGTTTCAGTACGGCTTTACTTTTGATGAGGTGACCGCCGAAGACGACACCATTGTGGATAAAGAGGGTGTCAAGGTTGTGGTTGATGCCCTCAGCTTTCCCTACTTGGCGGGTGCCAATGTGGACTATAGCGAGGGTTTGCAGGGCTCGCGCTTTACCGTGACCAACCCCAATGCCGCCACTACCTGTGGCTGTGGCGCTTCTTTTTCGGTGTAGCTCACTCCGTTTACGCGGGGTAAACCCCTCCCAATATCACCTCTCGCTGCGCCCCGGTCACGGCGGGAACATTGCCGGCAAGCCGTGACATGGTTTGTCCGGCCAGCCAGGCGAAGGCCGCCGCCTCCACCCAGTCCGGATCAATCCCCAGCGCGCTTGTAGTGTGCAGGCTAAAGCCTGGGGCTTGCGCCTGTAGCCTTTGCAGCAAGTGCGGGTTGTGCGTGCCGCCACCGCAAATGTACATTTCCCCACCTTGGTCCGCACCCGGACAGGCGAGCAAATGTTGGGCAATGGTTTGCGCACTAAACTCAACCAGGGTTGCCTGCACATCCTGAGGGTCTAAAACGGGCATTTCGGCCAACACAGTTTCCAGCCAGGGAAGGTTGAACTCTTCGCGTCCCGAGCTTTTGGGGGTGGGCCGTGCCAAATAAGGATGCTCGAGAAGCACCTCTAAAAGAGTCGGCTGCAGCTGCCCTTGTTGGCCCCAGGCCCCGTTTTCGTCGTAGCATTGGTCGAGATGTTTTTGCACCCAGCTGTCCAATAGCGTGTTGCCGGGCCCGGTGTCAAAACCCAGAGGTTCCCGCCCCGGCGCCAGCCAGCTGATATTGCCAATGCCGCCGATATTGATCACCGCCCGCGCGGTGGTGGGAGATGCAAATACCGCTTTGTGAAATGCAGGCACCAAGGGTGCCCCCTGTCCCCCCGCGGCCATGTCGCGCCGTCGCAAGTCTGCAACGGTAGTGATGCCGGTGCGTTCGGCAATGATATTGGGGTCGCCAATTTGCCAGCTAAAAGGTGTCGCTGACTGTCCCGGCGGGCGGTGGCGAATGGTTTGGCCGTGGCTGCCGATGGCGGCAATGGACTTAGGACCAAGGTTTTCTTGCGACAGCAGAGCCTTGGCCGCTTCGGCGAACTTTTCCCCCAGCTCTCGATCCAGGGCGCCGGCACGCTCTATTTCATCATCGCCCGGGGTGCATAGTTGATGAATGCGTTGCTGCAGCTGGGGGGTAAAGGGTGAGAAATAGTGCCCGATCAGCTGACATGCTTGGCCATCAATATCGACCAGCGCCGCGTCAATGCCATCGGCGCTGGTGCCCGAGATAAGGCCAAGATACAAAGGCATTAGTTTATGGTCCGATCGGTATCGCCCATGGCAAGTTGGCTGGCCGAAGTATGCCGTTGCAGCTGTGCTACCCATGGCTTGGTTTGGGCCAAAAAGTCCTGCTTCTCGGCGCCCGCAATGGATTTTGCTTTAGGCAGCTTCTGCACAATAGTGCGGGGGTTGCGATGTACGCCATCCAGCAAAAATTCGTAGTGCAGGTGTGGGCCCGTGGCATAGCCAGTAGAGCCGACGGTGCCGATGACCTGCTTTTGTTTGACGCGCTGGCCGGTTTTAACCTTGCGTTTATTCAGGTGAATATACTTGGTGACAATGTTGTTGCCGTGTTGAATAAACACATAGTTGCCGTTGGGCTTAGTGTAGCCGGCGGCAATCACCTTACCGTCCCCTGAAGCCCATACCGGGGTGCCGGTATCGGCGGCGTAGTCGGTGCCGCGGTGGGGGCGCACGGTTTTGAAAATAGGGTGCAGACGCTTGGGGTTAAAGTTGCCGCTGATACGGCGGAAATCAACGGGCGCCAGCAAAAAGGCTTTGCGCATGCTGTCGCCATCGGGGGTGTAGTAGTGGCTTTCACCATTGGCGTGGGTGTAACGCACGGCCTTGAATTTGTGGCCCTGGTTGGTAAATTCCGCCGCTAAAATGGCCCCGTTACCAATCTTTTCTCCGTCCAGGTACTTTTCTTCATAAAGCACACTGAAATGGTCGCCCTTGCGAATATCCAGGGCGAAGTCCACATCCCAGCCAAAGATGTTGGCCAGTTCCATAATCATGGCATCGTCAATGCCTACGCTCTGTCCTGCCATATACAGCGAGCTGGCGATCACCGCTTCTTTATAGACCGGGCGCAATTCCGGCTCTTTAATTTCCTGAACCGCTTTAAAGCCATCGCCATCTTTTTCAAAGTGGGTGCTGTTCAGACGATCGGGAATGTGCGAGAGCTTTTCCAGTTCGCCCTCGGGGTTGAGGTAGAACACTACCTCGTGCCCGGGCATGATTCGGGTTAGGGATTTAGCTTCATCGCAGGTGTGGGTGAGGGTGTAGACCTCGCGATCACTCAGGCCCGCGCGCTTAAACAGAGTCGACAGGCTATCTCCCGAGCGCACAGTAAAGCTTTTTTGTTCCAGTGCGGGCGCGGGTTCGGCTTGCGCGGTGGAGACTTGGGGCTCAGGTGTGGGGCCCCCGAACGTGTCGGCGACTGAAATCTCTACCGCATCCATGGTTGCGGGAGCATTCTGCTCCGCGGGGATGGCAAGGCTTGCCGGTGGCGTATTCTCTTGGGGCTGCGCATCCAGTTTAATCGTCTGCGAATTGGGCGCGTTCGTCGTCTCGCTGGGCATAGCCGCCCAGCCGATTAGCCCGAAAGATAGGGCCGCGGCGATTATCAGATGACCGCGGGGAAAGCTCGGTACCTTATTGGTTCCGGCATTAGTGTCTTTGTTTTCAGGGGGTTGCATGAAGTTTTTAAACCCGTACCACATGTTAAGTTCCCGCTAGTTATATCAGAAAAGGCCCCTAAGATCGAACACTTTTGATCAAAAAATGAACGTGCGAGCCCTTGTGACGGGGCAATAATTCGGCGGATTTAGTCTCCGTCACAGAGGAAAAGTTTCATCTGCAGGGCGAGACTTGTTTTTGTCGGTGTATCAGGTATCTTTGCCCGCTTCCAAAGCGGCCTACAGGCGGCCAATAGATTAGGTAATGACGGGCTAATTCATGACGACTATCGATGCATCACTATTAGAAGACCTTCAGGCGCGCGGACTCGTGGCGCAGACGACCGGTGGCGATGTGCTGGCCGAGTATCTGGCCGGTGGTAGTCGTGCCCTTTACAGTGGCTTCGATCCCACGGCTGACAGCCTGCATATTGGTCATCTGGTGCCCTTGTTGGCATTAAAACGCTTTCAAAAAGCCGGCCATAAGCCTATTGCCCTGGTGGGTGGTGCCACAGGCCTGGTGGGTGATCCCAGTTTTAAAGCGGCCGAGCGCAAGCTCAACACCCCCGATATCGTTGCCGGTTGGACCGACAAGCTAAAGGCGCAGGTCAGTCGCTTTATCGATTTTGATTGCGGTGAAAATTCTGCCGAGGTGGTTAATAACCTCGATTGGGTGGGGCAGATGAATGTGCTCGACTTTCTGCGCGATGTAGGCAAGCACTTCTCCGTTAACAACATGATCAATAAGGAGTCTGTAAAGCAGCGTATTGATCGTGAGGGCGCGGGCATCTCGTTTACCGAGTTTACCTATATGTTGCTGCAGTCTTACGACTTCGCCGAGTTGTACAAGCGCTACAACTGTACCTTACAGATCGGTGGCTCCGACCAGTGGGGCAATATTACCGGCGGTATCGATCTGGCGCGCCGTATGTATAGTGGTGAGACCTATGGCCTGACCCTGCCGTTAGTAACCAAATCCGATGGCACTAAATTTGGCAAAACCGAGACCGGCACCGTGTGGTTGGATCCGGCCAAAACCTCGCCCTATGCCTTTTACCAGTTCTGGTTGGGGACCGCGGATGCGGATGTCTACAAGTTCTTGCGCTATTTCACCTTTTTGCCGCTGGCGGATATTGCCGCCATCGAGCAAGAGGATAAGGCCGCCGAAGGCCGCCCCCAGGCTCAGGGCGTATTGGCCCGCGAAATGACTGCGCTGATTCACGGCGAGCAAGGCTT
>NZ_JAMFTH010000003.1:0-2500 GCF_024195295.1 Gilvimarinus xylanilyticus | reverse complement strand
GGTTAGTCGGCCCCTAAGGCGAGGCAGAAATGCGTAGTCGATGGGAAACGGGTTAACATTCCCGTACTTGTTATTACTGCGATGGAGGGACGGAGTAGGCTAGGCCAGCACGGCGTTGGTTGTCCGTGTTTAAGGTTGTAGGCTGAGAGCTTAGGTAAATCCGGGCTCTTAAGGCTGAGAACTGATGACGAGTCTCACTTTTGAGACGAAGTGGTTGATGCCATGCTTCCAGGAAAAGCTTCTAAGCTTCAGGTAATAACGAACCGTACTGTAAACCGACACAGGTGATCAGGTAGAGAATACCAAGGCGCTTGAGAGAACTTGGGTGAAGGAACTAGGCAAAATGGTACCGTAACTTCGGGAGAAGGTACGCCGGATCTGGTGATGGGACTTGCTCCCTAAGCTGGGCCCGGTCGAAGTGACCAGGTGGCTGCGACTGTTTATTAAAAACATAGTACTCTGCAAACACGTAAGTGGACGTATAGGGTATGACGCCTGCCCGGTGCCGGAAGGTTAATTGATGGGGTTAGCTTCGGCGAAGCTCTTGATCGAAGCCCCGGTAAACGGCGGCCGTAACTATAACGGTCCTAAGGTAGCGAAATTCCTTGTCGGGTAAGTTCCGACCTGCACGAATGGCGTAACGATGGCCACGCTGTCTCCACCCAAGACTCAGTGAAATTGAAATCGCTGTTAAGATGCAGTGTTCCCGCGGCTAGACGGAAAGACCCCGTGAACCTTTACTATAGCTTTGCACTGAACTCTGAACCTATTTGTGTAGGATAGGTGGGAGGCTTTGAAGCAGTGACGCTAGTCATTGTGGAGCCGACCTTGAAATACCACCCTGGTATGTTTGGGGTTCTAACGCAGGTCCATTATCTGGATCGCGGACAGTGTATGGTGGGTAGTTTGACTGGGGCGGTCTCCTCCCAAAGAGTAACGGAGGAGCACGAAGGTTGGCTAATCCTGGTCGGAAATCAGGAGGTTAGTGTAATGGCACAAGCCAGCTTGACTGCGAGTCTGACACGACGAGCAGGTACGAAAGTAGGTCATAGTGATCCGGTGGTTCTGTATGGAAGGGCCATCGCTCAACGGATAAAAGGTACTCCGGGGATAACAGGCTGATACCGCCCAAGAGTTCACATCGACGGCGGTGTTTGGCACCTCGATGTCGGCTCATCACATCCTGGGGCTGAAGCCGGTCCCAAGGGTATGGCTGTTCGCCATTTAAAGTGGTACGCGAGCTGGGTTTAGAACGTCGTGAGACAGTTCGGTCCCTATCTGCCGTGGGCGTTGGAAAGTTGAGAAGAGTTGCTCCTAGTACGAGAGGACCGGAGTGAACGAACCTCTGGTGTTCCGGTTGTTATGCCAATAGCATTGCCGGGTAGCTACGTTCGGACGGGATAACCGCTGAAAGCATCTAAGCGGGAAGCCTCCTTCAAGATAAGCTTTCCCTGGGATCTTGAATCCCCTAAAGGGCCGTAGAAGACTACTACGTTGATAGGCTGGGTGTGGAAGCGTTGTGAGGCGTTGAGCTAACCAGTACTAATTGCCCGTGAGGCTTGACCATATAACAGAATCGACTGATTGATGGTATGATCAATCGACGGACTGAGCCGAAAGGCAGAGTGATACACAGTGTCCTCAGTAAATCAAAATCAACTTTGTTCATCGCCCTATTTGGTTGTGTGACTAGGCACTACAAACGTAGATAAGACCGAAAACAAACCATACCTGTTTGCTTGACGATCATAGCGAGTTGGAACCACCTGATTCCATCCCGAACTCAGCAGTGAAACGACTCAGCGCCGATGGTAGTGTGGGCTTTGCCCATGTGAGAGTAGGTCATCGTCAAGCTTCTAAATAAAACACCCCACCTGGGACTCCAGGTGGGGTTTTTTATTTTGAATACGTTGAATTACTTTCCCTACCTCGCACGAAGTGCCAAGTCATTCAGCACATCCTGTGCCTCACCCTACGGGCAGCTCCGCTGTGCAAAATGTCAGTCCTGCCATTTTGTGAAAGCCTCTGTTCCGTAGGAACGAGTGCTAGGCGCCCTAGCGTCGCGAAGCGATTACGAGCACCGCTCGTAACCCACTGTAGGTAATCACTCGCTCATCCCTGAGCTCGGCCTTCGGCCAGCGGCAGCTGTGCACATCGGCTCCCGGCCGATGAGTCCTGCAGGGCGTTTTTCTTGTGGGTTACTATCCACCCTAGGTGGTGCTTGCCGATGACAAATAACCGCTCCTGCGTTATCTGCATACACTACATCTATGTAGATAACCTACGGTCATAGTGATGCCGGCCATCCCGGGCCGTCACCGTTCAGGCGCCCCAATGTGCTCCCAGCACATTATTCAAGCTTCTAAAATAAAAAAACCAATAAACAAAAATCCCTTGCATCGTCACCCCAATCCCCACACCCTGTTCTGCGTTCTGCGTTCTGCGTTCTGCGTTCTGCGTTCTGCGTTCTGCGTTCTGCGTTCTGCGTTCTGCGTTCTGC
>NZ_JAMFTH010000013.1 GCF_024195295.1 Gilvimarinus xylanilyticus | reverse complement strand
TTGCTCTCGGTAAGCGATGCACTGTCGCTATCGCCATTAGTTGTATCCAGCGAAATCACCGGAGCATCATTGGTGCCATTAATGGTCACCGTAATCTGGTGCTCAGTGCCATCAAACGAGGTAACAATAAAGACGTCTTCGCGAGTTTCACCTTCGGCTAAATATTGCAACAAGCTGTTGTCGACACTGTATTGCCAATTTCCTTCCGCCGTAATACTAAGACTTCCCAGTACTTCACCCACTGGTACAGGGAAGATGCTGGCATCAATACTCGATTGACCGTTATCTAAATCAGTCACTATCAAAGTGCCGCTGGTGCTAGTGGGTAACGAATCTTCAGTGACCTCTCCGCTATCGTCACCGCTAAACTCAGGCGTGTCGTTTATGCCGATTATTTGAATGGTAACGGTGGCCGGCTCGCTGTACACCGGCTTGCCGCTGGTATCGGTTTCGGAGTCTTGCAAAAAGTAAGTAAAGGTCACACTGGTGGTGTCACCTTCGGCCAGATAGTCAAAATCATCAAGGGTATCAAAGCTGTAGCTGCCATCGG
>NZ_JAMFTH010000012.1 GCF_024195295.1 Gilvimarinus xylanilyticus | reverse complement strand
AAAGCTTTCATCGGCGCTGTCAAAGCTCCAGTTAACCGTGCCTTCGGTGGCACCATTAGCAATTACCGCGACGGCGTCTACGCTGAACATGGATAGCAGCGCCGCGTTATCGAGAGCATCGGTGTTACCAGCGGTACTAAGCGACGTCACCGATGGGGTTACCGAATCGCGCACGTCGACATCACCGGCGGTAAGAGTGCCCGCACTGGCGAGCGGTTGGTTAGTTTCAGGCAGAGTAACGGCATCCACATCACCATTGGCAACAACGGCCTCTAGCGTAGGCACATCGTTAGTACCATTAATGGTGACCGCGACAATATGCTCGGTCCCACCCACCGTAGTGATCTGAAATAGCTCTAGCTTAGTCTGACCTACCGCCAGATACTGAGTAAGGGCGTTAGCAACCGTGTACGTCCAGTTGCCATCGGCCTGAATATCTAAATTGCCCAGGGTGTTCGAGCCCACTGCGACCGTTTGGCTGGGATCAACCTGATCCTGATCAAAGTCGACATCGTCCCCTTCCAACTGATCGGTATAAACCAACTGATCGACCGGCTGGACATCCAGATCTTCGGTCACTTCGCCGGTATCGCCACCGGTGATGATGGCGCCATCGTCGGTGCCGGTGATACTGATCACAATCTC
>NZ_JAMFTH010000002.1 GCF_024195295.1 Gilvimarinus xylanilyticus | reverse complement strand
TGAACGCTGAACGCTGAACGCTGAACGCTGAACGCTGAACGCTGAACGCTGAACGCTGAACGCTGAACGCTGAACGCGAAAACGTCACTACAAAAATATTCGAATAAGATTATGAACACCAGCTTATTTTTAACCGCGCTTGCCGCTTATATTGTGTTTTTAATTGCGCTTAGTGTGTATGTGTCGCGCCACAATAAAAGCGGTGAAGACTTTTTATTGGCCGGCCGGGGCCTGCCTATTTTTTTAACCATCGGTACAACCGTGGCCACCATGGTGGGCACGGGTTCGTCTATGGGCGCGGTGGGTTTTGGTTACGCCAACGGCTGGGGCGGTATGCTTTACGGCGTAGGCGGCGCGGTGGGTATTTTGTTGTTGGGCTTATGGTTTGCGCCGGTGCGTAAGCTCGAGTTTATGACCATGAGTGAAGAGCTGTCCTACTATGTGGGCGCCAATCGCTGGGTTAAAAATATCGTCGCGGTGCTTATTTTTATTGCCAGCATTGGCTGGTTGGGCGCGCATATTCTGGGCGGCGGTTTATACTTGGCCTGGATTGCCGATATTGACTTACAGCTGGCTAAAATTATTATCGCTGTCAGTTTTGCGATTTATGTGGTTATTGGCGGCTACCACGCAGTGGTCTGGACCGACACTCTGCAGGCTATTATTTTGTTTATCGGATTTATTTTAATGGCGGTGTTGGCGGTGGATGCTGCCGGTGGCTGGGGCGAGTTAATGGCGGCGCAACCGGCGGCTAACGTATCATTGCTGGCAATAGAATCCATCGGCGGATTGCACGCGCTATCTTTGGCGTTGGTGGTGGCTGTGGGGGTGTTGGCAACACCCTCGTTTCGCCAGCGCATTTATTCATCCCACGATGTCGCTTCGGTTCGCAAATCCTTTTACACCTCGGGCAGTTTGTACTTACTGTTTTCCTGCGTGCCCGCCATTATCGGCATGGGCGCCTACGCCCTCAGCCCCGAGCTGGACAATCGCAACTTTGCCTTTCCATTTATCGCCGTCCAGGTTTTGCCTCTGGCCATCGGAGTTGTGGTGCTTATTGCCGGGCTGTCGGCCACTATGTCCAGTGCCAGCTCCGATGCCATAGCCGGGGTGGCGGTATTGCTGCGCGATATTTTTATTCTGCTGACCGGAAAAATGCCACCGCGCGATAAAGTCATTGCTTATTCGCGGCTGTCGCTGATCCTGGTGGTGGGTCTTGCACTGGCGTTTGCGTTACTGTCGAACGACATTATTGGCTATATTACCACCATGATTTCGACGGTGATGGCGGGTATGTTTGTGTGCGGGCTGCTGGGACGCTTTTGGCCGCGCTACAACGCTCCGGGGGCCATTGCCTCGCTGCTGGCCGCCTCGGTCGCGTCATTAGTGGTGGTAAATTTTTACGCCGATTTTTGGGGCAATCCGGTGATACCGGCGGTTCTGTCGGCATTGTTCACGGGGTTTGTGGTATCGCTGCTGACAAAACCCAGTCAGTTAACACCCGCGCAGGCGTTGCAAGTGTTGGACGAAGAGCGCCGGGCCATGGAGGGAAGCCTATGAATTGTAAAAATCATCCAGTAGGCTATAGGCATGAATTACGACATCCGTTTCAAACGCATCTACCAACCGGCGGATGCCACCGATGGCACCCGCATTCTGGTCGACCGTCTCTGGCCCCGCGGGCAGCGTAAAGAAGATCTGGCGCTGGATGAGTGGTACGCCGATGCCTCGCCCTCGGCGGGGCTGCGCCAGTGTTGGCACCGCGATGAACTCACCGAGGACGCCTTTGCCAACGCCTATCGCCACCAGCTGGATCAGGAGCCCGGCACCCTGCTGCCACTGCTGCGCGCTGCCCGCGCGGGCACCCTGACCCTGCTAACCGCCAGCCGCGAGCCCGAGCACTCCCACCTGCCCATCTTACGCCGCGCCCTGCTGGACGCCCTGGAGGCCGAAGACGCCGCCGACCGGGACGACCCGGCTTCGCCTACCTGTTATGGTCAGAGCAAGAGCTGAGGTAAAATACCCGCTTTTACGCGAACCAAGACCATGGCAAAGAAGAAACTCAACAAAGGCTCCTCGGGCCAAAATCGCGCCGCCAGCGATAACTACATCGAAAAATACCGCAGCAAAGACGACGTCCAGGAAACCGCTAGCGGTTTACTGTACCGCGTGATTGAACCGGGCGATGGTATGACCCCCACCGAAACCGACACCGTCGAAGTCAATCAGCGCATCCAGCTGGTGGGTGGCAAAGTCGTGGGCGACACCTACAAAGAAGGCATGCCCGACGAATTCACCATGAAAGAAGCCATCCCAGGCATTCGCGAGGGTTTGCAGCTGATGCAGGAAGGCGCCCGCTACGAGTTTGTGGTGCCGCCCGATCTGGCCTGGGGCAAAAAGGGTGTGGGCAATAAAATTGGCCCTAATGCGGTGCTGATCTTTGATCTGCGATTGATGAAGGTGGTTTTTTAGCTGATTGTATAGATATCCGGCTAAACGGGTATAGAAAACTAAGAAAAATATACATTTCTGCATAACATGTATAGAATAAGCCGAAATCTATACATATCGTTTGGGCTCGTTTTTCGAGCCGAAACCGCAGGCATAACCTATGGTGATTCAGCCCCCAGTACTACCTCTGCCCAATATCACAGAGCTGGAGACTCGAGCTGTTTTGAAAAAAACGGCGGAAGCGCATCGCTTTTTGGCGGAGCTAAAAGGCGTGGCGGCCACCATTCCCAACGAAGCCATTCTGATCAATACATTGAGTCTGCAAGAGGCGAAGGACAGCTCTGAGATTGAAAACATCGTCACCACCCACGACGAACTTTACAAGGCAAGCCTGTTTGAAGAAAACCTGCCCAACCCGGCCGCCAAAGAGGTGCAAGACTACGCTGTCGCTCTCAAGCAAGGGTTTCAGATTGTGCGCCATCAAAAGCTGATTCGGCTGTCAGATATTCTAGCAATCCAGCAAACTCTTGAAAAAAATAACGCAGGCTTTCGCCGTTTGCCGGGTACCGAACTTAAAAGCTCCAGGACCGGTGAAGTCGTCTACACGCCACCACAGCATGCCGAAGATGTAGCCCGGTTGATGGACAACTTGGTGGCGTATATTAACGATGACGCCCTCTGTGACGCCGACCCACTGGTCAAGATGGCGATTATTCATCATCAGTTTGAAAGCATTCACCCCTTCTATGATGGCAATGGCCGCACGGGGCGTATTCTTAATATGTTGTACCTGGTGGCAAAAGATCTGCTTAATTTGCCTGTTCTGTACTTGAGCCGTTTTCTTATCCGCAATAAAGCCGATTATTATCAACACCTCCAGGCGGTGCGAGTGACTGGCGATTGGGAGCCCTGGCTGCTGTACATACTTGAGGGTGTTTCCAATACAGCGCAAAACACCATTGAGTTGATTAAGGAAATAAAAAGGCTGATGAAGGCCTACAAGCACCGCTTGCGCGAACAATTGCCCAAAATCTACCGTCAGGAGTTGTTAAACAATATGTTTAACCACCCCTACACCAAGATTGAGTTCGTTATGGAGGATTTGTCCGTCTCGCGTATCACGGCGACCAAGTATCTTGAGATGTTGGTAGAACATGATTTTCTGGAAAAGCAAAAAATTGGCCGCGCTAATTACTATATCAATACCCCACTGTGCAGCCTGCTAATGGCGCACAGCTAAGGCTGCCCTTGATCTGAACAAAGAATGTATGGGTTTGCTGGCTATCCGCCGCGCAGGGCTAACAGTATTTTGTCTAGCCAAGCAATGGTCTAATGTGTCTTATTGGGATAAAGCCTACCAAATCGTTCGCTGGTGGCCCGCCATCATTGATCAATCACAGCGTTTGTTGGGCGGTGCAGCATTTCGGGTGCCTTGGCGCTTTCCGCCGCCGGGGAAGTTTGAACAAATCAAGGGCCTATAGGCTCCTGCCTGCAAATAAGAGCAGCTCTGTGGTGGTTACAGGAGTATTGTTGTACGCCTAGGCTGCAAGGTCTACGGACTATAAGTCACATTTAAAAATGACGGTTTACTTTAAGTTTAGCGGCAGCGCTAAATCTCTTTCTCCCCATACGGTTTCTCCCCAAACACATCTAAATAATCAATAAACGCCTGCACTTTGGTTGCCAGTTGGCGTTAACGTGACAAGGACTGCATAAATACTCCTTTGTGTGGTTTGCTAATCGTGCACTGATAACCATAAGTCTGGCCAAATAGAGTGCTTTTGGGGCTGCTGATTTTGGTGTGCAGCGGCGGATTCACTTACCCGAAACTGTAACAGCGCCTTTGTAGGCTTGCTCTCAATTGGCTACATAAAGGGACGTTTCATGAGGCTTTCAGCTTACGAGCGATTTGTGCGGGATTGTAGGAAAAGCATTGCCCGAATAGCTCGCTGCACGGGCGGTGAACACAGTATTGGTGATGTTAGCAATGAACTATGGTTAATGGCGCTCGAGGTGGAAGATCGTTACACGATCGAATTTAATTTTGATAACCCTGAGCACAGGGACTTGGTGCTAAAGTTCACTTATCAAAAGCTGGTGAAGTACGCCGAAACGACGGTGCGTTACGCGAAAAGCATGGATTGCCCTTGGAGCGAAAGCGAAGCCAATTTATACGAGCGTCTACCCAGCGGTAACGGCGTTCCGGATGAGTTTGTACGGAGCGAGCGAGAGCAGCGAGAAGCCTATAAACTCTCTGAACAAGGAATGAGTCTGGGCAATGCTTGGCTTTTGGTGTTGGAGCTTAATGGCAATAGAATGCTGACCGTCGCACGGTTTTTGAAGCTATCGCGGTCGCAAGGCTACCGGCGTTTTCAGAAAGTAAGAATTTTAGCCGATTGCCAGAGGCCATTACCGTTGGATCCTGGTGGTCGAGGGAATGAAGTGGTTAGGCCATGGCGTAAGTTCAAGTGTTATCGCACCCCCGAGCAGTTGGTCTTGCCGTTTGAAACTGGGTTTGATTTTTAGCAAAGGATGCGTGGGTAACTCGTTTCATAAAGTTATTGTCGTGTTGTTACAGGAAGTGTTCTCACCCGAGAATGTGGACGAAAAATATTTTCATTATTCCAATAGTTAACAGATATTAACTATCAGTGCTGATTTGATCCCGTTACACTGCTCGTTATGCTTGAATACGGGAGAAAAATAAGTGCAGGGTAATCGATTTTACGAGATAGATCTGTTGCGTCTGGTTTCGGCGGTGTTAGTGGTCTTGTTTCACTACACCTTCGTGGGTTGGATGCTCGATTTTTCACCTCAGCCGCGCACCGAAGGCTTTGGCGAGTACAGCCGCTATATGTACTTGGGTATTAACTTCTTTTTTATTATCAGCGGTTTTGTCATCTTGCTCAGCGCCAAGGATGGAGAGCCGCGCAAGTTTGTTCTGTCGCGCTTTATCCGTCTTTACCCAGCCTATTGGCTGTGCGTTTTGCTAACCGCTGGAGCGGCGGTGGTATTTTCCCAAGAGGCGTTTCAGCTGCCCTGGACCGATGTGCTCATTAACCTGACCATGCTGCAAAGCGGGTTGGATGTCCCTTTGGTGGATGGGGTTTACTGGACTCTGTGGATGGAGCTTAAATTCTACGCGCTGGTGCTGGTTATGGTCTGGCTGCGTTGGATTCGCTTTTTACCCTGGTTTTGTGGCGCGGTGTTAGTGGGGTCTATTATTGGCCTGAGCACTTCGCTGGCGACAAGCGTAGCAACCTTTGTTGTGGGCTTTCCGCATTGGGCGGGCTACTTTGCCTGCGGCTGCGTACTCTATTTAATTCGACTACACGGTTTTAACTGGGGCTACGGCTTACTGGTATTGCTGAGCATTATTTTCTGTGTGCGCCAGAATCAGGTGTTTGCCCAAATTCTCACGGACTTTTATCAGGTGGAATTTAAAGCCTGGATTGTCGCTGGCGCCACCTTACTGTTTTACGCATTCTTAGCGCTGGTGGCTTTACGTAAAAACGGTTTATTGCGCGACCCACGGTTTTATTACCTGGGCGTACTCACTTACCCGTTATATCTATTGCACGAAAACGTCGGCTTTATGATGTTTAACGCCTGGCATACCTATGTGCCAGCTTGGGCTCTGATAGCCGGGGTGCTGGCGTTTATGTTGCTGGCGTCGTGGCTTATTTGGCGCTGGGTAGAAAAGCCCATGCAAACTTGGCTAAAGCGAAAGTTATTACGCTAAACGGGTGAATCGATCAAATTTTTGTACACATAAAAAAGCCAGCCCGAAGGCTGGCTTACTATTTATCTACTATTTAGCGATTATTTTCTTTCGATATCCCCGGGTTTCCAAGTCAGGTTGATAGCGGGCTCCGTGGGGGCATACAGGCGCAAGATGACAAAGTAGCCTTTACCGGGAACTGTGGCGAGCCAGTTGCTCTCTTTACCTTCAGGCGCTTTGGGGCCCAGGTGTAAGATGGTGCTGCCGTCGGCCTCTTGCGCGGGTTTGTTGAGTTTTCCCAGTGACGGGAATGGTTGGCCGTTGTCGAGGCCGGATGCGTTTTCCGCTTCATACAAGGTGACCGACCAGAACAGCGCGGCGGGAATGTCTTTAGGCAGTCGGACTGTGTAGCTGTGTTCTCCGTCGAGCCATTCGCCATCGCCATCTTTAAACGCAATCATATAGAACGCGCCCTTGCCGGGTGTCATTGATACCATGCCGGGGCTGATTGAGTAGTAATCGGTGAACATCCAGGCACGTGCATCGACGTTGCGGAAACCGTGTGTTGCATCGGTCCAGCCCAGGTCAACATGGGAGTTAGGGTAGCGTGAATCGAGATTGTTAATGGGGTTGAGCCACTGGCGATCTTCGTACACTCTAAAATCCACATCGCCGACGTGATCTTGCATGCCGATCACGCGGGACATTTTGTAGGCCGTTGATGCGGCGGCATTGAGGATTTCCTGCTCGTGTGTATCGGGCTCGAAGGGTTTGCCTTGCACAATGCCCATACCGGCGAGCATGGCTAATCCATCGGCGTCGGCAAGATTGCTTCCCTCGGCATCCAGTAGCCATTTTAATTGCTCGAAGGCTTCGATGTCGGTACGCGGCAACATATCGTGGCGCTTGCCCGAGGCGTAGTGAAACTTCATGGGCTTGGCGTCGGCTTGTTTTCCCAATGGATAAATTTTGGTTTTTTCTAACACATCAACCGCGGGCTGAATATTATCGAGCGATTGATAGAATGACCGCAAAAAAATAAACACATTGTTGGTGCCAGAGCGGTAGACGTAGTGATCTTTGGGTATCTCGCCGTCGTAGCCCGGCGGCAGCAGCAGGAACTTGCCGCCCTTGCCTTCATCGGGGCCAGGCAAGCCGAGATCGCCAAAGAACTTGCCGCCGTCCACAGGAATGGGGCGTTGCCACATGTCGAGCAAAATGCCTTGCAGTTTGGGCGGCGCATCGAGTACCAATGGCCCCGTTTTGGCAAGGTTGGCCCAGCTAATACCGTAAATTAAATCAGAGTTTGGCGTGGTGATATGAGTCTTGGCGTCCAGCCGTTTTTCCCAAATGGCCATTTGGTTGTAATCGGCACCGTAGACTTCTTTGAAGCCATCGTACATGCCCATGGTGTTAATCATCGGCATCGCCCAAAGGTACGCCTGGGTGGCGCGCTGAAACAATAACTCATCTTGTAATTGCTCGGCAGATTCGGCAGTGGGGCGATTGTGATCCATGGCACTGTTGGCCAGCGATTCAAAACGATTTTTCTGCGCCTCTTGGTTGCCACTGTTGTCGGCGGCGTTGGCATGGTTGAGTGCGTCTGGGCCGCAGCCTACAAAGCTAAGCGTGCTTAATAACAATGCGCCTGCGGTTATGAGATTAGGTAGTTTCATTTTCTTTCCCTTGATGAAAATTAATGACATTACTGTCTATTGAGTTTATGGAACTATTAACTCGGCAGATAAATAGATCGTCCTGCTCTATTTATCCTTCGTCCTAAAATTCGGGCAGCTTTTTGCGAAAAACGGCTTTAGTCTTTCTGTTCGATCAATGGTGGCAATTTGTACTCACCCTGCTGTACCGATTCGCTCGGCATATACACTCGGAAACAAGTCCAAAAAGGTGCGGTGGGGATAATGACTTCATTCTGATAGTTACCTTTGCCAAATTCACTTTCCGGCACAAACCAGACATCAAAGGTTTTGCCGTCGGGGTTTAGCTTGATGGTTTTATTGTTAAGAATGGAACCTTGGTCTGTTTTTAGGTATTGGTCTTCGCCATAAATCGTGATGGAAAAAAATCCGAGTTCAGGATCGGACAGCTTTGGTACCTCAAAGGTGGCTTTATAAGCTTTTCCCATTTTTACGTCGTGCTTGGCAGTAAAATAAACCGCATCTTTATCGGGTAACAAGCCCGTGGCAATAGCGACGCCGCGATTGCGCGCCTCCAGCGATACCGGATGTTTAACCGTACCCATGGTTCCGGTGACGCCTTGTTTTTGCGCGAGTTCAACGTATTTATCGCGCACCTTGGTAAAGTCATCCATATCCCATTGGGTTACCTGAAAAGACTCAGGTTGGTAGCCGTTTAGGTGCTCTACTTTTAGCTGATCCTGATAGTTGTTCACCTTGGCGACATCCGCCGGGTTACTGGCATCAAGCTGCATACGCACATTGGCGTAATAAAAGTCTGACGTTTCATCGGCAGGCAGTACATAGCGGCCGGGGCCATAGAGTACGCGGTTGGTTATATGGTCGTGATTCATAATGTGCAGTGACATATAGCGACCATCGTTCTCTGGAAGCGTTATTGCGACATCGCCACGGCCGTCGAGAATGGCGAATGAATAGAGAGTATCGCGGTTCATTAATGGCGCCGGTTGTTCGTCAAGGGGCATAGGTTTGCGGTGGTGGTTCCAGGTGTTATCGGCGCCCTGTACAAACTCTTTTTGCATCGCCAAGTCAGTCATGGCGTAGGCGAAGTTTTCATCGGTGACGGGGACGCTGTCATCGGCTTGCAGAGTCAAGGGCAAGGTTAGTGCGGCGGTGAGTATGGAGGTGGCAATAATGCGAGGGTTAATTCGCAGCGAGATTAAAGAGATCATAGAGTTCCTTCCTACTGGTCTGTTTAGAGCGTCACCTAATAAAATCGCATCGATTTATAAATGGCTTTAGTTTCAAGCTGTTTTTGGGTACACAAACGGCTGTGCTACCTACGGCAAGGTTTTGGAATGGGTCGTCAGTCTATGACGCGAAGGGAAATCCCTCGGGGGGATATTGTTTCTGAGATGAATTGCGTGGGTCCCTGGCGCAGTCGTGTCAACATAAGCCTTGCGGGAGTATAGTAGATGACGCTCGGAGTAGGCGCAAGAAAGCGGGGCGGGATGTTTAACA
Source organism: Gilvimarinus xylanilyticus (assembly GCF_024195295.1). Classification (GTDB taxonomy): domain Bacteria; phylum Pseudomonadota; class Gammaproteobacteria; order Pseudomonadales; family Cellvibrionaceae; genus Gilvimarinus; species Gilvimarinus xylanilyticus. The sequence continues at coordinate 367,289 of NZ_JAMFTH010000002.1, read as the reverse complement.
TTATGGCGCTGTTGTCTACAGCGGACACAAAAAAGCCAGCCCGCAGGCTGGCTGAGCTTTAAGCTGAACCGTTCAGCGTTCAGCCGCATCTGACCTCAGACATCCGACGTCAGACTGTCTAACCTACTGCTTAATACCTTCCACATGCAGTTCCAGCTCAACCGAACGTGAGGCTGGGCCCAGGTCGTAGTCGATACCAAAGTCTTTCAGCATAATGGTGGTTTCGCCTTCAAAGCCGACGCGGTAGCCGCCCCAGGGGTCTTTACCTTCACCGACTTTTTCCACTTCAATGGTGATTTCTTTGGTCACGCCGTGCAGGGTTAAGTCGCCCACTACGTCGAACTCTTCGCCGTCGTCGTCAATGTCGGTAATGCTTTTACTGACAAATTTGGCTTCGGGGTATTTGCTCACCTCCAGAAAGTCGCCGCCGCGCAAGTGCTTATCGCGCTCGGCGTGGTTGCTGTCAATGCTGGTGGTGTCGATGGTGACATTGATTCTGCTGGCCGCCACATCGGCGGGGTCGTAACTGAAGTTACCGCTGAAGGTGTTAAAGCGGCCAGTCAGCCAGCTGTAACCCAGGTGCTTAATTTTAAAGTTGATGGCGGCGTGGGCGCCTTTGGTGTCGATGACATAGTCATCGGCCAGGGCCTGGCTGGCGGTTAAGCTGGCGCTGGTAATAATCGCGGCAGCGGCGGCTGATTTGGCCAGAGTTTTAAATGCGTTCATGTGTATCTCCTTGATGGTATTTCATTTAATGGGAATCGGTTTTAACGGGTTTTAACATACGGACTAATGTTTTATCGCGATGGTAAAAGTGGTGCAACAGTGCAGCGCCGCCATGCAGAGCCGCGAGCACGATAATGCTCCAGGCGAAAATCAGGTGCACGCTTCCGGCAAGATCTACGGTGTCGGGGCCCAGCTCGATCAGTGCGGGTATGGTGACAAGGCCAAAGATTTCGGCGCCTTTGCCCTCGGCGGTGTTTATTAAGTAGCCGGTGATCAGCAGCGTAAACAATAGCGCGTATAGCAACACTTTAATCGCGCTAGCGCCCAGACGCATGACCGGGGTGTGATTGGGCAGTGCGGCCGGTTTGGGGTTAACAAGGCGCCAGATAACCCGCATCAGGGTCAGCGCAAACAGTAGCAGACCAACACTGACGTGCAGTGTGGGCCCCTTGTGGTACCAGGGTTCGTAGTAGCTAAGGCTGGTCATATACAGCCCTAAGCCGAATAAAAAAATGATCGCCAGGGCGCTAAGCCAGTGAACGGCGATGGATACCAGGCCGAAGCCTTCGCGCTTATCCCGCAGCATGTGGGTGTCCTAATCAAGCTTGTGGTTAACTGAGTATAAGCTATCAGAGAAAGAGCGGTACTGCGGTTAAGAACTGTGAGAAAAGGATGAAAGGCGCGCCAATATTGCGCGCTTTTTGTCAGCTAGTGGGCCGTGGGTAAAGTTAGGTGACAAAGGAGCACAACCAAAATGACCAGATCAAGACGGAAAAATGCTGCAATAGTGGGTCTATTTCAAGTTTTTCCACCGCAGAGCTGGGCGTTTTGGCGCAGCGAACTGTTACCTACTTTTGTGCATGGCCTACTACCTGGCAATTTGCTTGGGTTTTAGCGCTCGACGGGGCGGGTGCGGCCGTTATCATCAATGGCCACGTAAACAAACTCGCCCTCGGTGACTTTCGCCACTTCACTGTTGCGGTGATCTTTAATCCACACCTCAATCATAATTCGAATGGACGAGCGCCCTACTTCGATTTGTTCGGCGTAAACACTTACCGTGGCGCCCACGGGCACCGGGCGCAAAAACACCATGCTGCCCACGGCAACGGTGGTAACACGCCCACCGGCAATATCCTGCGCTAAAATCGCGCCGCCTATGTCCATTTGCGACATTAGCCAGCCGCCAAAAATATCCCCGTAGGGGTTGGTGTCGGCGGGCATAGACAGGGTTTGCAGGGTGAGTTCGCCGTGGGGGGTGGGGTCGTCGTCCAGACCGTGCATGGCCATGTGGTTTACCTTTAGGTTGTATGTGGTCGATACATCAAAGCATACGGGAATGCTTTAACGACAGGCAAAGGCTGCCCGGGTTCCCGTATTAGGTGTTGCCCACTAGCTAATCACCAATTGGGGCCAGAGCGCCAGCGCCAGTAATAATAGTAATTGTAAGACAATAAAGGGTGCAACGCCGCGATAAATTGCGGCGGTGGGAACGGATTCGGGCGCGACCCCGCGCAGATAAAACAGGGCAAAGCCAAACGGCGGGGTTAAAAACGAGGTCTGTAGGTTAATGGCGATCATAATACCCAGCCACACCGGGTCTACGCCCATGGCCAACAGCACGGGGCCCACAATAGGCACCACCACAAAGGTGATTTCAATAAAGTCGAGTATAAAGCCCAGCAGGAATATCACCAGCATTACCACCAGCACCGCACCCAGGGTGCCGCCGGGTAGCTGGTCAAACAGGTGGTGCACCAGCTCTTCGCCGCCGAATCCGCGAAACACCAGAGAAAACAGCGACGCGCCGATCAAGATGGTAAAAATCATTGCGCTGATGCGGGTGGTGGTGGTCATCACCTCGCTTAGGCGTGCCCAATCCAGCTGTTTCTTAAGCCCCGCCAGCACCAGGGCGCCAGCTGCGCCAACGCCTGCGGCTTCGGTGGGGGTAGCGACACCGGTGATAATCGAGCCCAGCACCAGGGTAATAAGCACCAGTACCGGCACCAGCGACAGCAGCAGCTGGGTACGCGATACCGTTTGTTCATGGGTCTCTAAGCGGGCGCGGGGCGCCTGTGCCGGACGTCGCCAGGCGACCAAAAGTACATAGCCCATATACATTGCCACCAGCATCAACCCGGGCACTACCGCACCCACAAATAAGTCGCCCACCGAAACGGTTTGCAGGTTGAGCACGCCCAGGTGCAGCTGGGCCTGTTGGTAAGCGCTGGAGATGACATCGCCCAGCAATACCAGGGCGATAGAGGGGGGAATAATTTGCCCTAGGGTGCCGGTGGCGCAAATGGTGCCCGTTGCCAAAGAGGGATTGTAGCCGTGGCGCAGCATGGTGGGCAGCGACATCAGCCCCATGGTCACCACTGTGGCGCCGACAATACCGGTACTGGCGGCCAGCAGCGCTCCCACCAATATTACCGCCAGTCCCAATCCACCTGGCAGGCGCCCGCAAGCTTTGGCCATATTGCTCAGCAGCTCTTCGGCCAAACGGGATTTTTCCAGCATCACACCCATAAACACAAACAGGGGCACCGCGACCAGGGTGTAATTGCTCATAATGCCGAACAGGCGATTGGGAAAGGTGAGCAGCAAAGCGGGCTCGAAGACCCCGCCGATAATACCGCCTCCGGCAAACAGCAGGGCCACACCCGCCAGGGTAAAGGCCACCGGGTAGCCCAGCATCAGTGCCAGACACACCACCGCGAACATAATAATCGGCAGCAACTCAATCACGACCGCTCTCCCCACACCAGCACAGCAATGGCCCGGCCCAGCTCGGCCAGTGCCGCCAGCCCCAGGCTGAGCGCGAACAGCAGCATCAGGGATTTGAGTAAATACACGGTGGGCAGCCCGCCGGCATCGGTAGACACTTCGCCTATGTGCCACGAGTTAAGCACAAAAGACCAACAGATCGCCGCGACAAATACGCACATTGGCAGCAAAAAAACCAGAGTGCCCAGGGCGTCGACCCAGGCGCGGGTGCGCGGGCTAAACCGGCGGTAGAAAATATCCACCCGCACCTGTTCGCCGTGCTTGAGCGCATAGCCTGCCCCCAGCAAAAACACGGCCGCGTGCATGTAAATAACCGCCTCTTGCAGGCCCGTGGCGCCCAGGCCCAAAAAGCGTCGCAGCAAAACCACGGCGACGGTGGTCAGCACCATCACCAGGGTCAGCCAGGCGCAGCAGCGGCCGGTCCATTCGGTAATCGCGTCCAGATGGCGAACCATGGCGGGAGTGGGGGGCAAGCTTTGGTGTTCAGTCATGAGCTTATTATTATCGGCCTGCATCGCAAAAGCGCCCATTATAGCGGGCGCTTTCTATGATTGCAGGGTTAACCGCCCTGCTGCTGCAATTGCTGTAGTTTGGCCTGCGCCGCCTTGGCGATTTCGCCATCGCCCTGGGCCGCCATTTGAAAGTATTGAATAGCTTTTTGCCGATCGCCGTTCTCCATGGCGTACTCACCCAAATAGTAGGCGCTGATCTGGGTGGGTAGCAGGTTCATGCTTTTTTGAAAGTCGGCGGCGGCTTGCTGGGGTTTGTCCAGCTGCTTATAGGCCATGCCGCGATAGACATAGGGGCGAAAGTATTCGGGGTTGGCGCTAATGGCGCGGCCAAAGGCCTGGGCGGCGGCGTCCATATCCTTTTTCTGGGCATCCAGACGGCCCTGTAACTCCCAAAACAGCGGTTCTTTGGGCTGGGCTTTAACCGCGCTATCGGCCAGCTGTTGTGCCCGGGTGTAGTTTTCCTCGCTCATGGCCTTTAAAGCTTGCTGGTAATCTTTATAGGCATCCATGTCTTCTTTGAGCTGGGCAATGGCGTTTTGGTACTCCGCTCGGTTGCGCACCCCGCCCGGGTGCTCGGCGGCCATTTCGCGATTGGCCTCCACCCGTTTTTGCGATGGCGGGTGACTCGCGAAGAAGCTTTCCATCCAGCTGGCGCTCTGGCCCTCGGACAATTTTACAAAGGTTTTTTGCAATTCTACCGCGCCCTGAGGGTCGTAACCGGCGCGAACCATATAATCTATGCCGTATTTATCGGCCTGCAATTCCTGGCGCTGGCCATACTGGGCTTGCCATGCCTGGGCGCCCACACCCAGCGCGCCCACGGCCAAGCCAGCGGCCTCGTGGTCCTGGGTGGCCAGAGCGACCCCGGCGGCCATTAGGCCTACATTCAGCAAGGTACCCTGAGTTTGCTGCTGGGCACCGTGGCGCGCTGCGGCGTGAACAATTTCATGGCCCAGCACCGCCGCCAGCTCCGACTCGTCATCCAGCAGTACCAGCAGGCCGCGGTTAATGGCAATCTTGCCGCCGGGCAGGGCCCAGGCGTTGGGCACGTTGTTATTCAACACCACAAACTCGTAGGGCAAGTCGGGCCGGTCGCTGACGCGGGCAAGCTTTTGGCCCACGTTATTGACGTAGACGTTTAAATCCGGGTCCACCACATAGCGGCCGCCCTGGGACTGTTGGCTGGGTTCGTATTGCTGTTCGCCAATGGCCACCTCTTGCTCGGGCGACATTAGTGACAACTCGTTGCTGCCGGTGACCGGGTTGACGCTGCAACCTGTGGCCAGTGCCGCCAGCAGCGCAATAGAGGCGATAGATCGAAGCAATTTCACAACTGACTCCTTATGTTGTTATAACCTTAATGCTCGGGCGTGAGCGCAGGCGTAATTGATGTAACGCATAGCTTAAGCATTTAGCTAGCATTTATAATGCCCATTTTACCTGCACAGAGGATACATGGAATCACTGCAAGCGATAGAATTATTTGCCGGCCTTAAACCCGACGGCCAACCTATGGTTGAGCGATTGGCGGTTAAAGTACTGCCTGACGATACCGTGCAGTTGGTGCGCTCGCCCGCCTTCGTAAAAGGCCTGGCGGGGGGCGATATCATTAAAGCCGAGCCGGACAAGCGCGAGTTTGAAATTGTCCAGCATAGCGGTAACTTGAGCGTGCGGGTCTACAGCAAAACCGATACCGGGGCATTGGCCGATCAACTCAATGGCCCGGTGGCCAAATTGGGTGGCGAGCTGGATTTTGAAACACCGCGCATGCTGATTTATACCATTCACGTCAGCTGCGGCTTTACCGCCATCGAGAATGTGTTTAACCCCATCAACAGTGAAAACGCCATGTGGCTGTACGGCAATGTCTACGACCCCGCCGACGGCGTCACCCCCTTAAACTGGTGGCAAGAGATTTTAAAGCCCGAATAACCCCGACGAGAGAGCTATGCTAATACTGATTTCGCCAGCCAAAACCCTGGATTTTGACACCGCTCCGGTGACCGACAAATATACTCAGCCGGATTTTTTAAAAGATTCTGACGCTTTGATAAAAGAGCTGCGGGAGCTGTCGCCGGCGGATATCTCGGGCTTAATGAAAATCTCGGACAAGCTGGGGGTGCTGAATTTCGACCGCTACCAGGCCTTTAAAACCCCCTTTAGCCCCGCCAATGCCAAACAGGCGGCTTTGGCGTTTCAGGGCGATGTGTATACAGGGCTGGCGGCCGAGACCTTTAAAGCGCGAGACTTTGACTTTGCGCAAAAGCATCTGCGGATTCTCTCGGGACTGTACGGCCTTTTGCGACCGCTGGATCTGATTCAGCCTTACCGGCTGGAGATGGGCACTAAATTTAAAAACCAGCGTGGCGATAACTTGTACCAGTTTTGGGGCGATAGTCTGACCACCGCCATTAATGAACAGCTGGCGGCGACTAAAGGTAAGGTGCTGGTGAATCTGGCCTCGAACGAATACTACAAAGCGGTTAAGCCCAAACAGGTCGACGCCGAGATTATTACCCCGCTCTTTAAAGACTGGAAAAACGGCCAGTACAAAATCATCAGCTTTTACGCTAAAAAGGCACGCGGGCTGATGAGCGCCTATATTATTAAAAATCGCATTACATCGGCCGAAGACCTTAAAGGCTTTGATGTAGACGGCTACGGCTTTGCCCCCGAGCTATCCAAAGAGCGCGAGTGGGTCTTTACCCGCAAAGAATAATACGGCGCGTCTGAGCCGCGCGCCGCAGTTTCGGCTATGCTCTGACATACACCTGTTAATACCGAGGGCCAGGAATGGCGTTGAGAATACTCGTGGCGGATGACGCCAGCTTTGTCCGCGACATGGTAAAAAAACACCTGCGCGACAAGCTGCCCGGGGCTGAAATTTACGAGGCGCCGGATGGCAGCAGGGCCCTGGCGGCCCTGCGCGGTCAGACCATGGATTTAATTTTATCCGACTGGGAAATGCCCAATGTCAGCGGCGAAGAATTGTTGCGCCAGCTGCGCAAGGATGAACGCTACCAGGCCACGCCTTTTATCATGATTTCCAGCCAGGGCGACCGCGCCCATGTGGTGAAGGCCGTGCAGGCCGGGGTGTCGGATTACATTACCAAGCCCTTTACCCCCGACGAGTTGATCCGCAAAGTCTTTAAACAGCTGAAAAAGGTTGGCAAGCTTCCCGCTGGTCCCGGCCGTGGCGGTGCCCAGCCCCAGGGTCACGCCTTTGGTTCGGTGGATGTGCTAACCGGCGGCGCCAGTCCCGAAACCGCACCCGCCGCCGCGCCGGAAAAAGCCAAAAAACTGCGCGCGCAATTGCGTTTTGACAGTAATAAGCCGCCTGTCGCTTGCGTGATTCGCGATTTAAATTTGCAGATGTTGTCGGCGGCCATCGCCAAAGATAACGGCTTGCCGGGACTGTTTGATCAGGTGGTGATTGATGTGGGCACCGAGGACGGCAGCGAAACCCTGCAGCTTAACGCCTATACCCACAGTTTACAGGCCGCCGAGGCCAAGCCCGACAGTCGGCTGGTGAAAATTCAGCTGCGCTTTGTAGACAACGACAGCGCCAAGGCCGAACAGTTGTCGCATATGCTTGGGCGATAATGACCGGGAGCGTTATGGAGCATCGCGATTATTTACAGCGCAGCATAGACCTTGCCGCCGATTCCGCCGCCAGTGGCGGTGGCCCTTTCGGCGCGGTGATTGTGGGTGATGGCAAAGTGCTGGCTGCCGCCAGCAATAAAGTTACCTCAAGTTGCGATCCTACGGCCCATGCCGAAGTCGTCGCCATACGCGAGGCCTGCGAGTATTTGCAGAGTCACCAGCTAACCGGGTGCGTGCTCTACGCCAGTTGCGAACCCTGCCCCATGTGCCTGGGCGCCATTTACTGGGCGCGACTGGATGCCGTGTACTTCGCCGCAACCCGCGAGCAGGCCGCCGCGGCGGGTTTTGATGATTCGCTTATCTACCGCGAGGTCGCGCAGCCATTGTCCCAACGGCAAATACCGTTTCAGCACCTTGCGGATAACGACAGTGAGCGACCCTTTGCGCAGTGGCACAGTAACGCCGGAAAAACACTTTATTAAAAAGCGTGTGCCCCAGGGCTAATACCACTGGGGCAGCTTTCCCTTGCCAAATTCTTCTCTATCCGCCTCGGTCGCAGTTTCGGTGCACTCACCGCGAATGGCCAGCTGGCCGCGGTCGGTTTTTTCTTCCAGCGTCATATAGCCTTCGCGGCAGTAGCCGGTTTCTGCCAGCGTAAGTGCTAAGGCCTCGTGGGCTTGCTTGAGCAATTTGTCCGGGTCTGGCCCCTTGCCGGGTTTACCTCCGCGGCTACCCCCCGGTGGCGGCCCGCCATGGCCACCGCCCCTCGGCCCGGCGCCTTCTCTGGCCCCATCCTGCCCAGAGGCGCGCAACATCTGGAACACAAACAACTTCGAGCCGTTGTCGTAAATACTGGTATGAAGCTTATGTTCCATGTGTGGTGGCTCGCGATCCGGGCCGTTGGCGCAGGCGGTAAGGAATACGGTAAGGCTGCAAAGCAATAAACGGGGCATAGACAACTCCTAATGAAAAGTTGCCTGTATAGACCAGTGAATGGTGTTTGCAGTTGAATGTGGGCAGGTAAACTAACGTAAAACGTTAAAACGCCTGACCAAAGCGCAAATAAAACCCCTGGTTATCCCCCTCGCCCACGGCATAGTCAGCCGAGACCACCATGCGCTGCGAGGGCTTAAGCATATACTCGCCACCCACACCGCCACTGGTGTAAATATTCTCACTGTCGCCGCAGCTTTTGTCGTCACCGTATAGGCAAGACACACCGCCAAACAGGTGCAGCCCCCATTTACCGGTGAGGTTCCAGCGCAGTTCACCCTCAGCCATCACCGAGTTGGGCGCCAGATACTGGCCCCGTGTGTAGCCGCGCAGGGCCACGCTTGAGTAAGCGCCTGTTGGGGCGTCATCGCTCCAGCGGCCCACCGCGCGGTAGGCAAAGACCGATTTGGCGCCCACGGGTAAGTAGTGTTTAAACTGCAACCGGTAGGTGTCGAAGTCCTGGTCACCCCCTAAATTTTCCCGGTAGGCGATGTTGCTAAGGTTCAGGTTCATCCCCCGAAGGGGTGAGTTCTGATTGTCGCGGCTATCGTACATAGCGGTTAAGCCCACCCCACCCGAGGTATAACCGGTAAGACCCAGCAGCGAGAAAATTTCATCGGTGAGTAAACCTTCGCCGTCGATGTAGTAATTGGTGTAGACCGCCTGGCCACCCACAAACCAGTTTTTGTGGACCTCTTGCAGGTAGCGCACAAACGCAAATTTCATATCATCGGTGGTGGAAACTTCCTGACCGGTGCCCAGGTAATCTTCGTAATCGTTGCGAATTTTTCCTCCGGCCAAACCGGCAATCAAACGTTTGCTGTCGCCGTCCCAAAAGCCTTTGAAAAAGCCCGAGGCCGTCACCGAGTCGGTATCGCTGTAGTTGGCCATCAGCGCCGCCATTGAGGCGGTGGACTCTTTATCAAGTTGAAACAGGTAGCCGCCCACGCCGCCCACCGAAGTGCCAATTTTGGGGTTGCTGCTGATTTTGGGTACCAGCAACCAGGGGGATTCTTTCTTTTCGTGGGGGCTGGCGTCGCCGGTGGCTTGGGCGCAGGCGAGTGTGGTGCTGATGCTTAAGGCTGCGCCCATGGCGAGACGACGTAAAAGATTAGTACCTGGGCTGTATGGCATGGCTAAGTTCCTTTGCCGCGCGGGTGAACAGTAAAAATAGCGCGTAAACTTTGCGATTGAAAGTCCGCTTGTCTATGCCCACAAAAAAGGCCAGCTAAGCTGGCCTTGATCGGTGTTTAAGAGGCGGTAGCGGGCCGCGCCTCGGCTTGCATTTGTGCTATGCGCTTTTCTTTGGCCTTCACTTTGCGCCACCAGATAACCACCCCGGTGATGCTGAGGGCGGCCACCACAATACCCATAATGGAAATTAAAATGCGACCGGGTAAGCCGAGAATACGGCCCGAGTGCAACGGGAATTGCGCCTGCACAAAAATATCGGCGGCCGTGCCTTCCCAGGGCACAAAATCGCCCAGTACTTCGCCGGTATGGCCATCAAAGAACAGGGCCTCGTGGCCCACGCCGCCAGCGCCGTGGCTGTCACCACCGGCGAAATACTCTACGCGGTACATGCCCCACTCTCGGGCGTACCAAATAGAGCCCACGGGTTGAGTCCAGCCGATGGCATCACCCTCGGTGCGCGCCAGGGTCTCGATATCGCTGAAGGTCAGTGTCGGTGTAATGGGCTCGTCGTGGTCGTTGGGCACGCGTTCTTCCAGCGGCGATGGGGTCACATCCGACACCATAGACATTACCGGATAAAACACCTCGCGATACAGGTTGAGCGAGAAGGCGGTAAAGGCAATGATAAACAGCAGCAGCCAGGTCCACAGGCCCAGGGCGCGGTGCAAATCAAAGTTAAAACGTATGGGCCCTGCGGTGCGGCGGATTTTCCACGCCGGTGCCCAGCGGCTCATCCAACCGCGGCCGTTTTTGCGCTCGCGACCTTTGTTGCGCGGCAAGGTGAGGTAAAAGCCCACAAAACAGTCAAAGGTCCAAATCAGTGCGATTACGCCCAGCAGCCAAAGGCCCCAGTGGTCTATGTCGAAAAACTCGGGGATGTGCAGGCTGAAGTGCAGCTTGTACAAGAAAGACATAAACGTCTCGCCGGTAATAGGCCACACCTGGCCCCACAGGCGCTTGCCCATAATCTCGCCGCTGACCGGGTCAACGTACACCTGGTTAAACTCGGGCTTGTACAAGTGCCCGGTTTCCGGGTTGACCCGGGGCGCCACCCAAAAGTATTGCGAGTGGCCGGGCTCGGGCGCCAGCTCAAAGTAGGTGACTTCTACCTTGGGGAATTCCTTCTCAACCATTGCTGCCAGTTCGGTGGCGGCGATGGGAGTGCCTTTCGTGTGTGTCTCGTTTAGATGGGGGTTGAGCCATTCGTCCAGCTCGTGATCCCACGAGATAATGGCACCGGTTACACCGGTGATGACCAGGAAAACGGCGATAGTCAGCCCCATATACCGGTGCAGACGTAGCATAAAAGCGCGCATTGGAATTACCTGAAACTGTTACTGCTTAAAAATAAGACGCCATTGTAATACAAATCATTACTATTTCGTGTGCGTTATGTGAAAAAGATTGTCACCCAGGCTGTTGAAACCCCATGGCAGGCTCAGCATCGCAGCAGTAGCGTGCTATGCTTCGTCTTTTCCAGGTGTGGGCAAGTGCCCCTCCCGGCCACTGCCCGGTTTTGCGGACAGTGTCGGGTATCAGAGCAGGCAAAAAGGAGCTTGATATGCGCGCGATTGGACTGGCGTGGTTAATACTGTGCCTGAGTGGCTGTAGCCATACGGGGAGCGGCCCCGATACCCAATCTCAGAAGGGGGCCGACAGTGCTTACCGCGAACTAGTCCAGAGTGTGGCCATAAACACGACCCTGCCCGATCTGATCAGCCTGCGCGAAGTCTATGTTAAAACCAGCTACTACTCCCCTTACGCGGGTGCCGAAATTACGCTTTCCCCGGTTATGTTCGAGGCTATGGGGCGCGAAGACTGGCGCAGCTGTTCCGAGCATGCCCAAAGCATTTTAAAAACCAACTACATCAGCTTGCCCGGCCATTATGGTGCGATGATGTGTGAGGAAATGCTGGGCAACGACGATGCGGGCAGCTTTCATCAAGTTATGCTGAACGGTTTGGTCGAGGCCATTTGGTCTTCGGGCAATGGCACTAGCAAAGACGAAGCCTTTTTCTGTACCAGTACCCCCGAGCTGCAGGTGTTTATTCAAAGCCAGGGGTTGGAGATGATTGGTCAGGGGCTGGAGCGTGAAGAGGGCGGACGCGCCTATGATGTGGTCGAGGTCAAAGAGCCGGTAACGGGGCGGCAATTTACCTGGTACTTTGATATCACCAGCCAGTGGGACAAAGGCTGGAGCGAATATAACACTCTGTAGGTTAAAGGAATTATGGGACGCCAATACAGCGAAATCAGTGAACCTCTACAAACTTTTATTGCCCGCCAAAAAATGTTTTTTGTCGCGACTGCCACCGACAATAGTCGCGTTAACGTCTCTCCCAAAGGGATGGATTCTCTTAAGGTTTTAGGGCCCAACCGGGTTGTCTGGCTAAACGTGACCGGCTCGGGTAACGAAACGGCGGCGCATGTGCGTATCAACCCCCGCATGACCATTATGTTTTGCGCTTTCGAGGGGGCGCCGATGATTTTGCGCCTCTATGGTCAGGCGCGTGTTATTCATCATGGCGATAGCGAATGGCAGTCGTACTACTCTCACTTTACGCCACTGCCCGGCGCGCGCCAGGTGTTTGAATTGGATGTGGATTTAGTACAGGCCTCCTGCGGTATGGCGGTTCCTTTTTTTGACTATCAAGGGGATCGCGACCAGTTAAAGCAATGGGCCGAGAAAAAAGGTGACACAGGAGTGCGCGATTATTGGGCTAATAAGAACCGGCAGAGTATTGATGGCTTGGAAACCGGTATTGAGCCCTCCCTGGGCTAGAAGTAATGTGGCAAACACCGCCACGGGATGCTTAAATATAATGTAAACACCCGCATCGAAATAATCGTCGCTCATGGATCGATCGCAACCCCAGTTTGCTCCTCCGTTTAAAATCGCCTTGTTGGTTGCAGGTTTGCTGACTCTGTTGGGGCTTGCCACCAGTATGTCCGTAGGTATGGTTCAGCTACAGGCCGCAGCCAGCGCTTATTTAAGTGGTCTGAGTGTTTGGAATCAATCGCAGATAGGTGCCGTTCATCACCTAAGTCGCTACGCCGAACAGGGGCAGCGCAGCGATTTACAAGCCGCCCGCGAGTATTTGTCCGTTCCGCTGTCCGATCGACACGGGCGCCTGGAGCTGGAAGCGAAATCATCCGATGATGTGGTGGTGGCGGCGTTTGTTCGTGGCGCCAATCATCCCGATGATGCCCGCCTGATGATTTGGCTCTATCGCGATTTTGGCGATCTGGGCCAGCTGCAACGAGCCTTTTCTCTCTGGCGTGACTCCGATCCCTATATTCTTGAGCTAGCCCGTATCGCTGATGATTTAGAGCACTATTGGCGTGGCCCACCGAATCCTCAACGATTGCAGCAACTCAAGCAGGCGCTGCACGGCAACAATATAAGGTTGCAACAGCTGGCATCCGAGTTTCGCGAGGTCATGACTAGCACCAATCGCTGGTTAACCGATACGTTAACGCTGGCGAGTCTGGTGTTTTTTATTGTGTTTGCGGTTCTGGCCTCATTACTTATCTGGCGCTTGGTGCGACTGCTACAAGGTACCCAGGAAAAATTTCAGGCGATATTCACCCAGGCGGCGGTGGGTATCGTTCACCTGGATGCCGCGGGGGTAGTCACTCGGGCGAACCCGGCCATTGCCGATATTTTAAATATTCAGGCCGAGCAATTAACGGGTACCCCGTTGCGCGATTTTGTGCACCCCGAAGATTGGGAGATTGACGATGCCCAATGTCGCCAGCTGGCCACCGGGGTTTTACCCCGCTTTACCGTAGAGCAGCGTTTAAACCGTTTGGGTGGCGGGGTCTTATGGGCGCGGCTGACCTATTCGCGCGCCAGCAGTGCGGCCGATTGTGTGGTAATTGTGGAAGATATCTCCGAGTCTCGCCGGCTGTCCAAAGAGTTGAACTTTCAGGCCACCCACGATGTGCTTACCGGTTTGTACAATCGCCGCGCGTTTGAGCGGCGCTTGGGCGAGTCGTTTAAGCGTGCCCGAGTGGAGGGTACCAGCCATGCGCTCTGCTTTATCGATTTAGATCAATTTAAAGTGGTTAACGATACCTCGGGGCATTTTGCCGGTGACCGATTGCTGCAACAGGTAGTGGATGTTTTTCGTCGTGAACTGCGCGACTGCGATATGTTTGCCCGCCTGGGGGGCGACGAATTTGCCATGGTTTTAGAGAATTGCTCGCTGGAGGCGGCAGAGAAAGTTGCCGAAAAACTCCGTGCGGCTTTGGAGGAGTTTCATTTTAGCTGGGACGGTCACAGCTATAACATCAGCTGCAGTATTGGCGTGGTGGCTATTTCGGCCACCGCGCAAAATACCGAATCGATTATGCGGGCGGCGGATATCGCCTGCTACCTGGCGAAAGATAAGGGTCGCAACCGGGTATATGTCTCGCGCGAGAACGATCAGTTTCAACAGCAGCGCGAAGGTGAAATGCACTGGCTGGGCCGGATTCGCGAAGCTATGGAAAATGATCGGCTCTTTTTGGATGCGCAACGCATTGCCCCTTTGCAACAAGAGACCGATTTGCTTTCCTACGAAGTGCTGGTGCGGCTGCGCGATGAAAGTGGCAAGATTGTCTCGCCGGCGGCTTTTTTACCCGCAGCGGAGCGTTTCGGTGCGGCCAATCAAATTGACCGCTGGGTGATTGAACACACCTTATCGCTTTTGGCGGCGCACCCCAAACATTTGCAGAAGCTGGCGAAATGCCATATCAATTTGTCCGGCGTCTCGCTGGATCAGCCGGAGTTTTACACTTTTGTGGTGCAATGCTTTGAGCGCTACCCGGTGCCGCCCGAGAAAATCTGTTTTGAAGTCACCGAAACGGCAGCGGTTAATAACCTATTGGAGGCCATTGCGCTGATGGAAGCTCTGGGCGAAATTGGCTGCAGCTTTGCGTTAGATGATTTCGGTACCGGCCTGTCCTCGTTTAGTTACTTGCGCCGCCTGCCTGTCGATACGTTAAAAATTGACGGGGTATTTGTGCGCGATATTGTCGATGACAAAACCGACTTGGCTATGGTGCGGGCGATTAACGAAGTCGGACAAACCCTCAGTAAGTCCACGATTGCCGAATTTGTAGAAAACGACGAGTGTTTGCAGTTACTCAAGGCCATGGGCGTGGATTACGCTCAGGGCTTTGGCGTGCACAAGCCCAGCTCGCTGATTGAGCTACTCAAAGAAACAGATTGTTAGCCACAGGCGCTATGACTCTCGTATTATAGGTTTTTAATCTGTGGGAGTGGATACGCCGGTATGCGATTGTTGGTGTTTGTGTGGGCCTTAGCCGCACTGGTTTTGAGTACGGTTGCCCATGCCGAATGGGTGCATCGGCAAGCCGATATTATGGGCACTCGGGTCAGTGTCAGCTTGTGGCACACCGACCAAGCGCGCGGCGAGGCCTTGGCCGCGCAAGTGATGCAGGAAATGAAGCGCATCGATAATACTTACAGTCCCTACCGAGAGACCAGCGAGCTATCGCGGCTCAATCGCGAGGCTGCCAAGCCTCAAGCGGTAAACAAGCCGATTGCAATAGACGCAGAAATGACACGCCTGCTGGATAAGTCGCTTTTTTACGGCCGCTTAACCGATGGCGCCTTCGATATTACTTTTGCCTCGGTGGGGCGTTATTACGACTATCGCGCGGGCAAGGCCCCAAGCGACAGTCAAGCTCAGCAGCTGGCCGAAGCCATTGATTACCGCCATGTCGTGTTGGATAAAACGGAGCAGAGCGTTTATTACCAGCACCCGGCGGTGTATATCGATTTGGGCGGAATCGCCAAGGGCTATGCCGTGGATCGCGCTATCGAGTTGCTGGAAAACGACGGCGTGCAGCACGCCAGCGTCAGCGCCGGGGGCGACAGCCGGGTGCTGGGTGACAGGCGCGGCCGCCCCTGGATGGTGGGCATTAAAAAGCCTCGCGGTGGCGAGGGGGTCGCTATTACCTTACCTTTAACTGATACCGCTATATCCACTTCGGGGGATTACGAACGCTACTTTATCAATGAGGATGGCGACTGGGTCCACCATATTATTAACCCGCAAACCGGTAAAAGCACCGCCGAGCTTGCCAGTGTGACCATAATTGGCCCCCGAGGGTTTGATACCGATGCCCTATCGACCAGTGTGTTTGTGCTGGGCGCAGACGAGGGGCTGGCGCTGATTAATCGTCTGAGCGGTTTCGATGCGGTGATTATCACCCGTAAGGGCAAGGTGCATTACAGCGATGGTTTGGCGGCGGGCGAACAGTGAGCGGCCCGGGCCTTGATCGCGTCGCGCTGATCGGCAATAGTAGGTGCATCAGACAGCGGTGGACAACAGGGTGATAGCTATCACAACGCGACGCGGCGCATCTCTCTACAATAGGGTATAGCGCGGACCCGGCGATGGCGGGGCCGGCCTCACAGGAAGATACAATGATTCGAACACTATTATTACTGGCGCTGTGCCTGGTGTGCTTGCCCGCCGGCGCCCAGAGCGATCCCGCTGCGGACGCCCAGACGCTGAAGCAGCGCGCCCTAGAGCTAAATCGCGATTTGCTTATTCTGGAAGAAGAGCTGCTCTACCCGCCCAGCAGTCAAATTGCCCTGTACTTGAGTATGGATGTTGCCGAGTACTTCGCCCTGGATGCGGTCAAGGTCAAAATTGACGACACGTTTGTCACCAGCGAACTCTATACCGACAATCAGGTGGACGCACTGATTCGCGGCGGCGTGCAGAAACTGTACTTGGGCAACATCAAAAGCGGCGCACACGAAATCAGCGCCTTCTTTACCGGCGAAGGGCCCCAGGGCCAGCCCTACAAACGTGCGGCGTCGCTGCAGGTAGAAAAGACCACCGCCCCGCTGGTGCTAGAGTTAAAAATTGTCGACTCGACGGCCAAGTTACAACCGGTGTTTGAAATTAAGCAATGGGAGCTGTAAGTCACAGTATCGCCCTAGCGCTGACGCTGTGGGGCGCCGCGGCCCTGGCGGCGAGCCCGCCTGCAACGCAGACCCACTCGGCGGCGCAAGATCTGGATTACGGCGAAGGCTTGTACCACTACTATCAGGGCGATTTTGCCCAGGCCCTCACTACCCTGGAGCTTGCCAATCAGCGCGGCGGCATGAGCGGCCACGGCCATTACCCCCAGCTAATGCGCGCCGGGATGTACCTCGCCTATGGCATGACCGAGCGCGCGCGCGCCGAATTCTCGGCCCATTTGGGCCAGGGCGAGCCCGAGCCGGTTCGCGACACAGCGCATTATTATTTGGCGCGGCTCAGTTACCAAGCCCGCGACTATGCCGCCGCCCGGCAGCATTTACAGGCCGTGGGCGAGGCGCTTCCCCCGCATCTTAGCGACGAGTCAGCCCTGCTGGCAGTGCATTTGCGCATTCAGCAATCCGGGGCTCCCAGCCTAGCAACGGCCGCCCCCTTGCTTGAGCCTCTGGCGGACAATCGCTATCTGGCACTGTTGAACTTGGGCAACAGCGCCGCCCGTGGGGGCGATCCGATTCGGGCGCAAAGCTACTACCGGGCCATGCTGGACGAAGATGCCCCCGAGGACGAGGCGCGGGTGGATGAGTATTTGGCCATTCGCGATAAGGTCTACACCGCGCTGGGCTACAGCTACTTGGAACAGCGCGACTACGCCTCGGCCAAGGCGGCGTTTCGCGGGGTGCGGCTGGATACCTCGCTCGCCAATCGCGCCCTGCTGGGCTATGGCTGGGCGGCGGCCAGCTACCACGATTACGTATTGGCGCTAAAGCCCTGGCAAGCGCTGCGCCAGCGATCCCTGCTGGACCCGGCGGTGCAGGAATCGTTAATCGCCGTGCCCTGGGCCTACGAGCAGATTGACTCCACTGGCGCCGCGCTCGGCGCCTATCGCGAGTCCGAGCTGCTACTCACCGCCGAATTGGCCGAGCTGGATGCCGCGCTCGCGCGCATGAGCGGATCGGAGCTTTTAGCCCACTTAAACGATGCCGAGTCGCACCCCAGCCTGCAATGGGGCGACACCCATTCCCGTCAAAACTGGCTTTCGCTGGATCAGGTCAGTGTGCTGCAAAGCGACTTAACTTACCTGGATGAATTACTGATTAGCGATGATTTTCAGGCCCGGGTGCAGAACCTTCGCGACCTGTTGGGCCTGGCGGATAAACTGCAACAGTGGCAAAACAAACTCGTGATTTACACCCAGCTGTGGGAGGACAAACGTCAGCGCCGGGTCGAACGCGCCGCGCAATTGCAGCAGCAACAAACACTACAACAACCGGCGGCGCTTGGTGCTGCACATCGTGAACAACGGCAGCGCTTGCAAACTCTGGCGCAAGAGCGCAATGCCATGGCGCTGGCAACGGGCGATACCGCTAAACTGTGGCTGCGTTTGCAGCGCGCCGAACAAAGCTTCAGCCAGTTGCAAGGGCAGCAAAACCTGCCGCCCGATACTGCCGCAAAGCTACAGCTTTATCGCGGTATTCTCCGTTGGCGCGCCCACGAGCAGTTTGCCCACAACCTGTGGCAGGTACAAAAGCCGCTAACCACCGCCGAGGCAACCCTGGCCGAGGCGGACGAGCGCGCCACCCGGATTCAATCGCTGTTGCAAAGCGAGCCGGATATCGATGCCGGGCTCGCGGCGTTAAACCGTTTAAGTGCGCGCAATGATCGCGAGTTGGCGGCGCTCAGGCAGGCCATACAAGAGCGAGGTAATGCCTTGGCCGATACCCTGAGCGAGCATTTATCCAATCACCGTGTGCGCCTAAACGATTATTTGGCCCAGACGCGTTTAAGTATTGCCCGGCTGCTGGACGATGCCTACCGCGCTGATCCCCCGTCCGACGGCCCGCAATTGCCCGAGGTGCAACCGTGATCCGGGTGACGCCTTTAGCCCTCGCGGTGCTGCTCGCCGCCTGCAGCCATAATCCGGTGGAGGACAGCCGCACCCTCGCGGATTTGCCCGAGGCGACTCTGCCCGATCAAGACGAAGGCGTTAAGGCGGCGGACCTGGCCCAGATTGAGGCCCAGTACCGCACCGCTTTGCAGGTGGCCACCGACCCCGAGGTACGCCACCATATTCAGGTGCGCCTGGCCGATTTGGAAATGGCCCGCAGCGAGCAAGCCCAGCAAGAGGCCCGCACCCTAACCGCATTTTTTGCTGAGCCTATCGCCCACTATCAAGCTTTGGTGGAGGACTACCAACAAGACCCCGAGCAGTCGGTCGCCACCGCGCCGGATGCGCTCTATTACAAACTCGCCAAAGCCTACGCGCTGGATGGCCGCGACCAAGAGGCCGCCGCCACCCTGGACGAGCTGGCGCGCCGCTTTCCCGAGTCGCCCTATATTCACGAGGCCCAGTTCCGCCGCGCCGAACGGGCCTTTGCCGCGGGTGACTACGAGCGCGCCGGTGGGTTGTATCAGGTGGTGGCCGCCAGCCCCACCAGCGCCTTTGCCGATAATGCGCTCTATATGCAGGGCTGGGCGGCCTACAAACAGGGGCGTTACGAGGACGCTCTGGCGCGGTTTACCCAGCTGCTGGATCAGGCCTTTGCTGGGGCGACCTTGCCCTCTCAGGTCGAGACGCGCCTGACCCGCATGGACCCCAACCAGCGCAACCTGGTGGACGACACCCTGCGGGTTATTAGTTTTACCTACGCCAACCTCGACGGCGCCCAGTCCATTGCCGAGCAGCAGCGCGCAATCGGCACCCGGCCCTACCAGCACCGGCTGTATCAGCAGTTGGGGCAGCTGTACCAAACCCAAGATCGCTACCTGGATAGCGCCGATACCTACGCCCGGTTTGTGAGTAATAACCCCGAGTCGGACATGGCGCCGGATTTTTCCATTCGCGAGATTAAGGCTTACCAGGCAGGTGGTTTTCCCTCGCTGGTGCTGCCCGCCAAAGAGGCCTATGTGGATCAATACGGCATTTACAGCCGCTACTGGCAGGCCCGCGCGGGCATTCCCCAAACCACCAGTGCCCTGGCCGCCCGCCAGCAAGTGCGCAACAACCGCCCGCGCAATATGAGCAGCGAGGCCCTGGCCCAGCTAAGGCTGTATTTGGAAGAGTTGGCGCGCCATAACCACGCCGAAGCCCAGCGCTTGCAACTGGCCTTAAATCAGCCTGCGGCCGAGGCGCCCTCGCGCGCCGATGTAAACCGCGCCTACAGCGCCGCCGCGGCGCGCTACGAAGAGTTTATTGTGACTTTCCCGCTGGACGAGCGCGCGGGGGAAATGAACTTTTTAATGGCCGAGGCCTATCAAGACAGCGGCCGCACCATTGCCGCCTTAAGCGCCTACGAGACAGTTGCGTTTGACCGCATTGACAAAGACTACGGCGCCGAGGCGGGTTACAGCTCGGTACTCTTGGCGCAAACACTGGTGGAGCGCGCCAGCAAGGGCGAGCCATTGGCCACCTCAACGCTCGCCGACGAGCCAGTGCAAAGCCAGCTGTGGCAGTGGCAAGAGCGCAAAATTGATAACGCCCTGCAGTTTGCGCGCATTTACCCGGATGACAGCCGCGCCCTGGCGGTACTTACCCAAACCGCGCCCGAGCTGTTGCAGCAGCAGGATTATCACCGCGCCGCGACCGTTGCTCAGCAGGTTATCGACTGGCAGCCCGAGCCGGGTGGCGACTCGCGCTACACCGCCTGGCTAACCCTGGCCCACGCGCGCTTTGCGCAAGAAGATTACCCAGCCGCCGAACAGGCCTATTGGCAAGCGCTGGATTTGCACACTGAGTATGGTCAGCAGTCGGGCGCCCCCACCGCCGCCGAGATTCACGAGCGTATTGCCGCCAGTATTTACCAGCAGGGCCAGGCGCAACTGGCCGCCGGGGAAACCGCCGCAGGCATTGATCTGCTGCTGCGGATTCACCGCGAATTACCCGCTACCGACATCGCTGCCACCGCGTTGTTCGACGCCGGCCACGCCGCGCAAATGGCGGGTGATTACGCCCAGGCCGAAAGCCTGCTGACCGAGTTTAATGCCAGTTACCCGGGCCACGAGCTGGGTACACGCTTACCCGCTAAACTGATTGTGATTTACGAGGCGCAGGAAGATTGGTCCCAGGCCGCCGCCCTGCTAAGCGAACAGGCGACGGCCAATTCCGGCACTGAGCTGGGGCGGCAATCACTGCTTAGCGCGGCCGAGTACTACGATAAAGACGGCGACTGGCAGGGCGCGCGCGATCACTACCGCGACTATGCACACACCTACGCCGAGCCGGTGACCGATCGGTTAGAGGTCGAGCTGCGTTTGTCCGAGTTGTACAACGAGGTCGGCGATGTCCAAAGCCGGGACTTCTGGCTCGACCGGATTATTAAAACCGCCCGCGCCAACCCCACCGAGCGCAGCCAGTATTTGGGTGCCCAGGCCGCCGCCACCCTGGCCGAGGCCCCGTACAACCGCTTTAAAAATATCGCCTTAACCCTGCCCATTAAACAAAGCCTGGGGAATAAGCGCGCCGCCCTGGATGACGCCCTGGCGGCACAGCAGCGAGTGTTGGATTTTAAGGTGGCCGACTTTACCACCCGCGCCAATTATTTTATCGGCCAGATTTATACCTCGCTGGCGCGGGATTTAATGGACTCCGAACGCCCGGATAATCTTAACGCCCTGGAGCTGGAACAGTACGATATTCTGTTGGAAGAGCAGGTCTTCCCCCTCGAGGAAAAAGCCATCGACCTGCACAAGGCCAACGCCGAGCGCAGCTGGGGCGGTATTTACGATGAATGGGTCGCGGCCAGTATCGACTCGCTGGCTAAACTTTTGCCCGCGCGTTACGGCAAACAAGAACAGACCGTGGAGGTGGCCCGTGAGATTCGCTAAATGGTTTGCGCCACTTATCGTGGGGTTGCTGCTGATCGGTTGTTCCAGTGCGCCCGAAAAAGCGCCCGTGCCCGAACCCACCGACGCCGAGGCGGTAGTCCCCGAGTTTGATAATTCGGCTTTACCCGCAGGCCCTATCACCCGTAACCCTTATTTAGACTCGCCTGCACCCAACGTCAGCGCCGATGTCCAAAGCGCCTTTGCCCGCGCCCAGCGGCAAATGCAAAACGCGCAGTGGAGCGGCGCGCGCCAAACCCTGCAGCAGTTGGTGGTTCAGGCGCCGGAACTGTCCGGTCCCTGGTTAAACCTGGGTATTGTCTGGGTACAACTTAACGAGCCCGGCCAGGCCCGCGCCGCGTTTGAACGCGCGCTGGCCGCCAACCCCTTAAACGTAGATGCCTACAACCATTTGGGCGCACTGGAGCGGCGCGAGGGTAACTTCACGCAGGCGCAAAACAACTACGAGCAGGCTTTGGAGGTTTGGCCTCACAGTGTCGCCGCCCACAAAAACCTGGGCATTTTGTTGGATATTTACACCGGCGACTGGCCCGAAGCGTTGGAACACTATCAGGCCGCGCAAATTATTATCGAGCAAACCCAGGGCGAGCCGAATGCGACGCTGAACGGTTGGATTATCGATTTGCAAAGGCGCATCAAAGCCGGGGAGGGCGTGTGAACAAAATATTGTATGGATTGGTACTGGTACCCGCGCTGGCCGTGGGGCAGGACGATAACCTGCAAAGCAACATTACCGGCAACCAGGAGCAACCTCAGGTATTGTATATTGTGCCCTGGCAAACGCTCGACAGTCCCACACTCAAGTATGATGTGGTGCGCGATCAATCCGCGGCGGTTTATCAACACTTGGAGCGCTCGGAGTTAACCCGGGAATTAAAGTTGTTAGATGACGTTGAGGCGCCTTCGGAAAATACTGAAGTAAAAAGCCCAGCGCAGTCACAAACAGAGCTGGAAAATTAAGGCATAATGGGTCGGCGTCAAACCGGCTGCAGCGAGTCATTAATAAGGTAAAAAGACTATGGATTTTTTCTCGACGATCGTACGTTTTTTTCAAAACGGCGGACCTTTTATGTACCCCATTGCGCTGGTGCTGATTATTGGTTTGGTGATTGCCGTAGAACGCTACCTAGTGCTTAGCGCCGCCAAGCGCGCCAATGCCAATGCGTTTAACCGGGTTATGCCGCTGCTTAGAAAGCGCGACTATCAGGGCGCGGTGCAAATGGGCCGCTCCGATGACGCGCCCATCGCGCGCATTGTCGCCGCCGGGGTGGCGCGCATGGGCCAGTCGGGCAACCGCGATGATATCGAGCTGGCCATGGAAGAGGGCGTGTTAGAGGCCATGCCCCGCTTGGAAAAGCGCACG
Source organism: Gilvimarinus xylanilyticus (assembly GCF_024195295.1). Lineage (GTDB taxonomy): Bacteria > Pseudomonadota > Gammaproteobacteria > Pseudomonadales > Cellvibrionaceae > Gilvimarinus > Gilvimarinus xylanilyticus. The sequence continues at coordinate 344,268 of NZ_JAMFTH010000002.1, read as the reverse complement.
CCCTATCTCGCCACCCTTGCCAATATCGCCACCTTGCTCGGGCTGCTGGGCACTATTATCGGCCTAATCGCCGCCTTTACCGCCGTCGCCGAGGCCGACCCGGCCGAGAAAGCGACCTTGCTGTCTAACAGTATTTCGGTGGCCATGAACACCACCGCCTTTGGTCTTATTTCCGCCATTCCGCTTTTGTTGTTTCACGCCATGCTGCAAACCAAAACCACCGAGCTTGTGGATTCGCTGGAAATGACCGGGGTGAAATGCCTGAACCTGCTAACCGGTAAGGCCCCAGCCAAACCCGCCGCCCAGGCGGCCCCCAAGGCGGGCGTTTAAGGCGGGCTCATGCGCTTTAGAAGACGGCGCCACAACGAGGAAGCCGAGCTCAACATCACCTCCTTTATGAATCTGATGATCGTATTGGTGCCGGTGCTGTTGCTGAGCATGGTGTTCTCGCGCATTACCGTGCTGGAGCTGAATCTACCCGATTCGGCCTCGTCCAGCAGTGCGACAGAAACCGAAGACATGGACTTTTTAGAGGTGGTTATTTACCCCGATTATCTCGGAATTAACCATCCGGCGGGTAACCGCGCCTTTTCGGTCTGCCCCCACCCAGAGGGCGAGCTGGCCGGTAGCCATAACTACACCCAACTGAACGAAGCCCTGCAGCAGATTAAGGTGCGCCTGGAAGACGAGTATCAAATCGAGAAAAACGACATTGTTTTGCTCGCCCAGCCCGATACCGATTACCAGACCATTGTCAGCACCATGGATGCGGTGCGCTCGTTTAAAGCGGTGGTAGCGGCAAACGTGGTGGACGCCTCGCTCTTCCCCGATGTGTCTTTGGGCGATGCCCCCGAGAATGATCCGCTGCGCGATCAGGTGCCCTGCGACACCGTTACCGGAGGTGCGCCATGAAGCAATCGCTGCGCGCCAAACGTATGGCCAAGCACCATCGCCGCAACCAGAATGTGCCCAAGCTGAATCTGGTGTCGCTGATGGATATCTTCACCATTTTGGTGTTCTTTTTGTTGGTGAACTCCTCCGACGTTGAGGTACTAACCAACGATAAATCCATTAAGCTGCCGGCTTCTATCGCCGACACCGTGCCCGAGACCACTCTGGTGGTCATGGTAAACGACCAGAATATTCTGGTGGGCGGCCGCCCGGTAACCGACATCGCCAGCATTGGCGAGGACGCGGAAATTACCCCGCTGTTAACCGAGCTGGAATACCGCGCCTCGCGCCGCAACATCACCCCCGAGCAACAGGCCAAGGGCCTGCCCATTACCATTATGGGCGATAAGGCCATTCCCTATACGCTGCTTAAACAGGTCATGAACACCTGCGCCCAGGCGGGTTACCGCGATATTTCCCTGGCGGTTAATAAAACCGCCGACAAGCGCGGCGAAGCGCTTGAGGGGGCCGCCCGGTAATGGCCCGCCGTAACCCCGAGCTTTCGTCACCCTTTAATCGCAGCGCCGCCGACGACTCGCGCTTTGGCAAAATACTTGTAGGCGCCGTGGCAATATTTGTCGTGCTGGGGGTGACCATACCGCTGATTAACCTGCCAGAAATCGAGCGCGAAGAAAAAGAAGAGCTGCCCCCGCAGCTGGCGCGGGTACTGCTGGAAAAGCAGGAGATGGAGCCAGAGCCGGAACCTGAACCCGAGCCGGAACCGGAGCCGGAGCCTGAAGAAGAAACAGAACCCGAACCGGAACCTGAGCCCGAAGACGAACCGGAACCAGAACCCGAAGAAACGCCCGAGCCCGAACCAGAACCGGTCACTGAAGTGGATAAAGCGCGGGAAAAAGCCAAAACCACCGGCGTGCTGCAATTCCAGGATGCCCTGAGCGATATGCGCGAGGCCATCGACACCCAGGCCGTAGCCAGCAATGACATTACCCGGGGCCAGGCCGAAGCCGAGCAAACCCAGCGCGACCTCATTACCAGCAACGCCCAAGCCGATAGTGGCGGCATTAACACCGCCGAGCTTTCCACCGATACCGGCGGCGTGGCTCTGTCGGGGCGCGAAACTACCCAGGTTGAAAGCCCGCTGGGCGGCGAAGATGCCGTGGCTTCAACCCAGCCCGAGAAAAGCAAAAGCCGTGGCCAGCGCAGCGACGAAGAAATTCGGCAGGTCATGAGCCAGCACGCCAGCGCGCTGGACCGTTACTACCGCCGCGCCCTGCGCAGCAACCCCGCGTTGCAGGGTAAAATAGTACTGGCGCTGGTGATTAACCCCAATGGTACCCTCGCCGATGTCACCATTGTTAGCTCGGGTCTTAACGATCCCGAGTTGGAGGCGAAGGTGTTGGCGCGGGTTAAGTTGATTACCTTTCCGGCAAGGGATGATGTGGTGGTGACTACGCGGAATTATACTTTGAATTTTTTGCCGCAACTGTAGGTTTTTTGCCCGGGTCGCCGGGCGTTGCGAGCTACTTCTTTAGATGAGTAAAGAAGTAGCCAAGAAACTCACCCCGGAGATCCCGCCCTGCGGGTTCCCTCACTCCGACCTGTTTTTGGGGGCCGCATCGACAGGCCGTCCATGGCCTGTCGATGCTTGTGCGCACGTCCTGTGCGCGTACCCCCAATAAGCAGGCCTCCGTTCGGCGGGATATACGGGGGCCAAAAGCGGCGCTTCGTAGCGGACGATTGTTCGGCTCAGATGTAAACGTCCGACGCCAGCCCGTTGCTAAACGGGCTGGCCTATGGCACTATTTTCTTCATCAAAACATGCGTTTATTGTTGTTACGCAGTACAACTATAAAACATTGGCGTAGCCAGGAGGCTGGGGACATACAGGGCAGTATCTCATCATTGACGCATGCCCATCATTTTAATGTTTCCGAGTTGCTTGTTGTTCAGAGGTAGCCTTTAGCGGTCTGTTAAAAATAGCGAATAAAGGATAATCGCCCCAGCAGTTTCTTGCGCATTCATATTCAGACATGTCTATATAGGAATATATGGTCAGATATAGACATTATGTGTGTATCTGACCATGCTGATGAATTAGCTGTTACGTGTAATCAATTAGGAAGATCATGAATAACTGGATAGCAGGATTATCTGAAACAGAGTTGAAGTATATGGCTCCAGCCTTGTTCGTATATGAAGATGATCCAGAAGATGCTGCAATCTTTATGTACAGAGAAGGGTTATCCAAACCTATGGCCGCCGCTGGCGACAAAGAAGTTTTTATTGCCCGAGCCAAACAAGAAAAAGAATCGAGGCCTCCAAAAAGCTATTGGAAGCAGGTCAAACATGAAATTTTCACTTTGATATGCAGGAGTGATTCAAAATACGACCAATTGAGAAAATCACTTGAAGAAGTAAGTGAGCAGGGTACAAAAGTCATAGTTGCTACTGTTGCTGCCTCCGTGGGAAGTATTATGGGCGTCGAGGCAGGCATAACGAAAATATAGGACACCCACAGATTGATAAACGCGCTCTCTGTTCGCGTTTATAGCCGACGGTTCTTGGCTCAGTTTATCCGGTGACAAGCTATAAACGGCTTTTTAGTGAAAATGGCGTATTTCGGACACGCGAACCCTTGCTCGACGCGAGCACTAACGGTAAATATAAGACACCCACAGACTGATTAACGCGCTCTCTGTTCGCGCTTATAGCCGACGGTTCTTGGCTCAGGCTATCCGGTGGAAAGCCATAAACGGCTTTTTAGTGAAAATGGCGTATTTCGGACACGCGAATCCTTGCTAGCCGCTAGCGCTAAGGCTTCTGGAGGAGGGGTAGTTGTCAGCTGGTTTTCGGGTAAAGCTTTCGGCAGTTCTGAATGCCGTGTATCCAGTTTAAGTTTAACGATTCACACAACTCACTGACTTTGGCGACCGGGCCAATGGCTCGGCCAAAACGCCGCTCGATGTGGCAGCAGGTATCAAGCCAGTCTTTTGAGGGTAGGCCAAGCCTGTCGAGTATAGTGGGGAGCTTTGTGTCGATGGCGCCGCGTTTGTCGCCTCGAATGGCGCGACCGGTCCAGTCTACCAGCTCTAGGTAGTCGCTCAGATCAAAAGGCAGGTGGTTGGGTGAGTTGTTTTGATGCTCGCTCCCGGCAAAGGGCATCAGCTCGGCCAGTGCCAAGGGCTTGTCTTGATCGTTACCGGCCGGTGATTCGACTGAGGTGGTGGGCTCTATACCCAGGCGCTCCTGAATGCTGGTAAAGTCTGAGGCCTCGGGGGTATCAGCTATGGTGGCGCGGATGGGGTTAAGGTCTACATAGGCCATACAGCTGAGTATGGCGCGTTCATCCAGCAGCGCCTGGCTTTTAAAGCGCCCCTCAAAGAACCGGCCGGTGCAATTGTCTTCCTGGTTGGCCCAGCGCGCTATGGGTTCATTGAGGCAGCGCATGAACCAGCTGATGTCGCATAGGCGGCTGCGCCATTGTTCGACAACTTCGTCTACTACGTCCACTTCGGGTTTGTTCAGTCTTGCGCCTGTTAGATAGCGCTGAACCAGGGGTGGACCCTTAAACAGTGTCCGCCAGCGGCGAATGATCTCGTCCCGGCTGAGGTTGTCGGAAAGGGGCTTATTAACACGAAGCACCACATGATAGTGGTTGGACATAACAGCGTAAGCGGCCACATCCACTGCAAATACCGCCGATAGCTGCTTGAGTCTCTGCACGATCCAGCCCCTGCGATGCTCAAAGTTGTAGCCTTCCCCCGAGCCACATAGAAAGGCCCGGCGAACGCAGCGCGAGACGCAATGATAATAGGGGGTGTCGTCGAGAGAAATCAGCTGTTTCCGTGGCTGGGTCATAGCTCCTCCTTGAGCACACTGTGATTGTACTTTGGTTCAGCGGTGTGGTGTTGTCAAATATGTGGATGTCCTTGAATCCTTTGCAAAGTGTCAAATATATGGGTGTCCTCGAATCCGGGTGCCAGCCCGGCCCCTCTTTGCGTCCTTTAAGCCTCCCTGAAACTGGTACTTTTGCAAAGTATGAATTAAGTGCATCTTTAGATGAATTAATAGCATTTTTATTCATGTGTTTGCTGGCGTATAAATCACACCTGTTTTCGGCGTTAGGCAAGATGGTTACTGACTGGAACGCTCAAATGCCTTGTAAGACCGAAAGCTAAATTGGATTTATCGGACTATAGGGCAGCGGATTATCATGAATAGCGAGTTTACGTTTTCGATTAAACGCATCGATTTCGATGAAAATTATCACCCTGCGGACAGTACGCGCATTACCACGAACTTCGCCAATTTAGCGCGCGGGGAGAGCCGGCAGGAGAATCTGCGCAACGCGCTCGGGATGATTGACAATCGGTTTAATGCTTTGGCCCATTGGGACAACCCCACAGGCGATCGTTACTCGGTGGAGCTGGAGATAATTTCGGTGGAAATGGATATTGCCGGTAGTGATGATGCCTTTCCGGCCATTGAGGTTCTCAAAACCCATATCGTTGATCGCAAAACGAACAAGCGTATTGAGGGCATTGTGGGTAACAACTTTTCTTCGTACGTGCGCGATTACGACTTTAGTGTGGTGCTGCGCGAGCACAATAAAAATCAAGCGAAGTTTAGTGTTCCTGCAGACTTTGGCGAGTTGCATGGAAAAATATTTAAAAGCTTTATCAGCTCTGCCGCCTACAAACAGAGTTTTCGTAAGCCACCCGTTATTTGTTTGAGTGTGTCGGATAACAAAACTTATAGCCGTACTGAGAATCAGCATCCGGTGTTGGGGGTTGAGTACCAACCGAATGTGTCGTCGCTAACAGAGCAGTATTTTAAAAAAATGGGGCTGCAGGTTCGCTATTTTATGCCGCCCAAGAGTGCGGCGCCTTTGGCGTTCTACTTTTTTGGCGACTTGCTGAGCGATTATAGCAATCTTGAGCTTATCAGCACCATTAGCACAATGGAGACTTTTCAGAAGATCTATCGCCCGGAAATCTACAATGCCAACAGTGAAGCGGGAGCACGCTATCAGCCGAGTTTGCAACACCGTGACTACTCCCTAACTCAGGTTGAGTATGACCGCGAGGAGCGCAGCAAGCTGGGCGTTGAGCAGGGTAAGTTTGCCGAAGAGCATTTTATGAAACCCTATCAAAGCGTTCTGGAGCACTGGGCAGCCAGCTGCGCGGTTTAAGCCATTAGAAAACTCGAGACACCCATGAAAAAATTATTACCAACTTCAACGGCGGGTAGTTTGCCTAAGCCCGCCTGGATTGCTGAACCGGAAAAACTGTGGTCCCCCTGGAAGCTGCAGGGCGATAAATTGATTGAAGGCAAGCAGGACGCTTTGCGTGTGGCCGTGCAAGAGCAACAGCAAGCTGGTATTGATATCGTCAGCGACGGCGAGCAAACCCGACAACACTTTGTGACGACCTTTATCGAGTACTTAAACGGTGTGGATTTTGAACGGCGAAAAACGGTTAAAATTCGCGATCGCTATGAGGCAAGTGTGCCCGTGGTGGTGGATTCTGTGGCCAGGAAAAACCCGGTATTCGTAGACGATGCGAAATTTTTGCGTAACCAAACCCAGCAGCCGATTAAATGGGCGTTACCCGGTCCGATGACCATGATCGATACCCTGTTTGACGATTATTACCAAAGTCGCGAGAAGCTGGCCTGGGAGTTTGCCAAAATTCTTAACCAGGAGGCGAAAGAGCTAGAGGCGGCAGGTGTAGACATTATTCAGTTTGATGAGCCTGCCTTTAATGTATTTTTTGACGAGGTAAACGACTGGGGTATTGCCGCATTGGAAAAGGCCATTGAAGGGCTTCGGTGTGAAACAGCGGTGCATATTTGCTATGGCTATGGCATTAAGGCCAACACTGATTGGAAAAAGACTCTGGGCTCTGAATGGCGTCAGTACGAAGAGGTATTTCCCAAGCTGCAAGCTTCAAGTATTAATTTTATTTCACTGGAATGCCACAACTCTCGCGTGCCAATGGATTTGCTGGAGCTGATTCGCGGTAAAAAAGTGATGGTAGGGGCTATTGATGTGGCAAGCCAGAAAATCGAAACGCCACAGGAGGTCGCCGATACCCTGCGACAAGCCCTAAGGTTTGTGGATGCGGACAAGCTTTACCCTTGCACCAATTGCGGTATGGCGCCCCTGCCGCGACAGGTTGCCAGAGGTAAACTGAATGCCCTGAGTGCGGGTGCACAAATCGTGCGTCAAGAGTTATCAGCTGAAACGGCTTGCTAGTAAACGCCCTCAGCGCCCCGCCTGGTGGGCGTGGCTGAGGCGGATTCGGGATTTTGATTTTAAGGGGATCCATGTTCCTGTTTTTGATGTACTTATTGGTGGGCGCTTTCGCCGGTCTGCTTGCGGGGTTATTTGGCATTGGCGGCGGTATGGTGATTGTGCCGGTACTTATTTTCAGCTTTATCGGCGCCGGTGTCTCGCCGAACGTGCTTACCCATATGGCTGTGGCAACGTCGTTGGCCAGTATTGTGTTTACCTCCATCAGTTCGGTATGGACGCACCACCGTAACAACGCGGTTATTTGGCGAATCGTTAAGCTGATGGCACTGGGCCTTGTGGCCGGTACGGCGATAGGGGTGTTCTTTATTTCCTCGGTACCCGGGCCCGTGCTGCAAAAGCTGATCGGTGTATTCGCGTTACTGCTGTCGATCAAAATGCTGCTTAACTGGCAGCCGCCGGGCGAGGGAAGTGAACCGGGTGCAGTCGGTTTAGGGGTTGCAGGCGGGGTGATAGGGTTTGGCTCGTCCTGGTTCGGCATTGGCGGCGGTACTTTTACCGTGCCTTATTTATCCTGGTTGCGGGTTAGTATGCGAAACGCTGTGGCAACTTCCGCCGCCTGCGGTTTACCCATTGCGCTTGTGGCAACCATTACCAATATAGTTGCGGGCTGGAATCACCCGAACTTACCCCCATGGAGTACCGGTTACGTATACTGGCCAGCGGTGCTGGGCATTGCTATTGCCAGTGTGCCCAGCGCCCGAGTTGGAGCGAAATTGGCCCATTCGCTGGACGCTAAACTTCTTAAAAAATTGTTTGCGGTATTGCTTTTTGTGGTGGGGATTCGTTTTTTAGTGGCCTAACACGCCGCCGACGTTTTCCAGTTATGGCTTTTCCTGCTGGCAGCTCCAGCATAGCTCGAAGCTGGCGTCGTTTTCTTCGCTACACGCTGGGCATTGCCAAGGGGCCCCCATAGCGGTCTCAGCTAGCTGAGCAATAATGCCTTTAGCATGGAGGTAATCGCCCTCGTTCACCCAAAGCTCCGGCCAGGTTTGTAGGGGTGATAACTCACCCATAGCACCGGCGGCAAACTCATTTTCAAGGGTCGATTCTATGCCCTTTTGGCGCAGCAGGTTTGCCGTATTCTCGACAAGAAGTTTGTTCTCGTGGGTATAGACAAGTTTCATATTTTAGCGCTGTGTGAAGCCAAAATAATGGCTATATATTAAAGTATTTTTATAAGTAAAAACATTAAAAGGGTATTTGAAATATAGAGTAACCTTTATATTTCAAATAAATCTTAACATTTTCAAGTAACCGATAACATAACACCCTCGGTTTTAATGAACCCCCTCAAAAGCTTATATTTGTTATATAAGTATCTGTATTTAAAGGGTAAATTGCTGTTGATGAATCCTTGGGGCAACAAGTCACGGCATACCTGAAAGGTGGTATTGATACTCGCGCCATATACATTCCTTAACCTTCACCTCCGCATCATATAGTCAGATCGAAAATATGATGGTAAGTTTTCTGCTGCTCGACGAAACAATAATTCACGCCAAGTAAAAGGCATAAGTTTTTGTCGCAGTAAAGTCATCGGAGATTCAATAATAACAATGAGGTAAGTCTAATGTTATACCGCATATTCATTATGCTGCTCGCCTTATCCACCCTGGGCCTAACCGCCTGTGGAGGCAGCGACGACGATAATAATCCCCCAACTCAAAATGAGCCAGAGCCTGAACCCGAGCCGGAACCTGAGCCAGAGCCGGAACCCGAGCCAGAGCCGGAACCCGAGCCAGAACCTGAGCCAGAGCCGGAACCTGAGCCAGAGCCAGAGCCAGAGCCAGAGCCGGAACCTGAGCCAGAGCCGGAACCCGAGCCGGAACCTGAGCCAGAGCCAGAGCCAGAGCCAGAGCCAGAGCCGGAACCTGAGCCAGAGCCGGAACCTGAGCCAGAGCCGGAACCTGAGCCAGAGCCGGAACCTGAACCAGAGCCGGAACCTGAACCAGAGCCGGAACCTGAGCCAGAGCCGGAACCTGAGCCAGAGCCGGAACCTGAGCCAGAGCCGGAACCAGAGTTTGCAACCATTGATAGTTCAGGAAACGTGAGCTTCGATATGGGCTGGACCAGCGATGAGGGGACGAACTTTTCTTCTATTTCAGGTGGGTACTCATACGAACCTAATGCATCAAGTCAGCAGCTGTATTTTAGAGCTGAAACCCCTATGGATCTACGTGGAAAAGTGCTGACCTTAACTTACAGTGCCTCATCCGATTACAAGGGTAGTGGAGCCAATTTACAACCATTTATTCAATCTCTTTCAGAGAATGGAAGTCCAGGTGAGTGGTGCTGGATTGGAAATGCCGATGTCTCTACAACTGAAGTGGAGGTTAGTTGTGTAATTCCTGATGAGCCAGATTGGAATATTACCGATGATACTGGTTTCAAAGCAGGTATGCATACTAATGGGGATACGGTGACAGGCTCCGTCAGTGTTACCAAGGCTGTACTCGCAGATCCCCCGGAGCCTAGCAGTACTGTAAATGTTGATATGGAAAATAGTTGGAGAGGGAATAATTCGGGGGCTATTGAGTATGTCGCCAATGGAGTCGAACTCACCCCTACTGTTGAAGGAGGCGGTGCAGTATTTGATGTTGTTAGCCCAGTAAACTTCAACAGTGCGACCATTGAATATGAGTTTACAGTTGACAGTACCTATCTGGATGCGGGCTATTCTTTGCAAGCCTTTATCCAGGAGAAGTCGGTATGGGCTGGTGAATTTAGCAATGGCTGGATAGACAATAGTGTTTTGTCTAGCGGTACCTTCACTTATACTATACCCGCTTCTGGCTGGAATATAGCCCACGATGCTGGAGTACAGGTGGGTATTCAGGCGCCGGGTGACTCCGGAGCTACTCGGGAGGGGAGTGTTGTCATTCACAGCGTTACGATTAACTATGCTGAATAAATAAGCTGAACGGGAGTTATCCCGAAGGCCCCGCCAGATGGCGGGGCCTTTTTATTTAAAATTTCATTTTGAGCCCTCTATAGCTCTCGTGTAACCTTTAATTCTATATCGATAACAAAAAGGTGCCCCATGACCATCCAACTAAGAGACGATTTCCCCGCCGAGTTTGAACTCAATAAAACCCCTTATATCGTGGTCTTTGATAATTTTCTAACAGATCAGGAAATCTCCGCGCTTAAAAAAGTGGCCTCTACCAAGTTTCGTCAGGCATTAGTCAGTGGTGCGAAGGGTGGTATTCAGAGCAAGGGTCGAACCGGGCAGAACTGTTGGATTCCCCACCGCGAAACCCCGGTGATTAAAAAAATGTGCCAGCGCGCCAGCGAGTTGGTGGGTTTACCCTTAAACCAGGCCGAATCTCTGCAGATGATCCACTACGGAAAAAGTCAGGAGTACAAGGCGCACTATGATGCCTGGGACCCGGATACCGAACGCGGACAGCGTTGTATGGCGAAGGGTGGCCAGCGTTTGGTGACCTGTCTTTTTTACTTAAACGATGTCGCCGAAGGTGGCGGTACCGGATTTCCCAAGTTGGATCTTGAGATAGACGCCAGGCGCGGCCGTATGGTGATGTTCTATAACTGCATTCCCAATAGCACGCAGCGCCACCCCGACAGTTTACACGGCGGGTTGCCAGTGGTAGACGGAGAAAAGTGGGCGTGTAATTTATGGTTTCGAGAAGGTCGGTTACGTTAATCTTCCGTTAAATACAGGAATGTAAAAAATGAGCACTGAAAAGCTCTTAAACAGCGCTGCTATCTATTAAGGCAACAAAAGACGCCGTCTCACCTATCAATGGCTTTTTGGCTTGTTTTGGGGTTCATCTCTGGTGTTGATGTTCGTGAGTGATTCACAATGGGCTGGTTTGGATCTGACGCTGAAATTTATAGGCTTGGTATTTCTATCGTTAGCAATGCACAAGGCCGGTTGCGCCAAGTGTGGTAAATTGCCAAGCTGGAAGTGGAGTACAACGCGATGTAAGTCGTGCGGTGAAAACCTGTCTATAGCGTGGTCGGAACAAGACGATGAGCCTAAACAGAACAACGGTACTTAAACCAGCCAAGCTTTACCGGCTGATTACCTTTATTATTGTATTGCTGCTGAATCCTTCGGCCCTGGCCGCCAGTGACAGCGCTGAGTCCAGCGAAGGGCTGGATGTCGATAATCTGCATAGCAGTGGGCAACTGATTACCACCCAATCCGCGCCACCCGACGCCGAAATTAAAAATCGGCTACAAGCCATTCTCGATAGTTCCCAGCAATTTTCACAGCTCCAGCTTCGCGTCGACAATGGATTGGTGTTTATCGATGGCTATGCCGAAAAGCGTGCTTTTATCGACTGGGCCGGTGAAATTGCCGATAACACCGAAGGCGTAGTTGCGGTTGTCAATAATCTTGAGATGAGCCCGGTTGACTACTTTAGTGCATCGGTTTTTAAGGCTGAGTTTTTGAGCGCCTGGGGTAGATTCGTTCACGCACTACCTCTGCTGCTGGCAGCGGTTATTACTTTCGTGTTTTTCTTTCTAGTTTCTCGCCCTATTTCCGCATTCGTGGTGGGGCCAGTGCGCTACGTTACCGACAGTGAGCTGATTAAGGTCGTGTTGCGCCGCATCGTCGCGGTATTTGTAGTGCTGTTAGGGCTGTATTTCTTTTTGCGCATAGCGGGCCTAACCCAGTTTGCCGTCGCAATTATGAGTGGTACGGGCCTGCTTGGTTTGGTGGTAGGTTTTGCCTTCCGTGATATTGCCGAAAACTTTATCGCTAGCTTGCTGATCAGCATGCAGCGGCCTTTTCGTTTGGGCGACGTTATTGACGTGTCGGGGTACAGAGGGGTGGTGCAAAAAGTAACGACCCGGGGAACCACACTGGTTGATTTTGATGGCAACCATATTCAGGTTCCCAACGCCACAATCTACAAAAACGTTATTCAAAACTTTTCTGCGAATCCCAATATACGGGGAAATTTTTTAATTGGTGTGGGTTACGATGCGAAAGTGCGCTTCGCCCAGGAAACGGCTATGAGCATAATGTTGGAGCATCCGGCGGTGCTCAGCGATCCCGAACCTCAGGTGCTGATTGAAGATCTAGCCTCTTCCACCATTAATTTGCGGGTTTATTTCTGGGTGGATGCCAATCAGTACAGTGTTATTAAAGTTGCCTCGGCGCTAATGCGGCAAATCGTGCGTGCCTTTGAGGCGGCCGATGTTTCTATGCCCGATGATGCGCGCGAGATTATTTTTCCTCAGGGCGTTCCCTGGATTGAGCAAGAACAATCCACTGCTGCACCTCAGGGCCGGTCTGTGCCACCCGCGCAGACCCAGGATGCAAAAGCCCCGACGTCTAATCCAGCCACAGAGCGTTTGCTGGACGATCTAGACAGCGACACCCAGGCTATTCAAGAGCAGGCTAAAAATTCCCGCGACCCAGAAGAGGGGAAGAATATTATTTAAGTTGCAATTTCCCCAATAGCCAAACTGTTGACGGCGATCAGGGAGCCTAAGGGGAAGCTAGTGCTAGAATCTTGCGCGGGTTATATCCACGCACAACTTCGCCGTTAATCACCATAAGCGGCACACCATTCCCGTCAAGCGCCCGGTATTCGCGCTCGCCTTTTGCCGATTTTTCAATGTCGTATTCAGTGTAAGGAATGTTGTGCTCGCGCAATAGCTCGCGGGTTTTCTTGCAGTAGCCACACCAGCTGGTGGCGTAAAGGGTGGTTTCGTCACCGTAGCCCTTAACCACCTCCGTGCCAGGTGCAAACGGGTTAGGTATGAATCCGGATTTCAATAAAACGGCTGCACATAGCAAGATAAAAAATATTTTTTTCACGGTTGTCCTTTAAAGGTTAATGGTGGCCTGGCTGATAGAGCGATCTGTGTTCGAGAGGCTCTAGGTCGCTTCCGAGAAGGAGCTTTTGAAGGTGCAACCAAAGGGTAATTCATAGTACCCCTCAGGCTCCAAAAGAATATAGTAGCTAATGACATGATCACTGTACTCGTTGGCATACTCTCGGTGAAACCGCGTTTTCTTATATTGGAACTGCTTTCCCTCAATGTTTAACGTTACGCTTTCTTCATTGCTTTGCCAGCGGCCTGTCGCCAGCGCGGCTTCACCCACCGGCAGGCTAAAATCATTGGCAATGGCTCGACCATCGTCGAACAGCTCGTAAACATACTCTTTGTCGCAATCCGTACTGATGAAGTCCGCGTCGGTTTCGGTAATTGGAAAAGTATTTCTCACCTGAAGCGCAGGAGATGTGTATGGCTGAAAACCGGCGGGAATAAGATATACCCCGATATTGCCTGCCGTATACTCGTGTTTTCCCAATTGCTTGCTGGGCGGCGTGTATCTGTGATCTGCCGAGAAACCGTGGGCGGCTAAAATGGTATCAATCGTATTCAGATCATTATCAATCCCATCGTGCGGGGTGTAGAGAATCAAGTTGCGATAAGCGGGTGGCTCATTGTGCTGGCGCTCGACGACAAAGCCCTGAGCTTGAAGCTCTGCCCGAATTGCCTTTTGCTCAGCGGTGGTGAGCTTATCCGCGTGAAGATGCACGATGGTGCGCGAGCAACCCGAGAGGCCAAAAAACAACAGAAAAAAACAGAGTATTAGGGTTTTTATCATAGTCACATCCTGGTGTGAGGTTCTTTGATTATTATTATTTCAAATTTGGTATTGCTAGCGACGCCGCAAGAAAGCCCAGTAAATTTCCAGAGCTGCACCGACCGGCAATATTAGTACTACGGCCATTTCCGGCCCTAAAAGATAGGCCAGAAAGGCGAGTAAAACGACCAATAAAAGCAAAAGCCACACGCGTAGTTTATTAAGTGCCATACAGAGCTTCAATTAAGTAAAAAACCAATAACCCAGTAGGGTCGCGGCAATAATGCCCGCGCCGTCGGCGAGCAGCGCGCAGGCCAGGGCGTAGCGGGTGTGAGTAATGGCCACTGCACCACAGTATACCGCCAAAACGTAAAAGGTGGTTTCGGTGCTGCCTTGGTAGGCCGATGCCAGACGCCCGGCAAAAGCGTCAGCGCCATAGGTTTCCATGGTTTCGATCATCAGTGCGCGCGAGCCCGAGCCCGAAAAAGGCTTCATAATGGCGGTGGGCAGAGCATCGACAAAGCGTGTATCGCCGCCGCAGTAAGCCACTACAAAACGCAGTTGCTCTAGTGATAAATCCAGCAGACCCGAGGCGCGCAACAGTCCCAGCGCAAAAAGCATAGCGACCAAATAGGGAATAATACCAATGGCAATATCAAAACCATTTTTGGCTCCGTCGATAAACGCGTCGTACATTTTTACACGGCGTTTAAAACCGTAAGCGAATAGGCCCGCGATTAATGCCAGCAGGGTTAGATTGCCCACAAGTGCCGAGCGCTTACCGATCTCGCCGTCGTCGATGCTCGCGGCCAGTAATCCGCCCAAGATTACCGCGGCCCCGATAAAGTAAGCCAACACCACCGGCGACCAGAGCCGCAGCTTTTGTATCCAGGCGACGGTCAATAATCCCACCAGCGTGGAACAGCTGGTGGCTAATAGAACCGGTAAAAATACATCGGTGGGCGCGGCGGCTCCCAGCTGGGCGCGATAAACAAACACCGTCGTGGGAATTAAAGTCACCGACGAAGTGTTGATGACTAAAAACAAAATCTGCGCATTGCTGAGTATGGCAGGCGTTTTATTGTGCACCTGCAGATCGCGCATGGCCTGAATCCCGGCCGGGGTGGCGGCATTGTCCAGCCCCAACATGTTAGCCGCCATATTCATACTGATACTGCTAATGGCTTTATCGCCTCTGGGCACCTCAGGCATCAGGCGGCTAAACAGCGGCGCCAGCGCGCGGGCCAGCTTTTCACTCAAGCCGCTGACATTCGCGATCTGCATTAGCCCCAGCCAGAAACACATAACGCCAATTAAGCCCAGACAAATCTTGGTGGCGAGTTCGGCCATCTCGAACAGCGATGCCACCAAAGCATCGGCTACTTCGGCCTGGCCCATTACGGTGGCGCCAATGCCCCAGAGCAGCGAAACCAGTATCAATGTCGCCCAAATACGATTCAGCACCTTAGCTCCCTAGGGCCTGTTCACAATAGCCATAAACCCAGTGCCCCAATACAGCCCCAGGCTAACAGGTTGATCATCAGCCCCGCGCGCGCCATGTCGGCCACGCTGAGGCGTTCGGCGGCAAATACAATGGCATTGGGCGGGGTGGCTACAGGCATCATAAAGGCGCAACTGGCCGCGACGGCGGCGGGGATGACCAGGGTTTGCGGCGCTAGGCCGACGGCTACTGCCAAAGCCCCCAATAAAGGTAAAAAAGCCGCTGCCGTGGCGGTGTTACTGGTTATTTCGGTCAGGAAAATAATTAACCCCGCCACCACCAGTACTAGCACCAATGGGGGCCAGCCGGCCGCACCTTGCAGCATATCGGCCAGTGCCTGGGCCAGGCCGCTGCTGCTCATTAGCTGCGCCAGGGCCAGACCGCCGCCAAACAATAGCAATACCCCCCAGGGCAGGGTTTTGCTGTGCTCCCAGTCCATTAGCGCCGAGCCTTTTCCGTCGCCAGCGGGCAGGGCGTGCAACGCGATGGCAGCGCC
This sequence comes from Gilvimarinus xylanilyticus, assembly GCF_024195295.1. Taxonomy (GTDB): domain Bacteria; phylum Pseudomonadota; class Gammaproteobacteria; order Pseudomonadales; family Cellvibrionaceae; genus Gilvimarinus; species Gilvimarinus xylanilyticus. Next base: position 328,469 of record NZ_JAMFTH010000002.1, on the reverse strand, counting down.
GAGCGCTATACTGGTATCGGTTAGGCCCGGCACCCAGGTGGCCAGCAGCGGGCGCAAGACCCAGCAAAGGGCCGTAATCACAAACACCAGCGCGACGCGTTTTTCCATGGTGCTCATGGCGCCAAGCTCGGTAAGCTGGGTGCGCAACACGGCGCTAGAGGCAGTGGTATTGGCCTTAGTCTGGGTATTTAAATCGCGCCCCAGCCACCACCAGCAAAGCAGTAGCAGGGTGGCCGACAGGGGTAAACCCATTGCCATCCAGCCGATAAACGTGAGGTTAATATTGTGTTCCTGCTCTAAATAGGCGGCCATCAGCGCATTGGGCGGGGTGCCTATTAAAGTGGCTACACCGCCTATGCTGGCGGCATAGGCCACACCCAGCAACAAGCGGCGGGCCGCTATCGGGGATTCGTCAGAAGGTGTTTGCACGATGACCGACAGAGCAATGGGCAGCATCATAATCGCGGTGGCGGTATTGCTGACCCACATGCTTAACAGGGCTGTGGCCAGCATAAACGCCCCCAGTTGGCGTCTGGGGCTGCCGCCAAAGTACACCAGAAGCATCAGGGCAATGCGGCGGTGCAGTTGCCAGCGTTCCATGGCCAACCCCAGCACAAAGCCGCCCAAAAATAAAAAGACCAAAGGGTGCCCATAGCTGGCGCCCAGGGTTTTGAGATCGGCCAAACCCAGCAGGGGCGCCGCTAATAGGGGTAAAAGGGCGGTTACCGCAAAAGGCAGTACCTGCGCAATCCAGAAAATAGCCATAACGGCGGCAAGCCCTGCCGTTTGCCAGGCCGGGACACTCAAGGTGCCCGGTGGGGGCAGCACGAACGTCGCCATAAATGCGGCTGCACCTAACAGGGCGGCCCACAGGCGGGTGGTTGTACGCATGGTTGTTCCTTGGCCAAATACGGTTATTCTGCCCCGCCCAGGCGATGGGGTAAACCCACATTCGGGGTAGGGGATTCGTGGCGAATCTGGTTCACCTAAATGCCATTACCCAAGGGGCATCGCAGCGGGTATAGATGCGCCGGTAATCGACGTGCAAAAGTCTGGGTGCTAATCGGCCCGTATTGCCAGTCAGCCTTCGTTTAAGGTAAGCGCTAATGCTTTTGGCCGGAACTTCGCATAAATCCTGAAAAGTCAGGCTACAAAAGTGTAACTGTCATTTTGAATATAACTTGAATATGAAAAGTGTCACAATTTATTCGCTAAACCCTAACGAAATCGGCGTTTGTTCAATATTTTAATGTGAAATTTTTATAGATTTGCTGTCTTACTATTCGAAAATCTAATGACTTTTAGGAAAACCACGCTATTTAATCTGTTACACCTGATTCAAAAAGTAACATAGAAAGAAACGCTTAAAAGATTCAGTGCATTTGCTGTTATTAAACCAGAAAATTTAGTGTAGTCTTCGACCCGACGTTGCATGAGGATGATGTAGAGTCAAATATTGCGCTAACGCAAACGAGTTAAAAGAGATAAAAATTCCGCCGTGATTACTTGTCTTGTGAATTTTTAATCTCCACAAAATAATAGCAAACTCTTGTTGTCATCGTCCGCTTCGACCAGTGCCTTGTATTCGTCTGAATCGGTAATCAATCTTTTAGCTGAATATTCTTCGGGATAAATCAGCCGGGTCAGTATCGCCCAGAGATTGATGCTCTGTTAATTCATGCAAACGAATAATAGGTAAACACATCATGATGTTTCATAAATTATTACTTTCAGCCTCAATCGCAACACTAGGTTCCTACGCCAGCGCAGCCTCTTTTGTAATGGAAAAATATGGTACCGGTTACTCCATTGATGGAAACGGTGGCGCCCAAGTTGGTCAACAGTTATATCTGTGGGATACAAACCTCAATAACGTAAACCAGCAGTGGGTTCAGCTAAGTCGGGGTAATGGCTATTACTCTTATAAAAAGGAAGATACCAACTTATGCTGGGACGCCGGAAGTAGTGGAAGCCGTCAGCAGGCAGTGACTCTGCAAGAATGTAACGAAGGAAATTACAATCAGCACTTTTCCAAAGTAAAAATCTATGAGGGAACTGAAATTTATCGGTTCGAAAAACGCAACGCCACAGGATTCTCTCTGGATGGGGGAGGCGGAGCCGAGAACCGCCAGTCGATCTATCTGTGGAACTCTAGCGACAGCAATATTAACCAGCAGTGGGAGCTGCACCGTATTGACGACGGCAACAGAGATGACGGGGGTGGCAGCAACGGGTTCAACAAATTAACCGTTGATACCGCCTTTGACGATGGCAGCAGCCATAACAGCTACCCCGCTGGCAATGCCATAGATGGTGATTCCGGTTGGGCTTCACGCTGGGCAGCGTCCGGCTCGCCAGTTAACTTAACCCTAGAGCTGAATGAAGTGAGTAAAATCACCGAGCTGGGTATTGCGTGGGGTCGCGGCAATGAGCGCGCCTATACCTTTGAAGTTTATGCACGCCCCACCACTAGTGGCGCCAATAGCTGGACCAAAATCTACGACGGCGTAAGCAGTGGCTCTGAGAGCGGTTTCGAAGTAGTTGATGTGACCGATATTGACGCCAAGCAAGTGCGAATTAAAACGTTTGAAAACACCTCTGGTAGCAGCTGGACCAACATTACCGAAGTGGAAGTCTACGGCGGCGAAAGCGATGGTTCCGGTGGTGGCGATGACGATAACACCGGAGGCGGAGACGATGACGTTCCCCCAGGTTCTGCCGAAGTTCCCTCGGATTTAATGGATAACTGTAACCAGTGGAAAATTACTTACCCCGATGGCGTAGAAGACAAAACTTTATGTGGTGAAGAAAACAACGAGTATTTCTACGTCAATAACTCTGGCAACGCGATGGTGTTCTTCGCTCCGGTACGCGACGGCAACGGCACCACACCCAACTCCAGCTATATTCGCTCTGAGCTTCGCGAACGTGAAGCCGATGGCAGCAAAGACATTTACTGGAGCACATCGGGCGAGCATGTCGTTTACGTTAACCAAGCCATTACCCATCTCCCCATTGTCAAAAGTCATCTGGTTGCCACGCAAATTCACGGTAACAAAGACGAAGGCATTGATGACGCACTAGTGCTGCGCTTAGAAGACTCGCATTTATTCCTGAGCTTTAATGGCGGAAAGTTGCGCAGCGATGTCACCGTTACCAACAACTATAGCCTGGGTACCAACCACGAGGTTATCTTTGAAGTAATCGATGGCAAACACTACGTCTACTACAGTGAAGACGGCAACCTGGAAAGCGCCTATAACGCGGGCAATGCCGACCAGTACCTAGTGCGCGACGGTTCTAATGATTATGTGATGGACCGCAGCTACGGCGATGCCTATTTCAAAATCGGTAATTACACGCAAAGTAATGCCGACCGCGAGGGTAGCGCCACCGGTGATCCTGACAACTATGGTGAAGTGGTTGTTTACGACTTCTGGGTAGATCATCAGTAATTATAGGCCCGGCCCACGGGCTGGACAGTTAGCTTCTCACCCGATCACACCCGTCTGTGGTCGGGTGATTTGCTCCCTACCTTTTAAATTTAAACCCTGCACGCAGGCAGACAGTCCTGTGCGCCCTTTCTATGGGTTTTGATCGGCTAAATATAAAACAGGTACTGACTACGATGACACTGTATAAATTTATGCTCGCAGCTTCTCTCGCCGTTACTGGTAGTCTGGCTCAGGCGGCCAATTTTGTTATGGAAAAACACGGCACTGGATACGCTATTGATGGTAATGGCGGCGCCCAGGCGGGCCAGCAATTGTATTTGTGGGAAACTAACCTCACTAACCTTAACCAGCACTGGGTTCAACTCGACAGAGGCAATGGTTACTACGCCTACAAAAAAGAGAACACAAACCTCTGTTGGGATGCCGGTAGCGGCGCCTCGCGCCAACAAGCCGTAACCTTACAAGAGTGCGATGAAAATAATTACGACCAACACTTTTCCAAAATAAAGGTTTACTCCGGTAGTGAGGTTTACCGTTTCGCTAAGCGTAATGCCGATGACTTTTCCCTTGATGGCAATCGCGATGGGGCAAACCGACAATCTATTTATCTGTGGAACTCCAATAGTGACAACATCAATCAACAGTGGGAATTAATTCGCGTCGACGACGGCAGCGATAACCCCGACGATAATAATGACGCTGACAATCGTCTCGCGGTAGCAAATGCCTTTGACGATGGTAGCAGTCACGCCAGCTACCCGGCAGGTCACGTTATTGACGGTGACACTGGCTGGGCGTCGCGCTGGGCCGCCTCTGGTTCGCCGGTAAACCTCACCCTTGAGCTCGAAGAGTTGAGCGATGTCACCAAGCTGGGTATCGCCTGGGGCCGCGGCGATGAACGCGCCTACACCTTTGAGGTGTATGCTCGCACCGATAGCAGTGACCCCAATATCTGGACAAAAATTTTTGACGGCGTCAGCAGTGGCTCAAACAGCGGTATTGAACTCGTAGATGTATCCGACATTGCTGCCAAGCAGGTGCGCATTAAAACCTTTACCAACACCTCGGGTAGCAACTGGACCAACATCACTGAGGTAGAGCTATACGGTAATAGCAACGACAGTCCGGGCGTAGGCACGGAAATTCCAGCGAACATTACCGACGGCAGTATTTTCGACTTGGAAGGGGCCAGCCCACATCCGCTGGTAAACGCCTCCGCCTTGGAGTTTGTTCCTCTTGAGGCCCGTTATGTGTCACCCAACGGCAACGGCTGGCGTCAGGAATATAAAGTTAAACAAAGCCTGCGGGTTGCTATGACCGACGTGTATGAAGTGTTTGAGGCTGACGTTAAGGTAGAAATGTCCGATGCCGGAAAAACCATTATCGCTCAGCATCATGCCGGCGGCTTAGGTACCATTATGAAACTGTACGTGGCCGACTCCTCAGAGTCTGGCTTTGATGACAGTGTGGCCGGAAACGGCATTTTTGATGTCTATGTACGTTTGCGCAATACCGATGGCGAAGAAGAAAAGTACGCCCTGGGCACCATTCGCAGCGGCGATAGCTTCGACTTTAAAATGGTGAACGATTACGGTTATGTCACCGTCTATGGTATGGGGCGTGCGTTTGGTATGCCGGTGGAGGATGATGCGGATTCTTACTTTAAGTTTGGCAATTACCTGCAATCGCAAAATACCTACACGCGGAAAAACTGCGGCGAGCCCGGAGATTCTGAATCCTTTGCCCAGTGTTTTGCCGATTTGGGCATTACCGAATCGACCGTGACCATGACCAACGTAAGCTACTCGCGAATCCCGGATTAACTGTCACCGAAAAAAATAAGCCGTGAGCATATTGCTCGCGGCTTACAGGGTAACATCTGCCTTTAAATGGAACTTATGGCTTTTCAACCGTTGCGGATTCTTGGGTGTTTAAGGGCTTGAGCTCCAGCGCAAAAGGCATTAACGGCAAGCCAGCACTGTTGTACACATTGGCACGGGCTGGAAAGTCCGACCAGGCATAACGCACTTTTACGGGCTCTTTTACGTCGTCGCTCCATATACGAATCAGGTCACCATCCAGCTCGGCCTCGGCCCAGACAAACTCGCCATCTTTCCCGGCGATGGCGAAGCCATCCGGCTTCCCATCTTTACTTGTTAAGCCACCATAAGCATGCGCAGTGCTGATAAACGCTTGGCCATCGTTCACTTGCATAACATAGGGTGCGGGTGCTTCGGCTTGTAGGCGGGTTTCTCCGTAGACTTGCTGGCGTGCTAACAGGGCCAGGCGCTCCCCGACGGGTTTTTTGTTAAGCGGATGAATGTCATTCCACTCGCCCAGGTCTATGGTCACCGCCATGGCGGTATTGGGCTCAGACAGGACTTTTGTCTGAGCTTGGCGCATGTTTGCCCAGCCGTCTTGTACAGGATCATCGACAGGCTCGCCAAAGCCCGGTAGTTGAGCGTAAATAAACGGCAGCTCGGGCTGGCCGAATTCATGCCGCCACTGGCGGATCATGGCGGGAAGCAGTGTTGTGTACTCTTCGGGTTTACCGGCGTTGCTTTCGCCCTGGTACCAGATAACCCCTTTGAGTGGCATGGGGGTCATAGGGGCCAGCATAGCGTTGTAAATACCCACGGGTTGACCCATATCCCAGAATTCACGCGAGGGCGCGGGCTCGACCCTGGCCCCTACCTTGGCGCGCCACTCGCCTTCGAGCGAGACGTGAGTGTCTCCGGCTTCCAGTCGATAGGGCTTATCTTTAACAAAGCCGCCGTTACCGGCATTGGTAACCGCACGCACCACAATCGTGTTGTCGCCGGCGGTTAGCAGACCCTCGGGGATCGAATAGCGTCGCTGGGGGTACAGGTAGGTCGTATTGCCTACTTTTTGGCCGTTAATGTAAGCGGTATCGGCGTCCACAATACGGCCCAAGCGCAGCATACCGGCTTGACCGGCAGCGCTTTCAGGAACGGAGATGGTTTTGCGCAGCCAGAGCACGCCGTTTAGGTCCTCAATACCGCTGTCACTCCACTGGCCGGGCAAGTTAACGGGTTGCCAATCGCTGTCATCCAGCTCAGTGGCTGACCACTGGGGTTGAGCGTGGGTGCCTTGGTCGGCTTTATGTAGGTTTTCGTACCAGGGCGCCGCTTTGGCATTGTCAGCGGCCTTGGCGTCATCCACATAGCCGGGCTGGGCGTTGCGCTTGGCCTGCTCGACATAGTGAGGGTAATTCTTAAGCGCCTCGGGGCTCATCCATGCCTGTGCGCCCGAGCCGCCATAGGCGTTCATAATAATGCCCACAGGTACATTCTGGGTGCGCTCAATCTGACGGGCGAAAAAATAGCCCACAGCGCTGAAGTTGAGGGCGTTATCAGGATTGGCTGCCAGCCACTCACCGCCGGGTAAATCGTTTTGGGGGCCGTCGTAAACGGCGTTTTTAGGAACTTGAAAGTGACGAATGCGAGGGTTGTCCGATTGCGCCAAAACAGCCGCATAGCGCTCTTTGATATTGGACATTTTCATTTCCATATTGGACTGCCCAGCCGCCAGCCAGACGTCGCCGAAATAAATATCGCTTAGCTCTATTCGGTTGTCACCTTCAATCACCAGAGTGTGGGGGCCACCCGCGGGGTAGGTGTCTCCCTCCCAGTGCCAGCGCCCGTTGTTATCGGCGTTAAAACTGCCTACCTGTTCGCCGTTTAGGCTTACCTTGATTGCCTCATCAGGATCTGCCTGGCCCCACAGCGTCAGTGGTTGCTGGCGTTGAAGCACTGCGCCTTCGGTCAGTAGACGGTTAGGGATCACCTCGGCCTGAGCGAGCTGGACACTGGTGCTGGCCGCCAAGGCCAGCAGGGCTGTGAATTTTTTTATTAGCATAGAGACACCGTTAACGTTTTAGTCATTATGACTATCTTACGACACTTGTTGTTATCTGAAAACTGCAGTTGCTATGATGAAGCCATGCATTCTCTATCGGCGTCTGTATGAAACGGATATTTACGCACTCGGCGCGCCGCATAACGCTGTTGTATGTGGTGTTTGCCACGGTTTGGATTTTATTTTCCGATCAGCTGGCTTACTGGATTTTTGGCGACAGCGGTTGGTTTCGCTGGGCGCAAACTTTTAAGGGATGGTTGTTTATCGCCATTACCGCCGGCTTGTTGTACGGTCTGCTGAGTCGGTCGTTTCGCAATATCGAGCGCCTTACCCTGGAAGATAACCTCTGTCAGCTGCCCAACCGGGTGGCGTTTATTAATGCCCTCAAGTATCGCTGCCGGGCCAAGCCTCAAGCTCTGTTTACCCTGACGTTATTGGATATTGATCACTTTACCGATATTAACGACTCGCTGGGGCACGGTGAGGGTGATCGTCTTATTAGTCAGCTGGCCGAAGGCTTTGCCGATGAGCTGTCTCAGGAACACTGGTATGTGGCGCGTTTGGGCGGCGACGAGTTTGGCGTATTGTCCCCGACCGGCGACAATCATCGCAGCCTGGTTGAGGTGTTAGATCGGGTACAAAATCGATTACCCAGTAAAATCAGTATTCACCGGTTGACGCTCAGTGCAGGTACCAGCTTTTTTCCTCAGCACGGTAAAACGGCTAAAGACTTGATGCGCAATGCGGATATGGCCCTGTCCGCGGCTAAAAAGCAGGGCCGGGATCGGCATTTGCTTTTTCACGATCAGCTGCGACAAAACCTGCTAGAGCGTTTGTCGTTGCTGGAAGATTTGCGCAGCGCCTGTGTTGAGCAAGCCTTTACTCTGGTCTATCAGCCCCAGTGGTCACTAAAGCAAAAGTGTTGGATTGGGGCCGAGGTATTATTGCGTTGGCATCACCCCGAGCGGGGGCCTGTATCGCCCGAATTGTTTATTCCTTTGGCCGAGCGCGAGGGGCTCATTGAGTCGATAACCGAGTTTGTGTTTGAACGTGCGCTCTACGAATTGTCGAACCACCCCGAGGCAAATACGGCACTGGATAATTTAAGTCTTAACCTGTCATACCCGGTGTTGACCAATGAAACCGTGATGAACCGGTTGTTTGCGACCTTAACCGCCCACGATAAAAACCGCCCCAACATTATTATGGAAATTACCGAAACCGCGGCCATGGAAAACCTGAACGATACCCTGGGAGCAATGAAGCAGTGGCAGAGTCGGGGCGTTACTTTTTCCATTGATGATTTTGGCACCGGCTATTCGTCCCTGGCGAGGCTTAAACAATTGCCATTGACCGAGCTAAAAATTGACCGCAGCTTTATTCAAGATATACCGGGTGATAGCAATGATGTGGTTCTAACCCGAGCGATATTGGCGATGGCGCAAACCCTATCGTTAAGTGTGGTGGCCGAAGGAGTGGAAACCGAGGAGCAAGCGCAGTTTTTACAAAGCCATGGTTGCGATGTGCTACAGGGGTATTGGTTGGGGCATCCCGTGCCTATTGAGCAGTTGAAGACGGTGTTGGCAAAGGATGTTAGTGTTTAAAAGCTACGAGGCTTTATGCTTATCTTTGTCTTGCAAAGAGAAGAGTCCCACCCAGAAAAACGCCTCGAAAATCAGGCCGATACCCAGAAAGATAGCGCCCCCGGCGGGAATGCCAAAGACATAACAGGCAATGGCGGCAAAAAAGCAGCCGATTAACACCAGCAAGCGAGTCAAAAGCTTCATAATAGTGTCTCCTGAGGTTGGCGCGTAGGGCGCGACCTTAATAGACCTTCATAATCGCACAATGTTTATCACTTTACTAACTCATAGCGAAGAGCTCAAGAAAAATACGAACACCGGTAGACTGGTGGCGGAGTATGCCAGTACTTTCGACGTTGACTGTGCCCGGGTCATTTGGCAGCGCAAAGTTCCCGACCCTCAGTTGCTGGAGCGGTTGCGCAATAAGACCAGCGCACTTTTATACCCGGCTAAAAACGCCAAAGAGCTTAATGCTGCATTTTCCCCTGAGCACTGGGTGTTGATTGACAGTACCTGGCAGCAGGCGCGCAAGATTTATAATCACAGCCCCTATCTTCATCCACTGCCCCACATAAATCTCTCCTCAAATGAAGGCTCGGTGTTTAGCTTAAGGCGTAACCAAGTGCCCGGTGGTCTGTGCACCAGTGAGAGTGTGGCTGCTATCGCAGCCACTAATGGGATGGGGGGCTTTGCCCGTTGTTTAGCGGATGCGCTTGAGGCAATGCAGTCTTAACCTACCGTAAGCGTCGCCAGTGCTCTTGCTCGACAGGCTCGCCTTTTTCAAAGCGTTGGGTATACCAATTGTCGCCCTCTATCTCAAACGTGAAGGTATAGGTCGCGCCTGCCTCCAGCGGGTAAGATAAAAGCTCGGGCTTTTCCGTGTACTGATTTCCCTCAACAAGATAGGTACCGGTGCTGGCGGCCCAAAACTCTCCGCCTTTACGCGATACAAACCCATAATCGGTGGTTGTTAACACTTTGCGTGAGACCATTGCCTCTAAATCATAGGCAATTTTTTTACCCTCGGAATCAATAATATAGCCGTTGACTAGCTCCCAGGTGCCGGACAACTCTGAAGGCTCGGCGGCGTTTGCCGGTAGGTTAATAAGAATGGATAACAGTAAAAATAAGGTGCTTAACTTCACAAGTTCTCTCCTATTTTGTTGTTATCATCCATCATGGCAGATTTATAGTTGTCACTTAATTATGCCATAAAAAGCCGGGCAGTGCCCGGAAACTGGGGGAGGGTGGAACCATTAGTAAGTTTGCACGGAGCTGGCGCCCGAGGTTTTAATGTCCAGCTTAGGCGTACCGCCGTAATAAACATTGGAAGCGCCCGACAAACGCGCTTTAAGGTGGTCACTCACTTGCAGCTCAAGATTAGACGCCCCGGTTGCCTCGGTATTTACCGACTGGGTTTGCAAAGGTTTGGCATAGACGTTACTCGCGCCGGTTAAGCGGACGTCCAGGGTGGGAATGCTGCCCGCGCTCAATACCTTTAAGGTAGACGCACCGGTTAGCTCCAGCTTGGCGGTGTGAGCGGTTAGGGTTTCGGCTTCGAGCTTAGTGGCTCCGGTCATTTCCACGGCTAATGATTGAGTGGCCAGGGTATTTTTGAATACGGCAAAACAGGCGCCGACCAGCTCGATATCCAGCTTTTCGGAATCGAGCGAGTCAGCATAAAACTCTACTTCTCCGACAAGCTCTAAGCGGGTCACCTCAGGCAGCGATAGGGTGATATCCAGCTCGACATCACTGTCGCCAAAGAAATTCCAAAAGCCGGTTTCGCCAGACACTTTAAATCTGTCGCCGTTTTGATCAATTTCAACGTCCTCCCAGGCGCCATCCACAAGGGTAATTTCCGCGTGGGCGCGATCGGTTTGGCTGAAGTTAACCGTGATGTCGCCGTCAAGGTGTAGTTTGGTGACATCCTCCAGGGAAAAGGATCGAGTGTTTGAATCGGCAAAGCTAAGGATGCTGGTCAACACCAGCACCATTGTCAGTAGTAAACGAGTAGCCATAATGCACCTCCCTTTATTGTGGTATCTCTTAGACGCCAACAAAAGAGATTTGGATGCGGCTAGTCAGCGGTTTTTTCGGGGGGCCGGGTTCTGGCTTCAAAAATCAAATACAGAGGTGTAGCCACGGCCAGCGGCAGCAGATAGAACACACAGCGGTAGGCAAATAGCCCGGCAAGAATATCGGCTTTGGCAACCTGGCCCGACAGTAACGCGATAAACACCGCTTCAAGTACACCCAAGCCACCGGGAATATGGGTGATAACCCCAGCCAGCGCACTGACCAGCAACACCGCAAACACCGTGGCAAAGGCAATCTCGTCCGGCATAAACTGATAGATCACGCTGGCCATTAATGTCCAGTGCGCGCAGGCCATGGCAAGCTGTAACAGGGCAATGCTCACCGGGGGTAGAGTAATGGTCGTGGATTTAAAGCGGTATTCGCGTTTGCGCGCGCGCCAACAAACACCCACATAAGCGGCTATCACAAATATAAAAGCCGCGCCGATAACCTGTAGGCTGGTCTGGCCCACTGCCCAGGAGTCGGGCGGGTTAATCTGCCCCGATACAAACAAGCCGCCGGCCAATAAAATATAGCCCGACCAGTTGGTGACCACGCTGATACCCAAAATACGGGTGACATCGGCGGCTTTAATGCCCAAGCGAGAATACAGCCGATAGCGAAACGCAACTCCGCCCACCAGCGCACTCAAATTCAAATTAAACGCGTAGCAAAGGCCGGCCGCAAACCAGGTTTTAGGCCATGAGACGTTAAGTTTTAACAGGTAGCGGCCCAGCAAGTCGTAACTGGCGTAAACGCAATAACAGAGAAACCCCAGCCCCGCCCCGATGCCGAGAGTCAGCACCGAGGTATCTTTTAAGGTTTGCCATACCTTTGCCCATTCAATGGTGGCGCCTTGCTTAACCAGTAAGGTCGCCACCAAGACAAAAAATACAATTGTTAATATCTTTTTAATAATGGGCCAGGGCAGTTTTTCACGGGCCCAGTCATAGCCACTTGTACAGCTGTTCTTTAACGCTTGGGTCGCCGACATTGTTTATACCTCCGCCGAGTGGTAATCGGTTTTTCGCACTCGACGGGCGCCGCGCGATTCTGGGTAGCGTTTGCTTAAATCATCATTCTCGGTTTTACCCGGATCGGTTTGCCATTCGCGCTTCAATTCACGAATAGTCGGGGTGTGCGCAGGGAATAGGCCGTTTAAGCGAGGGAAATAACGCAGCGCGTGATACATAAAAAAATCTTTAATCACCAGATACCAGGCGCGGCGTTTAATCCAACTGTCTTCGATTAACACGCTGTCCTCAACCAAAGCTTCAATTTTTTGCGCAATCTGGGAATTAAAGTCTTTGTCTTTTACCACCACATTGGCCTCTAAATTAAACGCCAAGCTTAAAGGATCAAGATTACTGGAGCCAATGGTAGACCACTCGTCGTCAACCAAGGCAATTTTGGCGTGCAGCGGACGATCGCGATACTCGTAGACGTTAACGCCACTGCGCACCAACACCTCGTATAGCGTGCGCGCCAGGGTCAGGGCAAAAGGTATGTCCGGGTCGCCTTGTAAAATAAGGTTGACCTCAACCCCGCGCTTGCGCGCCTGGCGGATAGCGCGCATAAACCGGTAGCCGGGAAAGAAGTAGGCATTGGCAATCCAGATGCGTTTTTTGGCCTGACGCATGGCGGCCAGATAAGATTTTTCGATGTTGCTGCGGTTGCGGCGATTATCTCGCGAGACAAACGCGACTTCGGACTCTCCGGGGCGTTCGGGGTTTTCAATGTACTTGATACTCTGTTGCAGGTTTTTATCGCTGGAGTCGCGCACATAGCTTTTACACAGCTCGCGCATTTCGGGCACCACCGGCCCCTCAATCTCGACCGCGTAATCGGTTTTTCCTTGGGGGCCCACAGAAATTAAATGATCGTGGCACAAATTGATACCACCGATAAAACCATAGCGGCCGTCAATAATCGCGAGTTTGCGATGCAGTCTGCGAAAGAGCTTGGGGCGCCCGTTATACCACTGGGGCTGCGGGTCGTAAATTTGAAACACAATGCCCGCGTCGGTTAGCTCTTCAATATAGTCTTTATCTAAAAAGTGGCTGCCCCAGCTGTCTGCCGTCAAGCCTATCCAAACGCCTCGCTCGGCGGCGCGCAGCAGCGCTTTTTTAATGTCTTCACCCACGCGGTCTTTTTCCAGAATAAAGGTTTCCAAAAAAATCTCGTGCTCGGCGCCTCGAATACGGCGCAGCAGCTGGGGGAAAAACTCCTCGCCGTTTTGCATCAGGGTTAAGCGGTTTCCCTGGGAAAAGCGACCTTTAAAATGGTGAAATCCAAACATTCGATACTCCGGTGGGGTGACTAGGCCCTAAAATTCTACTTCGGCTAATAGAGGGGCGTGGTCGGACAAACGCGACCAGGGTTTGCGCGAAAGAACAATCGGCATGTGGGATTTTGCCGAGCGCACGTAAATGCGGTCCAGGCGCAATATGGGGCATACCGCAGGGAATGTGCGCGGCGGTTTGCCGTAGGCTTCGGTAAAAACCTCCTGCATCCCTGCATCGCGGGACAAGATGCGCAGCGATTTCTGGCGCCAGTCATTAAAGTCGCCGGCCACAATCACCGCTTCGTTGCGCGGAATTTGATTGACGTGTTCGGCAAGCTTTTTTAATTGCACTTGGCGATGCGGTTCACGCAGGCTGAGGTGCACGCAAATGGCGTGGACCGTGTGGCCCTCAACGTCTATCTGGCAGTGCAACAGGCCGCGCTTTTCAATCCCGCTTAACGAGATATCCCAGTTGTCCCAACTGATAATGGGGTATTTGCTCAAAATCGCATTGCCGTGGTGGCCGTCGTCGTACACGGCGTTGCGGCCATAGGCAAAGCTGTGCCAGATGCTGTCGGCCATAAACTCGTATTGCGGGGTGTCGGGCCAGAGTTCGGCGTGGCGCTCAGACAACCGAGTGTGCTCGCCCAGTACTTCCTGCATAAAAACCAAGTCGGCCGAGACTATGCGCACCGCATCGCGCAACTCGTGCAACATAAAGCGTTGGTTAAATGAGGTTAAACCCTTGTGGGTGTTCACCGTCAGTACTTTTAAGCAGGTCACAGCTCCCCCGTTGGCAGCAAAAGTTACAAGGCTATTGCAAAAATAGACCGGTTTTTCGCCGATTTCTGGTCTTCACAGGGGATATTGCAGATTTAATGCCGATTTGGTGCTAAGGCCAGGAGGACACCTGAGAGGGCCTTGGCTCAGGCCCGGTTGAGGGTGTATAGGCCCGCGCTTAAGGCCGCCAGGGTAAAGGCACCGCCGAGGATGACCGCCCCGCTCAGCAAGGCGTCAACACTTAGGGCTGTTAAGGCAGGTGCCGCTTTAGACCAGGGGAAAACCGCGGCGGCCACCGTCGCGGCGCTAAGACCGGCGGCCCAACTTAACAGCCGCACCCTGTGTGGATTGACGGCCGGATCGGGCAGGCGCGCCATCACCCGCTCGGTGAAGCCGTCGTCGTCTAAATAAGTCTCGTCAGTTAAGGCGTCTTCCAGCCAGTGGTCGAGCTTATCGTGCTGGGTCATGAGAGGTCTCTCCTTGCCAGTCTTGCAGTAGGGTTTTGAGCTTTGCCTTACCGCGCAGTATATGAGATTTAATGGTGCCCTCAGGCACTTGCATAAGCCGGGCCGCTTCTTCGTTACTGTGACCCAATTGATAGGTTAGGTGCAGCGCCTCGCGCTGTGCAGCTGACAGCTGACTCATCGCCCGGTGTAAGTCCCGGCGGGTCAGCTCGCAGGTTTCGTCTGAGGCGGTATCGGCGTTCAGCCTGTCTACTTTTTCGCTGTCCGGCTCGGGCAGCTTTTTACGGTAGTGGCTCATTAACTGGTTGCGGGCAATTTGGTACAGCCAGGTAAAGAACTGGGCCTGTCCTTTAAAGCCGGGCAGGGCTTTGTAGGCTTTTATAAAGGCTTCCTGGGCCATATCGTCGGCCAGGGCGTCATCCCCGTTACACAGGTTGCGCAGCGCCTGGCGCAGGCGCGACTGATGGCGCCTGACCAGCTGGCTGTAAGCGTGGCGGTCTTGGTGTTTGACCGCCCGCGCAATCAGTTCCTTGTCGGGGATATCCATGGGGCGTTACTCGGGCTGCTGTGTCGCCCGGGTTTTGCTCTCTTGCCAGAGTTTGTAGTGCACCGCGCCGATGGCCAGGGGAATCAGCGCCAGGGCGGCGACATCCAAGCCTGCGAACAGCAGCAGGGCGATAAACGTAGCGCCGCCCACCCACAGCAAATACAGGCTGCGGCGGTACAAAGTGTTGGGGTCACCGGCATCCGGCCCCTGGCTGAACAGGGTGTCGGGCACGGGTTGTCCGGCCTCTATCAGCCGATTGACGATCTCCAGTTGCAACTTCTTGCGCTTGTGCAGACTGAACATCAGGATCGCCAGGCAGGCGATGGGGGTCGAAAAAACCATAACAATGGCGACTATGGGTACCAAATCGTGCATGGCACTCTCCTTTACATAGGTTCTGGCGTTACTCCATAGACGCGTTACGTCGGGTTTTGGATGCAGACTGCGAAGGGGTACAAAAAAGCCACCCGTAGGTGGCTTTAATGGGCACAGATGAACAGGCTCGGTTAGCCTTCCATCTGTTCCAGTTCTTTGCCTTTGGTCTCGCGCACAAAGATCAGCACGAAGAACACCGATACCAGAGCGAAGAAGGCGTAAATGCTGTAGGCCGCCGACAGACCAATACCCGCCAGCATAATGGGGAAGCTCCAGGTGACCAAAAAGTTCGCCAGCCACTGAAACAGACCGGCCACCGCCAGGCCCGAGCCGCGAATCTGGTTGGGGAACATCTCGCCCAGCATCACCCACATGACCGGGCCCCAGGACATGTTGAACAAGAATACATACACGTTGGCCCCGTAAAGCGCTAGCAGGCCCGACTCTTTAGACAGATTCAAGCTGCCATCGGCATCTACCGGCGCACCGGCAAAAGCGTAGGCCACCACGGCCAGGCTGATCGCCATACCCGCCGAGCCAAACCACAGCAGCGGCTTACGACCAATTTTATCCACCAAAAAGAAGGTAATCAGGCAGGCGGCAATACTGATGGTGCCGGACAGCACGTTGGTTTGCAGCGCCTCGCTCTCGGTAAAGCCCGCGGCTTCCCAGAGCACTGCGCCATAGTAGAAAACCACGTTAATGCCCACAAATTGCTGCAGAACCGCAAGGCCAATGCCCACCCAGACGATAGGGCGAACCCGGTCTTTAACCTTGTCAAACAGGTCTGAAAGGCGAGGCTTGTGGTGATCTGACGCCAGCGAGTTGCTGATATCGGTTAGCTTGGCGCTGCCGTCCACATCGCCGTAGAGCTTAATTAACACTTCGCGGGCTTTTTCTTGTTTACCCGAGGCCACCAAAAAGCGCGGGCTTTCGGGAATAATCAGCAGAGCTAAAAAGAAAATGCTGGCGGGAATCAGCTCTACCCAGAACATCCAGCGCCAGGTTTCGTAGCCGCTCCAGAACATCTCGGTAGAGCCACCGGCGCTCTCGGCAAGGAAATAGTTAGAGAAAAAAGACGCGGTTAAGCCGCAGATAATGGCAATTTGCTGCACCGAGGTCAGCATGCCGCGATACTTGGCCAGCGCCACTTCACTGATGTAAGCCGGTGCCATGACCGAGGCGGCACCCACTGCCATACCGCCCAGAATACGGTAGATGACAAACTCGAAGGTCGAGGTGGCGATGCCCGAGCCCCAGGCCGAGACAATGAAAAAGACCGAGGCGACGATCAAAAGTGCCTTGCGGCCGTAGGCGTCCGCCAGGCGGCCGGCAAAAAAGGCGCCCACGGCGCAACCCAGCAACATGGACGAGACGCTAAAGCCGGTACCGGCGGCTTCTGAGTCAAAAGCCTGCTGCAAGCCCTTCACGGTACCGTTAATGACACCGCTGTCATAGCCGAACAAAAAACCGCCAATGGTAGCGATCACACTGATGAAGATAATAAAGCCTGTGCTGCCCTGGTTGGGGCCGGAGGAGTTACGCATGGATCTTACCCTGTTATTAAAATCGGACGAGGTTATTCTTGATAGGTGGGGATCATAGCGGTAAAAAGGGCGCCCCTACAAGAGTAAAGGCGCCCGGTCGGCATATGGCTCTCCCGACATATAGTCAATATTACACTTTGGTTTGCGATTTAAACAGGTGTTTCACAGGGAATTTACAAATCGAAAACAAAGCGTCGTCCCAGGACAAAGTTATTCACAGCCAAGCCGGCCATTAGAGGCCTCTCCGGCGGTCAGCGAGACCGAAGGCAGCGCCAGCCAGCCGCTGGTCCGGGCCGGTCAGGGCAAGGCGGACACTTGCGGTAAACTGTGACGAATTGCTGCTGCGGACCATAAGCTGGCGGGAGTGTGAATAAATGACCCCGTGATGAGGGTATTTGTTGGTAACAGAGTAAACCTGAGCAATGACAAGACAATGAGAAAAAGCGTCGCCATTATCGCGCTAGGCCTGTCGGTTCCGCTGATTCAGGCGCAGAGCATCGCCCCTTTTAGCAGCGACGGTTGTAGCCGGTTTCCCAATGGCACGTTAGAGCAGCAAGACTTGTGGCTGGAGTGCTGTGAAAAACACGACTTTGCCTACTGGCGCGGTGGCACCTACACCCAGCGCCGCGAGGCCGATCAAGCTTTAGAGGCCTGTGTTGCCAAGCTGGATGAGCCGGTAATCGCTAGCGTGATGTATATGGGCGTAAGGCTGGGCGGCACTCCTTTCGTGCCCACCGATTTTCGCTGGGGCTACGGCTGGCCTGAATACCGGGGATATCGCGCGTTAAGCACCGCCGAACAGCAATCGGTAGAAAAAGCTATTGAAGCGCTTAAGCCCGCTCAGCGCGAACGAGTGCTACCTGTGTCGGTGATTAAGCCGGTGCCGGAAGATGACTCTTAAGGAGATTATACTGGGCGCAGGCTACAGTCAGATATTGATTGGCAGGTCTTAGGCAGAATTGCCGCGAAAAAAAGCCCGGGTAAAACCCGGGCAAAGCCATTAGAAAGGGAATTAAAAACGCAGGGGCGAACCCCTGCCAAAGGACAATTACTTCAGATCAAACCGGTCGGCGGTCATCACTTTGCTCCAGGCGCTGACAAAGTCCTGCACAAATTTCTCGTCGCTGTCGTCTTGCGAGTAAAACTCGGCAATAGCGCGCAGCTCGGAGTTGGAGCCAAAGATCAAATCCACCGGGGTGGCGGTCCACTTCACCTTGCCCGTGTCGCGATCCAACCCCTGGAAAATACCAGCCTGGTCATCGGACTTTTGCCACACGGTGGACATGTCCACCAAGTTGACGAAAAAGTCGTTGCTGAGCGCGCCCGGCTGATCGGTAAACACACCGTGCTGGCTGCCATCGGCGTTGGCTTGCAGTACGCGCATACCACCCACCAGTGCGGTCATTTCCGGCACGCTTAAATCCAACAGTGCGGCGCGCTCTACCAGTGCTTCGGCCGGGTTACGGTCGTAGCCTTTGGCGTGGTAGTTACGGAAGCCGTCAGACTTAGGCTCCAGCCAGGCAAAGGTGTCGACGTCGGTCATTTCCTGGCTGGCATCGGTACGGCCGGGGTAGAAGGGCACCTCGATGTCGTAGCCGGCTTTATCCGCTGCCTGCTCAATGGCCACGGCGCCGCCCAGAACGATGACATCGGCCAGTGATACCTGGGTTTTACCAGCCTTGTCGTTGAAAGTGCTCTGCACGTCTTGCAACACACTCAGCACGCGCTGCAGCTCTTGGGGCTGGTTGACCGCCCAGTCTTTTTGCGGTGCCAGGCGAATGCGTGCGCCATTGGCGCCGCCGCGCATATCGGTCTCGCGGTAGGAGGCGGCCGATGCCCAGGCGGTTTTCACCAGGTCGCTGGTGCTGAGGTCAGTATCCAAAATGGCTTTTTTGAGCTTTTTGATATCGCGCTCGCCAATTGGCTGGTAGTCCGCCTCGGGGACTGGGTCTTGCCAGACGAACGTTTGCTCTGGAACCAGCTCGCCGATGTAACGTGAGGTGGGGCCCATGTCGCGGTGGGTCAGTTTGAACCAGGCGCGGGCGTAGGCGCGGGTAAACTCTTCTGGGTCGTTCAACCACTTTTGCGTAATTTCGCGATAGGCCGGGTCAACTTTTAACGCCAGGTCAGTGGTCATCATTATGGGAGCGTGGCGCTTGGTGGCGTCGTGGGCATCGGGCACCATAGTAGAGGCCGCACCGTCTTTAGGCACCCACTGTTTGGCGCCGGCGGGGCTGGCGCTCAGCTCCCACTCAAAGCCGTACAGGTTTTGCAAAAAGTTGTGGGTCCACTGCGCCGGGCTGATGGTCCAGGCGCCCTCTAGGCCACTGGTGACGGTATCTTCGGCGTTGCCTTTACCGCATTTGTTTTTCCACCCTAAGCCCTGATCTTCCAGGCTGGCGGCTTCCGGGTCGGCGCCGACACAGTCGGAGGGCTTGTGCGCACCGTGGGCTTTACCAAAGGTGTGGCCACCGGCAATCAGGGCGACGGTTTCTTCATCGTTCATGCCCATGCGGCCAAAGGCCTGGCGAATATCGTGGGCGGCGGCTTGGGGGTCTGGGTTACCGTGGGGGCCTTCGGGGTTGACGTAAATCAGGCCCATTTCGGTAGCGCCAAAGGGCTTGTCCAGCTTGCGATCACCGCTGTGGCGCTTGTCGGTTAGCCATTCGCCCTCGGGGCCCCAGTTGACTTCTTCGGGTTCCCACTCGTCATCGCGGCCAAAGGCAAAACCGATGATGGGAAAGCCCATGTCTTCCATACCAATGGTGCCGGCCAATACCAGCAGATCGGCCCACGACAAGTTATTGCCGTACTTTTGCTTAATCGGCTGCAGCAGGCGGCGGGCTTTATCCAGGCTGGCGTTGTCGGGCCAGCTGTTGAGCGGGGCAAAACGCTGCATACCACCGTCGGCGCCACCGCGGCCGTCCACCATGCGGTAGGTACCGGCGGCGTGCCACGACATACGGATAAAGAAGGGGCCATAGTGACCGTAGTCAGCGGGCCACCAGTCTTGCGAGGTGGTCATCAGCTCTTTCAAATCTTTTTTCAGCGCCTCTACATCCAGATCTTTTAGCGCTTGCTGGTAGTCAAAATTCTCGGGGCGCGGGTCGGCCGAGGCGGATGAGTCGCGCAGCGGCTCCAGGCTCAGGCGGTTGGGCCACCAGTAATCGTTGTTGGGGGTAGTGCCTGTGTTGGCTTGGGCGGTAGCGCCCATAGCGCACAGTACGGCGATTGAGAGAAGCCTTTTCGGCATTGAGGGTGTCATTGTCGCTGTCCTCTTTCCAGTGGTTTGTGGTAAACAGGAGCGATAACAAGAGGGTGTATCCGTAATTGGCTAGCAGGGTTACTTGTTATCGGCGACAACTTTAGATGCACTTTATCGGTGCAACCAATTTCATTTATTGAAGTGCTTGATAGGTATTTTTAATGGTGGTCTTTTGGTTGATCATCTATACGTATATCTTATGGGTGAAAATTGCCGAAATTTAGCCAAAAGCACCAAAATAATGCGTAAAGCTTGGTCTATGGCCGGTGGGCGGGCAAGAGCACCGAAAGCCTGTGCCCGCTCCAGACCGCTTTATGGCAGGGCCGCATCCAGCGCGCGATCAAAGCATTTGCCATCAAAAGGCACTACCAATACCTTGCTGCCGTGGGCGTCGTTGCCCATATCGTCCCACTTGTTCACATCCAGAGCCGAGAAAGTGAAGTGGGTGACGTGGCCGTTTTCTACCAACACCCCAGGGCGCTCCAGCAGGCTCCAGGTATTTTTACTGCCGTCGGTATATTCAAACCCCAGGCGCGGGTCGTAGGCGATGCCGGTATCCACCCAGTTATCGATGCCGTTGCGCGAGACCAAATGGCGCGCCTTGCGAATGTTCCACCAGTTAAGGGTAATGTGATACAGGCCGCCGCTGTACCAGACAATCGGGTCTTCGGCCTTGCTGTTATCGTAGCCTTCAACCGTGGGCCAAATGCTGGGCCCCTGAGCAACGTAAGGCCCCATAATATCGTCGCTAAGCATCACAATACCCGGACGCGATACCAGCATAAAGGTATCGTCGGGGCGCACAATAATGCTCACATTAGCTCCGGCATGCTCCAGGTCCTGACCATTGGCCTCCATGGTTACGGTGCCCTGCAACTCAAATTCGCCGTCAATGGTATCTGAGATAAACACATCCCCGGCGCGACCTGCGTCACTGGCGACCACATAGTAACGGCCATCGGGCAGTACGCCGCCGGTAATATTGTGGCCCAGGCCATCGCGGTCTGAGAAAAACGGTTGCGGGTTTTGGTAGGGGCCTTTAGGCGAGTCGCTAACGGCATGTACGGCAATCGATTTAGACCAATCGTAATGGGTTAAATCACCCGACCAGCGGCTGGCGAACAAATGGTATTTGCCCTCGGGGCCCTTAATAATTTTACCGTCCCAGTAATTCCACTCGGGCTGGGCTTTTGCGCTTTCCAAACCATTGGCAATGTCCCGCGGCAGCACACCTGCGGCGCCCCATACCTCGGCGTTTTGCTGGCCCATGGGCATGGGCTCAAAATAATCTACCATGCGCAGCGAGTCTTGCCCGGCGCAGGCGTTCACCTGATTTCCCATGCCTGCCGGTACACTACTGCAGGCACTTAAACTAAGGCTTGCGAATAACCCCAGCAGGGACTTAGTCGGATTCATAGTCTTTTCCTGTCTGAATATCTTGCCGCCAAGATACCCGAATTTACCCACAGGGCGAAGCGCGCACATAAAAATCCAGGCGCAACAGCCAAACTCAATGGCGGCTTAAGCAGTGCTTTACATTTCACCGCGCCTATACCCGGTTTCGGTATAGGTGCTTAACGCCACTTCAGCGCAGTGCCCGTTGCGCCTTTGCTAATCAGCTCCAAAAGCATTTGTTTGTTTGCAATATCTGAGTCTGCAATGGTGCGAAGCAAGCCGGCGGTAATTTCCTCCTGCTGTAAATAGCGAATCAGATGCTGCTCTAAGCGATCAGCGGGCAGCGCCTGAATATGGCGAATGCCCTCGTGGTAGACAATCCGACTGGCCAGAACCGAGGCCATAGCCCGCGCGTAATAGCTGGCCGGCAGCTTATCCAGTGCGCGATCGCCGGCTTTGTGCAGCAGCGATTGGGGGAAAAACTCCAGCAACAGCGAGCGACAGACACCCGTGGGTGAGACTTTCTCTGAATCGATAAGCCTCGCAATAGTATCGGTGAGGGTTATAATTTCTTGCGACAGCTGCATACTTAGCTGCGCCAGGCTGGATTCCGGGTGAAAGTAAAATTCCCGGAACAGGGTTTTCGCCTCCAGCAGCGCCAAAGCGCGAAGCTTTTGGGTTACCTGTTCCACAAACTCAGGTTTTATACGCAAAAACGCCGCTTCGTTTAACATCATACCCGCAGCGATTTCGTAGCTGCTGCATATTACCCCGCACTTATTGGCCGAGCTGTCTTTGACGATAAACACGCCCTGGCGGGTTAACCATTCGCGCGCCCGGGGGGTTAAGAATAAGTTGGCGCCTTCTACAATGAGCTGACTGGCGGGTCTGCCTTCGGCATTCAGATAATACTTTGCATTGGCTTCGTTAATGGTGCCAGGGCGCCCACCGGCCGGGACAAAAACATCGGTGTGCAGACGGCAGTGCAGCGTGTTTCTCGCCTCAATGCCGCCGGGTTCATCAATGCTCAACACACGCCCGTTGGGGCCGACTTTGCACCTGTCAAACTGAGCAATGGTAAGGTTGTGTGCGACCAAGCGCAGCAGCTCGTTGCGCTCAAGGCCACTCGGGTCTTCGGCACAACCACTGCCGTCGGCAATGCCGGTAATGATTACCTTGTCGCCATAGTCGCGAAACAGAATACGTATAAGATTACCCGCCACATCGCCGTCGGGTCCGCCGGTCATTTTAACGGTGAAAGGCTGCGTTGCCGGATCAATGCCTATATTTTCCAGCCCCACCCGCAAAAATACATTCACGCCCTCACTGGTGACTCCATAGGCTTTGTGATTGATGCCCGCGCCCGGCTTGGAACTCATAAACGAGTTGGGCAGAGCGTAACGGCGCTGCTCGGCCCGCTGGATAATCCACTCAATTAAATTATCCGAAACATTCTCATCCGGGCCTAGAAAAAGAAGCTCGGGCTTAGGGTAGTAGTCGCATCGTTGAGCCTGGGTAAGAGGGGTATCGACAATGACGTCTAGCAGGGCATCCACATAGGATTTACCGCAGCGCAAGGTATTGGCCGAGGGCTTAACCAAAATTACGCCTTTGGAGCCTCCTTCGGGTATGTCTTTATTTTTCAGCTGCTGAGCACTCGCCAATTGATAGGCTTCATCGAACAGACGCTTCACTTCAATGGCGTATTGCTCAATACCTTTGGGTTGCACTATGCGCACGCCGCCGCGGGCAATATCTTCAAAGCGCACATGAAAGCCGTCAAACGCCTTGCCAAAAATATAAAAAATACCAAAGGCTTGTAGCGGGCGCTGCTCAGATACCATTATGGCGGGATCTATATTAAAGGCCAGGGCGTAGCGTTGCTGCGCATAAAGGTTGGCTTTAAGCAAGTGTTTGCTCAGTTTCAGCAGTGTGTTATACGTTTGCGCGATGCGGCTATCCGCCACCCGGTTACTGATCGTGTGAGCCAGTTGGGAATAGAGTCGGTCAAAATTATGAGATTGCTCTGCATCAAACCGCACGGTCACAAGCCGTGCGAGCGATAGGGCAATACTCTCGTCGCTTAGGGCATCGGCTAAAATAGCATCGCGGCTTAACTCTTGGCTTATAGTGATGCCCAGCACTTGATCGGCCAGGTGACACAGTCCCACAAGCACTTCTGTCTCTAGCAAAGACCAGCCGGGGCGCGTAAAAGCGAGTTCGAGAACTTCCTTATCGAGGTAGGCCAGGCGGTTAATTTCCGCCCCAAACTGCCTGATTTGGTCGTCGTTACAACCGCGCATATCGACTTGTAAAACCAGCAGGGTGCGTTGCGCCGGCGTGTCTAGGTCAAAGTTTTCAACATAGCTTTCACGTATATCTATTTCATGCCTGCAGCAAAAACGGGCCACGCGGGTGAACAGGTTAGTAGAGTCCACCTGGCCCGTGGCATAGGCGATATTAAAGACCGATGAGCTGCCTGGCACAGGCGTAATACGTGATTCAGTGTCCAGCGAGTGACGTACTTTCTGCACCAGCTGGGCGTGCCCCAGCAACTCTTGCAGGCAGTGGCGGGCCAGATAGTTGTCATTCGCTGCGCGGATAAAGTCCCGCGTAACTTCGGTCACCGCCTTATCGGATTCAATGTAAACCTTGTCCAGCTCGGCGAGCAGCGCTTCTCGTCGAGCCGATCTCTGATCGTTGGCGGTGTGCTCCGCTTGACTAAAATCAAACACATCGATGACGAGGGAATTGTTTTTAGCGGTGTAAGCGCGCGCTTGCTTAAGGCTTTTGTGTGCCGGGATTTGGTTGAGGATATCCCCCAGTAGCCCCGGGTAGCCACCAAAGTGGATATAGGTTTGGCGGTTGGCATCATGATTTTCCAGCATGATGCGCTCTTGGGTGCCGGAAATGTTCGCCAATAAAATGGCCGATAAATGCTGAAGGATCGTGCGTTCGTCGTTAGAATCGAAATAACTTTGCGGCATTATGGCGAAGAAGTTGTCCAACATGCGATCGGTCGAGTCTGTGACATACTGAATAAGCCCCGACTTAAACGTTTCTTTCAAATCGTTTGGCATGATCATTCCTTTGTCTGGTGCTGACTGCGGATAGGGCGCCATTAAAGGGCTTTAGTGAGCGTGAATGCCCTTTTGCAGGGCTGTGTTACTGATGTTTTCCCGTAGACGCCCTTGAAGGCAATAAAATTTCTTATCCCCCCAGGTTGGTATCAAAACTGATACCAACCTTACCCCGCAGAGCGATTATTGATCCCTCGGGTTAATCGGGCTGATGCAGTTCGATCGCGTAAACGTTTTCGATACTATGTCCGTCCAAGCATGGCCAGAGCTTCGCGGTTGTATGCCACGCGATTTTCAAGGCGTTCATCTTTGGGGCGAATGCCCAGCTTTATACCTAAAATCGGCAAGTTCTTTGCGTCGGCTGCGTGAATGCACCGGTGAATCTGTGCTTCGCTCATAAGTGAGCGCTCGGCACCGATAGCGCTATGTTCTGAAGGTGCGGCAGGCATATGCGTATCCGCCCACACGCCATAGGGTGTGTCTTGATCTGATGCGCCCGAAAACATTAATCCGGCCAGTACGCCCGCCTGTTTGGCTTGTTGAATGTGTTCGATTGCACCTGTGGTCGAGCGGGTCTCAATAACGGATCGCCCCCAGTTAATGACTACCCCTAGATTGGCATTGTGAGTTTGGTTAACGGCTTTTATTACCTCTATCTCGTCCTCAAGCGTTAAAAAACCTTTGGCGGGCTCTTGCCCTTCAATCAAGGTGTCGCAATGCTCAAGTACAACTCGCGCACCCTGCCAATCCCATTGCAGCATGGTTTCCAGCGACGCTTTAAGCGAAGCAGCAGATGAGCTTGCCTTTGCTTTATTGGGCGCGGTTTGCATTTCAATCGCTTGCACCACCTGGCGTCCGGCGTGGGCATTTAATTTCGCTATCGCAGCGCGAGCCTTTTCCATAAAGGCCAAGGCTTGCTCACGACCTGCTGTATCATCCGAGGCAATACCAAAATTAGGGTTTATTCCTATCGCGCCCATAGTGCCGGGTACACAGGTAAAAACATATTGCCAATTAGGGTCAATGTTCTCTAAAAACCAATCGTCGTCGTAAGCGTGCAGGTTTTCACCGAGAAATGGGTGTTCCAGGCCCTTAATCGATGGAATTTGCTTTAACTGATGGTAGTAGCGGGTTTCCAGTTCTGGATTCCAGCCTGAAGTGCAGGGTGAGGAGGCGTAGGCACCTACATAATAAGACATGGAGTATCCTTATTCAGTTGATTGGCTCAGTCAGAATCTTTAAATTGGTTGGGCGACTGCTTGGCAAGCTCCAGTACTTGGTCGTAGGTTAGGCCATCAATTTTTCGGCCGATTAATGCGTAGTTGAATTGCTGCATCGTTGGATTATTTGCCACCTCGTAGACAGTGTTAATATCTGAAAACTGAATAGTTACAAGTGCAGTTCCAAACTTTATTTTCTCCGCTCGGTCAAGGCGTTTCATTACTGTCGCTATTCCGGCCTTAGTCGATTCTGCTGTGCTTCCGTCAAATACGAAGTTTGGTTTGCTAGTGGCGCACCCGGCAACGCAGATAAATAGCAGTATAAATAATAGTCTTTTCATTAAATCCTCAATACATTAGGTTCTTTAGCTGCTGATGGTAGTGGCCGCGATGGCGGGCATAACGGCTGCGACAATAACGGCTGACTGGCAGGCGCTGATAACTTGTTTGGTCGCTTCGCCGGTTAGTTCTCCCTCTTGAATTTTATCGATTCGCTTTTTGTAAGGTTTGAGCTCTTTGCGACCCAGGGTTTCGCTCAACATTCCCGAGCCATTGGCCAGAGAAATTAATACCACGGTGCGAGGATCAAGCGGCTCTTTGTCGGTAAATATAGCCGTTTTTAATCTTTCAATAATCTCTCGTTCCGGGATGGGGTCTAGCTCGGGGTAAATTCGTCGTGTAAAAATAAACAGAATTTTATCTTCCTCGGCTTTGAGAATGCCCCGATCGCACAGTGATTGCGCCGCTTTATATTTTAAGTCTTTCACCCCGGCAAGCCGCGATACCCAGTTTTGCAGCGACGCTCTACGCTTAGCCTCCTTCATTTTGGCAAGACATTCGTCTATTACGGGGTCTCCACAGGGCGCTGAATTTTCTATGTTAACCAGTGGCTTCTTGGCGCTTTCTACCGTGATTCTTTCGTTAAGCAGTAGCTCTGCCAAAACCGCACCGGCGATTACCTGCTCAATAAAGCCGGTGGAAATGGTGCCCTTCTCATCGCGCAGAGCCAACAGCATTATTTCTTGATAGAGGTAAAGTGGTTTATTATTTTGCATCGCTTATCTCCGTAATTTGCTTGGTCAGCCCTATGACTGAGCGTTTTCCCTCAATTACCCTGCTTGGCCCGATTAATCGCGGCCTCCACCGATGCCAGAGCCCTGGGGCTGTTCTTCCAGCAGCTTGAGTGGAGCATATCGGCCACGAGTTCGGCAATGTCGTAAGGCTCGTGCCGGGCGAGCTGGATTAATAGAGGTGCCCTATATGCCAATCTCTCCAAAGCGTTGAATAACCGTGGGGCCTACACCCTTTAATGCGAGTAGAGCGGCGCGCTCGTCAGAACTAAAGGGCATTATTTAATACCACAGGGACCAATAAAACCGAATGACATTGGCATCAAAACTGTACAGCGGCTCTTCCCCCGGCGAAGCTTCGGTATCCAGCACATTGCGAAAGTTGTCGTAGTTAAAGTCGAAATAATCCCAGTATAAATTGATGGTACTTTTCTCAAAGCTCCACAGCCAGCGTTCGGGGATGTCGTAGGTCACGCCCAGGCCAAAATTGTCCGATTGATACTCGCTGAGCTCTTTGTCGCGAGCGAGAAAGTTTTGTGCATCGCGAAAGGGAAATAGGTCGGAGTAAAAGTCGGCATTGGTTTGTTGATAGGCGCGGTACTTCACCTCAAACAGCCAGCGCTCGCCCCAGGGCTGGGTGTAGCGCAGGGCCCAGTTTTTCGCGGTTATGCCCCAGCTATCGTCATAGTAGCGGGCATCGGCGCGGATGCTGGCGCGGTAGGGTAAATAGTATATGCCCCGCAGACCTACGGCATCCGAATTGCGGGTGTGGGGGTACACTTCAGCCTGGTAGCTATAGCCCTGGGCGGCGTTGGGGTCTAAATAGCGAACCTGGCGGTAGGGGTTGTTTAAATAGCCTTCGTCCACGGCGGCCTCAACGCTGGCGGCGGCGATAAACGATTTGGTGATGACTTGGGTTAAGTTCAATTGGTAGCGACGGCGTTCTACGTCGTGTTCAAAGTTAGGTCGCCCGTTTTTACCTACAACGTCTTTACCAAAGCTAAAACCAAAACTTAATGTGGTTAAATCGCCAAAAAAGCTTTGGCTAATTCCCAGACTTCCGGTTTCAGCACTGTAGTCGTTTTCTTCGCTACTGGTATAGCCAGCGCTGATAATAGTGCGGTCGTGCAAATACTCGGTGCCCAGCGAATACTCGGTGCGCTTTTCCGAGTATTCGCTGGCGGTGGCTAATACATCAATAGACGCGGACGATACCATGTCCACATAATAGTTGGCTGATACAGCCACATTGCTGCCAATATTTTTACGCACCAAGACCGACGGGCCATCAATAGTCGCGCCGCCGCCATCGTAGCTGTGGTACATCACATCCACCCGGTCCGGGTCCAGCACTTCGGCTTGAAGGGACATGCTCGCCAGCAGTAGCAAAACCCCCAACGCTGCGACTTGAGCAATTGGCGTTCTGCGTTTCGCGTTAAGCGTGCTGCGAACTAAATCAGTTACACCCACAACCGCCTCCGCTGGCGCCATCGGCGCCGCGCGCTCCCTCGCGCGCCTCGTACACATGGTGTAAATAATTGCTGGCAATGGGGTCGCGATTAAAGTCCATGATTTCATCGGCCAAGTTTTCCCGCTCGTAGGGTTTTACCCAGGGGCTGCAACCACTGGCGAGTACTACGACCGTTATCAGCAACAATGAGCGAATCATTCGCGAATCAGCTCTTTGATTTGCTTGCGGTACTTTTCTTCATCGCCCGAGCGGTAGCCGCGGTTGGTGTGGCGGATGTTGCCGTCGCGATCAATCAAAATGGTGGTGGGCATGGCGTCTACCCCATACAGTTCACTGACTTTGCTGGTGGGGTCGTAAAGCACCGGAAAACTGACAGGGATATCTTCCAGCAGTTTGTCGGCGGCGTCTGTGTCTGACTCTACGTTAATCCCGTACAACACAAATCCCGCGTCTTGGTAGCGTTGGTATAGCTCATCCAGTAAAGGCATTTCTTTGCGACAGGGGGCGCACCAGCTGGCCCAAAAATTCAGCATGACTACATTGCCGCGTTGCTCGGCCAGACGCTGGTTATCGCCGGTGGTGCTTTTTAAGGTGAAGTCGGGTGCGCTCTGTTGTGCCTGAACGCCTGTGGCGGTTACCCAGATAGTAATTGCCAAAAGTGTCTTGTGCCAAAATGTCATAGCCAATCCTTACGGGTTAAAAGAAAACCGACAGACCCAGTCGGCCTTCAAAGTTATTAGTGTCGCGGGGTTCGCCAAACAGCTCGTGGCTGAACATATAATCGCGCAGGCCTATGTCCAGCGCGAACCAGTCGGTAAAATAAATTTTGTAGCCGGCACCCAGCGAATAGGTGGCGTATCGGTTGTCGGCAAATTCGGTGTTGCCGCCGCCTGCGGTGACATAAAAGTGGGTGTTAAAGGCGGTATTCTCGCTCCAAAACGCTTGGCCGGGAAACAGCTTGTAGCCCAACGACAAGTTATAGTAGCTGTACTCGCGCTGATCATCGGTTAAAAATTCTACCGCACCGCTGAGTAGCTCGTAACTGGTTTTCTGCGCCTCGCTAACGCCGTAAATGGCCTCAAAGAAAAAGTCTTCGGTTATATGGTAAGCTAGGCTTACGCCCACAACCGCGTTGCTGCCAAAGTCTTCAATACCCAGTGCGCCGCCATACACGCCGATTTCAAAGTTTTCCGAATCCAGCATGTCTTCGTCAATGTCGCGGCGCTCGATATCCGATCCCACAATAGGTTCCAGCGGGTCATCTTGCTGAGCGTTTGCGCCCAGGGGTAAGCAGGCCAGGGCCGCTAGAAAAATACGTTGAATCCGACTCGCCATTCGTCAACCTCGTCGTTAGTTTCGCGGCTTGTAAGCAAATAATGGTTGGTGTAGTCCAGGCGCAGAAAAAACCGGCGCGATAAATACACATAGGTCCCCAGGCTGGCCTGCCATACGGTGTCTTCGCGATCCTCGGTATCCACCAGGGTGGCGCTGGGGTTAATGTTAATAATCCCCGCTCCCAGTCCCAAGTAAGGCGATACTCGCCATTCGGGGAAGGGCTGATGGGTAAGCCCCAGTGATGCCACATCACTGTCGGAAAAGCTGCCGGCCTGTTCGCCGTAGCGTGCTTCGATGGTCAGGTTGCGGGTAAAGCGGTAGCCCAAACTGAGTGTGGTGGAATCGGCGCCATCAAAATCGCCAAAGGCGGCGCCCAACTCAAATTGCCCCACCACCGCGTCCGAGCGATAGTCGTCGGTAAAGTCTGGCGGCTCGCCGGTGCTATCTATGGTGTCGGCCATGGTGTCGCGTTTAACCCAGCCTTCTTGCCCCCGCGCGGTGGCAACCTTAATCCAACCGGTGCGGCTTTTTAGCAGGGTGATGGTTTCGCCTTTTTCCAGCGCATAAAAGATGGGGTAGCCCCGGCCGGGGCCAGTGTATACATCTATGTAAGCGCTGTTAACGGTGACCACCAGGGGTTCATCTTCGCTCCACCAGTCTAACCAACCGGCATGCAGCGGCGCGCTAAACAGCAGCAACAGTAACAAGCTTGGCTTAACAAGGTTTGGCATTAATCGGGCACGTCAAATGGGTTGTTATAGTACTGGGCCCCGATATCGAGCCACTCGGTTAGTAATTTTTGCTCGCTGGCGTTTAGCAGGCCGCGATGGTCAAAGGTTTGTTCTTCTGGCGCAAAATTGTTTAACGCGTTAAAGAACCGGGCGCTGGCCCAGGCGCCGGCCGGCGACATGGGCCGACCCACGGGCACCCGCACTAAGATCGGAATGGGGTTGCCCTCGGCATCCAGTATCAGCTCGCCGTCTTCGTCCACTTCATACTCGCCGCTTTCAATTAAAATATCCTGTAGCACGCCGTCTACCACTTCTTGCTCGAAACGGGTGGCCAGTAGCTGCCGGTAAGAGGTGAGGTGGGGCGTATTGTTTTCGCTGGCGCTTAAGTCTAACTGCCCTGCCGGAATCTGTACAAGGCCGTCAAGGTCCAGCGGGCTGTGGCAACCGGTGCAGGTGTTGTCGGCCAGTACACTGCCATCGTCGCGAAGTTCGATGCGGGGTTTATTCCACAGCGGCTGAATGTGTTGCGGGTAATTGATGACAATGCGGCACTGGGCGTTCCAGGCCTCAAGGCAGGCCTCGGTGGTGGGGATGGCCTCGGGTGCGGCGGCCAGGTCTTCATAGCGCCAAGCGAAGGACTCGTCCGGTTCGCGCACGTCGGGGTCGGTCCAATCGTCGGTGTATTCAATATTCACATTGGGGCGGCGGATGCCGGCAATGCGCGCGTACACCTCGGCCATGGTTTCGCCCATGTCGGCAAACAGCGCGGGGTCGGTATTGGCAAAGGGGGCACCGGTGGTTTCGGCGCCCGTGTTAATCGTCTCTGGCCCGGCGTTTAACCGACCGTGGGGGATTTGGGTGTCGCCATCATGGCAGCCCTGGCACTCGAAGGTCTCGCCCGGGCGCAGCTGTAACCAATGCTGGTGGCGGGGGCTGATTCGTCGGCCATTGCCGTCCAGGACCGACAGAGTAAAGGCCACGTCAGCGGGTACCAGGGTTTTAACCGAGCCGTCGGGCTCCACCGGAACATAACCCAGCACCTCTTTGAAGCGCTGTGCGCTGCTGATACCAAAGGCGCTGCCGGGAACATTTAAAATCTCATCCGGCGGTTCGGAGACGGCTTTTACCAGGCGCAGAAAACGTGCAGGGCGCTCGCTGGCATTAAACTGTGCCGGGTCGCGCAGGTTTTCGATACCCGCGCTGGTGCTGTCCACGCCGTCTATGTCGTAAACGCTGCGAATATGCAGCACGCCCAGACCTTCGGCGGCCAAGTCGGGGTCGGTGGTGGGTGGCCGATAATCGGCCGGGGCGCGCGGCTCCAGGGTGACGATATCGGTGTAGTAAACGTCTTCGGCGGGCACAATCACCGGCTGTTGGGTATTGTCGTCCAGGTTGTAAATCCACAAACCGTATACCGGCGGCGCCGCTTCCAGCTCGCGCGCCAAATTATCTTCAGTGCAGGGCACGGTGCGGTTTTCACTGTCCGGGTTTTCCGGCTCAACCGGGTCCAGCAGGCGGCACTGACTCCAGCTGACCAGCAAGCGGTTGGTGCCATCGTACAGTGGCGTCAGGGCCGAGAATTCCCCGTGGCGAGAGATACTGCCGTCAATCATCACCGGCAGGACTGTCAGGGTATCCAGCGCGGCATCCTCGGCCAGGCTGGTCTCTTCTTCGCTTGAGGTAAGGGCGCGGTTATCTTCAACGTAATCGGTGTGGTTGATGGCCACCATGTCGCCGCCCAGCATTGTGTCGCGGGGCTTATAAATGCCTACCAGGCGGCCGTCGGGCAGCAATTCGGGGTTAAACAGCCAGGGTGTCTCGTCGCCCAGACGGGTGTGGTAGCCGTAGTGCAGCCGGGCGTCGGTGCCATCGGGCCGCATGGTGTAGTAGCTAATGCGGTTATTGCGGTAGTTGTCGGCGCGGGTGTAAAGCAGGCGCCCGTCTTCCAGCAGTAGTGGTTCCCAGTCATGGCTTTGGTTGTAGGTCAGCTGGCGGATATCGGTACCGTCACTGTTCATGGAGTGCAGGACAAAGGCCGGGCCATCGCCGCTTTCACTTTGGGCGGCGTACTGGGGTTTGTTGTCGTCCAGCAAAATAGCCCGGCTACGCACCTGGCGGGTGGAGGAAAACACAATGCGCCCGTCAGGCAGGTAGCGGGGGTTAATGTCGTCGGCTTGCTCGGCGACAATGTCCGATTCAATCACCCGGCGCAGGCTGTCCAGCTCCAGGTTGTACTCCCAAATATTCCAGCTGGGTTGTTCGTCCTCGTCTACGTCTTCAAGCTCGGGCGCACGCAGGGCGAATAGCAGTCGCTCGCCATTGGGGTGCGCGCTTAAATCTCTTACATCGTATTCGGCGCCCTCGCCAAAGGCGCGATCAGTGATGTTAACGGTCAGGGCCGAGTCGGTGGCGCGCTCTTTTAAAAATAACCGGGCGCCTGGGGCAAAGTCATCCCGCGCGAAGGGTTCCGGGGCCTCAAGTTCGCCCTCGTCGTCGCGGGGCAGTGCGCGCTGAATATAAGCAATGGGTAAATCCACCACCACTGGGTCCGGATCTTGTCCGCCGCCGGATACACCGCCCTCGCCTCCGCCACAGGCGGCCAGAGTGGCGGCTGTGCAGCTCAGCAATAATCGCTTAAGCGGTGCGACGGGCAAGATCGAGTGGGGCCATTCCATGCAGTCAAACTCTTTTTGAGCGTTAGGGTGAGCGAGTTATTCTAGCCTTAGCGATGGCGCAATCTGCCACCAATTGATGTATTTGTGATTGGGTAGACAAGACTGCCCGGCGCAAACCACAGGATACCCTTTGCCATGCGCCTATAATAGTCGGTTATAGAACAAAACCGTGGAGCCGGGGAATGCCCCTAAGCAAACAACTTAAGCGATTGGCGCTGGGCGCCGCCATGCTGTGCGCCGCCGTGCAGGTGCAGGCCGGGCCGCGCGAGCAGGCGCTGCAAATTCACTCGCGCGTGGCCGGGGTGCCGCCCAGCCAAACCGTGCTGCTGCAAATGGCCGAGCATATAGACAGTGGCGACACAGCCGCTGCAGTGCGGATGGCCATGGAAAACGACGGTTTTTACCGCGCCACCCTTAAAACCCTGGCCACGCCCTGGACCAACCGCGATATGACGCCTTTCGCCCCGCTAAACGATTACACCGCCACGGTGATGGGGCTGGTGCGCGATGGCGAGGACTTTCGCCAGCTGCTGTATGGCAATGTGCTCTATACCGGCAGTGACGATCTGCCCGCTTACAGCACCGACAACAACGAGCACTATCGCGCTCTAGAGGCGAGTGACGCCAGCTTAAAAGACACGCTTACCCGCCGTAGTCAGTCTTCACTTACTGGTTTGCCCAGCGAAGCCACCGCCGGGGTCATGACCAGCCGCGCTGCCGCCAAAGCGTTTTTTTACGCCGGCACCAACCGCGCGATGTTCCGCTTTACCCTGCTCAACCATTTGTGCCGCGATTTAGAACAGGTACACGACACCACCGGTATTCCCGACCGCATCCGCCAGGATGTAAGCCGCAGCCCCGGCGGCGACAGCCGGGTGTTTTTGAATAACTGCGTGGGCTGCCACACGGGCATGGACCCCATGGCCCAGGCCTTTGCCTACTACGACTACGAGTACGATGCCGCCGCCGACCCGGACGCCCAGTTCGGCGCCATTCACTACAACACGGACGGCGAAACCGACCCCGCCACCGGCACCCGCGTCGAGGCCAAATACCACATTAACGCCGGCACCTTTGCGCCGGGCTACGTCACCCCCGACGACCACTGGGACAACTACTGGCGGCGCGGCCCCAACGTGGTGCTGGCCTGGGACCCAAGCCTTGAAGGCAGTGGCAGCGGCGCTAAAAGCCTAGGCATGGAGTTGGCCCACTCGGGCGCCTTTGCCAGCTGCCAGGTGGAAAAAGTGTTTAACGCCGTGTGCCTGCGCAAACCCGGCGACAGTGCCGACCGCGCCTTAATTGCAAACGCCACGAGCAACTTTGCCGCCAGTGGTTACAACTTAAAGCAGGTGTTTATTGACACCGCCGACTACTGTAAGGGTGAATAATATGGCGGCGATCACATCACACCTGAGCACAATCGCGATCCGCCTCTCCCGCTGTATAAAGCGAAGGGTGGCAACCGGCGCTGAAATTCAGAACCTTCTCCAGCATGGATGCTGGAGCAGAGCTACAAGGACGTATTCACCGCGTGTTCTGAATTTCAGCGTCGGTTACCGCTCGCCCCATAATCCGGTAAAGCACTCAAAACACCAGGCACCACTGAGTTTCGCCGCATTGGTAGTTAGCGCAGCTTTACTGGCGGGCTGCGGCTCCGACAGCGGCGAAGCCACCACCCCCAACGTCAACCCGGATACCGGTGGCGGAGGCGGCAACGGCCTGGAATACAACGGCCCGGCACCGCAAACCGACGACATTCAGCTGTACAAGCTAAACATTTGGGACAACCTGGCCACACAGGAGCGCTGCGGCAGCTGCCACGGCACCGGCGGTCAGCTGCCACGTTTTGTGCGCAGCGACGATATTAACCAGGCTTACAGTGCGGGCGAGCCATTGGTGGATTTGGGCACGCCGCAATTATCCACCCTGGTTACCAAGGTGGCGGGCGGTCACAACTGCTGGCTGGACAGCGCCACCGCCTGCGCGGATATTATTGAAGGCTACATTACCGACTGGGCCAGCAGCACCGGCTCGCTCACCAACGAAATTGTGCTGATTCCGCCGGTAGAAAAAGACGTGGGGCAGAGCAAAAACTTTACTGCCAGCCCAGGCACCTTTAGCAGCACCGTGTACCCATTGCTCAGCCAATACTGCAGCGGCTGCCACGCCGAAAGCGCGCCCACCCAGCAGCAACCCTATTTGGGAAGTAGCGATGTACAAGTCTCTTACGACGCGGCGCGCAGCCGCATTCGCCTGGACAACCCCGCCGACTCGCGTTTGGTACAGCGCCTGGGGCTGGAAAGCCACAACTGCTGGAGCGACAACTGCCAATCCGATGCCGCCGCCATGCAAAGCGCCATTCAAAGCTTTGTAAACAGCCTGCCGGTAACTCAGGTAAACCCGGACTTGGTCATCAGCAAAGCCCTGCAACTGGGCGACGGCATTATCGCCAGCTCCGGCGGGCGGGTAGAAAACGACCTAATCGCCAAGTACGAATTTAAAGCGGGCGAGGGCAGCATCGCCTACGACACCAGCGGGGTCGAGCCCGCCGCCGATTTAACCATCAGTGGCGATGTGGATTGGATGTCCAGCTGGGGGCTGCGCATTATCGACGGCAAAGCTCAGGCCGCTACCGCCACCAGCCGCAAGCTGTTCGATTTAATCACCGCCACCGGCGAGTACAGCATCGAGGCCTGGGTCATACCCGATAACGTCACCCAGGAAGAGGCGCGCATTGTCAGCTACTCCGGCAGCACTCAGGTGCGCAACTTTACCCTGGGCCAAACCCTGTACAACTACGACTTTTTCCACCGCAGCTCCACCACCGATGGCAATGGCATGCCAGCGCTCTCCACCGCCGATGCCGACGAGCGTTTGCAGGCCAGCTTGCAACACACGGTGATTACCTTTGACCCGGTCAACGGCCGCCGTATTTACGTTAACGGCGAGTACACCGGCGATGTGGATGAAACCGAACCCGGCAACCTCAACGAGTGGGATTCCAGCTACG
The DNA here is from genome assembly GCF_024195295.1 of Gilvimarinus xylanilyticus. GTDB lineage: Bacteria > Pseudomonadota > Gammaproteobacteria > Pseudomonadales > Cellvibrionaceae > Gilvimarinus > Gilvimarinus xylanilyticus. The sequence goes on along the minus strand of NZ_JAMFTH010000002.1, from coordinate 292,224 downwards.
CCCTGGTGGTGGGTAACGAAGTCTCGTCGGATCGCTTATGGAAAGGCAGCCTGCGCTTTCTCGCCATTCACAACCGCGCCCTGCCGCCCGAGGCCATCGCCGCCAACTACGAGGTGGGCGTGGGGCAAAAGTATTATTTGCTGTTTGATGTAAGCGAAAAAGTCGGCCTAAGCCAGGCCTATGTGGTGTTTCAGGTGCAGCAGTTTGACGACTACAGCTACCTGTTCAGCGAACCCTTCTTTGCCAGCCTGGGGGACGAACCCATTCCCACCGTTGATCTCGAAGGCATCCGCATCGGCATCAACGGCCGCGAAGCCATCGTCGGCCAGGTATTCGCCGCGCTGGATACCGAGATTAACGCCGCCGAGTATGTAGACGGCAAGCAAGACTTATCCCGCCAGGGCGCCGTCATCGGGCTGGAGCAGGGCAGCGAGCTGGATACCTTCTTTTTAACCTTCGATCGCTTAGGCGAGCACGAATACGTACGCATCGAAGCCGAACCACCCGCGCCACCACCGGCCGCCGACATCGCCGACCAACCGCGCATTGGGATTAAAACCTTCGCCGCCATTAACCAATCCCTGGCCGCCATGACCGGCATAAGCCACAGCACAGAAACCGTGCGCGCCACCTACGAAAAAGTGGAACAGCAACTGCCGGTAGCCGCGCAAATAGACGGCTTTGTCGCCGCCCAGCAAATGGGCATAACCCAACTGGCCGTCGCCTACTGTAACGCCCTGGTCAACGACACAACCAAACGCAGCGAGTTTTTTACCGGCTTTAACTTCAACGCCGCCCCGGCCCAAGCCTTTAACACCACCGGCCGCGCGCAAATAATCGACCCGCTGCTAAACGCACTGGTTGGGGGTGAAGTAAACGGCACCAGCCTAAACAACCAGGCCGAGCCTGCGGTAGTGCGCGAAGAACTAAACCGCCTAATAGACACCATGGCCAACTGCGGCAGCAACTGCAACGCCGAACGCACCGCCACCGCCGTAAAAGCCACCTGCGCAGCAGCACTCGGCAGCGCGATAATGTTGGTGCATTAACAATGTTTTCTGTAACTAGGCATTAAAAAGTATTGAAATCGACGTGGAGAACGTGGAACCGCTTGGGTTTTTCGCCCGTTTACAACTGAGCCGAGCGGAGGCCAATTTTCGAGGGTAAGTGAGCAGGACGCTCGCGCAAGCATAGCCGCGCCATGGAAGGCGCGTCTATGCGGCCCTCGAAAATTTGTCGGAGGGAGGGCACCCCGAAAGGGGCCAGTTGTTGGGCGAGGTTTTTGACGTGAAGGGATTCACTAACATCGCGGGCGCAGGACGCGCAGGACGCGCAGGAGAGATGGCGGTTACTTTTTGCCGAAAAAAGTAGCTCGCCACGCCCGGCGACACGGGCATATGAAAAAAGAATTGAAAATTCAGCAGAATTATTTTGTGCATTTAGCAATGCAATGAAAGTACAACATACGTTAGATGTTCAAAGTGAACAGCAAAAGTTGAAACAACGCAATAAGGCCCAGGAGCCACCCCATGCGTAAAAACAAACAACCCCTGCACCCAGATGCACCGCTAAAGCTCAACGATCACGGCCGCCCCATCACCCGGCGCGATATGATCTGCCAGGGCTTTTACAAAGGCACGGCCACCGTGTTGGGCGGCAGCGCCTTTAGCCTGTTTGCCAACCCACGCCAGGCCGAAGCGGCACTGTCGTCGGATTTGGCTGCCATGCGCGATGCCTGCGGCATAGCCACCCAAGGCGCGGGTAAAATTCCGTTTATCTGTTTCGATTTAGCAGGCGGCGCCAATATTGCGGGCTCGAATGTATTAGTCGGTGGCCCCGGTGGGCAAATGGATTTTCTCTCTACCGCCGGTTACAGCAAACAGGGTTTGCCCGGCGATATGACGCCGCAAAGCGGGCAGGGCGATTTTATTAATCAGGATTTGGGCCTGGCCTTTCACTCCGACAGCCAAATGCTGCGCGGTATTTTAGAGCGCATAGGCACCGACCGCGCCGCCAGCGTTAACGGCGCGGTGATTCCCGCGCGCTCGGAAAACGACACCGGCAACAACCCCCACAACCCCATGTACGGCATTAACCGCGTAGGTGCCAACGGCTCGCTGCTGGCGCTTATCGGTTCGCGCGCCAGCGACTCGGGCGGTAACTCTCTTGCGCCCGAAATGCTGATTAACCCCGAAGTGCGCCCCACTAAAGTCGACCGCCCCAGCGATGTCTCGGGCCTGGTGGATGTGGGCGATTTAGTGGGCCTGCTCAGCCAGTCGGACACAGTCGCGGTAATGGAATCCATGTACCGCATCAGCAACGCCAAGCTGGGCGCGGTGAATACCGGCAGCGTGCGCGATACGGTATTAAAAGATTTAATGCGCTGCGGCTATGTCAAAAGCGCCGATCTCGCCGACCGCTTCGGCAACCCTGCCGCTATCGACCCGGTGGCCGACCCGGACATTGTCGGCCCCGCCGGTATTTTCAGTTTTGACGAGTTCGACTCCGACGGCGAATTCCGCAAGGCCGCATCAATAATGAAACTGGTGGTTAACGGTTACGCCGGTGCGGGCACCATTACCATGGGCGGTTACGACTACCACACCGGCGACCGCGCCACCGGCGAAATCCGCGACCTGCGCGCCGGGCGCTGCATTGGCGCCTGCATTGAATACGCCGCCCGCGTGGGCGTACCGGTCATGATTTACGTATTCTCCGACGGTTCGGTGTTCTCCAACGGCATGCTGGATGAATCCGTAAACGGACGCGGCAAAGGCGTCTGGACCGGCGACAATCAGCAAACCGCCGCCAGCTTCTTTCTGGTCTACAACCCCAATGGCCGCCCCGGCATCGTCGGCGGCTCGCTGGAAGAACAAGCCGTGCATCAGCAATTGGGCTACATGCGCCGCAGCGGCGACGTAGAAACCGCCTCCAGCCCCGCCGCTAATAACGTGAACTTATTGGTGGAGACTTTGGTGCTGAATTATATGGCACTGCATAACGAGCAGCATTTATTCCCCACGCTGTTCCCCCAGCATGGTTTGGGGAATGCGACCTTGATGGATCGGTTGACGGCGATGAATCCGATTTGCGATGGGGGGATTGGGAATCCGGTGTAGCGGGTTGGGCGGTGCGCCTTATTCTTATAAAGCACTACATCTTTAAGCTCGTAAGTTTAACGATTGTGTCGGTGTTACTTTTTAACTGTGTGCCCTCAATCGCCGGGCGGGCGAGTGACTTCTTGCAGTGCGGCAAGAAGTAACCAAGAAACGCACCCCGGCATCTCAGCCCTACGGGTTCCCTCGCTCCGACCTAATTTAGCGGGCCGCTTCGACACGCCGTACCCCAGGGCACCTTCTCTCCCGCTATGCGGCATTCACCTTGTCCTTGGCGTGGCGATGCTTGCGTGAGCGTCCTGCTCACTTACCCCCTAAAATAGGCCTGCGCTCGGCTGGTTGCAGGGGAAAGTGCACCGTGCGAGATTTAGGCTTTGTTCTGATCGAAATAAAGACAAGCCCAAAATTTGGACCAAATAATAAGCTCGCGAATAGATTGAACATACCACCATGAAAACTATAAAACTAATAGCAGCAATTACTTTTTTAGGCCTAATGCTGGTTCATTTAATTGCATGGCTCGGAATTCTTCCCCCAAAATGGTTCTGGCTACCATTATCCGTAGTCAGCATGTCTTTTTTTGTTCTGGGTTGTGGCCGCCTTGGGATACATCAAATAAAATCCGGAACACCAAAGACTGTCGATAACCCCATAGAGGCGATGTTTCAGCAGGCGACAGCCAAGCGATTTTTAATAGTATTTCTCGTGGGCGGCTACTTCTTTTTCAATTTCTCCTACAGTTCTGCAATTGGTGGAGTTACTAAATATGAAAATAATAAATTCTATGTCCTTGGAGATAATCCTGAGAAGTACTATGAGGTTAGCGAGCAAGAATATGAGTTCCGACGCCCGCATCAAGTTAGGCTTTATACCGGACATCCGTTTGTCTTTGGACTGATTGGCTATTTTTTCTTAACGAGGCAGTTGAGTAAGCCAGAATAGGTTTTTTGTCGGCTAAAGATGGAGACTAGAACCTGATAACCCTAAAAGCTTCAGGACTGGCCTTGGATGTTACATTTTGATGTGTGTTGTAAGACCAGCCCCGATGCCCGGCCTTAAGATTCAGTTTGAATTAAGTAAACTGTCCCCCCTGAATTCCCGCGTGTTGGGGAGGGTTACAGTTGGTCACTTGCCATAATTCGCCACAATTATGCCTTAAAAATGTCCACTTCGTGTTTTAGACTTCTTAATGATAAACGGAAAGTATTAGATCAATAATAAAAAACATTATCACTTGTCGTGGTGTTAACAGGAAGTGTGATTTGAAAATAAAAACGATTGCTTCGTCTATTTTGGTCCTATTCAGTCTAAGCGCATATATTTTGAATGCTTCGTGGCGGGCTAGCTCGGAATCGGATGACTTAAAAATTATTTCGCATCGAGGGGTTCATCAAACCTATCATCGTGAGGGGCTAACCAATGATACCTGCACCGCTCAGCGTATTGATACGCCGACTCATGACTACATTGAAAACACTATACCCTCCATACGCGCGGCATTCGCCACTGGGGCGGATGTGGTTGAACTAGATGTTCACCCCACAACAGATGGCTACTTTGCCGTCTTCCACGACTGGACGTTGGATTGCCGCACTGAAGGGACAGGCGTTACGCGTCACCATGATTTGGACTATCTGAAAACCTTGGACCTTGGGTATGGCTATACTGCGGATAACGGCAAGACCTTCCCTCTGCGTGGTAAGGGTGTTGGCCTGCTGCCCGAGCTGGGTGAGGTTTTTTCTGCCTTTCCGAGCCAGAAGTTTTTGATTAACTTTAAAGGTCGCGAAACGCAAGAAGGTGAGATGCTGGCCACCTTGCTTGACGAGAACCCGCAGTGGCGACAGTCTGTGTGGGGTGTCTATGGCGGAGCCGAATCGACTTGGCGAGCCACGAAACGCGTGGGCGGCAACCTGCGCGGTTTTACCCGTGCCAGTGTCAAGAACTGTCTTAAGCGCTATATTACCTTCGGTTGGACAGGTTATGTGCCAGAGGGCTGCCGGAACACATTTGTGATGGTGCCAATGAATATAGCGCCCTGGCTATGGGGTTGGCCAAATCTATTTTCTCAGCGTTTGCAGAGCGTAAACAGCGAAATCATCTTGATCGGTACTATGGATAGTAACGGTGCCCCCGGAATTGATACTTTGACGCAAGTGTCCCGCGTACCTGAAACGTTTTCCGGCTATATATGGACAAATAAAGTCGAGGTTGTTGGGCCAGCCGTTCAGAAGCTTAGGAGTGATTAATAAAAAAGATGGGGGCTAGTGTTGACTTAAGAAAAGAGCAGCTCGGTTGTGGTTATGAAGTGGCCTAGGACCTGAATTGGTTAAGCTAAGTTTTATCCCTTATTACTTTGGAGCAGGCTTTAAGCTTCATATTTCGTTGTAAATTGTAAGGCCTGACCCCGATCCACTGTAAGGCCTGACCCCGATCCACTGACCCTTTGGGGCGTCTATGGCGGAGCCGAATCGACTTGGCGAGCCACGAAACGCGTGGGCGGCAACCTGCGCGGTTTTACCCGTGCCAGTGTCAAGAACTGTCTTAAGCGCTATATTACCTTCGGTTGGACAGGTTATGTGCCAGAGGGCTGCCGGAACACATTTGTGATGGTGCCAATGAATATAGCGCCCTGGCTATGGGGTTGGCCAAATCTATTTTCTCAGCGTTTGCAGAGCGTAAACAGCGAAATCATCTTGATCGGTACTATGGATAGTAACGGTGCCCCCGGAATTGATACTTTGACGCAAGTGTCCCGCGTACCTGAAACGTTTTCCGGCTATATATGGACAAATAAAGTCGAGGTTGTTGGGCCAGCCGTTCAGAAGCTTAGGAGTGATTAATAAAAAAGATGGGGGCTAGTGTTGACTTAAGAAGAAAAGCAGCTCGGTTGTGGTTATGAAGTGGTCTAAGACCTAAATTGGTTTAGTCACGATTTGACCTCTTATTCCCCGCCAAATCGAAAAATATCTGAAAGACTTTAAGTTTCTTGGTTTCAAGTAATAACTGCAATTTCTTTACGCAGCGAGCAAGTCGTCTCGTTGCCCCATAAATAACTCATTCGGTGACTTTCCGTCTCGGCTTTCTCTCGGCCTGCTATTCAACCGATCCATTACAAAGCGAACCTATTCGTCCGTCACCTTATTGAAGTCCGTGCCTTTCGGGAAATATTGCCGGATAAGGCCGTTGGTGTTTTCATTGATTCCCCGCTCCCAGGAGGCGTAGGGGTGTGCAAAGTAAATGTCTGCATTCAGACCTTTGGCTATAACCTCGTGCCCGGCGAACTCAAGCCCGTTGTCGAAGGTGATCGTCTTGATCTTGTCCTTGAGGTGGGCCATGTGAGAAACAGCTGCATCGGCCAGCAAATCTGATCGTTTACCGGTTAATCGTACAATGACCGTATATAATGTTTTCCTCTCAACCATCGTCAGCAAGGCTCCGTTGCGCCCCTTACCAATGACCGTATCACCCTCCCAGTCGCCAGTCCGGCTCATCTGATCAACTACAGCTGGGCGCTCATCTATGCTCACTCTGTTTTTAATCTTTCCCCGTCTATCATAGCTGCCATAGCGTTTTCGATACGGCTTTGACGCTATCCGCAGATGTTTATACAAATCCCCACCACAGGCCTGATCTGCATAAATTACCTGATAGATCGTTTCATGGTGTAGCGAAACCCCGGTGCGCCTCTTCAAGTAGCCCGCAGTCTGCTGTGGGCTTAAATCCTGCCTAGTTAACATCTCAATTTGACGCAGAACCTCGTCGGTAACCTTCCGTGCCTTGTGGGCCTTGCTTCGCCGAAGATCTGACAGCTTATCGGCTTGACCAGGGCGATACCCCCGCAACCCCTTATTTCTCTGTAACTCTCGACTGATCGTCGATGGGTGCCTTTCCAGTAGCTCCGCTATTTCTGTTTGTGAATGTCCGGCTTTTCTCAGGCTGTAAATCTGGTATCGTTCGTTCTCGGTCAGCTGGTAGTAGCTCATCAGTGCTTTTCTCTTGGTCGGGAGAGGTGCCGACTCTACCAGCTGGCCTCTCTCTTACCAATTGCACTTATTATCCGAAACCGCGTTTCATATTTCGGCTTGAATTGTAAGGTTTGACCCCGATGGTTTCATCGAGTTAACTGTTTGAGAGAAAAAAGTTAAAATTATTGATGGCTGTACTTGTTCTTTAAACTATTTACGTAAGCATCTAGTAAATATACATTTCTCTCAATACTTTCTAGGGCCTGGATAATTTTATCCAGTAAACAATCTTCTACTAGATTGCATGGTTTAACACCTTCGTTGCTCTCTGAAAAAGGGTATGAGTAAGACGCCACCCGGCACAGATCCATATCTATGTTATTGACAATTGAGAATGCCTCATGGTCGACGTGGATAGAGCACCTGATAAGCGAGTCGACGTCATTCTTCAATCCACGCGAAAACTCAGAAAGTGTAGTTGCGTTAAAGAAATATGTCACTCTAGATTTATCGAATTCATCAGAATCGCTCTCACTTTTAATCTTTTCTATAAGAACTTTGAAATTTTTATCTCTTAAACTATTCTTTAAAAATAAATGTTGCTTTTCATTTTCGAACCTTGTGATAAGCCTGTCAGAAAGCGTAAATATATATGGATTAAGGTTTCTTCTCTTGCTATATTCGGGAATGTGAATAACTACAACATAGAATATAAAGCTGGTGAAAATGCCAAGCGAAAGTCTGTAAGCTAGCTTTCCAGATTCAAAAATCATAGGGTCGAAGCGGACCGGAATATAATCAAGATATATTAAATTTCTAACCAATATTAAGAACAAGGAGAAGTAGAATAGACACTTAACCTTATTATCAATAGCCTTAAACACTTTCCACGACTCTATTGCGGCAGTAATCATTCACTCCAACTCTTCGCGCTCAGCGCAATATCGGGATCAGGCCTTACATTTCACACAATAAAAATATAAAGGCTAATGTGACCCCAGTTTAAAATTTCTACGAATTAATTGACGAGCCAAAAGGGAGGAGAAGCATTGCGTATATCCGGGGTTATCCCCGCTATTATCTAACCTTCCCGACTGGTTCAATCTGACTTATCGTGGTTTGCCCTTGGCAAGCGGTTTGGGTGATAAGCCTTACGGGCTATGCGGTCTAGTGTGCCACGGCCTATGGCGATTGACAACCGGGAAGCAGCACGGGGCGCCAGTGTGAAATCTGCTGCATAAGTGTCATCTGGCCCCGGTTTCTCAACTGGAAAGGCCTGATTCTGAGGTGCTTGTTCGAAGCACAACGATTGTGGTTAGTCCCCCAGGCACAGTCTGGAGACGGTTCTCTGTGAGGTTGCGGCGTATTTGCTGGTGCGCTCGTTGGTAAAGGTGCCTCGGACCAGATCACTGAGAACGGATTCGCCTCGACACCACACCCGTTGATACGCAAACTGCTCTTCGTGAAACGGTGAGCCACCGGCTTCATAGAATTTGATTAGCAGGCGTTCTGATACCACCAAGGGTTTTTCTTCGGTGTCCGCCAAGCCAATCCACACCCGGGCTGTTCGGCCCATGCCTACGTGTGCCTTGCCTGGTTTATACGCGGTAGTCATAACAGCGCCGGACTGCTCGAGTAAATGGGCACCGATCCAAACATTGTCTAACGGCGCGCTGTCGTCCGTATCGTAGGTTACCTCTAGTACGGTGTGCTCGGGGGTTTCTTCGCGCACGATTACGCTGGTTACGTTAATATTTTCACTGCGCGATCCGTTGATAATGGCATTAGTTTCGAGGGGGCTAAGAGCGGGCTCGTACTTTTCTTCCAGCGGCGCCATGCTGTTAACAGCGTCAGATTGCGAGTTTACAAAATAATAAATTCCCGCTGACGCTATCGTTGCGGCAAATCCCACAAAAGCAAAAATATAAAGGGCAAGGTGGCTGAGTGCTCTCATTTTTATTGTTACCTTCCAAGTTGGTGAAATCTAAGACTATCGTGCCTTTAAGCGAGTGCCGAGTATGGCCATCAATAGGGCTTAGGGCATCGAGAAATTTAGGTGCAGGCCTTAAATTTTACATCTTAGTGTGAACTGTAAGGCCTTACGCCGATGGTTTTTAATTAGCTAGCTTTTTACTTCTATGTCAGACGGAATATTTCGCAATGAAGCAACACAAACGCTTACCGGGGCCAGTATAAGAGTGTTCATAGGTTTTCCGCTCTTTGTTGAGATGTCAACTCTGGTTCCCCCAAAACTGTTTGCTAATGAAATTTCCTGAACTCCATTCAGAGAAAAAGTACGCATCAAAGGAAAGTTATACACAATAAGACTCGAAGTGGTGACCTTAAAAGGAACTCTTCCTCTAGCGTAAACCAACCCTACCGACCCAATAACTAACAATAGTATCATCAGGTTCTGGGCCCAACCGCCAAGAATGGTTGACTCAGCGAGCAGCGATATTAAAGTAATCACCAAAGGGAGCAGTATCGCTAGATGAACAAAAAATAGAATAGTCATTACGTTCTTCCAACTGTGACACCACATAAGGGCGCTTTTCGAGAGCACCTTTATGAAGAAATCGAAAACCGGCGGCGTCAGGCTTTACATTTCACACAATAGAAATACAAAGGCTAAGCTGCCCCCAGCTTAAAATTCCTGCGAATAAATGGACGAGCCAAAAGGGAGGAGAAGCATTGCGTATATCCGGGATATGCCTGCTATTATCTAACCTTCCTGACTGGTTAAATCTGACTTATCTTGGCTTGCCCCTGGCAAGCAGATTCGGTGATAAGCCTACGCGTTATGCGGGCTAGTGTGCCACGGCGGAATGGACCTGACAACCGGGAGATGGCTAGAAGGCCGGCTATAGGGGTAAGTGGAAAATCTTGGAGTCAGATGAAGCTATGGCGCCAAAGTAATCGCTTCAATTAATCCAACGGCGGCAGGCTGTTTCAGCTGGTCTTGTGCCCTATGTTCGGATAGCGGGTACGACATCTATAGAAATAGGCGGATTGCTCTGTTCGGCAATATGCCGCTCTATTTTCTCTAAATCTTGCGCGGCCAGGTCAGTCCATTGTGGCGGCGCGCTTTGCCTCCCCAAGGGCTTTTAAGTCGCTGTGGTCGACTAGACGATTGGCGTCAGCCGCGGCTGGCGTCTTGCTCTAGCTCGCGGATAAACCATTCTTGTCGGGCGACTAACTGTTTTATGGCTTCGGCCATTAACCAGGCTCACGGACTGTCCATAGCTTTTGCTAGTTATCCGATTCGGGCCAGGGTTTCGTCAATTAACCTTATTGAAGTCGCTTTAGGGGGTATTGAGATTCTTGAAGGTTCTATGAGGCTTTTAGTCTATCTGAACAACTAGTGGTTGTACGTTATTTGAACCATGATTGGGTAAAAGTAGGTTACCATTAGATTAGCGCTGAACAGGATTTAAGCAATACATAACCTTGTAAGTCATTGATACTATTAGACTGTCGTGTCAATTTCGCCTGTGTTTCGCGTTTGTGTCGTTTTGCTGGGCGTTCAATTCGGTAACACTGCAGCCACCTCAGGCAGTAAGGGTAAACAGAGCCATGATTATCAGGAAGTTGCGTTTAAAAAGGGGCTGGTCTCAGGCCCAGCTAGCGGAAATGGCGGGGGTTACCACCCGCACCATTCAGCGGGTGGAGCAGGGGCACCGACCGAGTATGGAAACCTGTAAGGCTCTGGCATCTGTGTTTGAGGTAGATCTGTCTGTACTGCAACCAGAGGATAAACCTATGCAAGATGACACCGAGTTGAAGCTGGATGAACAATACGTTCTTCTGTACGCGAGGCGTGTGAAAGAATTTTACGAGTACCTGATTACTTACCTTATAACGGCTGCTGTATTCTTTTTTGCATTCCACGATGCGCCGATTGTTTACATCATCTTCGCGGGGCTGGGAGTTGGGCTGGTGGTGCAAGGGCTGATTGCGTTTGGGGTGATCAGCTTTATGAGCCCAGGTTGGGAGCGACGCCTGGCCGAGCGCCGGTTGGGGCGTAAGTTGTAAGTCTTCCCGTTTTTACCCTCTACTTATCGACACGTGGAGCTGATGCCGGCGCAGTAACGGGTTTTGGCTCCGCAGGTCCGAATCAGCCCATGCGAGGACGCTATGTCAGATGGAACTCCCAATTTAGAAAACACACCGGGATTTTTCGCGGCAGATCGCCAAATAAATAACGTTTCTAATGCCATTTTGTTTGTTGTTTTGCCGCTAAGCTTGCTGTTTGAGGCGATAATTGTTTATCGCGTTGTCTGCGAATACTATACTCAACCAGAGCCCTGTTGGAGTGTTCAGAAAACAGAGAGTGACCAGGCCGCGCTGCGCGTTGTTGTGTCTCAGAGCCTATGCATACATTGTCAGTCATACCCTAAGCGGGGAGCCCCACTTGTTTATTCACTGGAGGATCAATAGCGGGTCAAAAAGTGGCCTGGTTCAGTAAAAGGTCAGACGATGTACCCTTGTTTCACAATCTCCGTGGCTGCATAGCTCTAGTATTAAGTAGTTTTCAAAAGGCAGTTGAGTTAAATATTCGGTCAGATCTTCCGTACCAATATTGTCACCATCTTCATAACAGCCAAAATAGTTGTCTGAGTAAAATTCGCATGTGAACTCGACTTCGCGTGCAGCATGACAATGGTCGTTGTGCTCGACACCGCACTTTTCGTCGACAATCTGGATATCACTGTTGGACACTGTTCGGTCTTCGCTTAGGTAAAGGTGGGCATCAAACAATACAGCACCCTCGGAGCGCCATTCGATATCAAGCGACTGGCCCGGGTGTAGGTTTGACTTATCGACATCAAAATCCTGAATATCCACCTCTAGGTGCCGATTTAACTCTTTGGTAAGCGGATCACTATTGCCCCCACAGGCGACTAACAGAGTTATGCCGGTGAGCGATCCGATACACTTTACATGTTTTGGAAAGTTCATAGGTATGTCCGTTTATAAGGTGACTACGTACATAATGCCTAACTGCGCGCGATACTTGCGTCCGACCAGTGGACTATTGCTGATTTCATTATCCAGTCGCTCATATCGTGCGAAGCCACGCACTGAATGGCGCTTTGCCACGGGTACGTAAACTTGAAGGCCGGTGAAGTAATTCAGTGAGCTATCCGCTTGGTACTGATATCGGCCTACCGATTCGTTGGTGTTGCCGGGCGAGACACCGAATACATGGGTTGCGTACTTGTCTTGCAACCAGTAGGCGCCAACACGGGTAGATACCTGCCAACCGCTATTATGTCGATAGACAGGTATGTCCGCCCTGAGAAGGGCAGTGCCACCTTTGGAACGCCCCTGAATATCTTGTGCCAGGCGTAAATGAAAGTAACTATAGTTAAACTGCATTCGTGCCGTGACTTCGCCTTTGGGGCTTTTGTAGCCGTTAAAAACCGCATCGTCGGAGTCGTACTTAACCAGTGAAAAGTTACTTTGATAGGTTTCATCGCGATAGCCCAGTCCAACCTCTACCTGAAGGTCAGATTGCATTAAGGCGTATTGAACCAGGCCTTCACCTACCCCAAACCCCCAGCGCCCGTAGCGGGCCGTAACATAGGGCAAAGGCGTCAATTCAACACCCACACCTCGCCAAGGCGCTTGAAAGCTAGCCCCGCCCCCGCCTACCTCAACGTGCCAACGGGTGTCCGCACTGGTTTTCGAGGCTAGTGTCAGGCTTAACAAGGTAGCTGTAAAAAGTAGTCGCCACATGGTCTAATCCCTATTTCCGGTAAAGGTTCCACTCAGTTTCGATGCAAAAGCTTACCCCTCGGGTCCGGTAATCGCATGTGTCAATTGTCATGAATTCATCCCCATTATGATAATGACATATGACACATGCCCGTTAGACGTTAGCGCAGGTACAATTTAACAATGTCGAAGAAAAATAACTTTTTAGCGTCTTTATACGAACTGCGAACGCTGGAGCGCATGCTGGCGATATGCACAGGTGTTATCGTGGCTTACTTGACGCTAACCTTTGAAGATCCCAGGGGCTGGGTGAAAACTCTGGCTGTGCCTAAGTATGTTATCGCCGCCTTGCTCGCCGTGGTAACCAGCTACTTGGTTTTAGAGTTTTTTTGGGGTGGACTGGAAAAGCTAAGCCGATACCGCCGGCATTTTTTTGCTGTGGCGTTTGCCGCCACCTATATACTGATGTTGCTGTATGAGCTGTCGTTCGTCAGCATTCTTACTATTCTAATGGTTAATCGCGCAACGCAAATATTCAGTTTACCAACTTGCTTAGTTTTGGCTGTTGTTCCCACAATGTCGGGAGGGCTAATTGATCACTATTACCACTCTATTCCCTATGCTATTCACGGTGCTATTTTATATGTACTTTTCAATTTAGCGATTTTGGTTATTGGGTTTGCGGTTATGTCTGAGCGCCGCGAGAAAGAACGATCTGAAAAACTGTTGCGAGAGCTTCGGGCCACCCAGTACTTATTGAGTGAGGCCGCAAAGCAGGATGAGCGATTGCACATATCCCGTGATTTGCACGACCAGGTCGGTCACCACTTAACTGCACTGAGCTTGCAGCTGGAGGTGGCGATTAACGCAGCTCCTGAACATGCATTGCAATACGTGCATCGGGCTCGCGATATTTCACGTTTATTGCTAAGCGATATACGCGCAACGATTACTGATATCAGAGCCAAGACCAATATTGATATAGAGCGCGCGGTTGAAAGCCTTTTACAGCCAACCGATGAAGGCCGTGTGTCTCTGAATATTCAAGACGACCTTGACTTGCAAAGCGCGACCCTGGCCGAAACCTTGTTTCGATGTGCCCAGGAATCGCTGACCAATGCGCGAAAACACAGTAGAGCCACAAGTATTGAAATTTCTATTTTAAAATCTCACCAATCATTCGGGTTTTGCTACCGCGACAATGGAGGGATTTCGGAAGACTTTGTTTGGGGTAATGGGCTAACCGGAATGAAAGAAAGAGTCGAAAATCTAGGCGGTACAATGGCAGTCGATTTCGACGCCCATGGTTTTAACCTGAATATAGATATTCCCAGTTAGGAGTTATAACCATGACAATCAGTGTCTTGGTGGTCGATGATCAAACCTTGGTTCGAGAAGGCATAAAGAGCTTGCTGTCGCTAAACAGTGATATTCACGTCTGTGGCGAAGCCTGGGATGGGAAACAGGCGTTAGATATGCTTCAGTCCATGTCACCGAACGTTGTGTTGCTGGACGTCCGTATGCCGGTTATGAGTGGGCTAGAGCTTTTACAGGCGCTAGAAAAAGAAAGCTTATCGCTTAATATTCTTGTACTAACCACCTTTGACGAGCACGACCTAGTGCTGGAGTGCCTGAGGCTGGGTGCCAAAGGCTATTTAAAGAAAGATGTAAGCCTGAACACCCTGGTCAGTGCAATAAAAACCGTAGCCGATGGTAAGAACTGGATGCAGCCAGTGGTGACTGAGCGTATTAGAAGTCAGGTGCCGTCCGCAGGTGACGGGCATAAGGTGATGACATCACCGCTTACTGAGAAAGAGCAGCAAATACTACAATTAGTGGCAGCCGGGTATACGAATAATGAAATAGCCGGAGCGATCTTTCGCTCCGAAGGAACGGTGCGAAATCAAGTTTCTTCAATTCTCTCAAAATTAGAGGTTAAAGATCGTACGCGCGCGGTACTAAAGGCGATGGACCTGGGTATTCTTTAGTCAATCTTATAAGTTAAATCGGGCTTATCGTTCTGCTCTTCTATGACCGGATATGATCTGTAAATCATGCAAAAACTAGCTGATTATTCGTAGATGTTGACGATCTCTATTAACTTTTATAAAAGCTTATTTCATAAAAATGGTGGCCGTTGGTCCTGAGTTTTCCGCTTAAATATAAGTTTAAGTGTGCTTTCGGTAGCTTTTAAACAGATTATCCGCGTTTTATACGCACGACCTTCATAATTTCAAAGTCTATGCCCGCTACTTTTTCCGTCTCGGGGTAGTAGGTCATATTGACCCGTGCTCCTTTCAAATTTTGGTAGTTTCCTTTGCGCTTAAACTTAAAAGGAACGTCACACCCCTCGACCATAACGGTATGCAGTATCCACTCGCCTTGATCGCGTTGCACATGAGAGACGACTTTCATCATCTCGGAGTGGATAAGATTTTGGTTTTTGTCGACAAGTTTTTTGGGGTCGGATTTCATGGTTAAATATCGGATATGGGAGTTTGAGGCTAATTGTATACTAAATGAGAAACAATAAAATGAGTAGCGCGAGCAAGGTTTACTCGTTAGGCGAGTTGTCGTTGGTCGCAATTTCGCCATCGAAGTTTAGGTGTGGTGATCGACAAGAATAAAGTTTTTTACACATCGCGAGCTTTCTGTTTGGTAAGCTTTCAACTCGGCCATTGTGATTGCCAGGTTGATTGTAATTACCAGGTTAACAGTTGCGCTGAATTCACGGATCAGAACAAGGAGTTGAGATGAAGCCAGTGTATTTGATCGCCCCGTTGGCATTTTCCCTATTGGGGTGTGCCGGTGATAGTGAGAATGAAGATGAAACCCGGGTGCGCCACGACAACACGGGGGAGTCATACGCTTATGAGATTGTCGAGTGTGGCAATAGCCCGCATACGACGATTGAGGAGCCCAGTCGCGAAGTGATTACCGACATGCACGAATTTCGCGAAGTATATGGCGTTACGGATTTAAACAGCCAAGAGGAGGTGCCCGACATAGACTTCTCCACCCAACAGGTTGTGGCGATTCACTCGGGCTGGAAGCCGAACCCCGGTTACGGCCTGCGCATCGATGAGGTGGTCACTCACGAAGGCTCCATTGTTGTGCGTTATACCGATATCCTGGCCAACAGTAGTGGTGACTGCGCCTACCCGGCCATGGTGGTATCACCCTATTGTTTTATCGCTATGGAAAAAAGCGATTTACCCGTGAGTTACTCTGCTATAACCGAAGAGGCCTCGTGCGGCGGGGAAGAATGATACCGCTCCCGGTGGGCGCTGCCAGAGCGCCCAGAGTGATTTACTGGGGCTTTACGTCGCCACAATCACTGCTTTGCCATTTGCCCTGATGGGCGATGGTCATTTTTTCGGGGCGGCCTTGAAAGTCGACGTTGGCGCTTGATTCACCCGAGTAACTTGTATCTCCTTCAAAGATTATCGAGCCTTGGGACTCGGTTTCGCCGCTGCAGGTAAACTCGATGGTAGTGCTGCCATCACTGGTGTGGCGCCCGGTTTCCCGACAGTTGTTGTTTTCCATTAGATCCAGGTGGCCCCGGGCGGCTTGCTCGGGTGTCAGGCAGGTTTTGAAGGCCTGGCTTTCAAAGTCGAAATTCACGCCTTGGGATTTCATCATGCCTTCCATCATCTGCCGCTGTTCGGCGGGCATGTTCTCCATTTGTTGGCGCAGCTGGGCCATCATTTTCTCCATTTCCCCGCTCTCGCTGGTGAATTCCATTTTGTGTTGCCATAGGCCGGGTTTCATATGTGGCTCATCGGCCTGAGCTTGGCCCGCCAGGAGTACCAGGGCTAAAAATGCCGGTAGAGTCAATAAACACTTATAGCTGTTCATGGGTGTCGTCCTTTTCGCCGGTGGATTAATAAAGCGTGTTCGCAAAGTGTGGGCCAGTCAACGGGGCAGTTCAAGCGTCGGTTTGCAGCGCGGTTAAGCCTTGCTGGGCATTTATGAGGTGCTACTGAGCACCGCCAGTATTTTATGCACTTGCTCGGTAATTTCACTACCCAGGGGAGTTAGGTAACCACCGTCAGGTTGGGTGACAAGACCGCGCTCGTGTAAGCGCTTGGCGGCGGCTACCGAGGCTGGATCGGCGGAGTGCTGGTGGACTTTAATGCCCTCTTGATTGGATGAGGAGGAAAACAAAGCGAGCAGGTTCAGTTCATTTAGCTGGTCTTGGGAAAATGGCATGCTGTACCTCTTATTGTTGTCTGGCGTGACGCCCGATCAAACGGAATTGATGAGTTTAAGCATAGACGGTCTTTGCCTCAATTGCGTTGTCAATTTACGTGATTAAAAACCGCCTGTGCCATTAGTTGAATATGGTTGTGAAGATGTATCCTGAATATGTAAGTATATCGGGCAGGCCATTGGCTACTTTTAGCCGATACACCTAGGCTGGTTAGCGGCTTTGTAGCTGCTTGGCGAGGATGGGGTTAATGGGCTGAATAAAGTGAATCAGGTCTTTGGCGTAAGTCGGCGGAACACACTCGCGAACGGATTTCCTTTGAAGAACACTGCTAGACCAAGCGTGCAGTCGACTTCTGGACCCGATAAAATCAAAATCCAAAGCTTCGCTAAACAAGTAAAGGTACCGAAAAAGTGGTGCAAAGCTAATGTCCACAAGGCCAAAGTCTTGGCCCGCGTAATAGGGGTAAGAGGGCTTGGCTAACAGTAGCTGCTGAACAGACTCTCTGATGCATAGCAGCTGATTTTCAATTTTATTTGTGTCACCGGATTTGTCATTGCTGGTGCGGACCTCATTGGTCAGTACGCTCAGTGCCAGAAACGTGTTGGCTAATGGCTCGAATGATGCGACGCATAGAAATGCCCGGGATTAATTAATCATGGTGGAATGTATTATTTGCAGTAAACCCTAACGCGATGATTTGCTCGACATCGCTGTATTAAGTCAAATATTAGGGAGCCAGAGTGGCGCCGGGAATGTGCCACTCTGAGCCAGGCCGTTAAAAAACTAGTTACGCTTTTAAGTGGCCTGGCCTCTGGGGTATGCGTTTACTGGTCTGCGACTAGAAACTTATTCACACTCAGCCAGTGCATAAACGCATCAAACCATTTGTTGCTGGTGCGATCTGGGTTACCTAAACCAAACCCGTGGCCACCGTTTTGATACAGATGGAATTCTACGGGCACGCCCGCGTCATACCAGCTTTGAATTAGACCGAACTGGCCGTGGAAAAGAAAATCATCAGAGGCTATGGCGGCAAACATGGGAGGGGCATCCTCGGGGACATCAACCGAGTTCATGCCGCCGTAAATAGGACCAATAAATGCCAGATCAACTTTTTCAGAGTTCAGGGTGGTATGCATGGTTAAACCGGCGCCGGCGGAAAAGCCAATCATGCCAATGCGTGAAGGGTCTACGCCCCATTCGTCTTTGCGTGCAAGAATCAGATCGTAGGCTGCTTCTACGTCCTGCAGTTGGTTAGCAAGATTCCAGCGGGGGCGCTCGGGGGCGTCTGTTTCGCCATCATCGGTTGATTCGGCGGCCTCGGCAAAACGCTGATTCATTTGTTGTTCAAAATCTTTTAGCGCCGGGGCGGTAGGTTGTAGGCGATACTTTAAGACAAAGGCGTTAATGCCCTGAGCTGCCAAAGCGTCGGCGACTTCCCAGCCCTCATTGCCCATCGATAGCCACATAAATCCACCGCCCGGAGCGACAATAATTGACGTGCCTGTGGCCTTGTTGGGATCGGCTAATACGGGGGTTAAAGTGGCTTGGGTAATATTGCGGGCCATGGGATCGCCCCATTGACGAAACCAGCTTTCCTCGGCGTCCTGGTCGTCTACGCCTCCGGTATTAAGGGGGATGGCGTTTGGCTCATCCGGCGCTTCCATGGGGTACATTTTGCCGTCTTGGGCGTTAGAAATGCCGCCGCACAGTGAAAAAAAGATAAATAGGAACGCCAGGGTTCCTTTGGCTTTTATAGTTAACATTTGCTGCTCTCCAGAAGGTTTGTTATTCATTATTTCGGGACGCAATCCACACGCCCGTAATGTATTATAGTCATACAGACCATATTGAATGCAACACCGGTAGAGAGCAGTCGAGCGGCGCTTTTCGCATTTGCCAGTAAAACAGTATTTTTATATAAAACAGTTGCTTAAGTAAGCGCTAACGTTTGGGGGTTTTACGGAAAAAGTAGCCGAGGTAGAACGGAGAAAGCTTAATAATAAGCGGGGTGGCGTTACCTATTCGACCCCGCTGTGATGTTGGTTAAAGGGTGCGGCTACAGGTTTTTATCCGTTACCGCCCCTTCGGATGCCGAAGATACCGTTTTGGCAAATTTAGCCAGTACTCCACGTGTATAGCGCGGCGCTGGCGCTTGCCATTTTGCTAGCCGGGCTTGGATCTCTGCCTCGGCAATATTCAGACTGATCTGGGCGTTTTCGGCATCAATAGTGATTTCGTCGCCGTTTTCGATAATGGCAATGGGGCCGCCGTCCATAGCCTCGGGCGTTATATGGCCCACCACAAAGCCGTGGCTGCCGCCAGAGAAGCGCCCGTCGGTAATCAGTGCGACATCATTACCCAGGCCTTTACCCATCACCGCCGAGGTGGGGCTGAGCATTTCGCGCATGCCGGGGCCGCCGCGCGGTCCTTCGTAGCGGATGACGATAACATCGCCCTTCACCACAGTGCCGCCCAGAATGGCCTCTAGCGCTTCTTCTTCGGAGTGAAACACCCGCGCGCTGCCGGTAAACACTAAGCCCTCTTTGCCGGTGATTTTCGCCACCGCGCCCTCGGGGGCCAGATTGCCTTTAAGGATAACCAGATGGCTGGTGGCTTTAATGGCGTTATCAAAATCTTTAATAATCTCCTGCTCGGCCGGGTAGGGCTCTACATTGGTGAGGTTCTCGGCCAGGGTTTTGCCGGTGACGGTGAGGCAGTCGCCGTGCAGTAGGCCTTTGTCCAGCAGCATTTTCATTAGCGGCTGAATGCCACCCACGGCAATTAATTCGGACATCATGTAGTGGCCACTGGGGCGCAAGTCCGCCAGCACGGGTACACGTTTACCGATGCGCACAAAGTCATCCAGCGTGAGCGGCACATCCACCGCATGAGCCATGGCCAGCAGGTGCAGCACGGCGTTGGTGGAGCCGCCCAGGGCGATGGTGACGGTAATGGCGTTTTCAAACGCCTTGTGGGTCATGATATCGGTGGGCTTAATGTCACTCTCTAGCAGTGCCAGCACGGCAGCACCAGCGCGGCGACAATCTTCGGCTTTAGAGGACGACACCGCCTCTTGCGCCGAGCTGTTCGGCAGGCTCATGCCCAGCGCCTCGATGGCCGAGGCCATGGTGTTGGCGGTGTACATGCCGCCGCAGGAGCCGGGACCGGGGATGGCGGTTTCTTCAATCTGTTTGACCGCAATGGTCGAGAGGTCGCCCCGGGCGTGCTGGCCCACTGCCTCAAACACCGAAACAATATCCGTATGATTGGCGCCGGGCTTAATGGTGCCGCCATACACAAACACCGAGGGCCGGTTCAGCCGCGCCAGGCCGATCATGCAGCCGGGCATATTTTTGTCGCAGCCGCCAATGGCCACCAGCCCGTCAAACCCTTCGCACCCGGCGACGGTTTCGATAGAGTCGGCAATCACCTCACGGGAGACCAGCGAGTATTTCATGCCCTCGGTACCGTTGGAGATACCGTCGGAGATGGTAATGGTGTTAAACACCACGCCTTTGCCACCGGCCTGGTCGGCGCCGGCGCAGGCTTCATCCGCTAATTTGTCGATGTGCATATTGCAGGGCGTGACCATGCTCCAGGTAGAAGCAATACCCACCTGGGGCTTTTTAAAGTCATCATCACTAAAGCCCACCGCTCGCAGCATGGCGCGGGCGGGGGTTTTTTCAATACCGTCCACTACCTTGGACGAGTGTTTGCGTTTGTCAGTCATGGGTTACCCCGTGGTTATCGGTGCGTTCATTCCCATACCTTACAAGGTCTTGGCTTGGGGAAACAGGGTTGAAGTCTTTGCTAGGTAGATCAGGTGATGCGCTTTTTAACTTTCACTATTTTTTTGCTTTTAAATCCAGATACCTTTAGCCAAAGCATTACCAGACAAAAAAAGGGGAATGGCCAGCCATTCCCCTTTGTTAACAGGCTTTAATTGGTCATTAAAAACTATAGTCTAACTTCACATAAGCTGTTTGCGGCGCGCCCCATACGGCGTAACCCCACGAAGCTTGGCCGGTGTTTTGGTAGGTAAAGTATTCTTCGTCCAGCAGGTTTTTGACGGCGCCGGTGACTTTCCAAGAGCCGGACTGCCAGGAGACGCGAGCGTTGGTGATGCCGTAGGCGTCTTGTTTGGACCAGGGGTCGTTTTCAAGTTGCAGTTCGTGGTCGTCTACCCAGGAGTAATCGGCCTGTAGCGTCCAGTTACCGAGATAGTAGCGGGCGACCAGGTTGGCGGAAATACCCGGTGCCGAGGGCATTTCGTTGCCGTCAATGGCGATGGTTTGATTGCCTACTTCGGTAATCAGGTCTGAATCAATTTCGGTATCCAGTAAGCCCAGATTGGTTACGATTTCGAAGTTGTCGGTAATTAAGTAGGTGAATTCGGCTTCCAGGCCGTGACCGTTGACATCGCCTAGGTTAGAGATGTCGGAGGAGTCGGTAGAGGCGTCCCACAGCTGCGCTTGAAAGTCTTCTAACTCATAGGCAAAAATAGCCATGTTCAAGCGCGCACGGCCGCCGGCCAGGGTTGCTTTGTAGCCGGCTTCGGCACTGGTCATAACTTCTTTCTTAACCGGACCAAATGCCCCCACGCTGCCAACATAAGAGCCATTGAAGCCGCCGGACTTTAAGCCGCGGGATAAGCTGGCGTAGTAAAGGGTGTTGTCGTTGGGGGTGTAATCAAGCCCCAGGCGACCGCTGAAGCCGGATTCATCAATGGTATCGGTGTAGTTGGGGTCACCGTAATAATTGGGTTCGCCGCGGTTGCTGAGTACGGCGTCTTTTTCTTCCCAGGTGTAGCGGGCGCCGACGGTGAGCGATAGCGTATCGGTTAGGGTTCGGTCGACTTGGCCAAAGACGGCGTAGGACTCGGTATCCTGATCCATATATTCATTGTGCCAATAGCCGCCGGTCGCATCGCTGGTAGTGGGGGCCTGGGTAATCAGGTCGCGATCATCTTTAAAGTAGTACACCCCCGATACCCAATCCATATTGTACATTGAGCCGCTGATGCGAAGCTCTTGGCTGAACTGTTCGGTGTCGGCTTTGTATTGCTCATCGAAGAAAATAACCTTGGTTGCATCAAAGTCGTCTTCCAGCAGCTTGTCCATTTGTTCAAGTGCAGTGATGGAGGTGATATCGAAGCTGTCGGTGGAAATCACCAGTTTGGCCGAGGCGCCGAAGGTTTCAATTTCGGTTTTGATGCCATCGCTGGCGCCGGAGGAGGCGTACTCTGGCCCCCAGCCACCGGCCTCTTCGCGACCGGTGCCAGCACCATCAATAGCGCTGATACATTCGCCGTTTTGAATGCGCGACACGGAGCAATAAGAGTCGGTATTTTCCGGGTCCAAATAACCCATATGCACAAAACCAACGGTTTGTTGATCGGCCTCACTGCCGTGAATATCCAACAACAGGTTTACCCGGTCAGAGAAGTCGATAGCCAGCTTGCCGCGATAGCCTAAGGTATCTGTGGTGCCCAATTCGCGACCGTCAAAGCCGTTGGTTTGCCAGCCGTCGCTATCGTTCTTTTTGACCGCAAAGCGGCCGCGCACACTATCGGTGAATGAACCGCTGACCGCGCCTTCAAAAATACGTTGGTTATCGGTGCCTACCTGTACGCTGGCATCGGCTTCAAAGTGTTCAGTGGGGTCGTTGGTAATATGGTGGACGAGGCCCGCCGAGGTGTTGCGACCAAACAGTGTGCCCTGAGGGCCGCGCAATACTTCTACCCGTTTCACATCGAACAGTTGCATGCCCGAGCCCGCTGGATTACCGCGATAGACTTCATCGACATAGAGGCCCACGGGCGCTTCCCAGGTGTCGGCAAAGTTAGACAGACCAATACCACGCAGCGTTAGTGAGGGGCTGGATGCCTCGCCAAAAATCGCGAAAAAGTTCATGTTGGGCACTTGCTGGGTAATTTCGATGCCCGCTTCAACCCCCATGTTGTCCAGAGCTTCGCCGCTAAAGGTCGACATGGCGATGGCAACATCTTGCGCACTCTCGGTTCGCTTTTGTGCCGTAACCATGACTTCTTCAATGGCTCGCGGTTTTTTGTTTGGTTCCTGCTGCTCTTGTGCGGAGGCTGATCCCGTATAGCCGGAAACAGCGGCGGATATAGCGATTGCGAGTGATAGGGGACCTTTGCTGGGTGTGGTCTTCAACGTTTGCATAGTTCTTCCTTATATTGATCTGACTTATCCAATTTGCGTTCGATTGAAAATCAGCGGGTTGAGTTTTTAATATGCGCCTAACTTCTTGGCCACAATTAGGTTTAGTATTGCTTGAATCTTATGTCCACTTTTATGAGTGACGTAAGAATATTGATTGTGCAGCGCCGAGGGTAAACCTTGGTTGCGGTGCCTTAAGGGCAAGGTGGCCTTGGTAAGGCATATATCACGCCAATACTTAACGAAATAAACGTTGTTCTGCTTATACGTTATTTTTTGATCAAACTTTAAAAGTGATGACCGTCGCCAAAGCCGCTACTACAGCCTAGTGGCGCGACACTACACTGATCGTTGCCGGGTTATAGAAAGTGTGAGATTGTTTTAGTGATATCAATCAGTGTTTGAAACTCTCCTTGTCTTTTTAGGGTGGGCTGCCCCGCTTTGGGGCAATTGTCGTCTGGTTTGCATCTCTGTGTGGCGTGTGAATATATCAAGTTGTGAAACGATTTACGAGTCGGACTTTATATCGTGGTGAAGAGTAACCAAATTATTTATGAAATTGCTCTTGGCTCTGCCGTCGTATGATTGATGTGACTTTGTTATTGTTATTCACACTGATTTATTTGGTTCTGATAGGTAAAGCCCGAGACAAAGTTTCCATTTTTAATACTAAGTGTTCATGCGCGAGCGCGAGGATCTCGCGGGTAGACTTGATTTGCGCGTTTAAAACAGGTCAATATAATTATTTTGGTCACTCAGGGAATTGCGCCATGAATGTTGAGACTCTATCGGTCGCCATTAATGTACCGGCCGACAAAGTATATGGTTTTGTCCGCGATCCTAACAATTTGCCGCGCTGGGTTCCTTTTTTTGAATCTGTTGCGCCGGGGCAGGACGGTGTCTGGAATGTGGTGACTCCCGACGGGCCGGCCGGTTTTGAGTTTGCGCCCGATAATAATTTGGGCGTTCTGGATCATCGCATTCGGTTTTCATCGGGTGCCACATTAATAAACCCAATGAGAGTGGTAGCCAATGGGGCTGGCTGCGCGTTGATGTTTACGGTATTCCAAAATAAAGGTATGACGGATGCGCGGTTTCAGGAGGATATGCGGTTGGTAGAGAAAGACTTAAATACCATTCGTCTGTTGTTAGAGTAGATGGAGCAGAGCGTTTTAGCGGGGGATGTGATTATTCTAGAACGCGATTGAGCGGATCAGGGATTTAACGCTGAGCGATTGTCTGTAAATTACGATGGATTGGCTAAAAATTGCTGAGGAATCTATTTTAATGCTTCAGCCCCGGGGCGTTTTCGGCCCCTGGGCTGAGCCTTGATTTATTATTTGCTTTCCTTCGAAGCGTCCCATACCTGTCCAGACGCTGCGCCGTCATTGGCGGGGTTGAACACTTCCACCGCCATTACCTGATAGGTGGGGTCATCGCTGGCATTGAAGTTATTCATATCGGGAATGATCCAGCCGGTGTCCGCCCATGCTTTAACGTGGTCGGCAAAAATAATCTTATGATCTTCACCCAGTGCGCGAGGCTCGGTGGGTTTGCTCCAGTACTGATAAAAAGTGGACGTACTGTTAATTGAGGGCTTTTGTTCGCGAATGGAGCGGTAGGTGGAATACTCAACCCCATCACTGACAAAAGTTTTACCGTATGTGCCGTCCTGGCTGGGATCGTAGGTCCAGCGTTGGAGAATATAGTACTCGACCAGATGTGCGGGGTCAGAGGTGGGCATGGTTTCGTCGTAGCCCCAACCGTATAGCGTGATATAGCTCGCGCCACTGTCTTCGTCAAAGCGATAACCAATCTCTCTATCGGGGTCCCCATAGTGCCAACCTGGGCCACCAACATAGTTGTAACCGCCTCCCTCCCAGGTCACCTTAAAAGATCCATCGTTGTCCAGGTTTAACGAGGTTGAGCCGCCGTCCTTCCAATGGGTGAAAAAGTAGTCGCCTACATGGCCAGTGGCATGATTCTGGGTCAGGTGTGCGCTCTGGGGGTAACGCTGGGTGTAAGCGTTGAACTTTTCAATGCCGTCAGGGATAGTCGTAGATTGGTTTCGGTCCGATGCGGTCGAGCTACGATCTTGATCTATAGCGCAGCTGGTGAGAGAGCCAACCGTTAATAGAGCTGAAGCTGCAAGAGGGAGAGAGATGTTCAAGCCGTGGTTCTCCTGTATTAAGGTTTTAACCCCGAGTGCGAAAGCGTAAGAATTCAGGGTGATCTGTTATGGTTTTTGTGACTATATCAAAGTTGGACCCCAAGCACTAGCAGGCTGTCGCTGGTTCTAAGTAAGGGGGCGTGGACCTTCAAATATATGGGTGACAAAAGAGGGAAGCAAATCAGCTGCCGGGTGCCAATCTTCCAGAGCGCAGCTATTTTATGGTGATAATCGTTATCATTAGTGCGTTTGGTTGGTTGCTGAAAAAGCTTGTGGTGTCGGACTCTAGGTTCGTATTGGCAAAGATATTGGTTGCATCGTTTGTGCAAAACAACCGCAGAAGTAAACGGCGAATAACCAGTGAGCAGTACTTTGAAAAGTGTAAAGAGTGCGGTGTGAATGGTTGGTATCGACTCGGGTGGCTCTTTTGGTGCTTCGTAAATCGTTAATATTTATTAATCTGAGTTTTCAAAAACAGCACCGAACTTTTTATTCGGTGCCGTTTCTGCGCTTCGCAAGATATATAAAATCTAACGTTCGCTAAAATTGCTTACCCCTTTTTCAGTGCGCTCGATGGATTGAATGGTGCCGTCGTCGTTAAAGTATAAATATTCGGCGGCCACATGGCGCTGACGACCGCAGGCGGAGTTGATATCCAGCCAGCGGTGGTAAAACAAAAACCACTGACCCTGATACTCAACAATTGAATGGTGATTATTGCTGTTGTTCTCCTGGCCCATAATCTCGCCTTTATACTCCCAGGGGCCGGTGGGGGATTTTGCCATATAGTAAGTCAGGATGCGGTTGTTTTCTGGCATGGTGTAGTAATACCAGTCACCGCGCTTAAACACCCAGGGGCCTTCCATTTTGGGCTCGTATCCGCCCATGTCCATTTTGGTTAACTCGCCCGCGGTACTGCGCATGTCGTCTGCCATTTTAATCACATGGTAATCGTGATCTTTGGCGTGGGTGTACAAATACGCCTGACCATCGTCGTCAATAAACAGGCTGGGGTCATTAGCATAGGGCGTACGCCACAGAGGCGCGCCAATCATGTCTTTAAAGGGGCCGGTGGGCGAGTCGCTTTCGGCGATGCCGATGCCCATCCACTTGGTGCTGTTTTCGGGGTTAACCCGGTCTTTATGGCCCGTGCCGGCGGGGAATATCAAGTAGTACTTGCCATTTTTATAGGCGGCATCCGGTGCCCAGGCGTAGTTGTCGGCCCAGGTTAAATCGTTAACCGAGAGCAAGGGGCCGTGGGTTTCCCAGTTCTTTAAGTCGGTGGATGAAAAGGCGTACCAGTCCTTCATCCAGAAATCTTCTTGGCACTCCAAATCATGAGAGGTATAAACATACATTTTACCATCCCCCCAAACGTAGGCAGACGGATCGGCAACCCGCAAGTTGTCGCCCATTTGCAGAGGGTTGCCTTGGGTTGCTGAAGTATTCTTATCGATAGCGGTGGGGGCGCAAGCCACACAAGCACTGATGGCTAATATTGAAGCGATGATACCAGGGGTGTTGGCTTTGACCATTTCATTACCTTTATGCAAACGAATTATAGTGGGTAAGCGAAAAGGGCATCTTACAGGAAATTATTGCCAGAAAAATACTAGCAGCCTGCTAATGTGCGTTAGCACAGGGGCGTCAGCGCGCCCCTTCTAGCAGCCTGCTAGCATCATTGGGCGAGCAATTGGTATTGCTGATTGTTGGCGCCCGGTAAGCATTCCCACTGAATTAAGTTGGCACCGTCAGCCGAGTCGCTCGCACTTACGTCAAGACACTTCTGGCTGAGCCGGTTAATAATTCGCCAGCGTCCCTCGCCGGCACTTTGGAAGCGGAACTGTTGGTTATCTCCGCCCCAGTAGTTCCAAAGCATGGCGTTGGCACCGTTATCGGTTGACAGTGAATCTATGTCCAGCCCCAGGGTGGGGGCATTGAGTGGGGATATGCGATGATAGTCGCCATCCACTTGAGAGATCGACCATTTTTGGCAGTCGTTATTGAGCCAGCTCCATTGTTGCACATTAGTACCGTCGGCAGTGGCGCAGTTGGCGGTATCCAGAGCTTTGCCGCTGTGAAGTGGAACAATACGATACACGCCATTGATCGAACCATTGTTGCTGCCGCCGCCAGGCGGTGTTCCCACTTGGCCACAGCCGGAAACATTAATGCTTGAGCTTGCTGTGCGCACCAATTGACAGTTCGGGTTGCCGTTCGCCACGCGTCCACTTACGACATGTGTATCGCTGGCGTCTTCCAGGAAAATGCCGTGGGACGTGGAAGATTCTATATCTACATAATTGACGGTTGTACCATGACTGCCGGAAACGCTGAAAAAGCCTCGTCCCGAATTGCGTGAGTACACGCTGCTTACGGTGACATTGGGACCATTATTGTTCGCCACCCGAAAGGTCGCATAGCCGCCGCCATAATTATTGTAGTGGCCGGTCACGTTGCCCACTGTGCCATTGCGTGAATTATTCAACAGGACACCCGAGCCGCCGTTATTGGTAACCGTGACATCGCCAATGGTAAAGCCATCGATGCCATAGGTTTCCAGGCCGTGCCCGGCGGCGCCGTTAATATTGATATTACCGGCGACGGTTAAATTACTGGCCGGCGCGGTCGAAGAGTCCACCCGTATACCCAGACCCACAGGATTGTTGTTGCTTAAATCCATGGTGATATTTTCCAGGGTGACGTTTGAGCAGCCGCGAAACCAGACCCCATAGCGTGGGTTGCCAGTGACGTGCAGGTTGTGCACGGTAATATTATCGCGCCGGTCGCAATAGACAGGGACGACTAAGTCGCCGCCGTTGGCGTTGAGTTGATGGCCGTGAAAATCCAGGGTCTGGCCCGCACGCGGACGCACAGCGTATACCTGGCCACCGTCGCTACCACTGTTGCCCGAGTTGCGAATATTAACGGTGCCTGTACCCATGTTGTTAATGGCCGCGTTAATCGCATCGAAGTAGCGGCTGCCGTTATATACCTGGTTGCCGTCGACGCGCGCCAGCCAGCTACCATTGGTGTAGGTGACCTCGGCGTCGGCCAGAGCATGGGAGGTGAAACCTGTGGAGGCTGCGACTAGGGCCGCGCCCAACCAGAGTGAGCGTTTGATGTGAGACATAGACTATCCCTTTTTATTGGATTTTGAGCCCGGTGTGAGCTTTAGCCAATCATCCTGAGAGCGCCCTTCGGCGAGAGGTACTGCGATGGTTATTATGAGCCCTAGGGAGCCTCTGATTAAGTCCCCAGTGGCCTCTGTAAGCCCCGAAGGGCGCGGCCAAAACGTCCATCCGCTGTGTTGCACTTCTTGCCAAGGACTATGGCCATTGCCTGCGAAGCGCGCCTTGCGGAGTGAACGTTTTGACTCGCGCAGAGACCACTGGGGACTTGATCAGAGGCTCCTTAGTTTTATTTGCCGCAAAGCGGACGATCAGAGGCTAGTCTATAAATCATCATAATTGTAATATAATAATCCATGTGTGTGAGCGAGCGCACATTTGAAGTGCGCTGGGTGAGCCCACTGACACGCCTGTCTCTTTTGATTAGGGTGTCACTGGTTTGATTAGGATGTTACTGGCACAGATGGGATGTGCGGCGTAAGGTTAGCCGAGGTTTACACAGGCTCAGGCATTTACTTTTGGGTGAGGCTCTATAACAATGCCAATCGATTCGCCAGCTTAATGATAATAATCAAATGCCTGTACTCCCACTTGCCCAGGCGATAGCAAGCGCTGCCTGTTGTGGATTTGCGCTTGCCGCGCTCATTGCATGCGTGTGTCTCGTTCCTCAGGCTCGGGCTGATTACTATCGCGCATCACAAGAGGGGGCGGATGCGTTATACAACCCATTAAACAGCTTTTCGCATTACGCGTTCGACACCCTGCAAATGCCCGACAACTTCGATCAGCATAATTTGGGTGATCGCTTTAATGAGCTGTTTGATGAGCTGGGTAACCCTGACGCCGCCATTCAGGACGAAGGCGGCTGGGGACGTTTTATCAATCGCCAACTCTTGCCCTACGATTCTGACTATGCCCGCGACTGGCCCACAGCCTTGCCAAACTATGCGTTGCACCTTTTTGGCGGAGGGGTGGTTTATCGCCGCGATCTGGAATACTACCGTGCGCATGGTTATCGCTATCCGCAGTTTGCGGCTATTGCCACCGCCTTAGCCTCTGAGCTGTCTCAGGAGGCGGTGGAGAAGAAAACCTCAACAGACGACGACCCGATCGCGGATTTCTATGTCTTTCGCCCTCTTGGTGTCTGGTTGTTTGCGGATGATGAGCGAGCGGCGTATATCGAGAAGCACTTGCAGCCCGAGGTCTGGCCCCATTTGATCTTCTACGACCCCAGCTCCGATACTTTGCGCAACGCCGGCATTAATTATGTCGTACGCCCGCAGTTTCTCAGCTTTGATAGCACTGAGTTTTTTGTCTATATGGGAATGAACTCTCTGGTGGGCTTATCGCACTCTCTAAGTGGCGGCAATACATTGTCCTGGGGAGCGGGTATTGCGCTTACCCGAATTTATTATCGCAGCGGCGTGCTGCGTTATGAGTCCCGTCCTAGCTTGGGGGTATTTGGCGATCGTGATGGTAATTTACTCTGGTCGGTTATCTACAATGGTACCGAAGCGCTCAAGCTGAGGGTAAATGTGTACCCTTGGAAGTCGCAGACGATAAAGTTTGGCCTAGGTTTGGGTGTTACCGATGATGACCGTGCTTGGCTTGGTTTTACCTTAAATATGCCAATGGGTCTGGGGCGGCAGTTTTAACCTTCGTTTAGTTGCTTATCGTCCACTGTGGGGAAGTTCTAGCTCGTCACTGTACCCGTAGCGTGAAAAATCGTCTTTAAAGAGCTTATGTACCCGCTGAACAAGGTCGCGATTGTAAAAGTATGGGTAAGCACTGTGAGCGATGTTCCCCGAACGGTACGAGGTGTGACCGACAAATTTATCGCTGTTTGTGCGTCGCTTAGAATGATGCTTCGATTCGCGAAATTCCTCTAGCGGTGAGGCACCTAAGTCCATGGCGCACTCAAGCTCGCGTAGCTGTTCGGTGCACGATTCCAGTTGAATAATCCAATCGTAACTCCATTTGGCATGGCGTTCGAAATCGTAGGTTTGCGGACTGTAATGAGGGTCAATGTTTTTTCCCTCTAAGCGCTCTAAAGTGTCGATGAACTCGGCAAAGCTGTATTGCATTCGATTGAATTGACCCGCAGTGTCTTTGTGCAGAAGCTCGGGCCTTTTAAGCGTATGAAGATAAGCGCTGACGGCACGAGCGTAGGGGTTTCTTACTATTTTAACTTTTTTAAAATCACTTGGCATGGCGAAAAATTGTCGCGATATGCTTTTGTATTCTCGGCTGGGGTAATAAACTTCCTGACGGTATTTATGCACCCAGCGAGGGTGGTTTTTAACTTGATCTCCCAGGCCGGCATGATAGAAGAGCCAGCTAGCCCCGAATACCGACCCCGATTTGGCTGACAGCGAGAGCATTAGTTGCTTTTTAGGTAGGAACAAAGGATGAAAAATATTTCGTGGTCTGCGTTTGAATCTTGCAAACAAGTGGGGCAATACTGGGCGCATAATCGGTTTCAGGGCGGAAGGGCCTGTTGGGTTTTAAGGTGATATCGGTACATAATACTGATAGGGCCGCCGAGAGCCAATGTTTAGACTGAATTATTTTCTGCAGGTAGCGTCTGTATTCGTATTGATATAGCGAGACTTGCCCAGATTAGACGCTCCCGCAGAAGCGGGAGCGGGTTGGTTTTAGACCGGTAAAATGATGGGCCAACTATTTTTCCGAGCCTTCTCTTGCAGTTGCCGTCCCCCGGCGATCGCATGAGGGTAGCCGACATACTCCAGCATGGGAAGATCAGAAATATCATCGCCGTAGGCGTAACAGGTTCTTCTGTCGATGCCCCGTTTTGCCAACAAATCGGCAATGGCGATCACCTTGCCTTCTCCGATAGTTTGCGGAGGTATAATTTTACCCGTGTACACACCGAGGCTTTGCTCCAACTGAGTGGCGAGAATATGGTCAGCTCCCAACTCGACTGCTATAGGTTCGAGCAGTGAGGGAAATGATCCCGAGACCAAAATACACTCGTGCCCACGCTGTTTATGCCGGTGCATAATGTCTACCACAGGGGAGTGATAAAACCCTGGCTGAGAACTGGTTTTTTGAAACCATTGCAGCGCTACATTTTCCACCTCTGCCACAGGGCGACCGGAAAAGTACTGATAATACTGTCGGTTCAGGTCGCCCCAAGAGCTGCTCGGGGAATAAACTTGTTGCAAAGTTTCCCGGTAGCCTTTTTGTTCTTCAGGGTGGGGATGGATTTGATACCAAAAATCCTGAAAACTAAGCATGCTTTTAACTGAAATCAGTGTATCGTCGACATCAAAAAAAGCCATGGGTTGTGAACTTCTATGGGGTTTCATAAGTTTTCTCCTCAGGCGCTAGGGGTGGCTTCAGACAGGGAATCTTCTGTTTGCACAAAAAAATGACTCATATGAACCTTTTGTGCCTTTAGCGCCTGGCGATTCTCCTGCTTGTAAATTCGCTCCTTATCCATCGCGGCTATTTCAAAGTGAAGGGTTGAGACACTGGTGCCGCACTGCACTACGTCCGCTTCAATGCTGAAATTAAGGCGCTTGGGAAGTTCAACTAACTTATCGCTGATGCGGCACTGGATTTTTGCCGGAAGGGGGAATGAAAAATTATTGTACTTAACCGACATGTTATTCAGCACAAAAGCAAAACTTCCTTCGGCCTGAGTCAAAAAAAACAGTTCCGTAATTGCCACTGTGGCTTGTCGAACCGCCTCTATCAGTAGCATTCCCTGTACGTGCTGACCACTTTGGTGATCGCTCATTAGCTCACTATTTTCATCGATTAAAAAATGCATTTCGTAGAGATCTTGAGCAATCTGTACCGGGGTGGATATTAGAGTGTTCTCTAACTGATGTTTGTGAGTAATCTCTCGCGGGGCACGGCTTGGCATTTGCTGCCACAGGCTGAAGTCAAACTTAGCGTGACGATCCAAGCGCGAGGCCATAAGGAGAATGTCAGCTATGCATTGATCTCCCATGCCTTGCCCGGGAACGAGCCTAACGCGTCCGGTAAAAGGCAATAAGTCGTGGGGAAGGGCCATCAGCCCCTTGAGCTGAGAGACGGTAATGGCGTCTTTGCCCAGAGCGAATGAAGAGAATTTATCGCTGACTACTAACATAATACGTGAGTTCATAGAGTTACCTATATAAGTGATGAGAATGTGTTACATTTGGCCTGAGTCGAAAAGACACAGACACCGCCCAATGCCGTAGCAATAGCAACGCCACTGAATCTGCAGAGGGCTCTTTAGTTATATCTGGCCTGGGTGAAACGGCCACTATTCGCATTGGGTTTAACAGCCTGTTAAGCAGCGACTGGGTGGATGAAATGTGTCTAGAATCTAAAAGATTGAACGTGCGAGGACTGTTAGGTATGACACTGTTGTTGCGAGGACTTTTACTGGTGGGGGTGTGGATGTTCTCCCAGCACGCGCTGGCTGAGCCCATAACCTTAAAGTTTATTTCTATTCAGGTGGCACCCTGGGGCTGGCAGGATTCAGAGTCTGGTGAGATTCGGGGAGCTTTTGCGGAAATGGTAAAAGAGTTAGATGCCCGGGTAGATGCCGATTTGAGTATTACCCTGACGCCGTTCGCACGTGTTGATCGCGAGCTGGAGCTGGGGGGGCACGATTGCACCATTTTGATACCGCGCCCTGAGGAAATGGTCGTGAGAGGCGAGGTGGTGGGTGAACATGATATTGGGGTGATCCCCGCCCGTGACGTTACCCTGAATGACTATAGTCAGCTAAAGGGGAAAAAGGTGGCGGTGCTGCGCGGCGCCTCTATTACATCGCGCTTTGATGCCGACGTGACGTTTCAGAAGGTTTACGATACAAACTATTTGATGTCATTGCGCAAGCTGGATCGCCAAAGGGTGGACGCCGTTGCCGGAGCCATTCCTACGATGCGGTACTTGGCGGAAAAAAATGGTTTGGCGGGTGCCCTGGGTAAACCGCTAAAGCTGGGGGATGTGCCATTGACGTTGCAGTGCTCGCGTCAATCCCGCCACCTGGATTTGCTGCCCGCCCTTAATCGCGCCGTGATGGACATGAAGGCCGAAGGGGTTATCGAGCGGATCAAATCAGAATATTACTTTTAGGATTAGAGTATGCAGCTGCTCGGTTCGGGCTACCAGTGGGACTATTTAAAACAAGCACTCAAGCGGCATGGGATCGGTCGGCGTCTCCTGCTCAGTATTATTGTCTTTAGTTCTGTGGTGACGCTTGTCGCTACTGCCGTGCAGCTGCTAACCGACTATCAACGCGATGTAAGCTTAATAAAAAGCCGCTTGGCAGACATTGATAGCAGCTATATGGCCAGTATTAGCGCCAGTCTCTGGAATTTGGATGTGAGCCAGCTCAAATTACAGCTGGAAGGGATTCGCCATTTGCCCGATGTTAGTTCAGTCGCTGTGTATGAGGTGGGGAACGCGGTGAGCAAGCCCCTGAAGATTGAGCTGGGGAAATTCGAGGCCGAAAGTGCGATTGTACGCGAATACGCCATTACCCATACCTTTGCCGAGGATAGCCGCACAATCGGCATACTGAGGGTTGAGGCGTCGTTGACTCAAGTGTATGCCCGCCTGTGGGATAAAGCGATTGTTATCCTT
The DNA here is from genome assembly GCF_024195295.1 of Gilvimarinus xylanilyticus. Lineage (GTDB taxonomy): Bacteria > Pseudomonadota > Gammaproteobacteria > Pseudomonadales > Cellvibrionaceae > Gilvimarinus > Gilvimarinus xylanilyticus. Next base: position 258,116 of record NZ_JAMFTH010000002.1, on the reverse strand, counting down.
TTGAGTCAGGGGGTTAAAACCTTTCTGGTGTCATTGTTTATTCTCTATGTGTTTTACCGGTTAGTGGCTGTTCACCTAGGTCGTATTGCGCAGTATTTAAGTGATTACAATATTGATCAAACCAGTCCTCTAACGCTTGCGCGAGATCGTCGTAGCCACCCGGATGAGCTGGATCTGGTGGTGACCTCGTTCAATGCCCTAACCGCGAAACTCGAGGATGCTTACGAACATATGCGCCAGGTCAATCAGGCCCTGGCCGATGATATTGTGGCGCGGCGTCGCGCTGAGGAAGAGGTAAAGCACTTAAATGCGGTTTTGGAGGAGAGAGTTAAACAGCGCACGGCAGAGCTTGAAGCGGCCAATGGTGAGTTAGCCAGCTTTTGTTATTCGGTTTCTCACGATTTGCGTGCCCCGCTAAGGCGGATCGAAGGGTTTCGCCGGATTCTCGCGGAACAGATCGAAGAGCGGTGCAACGAGCAACAGCGACACTACCTGGGGCGAATGGAGTCTGGGGCGCAAGAGATGAGCGAAATGATCGATAGTTTTTTGCAGCTGTCGCGCGCCACCCAGAGCGAGCTGCATATCAGTCAGGTGGACTTATCGGCATTAGTGCGACACTATTTTGCGCAGTTAAGCGCGCTAGAGCCTGAACGCCGTGTGGAGCTTACCATTGAAGATGGCGTAGTGGTCGAGGCAGATCATCGTTTCCTTGCGGTTCTGGTGGATAACCTGGTGCACAACGCCTGGAAGTATACCGCCCGCGAAGCGTGTGCGCGTATTGCGTTTGGTTGTCAGAGCGCTGACAATGGTGAGCGGCAATTCTTTTTGCGCGATAACGGCGCGGGTTTCGACATGAAGTATGCGGGGCGCTTGTTTTCGCCCTTTACCCGCCTGCATAAAGCCTCAGAGTTCGAGGGAATAGGCATTGGCTTGGCGACAGTGCAGCGTATTGTCGCCCGCCATGGAGGACGAATTTGGGCAGAGGCTGAACCCGGAAAAGGGGCCAGCTTTTATTTCACTTTCTGGGATGGGAAAACGGACCGTGATCAGGGAAACGATATTACTGGTTGAAGATAATGCCGATGAGGCGGAGCTGGCTGAGTTGGCTTTTGCTCGCCTGAATGCTGAATACGACTTGCAGATAGTGGCCAATGGCGAAGAGGCATTGGATTTTCTGTTCGCCTCGGGGCGCTACTGTGATCGCCCCGATTATCGCAAACCGGCATTGGTGCTTTTGGATATCGATCTGCCGCAACTTAACGGCTTTGATGTACTGCGCGCGCTGCGCTCGTCGGCCGCCTACCACCATACCCCCATTGCTTTCTTAACCACGTCGGACGAGAACGCCGATATCGAAGAGGGCTACGCGCTGGGAGTAAACAGTTACCTGCAAAAGCCGCTGGGATTTGACCAGTTTGCGCAGCTTTTACAGGATGTCAGTCACTACTGGTTAAAACTGAATACCCGAGTTCACTGAGCTCTGGCGGCCTCTCTTAATTCGGCCTGTTTTTCCATGACCTGGTCGTGAACCGCAAAGGCACTCTCGCGGTTTTCAAATTCAAAGATATTGCGAATGGTGCAGTTATCACCCCCTGTTCTGACACTGTCCATACCGCCTCCGCAAATTTCACCAAAGCGCTGTTTGAACATGGCGTGGGTCGACATCTGCAAATCCATACATCCTGGTAGTACCGTTGCTAGGTAGTATTCACGATTGGTGTTAATGGAGATGACATCGCCGTCCAGCACCCCATAACCGCGAATATCTTTGACGTCCAGGCAGGCGCGGCCATTTTGTCCGGTAGCGTCTAACAGCAAGCTGGATACATTAGTGGAGGGGCCGCCTGTGGTGCTGCAGGCGGTTATGGCTGCAGCGAATAAAGCGGTTGTGGTGAGGGGGAGTAAGCTGTGAGTTGTCTTTACCATGATGACCTCGTTTGCGATTTGCCTTATTTTATTCAGTATAGCTGCAAGTAACGCAAAAAAAACCCCGGTGGATTGCTCCGACCGGGGTAAGCTTCCTGAGGTTGCTCCAGGGTTCTTAACGACGGTAACTGGGTTCTGGGCCCAGATAGCTGGGCTCTAAACCACCGTTGTCGATAATCAGCTTTTGCAGGGTTACACCCGGGTCGATGGCGTAAATACGCAGAGTGTGAGGACCCGGCTTCTCTATGGTGTGTTGAGTTGTGGTTTTACGGGCGCCTTGGCGTACCGCCTCTTGCCAGGCTTGGTGAGATAGGTCGCTGAGAATGTCCACCACCTGCGGCTGCCGGTCGTCAATCGCAATTGCATAGCGAAGGCCGCGCTCGGGAACAAAGTTAAGGCTGGGTGCGAAAATGCCTTTGACACTAATGTCGCCCGCGCTAAACAGATAGAAATCGTATTCTACCCAAGGCGCGTGTTCTAAATCCTCGAAGCTGGTGTCGGTGACCGGGAAGGTCGACATGGACGAGCCGGTGTGACCGTGGAGCGGAATTTCCTGCCACTCGATACCGTCCGCTGACTGTTTACGAGCGTAGTCGGCCGGTTCGATGGCCACAACACCATTCGCCTCTACAAAACCTTTGACCTCAGCCCGGATGTCGGACTCGGGTAGGAATGACTCGACCTGAACTTTTGCCCCGCCCCAGCCGGTGCCTTTGACAAAGACGTGTCCGGTATGGCGACCTACAGGGGCCTCTTGCCAATTGATGCTGACGCGCAGGCGTTGGGTGCCAGTAATTTCGCCCTCAGTTTGGCTAATGCTAATCCAGGGCTCGCTGGCTTCAGCCGTAAAGTTGAACGGAGCGGTGCCCTTGTTATAAACGTCGATGTAATGGCTGGTCGTGCCGTAGGGACTGAACTCGGGCAGCGCCAGGTTGCTGGTGGCGGGCCAGCTCTGTGCCTGTCCCTCAACGGCCACACCCATATCGGGCTTATCGTGGGGCTGATAGCGATAGGTTACCGGCAGGGTATTCGCGGGTGGATTGTTCCAGTGGGTGTAGCCAATGTGGGTTTGGCTCATAAAGTGATTCCACTTGCCGTCATTAATGCTGTGGTAGCGCTCGCTTAAGGCGGCGTCGGCGGCAAACAACTCTTTTGCCCGCTCAGCATATTCATTGGCATTAGCCCGGCCTTGCTCCGCGTAAAGACGGTTTTTGGCAGTATTGCTGTACAGCTCGTGAATGATGGTGGTCGCTTTAATGGGGTGTAACACCAGTTGGAAGAAGGCATCCTGATGTTGTTTTGGAATTTTCCCGTAAAGCAACTCGGCTTTTTCCAGCAGCCCGTTCAACTCGGCGCTGATGCGGTCTGCCTCGCGGTAGTTTAGTTGGCTGTAGGTATCCGGGCTCATCAGCTCGGGTTTGCGGCGACCATTCTGCCGGGTATAGCCGGTGATGATATCTTCAATGTCGGCGGCGTATTCGGCGCCAAACTCGCGCTCGGCCCAAAGCTGGCTGAATTCCTCCAAACGCTCTTTGGGCCAGTCGCTTGGGTCCCACGCCATACGCAGAAAGAATTCGGTGGGGAATTCTTGCGGTTTTAAGTCGCCGACATTAACAATCCAAATCTTTTTCGCATCGAACGCGTCGGCCAGATTCATTTGCTCCCAAATCTTGGCGATGGGGGTAACATTCATCCAGCGATAGGAACGCGGCCCGCCCACATAATCAAAGTGGTAGTAAACCCCGGCACCGCCCTCGCGCTCGCGTTCTTGTGGTGTAGGCAGGCGCCGGACATTGCCCCAGTTATCGTCGGCCCACAGCAGGGTCACATCATCGGGGACGCGCATGCCGTCTTCGTAATAACCTTGCACCTCTTTATACAGTGCCCAGACCTGGGGAATCTCGCTTAAGTCGCGGTCGAAAACGTCGTCTAAAATCTCGCGCTGATCGGTGACAATTTTTTCCAGCAGGCCAATATTCTGTTCGTCACTCATGGGGGTGTCGGCCTGACCGCGCATACCCAACGTATAAATGGAGTCGTAGGGTTTGTTGCGTTTCGCGCCCTCTACCCAAAAGTCGTACAGCTTTTCGGGGTTACGCTCATAGTCCCAGGGGCCCTCGCCGTAGCGATTCCATTCTTTATCGGCGCGCATCATCGGTTCGTGATGTGAAGTGCCCATAAAAATGCCGTATTCGTGGGCGCGCACCATGTTCAGCGGATCGTCGTCATTGAAGGCGTTGTTCCACATGGCGGGCCATAAATAGTTGGCCTTCAGGCGCGTTAACAGCTCGAATACTTTTTCGTAAAACTCGTGATTGTAACCACCGAATTTTTCCTGGGCCCAGCCCGTGAGAGCGGGCGCCTCATCGTTTAAAAAGATGCCGCGGTATTTCACGTCGGGGTAATCGGCGATTTTCAGGTCGCCATCCAGGTAGATATTGTCGCGTTTGTGTACCGGCACATCCGCCCACCAATACCAGGGTGAAACACCAATTTGCTCGCTGATCTCGTAGATCCCGTAGGCCACCCCGCGCCTGTCGGTGCCGGCGATGACCAGCGCTTGGTCAATATTTTCGGTCGGCTGGTCGACAGTCTGAATCACGTAGCCTTCCCAGCGCCCGGTGATGCTCTCGGTATCCAGTTTTCCCTCGGCAATGAGTTTGTCGATCAGTGGATTGGTGCCGATTTGTCCGGCAATGACCGCTTGCTTAAGAGGCGATTTGGCTTGCTTCAGGGTGGTTAGCGAGGGGCGCTTGTTGCTGACTCGTTCAATATCAGCTTGCAGGTTTTGCAGCGCAATCTTGATTGCAGCATCGGCTTGGGCATAGTGCAGCAGGGGCGCACTATGATTGCGATGCACGAGCTGAAAGTCTCCGTCGTTTGGCTTGTCATTGATAAAGCTGGGGCCGCCCAGTGCGAGAGCGCCCTGAGGTGCGGCCAGGGCCGCGACTAAGCCTGCGGCAAGAGATATTTTATTAATAATCTTCATAATGTCAGTACATCGCTAAAATAAAATTGCAACTCGCTGCGCCGGAAGTAAAACCCGGGAAGCTAGCGCGCAAGACTGTGAAGCCTGCTCAGGGTAGGCCCTTACCTACTGCCCCTGTCCTTTTTTATTCTGAGGTAGCGTCGGGGCGCCGAGGATTCGTCTGTGACTCGCGCGCTTTAAGTCGTGATTTGGGGCGGTCGGATCCGCAGAGTCGCTGTTATTGCCACTCTTCTTATAGTCATGAAAACCATAACATAAACCAAAATGCGGCGATCTACAACCCCCGCTAGGGCCTGTTCACACTAATTAGATGCAGCCTGTTGCGACTAAAAATTTGTCAATCAAGGCGCGAGGAGAGTGGTTTGGTGATTCCAAATGAACGACGAGCAACGCAGAGTGGCGGATTTTTAGCCGCAACCCGAAGGGCTGGAGCCTGTTTTGCCCCAGCGTTGTTGCCGATCGCTTATTTGGAATCACCAAACTACACTCACGGCGCCTAGCTGGAAACAAAACTGGCTTCCAGCAGGCGCATTTAATTAGTGTGAACAGGCCCTAAAAAGAGTCGCTTAGGTGGATGACGTAAGAGGGGGCGCCGAGAGGAGTTCGCGGCGCGAGTTTCCCTATATTTCGAAGGAAAAGCCTTTTTCGGTAAGGGCTTGGTAGGCTTGCTCGTCAAAGCGGTAAAGCTTGGCGGCGCGGTGGGCAACCCCGGTTTGCTTTTCTTCGCAGCTGGTCAACAAGTTCATTTTCATGATCTTACGGCGGAAGTTGGGTTTATCCAGCTTGGTGTCCAGAATACCTTCGTAAAGCTCCTGTAACTGCAGCAGGGTAAATTTTTCCGGCAGCAAGTTGAAACCAATGGGGCGACGGCGCACTTGCTGTTGCAGGTGCTGGATACCGAAGTCGACGATTTCTTTGTGGTCGAAGATCAGCTCGGGCAATTCGTGAATACCGAACCAGCAGGCGTCGGAGGCGTTGTTGCCCGCCACCAGTTTGTAGTCTTCGGCGCTAACCAGCGCGTAATAGGCCACTGTGATTACTCGCTCGGAGGGAAAGCGGTCCACTCGGCCAAAGGTTTTGAGTTGTTCCAGGTATAGGTCGGTTACCCCGGTCAGCTCGTGCAGATGGCGCGAGGCGGCATCCCGCAGATTCTCGTCGTGTCGGATAAAGCCGCCGGGCAGGGCCCACTGGCCTTTGCTGAGCCCCACTTTATGTTTAACCAGCAATATGTCGAGCTTGCCGTGATCTAGGCCAAAAATAAGGTTATCAATGGACAGAGATTTTATGACGTTCTTGGGCGTGAAGGATGGCTCGACGTGAGCGCTGTAGCGGTGGTTGGTTTCTGACACGGTGTGTTGCCTGTAAAAATGACTATTTAAACGATCCAGGGTGTTCAAATATGATATTGATTTTGTATTTGACTTGATCTGGTCAATAATACCATATTACGTACATAGGGTTCGCAGGCGAGGTAATGTGGATGAAAACCGCGTAAAATTCAAGCACTAAGTCTTGTGGTCATTGGGACAATAAGATATAGTGCGCTACACTCGAGAATCCTTTGAGGTTCTTTTTAGGCGCTGGGCGCCCATAAAAACAACGATTAAATTACTGGAGAGTCATGTTGTTTCTAGGTCTGGATATCGGTAGTTCTTCAACCAAGCTTTCGGTTATCGATGGTGACAGTGGTCGCACGCTGGCGGCTGTGACTCATCCAGAGTCGGAGCTTGAGATCAAAAGTCCCCAGGCGGGTTTTGCCGAGCAGGATCCGCAAACCTGGTGGGAGTGTGTGGCCGCCGGGTTGGCCAAGCTTGCCGCCAAGGGCATTGATTTAAAAAGCATCAAGGCGATTGGTATCTCCTACCAGATGCACGGCCTGGTGCTGGTAGATAAGGCCCAGCAAGTGTTGCGTCCGGCGATCATTTGGTGTGACTCGCGCGCCGTTCCCTATGGCGATGCCGCGCTTGAGGCGCTGGGTGAAGATTATTGTTACCAACATTTACTGAACTCGCCGGGTAATTTCACCGCCGCTAAGCTGCGTTGGGTGCAGGAAAACGAGCCCGAGCTGTTCGGTCAAATTGATAAGGCGATGCTGCCCGGCGATTATATTGCCATGAAGCTCTCCGGCGAGGCGACCACCACCGCCTCGGGTTTGTCAGAGGGTACCTTTTGGGACTATCAAAATCGTACGCCAGCCGAAAAGTTGATGGCCCACTGGGGCATGAGTACCGACCTGCTACCAGAGCTGGTTCCTAATATTGGCGAACAGGCTCGCGTAAGCGATGCCGCGGCCGCCGAATTGGGCTTGGCGCCGGGCACCTTAATCAGCTACCGCGCGGGTGATCAGCCCAATAACGCCTTTAGTCTGAATGTGTTGGAAGCCGGTGAGGTGGCGGCTACGGCGGGTACTTCCGGGGTTATTTACGGCGTTACCGATAAGGATGTGGCCGATGTGAAGTCCCGCGTTAATACCTTTGTGCATGTGACCGATACCGAGGCGCACAAGCGCAATGGTGTCTTGGTCTGCGTCAATGGCACCGGGCGTCTTTACAGTTGGTTGCGGCAAATGCTGACCGCCGGTGGCGATCTGAGTTATCCGCACCTGAATCAGCTGGCCGCCGAAATCCCCGTGGGCAGTGACGGGCTTATCTTTCACCCCTTTGGTAATGGTGCTGAGCGTATTTTTCAAAACCGCAATATGGGCGGACACATTCGCAATATTGATTTCAACCGTCACGGTCTGGGCCATATGGTCCGGGCGGCGCAAGAGGGTATTGTGTTCGCGCTCAACCAGGGTTTTGATGTGCTGAAAGAGCTGGGTGGCAGCTGTGAGGTGATTAAAGTGGCGCAGGGGAATATGTTTTTAAGTGACGTATTCGCCCAGACCTTCGCCAACACCACCCAGGCCTCGGTAGAGTTGTACGATACCGATGGCGCGGCGGGCGCTGCTCGCGGTGCGGCCTTGGGGGCAGGCTACTACGCCTCGGCCAAAGAGGCCTTCGCGGGGTTGGAAAAAGTGGCCATCATAGAGCCCCAGGCCTCGCGCGCCGATGAGTACCAGAGTGCCTATGGCGCCTGGCAAAAAGCCCTGGCTGACTTAGGGTAAGGGCGATGGCGGTGAATCATCAGCCGCTCGAGTTGCGTGCCGGGCAGGCCTGTTTAACCTTGGAGCCTGCCTATGGCGGCATGATTAATGGCTTGGTTCTGCCCACGCGGGCGGGCGCGCGCGATGTGATCGCGGGAATTGGTCGTGACGAATGTGCGGCCAATCCGGGTTTTCGCGGTGCGGTGTTGTTCCCCTTCCCCAATCGTTTGCGCGATGGTCGCTACCGGTGCGAAGGGCGCGACTATCAGTTTGACCTCAATGAGCCGGCTTTGCGTAACGCTCTGCATGGTTTTTTGTATCGCGCCGAGGCGCAAGTGACAGAAGGGCCTTTAGTAGAGGGGGCGAGTTCGGTTAGTTTGGTCTACGCTTTCGATGGCTCGGAGCCCGGCTACCCTTTTAGGGCGCGAGTGCAGCTGGACTATGTGCTCTACCCCGAAGGCGAGCTGGAAGTTTGTATGAGTGTGGTAAACCAAGGCACGCATACAATTCCAGTGGGTATGGGGTGGCATCCGTATTTCTCGCTGGGGGTTGCACTGGATGATTGTCGGTTGGCATTGCCGCCGGCGCGGCGCACTTTGGTGGATGAGCGCATGCTGCCCACAGGGCAAAGCGAACCGGATACTCGGTTTGTCGAGGGCGCGAGCCTCGCCGATGTTGAGCTGGACAACTGTTTTGTACTGGATGGCCAAAGTGGTCGAGTATCAGCGCGCTTTGACAGCGAGCGGGCCGGTTTTGGTCTGGAGTTGTGGCAGCGGGCTGGCAACCGGGGAATGAATTTTATGCAGGTGTACACGTCGCCCGATCGCAAGTCGCTAGCGGTCGAGCCAATGAGCTGCGGTATCGATGCATTTAATACTGGTGAGGGCTTGGTAAATCTAGAGCCCGGCCAGACTTTTAGCGGCGTTTTTGGTGTACGCGCCTACGGCTTATAGGCCAGAACGTTTATTACATTTGCGGGGGTGTACCGCCTTCGCGGCAACATTAAAAGGTATTAGTTATGAGTGTACTCATCGGAGATAAAGAATATTTTAAAGGTGTCGGCAAGATCGCCTACGAAGGCCCAGAGTCCGACAATCCTCTGGCGTTTAAGTGGTATGACGAGAACCGTGTAGTCGCCGGTAAAACCATGAAAGACCATTTGCGCTTTGCCACTTGTTACTGGCACACCTTCTGCGGCGCCGGTCACGATCCTTTCGGTCCAGGACCTTTTATCTTCCCATGGAACGAAGGGAAAGATGCCGAGACTCGCGCGCGCATGAAGCTTGATGCTGCGTTTGAGTTCTTTACCAAAGTGGGTACTCCTTATTACTGCTTCCATGATGTGGATGTGGTTGAAGAGGGTGATGACGGTCGCGCCGCTTTCAGCAAGCGCCTGGCGCAGTGGGTAGAGTGGGCCAAAGAAAAGCAAGACGCTTCGGGTATGAAGCTTTTGTGGGGCACTTCTAACCTGTTCACCAATCCGCGTTTTATGAACGGCGCTTCAACCAACCCCGACTTTAACGTAGTGGCCTACGCCGGTGCGCAATTAAAAGACGCCATCGACGCGACTATCGCTCTGGGTGGTGAGAACTACGTATTCTGGGGTGGTCGTGAAGGCTACATGAGTCTGCTTAACTCCGACATTGGTCGCGAGCAAGAGCACATGGCGCGCTTCTTAACCATGGCCCGCGACTACGGCCGCGCCAATGGCTTTAAAGGTAACTTCCTGATTGAGCCCAAGCCCATGGAGCCGTCCAAGCACCAGTATGACTTTGACAGTGAAACCGTTATTGGCTTTTTGCGTCATCACGGTTTGGACAAGGACTTTAAACTGAACATTGAAACCAACCACGCCACCTTGGCTAGCCACACCATGGACCACGAAATGCAAGTGGCCGCCAACGCCGGCATGTTGGGTTCTATTGATGCCAACCGCGGCGACTATCAGAACCAGTGGGATACCGACCAGTTCCCTTACAACATTAACGAGACCGTGGAAATGATGTTGGTTGTACTGCGTGCCGGTGGCTGGGCCGGTGGCGGTGTTAACTTCGATGCCAAGCGCCGTCGCAACTCTACCGATTTGGTTGATACCTTCCACGGCCACATTGGTGGTATGGATGTGTTTGCCCGCGCCTTGATTATTGCCGACGATATTCTGCAGAAGTCACCCCTAGAGCAAATGCGTAAAGAGCGTTACGCGACCTTTGATTCAGGTGACGGCGCTAAGTTTGAGGCGGGTGACCTCAGTCTAGAAGCTTTGGCGGCTATCGGTAATGCCGCTGGTGAACCCGCTCAAGTGAGTGGTCAGCAGGAATTGTACGAAAATATTATCAATCGTTATATTCGTTAATATTGCGCTGATAATTAGCAGTTCTTCAAAAGAACGGTGCCCCGAGTAATCGGTGCACCGTTTTTTGTTTTTGGCTCTATAAAGTTTGATTGGTTTTTATTGCGAGGCGGGGGTGTTTTAAAGGGTAAAGTTAATCGCATTGTGTGGATTTGTTTCTATACTTAAATCCCACGCTGCAGCCTTACATGGTTTTTGATCTAAACGATTTCTGTGGCGTAAAACAAATAACAAAAAATTTACCATGGAGGAGTCGAACATTTGTCATACATTTTGATGCCCAAGTAACAAGATTATTTTTAAATAAAATACTAGCGCCTTATAGTCATATCGAACATTTGTGTGCTATGTTATGTGTAATGCGCGTCACTTTGACTGTTTCATAAGTCTCACTTTGAACTCCGGCCCAGGAGTTCGGTTTCGGTGGAATTGAAAAGTGGCCAGCAAAATATAAAAGGCGGAAAGCCAACCGAGTTCGGTCAACTTACGCTCCTGACAGAATAATTAAGCTTGAGACTAGAATAATAGAGGGTTTTGATATGTTACAAAAACTGCTTATCGCGCTATGCACAGTATTTGTGCTCTCTGCCTGTGGCGGAGATGTAGACTTGGGGCCAAGCACAGCGCCGCCACCCGATAACGGCGGTGGAGATGGTGACGGTGATGGCGGCGACGGCGATGGTGGCGACGGTGATTTTGAGCCGGGTGAGCCAAAAATCTATACCTATATCCCCTTTGATGAAGAAGCCGACATTGACGCTTGGATGAGCGCCTGTGCGAACGGCTGTAACGCGACCGCGAGTATGAGCTGGAACGGCACAGAGGAAGTTCTGGTGGCAGAGCCCACCTGGGCGAGCGACGCCGACCAACTGGACATTTACGGTGCGGTTGACGAAGTCGACGATATGGCCGGTTCGGCTGCCAGCATCTGGGTGTATGTCACCGATGCTTATGCGAGCGATGGCAATATGACCATGCACCTGTTGCTGAGCAACGCCTCGGGCCTTAAAGGTGTAAGTCGCCCTTACCCCGCAGAGGCGGGTTGGAACCGCATCGAAATGTGGGAGCTGGCTGCCGGTACCGGCGAATCCGAAGTCGTTGAAGGCGAGCCTGTGGTTGACTATGGCACCTTTGCCTGGCACGACGAAGGCTTCTCGCTGCGTGATATCAACGAGGTGGGTGTTCGCTTGGTGGCTAACGGTAAAGCACCTGAGGTCGCAGGTCCCCTTTGGTTCGATAACGTCACGCTGACTCCATCCTCTGGCGCGGGTGGTCCTTTGGTCGTTGAAGCCGATGATCCGGCTTGGACGGTAATGGATGCCACCGATGGCGTTACCGTGCAGACCGATGACACTGGCGTCTACTACGAGCCTACCGCAGCCGATCAGAAGCTGGTTTATCTGCTGGAAGGTCCAGCCGATCTAGTGGGCCGCAGCTTTGATATGACTATTACTGTGGATCAGGCGTTTAAAGATTCAGGCGCTGATGTTCAGCCAATTATTCAACAAAACTTCGGTAGTTATACCGGTGAGTTCGGTTGTTATGTGGGTAACGGATCACTGACTGCAGGTGAGCCCTACGAAATTAACTGCGCCACTGAAAACGAAGCGTTTATCGCCGAAGAAGGACAGAATATTCGCGTCGGTCTACAGGTTAAAAACGAAGTGGCTGGCCGTGTCACCATCAACAGCATGCAGATCAATATCACCACCTCAAGTGGCGATAGTGGTCCGTTTACTTTGGTGCCTACGCAAGAAGATCTTGATGCTGGCACTTGGGATAACGACAACTGGCAGGGCTTAGAGGGTGCGCCTGATTTATCGATTGATAGCGACACCGGCGCTTTGCAGATCGATCCCAATTGGCAGGCAACAGACAGCGACGAGCGTACTGTTATGTATGTGGCAGCCGCTGATGAGTTGCCAGATTTGGAAGGCGCCACTGTTGGGTTTGAGTTGTACATAAGCGACTACTATCTGACTGAAAATCCTGGCATGCAAATTCAGCCTTATATTCAGCAAAATGAGGGCGGTTACGAGGGTATCTACGGTGACTTCCTTGCTCTGAGTGCGGGTGAAGACTTGGGTGACGGCTGGTACCGTTTCGAGCAAGCGTTTGAAGGTGTACCTACCGAGCCAACCGCTCATCGTGTGGGTATTAAGCTGCAAGGTGCTGGCTTGACGACTCGCGAAGAAGGCGAGCCTATTTTGTTGCGCCAGATTACTATCGAGTAAATAAGTGGCAAAGGGACATTTATGGTGACCCGTTCCTATGGGGCGGGTCATAAAAAGTAAAGTCTCTGCCATTTAGAGTAAGTTTAAACAGTGGTGCCGAGCGTCATGCAAATATAAAGACTTTTAGCACTACGGCATAAAAAGAGAGTCGATGCCAGTCAGTTAAACAAATCGGGCCGGCATATTTTACAAATACACGTATGAAACACTGCTGATCAAAATATTGGTGCCAGGGTTTCATAACAACAAGTTAGATAATAACAACGGGGTAAAGCGCTATGGTTTATCGCGACAACAACAAGAAAGTTGTCCCATTCAAAAAGTCCATGCTTGCCATGTGTGTCATGGCAATGGGAACACCCACTCTGGCGCAAGAGGCGCCAGCACAAGATGAGCTTCTGGAAGAGATTGTCGTTAGTGGCACTCGCCAGAACTTGCAAAATGCCCAGGACATTAAGCGGGATGCAGATACTTTTGTCGATGCTATTTCGGCAGAAGATATTGGTTCGCTGCCGGATCGCAGTGTTCTGGAAGCAATGCAACGTATGCCAGGCGTTTCGATTGAACGCTTTGCGGCACCGGAAGACCCGGATCACTTCGGGGTTGAGGGTAGTGGCGCCGTTATCCGTGGTATGAGTGCCACGCGAAGCGAGTTTAACGGTCGTGACTCCTTCACCGCGAACTCCGGTCGCGGTCTTAATTTCCAGGATGTTCCGCCCGAGCTAATGTCGGGTGTGGATCTGTACAAAAACCAGACCGCTGACATGATCGAAGGTGGTATTGGCGGTACGGTCAGCCTTAAGACTCGTAAGCCATTTGACCAAGATGGGCAAATGATCGCCTTTACCGGTGATGTTTCCTACGGCGACATGGCCGAAGAGGCTTCGCCCACCTTCTCGGGTCTGTACAGCAACCGCTGGGACACCGAGGATTTGGGTGAGTTTGGCTTTTTGATTAACGCCTCTTACTCTGAGCTTCTGGGTGAATCTAACGGTATTCAGAGTGACGCTTTCGTTAAATACAATGCCGATACTCTGGGCGCACCTTCTAGCGTTGCCGATGAAGATAACCAGGTATGGATGACCAATGGTTCCAACTTCTTCACCAAAGAAGACGATCGTGTGCGTAAAGGTTTGGCCACATCCTTTCAGTGGGCCAGCCCTAATGATGAGTGGGAAGCAACCGCAGAATTTATTCGCTCCGATGCGCGTTTGAGCTGGAAAGAAAATGCCATTAAGTACCAGGGTGGTTACGGCGACGAAAATGACGATGGTTCGGTCAGTGAAACCCGCCGCGCTCGCCCATACCCGGGTACCGAGTTTGGCTGGGATGATATGGGTATCTTCCAAGAGGGTTATATTGTCGACGGCGGCGGCTGGCGCGGTGGTGAAGGTCGTGTACCTAGCGGCTGGAGTGGCGAAGGTGATGTTCCAGACGATTACGTCACCTCAAACGACTACTTCGGGCAAAAGTATCAAGCAGACACACGCTTTAAAGATACTCACACCATTGTTGATGATTTGAGCTTTAATATTAAGTGGATGCCCAGCGACTCGTGGGAGTTCGAGGGTGATTTCCAGTTAGTGGAAGCCACCACTGAAGATGATGATTTGCAGATTGCTAATGGTTTTTATGCCTTGCAGCAGTTCGCCATACAAGGCGATGGGGACAAACCTTGGCTAAATGTAATCGAGCCATGGGATGGTCGCCGTGACGCGAATCCTGATTATTACCGGGTTAACGCTGATTATTACCCTGAGCTGGGCGAAGAAGATCAGCCTCTTTTCCCAGGTTTTTCCAATGACCCGCAGGGCGATGCCAACTACTTCCAGGACCCCGACAGTTACTGGTGGCGTTCGGCGATGGACCACTACGAGCGTTCCGAAGGTGAGTCAAAAGCGGTTCGCTTTGATGCGACACATTACTTCGATGACACCCACTTGCTGCGCTCTGTAAAAGCGGGGGTTCGTTTTGCTGACCGCAATCAGGTTGTGCGTACCACGCCTTACAACTGGGGTAGTATCGGTGCTGAATGGGCGCCCAACGCGGGTGACGGTGCTCTCTGGTTGTCCGAAACCGAAGAGTTGAGCGATGCTTACGAGTATATCGACTGGTCCGATTTCCACCGCGGTGGTGTTGCCAATATTCCGGGTGATGGCTTCTTGTTTCCCAAGGAAGAATTCCTGAAAGAAGTCATTGACGGTCGCACGGTACCTCAGGCTAACCCAGGGGCCGAGGGTATTTGGGAGCCCGCAAACTTGCGCCCCGAGGCGCAAAACGGCTCTTACTTCTCCGATGCGGAAATTTACGATACCACCGAAACTAACAAGGCCGCCTATGTGCGCTTGGACTTTGGCTCGGACGATTTTGCTCTGCGTTTCTCGGGTAATATTGGTCTGCGCTATGTAGAACTGGAACGCGACGCTCTGGGCTCTATTCAGTACCCAGACATGATCGGCCAGGATTACCCAGAAGGCGCACCTACCGATTTATCCGATAGCGGTGCTATCCGCAAGTGGGCCGAAGAGGAAGTGGGTCCGTTTGATCCCGGTCTGTTCCCCAGCGAGCAAGAGTGGTTGGACCAGGTTAACCAGTTAATGGCATACTCTCGCGATGCCAACAACTGGCTGTCGGAAACCGAGCAGGGTTTTGGTAACGATGCGGATCAAACCCAAGAAAGCAGTACCTCTTGGGACGGAGTGTTGCCCAGCTTGAACTTAAAAGTGGAGCTTACCGACGACTTGATTGGTCGCTTTGCGGTGGCTAAAGCTATCGCCATGCCCGACATGTCTGAAGTTCGTAATCAGGCGGTACTGGGTGCGCGTCAGCTCGTGGTAAATCGCGAAACCGATACCAGCGAGATTGTCGAGCCGGGTCCGGTTGATGGTGGCGTAAACATTCTGTCGGTAGACGACGTAGTTTGGACTGGTAGTGGTGGTAACCCCGCGCTGCAACCCATGGAGTCGATTCAGTACGATGCCTCTTTGGAATGGTACTTTGCGCCGGTTGGCTCGCTGACCACCAGTATCTTCTATAAAGACTTGAGCAACTTCTTTATTGAGGGTGCGTTGCCTAGAACCTTTACCAACCCCACCACGGGTGTTAGTCAAACCGTTGACTTCACCACCACCCGCAACGGTGAAGAAGGTAAGATGCAGGGTATCGAGATTGCCTATCAGCAGTTTTACGATATGCTGCCCGAGCCATTCGATGGCTTTGGTATTCAGGCAAACTACACCTTTATCGATTCAGAAGGTGTGCCTAACTTTACCAGTAGCGCCGATGCCACCACCGAGGACGACCTGGATGATAGCGGTCCAGATACGCCACAACCGGGCTTGGAAACCGTTGACTTAAGCTTGCTGGAAGGCTTGCCACTGCGCGGTCAGTCAGAGCACACGGCCAACTTGGTGTTAATGTACGAGAAGTTCGATTGGTCAGCGCGTTTGGCTTATAACTGGCGTTCTAAGTACTTGGTTACCACGCGTGATGTGATCAGTGGTCAGCCGATCTGGAATGACGACGCAGGCTTCTTGGATGGCTCGGTTCAGTATACGGTGAATGACTATGTCACCTTGGGGCTGCAGGCCACGAACCTGCTCGACACTCAGACCAAGACGCTGATGACTCTGGATGAAAATGGTCGCGAGACCGGTCGTTCATGGTTTATCAACGATCGCCGTCTGGCTTTGACCTTGAAGGTTGTTTACTAAGCCTGATTGAGTGAAAGTAAAAAGGCGCAACTTTCGGGTTGCGCCTTTTTTTGTGCCTAATAATTGAGGCGTTAGCCGAAACACCGGTGTGATAGGATAAAGGTGCCCTAAACTGAGTAAAAAATCGGAGACACTCTATGGCGAGCCCGCTCGCTAAAAAGATAGTCATTGTCGGTGGAGGTACGGCAGGTTGGATGAGCGCTGCGGCTTTCGCACGCTTGCTGCCCAGCGAATGCAAGGTGACTTTAGTAGAGTCGCAGCAAATTGGCACGGTCGGCGTTGGGGAGGCGACCATTCCCCACATACGCTACTTCAATCAGCTGTTGGGAATTCCCGAGCGTGACTTTATGCGCGAGACTCAGGCGACCTATAAACTGGCCATCGAGTTTACAGGTTGGGGTAACGCTAGCAGCCGTTATATGCATCCTTTTAGCGCCTTTGGTGCGGACTTAGGCGGCGTGGATTTTCATCACCATTTTCTAACGGCTCGCGCAATCGGTTCGAACGCTGCGCTGGATGATTTTTCTTTAGCCGCGCAGTTAGCCCGTGGCAATCGCTTCGCTCCGCCACCCGATGAACCGGGTTTGGGCTATGGCTACGCCTACCATCTGGATGCAACCGCCTATGCGTCTTTTCTGCGCCGCTATGCCGAGGCGCGTCGGGTAGTGCGACGCGAAGGAAAAGTAGAACGGGTTACAACCGCTCCGAATGATGGACGCATAGCGGCGTTAGTGTTGGAATCGGGAGAGGTGATTGAGGGCGATTTATTTATCGATTGCTCGGGCTTTCGCTCACTGTTATTGGGTAAAACTTTGGGTGTTTCCTTTGAAAGCTGGCGCCAATGGCTGCCATGCGACCGTGCGGTCGCTCAGGCGTCCGAGCCTTTAACGCCGCTGCCGTCTTATACCCGCTCTCGCGCCACTGCCAGTGGTTGGCAGTGGCGTATACCTTTGCAGCATCGCACGGGTAACGGCCAGGTTTATTCCAGCGAGTGTATTAGCGACGATGAAGCTTGCGCCCAGCTGCAAAGAGCGCTTAACAGTGCGCCTTTGTCCGACCCCAATTTCATTCAGTTTGAGGCCGGGTATCGTACTCACAGCTGGGAGAAAAACTGCGTCGCGATTGGCTTGTCAAGTGGTTTCCTGGAGCCCTTGGAATCGACCAGTATTTATCTCATTCAAATGGCAATTGTTAAGTTGGTAGAATTCTTTCCCGACGCCGACGAGCACATAAGTCGCGAGGCGTTTAACCGCTGGATGGGCATGGAATATCGCCGGGTGCGGGATTTTTTAGTTTTGCACTATCATCTTAACCGTCGGCAAGATTCGGACTTCTGGCGCTACTGTGCCGATATGAATATACCCGCAAGTTTGCAGGAAAAAATTGAATTGTTTCGTGAATCAGCTGTGGTTCAGCACTATGATCAGGGTTTATTTGCCCAGCCCAGTTGGCTCGCTGTGTATTTCGGTCAGGGCTTGGTGCCCTTAGGTTGGGATTCCCGTGCGGCGTCCGTGTCCGCCGACAAAGTCGCGCGCACCTTGCACGGTTTAGCCTCTCAGCTGCAAACA
Source organism: Gilvimarinus xylanilyticus (assembly GCF_024195295.1). GTDB lineage: Bacteria > Pseudomonadota > Gammaproteobacteria > Pseudomonadales > Cellvibrionaceae > Gilvimarinus > Gilvimarinus xylanilyticus. The sequence continues at coordinate 240,251 of NZ_JAMFTH010000002.1, read as the reverse complement.
ATGGCTGAGCGGGCGCCCGCGCATGCCGAAGTACTCGCGCGCGGCGGTCTTAAGCGCGAGCCGCCTGCCGCCATGAATCTTTACGGAGGCGGCCGTGAATCATAAACCTGAGCCCTTACAGCATATTGTTGTCGTGGGGCAGGGATTGGTAGCCGCGGGTGCGGCGGTAACCTTAGCGAAAATGTTGCGGCCTTTTGCGACTCGTATTAGCTGGGTTCAGGTGAGTACTGAGACGAATAAAGCTGGTATCGCTGGGGCGGAAGTGGCCGATCCCGCATTGGGTCGCTGGCTCGAAATGATCGGATTGCCGGAAGCCAAGCTGCTGCATCAGTGTCAGGGCCTTTATAGCTTAGGTGCCGAATATCGGTTAGAGTCAAAGCAATTTTTTGTACCTCACGCAAGTCACGGTATTCAGCCCTCTCCGGCGCCTTTCGAACAGGAGTTCTTTAAACGCTTTTCGGGGCCGGAGCAGCTCGCCTTTAGCGAACACTTTTTGGCGACTCGTGCGGCGGCTAAGGCACGCTTTGCCTTTCCCGCAAAGGACCCGCGGTCGGCTCGCTCCACACTTAAATACGGTTTGCATTTAGAGCGCGCTGCGCTCGTTGAGGCTATTACGGCTCATGCGCAAAATCTGGGAGTGGTATGCCAGAGCACTGATTCGCTGCAAGTGCACGGTGATCCTCAGCGCGGTATCCAGGCGTTGTCATTGGATGGCGGTATACGACTGGAGGCCGACTTTTTTATTGACGCCACTGGCGAGTCCTCGCGCCTTCTAGGGCAAGCTTTGGGCGTTGAATTCCAAGCGCAGAGTCGATCATTGTGGCCCTACCGGATTACCTTTTCCGAGCCGGCAGAATCTCCACTCAAGCCACGCTCTGAGTTTGCGAGAATAGCGGGCGGCTGGCGACGACGGGCGGGGTTGCGGGATAAAACCATAGTGGATGCCTGGCTCTGTGATCAGGCGGCGCTGGATCGCCTTGAAGCCTCACTGCGCGAACAAGGTTGCGAGTTCGCTAGCTGGCAGCAAACCGAGGGCGCACGCGCACAAGGCTGGGTTTACAACTGCTTGGCTTTGGGGGGCGCCGATGCTCAACCGGGCGAGCTGGTGTTATCGCAGTGGTATTGGGCTTGTCGCTGTCTTTTGCTGTGGCTTGAGTTATTGCCCAGTGGGGGTGATCAGACGCACCTGCGAGCAGAATATAACCGCCGCCGCAGTTTGTTGTATCAAAGACTTAACGAAGTACACTGGATGCACGCCGCGGGAGTCGAATGTGCTCATGCCGATCTTCCTGCGGATTTAAAGTGGCGCTTGGATGTTTTTACTCGCCTGGGCCGCCTTTGGCGCCGGGATGAGGAGGTGCTGGCTGACGAGGCTTGGCTCTCACTGGCGCTGGGGCTGGGTTGGCATGCGGGAGCTTACGATCTGACTTTAGCCAACATCGATCCTAAACAATTGGCGCAAAAGCATCGAGCTATCTACCAGACTCTGGAGCGCGAAGCCGATACTATGCCCTTTTTAGAGGCTGTACTTAAAGACCCCACCACAACGAGGTTTAAGCAAAATAATGACGGATAACCGTATTCGAAAAGTATTGATTGTCGGTGGCGGCACGGCCGGCTGGATGGCGGCTGCGGCGCTGGCAAAAGTGCTAAAAAATCAGTATTGCGACATTCAGCTGATTGAATCCGATGCCATTGGCACCGTAGGCGTGGGTGAGGCGACGATTCCGCAGATCCAGCTGTTTAACCAAATGCTGGGATTGGATGAAAATGAATTCGTGCGCAAAACCCAGGGCACTTTTAAATTGGGTATTCAGTTTGTTAACTGGGGCCATATTGGCGAGAAATATCTACACGCGTTTGGTGGCGTGGGTAAAGATATGGAGGGCGTGCAGTTTTATCACTACTGGCTAAAAATGTTTCAGGCAGGCAAAGCGCCCGATATTGATCAGTATACCCTTAACTGCCTTGCCGCCAAGCAGGGGCGTTTTATGCGTCCGGTAGACGCGGGCAATTCACCTTTGTCGGATATTGCCTACGCCTTCCATTTTGATGCCGCCCTCTACGCCATGTACTTGCGCGATTTTGCCATGGACAGAGGCGTAACTCGGCGCGAAGGGAAAATTACCGATGTCACCCTGCGCCCCGATGACGGTTTTATTCAGTCGGTCACTCTGGATGATGGGGATACGCTAGAGGCCGATTTCTTTATTGATTGCTCCGGCTTTAAGGGATTGCTGATTGAACAGGCCTTGCATACCGGCTACGAGGACTGGAGTCAGTGGCTGCCCTGCGACCGCGCCGTGGCCGTGCCCTGCGCTAAGGTGGCTGATCCCATTCCTTACACTCGCTCAACTGCGCAGAGCGCCGGCTGGCAATGGCGTATTCCGCTGCAACACCGCACCGGTAACGGCCATGTGTATTGCAGTCAATTTATGAGCGATGACGAAGCGACGCAAATACTGCTAGATAGCCTTGACGGTGAGCCGTTGGCAGATCCCAAGTTATTGCGTTTTACCACGGGTAAGCGCAAACGCTTTTGGAATAAGAACTGTGTCGCTCTGGGGTTGGCCAGTGGCTTTATGGAGCCTTTGGAATCCACCAGTATTCACTTGGTACAGTCGGGCATTGCCAAATTGATGAGCCTGTTCCCCAATCGCTACTTCGATCAAGAAGACATCGACGAGTACAACCGCCAAGTGGATTTTGAGTACGAGCGAATTCGCGACTTCTTGATTGCCCATTATTGTATTACCCGCCGGGATGATTCCGAATTCTGGAATTATTGCCGCACTATGTCCATCCCCGACACTCTGCAACAAAAGATCGATCAGTATCAGAAAAACGGCCGAATTTTTCGCACCAATGAAGAGTTGTTTAACGATTTGAGCTGGCTTGAGGTAATGCACGGTCAGGGGTTGCGGCCGCGAGCCTATCATCCGATTGTGGATACTTTATCGGCCCAGGAAATCGAGAAGCGGCTAGCGAGTATTCGCGAGGTGATTCATCGCTCGGTCGAGTATATGCCTTTGCATCGCGATTTTATCGCCCAACAGTGTGCTGCCCAATCATCGGGAACTTAGGGTACGAACTATAAACCTGGCAATTATGATTGCCAGGTTAATCGCGCGATTGGGGCGGAAGGCTAAGTGCTGTTGCAGGGGCTTGAGTTGATGAGAGCAGATCGTTGAGGGTTTGGTAAAGCTCCTGGGGTTTAAGGGGCTTGCTCAAGTATTCGTTCATGCCCGCGTTCAGACAGCTTTGCCGGTCGCCGCTCATCGCCTGGGCTGTGACCGCGATAATTGGGGTCGCGGCAAAGGTGGGCATGCGGCGAATTTTTTGGGTGGCGCTAATGCCGTCCAATACCGGCATCTCAATATCCATTAAGATGGCGTCAAAGGGTTGTTCGCGCTCGGCGAGAATATCCAGTGCCTGTTGGCCGTTGTCCGCGCTGGTCACCACTATGCCCGCCTTGCGCAAGAGTCCGCGCGCGACCTGTTGATTAACCATATTATCTTCAACCAAGAGCATCTGACGGCCGTTTAAAGCGGGAAACTCGTTTAGCCTATTGGCATTGTCCGAGCTTTGTGCGTGTTGGGGCAGGGCGCGGAAAATGGCGTCCAGCAGACGCGAGTCGCTGACGGGCTTGTTGAGAAAATCATCCACATACTCGGTATCACTGTATTGGGTGAAAATTTCGTCGCGTTGAAAAGACGATACTAAAAATATTTTGGGCTTTTGGTGAAGCTGGGTCGAGCATTTAATCTCGCGGGCGGTTTCCAGGCCATTTTTTAGGGGCATTTTGTAATCGATAAGAACCAAATCATAGGGTTTTTTATCTTTCTCGGCGCGCTCAATCTTACCCAGCGCCGAGTGTGCATCCAGGGCGGCATCCACGTGGTCGATCAGTTTGTTGGCTGATTTGGTCAGAATATCCAGGGCCAATTGGTTGTCGTCTACCACCAGCAGCTTTAACGCTTTGCAGGCATCGGCGTTTTGCTGAATCCGTTGCGCGCCAATATGACTTTTTTCCAGGTTGGCGGTGAAAGAGAAAATGGTTCCTTCGTCAACCGAGCTTGCTACGTTTAGTTCGCCGTGCATCAGCTGAACCAGACGGTTGCAGATATGCAAGCCAAAGGCGATATCATTGTGGGGATCGATTAGTTGGGGCTGTTTAAGTTCGGCTTTTAACGCTGTTAAGTCACTCTTGCTGAGTCCTGTGGTGTAATCGATGACACTAAAACGCAGACACAGACTATCATTTTGAGCGTCCACTAAATGTGCCAGAAACGTCAGCCGGTCGCTGTCCGGGTGTTGCAGCGCGAGCCTCATCAGCTGACTAATAATATGGCTTAAGCGCGTGGCGTCGCCGCGCATAAACCGGGGCACATCATCGGCAATGTCAAAGGTGATGCGGGCGTGATTGTGAAGCGAGCTGTCCTCAAACAAACGCGCCACACGTTCTAACACTTGCTCTAAATCGAAATGACTGTGTTCCAGCAACACTTTGTGGCTTTCTAGTTTGGCGTAGTCAAACACTTGGTTGACGGTTTGCAGCAGTGAGTCGGCGGCGCTGTGAATACTGTTGAGGTAGCTCTCTTGCAGGGTGGATAATTGGGTATCCTGCAGCAAGTGGCTGAGCCCAATAATGGCGTTCATGGGGGTGCGTATTTCGTGACTCATACTGGCCATAAACTTGGCTTTGGCATTGCTGGCTGCTTCGGCCCGGGCGTGAGTTTCCAGCACTTGGTGCTTGTCTTCGATGTGTTCGGTTATATCGGTGCTGTACGCGTAGCAGTGGGTCGCCCTACCCGACTCGTCGAAACCTGTAAAAAGGCAGTGACAGCGGGCCCAGAGGACACGGCCGTCGCGATGCTGCAATCGATGCTCAAGGTTTAATTCCCGGCATTGCTGACGGAGACCCTGGCGCAGCTGATCGAGAACATTGCGCGCATCTTCCGGGTGTAGAAAATACTGGGCCAGGGTTTGTAAGTTGCCCGCGCGCTCGCGGCTTTCGTAACCGAGGAGCGCGAGATAGTGTTGGTTAAAATGCACCTGGTCGGTTTGCGTGTTCCATTCCCACAGGTTGGGCTGTGCTGCGGCGATTATATGTTGGTAGCGCTCCTCGTTTTCCGCCAGCCTTTGGTTTGCGAGCATTCTTGCCGCTGCATCGTGCATGGTTCGCCCCACAGCTTCCAGTAATTTGCGGGCACGCGGTAAAAGCGGCGTCTCGGGTAGTTGCCAGACGGCAATCGGGCGTTGATCTTGGTAAAGAGCAAGCAATTGGCCTGAGCCTGAGGATGCATCGAGGGTTTCTCCCGCCGGCGGCAGTAATTGGTTTTTAGCGGGGGGCTGCAGGTGTTCCGACTGGCTGGCTAACACGTGCCATTGGTCGCGCGAGCTAAGCCGCCACAGCGTTAAGCCGGATAGCTGCAGCTGAGCGCTTAAAAGCTCCAGGCTGAGAGTCAGGTTTGCGGGTTTAAGATCGCCCTGGAGTAACTCCAGGTGGGGCTGGAGCTCACCATAGGCTGGCTCATCGGATCTTTCAGCCAGTGCCTGCTCAAGATCGGCATTGCGTGCTTCGAGTGTGTTTAAATCCTTATTATTAGGATCCTTGGCCATGCTTGCCCCTTGCCAATTGCGACGCGGATTAATATTTGATCATAGTCGACTTTGCGGGGGAATGCAGTGAAAAGAGGGCGCAAAACGGGTAAATAAAAGAAAATTTGGGTGCCACCCCAGTTGGGTGGCACCGGACAGGTGGCGAGTGTCAGTTCAGTTGCTTTCTCGCTGCACTCACCGCCGCCTTAACCTGCTTGGGGGCTGTGCCGCCGGTGTGGTTGCGCGCGGCGACTGAGCCCTCCAGGGTCAGTACCTCAAATACATCGGCGGCGATGGTGTCGGAGAATTGCTGCAGCTCTTCCAGGCTCATTTCCGACAGATCCTTGCCTGTTTCAATACCATAGGCGACCGATTTACCCACTACTTCGTGGGCGTCGCGGAAGGGCATCCCCTTGCGCACCAAGTAGTCGGCCAGATCCGTGGCGGTCGAGAAGCCGCGCCGCGCCGCCTCGTACATGTTGTCTTTGCGGGCGGTAAGCGCCGGGATCATATCGGCAAACGCGCGCAAACAGTCTTTTACGGTATCCACGGCGTCGAACAGCGGCTCTTTGTCTTCCTGGTTGTCCTTGTTGTAGGCCAGCGGCTGGGATTTCATCAGCGTCAGCAGGCTGATCAGGTGGCCGTTTACCCGACCCGTTTTACCGCGCACCAGTTCGGGCACATCGGGGTTTTTCTTTTGCGGCATAATTGACGAGCCGGTACAGAAACGGTCGGGCAGGTCGATAAAGTCGAACTGGGCGCTGGTCCACAGCACCAACTCTTCGCTGGCGCGGGAAAGGTGCGTGAGCAAAATGCTGGCAAATGCGCAGAATTCGATGGCAAAGTCGCGGTCCGATACCGAATCCAGGCTGTTGTTGGTGGGTTTGTCGAAACCCAGCAGCTCGGCACTCAAGGCGCGGTTTATCGGGTAGGTGGTGCCCGCCAGAGCGGCCGCGCCCAGGGGCGATTGGTTGAGGCGCGCGCGGCAGTCGGCCAGGCGCCCGGCATCGCGGGTCAACATCTCGAACCAGGCTAGCAAGTGGTGACCAAACGTAACCGGCTGCGCGGTTTGCAGGTGGGTGAAGCCGGGCATAATAGTGTCGGCTTCGCGCTCGGCGATATCCAAAATGCCACTTTGCAAGCGTTTCAGTTCGCTGGCAATGGTGTCGATTTCGTCGCGCAGGTACAGGCGAATGTCGGTGGCCACCTGATCGTTACGCGAGCGGCCGGTGTGCAGTTTTTTGCCGGTAATACCGATTTTTTCGGTTAGCGCCGCTTCGATGTTCATGTGTACATCTTCTAAGCTTACCGACCACTGGAAATTGCCCGCTTCAATATCGGCGCGAATCTCTTCTAAGCCGGTAATGATCTGCGCTTTTTCCTCGGCGCTTAACACGCCCACCGATTCCAGCATTGTGGCGTGGGCGATAGAACCGTTGATATCGTGATGATACAGTCGCCAGTCGAATCCAATCGAGGCGGTGAAGCGTTCCACAAAAGCGTCGGTCGCTTCGGAGAAACGGCCTCCCCAGGGTTTGGCGGTCTGATCTTGTTCGCTCATAGTATCTCTCGCGGCTATAGTGAATGGCGCAGGCGTCGCTTGCTGTCAACGCGCGGGCCGATACAATTAAACGGCGGCATTATAGCCAATTAAAGGCGCTAAAGGGGCCACGATGAGCCAATTGCAAACGCGTAAACTCAACACAGAGGATCAATCACCGGGTGCGCTGCCGCATTTATGCAGCGCCAGTGCGCTCTTGCTGCTGGTGATTGTAGGCGAATTGCTGGCCCTGCTATTGGCTCTGGCCGAGCGCGGGGTAGGGGATTTGAGCTGGGCTCATTTGGGCCTGGTGTCATTTCTGCTGCAGTGGATAGTACTGACCAGTGCCGTTATTTTATGCCGCTTGCAACCTTTGCTGCGGCGGCTGAGCCCGCTGTGGGCCGGGCTTTGCGGGTATTTGCTGATATTGCTGTGCACCTTTGTATTTACCGCTTTGGGGCAGTGGTTGCTCAAAGGGTTAGGGCGCGGCTTTATCGATTGGGAGGAAGTGTTTACCCACGTTTTGATTGCCGCGGTGCTGGGAGCGGTGGTGCTGCGCTACCTCTATTTGCAACAGCAGTTGTATTTACAAAAGCAAGCGGAATTGCGCTCGCGCATTCAGGCGTTGCAGGCGCGCATCGAGCCTCACTTTTTGTTTAACAGTTTGAACAGTATTGCCAGTTTGATTGCGGTGGATGCCCCCTTAGCCGAGCGCCAGGTAGAGGATCTAAGCGATTTGCTGCGGGCCAGCCTGGCTGAGCCCGCGTTGATAAGTGCCGAGCGAGAGTTGGCTCTGTGCCTGTGCTACGTGCATATCGAACAGGCGCGCTTGGGCGAGCGCTTGCGCCTAAACTGGTCCGTTGGGCCCTTGCCTGGCGAGGCGTCACTGCCCAATCTGGCGCTGCAGCCTCTAGTGGAAAACGCCATCCGCTACGGAGTGGACCCGGCACCTGAAGGCGGTGAGGTAAGCATCCAGGCGCGCCAGGAGGGCGATCAGCTCGTTATCCGCATTAGCAATAGTCTGCCCGATGCGCAAACCGCTGCGCGCGAGGCGGGTAATCGTATGGCGCTGGATAATATTCGCCATCGTTTGGCTGCGCATTTTGGCGAGGCGGCGGAGCTTGCGGTAGAGCCCGGTGACACGCGCTACACTGTGACTCTGAAGGTATCACTAAAAGCCTGTCGCCAACGGACCCCATAACCAGAGCAAGGTGATAATAAAATGCTGAATGTTTTGCTGGTCGACGATGAGCCTCTGGCGCGCGCCAGATTGGAGCGAATGATTCAGGATCTGGAGGGCTATCAAGTGAGCTCTCAGGCGGGCACGGCCGCCAAGGCGTTGGAGGCTATCGAGCGGGATGATCCGGACATTGTCCTTTTGGATATTCAAATGCCCGGTGGCAATGGCCTGGAGGCGGCGCAACAAATTGGCGAGCTGGATGATCCCCCGGCCGTCATCTTTTGTACCGCCTATGATCAACATGCGTTAGAGGCCTTTTCCACTACGGCCGTGGGCTATTTGCTAAAGCCGGTGCGTCGTGACGACTTGCAAAAGGCCCTGGATAAAGCCGGTAAGCCCAATAAAGTTCAGCGTTCGGCGCCTGCGGGCGGCTTGCCCGGCAGTATTACCGCCAAAACCCATAAGGGTTTAGAGCGCATTCCTCTTCGCAATGTGCGCTATTTTCACGCTGACCAAAAATATGTGACCGTCTACCACACCGGTGGGCAGCATCTGCTGGATAACACGCTCAAGGAGCTGGAGCAAACGTTGGGTAGTGCCGTGGTGCGGGTGCACCGCAACGCTTTGGTGATGGTCGAGCATATTCAGGCGCTCGAGCGCTGCGCCGATGGTGGCTACTGTATTTGCCTGCGCGACAGCGAGCACAAGCCCGCGGTCAGCCGCCGTCATGCCAGTGCGGTTAAAGCGCTGCTGCAAAGTCTGTAGTCACCCCCAAGCTTTGCTATCATGGCCTATTTATAGCCTCGACAGGAGTACCATGAACTCAATTCCCTCGCGCACCATCCGCATCGCCACCCGCAAAAGCTTGCTGGCCCTGTGGCAGGCCGAATACGTTAAAAGTGAGTTGGAAAAGCATCACCCGGGCCTGGCGGTCGAGCTGGTACCGTTGACCAGTCGCGGCGATAAAATTCTGGATGTACCCCTGGCAAAGGTGGGCGGTAAGGGCCTGTTCGTCAAAGAGTTGGAGCAGGCCATGCTGGCGGATGAGGCGGACATCGCCGTGCACTCAATGAAAGATGTGCCCATGGAGTTTCCCGAAGGCTTGGGGCTGGCGGTTATCTGCGAGCGCGAAGATCCTCGCGACGCCTTTGTCAGCAACCGCTTTCACAATCTGGACGAGTTGCCCGCCGGCAGTGTGGTAGGCACCTCAAGCTTGCGTCGTCAGTGCCAGGTGTTGTCGGCCCGCCCCGACCTAGAGGTCAAGTTCTTGCGCGGCAATGTCCAGACCCGCCTGCGCAAACTGGACGACGGTGAGTTCGATGCCATTATTCTCGCCAGTGCGGGGCTGATCCGGCTGGAACTGCAAGCGCGCATCGCCGATTACATGGCCCCCGAGGTCAGTCTGCCGGCGGGCGGTCAGGGTGCCGTGGGTATTGAATGCCGCACCGATGATACCCAGCTGCGCGAGCTGTTAGCGCCTTTGCACCACGCCCCTACCGCCGTGTGCGTCGAAGCCGAGCGCGCCATGAACCGGCGCCTGGAAGGCGGCTGTCAGGTGCCCATCGCCTGCTACGCCATCGAACAGGCTGGCGGGCTGTGGCTGCGCGGTCTGGTGGGCTCGGTCGATGGTAAAACCATGCTCAGCGAAGAAGATCGCGGTCCGTTAGAGAGTGCCGAAGCCATGGGGGTGGCAATGGCAGAGCGCCTGCTCGCCGCCGGTGCCGATAAAATTCTCGCCGAGGTTTACGGGCGCGAGCTGCAATGACCGCTGCGCGAATACTGGTGACCCGTCCTCAGCCGTTGGCGGATGAGTGGCAAAGCTGGTTGCAACGTCAGGGCTATGATGCCCAGGCCATACCCGTTATGGCCTTGGAGGCACTGGACGACTTTGACAGTGAGCAGCGTATTAAGTCGGTGGTGATGAACCTTGATGAGTACCAAAAGGCGATTTTCGTCAGTCGCAATGCCGTACACTATGCCGCACAATGGCTGGAAGACTATTGGCCCCAGTGGCCTATCGGCCTCCAATGCCTGGCGGTGGGGCGGGCAACCGCCGATGCGCTGGATCCGCTAGATTTGCCGGTTGCGGCACTGGGCGACGAGCGCAGCGCCATGAACAGTGAGCACTTGCTGGCCAGTCGTGCCCTGGGCAATGTCAGTGGCGAAAAAATTGTGATATTTCGCGGTCAGGGTGGCCGCGAGTTGATGACCCGGACCCTAACCGAGCGCGGCGCCCGGGTCGAGCACTGCGAGCTCTACCGCAGGGTTCTACCCGCACAAAGCGCGCCCCGTGTAAAACAGTGGCTTGAGGCCGGTCAGAGCACCGATTTAATTACCGTGCACAGCGGCGAAAGCCTGACGAACCTGTTGGACTTGGCGCGCCGCACTGAAACCCAGTCGCTGTTGCGCGAGCGGACGTTTTTAGTGCCAGGTGACAGAGTGGCCCAGCTGGCCCGCGAGGCCGGACTGGCACGTCTGTGGGTGGCGCGCAACGCCGGAAGTGACGCCATGCTGGAGCAAATACAAGCCTATGCCGGGACTCTGGATTAAACGCGATTTGCGTCGCTGTTGACGATAAACAAAGGCGATGGCTTACACCCGCGAACGGTAAGTCACGATGTTTGAGGTGTCGTGCCAGGCATCTTTTTCAGGAGAGTAAAACTATGTCAGATACCCCTAAGGATGCGACCTCGCAGCCCGAATCGGATAAACAACAGGCCTTAAGTGCGCCCAGTGAGTCTCCGGACAATGGCAGCGCGAAAGAGTCGGATGCCGCAACCGCAGTCAGGTCCAAGCCCAGCAAAGCCTCGGGCGGCCGGGGCCTCGCGATGTTTTGCCTGTTGCTTATTTTGCTTCTGGCGGGTGCCGGTGGCTGGGGTGGCTGGCAAGTTTGGCAGCAGCTTCAGGGGATGGAGCAGCGCGAACCCACGTCCCAAGTTGCCGCAGCCCCCGAGTTTGACGCCGGGCCTTTGGAGCGGCAAATCGCGCAATTAAAGGCCGAAAATGCCCGTCTCGATGACGCGCTGCAAAGTCTGGATAATGACGATCAGCTGACCCGGCAAATTCGCGCCCTGGCACAGGATGTCAGCTCGGCCGAAGCGCGTCTGGACGCCCTCACCGATACCTCGCGGGACGACTGGAAGCTGGCCGAGGCGGCTTTTTTATTGCGGTTGGCCAATCAGCGCTTATTGGTAGAGCACAACAGTTCCGAAGCCTTGGCGCTCGCCCAGGCGGCGGATGCTATTTTAAAAAACCAGAGTGACCCCAAGCTGTTTGCTGTGCGCGAAAGCTTAAGTGGCGAAATCATGGCGTTAAAAACGGTCGAGCCAGTGGATCGCGAAGGCTTATACCTGCAAATTCAAGCGCTGATTGATCAGGTCTCGGAGTTGGCGGTGCTGGAGTCCTACCAGCGCGAGAAGGCGCCCGAGTTGCAAGTGGCCGATGTCGCTGTTGAAGGCAGTGTCTGGCAGCGCCTCCAGCAGAGCGTTACACGCGCCCTGCATACACTGGGCTCGCTGGTGCGGGTAAACCGCCACGGCGAGCAAGTGCAGCCTTTGCTGACCCCCGAGCAAACCTGGTTTTTACGTCAGAATCTACAGCTGATGCTCGAACAGGCGCAGGTCGCCCTCATGCGTGAAGAGGGGGAAATTTATATTCAGTCGCTCAATCAGGCCCATGCCTGGTTGGCCAGCTACTTTACTCACAACGGCCAAACTCAGGTGTTGCTGCAGGAGCTGGAGCGCCTTCGCCAGGAGCCGGTCAGCGTGGATTTGCCCGATATCAGTGAGGCGCAGCAACAGCTTGAGACTTATATCGAGAGGCTGCATAAGGTGTCAGCGGGAGAGACGCGATGAAAAAACGCCTGATTTTGCTGATCGTTTTTATGCTGCTGGGGGCGCTGCTGTTCCAGCTGATGCGTCACGACAGCGGCTATGTACTGCTGGCCTATGGCGCGACCACGGTGGAGATGAGTTTGTGGACCGCTCTGGCCCTGGCTCTGGTGGTGCTGGGCGTGTTTTACCTGCTCTGGCGGCTGGCTCACACCAGTCGCAAGGTGTCGGCGTTTCTCAGTCGTGGCCGTCAGCGATACTCTGTCCGGGCGCAAAATCGCACCATGGCAGCGCTGGTCAGCTTTATCGAGGGCAACTGGCTGGTGGCGCGCAAGCAGCTGGTAAAAAGTGCCGATAAATCGGCGAATCCGCTGGTGAATTATCTTGCCGCCGCACGTTGCTCCTACGAGCTAAAAGATTTCTCTGGCGCCTTGGATATGCTGCACAAAGCGGAAAAATGCCGCGACAGCAGCGAACTGGCGGTGGCCCTGACCCAGGCCCGTATGCAGTTGGGTAGTCAGCGTTACGAGCAGTGTCTGGCGACGCTCAAGCGTATAAAGCGCCTCGCGCCTGAGCATCCGGTGGTGCTTGATTTGTTGGCCCACGTCTATTGGGAGCTGGACGACATGGAGGCGCTGGAGGCTCTCTTGCCGAGCCTGCGCCAGGGCAAGGTGCGCAGTCGCGATGCCCTTAACCGGCTGGAGGCCGAGGTCTATTTGAGACAGATCCAGCTATTGGAAAAGCGTTACAAGAAAGACGGCGACAAGGTGCTGTGCAAACAGGGGTTGGATGAAATCTGGGCCCGGATACCCAGCGGGCTGCAAAAAGAGCCCAGCTTTATGGCGGGGTTTGCGGCGGCTAATATTCGCCTGGGTTTTGACGCGCAGGCCGAGCCTTTGCTGGCCAAAGCGTTGCAAAAAGACTGGCGCAGCGAGTGGGTCGAGTTATACGGACGCACGAACGCCGACGATAGCAAAGCCCAGCTAAAAGTGGCCAACAGCTGGCTTAAACAGCACGATGCCGATGCGGTGTTAATGGCGGCCCTGGGCCGCATTTGCACGCGCAACGAGCTCTGGGGTAAGGCGCGAGATTATTTTCGTCAGTCTCTGGATATGCAACCGAACGCCGAAGTGTATCTAGAGTTGGGCCTGCTGCTGGAGCACCTGGGCGAGGCTGATCAGAGCGCAACACTGTACCGCGAAGCGCTGATGAGCTTGGCGCACAAGCCTGTTCCCATGGTGTCGAAGTGAGTCAGGTGTCGAAATGAGTCAGGTGTCGAAGTGAGTGAGCTGACGGTAGGCAATTTGCTGGCGGATATTCCCGATGAGTTGTCCCGTGAACTCATTCAGCCGCTACTAGAGGGCGACGGGGTCAGGATTGAGCGTATTGTTTCTCACGGCCACGCCAGCGAGCCGGATTTTTGGTATGAGCAAGACGAGCACGAGTGGGTGATTTTGCTCAGTGGCGGCGCGGTACTGCGCTGGGACTCGGGCGCCGAGCAGGCCTTGGCGCCCGGCGACTATGTGTTTATTCCGGCGGCTACCCGCCACCGGGTCGAGGGCACCTTACCCGATGAACACAGCGTCTGGCTGGCGGTATTTTTCCCGCCTCGAGCGGACGCTTAACGGCTATTGACGCAGCCTTTTAGTCCTGCGGCAGGCGTGAGGCCCACAGCGCCAACTTGTGTTGAATAGCTTTTTGCGACACTTGATCTTCGGGCAAGGGTTGAATCAATTTGTCATGGGCGAGCAAGCGGTAAATGTAAAGCGCGCGCTCTGCGGCCGAATCACTGGCTTCAAATTGTGCGGCACCGCGCTTTTCAGCGTAGTGACCGCCTACGGTTAAAGCCTTTTTAAATAACTCTTTTTCATTGTCGAGTTTTTTCATTCGTACCTCGCGGGTCAGTATCAGTTTTTATAGCAGGTTCCGATGGCCCCTGCCAAAGGTAGCCCGCCAATAACCACCGGGGGCGGTGCAAAATAACGGTAATGGCAATAAAGTCATAAACGCCGTGCCAAACCATTAGCAGCAATAGATCACCGTTTTGCGCATAGACCCAGCCGAATGCCAGCCCCATCACCAGCGTGATCATAAAATAGGTGAGCGAGAGGGCGTGACCGGCGGCGAAAATGAGCGAGGCAATTGCGATCGCGTAGCCCGTGCCCCAATGCTGGCTGGCAAAACTTTGTATAAAACCCCGAAACAGCAGCTCTTCTCCCACGCCCGCTGCGGCGCTTATCAAGCTGATCTGCCACAGCTTGCTGCGGGCAAAGAGCGCGCGAAACTGCTCTAAACTGGGTAAAAGTTCGCGCTGCAGTGTGGGAAAGATGCGCATTACCACCAGCCAAGTCAGGTAAGTGGCAGCCGCGGCGCTGGTTCCCCCAAGGGCACTGTTCACCCAGTCGGGCGACAGAGGCAAAATTTGGATGCCAGCCCACATCAGGCCCGCCAGTCCCAGCAAGCCCAGGCCGAGCTCGAAGCTCATAAACAGAAAGAATTTTTTACAACGCATGATAGGTAGTAGGCTGATGATAATTAGCTGGTTACTATAGGTATTGTGCGAACTCATGTATAGGAAATGGACTATGTACCCAACAATAAAACCTTCGCGGCTGAGTGTTGTATGGGCGGCGCTTTTAACGCTGCTATCATTCTCGCCTCTGACGCTATCTCAAGAGCCGCTGACCATGGATATTTACGCCGGCGCCATACCCGGCGCACTCAAGAGCGATGATTTAGAGCATGCCCGTGACCCGGATCATCCCGATACGTTTTTGCAGAAGGTTACCTACCCGACTTTAACCGCCTACTTGCCCGAGCCGGATATCGCCACTGGCAGCGCGGTAATTATTTGCCCCGGCGGCGGTTACCAGGGCGTGTCCATCGTAAAAGAGGGCTACCAGGTTGCCGAGCGCTTGCAGTCAGAGGGTGTGGCCGCGTTTGTACTCAAGTACCGCGATCCTTTGGATAAAACCATGGCAGATAAAAAGTTTGGCCCTCTGCAGGATGTGCAGCAGGCAATTGCGATGGTCCGGGCCAAGGCTGATCAGTGGCGCCTTAAGTCTGATCGAATAGGGATTATGGGATTTTCCGCAGGTGGGCATCTGGCCTCGTCTGCGGCGGTGCACTTTGCCGATCCGGTACTTGAGCGCTTGAGCCCCGAACAGGTGCGCCCGGATTTTCAGGTGTTGATTTACCCGGTGATTAATGTCGATTCAGATATTGCCCACCAGGGCTCGCGTACCAACTTGTTGGGGGTGGGGGAGCCGTCAGAATGGTGGCAGTACTTTTCCAACGAACAGCAAGTAACCACGCAAACCCCGCCGGCCTTTTTAGTGCACGCGGGTGATGACGGCGCGGTGCGGGTGGAAAACTCGCTGCGCTACTACCAAGCCTTGCACGCGCAGGATGTGCCCGCCGGTATGCTGATATTGCCCCAGGGTGGACACGGGTTTGGCATGCGCAACCCAGTGGATTGGTTTGCCACCATGCTGCAATGGATGAAGTCCGAAGACCTATATTAAGAGAAGTCTGATCTGGCTTTGCTGTTACGCAGGGTAAAGTGCGTACAGGATAAGTCGCAAAGCAGCGGGGGCGGCGCAGGATGCGCCGACGTCGCCGAAGGCGAGCGCGAGCCCTGAAAAATTAAGGGATTTCGCAAATTCCGCAGATTTTACAGGGCGACAATTAAGATGCTCAGGACGAGCATCTTAATTGTCAAGTTAATAGGTTTTACGCGGCGCGGTAGCGCTCGATAATTTTGGCCGCTTCGGGGGCCGAGGCGCAGATAAAGTCGATAAATTCGCCCACGCCGATTTCCGCATCGTGACGGGTATCGAAGGGGCCTATGTCGACACCCTCGCGGGTTTGATAGTACCAGTAGCCGGATTTTTCCAAAAAGCGTCCGCTGCGCTCGGGAATGGAGCCCTGTTCACCCTCTCTGTGATCAGCCATAGTTTCACCTTTACTGTCGTTGCGTCGGTCAGCGCCGTTGCGCGCAATGCTTACTCTCTTACGAGTATACGCGCATCAACCGCGTTTGTTTATATTATGTTTCTCTAGGGGTTCGCGTTGTTCATAACCTGTGTTGATATCTTGCCACCAGACAGCTTTTGGGGGCACGGGGCTGTGGGCGAGTATTACGGGGCGCAGCAATGGCGGTGGAATCGGGCAGTGGCCGTTACCGGGGGCGGGTTTTTGTGCCAGTGCAGAGGCGGGCACTAACCTTACTCCGCTGGCCTTAAGTAACGGTTGGGCCGCCTCCAGTGCCGCTAAGGTTTCCGGGTAGGGGTGGCCGATGGCAATAGCCTGGCCCCGTTTTTGCGCGATGTCGATAGCGTGTTTTAACTGCGCGGTGATGTCGTCGCTCTCGCGGCTGTGGTCCAAAAATACGTCCCGTTCCGCCGCTTTGAGGCCATAGGCCCGGGCCACTTCATACCCCCGGCTGGCGGCGGTGGTGCGGCTGTCGACAAAGTAGAGCGCGCGCTTGCCAATTTCATCCATCACCCAGCCCATGGGGGTGGCCAGGGGCGTAAGGGCGCTGCCCATGTGGTTATTCACTCCCTGAATATGGGGCAGGCTGTCCAAGCTGTGTCGCAGGCGCGCTGTAAACTCGGCGCGCGTCTGTTCGCGGGTTAAGCCGCCGGGCCCCAATGCCAGGCCGCCCATATTGGCCATGGGGGCGTGGAGCATCAGTTCTTTACCGTTTTGGTGGGCCAGTTCGGCGAGCGTCCGGCTGTGAGGGGTGGCCGGTAGCAGGGCCAAGGTATAGGCGCCGGGCAGGGCAATAGTGCGCTGCCCGGCTTTTAGGTTGTAGCCGATATCATCAATGATAATGGCCAGCTGCCCGGCCCACGCGCTCAGCGGGCTTAACAGTAGCAGCGCCAGCGCGATATACAGTGCCTTAAGGGGCGCCGACGCGAGCCGTATCATTGCCGTCCGTTGCCGTGGGTTGCTGGCGGAAAATATTCAAGCCTTTCAAAAGGTTGAGCGCTTCATGCAGTTGGTTGTCATTGCTCAGTAGCGACGAGCTGCTGCTGGTTTCTCGCTCGCGCGCTTTGCTGCCCACCTCGTCTTCGCCGTTGCCGTTGTTTAAGTGGCCCGCTAAATCGGCTTCGGTGGTACGCAAACGCGGTTTAACCGCGGTGACCTTGGCGCGCTCAACGATAACGTCTGGCTCAATCCCCTGGGCCTGTATCGAGCGGCCGCCGGGGGTGTAATAGCGCGCTGTGGTCAGTTTGATAGCGCGGCTTTCGGTAATGGGCACCACGGTTTGTACCGAGCCTTTACCAAAGCTGCGGGTGCCCAAAATGACCGCGCGGTGATGATCTTGCAAAGCGCCGGCGACAATCTCCGAGGCCGAGGCCGAGCCGTCATTAATCAACACCACGACGGGTAAGCCGTCAAGGGTATCGCCCGGGTTGGCGTTGTAGCGGCTGTAGCTGCTTTCCAGGCGGCCCTCGGTATACACCACTAAGCCGCCGTCCAAAAAGGCATCGGCCACATCCACCGAGGCCTGCAAAACGCCGCCCGGGTTGTTGCGCAAGTCCAAAATAACCCCCTCAATGCCGGGGTAGTCGGCGAGGGTTTTGGCAAGCTTTTCCTGTACATCTTTGCCGGTACTAACCTGGAAGGTGGCGATGCGCAGATACAGATAGTTGTCATCCAGCATTTTAGTGCGCACGCTGCGCACTTTAATAATGTCGCGGGTAATGGTGATGTCAAAGGGTTGGTCGATACCATCGCGGACGATGGTGACCGTTAGGTCGCTGCCTTTGGGACCGCGCATAATTGCCACCGCCTCGTTCAGCGACATGCCTTTTACCGGCTGATCGCCCAGGCGGATAATCAAATCGCCCGCCTCTACCCCGGCCTGCTGGGCGGGGGTGTCATCAATCGGTGAGATAACTTTAACAAAGCCATTCTCCATGCCTACTTCGATCCCCAGGCCGCCAAATTCGCCCGAGGTGTTGACTTGAAGGTCTTCAAACGAGTCGGCATCCAGGTAGGCTGAATGCGGGTCCAGCTCGGCCATCATGCCCTTGATGGCGTATTCCAGTAACTCGGAGTCGCTCAGCTCTTCCACATAGCTGGAGCGAATATGGTCGTAGACGCGGGTAAAGGTGCGCAAATCTTCTAATGGCAAGAGCGCTTGCTGGCCGCTGGCTTCTACATCGGCCGAATCGCTGGCCGCTGGCTGTGCCAGTGACCAGGGGGCGCCCAATAGCGCCGCTAGGGTGAGCAAAATTCCGGCAAAACGCATTCATGTCTCCTAAAAAGCGCGCTCTGAGTGGGCGCACAGTGTTAACAGGCTCTAGGCCCGCGTCAACCATTTACCCGGGTTAGTGGGCTGGCCGCGATGGCGGATTTCAAAGTATAGGCCCGAGTAACTCTGGCCCCCACTGCTGCCTACCCGGGCGATGGTTTCTCCGGCATCGACCCGGTCACCGAGGTTTTTGAGCAGGTTTTGGTTGTGGGCGTACAGGCTCATAAAGCCCTCGCCATGGTCCACAATAATAAGCAGCCCGTGGCCGCGTAAATAGTCGGCAAACACCACATGACCGCTGTGTACTGCCACCACGGGGGTACCGCTTTGGGCCTCGATCATCATGCCTTCCCAGTTCAGCTGCTTGCCCACCCGGTCGCTGCCATAATGGTGGCGCAGCTTGCCTTTAGTGGGCCAGGGCAGCTTGCCCTGCAGGCGGCTAAAGCGGGCGTTAGAGGGATTCGCGCTGCCCAGGGTAGTGGTCATCTCTTCTAACAGGGCGTTCAGGCGCCGGGTGTTTTGTCGTTCGGCGGCCAGTTCGGCGTCTTTACTGGCAATTACCTGGGCGAGCTTTTGCAGGGTTTCAGAACGATCTTGCTGCTCGGCTTCAAGGCGGCTCTGGCGCTCGCGCAAGCTTTGTTTTTGCTGGCTGAGCGAATCCCGGGCGGCGATAATTTGCGGCTCCAGGGCGTCTAGTTGTTTTAAAGTATTGCGATAGCGGGTCAGCTTTTGCTGGCGCGCGCGCAGAAAGTAATCGTGGTATTGCTTGAGCCGGGTAATGCGCTCGGGGGATTGCTGGTTTAACAGCATTTTAAGGGGACTTTGCGGCCCGGCCTTATAGGCGCTTTGCAGCTGGGCGGCAATTTGTGATTGCTGCTGCTGGCGCTGTTGCTGCAGCTCGCGCTGTTCGCCGCGCAGGCTTTGCAGCTCGCTGTCTTGCTGTTTGATATCCTGGTTCAGCTCATCGACCTTGGTTTCCAGCTCGCCGATTTCGCTTTCCGATTCTTCCAGCTCTTGTTCCAGTTCGCCTTTTTTGCTTTTAACGTCGTTCAGCTCGCTTTTGAGCGCTTCAATGTTTTCTTTGAGTTGCTCCAGCTTTTTCTGGTATTCGGCGGCATCGTCCGCGGCCCAGGTGCCGGCGCCGCAAAGACTGAACATTAGCAACGCAAACACCCCCCAACGCCGGCGGCGCTGGGGGGTGTGAGTGGCTGGCGCAGAAGGTCTGCGAACCGGCATTAGCTGTCCAGAGTAATCAGGTTGCGCCCGCCCATTTCTTCGGGCTGGGGCATTCCCATCAGGTGCAGCATGGTCGGTGCTACGTCAGCCAGCGAACCGCCGTCGGCAATGGTGCCTTTGCGGTCACTCACGTAAACCAGTGGTACTGGCAGGGTGGAGTGCTGGGTAGACACCTGGCCCGACTCTGGGTCGAACATCTCTTCGCAGTTGCCGTGGTCGGCGGTAATAAGCACTTCGCCGCCCGCTTTCTGGGTGGCTTCAACCACGCGGCCTACACAGGCATCGACCGCTTCTACAGCCGCGACTGCCGCCTCAAACACGCCCGAGTGACCCACCATATCGCCGTTGGCGTAGTTGCAGATCACCGCGTCGTATTTACCCGACTCGATGGCTTCCACCAGTTTATCGGTCACTTCCGGGGCGCTCATTTCGGGTTTTAAGTCGTAGGTGGCGACATCGGGTGAGGGCACCAAAATACGGTCTTCGCCTTCAAATACGGCCTCTTGGCCACCGTTAAAGAAGAAGGTGACGTGGGCGTACTTTTCCGTCTCGGCGATGCGCAGCTGGGTTTTGCCCTGGTTTTGCAAATACTCGCCAAACGAGTTGGTCAACGCCTGGGGCGGGAAGGCGCAGCTGGCCTTGATGTCGGCGGCGTATTCGGTGGTCATCACAAATTCGCCCAGCTGGGGCACCAATTTGCGCGCAAAGCCGTCAAAGTCGGGCTCGATCAACGCGCGGGTAATTTCCCGGGCGCGATCGGGACGGAAGTTCATAAACAGAACCGAGTCGCCGTCGTTAATGGTGGCGACTTCTTCGCCTTCGGCGGCAATCACCGTGGCTTTGATAAACTCGTCGTTTTCATCGCGCTCGTAGGCGGCTTTCAGGCCTTCAACAGCGGTTTCGGCGTCGTATTCGCAGTCGCCGGTGACCATCACGTTGTAGCACTGCTCTACCCGATCCCAGCGGTTGTCGCGATCCATGGCGAAGTAGCGTCCGCACAGACTGGCGACGCGGCCCACTCCCAGCTCAGCAAACAGGTCCTGGGCTTTTTGCAGCGAGGCCTCGGCGCTGCGCGGTGCGGTGTCGCGGCCGTCGAGGAACGCGTGCAGGTAAATCTCTTTAGCGCCGCGCTCGGCCGCCGCTTTAATAATTGCGAAGATGTGATCTTCGTGGGCGTGAACACCGCCGGGGGACAGCAGCCCCAAAACGTGTACTGCCTTGCCGTTTTCAATGGCTTTATCGATGGCCGACGCGTAGGCGGGATTGCTGGCGAATTCGCCGTCTTCAATGGCTTTATTAATACGGGTGAAGCTCTGGTAAACCACCCGGCCCGCGCCCAGGGTCATGTGACCCACTTCACTGTTGCCCATTTGCCCCTCGGGCAGGCCCACGGCCATACCAGAGGTGCCGATTAAGTTCTTGGGGCGATTGTTCCACAGCTCATCCCACACCGGAGTGTTGGCGCTGTAAATTGCGTTGTGTTCGGTTTGCTCTGAATAGCCGAAGCCATCGAGCACCAGCAAAACCATGGGTTTTTTCTTGGCTGTCATAGATAAATCGCTTGTTTGTCTGGAAAAGTGAACAGATAGGCCATTTATTCTACCGGTTTACGCGGGGCAACTCTACGCTCAGGCGGGGCGTGGGGCCCAGTTTTTATCAATTCGGGCGATAAATTCGGGTGTCTGTCGGGAAGGGCGCCTGTGGTGTATACTCCCGCCCTCTGTGGCCCGGAGGTCTCTGGGCGCCATTGCAATATCGATATTAAGGGCAGTCGGGTGGACGATTTACTAGTATTTTTAAGTCAGGAATGGATGTTGGTGGGCATTCTGGTGGTGCTTATTTACGTTTATGCCTGGCGCGAGCGCTTGAAAAATGGCCAGCCCATCTCCACATCTGAGGCTACTGTACTCATCAACACCGATGCCGGTATCTGGCTGGATGTGCGTGAGAATGGCGAATTCAAAAACGGGCATATCGTTGACGCGATCAATGTGCCCCACGGGAAACTGGCCGAGCAGCTGGACAGCCTGGAGAAATATCGCGATAAAACGCTGATTGTGGTGGATAAAATGGGTCAACACGCGGGCAGTGCCGGACGCCAGTTAGGCGCTAAAGGTTTTACCGTGCGGCGCCTCTCCGGCGGTATCAGTGAGTGGCAAAATCAGAATTTACCCCTGGTTAAAAAGTAGGCGACTATGGTGGCGAAAGTTCGTATGTACACCACAGCTATTTGCCCTTTTTGCGTCAACGCAAAGCGCTTGTTGGCGTCAAAGGGTGTCGAGGCCGAAGAAATTCGCGTCGACCGCGAGCCTGGGTTGCGGCAAAAAATGATGGCCGAAAGCGGGCAGCAGACGGTACCGCAAATCTGGATTGGGGAGCGCCATGTGGGCGGCTTTACCGATCTCTGGGCGCTGGACAAACGCGGTGAGCTGGATAGCTTGCTGAACCAATAAATTAATCAAACAGAACCAAGAGACACTGCTATGTCAGAAGAAAACACTCAAGAGCCGCAAGCTCAAGCCAATGGTCAGGACCAAGACAAAGCCGCGCCTTCATTTGCCGTGCGCCGTATTTACCTGAAAGACCTGTCGTTTGAAACGCCCATGGGCCTAGAGGCGTTTAATCAAAAACAACCGCCCAAAATCGAACAGGAATTGAATGTGCAGGTTAACCGCGTGGATGAAAATCACCACGAAGTGGTTCTGCTGCTGACCATCACCGCCAAAATGGAAGAGAAAGTCGCCTTTTTGATCGAAGTGAAGCAGGCCGGTATTTTTTCCATCAGCGGAATGGATAAAGCCACTATGGCGCAAATTATTAACGCCAACTGCCCTAACATTCTGTTCCCCTATGCGCGCGAAACCATCGATAGTGTGCTGACACGCGGTTCATTTGCCCCCTTGATGCTGCCACCGATTAACTTCGATGCGGTTTTTGCCCAGGCCGTTAATTCAGCGCAGCAAAAAGCCGCTGACCAAGCGCAGGCGGAAACCGACGCCTAAGCCAAACTCAGTCGTATGAGTGTAAAAGGGCTCGCCAGCTGGCGGGCCTTTTTTATTGGTGCTGTAATGGCTTGTGTGTATAGTTAAACAGAAACAACAAGCAGTTAGGAAACCGTGCATGTTTAACCTCTCGCGAGTGCTTCCGGGCGACAGCGGTCATATTGCCGCTATTGACCTGGGTTCCAACAGTTTTCATATGATCATCGCGCGCTGGGAAAACCAGCAGCTCACCCTTTTGGATAAGCTGCGCGAGCCTGTGAGAATGGGCTGGGGACTAGAGGCCGACGGCAGCTTAACCCCCGAGGTGCGCGAGCGAGCACTGGCATGTCTGGAGCGTTTTGGCGAGAGACTACGGGATTTTCCCTCGGGCAGTGTACGGGCGGTGGGCACCAAAACCCTGCGCTCAATTAAAGACTCGCGCGATTTTTTGCGCGAGGCCAAAGCCAAGCTGGGCCACCCGGTGGAAATCATCTCGGGCGAGGAAGAGGCGCGCCTAATTTATTTGGGGGTGGCTCACTGCATCGCGCCGGATAACCGCTCGCGCCTGGTGGCCGATATCGGCGGCGGCAGTACCGAGGTGATTCTGGGCGAGGGCATGGCCCCCAAGGTGAAAGAGAGCTTGAGCATGGGCTGCGTGGCCATGACCAAACGTTTTTTTGCCGACGGTAAAGTGACCGATAAAGCCATCAAAAAAGCCCGCATCGCGGCCGGGCAAGAAATTGCCCCGGTGGCGGACGAATACAGTGAACACACCTGGGATGAAGCCATAGGCGCCTCGGGTACCATTAAAGCGGTGGCGGGAGTCTGTCAGCAGGCGGGGTGGAGCAGTGGAGAAATCACTCTCAAGTCGCTGGAGAAAATCATCGCCCTCTACGCCAAACACGGCGCCACCGATTTAACCTTGGACGGTGTGTCGGAAGATCGGCAGCCAGTGTTTTTAGGCGGCGCTATCGTGCTGGCGGCGCTGTTTGAAAACCTTAATATAGAGTCCATGGTGGCGGCAGAGTGGGCTCTGCGCGAAGGCCTATTGTTTGATTTAAAAGGCCGCCTGGAAGACCATGATATTCGCGAGTCCAGTGTGCGCGCCCTGGCCGAACGCTTCCACGTCAATATCGCCAAGGCCGAGCGGGTAGCGGCAACCTCACAAGCGCTCTTGCAGCAGGTGGCCGAAAGCTGGTCGCTGGATTTGCACGACTCGGCGCAATTGCTGCGCTGGGGGGCGTTTTTGTATCCCGTGGGTCTGGATATTTCCCACAGCGATTATCATAAGCACAGCGCTTACATTGTGCAGAATGTGGATATTGCCGGTTGCTCACGCGCCGAGCAAACTCAGTTGGCCGCGCTGGTGCGCTGTCATCGCAAAAGCCTACGTCCTAAACACTTTGCCGAGGCTGGTACCGACTTGATGCCGCTGGCGATCATTTTGCGGCTGGCGCATATCTTTCATCGCACCCGGCGTCATTCTATGCCTGAAGGCCTGGCGCTGAGTGCGAAAAAGAAAAAGATTATGTTGCGTATTCCGCGCGTCTGGCTAGAGGCCAACCCGCTTACCTACGCTGACCTGGAGTCCGAGGCGCGCTACCACAGTAACGCGGGGTTTGAATTGCAGGTGGTGCCGGTCGATTAGCGCTGCAGTAGGCGCGGTGTTAAACCCGCGCGGCCCATTGTTTTAACAGCTCGTCCTGGGCGTCAATCGCATTTTGTCCTTCCTCTGGTTGGCTGTGAACATAGCTGCCGTCGCTCTGTAGAATCCAGGCGTGGGTGTTATCCGCCAAGTAGAGTTTTAAGTCGCTAACAATCTGCTCGCGGATTTTTTTCGCCTTAACCGGAAAGCAGGTCTCTACCCGGTGGAACATGTTGCGAATCATCCAGTCGGCACTGGAGCACAATACCTGTGGGTTGCCGTCGTTTTCAAAATAGAAAACACGGGTATGCTCCAAAAAGCGCCCGACAATAGAGCGCACCTGAATATTTTCCGATTGATTGGCAATGCCCGGGCGCAGCTGACACACGCCGCGCACAATTAAATCAATTTGCACCCCGGCGTTAGAGGCTTCGTACAAGGCCAGCACTAGTTGCTCTTCATAGAGCGAATTCATTTTGGCAATAATGCGGGCGGGTATGCCTTTGCGGGCGTTTTCGGTTTCCTGCTGAATGTATTTCAGCATGCTTTTGTGCAGGGTAAAGGGGGCGTAGAGCAGCTCGCTCATTTTAGAGGCTTTACCCATGCTGGAAAGCTGAATAAAAATTCGGTAAACATCGGCGCAAATGGCCGGGTCTGAAGTCATCAGGCCATAATCGGTGTACAGCTTGGTGGTTTTGGGGTGATAGTTGCCCGTACCCAAATGCACATAGTAGCTGAGTTTCTTATTTTCGCGGCGCGCCACCAACAGCATTTTGGCGTGAGTTTTATAGCCCACTACGCCGTAAATCACGTGAATGCCGTAGCGCTGTAAACGCTCCGCCAGGGCGACGTTTTGCTCTTCATCAAAGCGCGCGCGCAACTCGACAATGGCGGTAACCTCTTTACCCGCTTTGGCCGCGGCCACCAGGGCGTCTACCACCGGCGAGTTAGAGCCGGTGCGGTACAGGGTCTGTTTAATCGCCAGTACGTCCGGGTCTTGCGCGGCCTCGCGCAAAAAGTCCACCACCGACTGAAAAGAGTCAAAAGGGTGGTGCAGCAAAATATCGTTTTTCTTAAGTGCTTCAAAATAATTGTCGGCGCGTTTGGGCAGCTTGGGCATCGACTGAACAAAGGGCTTAAAGTACAGATCCGGGTCGTCGATTAAATCGAATAGGTCAGATAAGCGATTCAGGTTTACTGGCCCATCGACTTTGTAGAGGGCGCGGCGCTGAATTTCGCAGCGCTCCAGCAAAAAGTCTTCAATATCCTTGGGGCAGGTGCCGGTTAGCTCCAGACGCACCTCGTCGCCGTACTGACGATAAATCAGCTCGCCCTGCATAGCGCGCAGCAAATCGTCGGTCTCTTCTTCGTCTAAGAAAATATCCGAGTTGCGGGTCAGGCGAAACTGGAAACAGTCCAACACTTTCATGCCCACAAAAATCTCATCCATAAAATAATGAATAATGGATGACATAAAGACAAAATTGCGACCATTACTCGATATGGATTCGGGCAACTCAATAATATTGGGCAGTGAGCGGGGCACTTGCACAATCGCACGGCCTGAGCTGCGACCAAAGGCGTCTTTGCCGTCCAGAGCGACAATAAAATTGAGCGACTTATTCATAATGCGCGGAAACGGATGCGCTGGGTCCAGGCCGATGGGGCTTAACAGCGGCAGCACTTCGGTTTCAAAGTAGTCGTTCAGATAGGCGATTTGGTCGGCGCTCCAATCGTCGCGCCTGACAATATGAATACCCTGCTGTTTTAGCTTGGGTAGAATATCTTGGTTAAAAATCTCGTACTGCTCGTTTGCGAGCTGATGAGATATCTGGCTGATGGCGGCCAGGTTGTCGGCGTGGGTTAAGCCGTCCGGGGGCAGGGTGCTGGTGCCCACTTCCAGCATTTCCACCAGCCCGCCCACACGGACCTCAAAAAACTCATCTTGGTTAGTGGAAAAAATGCACAGAAAGCGCAGCCTTTCCATCAGCGGTAGGTTAGTGTCGTAAGATTGGTACAAAACGCGTCGGTTGAACTCAAGCAGGCTGAGTTCGCGATTGAAAAACTGCTCTGACACTTTACTACCCCTGTGCTGTATCAATGTAAAACCTCTGCAAGCTAACCTGAGTGTATGACAGAAATGTTACAGGTGCGTGTAGGTGCCACGCCCCGCGTTGGATGTCCTGGCAATCAGAGGTTACGACACTGATACACACCAAAGTGCTGACTGCCATCGCTGATACTGGAGGCGGGCACCACCGTGTCGCCCCCAAGCCCTGCCGCCCGGTTGCGAGCGATGGTGCTCAATTCTTCGGCCACTTTTTCCGCATCGCGATCTAAAAAAGCCACACCGTCCATAACATTGGCGGTAATGTTGCCCACCTGCTGACAGTTGGCGACATCCTGAGTTCGCGCTACGGCGACGCTCTGGGCGCCGGGCTCAAGGTCGACCCAGGTGCAGCCGCCGAGTAAGCCCAGAGTTAAAAATGCCACACTTAATTGCTTCATTGGTACTATCCTCTGCACAATTTTATTCTTCTAACCCGAGGTTGGTAACAATGCTGGCCACGGGTTCTGCCTGGTTCATGGTATAGAAATGCAATCCGGGGGCGCCGCCTTCCAGCAGGGTTTCGCATAGCTCGGTAACGACTTCTTCGCCAAAATCGCGCAGCGCCTCGGGATCGTGTTCAAAGCTTTCCAGGCGACGGCGCAGCCAGCGCGGAATATCGGCGCCGCAGCTGTCCGAGAAACGAACCAGGTTGCGATAGTTAATGATCGGCATAATGCCCGGGTAAATCGGCTTGTCGATACCGATTTTGGCGCACTGGTCCATAAAATAAAAGTAGGCGTCCGGATTAAAAAAGTACTGGGTAATGGCGTTGTCGGCTCCGGCGTCAAACTTACCTTTCAAATAACGTACGTCATCCTCATAGCTTTTGGCCTGCGGATGAATTTCCGGGTAGGCCGCGACTTCCAGCTCAAAGGCGTTGCCAAAGTGCTCGCGAATAAACGCCACCAGTTCGTTGGCGTACACCAGCTGATAGGAGCCGCCCACGCCAGAGGGCATATCACCGCGCAGCGCGACAATGCGCTCCACTCCGGCGTCCT
Organism: Gilvimarinus xylanilyticus; assembly: GCF_024195295.1. Classification (GTDB taxonomy): domain Bacteria; phylum Pseudomonadota; class Gammaproteobacteria; order Pseudomonadales; family Cellvibrionaceae; genus Gilvimarinus; species Gilvimarinus xylanilyticus. The sequence goes on along the minus strand of NZ_JAMFTH010000002.1, from coordinate 212,865 downwards.
TGTACTCGTTAATCAATGCCTTAATCGCAGCCTCATCGTCGCCACCGAACGACAAGTGCGGCGCAACTGGCGTATCCAGGGCGTTAAACTGAGTCACCAAGTTTTTGGTATTGTCGCGGGTAGAGCCGCCGGCGCCATAAGTCACCGAAAAAAAGTCCGGCGCAAACACTTCCAGCTTATCGCGCACCACCGCAAGCTTGGCCTTACCCTCATCCGTCTTGGGCGGGAAAAACTCAAAGCTTAAGCGTAAAGAATCTTCACTCATATCATATTCCTGCTTCGCAGTAATCGTCGGACGGCCGACGTCAGACGTCCGACGTAAACATCGTTAATACTTATAACTCTCAGGCTTAAACGGTCCATCCACCGCGACACCAATATAGTCGGCCTGCTCACTGCGCAGCTGGGTAATGACCCCGCCAAAGCCTTCGACCATGTGGCGCGCCACTTCTTCGTCCAGTTGCTTGGGCAGAACTTTTACGTAAATGTTTTCTGGCTTGTCAGCCGCGGGCAGGTCGGCAAACTTGTGCTCGTACAAGTACATTTGCGCCAGCACCTGGTTGGCGAAAGAGCCGTCCATAATGCGCGACGGGTGACCGGTGGCGTTGCCCAGGTTTACCAGGCGGCCTTCGGACAACAGCAGCAAGTGGTTGTTGGTTTTGCGGTCGCGATACACCTTGTGTACCTGCGGTTTTACCTCTTCCCATTCCCAGTTCTCGCGCATAAAGGCGGTATCGATTTCGTTATCGAAGTGGCCGATGTTGCACACCACAGCGCTGTTTTTCAGAGTTTGCAGCATGGCTGAATCGCACACATTAATGTTGCCGGTGGTGGTAACCAGCAGGTCGGTGGTGCCGAGCACGGCGGTATTGATGTCTTCGACTTTGCCGGTGTTAACGCCGTTGGTGTAAGGCGAAACCACTTCAAAGCCGTCCATGCACGCCTGCATGGCGCAGATAGGGTCAATTTCGGTGACCTTAACGATCATGCCTTCCTGGCGCAGCGACAGGGCCGAACCTTTACCTACGTCACCATAGCCGATTACCAGTGCTTTTTTGCCCGATAGCAAGTGGTCGGTGCCGCGCTTAATGGCATCGTTCAAGCTGTGACGGCAGCCGTATTTGTTGTCGTTTTTACTTTTGGTTACCGCGTCGTTCACGTTAATCGCGGGAACTTTCAGGGTGCCTTTTTTCATCATATCCTGCAGGCGGTGAACCCCGGTGGTGGTCTCTTCACTGATGCCGTGAATATTGTCCAGAATCTGCGGATACTTTTCGTGGGCCAGCTGAGTCAAATCGCCGCCATCGTCCAGAATGATATTCGCATCCCAGACTTCTCCGTCCTTTAAAATGGTTTGCTCAATGCACCACCAGAATTCTTCTTCGGTTTCGCCCTTCCAGGCAAACACCGGAATACCGGCGGCGGCAATCGCGGCCGCAGCGTGATCCTGGGTTGAGAAAATATTGCACGACGACCAGCGCACCTCGGCGCCCAGCGCGATCAGGGTTTCAATCAGCACCGCGGTCTGAATGGTCATGTGAATACAACCCATGATCTTCGCGCCTTTTAAAGGCTGTTCGCCCGCGTACTTGGTACGCAGCGCCATCAGCGCCGGCATCTCGCCCTCGGCGATTTCAATTTCGCGGCGACCCCACTGGGCCAGTTGTTCGAACTCTTCCGCGGTTTTCGCGGCGACTTTGTAGTCGGTGAAGTTAGTTGCGATGTTCATTGCTTTCTCCGGTTGACGGTGTCAGATGTCTGATGTCGGACGTCTGAAGCATTAAAGATTTTGTTTAAGCCTGTTAATAAATGCGGTTAGCAGGGCAAAAACGCGATTTGTTACATCCAGTAAGCTAGTCGTGCTTGGTAGCAGCTTTAGCCTTGCGCAAAGAAGTAACTGGGTTTCCAGCTCTTGCAGCGAACCTTTGGCGATTTGTAAGAATCGAACAAACTCTCGATCGCTGCCTCGCCCGGCGCCTTCGGCAATGTTGGATGGTATGCTGACACTGGCTCGCCGTAATTGGTCGGCTAGCCCAAAGCGCTCGGAGGCTGGTAAATTAAGAAGCGCTTTGTAAACCATCTCAGCCAGCAGCATAGACTCCTGCCAAACTTTAAGCTGTTGATACTTTCGTTCCATGTCACCTCCCTGTGAGTAATTTCTTTCCGCGTCAGACGTCCGACCTCAGACATCCGACCTTACCCTTACAAATACTTCTTCAACGCCTCAACCTTATCCGTCTTCTCCCAGGTAAACTCCGGCAGCTCCCGTCCAAAGTGTCCGTAGGCGGCGGTGGCGCGGTAGATGGGGCGTTTTAGGTCGAGCATGGCGATCAGGCCTTTGGGGCGCAGGTCGAAGTGTTCGCGCACCAGTTTGCCGATTTCGGCGTCGGGCAGTTTGCCGGTGCCGAAGGTGTTGACCGAAATTGAGGTGGGTTCGGCGACGCCGATGGCGTAGGACACCTGAATTTCACAGCGGCTGGCAAGCCCGGCGGCGACGATGTTTTTCGCCACATAGCGTCCGGCGTAGGCGGCGGAGCGGTCGACCTTGGAGGGGTCTTTGCCCGAGAAGGCGCCGCCGCCGTGACGGGCCATACCGCCGTAGGTGTCGACGATAATCTTGCGCCCGGTCAAGCCGCAGTCGCCCACGGGGCCGCCGATAATAAACTGGCCGGTGGGGTTAATGTGGTACAGAGTATCGTCGTGCAGCCATTCGGCGGGCAGCACGGGCTTAATGATTTCCTCGCGCACCGCTTCCTGCAAATCCGCCAGTTTAATGCTGGGGTCGTGCTGAGTGGAAAGCACTACGGCGTCTACCGCCACGGGCTTGCCGTTTTCGTAGCGCAGGGTCACCTGGCTTTTGGCGTCTGGGCGCAGCCAGTCGAGTTTGCCGTTTTTGCGCAGCTCAGCCTGTTTTTCGACTAAGCGATGCGAGAAATAAATAGGTGCGGGCATCAGCACGTCGGTCTCGTCCGAGGCGTAGCCAAACATCAACCCCTGGTCACCGGCGCCCTGATCTTTGGCTTCGGCTTCGTCCACGCCCACGGCGATATCGGCCGACTGTTTGCCAATGGCGTTCAGCACCGCGCACGAGGCACCGTCAAAGCCCACGTCTGAGCTGTTGTAGCCAATGTCCAGAATGACTTGGCGGATCAGGTCTTCTAAATCCACGTAGGTTGAGGTGCGCACTTCACCGGCGACCACGGCCATGCCGGTTTTCACCAAAGTTTCCACCGCGACCCGCGCATCGGCGTCGTCCTTGAGAATGGCGTCCAGTACGGCGTCGGAAATCTGATCGGCCAGTTTGTCGGGGTGGCCTTCCGAGACCGACTCGGAGGTAAAGACAGAATATTCGGCCATAAAATGTGGCTCCTGAAATTATCGGTGGTAAGGTTTAAAAAACTGTCGCAGCTGCACCTGAAAACCGTTGCGCAGCGCGATAAACATGCTCTGGCCGTCTTCCAGGCCCGCGTCCTGGGCCCACTGGGTCAGGTCGGCGGGGTCAAAGCCCTGCCATAAATCGCCGCAGTTCTCCCGCGCCCAGTCCTGTTCGTGGCGGCACAGCTCGGTCACCACCAGGGCGCCACCGGGGGTTAGGGCGTTACTTAAATCTTTGAAGATATCCGCAGGCGAGGGCGTGTGGTGCAGCACCATGTTCATCACCACGCAATCGGCCAGTACCTTATGGGCGGACAGTTCGGTAGTGTCGCCGTGAATAAACTCGACATTACTCACTCCGGCTGATTGGGCGGCGGCGCGCGAATGTTCCAGCATGGGCTCGGCGTTATCCAGGGCAATCACATGGGCAAAACGCCGGCCCAATATCGGTAAAAACTCGCCCTGGCCCGGGCCTACCTCAAGTGCCAGGTAGGTGTTCTTAACCGGAGTGTTGCTTAATAGTTGCGTCACCTGTTCGCCGTATACTGGGTAACTGGCAATCAAGTCTTGCTGGGCGCGAAACTTGTGGGCGTTAGCGGCAAAGAACTGCTGCGACGCTTCAGCCCGCTCGGCGGCAATAGCTTGGCACTGCTCGGCCACCGCATTGTTCAGGTGGTTTTGATCCACACTGCTAAACAGTGCGCGCTGCAACTCGGCCAGGGGTTGGCCGGGCACCACAATGGCGCGGCGGTAGTAAATGGAGTTGCCTTCGCGCCGGGTGGTGGTCAGCCCCGCCGCAGTTAAAAGCTTTAAGTGGTGGCTCATGCCCGACTGGCGTACATCAAAGATGCGCGCCAGCTCGGATACCCCATAAGAGTTCTGCGCCAAGACCTGCAGAATCTGCAGGCGCAAAGGGTCACCGGCGGCTTTTAGCAGTCCGGCCAGGGCCTCAGAGGCGTCGGCCTGAGGCGTAATTGGGGTGGTAAGTGCGGCTTGATTCATGGGGGCATAATAGACGAATTTAGTATCTATATCAAAATATTTTGATATAGATTGGGAGTTAAAAATGATTCGCCTTTACTGATGGCCCCATGTGCGGGACAATAGCGCCCCCTAAAAAAGCGGAGTAATGGGTGGGGAGCCCTGTACCCGCGCACAAGACAAGGTTGCGTAATCACTGATTTTAGACCCGCTAGAGGTCAACCTGAACCCAACTACAGCTACGACATTTAAGGAGCCTTGACCCCTATGCCGTCTCGTATAGAACTCGCTAATGCCATCCGTGTACTGTCCATGGATGCCGTACAAAAGGCCGGTAGCGGCCACCCCGGTGCCCCCATGGGCATGGCCGATATCGCCGAAGTCCTGTGGAACGACTTTATAAAGCACAACCCGCAGAACCCTCTGTGGACCGACCGCGACCGCTTTGTGCTGTCCAACGGCCACGGCTCAATGCTGATTTACTCGCTGCTGCATCTGACCGGCTACGACCTGCCCATGGAAGAGCTGAAAAACTTCCGTCAGCTGCACTCCAAAACTCCGGGTCACCCCGAGCTGGGTTACACCCCGGGCGTTGAAATTACCACCGGTCCTCTGGGCCAAGGCATCAGCACCGCTGTGGGCATGGCCCTGGGCGAGAAAATGCTGGCCGCGCAGTTCAACCGCGACGGCCACAAAATTGTCGATCACTACACCTACTGCTTCCTGGGCGATGGCTGCCTGATGGAAGGTGTATCGCACGAGTCTTGCTCGCTGGCCGGCACTTTGGGCTTGGGCAAACTGGTTGCTTTCTGGGACGACAACGGCATCTCCATTGACGGCCACGTTGAAGGCTGGTTTACCGACGATACCCCCAAGCGTTTTGAAGCTTACGGCTGGCATGTCATTGCCAACGTCGACGGTCACGACCCAGACGCGGTTAAGCGCGCGATTGAAGCGGCTCAAGCCGAAGACCAGAAGCCGACCCTGATCTGCTGTAAAACCACCATCGGTTTTGGCTCGCCCAACAAGTCTGGCTCACACGATTGTCACGGTGCCCCTCTGGGTGACGACGAAATCGCCGCGGCGCGTGAGTTCCTGAAGTGGGACGCTGCCCCCTTTGAAATCCCCGCCGATGTTTACAGTGGTTGGGATGCCAAAGAAGACGGCGCCGCCGCCGAGAAAAGCTGGAACGAAAAGTTCGAAGCCTACAAAGCCGCTTACCCCGAAGACGCCGCCGAATACGAGCGCCGCGTGATCAAGGGCGAACTGCCCGCCGAGTTTGAAGCCAAGGCACAAGAGTTTATTCAAGAGTGTCACAAAAACCCGGTTAAAGAAGCCTCGCGTAAAGCCTCGCAAAAAACCATCGCCGCTTACAACAAGCTGCTGCCCGAAATGGTGGGTGGTTCTGCCGACCTGGCCGGCTCTAACCTGACCATGTGGGAAGGCTCGCGTCCGGTTACTGCACAAAACGCCGAAGGCAACTACATTTACTATGGTGTGCGCGAATTCGGCATGAGCGCGATCATGAACGGTCTGAGTGCCCACGGTGGTTTCATTAACTACGGCGCCACCTTCCTGATGTTCCAACAGTACGCCGCCAACGCCGTGCGTATGTCGGCGCTGATGAAGTTGCGCAACGTGTTTGTTTACACCCACGACTCTATTGGTCAGGGTGAAGACGGCCCCACTCACCAGGCCATTGAGGTATTGGGCACCTTGCGCCTGACGCCCAACATGGACACCTGGCGCCCCTGTGACAACACCGAAACCGCCGTGGCCTGGAAAGCGGCCATCGAGCGCAAAGACGGCCCCGCCGCGCTGGTATTCAGCCGTCAGGGCATCGACAGTGTTGAGCGCGCTGACGATCAGGTTGCCAACATCGCCAAAGGTGGTTATGTACTGAAAGACTGCGACGGCGAGCCAGAAGTGATTCTGATTGCCACCGGCTCTGAAGTACCGGTTACCGTTGAAGCGGCGGACAAGCTGACCGCGGCAGGCAAAAAAGTGCGTGTGGTTTCCATGCCCAGCACCAGCGTATTCGACCAGCAAGACGCCGAATACAAAGAGTCTGTTCTGCCTCTGTCAGTAACCAACCGGGTAGCGGTAGAAGCGGCGCACGCCGATTACTGGTACAAGTATGTCGGTATCGACGGTCGCGTTGTGGGCATGACCACCTTCGGTGAGTCGGCCAAAGGCCCCGACCTGATGAACTACTTCGGCTTTACCGCCGATAACATTGCGGCGACTGCCCAAGAGCTGTTGGACTAAACCACCAGCTGCCAAAGCGCCGCCGTCCGGCGGCGCTTTGTTTTCCTGCCTTATTTTTTAATCACGTTTTATACAGATAGCGCATAGCGCACATGGAGCCACACACATGAACGTAAAACTGATGAGCGATCAAGATCTGTCGGGCAAGCGCGTATTGATCCGTCAGGACCTAAACGTGCCCCTGGACGACGGCAAAATCACTAGCAGCGTGCGCATCGACGCCTCGCTGCCCACCATTAAAAAAGCCCTGGACGCTGGCGCCAAGGTGATGCTGATGTCTCACCTGGGCCGCCCCGAGGAAGGCAGCTTTGACGAGTCCGCCTCGCTGGCGCCGGTCGCCGCCGAGCTGGGCAAAAAGCTGGGCCGCGATGTGCCGCTGATCAAAGACTGGGTAAACGGCTTCGATATGGGCGATGCCGATGTGGTCCTGCTGGAAAATGTGCGTTTCAACGAAGGCGAAAAAGCCAACGATGAAACCCTGGCGAAAAAAATGGCCGAACTGTGCGATGTGTTTGTCATGGACGCCTTCGGCACTGCGCACCGCGCCCAGGCCTCGACCCACGGAGTGGCGAAGTTTGCCCCGGTGGCCTGCGCCGGCCCCTTGCTGGCCAGCGAGCTGGACGCCCTGGGTAAAGCACTGGATAACCCGGCTCGCCCACTGGTAGCGATTGTGGGTGGCTCTAAAGTTTCCAGCAAACTAAGCGTGCTGGATGCGCTGTCTAAAATTGCCGACACTCTGGTTGTGGGCGGCGGTATTTCCAACACCTTTGTTGCCTCGGCCGGTAACGAGGTGGGTAACTCGCTGTACGAGGAAGACCTGATTCCCGAAGCCAAGCGTTTGCGTGAAGCAACTGATGTGGTGTTTGCCACTGACGTGCGCACCACCAAAGATGGTTTTGATGAGTGGAGCCACGACAGCAAGACCGAAGTAAAAGCGGCCAGCGAGATTCAGGCCGATGAAGAAATCATCGACTATGGTCCGGAAACCGCCGCGCGCGTGGCCGAGATTATTAAAAACGCCAAAACCGTTTTGTGGAACGGCCCCTGTGGTGTGTTTGAGTTCAATGCTTTCGCCCAAGGCACCGAAACTATCTCGCGCGCCATTGCCGACAGCGAAGCCTTTTCGGTGGCCGGCGGTGGCGATACTCTGGCGGCTATCGATAAGTGGAATCTGGCTGATAAAATCAGTTATGTCTCTACCGGTGGCGGTGCTTTCCTGGAGTTTGTGGAAGGTAAAGAGTTGCCTGCGGTGGCGATTTTGCAAGAGCGCGCGAAAGACTAAGTTTTGGTTTTTTGTGTGGTTTGAAAAGGCGAGCTTTGTGCTCGCCTTTTTTATGTGCCCTCAGTCGCCGGGCGGGCGAAGCACTTTTCTGCTTGTCCAGAAAAGTACTCAAAAGAGGACACCCCGGCGAATGGCCCTAACGGGTCCCCTCACTACGGTCGATTTTTGAGGGCCGTATCGACGCGCCGTCCCTGGCGCGGCGATACTTGCGCACGCATCCATGCGTGCTTACCCACAAAAATCGACCTTCGTTCGGCTCATTCGCAGGGGCCCCGGGTGTGCCATTCTGCGGGTTAGGTGTTCTTGTTTGAATCTCGTCATTCCGTGCCACGACACGGAATCCAGCTAAAAAGCGTGACTTGTCACCGCATCATAATATCGAACCAATAACACGCATGGCCCACTAACCTTGCCGGGCAAGGCAAAAACCCTTACATTGGGGCGTAAATAAGACTAAGTCGTAAATTCCCAGCCACGGAGCAGTCAGAATTGCGATTTTCTCCTTTGCTGTTAGTTGCTTATGATCGACTCTTAAACTGGTGTCTAGCGGAATTATATTGCCATAGGAGGTTTACTTTGTCTTTTTAATTGATTGTTTAGCTCACTTATTTTAATGGGATGAGAATATGAAAGTGTTAATTATTTTTATAATGTTTTTTCCTGCTTCAGTTTATGCTTCATTAGAGTGTAAAGGGAGTGCAAATGGGCTGGATTCTGTCTATGTGTTTGACTCAACCGAAAATGACGATTTGAAGGTTTCGGCAAAAACCTACATGAATGATGAAATAGTTACCACTCGTAGTGGGGTTGCCAAATATTCCTCTACGGTTAGAAGCAAAATCTCTGGAGCTCAGGAAAGCTACTATGTCTTTGCGCCAGATGCAGATTCTTTCACTGAGCTCGTTGCTATTTCGAGGGGGCTTGACTCGATGGGTAGGTCAAGACCAATGCCTAGTTCGGAAACAGGAAATTTTATAAAATTTTCTTGTTCTGGCTCACTTTGATTTTTCGTAGATTTTAAAAATGACGAGCAGACCTATTTCGTTACAACAGTTTTCACGTCGCTTACATTCTGAGGTTAAATCTGCAATGTTTTTGAGTTGGCGGATTCACCCATTGAAATGAGGTTGAAATGAGCTCGACGAATTTAGCAGAACTAGCAAAGATCGAAGAAGAATTGATGGCTGCAAAGCTAAAGTCGGTTCGGCACTCAATTTCCCATGCAGCTGAAAAAGGTCGAAGTTTAGAGCAGTATGTGATTGCTCTTCTTAAGGATCTGTTGCCGGGAGAGTATGGGGTATCAACAGGCTTCATAGCTTATTTAACTGAAAGTGGAGTCAGGTTGTCTTCTCAGTTGGATATAATTATTTACGACGCGCTAAGAAGCGGACCTTTGATTAGGCTGGGAACGTGTGATGTATTTCCTCTTGAGGCGGTATACGGATACGTAGAAGTTAAAGCATCGATTTGTAGCTCGGTAGGGTCTAAGCCTTCAGGAAGCTCTATAGAAGAATGTATAGATAAGAATTTTAAACTTCGACAAATGTATGAACGGTCATTTTGGGTCCCAATGGATGAAAGTCCGGTTCGTGTAGATATAAGAAAATTGCACTGGCTTGGTTTGCGGTCATATGTTTTTGCCTTTGAGTCTTCGGGGGCTGCTGCTAAAGACATCGGCTTATTCTCTCAAAGAGTTTCTGATAGTCTCAATAAAAAGGGATGCCCGGCGCATTTGCATGGTGTTTATATAGCTGACGCCGGTTATGTATATACAAAGCCTGATGATAGTGGCGCCGAAGATTCAGATGATAGTTTTCGTGTGTGCTATACAAGTGAGAACTCCTTTGCGGCATTTAGAATTGAGTTGATGAAAGCTCTATCGACTTTCCCGAGGCCAGATTCGAGTTGGGTGCCGGCATTAGAAAGATATTATGATCATTCCGCTCTGTGGGAGGAGCGAGTAGTTTCGGGTTCAAGTCTTGATTCGTGAATTCCGATGATGGTTTTTATAGCTTCAATAAGGAATAAATAATATGTTCAGCAAAAAGGATGTAAAAGATTACTTGGAAATAAAGCGGGAAATTCGGGCCAATGGTTATGCGCTTTTGGCGGTTATGGGTTCTTGTTTTATTTTTGCCGCGCTGGGTAAAGAGGTTCTGGGTGTTTTGCCCGGTTCCTTGGCTATTATCGGTGTGTTTGTGGGGTTGCAGGCGATTTCTTATTTTACGTCTAAGTTGGGCGCGGGGCGGGCCTGTGAGTTGCTGGATAAATCGATTCATTCTGATCCGGATGCGGTGCGGTATTTGGCTGAGTTAAAAGAGAAGCGAAATCAATGACTGTGCATAGTGGCTCCTGTTTATGCGGCGCGGTTACGTTTGATGTCAAAGGTGATTTTGACAGTTTTTATATCTGCCACTGCCGCTATTGCCAGAAGGGGACAGGCTCTGCTTTTGCGGCTAATTTATTTGTACCTGCTGGAGCTCTTACCTGGCTGAGCGGTAAAGAGACCGTAACGAGTTTTACGCTACCGAGTACGGCGCACCGCAAGAGCTTTTGCAATGTCTGTGGTTCGGCGGTGCCGGGAGTGGAGGATAGTGGCGATGTGTTGGTCCCTGCCGGTTGTCTGGATACGGAAGTGGTAATCCCGCCTACTGCGAATATTTTTAACGCCAGTCGCGCTCGGTGGGAGGCTGATATTGCAGCGGCTCCCGCTTTTGACGCCTTGCCTGAGTCCTAAAGTTCATGATAACGATCACGGCCGTTGGTTTGGCTATATAAATCGATTTATACTGACAGGACGCTAATTGAACAGCGCGAAGTTTCATGGAGGATGGTGATGCGACTGTGTTTAATATTTTTAATCTTTCTAGGTGTGCCTGCCGCCGCGCAGTTGTATCAGTGGACCGATGAAAACGGTCGAACCCACTACAGTGATAAACCACCACCGGGGCAGCAGGCTGAGGCGCCGGTATCAAGTCCCTCTGCCGCGTCTACGTCTGCAAACGAACCAACGCTTGTTTCTCGCCCGGCGATAGACCCCGACGATATTGCCTATAGCCGCCCGGCCTATAGCGAAACCTTGTATTTGCGCCATTTACTGCGCACGGGTGAGTACTCGCAACTTAACAATGTGTTGCAGGCGGGCCTAGAGGCTGTCGAGCGAGATAACAGTCAGGACTTTGCGCTGCGAACGGCGTATTACGCCTTTAAAGTCCCTACCAACGAAATGCTGCAAGCGTTAAATGCCTGGGTCGCCGCTTCCCCCGAGAGCTACCAAGCCTACATAGCCAGAGCCATGTGTCGCTATGCGCGTGGCTGGAGCGAGCGCGGCAATCGTTTTATCAGCGATACCAGCCGCGATCAGATTGCGGGAATGGAGCGAGAGTTTGCCCACGCTTACGAAGATGTGGAACAGGCACTGGCACTCAATAACCGGGCGATTGTGGCTTACTATCTGATTACTGCGCTGGGCAGGTCGGGCAGTGATCAGGAAAAAGCTTATAGTGCTTTGGTCAAAGCAAACTACCAGTACCCCCAAAACTATATAGTGCGACGGGGCTATATTCTGGGGCTGTCGCCGCGTTGGGGAGGCTCGTGGCAAGAGATTCAGGATTTTGTCGCAGAGGTACCTGTACAAGACACGGGTAACCCCAAGTTAAAAGAGTTGGCAGGCTACGAAAGTTTTGAGAAAGGCGCTCTGCTTTACCTTGATAAGGAGTATCAGGCTGCTATTGAGGCGTTTGATCAGTCGCTGGAGTCTGGCCCCAACCCTGTGGCTTATGCATACCGGGGTAGAGCCTACTACCGGCTTGATAAAGATCGGCTGGCGATTGATGATCTCACCAAGGCCATTTATCTGCGGCCCGACTATGCCGATCAGTACTATTGGCGCTCTCAGGCGCTTTATTATTTTGGTCGTTACGCCGATGCCTTGGCGGATATAGAACGCGCTTACGCCCTGGACCCCACGGATGAATATATACAGAAGTTTCGCCAGCGGCTTTTTCGCAATTACGGCCATCCCGAGCTGAAGAATGCTGATAACGGCTTGGCGCAGGCAATGATCGAGAAAGAGGTGCCCAAATACGATGTGGAAAACCAATTCAAACAAGGCTTGGCGTACTTGGCTTTACGCGAAAATGAAGCCGCCGAGGCCGTGTTTAGACGTTTAACCCAGTTAAAACCCGAAAATATGGAATACGCCCGCTGGCTGGATTTTGCATTGTTTCGCCAGGCGAGGTTGGATGACATCGTCGCTTTTTGGGACGACGTTATCGCGCGCTACCCGGACAATGCCGTGGCCTATTCCGAGCGTGCCGGTACTTTCTACCACCTGGAACAATACTATCGCGCGCTGGACAGTGCGCGTATGGCAGAGAAGCTGGGCGACCCTGAGGCCGCCGAATTTATCGAGCGCTTGGTGGCGTTGACGACCCGTCCAGAGTCGGGAGGCGGCTAACGGACACCGCCGCGGGAACTTAAGGTTGCTGTCGAGTTCGAAACGAACTGCGAATAACACAAAGACAGGGAGTTATTATGCGTAAAATTGCCTTATTGGCGTTGTCGCTGTGCGTGTCGGGCTGTGGCTCGGTGACTACGGTTGGCTCGTCGGATTACAGCGTCGCCGCCAACTTAGAGCGCAAAGACACCTATTGCTCGTCCATCCCGCGAATGTACAGCGGGGTCGCGTTTGATTTTTGCTCGCTGCACGCGCCTTCGAAAGGCGCCAACCTGAATTGGTTTGCGGGTTATTACCTGGTTGATGGTATTGCCTCGGCGGTGGTGGATACGCTGTTGCTGCCCTATACCGGCTACCAGCAATACACCGAGGGAAGTCTTGATTTAGAGTGATGACGTAGCCCGGATGCGCAAAGAAACCGGGGGTAAAACCGCCCTTGGGCGCCTCCGGCACGGGGTTTAAAAATACGCAAAATAAAGATAGACAAAGGCAAACATTCCCTATACAGTGCCAGTCAGCTAGAAATTGACCACTCGTTAGATCCGCCTTCGAAGTTGTACTTGTAACACCTCGTCCTGCAGTTTTAAAGATACGTCTAGATTTTTTGCTACTCCTGCCTGGTTTGCTATGGTTAGCAGGCGCAAGGCGCTTATTTTTTTGATTACAGGATATTGTTATGTCTACAGTTCAAGGAACCGTTAAGTGGTTCAACGAAGCAAAAGGTTTTGGTTTTATCGAGCAAGAGTCTGGTCCAGACGTTTTTGCTCACTTCAGCGCCATTTCTGGTTCTGGCTTCAAAACTCTGGCCGAAGGCCAGCGCGTTGAGTTCACCGTAACTCAAGGCCAAAAAGGTCCTCAGGCTGAGAATATTGTTGCTGTTTAAGTAACCTTATTTTGCCAGACCTAAAAAGCAAACCTTCGGGTTTGCTTTTTTTATGCCTGCTACTTTTTAAGAGATAGGGAGTTAAGCGGTAGGGGGCTCTTCTTCTATATCGGCGCCGCTTTTCTTGGCCTGCCGGCGCCAGTGACGCCGAGCCAGTTCCTGCATATCGCGGGTCTTATCGTTTTCATCCACAATTTCCCGCCCCAGCAGGGTTTCCAGCACGTCTTCCAGGGTAATAATGCCCTGCACATCGCCAAACTCGGTGACCACCAGAATCATATGGGTCTTTTTGCGTAAAAACTCCTCCAGCGCCTGGGTAAGTGGCATGGCATCCAGCAGGGCAGGTAACTCGCGGCGGTAGTCTTGCAATGGCATTTGGGTGTCGCCTTTGGCCTGGGCGATTAACAGGTCGCTGAGCAGTACCACCCCGGTAATATTGTCCGGGTCGTCGGCGTAGACCGGAATGCGAGAGAAGGGAATGGTTTTATGGCGGGCAAAAAAATCCTCTACGCCGTGCTCCTGGTCTTCGCTAAACAGTACGGTGCGCGGGGTCATGGCTTCGCGGATGGTGGTGTTGCGAAGCGCCAGCAGGTTTTTGACCACTAGGCTTTCGTTTTCATCCAGGTGCCCCTCGGCGCTGCTAATATCGGCGGCAATGGCCAGCTCTTGGCGGTCCAGTCCGGTGCCGGCGCGCTCGCCTCGGGTGATCAGTTTGGTTAATAACTCCGACATTAGAATAAACGGGTAGAGCAGTTTGATTAGGTAGTGCAGGCCATAGGCGGTAAAGGGGGCGAGCCCCCGCCAGTAATAGGCGCCCAGGGTTTTGGGGATAATTTCGGACAGCACCAGAATAAGCAGCGTGAGTACAGCCGAGAATACGCCCAGGTAGGCGTTACCGAATACGATGGTTGCCTGTGCCCCGGCGCCGGCGGCGCCAATGGTGTGGGCGATGGTGTTGAGGGTAAGAATGGCCGCCAGGGGGCGCTCGACGTCTTTGGTGAGCTCGGCCAATAGCTTGCCTGAGCGTTTGCCGCTTTGCTCCAGCAGTGACGAGTAGGCCGAATTGACGCTGAGCAGCACCGCCTCGGCCACCGAGCACAAAAACGACACGCCCAGCGCCAGAGCGATATAAAGAATTAACAGTGTCATTGATCAGCCTCCGGGGGCTGGTGGGTGAACTGTGTTTAACGGTATAGTTTTCGTTTTCCCAATCATACAAGGTTCGGGGCCTTTAATGGGATGATAGCCTTTAAAGTACCCCTTGCCCCGCGTCATTATTGCAAGGAGATAGTTATGTGGAAACAATCGATTGCCGCGTTAGTCCTGGCGAGCAGCTGCTATGCCAGTGCCGACAGCTTTACTTTAAGCAGCCCCGCCGTGAGTGACGGTGGCACCTTAACCTCGGCTCAGGTGTTTAGCGGTTTTGGTTGCAGCGGCGAGAATGTCTCGCCCGCACTGAACTGGTCCGGCGCGCCCGAGGGCACCCAAAGCTACGCTTTAACCGTGTACGACCCGGACGCGCCCACCGGCTCGGGCTGGTGGCACTGGCAGGTAATTAATATCCCCGCCGAGGTCCAATCGCTACCCACGGGCGCGGGCACCGAGTCCGGCAATAACTTGCCCGAGAGCGCTCAACAGGGGCCGTCTGATTACGGCGTAAAAGCCTTTGGCGGCGCCTGCCCACCCGAAGGCGACGAGCCGCACCGCTATGAATTTACCCTGTATGCGCTGGGCACCGACACCCTGCAAGTGCCCGAAAACGCCAGCGCCGCGCTGATTGGTTTTATGATTAACGCCAATAAAATCGGCGAGGCCAGCTTTACCGCGATGTATGGAAGGTAAGTTGTTTTTAGCGTCAGACGTCCGACGTCTGACGCGAACATCAAAACTCCGGCAATTCATCCCGGGTAATCACTAACTCATGCTCATACACATGCTTTTTATGAGCGTCAGTGTTGTAGTACTCGCCGGTCCAGAAGTTGTTTGAGTGGTCGTCCATGGTGTCCAGGGCGCCGTCGTTCCACACCATAAACCAGAGCCACCAGGCATTGTCAGCGGCCATGGCGTCTGGGTCGGGGATGTTGCTGTTCTCACTTAAGGCGACCATTTTTTCCCGGTGGGGATAGGCCTTGGTGACCTCGTATAAAGTTTTTTGCGATTCGTAATTGCGCTCGCCGTCGTAGATATCGGTGCTGACAATATCCACTACGTCGTCACCCGGATACCAGATGGCGTTTTGCCCGTTCCACACCCAGATTAAATTATCCAGGCCGTGGTGCTCGGTTAAACGTTGGAACATATAGCGCCACAGCAGAGTTTGCGCGTAGCCTGCAGGGACACCGTCGGTGCGTGCGCGGCCCCACCAGAACCAGCCACCGGCGGCTTCGTGTAGCGGGCGCCACAGCACCGGCACGCCGGCGTTTTCCAGTTTTTGCAGCTCGCCGGCGATCAGGTCCACGTCTCGCTCAAGCGCGGTAAAGGCTTCGCTGGTGGTGTCCAGCTCGCCGTTGGCCACGGGAATGGTAAAGGCGGCGTTTTTGCTCGCATCGTCTTGGCTGGCGTAAAAGTTTTTGGTCTCACCCGATGGGTCGCGCCAGTGCCAGGCAAAAGTCACCAGGCCACCCTGGTTCCAGTACTCAATCGCCTCTTCGGTTTGGGTCAGGCCAGAGCCATAGGTGTAGGCCCCGTAGTTCATAAAATCGTAGCCCATAATCGCCGGGGATTTGCCGGTATCGTCCAATACCCGCTGGTGCATGTCCACGTCGTCTGCCCAGGTCAGGTCCATTTGGCCGCTCAGCATTTTTTCGCCCCAAATGCTGTGCAGGTAAGTAAATACCTGTTGCGCCGTTTCACTGGCCTCGGGGGTGACCAACTCAGGGCTCAGGCTGGTTTGGGTTTTGGCGCTGTTGCCCGGGCAAAAGTTCCGGGCGATGCAGACCTGGTTGCCGTTTATCTGCCAATCGCTGTCGCCGCTGTCGCAGTAAGCGATTTCCTCGGCGCCCACTTTGCAGTGGTCAAATTCTCCAATGCCCGGATCGGCCGCCGATTGATATACCACACAGTTGTGGCTGTTCTCCCAGCCCCAGCCGTTATCGGCCTCGCTGTAGCGACAGTAGGGCGTGCCGTTACTGGCGGCGTTGGGGATGATCGCGGTAAGGCTACTGCCAGCGGACGAGGTGTTTGAGGACGCGCTGCTTGAGCTGCCCTCACTGCTGGCCACGCTGGAAGATGAACTGATAGCGGAGGTGCTGGATTGACTGCTATTGCCCGAGGTGGTGGGCGCGCTGCCACCACCGCTGCTGCCACAGGCACTTAGGCCCAGGGCTGCCCATGCCAGGGCCACTGCGCGGATTAGGTTTGTTCTCATCATTATTCTCTCATGGCGCCGAACGCTGCCGGCCTTTTATTATCGGTGTCATGGTTGTCGAAGTGTAACCGATTACAGCTGCCGGCTCAATTCTTCTATTCGGGCGGTTGAGGCATTCCTTTATGGATAATATAGCTGGCGTTTCACCGCGTTTGGGGTAATGATTAGCGGCCCGCGCCAGCGGTTTTCAGGGAACATAAGGAAATTGATGATGAAACAATATGCAGCGGAATTTGTGGGAACATTTTGGTTAGTGTTAGGTGGTTGCGGCAGTGCCGTATTAGCGGCGGCCTTTCCCGATGTGGGGATTGGTTTGCTGGGGGTTTCGTTAGCGTTTGGTTTAACGGTGCTCACGATGGCATTCGCCATTGGCCATATATCCGGTTGTCATTTAAATCCGGCGGTCTCGTTTGGCCTTTGGGCGGGTGGGCGCTTTCCGGCCTCGCAGCTCGCGCCCTATATTATTGCCCAAGTGTTGGGCGGCATTGTGGCCGGGGCGGTGCTTTACGTTATCGCCAGCGGCCAGGCGGGCTTTGATGTGAGTGCCGGTTTCGCCTCCAATGGTTATGGCGAGCACTCCCCCGGCGGTTATAGTTTTACCGCCGCGCTGGTATGTGAAGTGGTTATGACCATGATGTTTTTGGTTGTGATTATGGGCGCGACCGACAAACGCGCTCCGGCGGGCTTGGCGCATATTGCCATTGGTTTGTGTTTAACGCTGATTCACTTGATCAGCATTCCTGTGACTAACACTTCGGTAAACCCCGCGCGCAGTACCGGTGTCGCGGTATTTGTGGGGGATTGGGCGGTGGCGCAGCTGTGGTTGTTTTGGGTGGCGCCTATTGTCGGCGGGGTCCTGGGCGCTCTGGTTTATCGGTTTATCGGCAAAGAAGAAGCCAGCCGTTAACTCATTGGGCCCCCGGCGCTCGCCGGGCTGTCATTTACCTGTCACCGGCATTGCGGATACTCCTGCTTTTATTCGCAGGAGTAGTCAGATGCCAGATGTATCCAGGCGCGGTTTTATTCGCAATGGTCTGTTCGGTTTGGGTGGGCTGTATGTCACCACGGCGCTGTCCGGTTGTGGCAGCGATGACGATGATTCGCTCGGTTTTGGAAGCTTTGAGCATGGTGTCGCCTCGGGCGACCCGCTGGCCGATAGTGTGATTTTGTGGACGCGCGTTACGCCCGCTGATTCCGGCGCCGAGAGTGTTCGTTTAAGCTGGGAGGTATCTGACAGCGCCGACTTTACAACTTTACTGGCCCAGGGCTCGGGTGAGGCGCACATTGCCCGCGACTTTACCGTCAAGGTGGACGTTCGCGATTTAAACCCAGATGCCCATTACTATTATCGCTTCCGCACCGCCGCAGCGGTTTCTCCTGTGGGTAAAACCCGCACCCTGCCGGATTTAACCAGCGAGCATTTAAAGCTGGCGGTGGTGTCCTGCTCTAACTATCCCGCCGGTTACTTCCATGTCTATGGCGAGCTGGCCCAGCGCGATCTGGATTTAGTGTTGCATTTGGGGGATTACATTTACGAGTATGGCCCCGGCGGTTACGCTTCAGAGCAGGCCGCCGCTATGGGCCGCGAGTCGCAGCCCGCCAACGAGCTTTTCGCTTTGGATGATTACCGCGCCCGCTACGCCCAGTACCGTAGCGATGCCGACCTGCAGGCGGTGCACGCCAGCGCGCCCTTTTTGGTGGTGTGGGACGACCATGAAATCGCCAACGACACCTACATTGGCGGCGCCGAAAACCATAACGAAGGCGAGGGCGACTTTAACGAGCGCAAGCTGGCCGCCATGCGCGCTTACTTTGAGTGGCTGCCCATTCGTCCGCTGGATGCGGCCAGCGATGAAGATTTGGCCATGCCCTCCAGTATTTACCGCCAGTTCGAGTGGGGCGATTTGGTTAATCTGCTGATGCTGGATACCCGCAACGAAGCGCGCGCCAAGCCCTTGGTGATGACCGACTACTTTGATGCCGGCACAGGCGCTTTCGATTTTGAAGGGCTCTTCGGGGATATCAACGATCCATCGCGGAGCTTGCTGGGGGCACAACAGTTGGATTGGTTGCGCTCGGCCATGGTCAGCTCCAGCGCCACTTGGCAGCTGCTGGGCCAGCAGGTACTGATGGGGCAGATGTACCTGCCCTTCGCCATCGCCACTCAACAGCTGGCGATACCCGAATACGCCGAGTTGGGCGTGCTGGCGCAACTGGCTGCTCGCGCCGAGGCGGGTGACCCCACCTTAACCGCTGACGAGCTGGCTTACCTGCAGGCCAATCAAAGTCGTCTAACGCCCGAGGTGTTGGCCCTGCTGCAGGCACCGGCGGTGCCTTACAACCTGGACGCCTGGGATGGCTACGGCGCTGCGCGCGAGGCGGTTTACGCTATCGCCCGCGAGGCCAACGCCCGTCTGGTGGTGTTAGCGGGCGATACCCACAACGCCTGGGCCAGTGAGTTGGCCAATGCCGAAGGCACGCCTGTGGGGGTGGAGCTGGCGACCTCGTCGGTTAGCTCGCCGGGGCTGGAGGAGTATTTGGCCATCCCGGCCTCCGCCTATGCGCAGACCGAGGAGGGTATTGTCGATATGGTGGCGGGACTTAAATACCTAAACGCCGGAGATCGCGGCTTTTTACTGCTGGATATAAACCGCGAGCGGGTAGAGGCCAAGTGGGAGTTTGTTTCGTCGATTAAAGAGGCGAGCTATCAATTGCAGTCCGGGCGCGCCCAGACAATGCAAGTGCTGTCGAGTAACTCCACAGCCCTTACTTGATTCTCTCCAGGCGCGGGCTTGAGCGTACTCGCTGGGAGTTGCCGCCGCGCTCCATGGTGCGCCTGGGATTGGCCTGGCGGTTGTAACGCGGGCTAGTCTCGGTGCGCGCCTTGGGCCGGCTTTGCAGGCGGTTGCTCGGTTCCAGGCGTTTGGTATTGCGCTCTATGTGCTTGGTACGCTGGGTATCGCGGTGAAACTGAGGGCTGCGTTTGATGGTGGTGGTTTCCCGTCGCACCGACTTGCCTTGGTCGCGACGCTCTAACCGAGGGTGACTGTCGCGATATACCCGTCGATTTTGTTCGGTGCGCTGGCGCAGTTGGCGCTCCAGACGCTGGCGATTATGGCTGTTGCCCAGATCGCGCTGCCGGTACGAGGGCGGCCGGCTGGAAGGCCCCGAGCGCCAGTGGCGGTAGTTTACATTGCGCCGATGGCGCGGATCGTGGCGCCAGTGTTGCACACCATTGTGGTAACCGTAGTGGCGGTGGCGATAGTGATAGTAAGGCCGCTGGTGGCTGATGATCAGAGTGCGCTGGCTCCAGTGAAAGCCGCCAAAGTAAAACCAATCCCCTACCGGGGCGGAAAAGCCCCAGTAAAAACCACCGCTGTAACGGGGCGGACGGGGCCAGTAAATCGGCGGATAACTGCTCCAACGCCAGTTTCCGTAGACCACCCGCGAGTCGTAATAGGGCACGTATACCACTTCGCGGCGGGTGGGCTGAATAATAATCTGGCGGTCTTCCACACTGGCCTGTTGGTGTTCCATCTCGGCCAGAGTGCCACTGTCCCAGGCCTGTTGGCGCAGCTGCTGCACCGCCGCCAGGGTAGCCTGTTCATCGGCTAAAAATGCTTCGCCCAACTCCTGGGTCCATAGTAAGTCCTCACTCATGCGTGAGAGTAGGTCGGGAAAAGGCAGCAGTGCTTTAACACTGGGGTCCCAGGGCTCGTCATCGGCGGCGTTTATCAGCTTTTCCGCGGCTAGGTGGTCGTGACTTTGATACCAGCGCTGGGCCTGAACAATTTCCAGCGGATAAGTCGATGCAATCAGTACATGGGTTAACACCGTGTCCGGGTAAAGTGCCACGGGCGCCAATAGTTGCTGACGACGCTCTTCGCTGAAGTCGTCGGCAAAAGTATTAAGGCTCACCCCAAACAGCAGGGTGAGCGCGAATAATGTGCGTGCCAGTCGATGGATCATAGTGGTCATTCTCTGCCTTGGGCTGTGCGCGCCGAGGGCCTTGGTGGCGTTATGTTGCCCCTGCGCGTTTCCGTAACCCATTGGACATCGTTTACCGATGTTTGCTCCTTACCCGATAGTCTAGCGATAAGTGCTGAATACTCCCTGAACAACTGGCCAATAAATACGCATATCAAAACCCGCGCTTATGGGAAATCTGTTTAAAGCCGACGTGGGGCTGTCGTCGCTGTTAGGTTAGGCTATGAAATTCCACAGAACAAATAACGGAGCATTTGTATGGATATTACCGCTATTATTATTTTTCTGCTTATCGGCGCACTGGCCGGATGGCTGGCAGGCCTGTTGATGAAAGGCCGTGGTTTTGGGCTGTTGGGCAATATCGTCGTAGGGATTGTAGGAGCCTTTATCGGCGGCTTTGTGTTTAGCTTGCTGGGTATTGCCGCGGGTGGCTTGATCGGGTCTATTATTACCGCAACCCTGGGGGCCATCATTTTACTCTTTTTAATATCGCTGATTAAAAAAGCGTAGCCGAAGGGCGCAGGTGTTGCGCCCGGGTAAAATCGCAGCCGGCGCCTGACGGGCTCCGGCTTTTTTGTGTTCAAAAAATAGTCAGTAACGCTCGAGCTGGGTTGCCTAAAGGGACTTGGGCAGGATTTTTAATGCTTTGGCAATTAATTGTGTGACAAGTGTAGATATTTGAAATATAAAGAGTTTTAGCGTCCCACTTGGGGTGGGATAAAGTGAGACTCGCCATGTTATCGCTCACCGTCAAAGTGGGACGACGGTTTTGAGCCGCGAGGTTGATATTGTCGGCGGTTCGAACGGCCCGGCACTTTTACTGGCCCGGCCGACAGCGACATAACAATAATGGTTTGAGGATCAGCTCATGAAAGCAAAGCAGAATTTCCAACGTAAACTTATCGCGTCCGCAGTTGCCTCTGCGGCAATGGCGGCGTTCAGCGCGAGCGCCTTGGCGCAGAATAGCCCCGCCCAGGCCGGTGAAGATCGGATGCTGGAAGAAGTTGTTGTCACCGGTATTCGCGCCAGTCTCGAGCGCTCGATGGATATGAAGCGAGACACCAGTGGTGTGGTGGATGCCATCTCAGCCGAAGACATCGGTAAGTTCCCGGACACCAACCTGGCCGAATCGTTGCAACGTATTACCGGTGTGTCCATCAGCCGTGAAAACGGTGAAGGCTCAAAGGTAACCGTACGCGGCCTCGGCCCAGACTTTAACTTGGTCACCCTTAATGGTCGGCAAATGCCGGGTGCGACCATTGGCGCCACTTATGCGTCTGGTTCGCGCTCGTTTGATTTTGGCAACCTCGCCTCGGAAGGGGTGCAGGCGGTAGAGGTGTTTAAAACCTCCCGCTCGGATGTGCCCTCGGGCGGTATGGGCGCTACCATTAACATTGTAACCCCCAAGCCTTTGGAAATTGATTCCAAAGCATCCATCGGTGTGAAAGGCGTTTGGGACGAGTCGGCGCCCGATTCTGAAATAACGCCCGAAATCTCCGGTATTTACAGCAACTCGTTCGCCGACGGCAAAATCGGCGTCGCGGTAACCGGCAGCTACCAAGAGCGTCAAGGCGGCTTCGCCAACGCCACCAATGGCGGCGGCTGGACGGGCGTTCCGGGCTCGGTAGTACAGGACTGGGGCGGCCAGGAAGGTGTCGACTTCTTATGGGGTGGTATCGACTTTTTGGGTGGCACCCACCGCAATCAGCCCGAAGATGGCGATGTATACGGCGTGCCCCAGCAGGTGGGTTACCAGTTTGGCGAGTTTGAGCGCACCCGCACCAACGGCCAGCTGACCTTACAGTTTGCCCCCACCGATGATTTGACCGCCACGGTGGATTACACCTACAGCGAAAATGAATTCTCGCAAACTTATCACGATTTGGGTGCTTGGTTTGGTTGGGGCGGTCAGGATACCGTCTTTACTGATAACCCTTCACCCGGCGTACAAACCCCCGAGCTTTACTCCGAGCGCGGCGAAAACGGTGACTTGACTATGGGTGTGGGGGTTGAGAAAACCCGCGCCGAAAACAACTCGATCGGTCTGAACATTGAGTGGAACCCCATTGAGCCACTGACCTTGTCGTTAGATGCTCACAGTTCTGAAGCAAAGCTGGGCCCCGACAGTCCCTACGGCAACAGTTCGGGTATTTCGGTGACCTCTTACTCGCGCGATCGCACCACGCTCAATACCCGCGGCGAGGTGCCTGGGCTGGTGCTTGATTTAACCAACAGCCAAGGTGGCTCGGACATTCTGCTGCAAGATCTACAGGTATCGGGCAGCTGGTTCCGCGAGAGCCACTCCGAACACAATATTAAACAAGTTCAGTTTGACGGTAACTGGGAGTTTAACGACCAGTTGAATGTTGACTTTGGTGTGGCCTGGACCGAGGGCGAGTTTAACTCTGGCTTCTCCGATAACCTACGCGATACCTGGGGAGGTTTGGGCTCGCCCGGTGATGTTCCCGAAGAGTTCTTTACCGCGGCGACCATTAAGGATCATTTCTCAGGCTCCTTTGGCCAAACCAGCCAGGAAGAAATCAGCTATTTGGGCGGTAGCAACACCGAAGTGATTAACCAGCGCTGGGAAGCCGACTTTTATAAACTGCGCGATTTCGCCTCGGAAAACTATCGTGACGGCAACGGCAAAGCCAGCTGCCCCGATGGTTCAACCTGGTACTGCTCGGCCGAGCCGGACACCTTCCAGCAGATTATCGAGACTACCAACAGTGCCTTTGTGCAAGCCAACTTTACCACCGATATCGGTAGCATGGCCTTCTACGCCAATGCGGGCTTGCGCTACGAAGAAACCGAAGTTGCGGCCCCCTATACAGCGTTTGATTATCAGCCGCTGCGCTGGGTTTCTAATAACGAAATCTATATGCGTCCGGTAGATGGCAGTGCACGCACGGTTGATGCTGAAGGCAGTTACGACTTTATTTTGCCATCACTGGACTTGCGTTTAGATGTATTGGAAAACCTGACCGTTCGAGCCTCTTACAGCGAGAGCATTGCTCGTCCGGATTGGCTGCAATTGGTGGGTGATAGCTACAACGAGCAGGCCGGTCTTGAAGGCGTGAGTGCATCGGCGGGTAACCCGGCGCTGGAACCCTATCAGTCAGATAATATTGACCTGTCGCTAGAGTGGTACTATGACGATGCAAGCTACGCATCGGTCGGGTATTTCCGTAAAAACGTGTCTAAGTTTATTAGTTCTACCACTGACACAGTTGATGGACCTCTGGAAAATACCCCCAACCCGGCAGATCCCGATGGCTTGCGTGCTCAGGCGGCAATTGATTCGGGTATAGCGCCCAGCGACGCCGGCGCTATTCGCCAGTATATTTATGACAACTTTGCTGATCCGAACACCGCGTATATGGATGCTAACGACAATCTTATTATCGTCGGTATTCCTGGGGAAGATCCTAACGCAACGGTTAATTACAACACCTTCTTTAATTCAGATCGTGAAGTAACTATTGATGGTATTGAGGCCAATATTCAGCACACCTTTGGTGAGACTGGCTTTGGTGTTATTGCCAACTACACCATGGTGGATGAAAACATCGGTTATGATCTGATGGATCTAGGCGCGGCTCAGACACCTATTACCGGTTTAAGTGATACGGCTAATCTAGTGGCTTTCTACGACAAGCATGGTTTGCAAGCACGTATTGCCTACAATTGGCGTGATAGCTTCCTGGCGGCGGTAGGCCAAGGTGGCTTGTACAATAGTCCTTTGTTTGTAGATGAGTACAGTCAGATCGATATGAACGTCAGCTACGATCTTACCGATAATTTGTCGGTATTCTTCGAAGGTTTAAATCTGACCGAAGAAAATGGCCGTAACTATAGCCGCAGTACTAATCAGATTGTGGGTTACTACGAAGGTTACGCACGCTACAATATTGGCGCGCGCTATACTTTCTAAGCGATTAGCTCAGCGACTCATCGGCCCCAGTGGTCGGTGGGGCGCTTTGCTTACGACAATGCCTGGCCTGCGCCGGGCATTGTCGTAAGTAAATATAAAACGTCATAAAAATAATAGCAGCGTTAGCCGTGTGACTGGCGCTTTTATCTAATCATAAACAGGTGCGTTTATGTCTTTCTCTGCGGCCGTAGATAACCGGCAGTCAGGCATTGATATCAGTGCGTTTCTGGCCAGCAGGCCGATGCAGCCAGTGCTATTGCCCCGGCTAGTCTCTTACTGGCAGATTGTCCAAAAAGCCGAGCAAAGCGTGCCGGAGTATTTTGACTATTTGCGTGGCTTTGATCAAAGGGCTGTATTCCAAGCCATGATTGCCCGGCCCGAAGAGCGTGGCCGTATCTTCTACCGGCGCGACTTTAAAGCTTTTAACTTTACCCGCATGAACGGCTATTTGACGGACGCTCTGGAATATCTAGCATCTCAGCAGAATAATTCCAAAAGCCCGACCTTTTATCTGGGGGCCAACTCAATCGCTGACTATCTTCCGGGCTTAGAAAAATATTGCCGGTTATCGGGCATTCCCGAGTCTGCCGTTTCCAATATATGGCTGGGGAACCGCGTAGTTGTGCCAACTCATAACGACAAAAATGATAATGTCGCTTGTGTGGTGTCCGGGCGCCGCCGTTTTACCTTGTTCGCGCCCGAGCAAGAGCCCAATTTGTATATCGCCCAGTTGCCGCAAACTCCGGCGGGCCGACCTGTTAGCCGGGTGGATGTTGCTCAGCCCGATCTACAAACATACCCTCGGTACGCCACTGCCCAGGCACAGGCCCTTACCTATACCCTGACGCCGGGAGACGCGCTGTATATTCCTAAAAACTGGTGGCACAACGTGGAATCCTTGGATGATGTCAACACACTGGTTAATTTTTGGTGGTAGGCTTGTCCCTAAGACATAACGATAAGAGGCCAGTATGAAGCCGGGTGTCAATAAAATTGTGATTGCCGGTGGCGGCACCGCCGGATGGATGTCTGCCGCTTTGCTCAGTAAAGCTTTTGCGGCGACCAAAGAAATCGTGCTGGTGGAGTCCGATGCTATTCCCACCGTGGGGGTAGGCGAAGCTACCGTGCCGCCTTTACAGCTGTTTCACGAGTTTTTAGACGTTAACGAGCGTGAATTTATGCGTGCCACCGATGCCACTTTTAAATTGGGCATTGAGTTTGAAAACTGGCGCGAGCCCGGTCACAAGTATATGCACGCCTTCGGGCACTTCGGAAAAGACAGTTGGCACTGTCGTTTTTTTAACTATTGGCTGGCCGCCGCTCGCGACAAAGGCAGCGCCGATTTTGAAAACTACTGCCTGGAATTAACGGCGGCGCGGCAAAATAAATTCACTATTATGGCCAATCGGCAGGTTCAATACGCGTACCACCTGGACGCCGGTAAATACGCCCAGTGTTTACGCACTTTTAGTGAAACCTTAGGCGTTAAACGGATGGCCGGCAACATCGGTGAGGTTAAACTGAACCCGGATAGTGGTCACATTGAAGCACTGCAGCTTGAAAGTGGTGAGGTGGTTGAAGGCGATTTTTTTATCGATTGCACCGGGGCCCGCGCATTGCTTATTGAGGGCGCTCTGCATACCGGCTTTGAGGATTGGAGTCATTGGTTGCCGTCCGACAGCGCCTACGCTGTGCAAACCGAACGCTCGGGTGAAATTCCGCCCTATACGCGCTCTATAGCCAACCACTCCGGTTGGCAGTGGCGTATCCCCTTGCAATCGCGTCGGGGCAATGGTCATGTCTTTTGCAGCGCGTTTACCTCGGATCAGGCGGCGCTGGATTTAATGATCGATAGTCTGGATGCCAAGCCCATTAATGAGCCGCGGTTAATCCGTTTTAAAACAGGTGCACGGCGTAAGCAGTGGCATAAGAACTGTGTTGCTTTGGGCTTGTCCAGTGGGTTTTTAGAGCCTTTGGAATCCACCAGTATTCATTTAATACAACGCAATTTAATGCGTTTGATTCAGTGGTTTCCCTCCGATCAAATTAACCCGGCCGAGGTGGACGAGTTTAACCGTCAGGCGCGCGAAGACACGGAAGCGATACGTGATTTTATAATTATGCATTACAAAGTGCATAACCGTCGTGATTCGGACTTCTGGCGTCACTGCAGCGGTATGGACGTGCCGGATGATTTGAGTCACCGAATCGAGTTGTTTAAAAGCTCGGCCAAGGTGTTTAAACGTTCTTACGAGTTATTTGGCGAAGAGTCCTGGATTCAGGTACTTTGGGGACAGGGCCTGATGCCCGAGCACCATCATCCCTTTGTCGATACTATTTCCGAGCAAGAGCTTTATCAGACACTGGATGAGTTGCGAAGCACCATTCGCCGTCAGGTGAGTGATATGCCCAGTCACGGCGATTTTGTTGGGCGTTATTGCAACGCTAACCTGAGTAACCATTAAAAGCCCCGTTCTAAAGCGCCCGAACCTTGTTTCGATACCGGTCTGCGGTGGCGAGATTTTTAAAGGGCAATTCTGGATTAATAGAGGTGCCCTAAAGTAATTCTTGGCGTAACCGTCCCAGTTTTATAAGGTGGGACACATAAAGTCGGAGGCTACGCAATACTGCAAGGGTGGATGTATGGGCAACCGGGCAACCGGATTACGTTCACGGATTGGACAGTTTGGGCATAGCGCTCAGTCAGGTACTGTCAATGCGAGTCTTGGGACAGGTCCCTTTTATCTGACTCTCCTTTCAGCCCTCCCATTCGGGAGGGCTTTTTTAGCCTCAATTTGGTGTCAGCTTTAAGAGCTGGCATAAGCTTGTTCTGCGTTCTGCGTTCTGCGTTCTGCGTTCTGCGTTCTGCGTTCTGCGTTCTGCGTTTCACCCCTCGCCGTTCACCGCTCCACTAGCCTGCTTGCGATACTCGGACGGCGACATGCCCACCAGCCGTTTAAAAAACCGATGAAAGGCCGATTTACTGTTAAAGCCCGCCTCCAGCAGAATATCCAATATCGTCATATTGCTGTGGGCCGGATCGGTTAGCAGGCGCTTGGCTTCCTCTACCCGGTAGGAGTTCATAAATTCGAAAAAGTTGGTGCCAAAGTGCTTGTTAATCACCCCAGAGACGTCGCGCACGGGTAAGTCGATGCGGTTGGAAAACTCTTCAATATTGAGGTTTTGCTCCAGGTACAGTCGGTCCCGCTCCATGCCCTGGCGCACCTTATTAATGGCGCTATCGTCCGGCTGTTCGGGAGCGGGCTCTTTTACCGCCATAGGTTTAGTGGTCAGTACTCGGTGGGCGTAGGCGGCACTGTAGGCAAACAAACCATTAATCAGAACAAAGATAACGTAGTTTTCCGATATCCCTAAGTAGTTGGACATTTGCTCCGAAACAAACTGGGCGCTGATATGCACAAACAGCGAAAAGCCCCAGCTGAGCAAAAAGCCGATGGTGAGCACGCTGAGCCAGCCGGGCTCGCTAGTGGAAATGGATGAATACTGATCTTTCAGGGACTGGTAATAGCGACGCACCAGATATACCGAGGCCAAGCCGTACAAAAACGGAATGACTTTGGTGCTGTGCCAGAGAAAGTTAACCACGGCGGTGGACGTGTCCGTTTGGGTCTCGCCGCGCCAGCGCAGGGCATCGCTGTCCAGACCAAAAGCCAACAGTAGCGCCCAGGCGATACCCAATGGGGCCAAATGCAATAGGTGTGAGCGCTTGAGCTTAAATTCCTGCTCGGTTAGTGAGGCCACATAAAAGTACAGGGCAGGCCCTTTGAGAAGGGTGGCTAGCATAAGCAGGTAGGGAATAATTTTTAAATCAAAAAAATCGGTGGTGTGCACCATGTCGTTCCACAGCAGCAACACACAGGCGCTATGAATGCTGGTGGAAAGTAAAAAGGCGATTAGCATATTGCTGGACAGGTGACGACCGGTAGGCAGTGCCCATTGAAACAGCGCCAGCATGATGCACTCGATGATCGTCATAAACAGCACGACATCGTGGAAATTAAAAATATAGGCTTCCATAAATAAAAAAATAGTCTCGGTTCGGGTAAAAGCTCAAGGTTCCGGGTATTTACCACCTGGCTAGAGGGTATAGCTGTAGGCCTTGGGGCGCAGCGGAACGATCAGGTATTGAGCAATTTATTGTTTTAATGAGCCTCTGGGACTCGCCCGGCGGTGGCTTAGTGCAAATCAAAGGCTGTTAGTATAAGCGATTCGTCGCTACAGGCAATTATCCGCGTCCCGAATTAGGGACAGTAAAGGTGATTCTGATTACGCCCGGCCGCTTTGGCTTGGTACAGCGCTTCGTCTGCGTGGCGCATCATTTCCTGAACGCTGGGCTGCCATTGGGTATTTAGCACCTCGGCGATACCGCAGCATAAAGTGTGCGCTATGTCTTGACCAGCATAGTGCGTAGGGTTGGTAGAAAATTCGTGGCGAATGCGTTCGGCAATGCTCAGTGCACGCTCTTGGTCGGCGGCGCGCAATAATATAGCGAATTCTTCGCCGCCAAAGCGGGTCACCACATCTTCTTCCCGACAGTTGCGTTTTAATAACTGGCCCACTTCGCGCAACACTTGGTCACCGGCGTCATGACCATAGGTGTCGTTAATGATCTTAAAATAATCAAGATCAATCATTATCAGAAACGCCGGGCGGGTATCACGGCTGAATGTGTTGCTGTAGTGCTCAAAAGCGGTTTGCAGCAGGCGGCGGTTGCCCAGCTCTGTCAGGGGATCTTCGTTGGCCAGTGCCAGGGCTTTCTGGCGCTCCAGCTCTAGATTGACCAGCCAGGTTGCCATGCCAATCATTAAGAAAATCGTCTCCAGCATACTGGCCGATTGCGCCAACAGCAGTGGCGTCATACCCCAGGGAAGCCACGAGGTGGTCGCACTGATAATGCTGCTGATCAGGCCCGCCGCGTAAAGCAACCAGGCCAACAAACTCCACAGCGCGTACCCCAACCCCTGGCGCCAAACTAAGGCACTTGCCAGGGGAATGACCAGTGCCAGCAATATTAATAAAATAAACGATAGATATAATACGGGCTCGTAGAATCCTGCAAGTCGCAGAGCGATGCTTGCTAAAGCAAAAAATTGCAGGATTTGAAAAATCCGCAGTAGCGCTGAAGAGAAGCGTCTAAGCTGTAAAAAGCTCTTACTAAACTGGAGGGCAAAAAATACAAACCCCAGATAGCTCAGGTGGATACCTTCGTTGTGCCAGTATACGGCGTTGGGCCATAACCACTGATACCCCAGGCCATTTAATGGCAGCCACATTACTGCGCTCGATAGCAGAAACAGAGCGTAGTAAAGAGCGTTGATCTGGCGCAACATAACGGCGAATACCAGCGAAATTATAATTAAAATACCCAAGGCACCGTAAAAGGCGCCCATGGCGGCGTAATCGCGCTGTTGGATCGCGTTAAATTGCTGGGGTGTTAATAGTTGAAACCCCAAGGTGACCGAGTCGGTTTTCTGGTTGTAAGCCTGCAGGTAAACGTCCGTATTCGTGTGCGGGGCAAAGGTGAGGGGCGCGGTCAGGGTGCGGTATTCGACTGGTCGCTCGGAAAAGGGTTGGCGATCAGACAGGTGTAGTGCCTGGGGCGTCCCGTTGGCGTCCTGGTAAAAGACGTTTACGGTATCGAGGTAACTGGTCTGGCTGACCAAAAAACGCGTCTGTGGCTGGTCTGTACTATTATCGAAGGTAAAATGAACCCAGTGATCGCGGCGGCTGAGTCCCTGATTGGCCCGCTTTGCCGTCAGGGGTAGCCAGTTGCTGGAGGCCATGGCCTGCTCCAGGCTTAAGCGCTGATCGGCAAGCAGGTAGCGAGCCGGTGGCAGGCTTGCGTCGTGCTGTAAAGGTGGCGCGGAAAGGGCATAACCGGCGTCCAGCAACAGAGCGGCTAGCGCGAATGTCACACCCAGATATCCTGTCAGTGCTTTGAATGGTTGGTGTAAATAGAACACAAATAGAAACGCTGTTGGCGGTTAAAGTAGCATTAATGAAATCATAGACCATTTCGCCGAGCGGATACATGTTATAACTGCGTCTTTAAGATTTGAGGAGACAAATGATGAGCAAATTATGGTTGCTAGGGGCTTTTTTAGGGCTTTTGTGTGCGTGCAGCCCCGACTCTAACAAGACTGAGGTCGACGACTCGGCCGTTACCCAGGGAAAAACCACCACTGAGTCTTATGGCCCCGACAGTTGGAAGGCGATTATTCCTGATACCTGCGCCAGTTTTTTTGATGGCTGCAACACCTGTACCCGCGCCCCCGGCGCCGCTACGGCCGCCTGCACGCGCAAAGCGTGTATGCAGTACAAAGAGCCCCGTTGCCTGGACCAGGACGCTGCAAAAGCCGATGCGGAATTCTCCCAAATCAATTACCAATGCGCCGATGGTGAGACTTTTATCATTTTTCGCGGTGAGTATCGCGCAAGCGATATGCGGGTCAAGCTTGAAGAGAACGAAATTTGGTTGTCCAATACTCAGACCCGCACCGCTCACAGAATGAAGCGTGTTTCCAGTGCGTCTGGCGAGAAGTATTCCGACGGTGAAATCACCTTCTGGTCTAAAGGTGACGAAGCCTTAGTTCAAGAGGGTGAAAAAATACTGTATCGCGGCTGTCAGGTTAAGTCTTAAACCGCGATGATTGACTGAAACGGTAATGAGGTTTTTGCTCTAGCCCTTATTCTCGTTCAGACTGGGCGATATTTGATGCGTTCGTTTTTCAAAGGAAAGGAAAATGCTATGAAATTGCAAACTACAACACTCGGCTTGATTGCTTTTATGTCATCGGCGTCGGTGCTTGCCCAGAACTCGGGTGAAGATGACGTTCAGGATATGTCGGACCCGTTGGCCATTTACACTCAAGTGGGCGCGGGTATTACCGACAAAGGGATCAACCTTAAGGTAGGCCAGTCTTATGATACTGGCGAGCCGACTACCGCGGGAATGAACCTGATCGAGGTAAAAGGTATTTATGGCGATGCGCTGGGTTGGCGCGATGAAGATATCACCACCGACTCGGTGGACTCATTTCGTTTTCGCAACTTTACCGTGGACGTTACCAAGGGCCGTGGTAAGCAAATAGACGCCACGGTTAATCTGAAACAAAACCTGGTGGCGGAAAAGTCTGCCGATATCTCTTACGGTATCATGCAGGCACTGCCCAAAATGGGGCCGGTTAATTTATACCCACTGGTGGGGGCGGGGGTTTCCATGGGGGAGAACGCCATTGAAGATGACGGCTCTCTTGACAGTGGTTACTCCATTATGGGTTTTTACGGACTGGCGGGTATGTACGCCAAATTGGCCATTACCGATAAAATCTGGGTTAATTACAACCCTTTTTGGCTGACGACGATTACCGGCTCGGACAACTACGAAGATAATTACTATGGCCAGGACAACGGCGATATTCTGACCCACGAATTCGCACTCAGTTATCAAATTACCCCGCGTTTTAATGTGCGCTATTTCGCTAACTGGAATGAAAATGTCGACTTTGACGATGGGGATCAGCGGATAGAATTTAATTATCAGCTGTAAAGAGAGTAGCGGGTTGGCTCCGCCCGCTTGCCCGGCTTTGGTCTAAGGCACACTGGATTAATCCAGTGTGTTTGCATTAAATTGTCTATTTCGATAGGTTTTATTCTGTTCTATCGTGTTGTGCCACAGAAACAGTAGAACGCAAACCAATAACCCCACAAAAGCGAATAATACCCCTATCCCAATTTCAAACTCTGACGGAAAGTATTCGATAAAGTACTGCTGAGCGGTGCTTAACTTGTCTTTACCCAGTGCTCGCAAATCGAGTAGGTGTCCTTGCATGACTTTCAGGTTGAAATAAATCACTCGAAAAACAAACAGTGAAAAAAGCAGGTACAAAAGGCTTACCGCTGCCACCAAAATAACATTCAAATGGCGGCGCGCAATATGCGACATGGCGATCAGGCCAAAGGTGATGCTGACCCAAAACTGCATAATGTCCCACATCCGGTCCAGGGCTTCACTGGTCAAATAGGAAATCTCAAACTCTGTCATCAGGGGTTACCTCGCCAATATTCAGGTAAAAAAATGCCCCGGTGGAGTGCCGGGGCATTTGTCTTGTAAGACTTTAAAGTCTATTTAGACGACGCAAACTTAGTTGCGTGGCAGAGTCGCCTCTATGTTCTCCAGGCGTTTCATCGCATCCTTTTCTGCAAAGGTTTTGTAGCTGATATCGCCCATGGTCAAGCTGGAACCCATTTGGAAGGGGTACTCAGGAATGGTGGACAGGAATTTGGTTACTTCCTGTTGAATTGGTACGAAAATCCACATGGTGTTTTCCGCGTACCATTTCAGGTACATCTCTGACTCCAGCGCACCTTTCTGGTATGGGTCGGCGCGTAAATTAATTACCAGCGGCCACGCAGGTACTTCACGCACGGCTTTGGTAATGTCACCGCTTAGGGTGGCGAAGTGAACTTTCCAGTCCATATAGCGAACCGCGTTTAGCTCACCGGTAGCACCGAAGTAGAAAATCTCTTTACGGGGGGCTTCGGCTTCGCCTTTAAAGTAAGGCAAGAAGTTGTAGCCGTCGGGGTGAATGCGCCATTTCTCGCCATTGGCACGATAGCCTTTTTTCAACTTGCTAACCAAATCTGGCTCGCCAGCGGCAGCAGCAAAAGTGGGCATCCAGTCTTCGTGAGAGATGATGTCGTTGATTTTGGTATTGGGCTCAATCACGCCGGGCCAACGCACTAGCAGAGGAATGCGGTGTCCGCCTTCCCAGGTGGTGCCTTTCTCGCCGTGGAATGGAGTGGTACCGCCATCGGGCCAGCTGACAGTTTCAGCGCCGTTGTCAGTGGAGTACATGACAATGGTGTTATCGGCAATTTTCAGCTCATCCAGCTTGTCCAGCAATACGCCCACGGCCTTATCGTGTTCAACCATACCGTCTGGGTACAAACCCTTACCGGTTACGCCATCCGATTCAGGCTTCAGGTGAGTCCACACATGCATACGAGTGGTATTCATCCAAACAAAGAAAGGTTTGTCTTGTTTAACCGCGCGGTCAATAAAATCCAAGGCGGCCGATAAAAATTCTTCGTCTGCGGTTTCCATGCGCTTTTTGGTCAGCGGGCCGGTATCTTCAATCTTGCCATCGGCTGTCGCGTGAATAACGCCGCGGGGACCATACTTTTTACGGAACTCGGGGTCTTTAGGGTAGTAGTAGCTTTCGGGTTCTTCCTCGGCATTCAAGTGATACAGGTTACCGAAGAACTCGTCAAAACCGTGATTGGTGGGCAGATGCTTGTCCTGATCACCCAAGTGGTTTTTACCAAACTGCCCGGTGGTGTAACCCTGCTCTTTCAGGATGTCACCAATAGTAGGGGTCCAGTCGGGGATGCCGTGATCCGAACCTGGCATACCGATGGTTAAAAGACCGGTACGGAAGGGGTGCTGGCCCAAAACGAAAGAGGCGCGACCGGCGGTACAGGACTGTTGCGCGTAGGCGTCGGTGAACATAGCCCCTTCGTTGGCGATACGGTCAATATTCGGGGTTTGATAACCCATAATGCCGTGGTTGTAAGCGCTAATATTGTGAACGCCGATATCATCGCCCCATATCACCAGAATATTGGGTTTGTCGGCAGCGTGGGTAGTGGCGGATGCGCCCAGGGTGAGTGCGGTCAAAGCGACAAGCTTTTTCCACTGTGCTTTAAATGTAAACACGTTCTAACTCCTTTAGTTGTGGCAGGGTGGCAGATAAATGCGCGAACCATCGGCACGCTCCTTCATCTTGCCTATTCTGTGCGGTGAGCACTGTCCTTAAGTACGGACACTGATCGCCTCAGGATCATTGAGTATATAGCCTAAATTACGTTAACCCCAAGAGATTCTAAGCTTTTTACGGTTCACGCGTTTGTCACTTTATTGTGCTTGCTTGAACGCCGCTGTATTTACTTGTCGCGGCTGTGCCAAAATACCGCAACCGTGAAATGCAAAAGTTAAAATATTAAAGAGGCCAAGTGTGACAGTAGGACGACAGCCGGGTAGGCGTTTAGGGAAATTCGTGTGGTTATTGCTGATGGGTGTTTTCGCCTCGCTGCACACTATTGCTGCTTTTGCCGAAACGGCCGATGTAAAATGCGCCAACTGTCACGCCGAACAAGTAAAAGACTGGCAGCAATCCCATCATTTTCACGCGATGGAGCCCGCCACGCCGCAAACGGCCTTGGGAAATTTCGATAATCAATCATTGAGCTACCAGGGTAAGAAGGCGACCTTTACCCGCCGGGGAGAACAGCTGTTTATCGCTATGCCGGGGCTTGATGGCAAGATGCAAACCCTGGCGGTTGCCTATACCTTTGGTTACGAGCCGCTGCAGCAATATATGTTCGACGCGGGCAAGGGTAAATATCAGTTCTTCCCCTTTGCCTGGGACAGCCGCCCCCAAGATGACGGTGGGCAGCGCTGGTTTGTGTTGCACCCCGAGCAAACCCCGAGCGACGAGTTCCACTGGTCCAATATGGGGCAAAACTGGAACCAGATGTGCGCCGATTGTCACTCCACTGATTATCGCAAAGGCTTTGATTTAGAAAGTCAGTCCTACCACTCCACTTACTCGGCGGTGAATGTCAGTTGCGCTGCGTGTCACGGCAGTGCCGAGCAGCATCTTAAGTGGGCTGAGGGTGATAAATCCATTGCTGATAAAGGCTACAGCACCTATATCGGTAGCAAAACGCCACTGTTTCGCGAGAATGATCAGGGCTTAATGCAGGCGATTGGCGAGATTAAACCCAGCCGCCAAGTGCAGGTGTGCGCCAGCTGTCACTCGCGCCGCTCGGCATTATCAGACAGCCAAGCGCCCGACGATTACCACAATACTTTCCAGCCCGCGCTTATCACCGCAGAGCTTTACCACGCCGACGGCCAGATATGGGACGAAGACTATGTCTGGGGCTCTTTCTTGCAAAGCAAAATGCACGAGGCTGGCGTTACCTGTACCAACTGCCACAACCCCCACTCGGGGCAGCTAAAGCTGCCGGGCAATCAAGTGTGCACCCAGTGCCATACTCAAAACATTTACGAGAACAAAAAGCACCACGGCCATGTGCTGGGCACTAGTGGCAGTGCCTGTGTGGACTGTCATATGCCCGCCACTACTTATATGCAGATTGATCCGCGCCGGGACCACAGCTTTAAAGTGCCCCGCCCGGATTTAACCCAGAGTCTTGATGTCCCCAACGCCTGTAACGGTTGCCATACCGATAAAACCGCCCAGTGGTCCGAGACGCAGATTCGCCAGTGGCACCCAGACAGCCAATATCTGGGCAGTGAGCATTTCGCCACCGCCTTTCGCAAGGGCGATACCGTCGCGGCCGACGCCGGCCAAGAGCTGACTAAAATCGCCCAGGACCCGCGCTACCCGGATATTATTCGTGCCTCGGCCCTGCACCGTATGGCCGCCACGCCTGGGCAAAATGCGGTGGTCGCCATTGTCCGCGCGGTACGCGATGAAGACCCGCTAAAGCGTCAGGGGGCGATTGAGGCGGCATCGGCTTACCCAGCACCGGATAAGTGGCGTATGCTGAATGAACTATTGGATGACCCCCACTTGCCGATTCGCACCCAGGCGGCCCGCTCGCTGGCGCGTATGCTGGTGCAGCCGTCAGAGACGGCGCTCAATAAAGCCGACAGTGCGCGGCTGCGTAAGGCGCTGGACGAGTATCGCGATGTGCAGGCTTATCAAGCCGACCGAGGCTTCGCGCACACTAATCTGGGCAATTTGGAGCAAGAGCTGGGGCGCTCGCGCAATGCCGAAAAACACTATCGCAAAGCGATTGAAATTGAGCCGATTTTTATGCCCGCCTATGTCAATCTGGCCGATTTATATCGAATTCGTCAGGACGAGGCCCAGGTGCAAAAAGTGCTAGAGCAGGCGTTAGCGATAAACGCCGAAGCGCCCGCCGTTCACTACGCCCTGGCTATGAGCTATATCCGTCGGGGCGATAAACCCAGCGCGCTACCGGCATTAAAAGCGGCTGCGAGTGGGCCAGAGGCCAGTGCTAATTTTGTTTACACCTATGGCTTGTTGTTGCAGGATAGGGGGCGTATCCCCGACGCCATCGTGCAGTTGCAAAAAGCTTACGAGCTCGAGCCAGGCAACCCCGACATGAGCTATACTCTGTCGCAGCTGTACGCCAGTAATAATCAGTACGACCGCGCTTTGTTTTACGCACAAAAACTGAATGCCCTGGTGCCGGGCAATCAGCAAATTCAGCAAATGGTGCGACAACTGCAACAGCAGCAAAAGGATTGAGGTTGAAAGAGTTGGTATGAATACACTGGAACAAGTAAAAGCACTAAAAACCCGCATCGCCGCCAGTATTATTGGCCAGGAAGAAGTCGTTGACCGCTTGTTGATTGGCCTGCTGGCCAATGGCAACCTGCTGATTGAAGGCCTGCCCGGGCTCGCTAAAACCCGCGCCATTAAAGCTTTGGCGAAAAATATGGTAAGTGAATTCAGTCGGGTGCAATTCACCCCCGATCTGCTGCCCTCGGATATCACTGGTTCTGAGGTCTTCCACCAAACTCCCGCTGGCGGAGAGTTTCACTTTGACCCGGGTCCCATTTTCGCCAATATTGTCTTGGCCGATGAAATTAACCGCGCCCCGGCCAAAGTCCAGTCAGCGCTTTTGGAAGCCATGGAAGAGCGGCAGATAACGGTTAATGGAAAAAGCCACGCCATGGAGCCGCTGTTTATGGTGCTGGCCACACAAAACCCGGTGGAGCAAGAGGGTACCTACCCATTGCCCGAGGCGCAGCTGGACCGCTTTTTAATGAAGGTCAATATCGACTACCCGAGCGTTGAAGACGAAGTTAAAGTGATTGAGCTGGTGCGCGGCGAGGAGCAACAAGCCCAGGGTACCAAGCCCCACAGTGAAACCGAACGCACCGAGCAAGAAGTTATCTTTGCCGCCCGCCGGGAAATAGCGGCGGTTAACGTCGACCCCGCCATGGCCCGCTATATGGCCGACTTGGTCTACGCTACCCGCACCCCCGAAAAATACGACGCCGAGCTTGCCGGCTGGATTGAAATTGGTGTTTCGCCGCGCGCTTCCATCTCGCTGGATAAATGCGCCCGCACCCAGGCCTGGTTAAATGGCCGCGCCGATGTGCTCCCGGAAGATGTTCGCGCCATTGCCAAAGACGTCATGCGCCACCGTTTGGCCCTAAGTTATCAAGCTCAGGGGGCGGGGCTGGACGCCGACGGCGTGATCGACAAAATTATCGAGCTGGTTGCCTTACCTTAGGGGCGTAGTATGAAGCCGACAGGGAATGACGCCGCAGGTTCACACGATTCACGCATCTACACCGACTTTGTGCACCTTAAGGGGTTGCAGCGGCGGGCGCGTAAACTCAACTTTCTGCCCCGCCACAACAGTAAAAGCATTTTGTCCGGGCGCCATGGATCGCGAATGCGCGGGCGGGGTTTAAGTTTTGAAGAGCTGCGCGATTATCGGGTGGGGGATGATATTCGCACCATAGACTGGCGCGTGACGGCGCGCACGGGCAAACCCCACGTGCGTGTTTACGCCGAAGAAAAAGATCGCTCGGCCCTGTTGATTGTGGACCAGCGGATGAGTATGTTTTTTGGCTCGACCCACAATATGAAATCCGTCACCGCCAGCGAGGCCGCCGCGCTTTGCGCTTACGGCATTTTCGAGCGCGGTGATCGGGTGGGGGCGGTACTGTTTAACGACGAGCAGGTTCACGCCTATAAACCCAGCAAACGCGCCCGCTCGCTGGAGCAAATCGTGCGTGCGCTGGCCGACTGTAATCTGGCCCTTAACTGTGACCTTCCGGTTTCCCAACCCATGCATTTAAACCTGCCGCTTAAAACGGCGGCAGAATGTGCCGGCCACGATCAGCTGATTATTGTGATCAGCGATTTTGACGAGGTGGATGAACAAACCGAGGTGTATCTGGGCGAGCTTTGCGCTCACAATGATGTGGTACTGGTGCAGGTAGTTGACCCCATGGCCCGCGAGCTGCCAGCGGACATGCAAATGGTGGTGAGCGACGGTCGCCTGCAAATGACCCTGGATACCAGCCAGCGTCAAACCCACGCCAAATTGCAGGCGAGCTTTAGCGAACGGGTAGAAAAAATCGGCCATTGGCGTGAGCGCATGAAATTATCGGTTATGGAGCTGAGCACCGCCGAAGATACCTTTATGCAAATGGCCGAGGCCCTGGCGGTGCGGAGATAAATAATGAGTGACGGGGCCATGGATAACAGGGATTTAGAAGGGCTGGAGATTTATCAGCTGTTCGAATTGATGGAACCGCTGGAGCCCGCCGAACCCGTCTCCATGTTTCCCCAGGGGCCGGGTTGGTGGGTATTGCTGGGTACCATCTTATTGATCGTGGCGATTATGGCGGGGCGCCACTATTACCGGCGTTATCAAAACCGCTATCGCCTGTACGCCATTGCCGAGGTCCAGGCGCTGAATGACGATTACAGCCCGCTCGATATCAGCGCGATTCTCAAGCGCTGCCTGTTGAGCCATGTACCCCGCAGCGAAATAGCAGCGCTGACGGGCGAGCAGTGGTGTGAGTATTTAAACGCACGGGCCGATCATCAGGTTACCTTTACCAATTT
Source organism: Gilvimarinus xylanilyticus (assembly GCF_024195295.1). GTDB lineage: Bacteria > Pseudomonadota > Gammaproteobacteria > Pseudomonadales > Cellvibrionaceae > Gilvimarinus > Gilvimarinus xylanilyticus. Next base: position 173,657 of record NZ_JAMFTH010000002.1, on the reverse strand, counting down.
CTATCGTTTGCGCGACAGCGACGAGTTTGATCCTCAGGCACTTAAGCAGCAGGCTATTTATTGGCTGCAAAATTACAAGGCGGTGCCATGATTGTCTTTAAGCACCTATGGCTGCTGGCACTTTTACCGTTGCCATTATTGGTGTATTGGCTTTTACCCGCGCTGCGCCAGCGCGCTCTGGCGATACGCATTCCGTTTTTTAATCTGGCCGCCGAGGTTTCCGGTGCGCGGGTAGGGGCGGGCAGCCAGGTGTTTGGTAAACCGGTGTGGGATATTGTTGCGGGATTGCTGATCTGGGCGTTGCTGGTGTTGGCTTTGGCCGAGCCGGTGAAATTGGGGGCGCCTGTTCAGGAAAAAGTGATTAGCCGCGATATTATGCTGGCAATTGATTTGTCCGGCTCCATGGATGAGCAGGATTTTCCCGATGCCAGCGGCGCGAAAATACAGCGTTTGCAGGCCGTCAAAAATGTGGTGTCGCAATACATTCGCGACCGCCGCGAAGATCGCATTGGTTTGATTGTGTTCGGTACCCGCGCCTATCTGCAGGTGCCTTTTACCCAGGATTTGGCCAGCGCTGAAGAAATTTTGCGCGAATCGGCGGTTTCTATTGCCGGGCCACATACCGCCATTGGCGATGCTATTGGTTTGGCGATCAAACACTTTGAATCCTCCCAGGTAGAAGACCGGGTGTTAATTTTACTGACCGATGGCGCCGACACCGGTTCGCGTATGTCGCCCTTAAATGCTGCGCATATTGCCGCCGAAGACGGAGTGAAAATTTTCACCATCGGTATCGGTGACGAAAACGGTGAAGGCCAGTACCGGGTAGACTTTGACACTTTACGCAAGATTTCCGAGATTACCAGCGGTGCATTTTATTCCGCCCAAGACTCCGATGCTCTCGGTCGTATTTACACTGAAATTGATAAAATTGCTGCCACCACCAGCGAAAAACCTGTGCAACGCAGCGAGCAGGCATTACTCGTTTACCCACTGGTAGCGGCTCTGGGGATGTTCATTCTGTCGTTTTTCATCAGTTTTATTCGTGTGCTGATGCTGGAGCGCCGTCATGTTTGATTTCCATTTTTTGCGTCCCGCCTTATTGTTGGCATTGCCCATACTGGCACTACTTTATTGGGCTTTGCGCCGTCGCTTGATCAGCAAAGCCAACTGGCAAAAGACCATTGCTCCGCATTTGGTTAAAGCATTAACTCCGCGCCAGAGCTTACTTGATAAGTTCAAGCCGGTAGACTTGGTGGCGGTAATCGCTTTTCTATTAGTGTTCGCCGCCGCTGGCCCCGCCTGGTACAAAGCGGTTGACGAAGCTGAGAAATCGCCGCCAGTGGTACTGGTACTTAAGCTCGGGCAGACCATGCTGGCTAACGACCTTCAGCCCAATCGTCTGACCCGGGCCAAACAAAAAATTACCGATTTACTCTCGTTTCGCGCGGGGGCCAAAACCGCACTGATTGTCTACGCCGACAGCAGTCATAAAGTTTTGCCCATGACCGAAGACAATCGCGTTTTCCAGCCGTTTGTCGAAGCTTTGAGCCCGGACATTATGCCCAATAACGCTTCGCTGGGCGCCGACGACGCGGCCGCCGCCATTGAGCTGGCCGCGCAGGAGGTTGAGCGCGCCGGTGAGGGCGTGGTGATTTTAATGGCCGATAATCTGCAACCGGGCGAGGTGGAGAAATTAAATCAGAGTGAGACACCTTTTATCTGGTGGCAGTTCGCCACCGAACAGGGCGGCGTTATTGTCAGCGATAGCGGCGCTTATCAGAGCGATGACAGTGGCCAGGCTTTGAATTTTGCGCTCAACCCGACTATTGCGGCCGAGTTGGATCAAGTGATTACACAAAAGGTTACGCTTAACAATCAGGATTTATTGGCGCTGGATAGCGCTGTGCGCGAGTTGCGGCGCGAGGCTCTGCGCAATAACCCTAACGCTCCCTATCAAGATATGGCTTGGTATTTTATCTGGCCGGTGTTGGGGTTGATGGCGCTGTGGTTTCGCAAAGGTTTTACCTCCACCGGTGCTCAGATTGGCTCGCGCGGCGCGGCCCCGGTGTTGGTGGCACTGTTTATCGGTTTTGCCATGCAGCCGCAAACGGCGCGCGCCGATGTTCTGGATTGGTTTGTTACGCCCGATCAGCAGGGCTATTGGCAGTTTCAGAAAAATCATTTTGAGCGGGCGGCGCAAGCATTTGCCGACCCTATGTGGAAAGCCACCGCGCTTTATGAAGAGGGAAAATACAATCAAGCCGCCAATTTATTTGCGACCATTGGCACGCTAGAGGCTATGTACAATCGCGCCAATGCGCTGCTAAAAGCCCACCAATATTACGGCGCCGTGGCCGCCTACCAGCAGGTGTTAAAAGAACAGCCCGGTTTTGCCAAGGCCGAGCGCAACCTCGCCATCACTCAGGCGATAATCCAGGAGTTGATTGATGCCGGCGAGAATATTGATGCCGAGCAGAGTATCTCGCTGGAGGTAGACGATAGACAGGCCAAGCCCGAGGAGCAAACGGGTAAGTCGCAGCAGTATCAGGTGGGCGATACCCTGTCGGAAGATGCGCGGGAAAAGTGGATGCGCAGTGTGGACTCGGATATGAGTGATTTTCTCTCGGCCAAGTTTGCCAACGAGGCGAATAATCCGGTAGGTGACGCTAATGAATAGATGGATTTTGTCCCTATTGCTCGGATTTTTCTGCTTGTCTGCGCTGGCTGAACCCCGGGTGAGCTCGTCGGTAAAAGACGAACAGGTTATGGTTGGGCAGCTGAACACTCTATCGGTCAAGGTGTTGGTGCCCACCTGGTTTACCCAGTCGGTTTATTTTGATGAGGTCGAGGCGGTGAACATTATCAGTCTCGCGGGTAACAAAAGCTCTTATCCAGTATCGGAAAGTGTTAACGGTCAAACCTGGTCCGGTATTGTCAAAGACTATACGGTGGTGCCCATGACGGCGGGCAGTTTTACCTTAAACTTTCCGACGTTAAAGTTGCACTATAGTGGCGAGGATGGAAAGCCGCAGAACCTTGAGGTGACTCCCCCGCCGGTTATTTTTAATGCTTATGTTCCTCCCGCTGCGCAGAGTTTGCAGCCGTTGATTATTGCCGAGGATATTAGGTTCGAGCAATCGTTCAGCGCACCGGATCAGTTAACGGTGGGCGATAGTGTCAGCCGCTCGTTAACCGTGCGCGTCAGCGGCAGTTCATCCTTGTTTTTGCCGCCCTTGCTTAAGGCGTTGGAAGATGAGTCAGTGTCGTCTTATCAGCAGAGCCCGGTGAGTCAAGATGAAGTCGAAGGTGATCGAGTCAATGGTGTACGCACCGAGCAACAGGATGTTCTGGTTAAAGCCTCGGGGCGGGTTCCATTTGCCGATATAGCGCTGCGCTACTATCAACCCAGTTCTGGCGAGATAGTTGAAGTGGTTGCCGAGGGCACCGTGTTTGAGGCTGCCAAGCCCCCGGCCACGGCACTGCAAAAACTCTTTTATGCTGTGCTGGCGCTGGTGGGATTACTGGTTTTGGCGCTGCTGGGCCTATGGCTGAGAAAACAATATAACGCCTATTTGCAAACCGAGCCGGCGCGCTTTCGACGCGCCCGCCACGCTCTGGCAAAACCCGAGCGCGCCAGCGAACAAGCTTTACACCAATGGCATCATTGCTGGCCCGTCCAGTACCGAGACCAACATCAACGGCAAAAAGAGTTTAGCGCCTTAATGCTGGCGTTGGAGCAGCGAATCTATCTTCCCCGAGCCAAGGTTCAGTCCAACACCGATTTGGTTGCCCAACTGGACGCTTATCGCCGCGCCTTGCAGCAAATGCAAACCCGCCAGCATACCCAGCTGCAACCGCTAAACCCTTAATGGGTGTTTGCTCCGCGCCTTAAGTGCGCAGCGACGCTAGCTGTTCGTCCAGCTGCTGCATAACACTTTCCAGCTCTACCCCGGCCTGATCCGATTCGGCGGTCATGCTGGCCAGGCGGTTGGCGGCATCGCCAATAATGGTCAGGTTGCGGCTAATCTCTTCGCTTACCGCGCTTTGCTCTTCGGCAGCGGTGGCGACCTGGGTAATGTTGTCGGCAATGGCGTTGACATCTTCCACCACGGTTTTCAGTGAGCGGTAAGATTCCTGAGTATTGAGCTTGGTGTCTTCGGCTTTTTCGTTACTGCTGGCAATAATCGACACCGAGCGCGCCACGCCCTCTTTTAAATTGGAAATTAAGTCGTTAATTTCATTGGTACTGTCCTGGGTTTTACTGGCCAGGCTGCGCACTTCGTCGGCCACCACCGCAAAGCCGCGTCCCTGCTCGCCTGCGCGCGCCGCCTCGATGGCGGCGTTTAATGCCAGCAGGTTGGTCTGCTCGGCAATCGCGCGAATCACATCCAAAATGCGGTTGATATCTTCGGTGCGGTCGGACACTTCGCGAATGCTGTCACTGGCCGACAGCATATCCTCGGTTAATGCCTCTACCTGAGTCACCGAATTGGCCAGCGATTCGCGCGAGCGTTTTACCGTATCCAGCGAGCTGGTAGCGTTGCTGGCGACATCGGCGGCCAGCTGCGACACGCTTGAGGCCGTTTGCGACATTTCATTGGTGGCGGTCACCACGCTGTCGATTTCGCGTTGCTGCTCGCCAGTGGCTTCGGCGGCGCGGGCGTTAATGGTTTTGATTTGTGCGGCAGAGTGTTTGGCGTTAGTGCCGATATTTTTCAGCTCTAAAACCATATGCCGCAGCTTGGCGATAAAGTCGTTAAACCCGCTGCTAAGCGACATCAACTCGGCGTGGGTTTGCATATTGATATTGGTGCTCAGGTCGCCGTCTTGACTGGCGAGGTTATGAACCCGCTGGTCCAATTGCCGGATGGGGCTGACGATTGAGCGCACCAGTAACAGCAGTACGAACATAATTATCGCCGTACTGACCAGTGCGATAATAATTTCGGTGCTGAGCAGGGTGGCGACATTGTGGTCAATGGTTGCAGTAAGAGTGTCTGTGGAGGCGAGTACAATATCTTCCGGCAGTTCGAGCAGCAGTGACCAGGTAGTGCCCGACGCCTCAATGGTGAGAGGATGGGCGACAAAGTAGGTGCCATCTTGGTGTATAAAAGCATCGCGCTGTTGGTGCAGCTGGGTAAGCCGGTTGCCCAGAGTGCCGCGGGCCTCTTTCAGAGGGCGGGTAAGGTGGTCGGCGTACTCACTGGAACCGACGATCAGGCCTTTTTCACTTAATAAAGTTACCCGGCTTTTGCCCTGGTAGAGTTCCTGTTGCAGTTCGTCGATCAACGATTGAATGACGGGTAGGTTCACATCAATACCCACCACCCCGCGAAAACTGCCGTCCACCATAACCGGGCTGGTAAGGCTGGTCATTAGCTCGCTGTAGCCTTCGCGAATCTCGTAAAAGTAGGGCTCGAGCATACAGGCGCGGCCCTTGTCTTTGGAGCAGAGAAACCACTCGGCTTCGCGCTGGCCGAATTCGTCGGTGTCATCCAAGTATTTTTCGCTGGAGTCCAGCACGCGTTCCTGCACTAGTTGGCCGCTTTCATCACGTATCCAGTAAATCTCCAGGCTGCCGGTGTCGGGCACTGAGTGAATGGCATCGCTGCCTAGGTACTCGCCGTCCAGGCCATCGTAGGCGTTGGCTTCAAACTGGGCGTAAAGGGCGCTAATGTCCGGATGACTGGCGAGGGTTGACGCGACCAGCTGATTCACCTGCGCGCGGTCGAGTCCCGATTCAGTCTGACTCGAGCTGTTAATCGCATTGGCTGCCAGGGTGCTGGCGAGCGTATTAGAAACTCGAAATAGGCTGTTCAGGTAGCCCGAGATGGCGTTGCCTAGACTGGCGGCTTCGCTTTCCAGTCGCCCCAACACTTCGTTTTCCATGGTGGTTTGCGTTTGGTTTACCAGCTGCGACTTCATGCTGTTTAAGCTGTAGGTGAGCTGGGCCACCAAAAGTACCAGCAGTAAGGCAAAGGCCAGGGCAATAACGCCGAGTAATTTTGCTTTGAGCGAACGAAACATGCGTGTCTCCAATAGGGCGCAGCCGTTTTAGTCTAGTCGATTTTCGCGACAGTACGGAGAAGCCTTTGCTGCCGGCATAAAAGTTATCGGGCGCGGCGGGCAGAAGTTGAGGAGAATCTATTTAAGGTTAGGCAAGTCGCTCGGGAAGCTGCTCTTCGAGATAGTGCAACAGCAGTCGCACTTTGGGTGAGAGTCGGCGGGTGGGCGGGTAGAGAGCCCAGATGCCCTCGTGCTCGGGTGCATAGGGCTGCAGCAGGGGCACCAGATTGCCCGCGCTTAAGTCGGCGCGCAGGTAGTAGTCTGGCAGCTGCACCAGCCCCAGGCCTTTACGGGCGGCATCCAGCAGGCTGGGGCCACTGTTGCAGCGCAGATTACCACTGACGCGAATGGTGCGCGCGCGACCATTGTCGCGAAAGCGCCAGTAATCCAGAGTGCCAAGCAGGCAGTTGTGCTCATTAAGCTCGCCCAGGGTGTGAGGTTGACCGGCCCGGGCCAAGTACTCGGGCGCGGCGCAAACAGTCGGCGCTCGCTCGCCCAGCTTGCGCGCAATCAATCGGCTGTCCTCCAAAGGCCCCAGGCGCACGGCTAAATCCAGCGCCTCGTCCATAATGTCCAAGCGTTGGTTGGTGAGTTTAAGCTCGACGCGCAGTTTGGGGTGCTGGCGGGCAAAGTCGTTTACTAGCGGGGCGATGTAGGTGTCGCCAAAGGACACGGGTGCGGTCATGCGCAGCGCGCCGGTGGGGCTGGATTGCAGGTCGTCCAAGGCATTTTCAGCGCCTGCCAGAGCGTCCAGAATTTGCCGACAGTGCTGGTAAAACACCTGGCCCTCTTCGGTCAGGCTGACTTTACGGGTAGTGCGATTGAGCAGGCGGGTGTTCATGCGCGTCTCGCGCGCTTTGATACGTCGGCTTACATGGGCAATCGACAGCCCCAGCTTATCCGCGGCGGCGGTAAAGCTACCGCCCTCGGCGACGGCGACAAATTCGTTAATACCTTCCCAATTAATCACTATTATTACTCTGATGTAAAAATGTTTTGCATAGGGGCTCTATTATTACTTTGATGATGCTAATTACAATAGTCCCATACGCAAAAAACATTGGAGAAACTGTCATGATTAAGTCAAAAGCCGCTGTCGCCTGGGGTCCGGGCCAACCACTCAGCATTGAAGAAGTCGATGTTATGCCGCCCAAGGCCGGCGAGGTTTTGGTGCGCGTGATCGCCTCGGGTGTTTGTCACACCGACGCCTTTACCCTGTCCGGGGATGACCCGGAGGGCAACTGGCCCGCTATTTTGGGCCACGAGGGCGGTGGTATTGTCGAGCAGGTAGGCGAGGGCGTTACCAGTGTTCAGGTGGGGGATCATGTGATTCCGCTTTACACCCCCGAGTGTGGTGAGTGTAAGTTTTGTACCTCGGGCAAAACCAATCTGTGTCAGAAAATTCGCGAGACTCAGGGTAAGGGTTTGATGCCCGACGGCACCACCCGCTTTTACAAAGACGGCGAGCCTATCTATCACTATATGGGCTGTTCGACTTTCTCTGAGTACACGGTATTACCCGAAATTTCTCTGGCTAAGGTGAACAAGTCTGCGCCGCTGGAAGAAGTGTGTCTGCTCGGTTGCGGTGTAACCACGGGTATGGGCGCGGTGCTCAATACCGCGAAAGTGCAAAAGGGCGACACCGTAGCGATTTTCGGTTTGGGTGGTATTGGTCTGTCGGCCATTATCGGGGCGGCCATGGCAGGTGCCGGACGTATTCTGGCGATTGATATCAACGAGAAAAAGTTCGAGCTGGCCAAGCAGCTGGGGGCAACCGATTGCATTAACCCTAAAAACTACGACAAACCGATTCAAGAGGTTATTGTCGAGCTAACCGACGGCGGGGTGGACTACTCGTTTGAGTGTATCGGCAATGTGGATGTAATGCGCTCGGCGCTTGAGTGCTGCCACAAGGGCTGGGGCGAGTCGGTCATTATTGGCGTTGCCGGGGCCGGGCAGGAAATCAGCACCCGGCCGTTTCAGTTAGTGACCGGCCGAGTCTGGCGAGGCACGGCCTTTGGCGGTGTAAAAGGTCGCAGCGAGCTGCCGGGCATTGTCGAAGATTACCTGGCGGGCAAATTTAAGCTGAGTGACTTTATTACCCACACCATGCCTCTGGATGATATTAACGAAGCGTTTGATTTGATGCACGAGGGCGAGAGCATTCGCTCGGTGATTCACTTTCAGCAGGAGGCCTAATGAGCATCGAACCGATCAGCAGCAATAAGTGTTTTGGTGGTTGGCACAAACGCTACAGCCATCAGTCCAGTGTGCTGAATTGCACCATGGAGTTTGCGGTTTATCTGCCGCCGGTGGTGTCCGAGGGTAAGAGTGTGCCGGTAGTCTACTGGCTCTCTGGTCTTACCTGCACCGACGAAAATTTTATGCAAAAGGCCGGCGCCCAGCGTATAGCCGCCGAGCTGGGGGTGGCGCTGGTCGCCCCCGATACCAGCCCGCGGGGGGAGGGCGTCGCGGACGATGCCGACGGCGCTTACGATTTGGGTTTGGGGGCGGGATTTTACGTCAATGCCACCGCCGAGCCCTGGGCGCGTCACTATCAAATGTACGACTATGTGGTAAAAGAGCTGCCCGAGTTAATCGAGCAGTATTTTCCCGTCACCCAACAGCGTGCCATTAGCGGCCACTCCATGGGTGGGCATGGCGCCTTGACTGTGGCTTTGCAAAATGCCGGTCGCTACAGTTCGGTAACGGCGTTCAGTCCCATCAGCAATCCCGTTGATTGCCCCTGGGGTAAAAAAGCGTTCAGTGCGTATCTGGGGTCGGATGAAAAACTGTGGCAAGAGTATGACGCCAGTGTGTTAATGGCAAAGGGTGGTGATGTTCCGGCATTGGTTGATCAGGGCGATGCCGATAATTTTTTACGGGAGCAACTAAAACCCGAGGCCTTACAAAAGGCGGCGGATAAAAGCGGGTACCCGCTTGAGTTACGCCTGCAGCCGGGCTACGACCACAGCTATTATTTTATCGCCAGTTTTATAGAAGAGCATCTGCGTTTTCACGCGCGTCATTGGTAGTGTCTGTTAACCCGACAATTGATAATCAAGGGCGACAATAAAGTTGATCAGGACGATCGACTTTATTACTAGGTGGGCATAATGGGGCGTACACAGTTACGCCCGGCGTTTTTGGCCTCGTATAGCTCATTGTCGGCCCGCTGAATCCAGTTATCCCAAGGTTCTTGATCGCGGTACTCGGCGCAGCCGAAAGAGGCCGTCACGCCGATTTCTTGTTCCAGCGTTTGACGTAGCTGTTCTGCTGCGAGGCAAGCTCCTTTCAAATCGGTATTGTTTAACAAGAGTAAAAACTCTTCTCCGCCGTAGCGAAAAATTTCATCGGTATCAGCCCGTAAACGGGATTTAAAAAGCTTAGCGACTGATTGCAATATATTGTCCCCCGCCTCGTGTCCGCTTTGATCGTTAATGTTTTTGAAATGGTCTAAATCAATAACGGCCAGTGAGCAGGTCGATACACTTTTGCGTTTATTCAGTTCCAGAAAAAACTTGCGACGATTGCCGATGCCCGTTAACGAATCCAGGTGGGCCCATTTATCCAGCTGTTTGTGTTGGTCGTCGGTTTTCCACGCGAAAATGCCTGCAAAGGCCGATACCAAAATAAGCGAAACCATTAGATCGATAAATTCCAGGCTTCCAGGAAAAGCGTTTCGCAGAGGCAGTAAAGCCGCCAGAACCAGAGAGTTAATGCCTACGGCCACCTTAATTTGGAGAAGAAAAAAGTTGGCTATGACTACAGGGAAAATCCAGTAGATCATTGGCTGCGGGTTAAGGTGGCACATCCCCAGTGCGGCAAGGCTGTAAAACAGCCCGGAGACAAAGCGGGATAGGGGCGTTTGTCCATGCAATATTAGGTGGCGTAGCATGATCGCCATTCCCACAGCGATAGCCGCATCCAGCGCCGCTAAAAGCCATTGGCCTGAGAGCGCGCGAATCAATGCAAACGGAGCTATCGCGACAGTGGCGCAACCGGCCAAAAAAATACTCATGGCCAGGCGAAAGTCTTCCCTTAATTTTTTGAGCATAGGTTGAGCCATATCTGGTGGCGCAGTGCCCCGGCGAAAGCAATCGGGTAGGTTTTAAAGATAGCAGCGATTGCCCCTGAGGGCAAAATGGGACAACCGCTAAATCTGATGTGGTTTAGGGCTTAATTTCAAAGATTACGTTGATTTGTTTTTCTAAGGTGATGGCCTGCGGGGCAAAAAGTTCAAAGCGGCTGCCGCCGGCGCGATCAAACTGCGCTTCGCTCATGCCAAATTTTGCTATGGGCTGGGGGTAATGATTGCCAGCACTAATGGCGTAAACATCCCCAAGCTTTGCATCCAGACCATAGGCCATATCTTCGGCACGCTGGCGGGCGTCTTTACCGGCTTTGGCGGTCAGCTGACGGGTGAGTTTCTCGCGAGTGCTGATATCAAACTCGGCGTTAAGGTTTTCGGTATTGGGCATGCGCAGCAGCTCGTTAACGATGTTTTCGTAAATATCCAGCCCGTGGATGGTCAAAATCATCCGCTGATTGACTTGGTAGCCGGATATTTTGAGCATGTTGCTCTCGGGGTCGCGGTCGCGCCGGGTTTGTTTGTCGATCGCCCAAGACTCGATATCGCTGCGCTCAAGGCCCAGCTTCTTTACCATGGCGACAATGTGTCCCGCCCGTTCGGTGACGGTATTAACCGCCGTTTCGGCATTCTCATCGGTGGCGATAATCTGAAATTGCAGGCGCACCATATCCGGGGCGACTTCTTCTTTTGCCTGTCCGGTAACGTTTAAATGAGGAAAGTCGGGCATGGATTGGGCATTGACATAGGCCGGCCCTGCCAGCAAGGCGATAAGGGCGAGTCCGAGGTAAGGTTTTAGCATTGTATGAATCTCCTGTGTTTTTTCTTTGAGGGTTTGAATTTGGCTCAGTTCCCAGGTTCTGGGACATCGTCAGGCTTAACAGCTTCGTCGCGGGTTTTCTCGCGCGCTAACTGTAAGTCTTCTTGCTCGGCCTCGGGCGATGTTCCCTGAGACTGGTGAGCGGGATTAAACGTCAACTCGGTATACAGCGCAAAGTGATCCGAACCGAATGGTTCCAGCCGAAACATACGTGCCAAACGAAAATGTTCGGAGTGAAATACATGGTCCAGGGGCCAGCGCAAGAACCAAAAGTTGGCGTGAAAGGTGTTAAACATTCCCCGGCCGATGCGCGGGTCCAGCAAGCCGCTGATTTTGCGAAAGGTGCGGGTGGTGCGTGACCAGGCGACATCGTTGAGATCGCCGGTGACAATCACCGGTTCGGTGTTGCCGCGCAGGTTTCTCGCCACTACTAACAGTTCGGCATCGCGCTCGGATGATTCGTCGTTCTCGGTAGGGCTGGGGGGCGCCGGATGCAGAAAGTGACAGCGCAGCTTCTCCCCCGAGGGTAATTGCACCAAGGTGTGCACCGAGGGTTTATCGTCTTCAACCAAAAATTCGGTGTGGGTATCGCTGAGCGGCAAACGTGAATACACGTGCATACCGTAAAGGTTATCGAGCGGGCATTTTACCGAGTGGGGGTAGTCATCCCTAAGGCTATCCAGTTGGCTTTCCCACCAGCTGTCGGACTCCAGGGTGACAAAAATATCCGGTTGGTGCTCTCTTATTTGCGCCAGCAAGCGCTCTGCCTGACGGTTGGGGGTGAGAACGTTGGCGGTTACGATGCTGATGCGCGGGGCGTCGTCTGTTTCAAGGCTTGCATTCACCTCCACGGGCGCCAGCCGGGTATAGGGAATAATCCACCATAACTCAATGGCCAGTGCCACAGCGCCGCCGGTTAGCAAAATCTGCGTGGACCATTGAGTGAGCGGGAGCAGCAGGGCCTCGGCGATGAGTAGTGCTGCGGCGAAACAGGCAATTTGCAGGCGCGGAAAATCCAGGGCTCGTATTGGCCAAAACTCTATTCGCAAAATGGGTAGCAATGCGAGTAGTAACACCAGGGCAGTAGTAATATAGAATCCAATTAACATGGGCTGTCCTTAACGTCTATGGCGACAGTATGCCAATAGTGGCGGTACAAGTTTGTAAAAAATGCTGACATTTTTGCCAAATCGCTGCAAAATCAGTGGCAATGAGGCCAATTTGGCACCTCTTGTGCGTCTTCTATTTCGTTATTCAAGAATTGTGCTCAACCCTCTACCCGAATGGAAGTAGTTTCTATGGATCGGTCAGCTATCGTCCAGTGGGGACGATGTTTTTGCTTTATATTGCTCGCGGCACTGTGTTCCCAAGTGAGGGCACAGACGATAACGCTGGCGGCAGATCAATGGTGCCCTTATAACTGTGTGCCCGATACGCAAGCGCCCGGCTTTATGGTGGAAATAGCCCAGCGCGCTTTTGCCGCGCACGAGATAACCGTGGAGTATCAGGTGCTGCCCTGGCTGCGGGCGCTTTATGGCACTCAGGTGGGACGCTACTCGGCGGTGATTGGAGCTACCAAGGTCGAGGCGCCAGACTTTGTTTTTCCGGCCCAGGAGCAGGGGCGGGCGGCCAACAGTTTCTGGGTAGAGAGTGATAACGCTTGGCAGTATCGCGGCTTGGCTTCCCTGCAAGAGGTCAGCTTGGGAGTCATGGGCGGCTACAGTTATAGCGAAGAGATCGAGGCCTATATTAACGACGAGAATAATGTCGGACGTATTACCGTGTTATCGGGCAACACCCCGCTCGAGCGAGGCCTGAACATGCTTAAGCGCAAGCGCATTGACGTGCTGCTTGAGGATGCCAATGTTATGCATCATTGGCTGCGACTTAATGGCGCTTTAGACCAGTATCGACGCGCGGGCTCGGTGGGCCAGGGTGAGAATTTCAAGCGCCTGTATATTGCTTTTTCACCCGAGCACGACATGTCGGCGACCTACGCTCGCTGGTTATCTGAGTATATGACCGAGGCCCGTGCCTCGGGTGAGTTGGCGCAATTGCTGGCAAAATACGGCCTAACCGATTGGCGTTCAGGTGAGACTAGAGAGGATAACGCAGTAAGGTAAAGTGCAAAATATTGACTCCAAAATGGGTGAGCAGAGCCATGCTAAAGCGCCCCGTCGCCGCGTAGACCCAGGCGTACAAACCCCCCGCCCATAAAAACAGTAAAAAGCTGGGATGAGTCGGCGGTGCATGGGCGAGGGCAAATACCAAGGTGGCCACCAGGGCGGCGATCAGTCGGGGGCGATAATGGAGTGGGAGCAAGGATGCCAGCTTATTTTGCAGCAGTAAGCGAAAAAACGCCTCTTCCGCGAGTACCGTCGCCCCGGCGTTGATCAGCGCAAACCAGATAATTCCGTCTGGCCATTTAATGGCCCAACCTACCCCAAACACCCAGTGAGCCACCCCGAGCACGGCCACAATGGCCCCGCTTGCCAGAGCACACGACAGCGCCATGTTTTTGGGGCTGGGGTGCGCCCGCCAAAGCCAGATAAAAACCGCCAGCCCCGCCAGGGCCTTACCCACGTTTAAGTAGAGAGTGAAATCAAGCGAGCTAAAAAAATGGATAACCGGGTAGTCAAACTCCATCGGACGGTAGAGCGCCACAGTAAAGCCCGCCACCAGACAAAAAAGCCACAGACCTATTGCCGCGCCGCCGGAAAGTCTCTGCAAGCCGTAAAGCCCGACGATGAGAGCTCCGATCCCCAGCAGACAAACCATGGGGAGGGCGCCCGCAATAAAGGCCGCCCCAGCCCCTATCATAATCAACGCGCTGGTTAAAAGCCGCGGTTTTATAAGCGAGCTACCCAGGTGTTTGCTTGCCAATATTCAAAGCTCCTGCAAAACTCATTAAGCGTCCAGCGTCCAGCGTCCAGCGTCCAGCGTCCAGCGTCCAGCGTCCAGGCTGTTTACCGTTCGCCAATTTTTTCATAAACCAAATCCCATACCCCGTGCCCCAGCTTCTCACCGCGCTTCTCAAACTTGGTAATAGGGCGATACGCGGGGCGGGGGGCAAAGCTGCCGTCGGCCTGGGTGTTTTTATACCCCTCGGCGGCGTCCATCACTTCTTTCATGTGCTCGGCGTAGTTTTCCCAGTCGGTGGCCAGGTGTAAAACTCCACCGGTTTTAAGTTTACGGCGAATCTTCTGCACAAAGTCCGGTTGCACAATGCGGCGTTTGTGGTGCTTTTTCTTGTGCCAGGGATCGGGAAAGTAAATTTGCAAACGGGTCAGGCTATTATCGGCAATGCAGTCATCCAGCACGTCGGTGGCATCCGCCATATACACCTTGAGGTTGCGAACACCGGCTTCACCGGCGGTATAAATTAAACGGCCCACGCCAGGCGGGTGCACCTCAATGCCAATAAAGTCTTTATCGGGTTCGTTTTCGGCCATCTCGCGCAGCGAGTCGCCCATACCAAAACCAATTTCCAGCACCTGTGGGGCGCTGCGGCCAAACGCTTGTTCGGGCTCCAAGGGCCCATCGAATAAACTGGCGCCGTAAACAGGCCAGTAAGTATCAAAAGCTTTTTTCTGGCCATCGGTCATACGGCCGGCGCGAATCACAAAGCTGCGGATGGATTTCTTTTTGTATTCGGGACGATATTCTTCGTTCATGTAAGGTTACTTAATAAGTTTAACTGAAGCGATAAGCAAACAGAGCCAGCCCATTAAAAAGCAAACTCCGCCAATCGGGGTAATGGGGCCAAACAGACGAATGCCGGTGAGTGCCAGGGCATACAGGCTGCCACTAAACAGCAGGCTACCGGCAATAAACAGCCAGCCACTGGCGTTTAACCAGGTCGAGGGCTGAAGCTTTATCAGTAGCGCCACCGCCAGCAATGCGAGGGCGTGATACATCTGATACTGGGTGGCGGTTTCAAACGCCGACAGCAATGTGGGGGTAAGCTTGCCTTTTAAACCATGGGCGGCGAAAGCCCCAAGAGCGACGGCGATAAAGCCTGAGGCGGCGGCGGCGATAAGAAAAAGCTGGTGCATGGTTAGATCCGGCTGACATAAAAAAGCCGCGCGGTGCGCGGCCTTTTGTTGATTCTGGTAGCGCGTGTTTTAGGCGGCTTCCATCATCATATTTTTGACTTTCTTCATGGCGTTTTTCTCGAGCTGGCGAATGCGTTCGGCAGAGACACCGTACTCGGCGGCCAGTTCGTGCAGGGTGGATTTGTCATCCCCCAGCCAGCGGCGCTGCAAAATATCGCGGCTGCGATCGTCCAGCTGCGCCATGGCGCTTTCCAGGCCGTTGACACTGTTTTGTTCCCAGTCGGCCGCTTCAAGTTGGGCGGCCGGGTCCTGGCGGGCGTCTTCCAGATAGTGGGCCGGGGCGACATAGCTGCTGTCGTCGTCATCGCCTTCGGGCGCGTCAAAGGCCGCATCGTAAGATGACAGGCGGCTTTCCATTTCGCGCACATGTTTTACTTCAACGTTCAGGTCTTCGGCGACCGCCTTGGCCTCGTCGTTGGTCAGCCACGCCAAGCGTTTTTTGGCGCCGCGCAGGTTGAAGAACAGTTTGCGCTGGGCTTTGGTGGTTGCCACTTTTACGATACGCCAGTTCTTCAGAATGTATTCGTGGATCTCGGCTTTAATCCAGTGCACCGCAAAAGAGACCAGGCGCACACCTTTTTCGGGGTTAAAGCGCTTGACCGCTTTCATCAGGCCGACATTGCCCTCTTGCACCAAGTCGCCCAGCGGCAAGCCATAGCCGTTGTAAGAACGGGCGATATGCACAACAAAACGCAGGTGCGCCATCACCAGTTTACGGGCGGCGTCCAGGTTGTCGTTGTAGTAAAGGTCTTCAGCGAGTGACTGCTCTTCCTCAACAGTGAGTACAGAGAAATTGCTGACAGCCTGCACATAGGCGTTGAGGTTGCCGCCTGGCGCGAGGTTCCCCAATGGCTGTAGGCTTGTGCCCATAGTGTGTCTACTCCTAAGTGATAACCTTGTTTCGGCCCAGTGGTAATTTCACGGGGCAATTAGTCTAGCACTAGTTATTAGAGACTTCCAATAGCCGAAAGTTCACCGCTAAGCCGCTAAAACCGGCACTTTACGCATATTTACGGGAGGTGTACCTTTCCGGAGACTTGCGCCCTTTCAGGGCATGCGAATTTCTGCAACCCAGCGCCAGTTTAGCGCGGTTTTATGGCCGCCAGATGACGGCCTACGGCAAGCCAGGCGCCAGCCAGCCCAATCAGCCCCGCCAGTAGCACCAGCTGTAAACTGGCAATAAAGCTGAGTCCCTGCAGGCTGAAGTCACTTTGATACAAATTGGCTAACTGAGACACCGGGGTGGCCAGCCAGTTCAGCCCCAGAGCCAGCAGTACCAAGGCGATGACTCCGCCCCCCAGGCCGTACCACAGGCCGGTATACAGAAACGGGCGGCGCACGTAGGCGTCGGTGCCGCCCACCAGTTTGACCACCAAAATCTCGTCGCGCCGGCTCTCAATGGCCAGGCGAATGGTGTTGCCGATTACCAGCAGCAGCCCCAGACCCAGTAACAGCGCAAAGAAAAACACCGCCCGGCTGGCGAGGGTCAGCAGTTGCTCCAAGCGCTGCACCCACAGCATATCCAGGCGGGCGTCGTCGCTGAGTGGGTGTTGTTGCAGGGTGTCCAGCAACCCCTGCAAGGGCTGGCCCTGGCTGGCGGCAAGGCTGGGCTGCACCAACAGTACCGCGGGCAGTGGGTTTTGTTCTAAATCGTCCAACACATCCCCCAGGCCCGAGTGGGTACGGAACTCATCCAGTGCTTGTTGGGGGCTGATATAGGTTAGCTCGGCAATATCGTCGCGCGAGCGTAAATCGTCGCGCCACTGAGTCAAAGCCTGATCGCTGGCGTCGGCGCTTATAAAGACTGATATTTGGCTGGAATCCTGCCACTGATAGCCCAGAGACTCGACATTTTGCAAAGCCACATAAAGCGTCGCGGGCAGGGCGGTAGCCACGGCGATGACCAGCCAGGTTAAAAAGCTTTGCAGCGGGCGGCGCAGCAGACGCAGTAAGCTCTCCAGTGCACAGGTGCTGTGGTGGGCCTGCCAGCTGGCTAAGCGATCGCGCCACTGGGTTTTACTCTGTACGGCCCCCTGGGGGCGAGGTGCCTCTTTGGCTCTCACGGTTCGGCTCTCCCGCTGCTATTCGGGTTAGCCCCGGCGACGACCCGGCCCTCGGCCAGGCTCAGTACACGCTTATTCATACGTCCGATCAGGTCAATGTCGTGGCTGGCAATGACCAGGGTCATGCCCAGCTCGTTAAACTGACGAAACAAGCGCATGATTTCGGCCGACAGCTCGGGGTCCAGGTTACCCGTGGGTTCGTCGGCGAGAATAAGGGCAGGCTTGTTAACCACTGCGCGGGCGATACCCACGCGCTGCTGCTCGCCGCCCGACAGGGTGATGGGGTTTTGCCGCTCTTTGCGTAGCAGCCCCACTTTATCCAGCGAAGCGCGCACCCGGCGGCCGATGTCGGCGTCGTGGTAGCCCGCTACCCTTAAGGGCAGGGCGACATTGTCGAACACGCTGCGATCAAACAGCAGCTGGTGGTTTTGGAACACCACCCCAATATTGCGGCGGTAGTGGGCAATGGCCGAGCCGCGAATGCGTTCGGTGGCGCGGCCGCCCACTTGTATCTGCCCCTGGGTGGGGCGCTCCATCAGCATAATCAACTTCATCAAGGTGCTTTTACCGGCCCCTGAGTGGCCGGTTAAAAACACCATTTCGCCGCGCTCGATATGAAAGTCGACCCGGCTTAGGGCCTCTTGGCCGGTGTCGTAGCGCTTGCTGACGGACTGAAAGCGTATCACCGGTTAAACAGTGCCTCGACAAACGGCGCGGCGCGAAACGGCTGCAAATCGTCAATGCCCTCGCCCACGCCGATAAAGCGCACCGGCCGGTTAAACTGTTTGGTCAGCGCGAAAATGACCCCGCCTTTAGCGGTACCGTCCAGTTTGGTTAGGGCAATACCCGACACCTGGGACGATTCGATAAAGTGCTTGGCCTGGCTGACGGCGTTTTGCCCGGTGCCGGCGTCCAGCACCAGCAAAGTTTCGTGGGGTGCGGTTTCGTCCAGCTTGCCCATCACCCGGCGCACCTTGGACAGCTCTTCCATCAAATGATCTTTGTTGTGCAAACGCCCGGCGGTGTCGGCGATTAATACATCTATGCCCCGAGCCTTAGCGGCCTGCACCGCATCGTAGATGACCGAGGCGCTGTCGGCGCCTGTGTGCTGGGCGATAACCGGAATACTGTTGCGCTCGCCCCACACTTGCAGTTGCTCTACCGCCGCCGCACGGAAGGTGTCCCCGGCGGCCAGCATCACCGACTTGCCTTCGTTTTGCAGGCGTTTGGCTAGCTTACCGATGGTGGTGGTCTTGCCCACGCCGTTTACGCCCACCACTAAAATCACATAGGGCTGGCGGCTGGTATCAATCACCAAGGGGGCTTCGGCCGGTTGCAGCATTTCGCTTAGCGATACCTTAAGCGCGTCCAGCAGCGCCTCTGGGTTGGCCAGCTGTTTGCGGGCGACCCGGTCGGTTAAGTCCTCGATGATTTCCTCGGTGGCCTCCATGCCCACATCGGCGACCAGCAACTGCGATTCGATATCCTCCAGCAGTTCGTCGTCAATCTCCTTTTTACCTAAAAAGAGATTGCCAATACCTTCTGAGAAGTTATTGCTGGTGCGCGCCAGGCCCTTTTTAATACGGCTGAAAAAACCCTCTTTGGCGGGTTTTTCCGGTTCCGGCGCGGGCGCAGGTTCGGGCTCAGGGGCAGTGGGCTCGACGACCGGCACAGGCGTGTCGGCCGCAGGCTCGGGAGCATCCGCTACTGGGGGCTCGGGTACGGGTGCAGGTTCCCGGGCCTCGGGGGCAGGCTCGGGGTCGGGGCTAACCTCATTCTCGACGGCTTCTTCCGGTTGTTCGGCCGGCTTTTGCTTGTCGGTGTCAGAGTTCTTTCTAAAGCGTTTAAAAAACATGGCGGGAGTGCTAACCCTTATCGCTGATCAACAAAGGCGCTATCCTACCACTTCTGAGTACGGGGGAGAGAAACTGGTGGGCAATTTGCACGCGCGGCGACAAAAAACACAGACGCAGACCTTGCGAATCATTGGCGGGCGCTATCGCGGGCGCAAATTAAATTTTGCCGCCGTGGACGGGCTGCGCCCCACCGGCGACCGAATTCGCGAAACCCTGTTTAACTGGTTGGCCCCCGAATTACCTGGCGCTCGCTGCCTAGACTTGTTCGCAGGCTCGGGTGCTCTGGGGCTTGAGGCGCTGTCTCGCGGCGCGGGTGAGGTGCTGATGTGCGAGCGCGACAAACAGGCCGCCGCCTGTATCGCCGACAGCCTAAAAGTGTTGGGCGATTCCCAGGGGCAGTTGCGCCCCGGCGACAGTCTGAGTTTTTTGCAGCAGAGCCCCGAGCCCTTTGATATTGTCTTTTTAGACCCCCCCTTTAGCGCCGATTTATGGCAGGCGGTGATCGATGCGCTGGGGCCGTGGTTGGCCGCCGATGCTTTGGTCTATATTGAATCCCAAACGGATACCGCTTATTGCGTGCCCGCCAGCTGGCAGCTGCACCGCGACAAACGCGCCGGTAAGGTGAGATATTGCCTGTATCGAGTAGCAAGCGCAGAGCGAATTTTGTAGTATCCGCCCCCACAATCCGACAGTAGAGAATAAGACTATGCGCAAGGTCGTGTACCCGGGCACTTTTGACCCTATTACCAATGGCCACAAGGATTTGGTGGAGCGTGCCTGCCGCCTGTTTGACCATGTGATTGTCGCCGTTGCCGCCAGCACCCGTAAGCAACCGCTGTTCGACCTGGAGGAACGGGTCGCCCTGGCTCGGCAAACCCTGTCGCACCTGGATAATGTCGAGGTCTGTGGGTTTGATAATCTGCTGGTGGAGTTTGTTCACGACCGCGGCGCCCAGGGCGTATTGCGAGGTTTGCGGGCGGTGTCGGACTTTGAGTACGAGTTCCAGCTGGCGAATATGAATCGCGCCCTGGATTCGCGCATGGAAAGCCTGTTTTTGACCCCCGCCGAACACCTTTCTTATATTTCATCCTCCATTGTGCGTGAAATTGCCACTTTGGGCGGCGATGTCAGCAAGTTTGTGACTCCCGAGGTAGAGGCCGCCCTTAAAGCTAAATTCGCCGCCCGCGCATAAAGCGTGTGTCTTTAATGGCCAATTGATTGTTGAAACCGGTTACATTGTGGGGCATTATTGCGCCGCGAATTAGACCTAGCCCCGGCATAGGCCCGAGAAATACCCAAAGGAAACATAGCTTCATGACGGCTTCATTAGAGACCCAAACCCAGCGCCTGGCCAACTGGTTTCAGGATCAAGCACTGCCCTTGTGGCGCACCCGCAGCGTTACCGCAAAGGGAACCAGTATCGAGCGTTTGTTGGCCTCGGGTGAGGTGGATACCCAGGCGAATATCCGCGTCCGCGTGCAGGCCCGTCAGGCTTTTTTCTTTACCGCTGCCGAGTCCCTCGGCTGGTGCGACGATGGCGCCGCAGTAGGGCAGCAAATGCTGGCCTATGTGGAAAATAAGGCGGCGCACCCAACGGCTGGGGGCGGTTTTACCCACCTGTTTAACCCGGATTTTGACGTAATCGACACCAAGCAGGATTTATACGATCACGCTTTCTTCCTGCTCGCCTATGCCTGGCAGTACCGGGTACGCCAAGACTCCGCCGCGCTGGAAAAAGCCCGGCAATTGGTCGCCCACTTTGACAGGGCCTTTGCTATGGGTAACGGCGGTTGGTCCGAGGGGGATTACGACTACGCCTGGCGTCGGCAAAACCCGCATATGCATTTGTTTGAGGCTTTTATGGCGCTGTACGAGGCGAGCGGCGATAACGCCTGGCTGGAGCGTGCCGGACAAATGTTTGCGCTGTTTGAAAAACACTTTTTCTCGGCCGAGCAGGGGGTGTTGTTCGAGTTCTTTAACGACGACTGGACCCTGGCCCCCGCCGATGCCGGTCAGGTGGTCGAGCCCGGTCATATGATGGAGTGGGTGTGGCTGCTGGATTGGTATCAGCGCTTAAGTGGTACCGATGTCAGTGAATATTTGTCGGTACTCTATCGGCGCGGCCTGGAGCTAGGGCTGAAAGCAGATTCGGGGTTGCTGTACGATTCCGTAACCCCCGCCGGAGAAATTTTGCAGCACACCAAGCGCTGCTGGGGCCTAACCGAGCTGATTAAAGCCTCATTGGTCATGGCCCAGCGCGGCGACCCGAGCGCCGAACAGCGCGCCGCCGATTCGGTCGCCACCTTGTTTGACTATTACTTGTGCGGCTCTACCCCCGGCAGCTATGTCGACCAGCGCGGCGAGCAGGATGAAGTGGTGGTGGATACCGCGCCTGCCAGTACCCTCTACCATTTGTTGGTGTTGATGCAGGAGTTGCTGAGGTATCAGGGTAAATAAGTCTGACGTCGGATGTCGGACGTCAGACGTTTTGGAGTGACCCGCGTCAGTCCTCAGACATCAGACGTCTGACCTTTTATTCAATCACCCTTCGGCGGCACATTGGTACTTTTACGAATCACAAACTCCGCTGGCAGCACATTCTCTTCCTGGGCCAGGTCCTGGCCCTCTATCAGGCGCAGCAGCATATCCATCGATAGTTTGCCCATTTCTTCGGCGGGCTGGGTGACGGTGGTTAAGCTGGGGTCGCAGTAGCGGGCGTAGCTGATGTCGTCAAAGCCGGTCACCGAAATGTCTTCCGGCACACGCAGGCCTGCGCTTTTAAAGGTTTGCATGGCGCCAATGGCCATTTCATCGTTCATGCAGAACACTGCGGTGGGGCGGTTGCTCATGGTGCAAAACTGCTTGGCGCTGTTAAGGCCGGACCAGGTGGTGAAGTCGCCCTCGGCGATTAGGGCCGGATCGAATTCCAGGTCAGCCGCCTCCAGTGCCTCGCGGTAGCCCGCCAGGCGGTCCACGGTGTGTGGGTTGGTGCTCAGGCCCGATATTACCCCAATGCGTTTGTGTCCCAGGGAGATCAGGTACTCCACCACCGAGCGCGCCGCGCCGCGGTTGTCGATGCGCACTCGCGGGCCGGTGGTAGATTCGCAGCCGCAGACATTTACAAAGGCGACATCTTTGGGGATTTGGCTTTGTTTGCCCGGCTCGTCGGGGCGCAGCTGAATTACGCCGTCGGCCAGGCGGGTTTCTACCCGGCGAATATACTCTTTCTCGCGCTCGGGCAGGCCGCGGGTGTCGCCCAGCAGTACCGCATAGCCTTTTTGCTGGGCGCGGTCTTCGATCGAGCGGATCACTTCCGAGAAAAACGGGTTGGTAATATCGGGTACCAGTACCACCACTGCGTAGCTTTTTGCCGAGCGGAAGCTGCGCGCCAGCATATTGGGGCGGTAGCCCACTTTCTCGATGGCGCTGTGCACTTTATTTAAGCTGGTTTGTGAAACTTTTTCGGGGTCGCTCAGGGCGCGCGACACTGTGGCGACAGATACGCCGGCCTCGCGGGCTACATCTCGAATATTGGACACTGGTTTTGCCTATATGCTGATCGGTTTGCGGGGATACTAGCACAGCACCGCAATGCCGATAAGTAGTGTAAAGTGCTGGCGTTTTGCGGTGTAATCGGTTACATTTCGCGCTGTTGATATTCGTGGAGCGATTGAATTGCGGTGGTCGGCATTCCCAGGCCCGGCCGGATCTGGCATTATTGCTTGCTGGGAGTTGTGTGATACCGGTTGCACAAGCCGATCAGGCGCTTCAATCCAGCTCTAATTCGTATAATAACGTTGGACACTCTGTATGCAGTTAGCATTTATCGATGTGGCGGTGATCGTCGGTTACATCCTCGCCACAGTTGTAATCGGTTTCTGGATCTCCGCCAAGGCCAGCAAAAACATTCGCAGTTACTTTTTGGGCGGCAATAAGCTCAAGTGGTACACCCTGGGGCTGTCCAACGCCTCGGGTATGTTCGATATCTCGGGCACCATGTGGATGGTCTACCTGCTGTTCGTCTACGGCTTAACCAGTGTCTACATCCCCTGGTTGTGGCCCGTGTTTAACCAGATTTTTATGATGGTTTTTCTCTCGGTTTGGTTGCGTCGTTCGGGCGTGTTGACTGGGGCCGAGTGGATTACCTTCCGTTTCGGCGATGGTCTGGGGGCGCGCCTGTCCCACCTTATTGTGGTGCTTTTTGCCCTGGTGAATGTGGTGGGCTTTTTGGCCTATGGCTTTATCGGTATCGGCAAGTTTGCCTCGGTGTTTTTGCCCTGGGAGCTGTCGCCCGACCCGACCACTAACGATATTTACTACGGCCTGATTATCACCGCGCTGACCACGGTGTATGTGGTGAAAGGCGGTATGTTCAGCGTGGTGTTTACCGAGGTGCTGCAGTTTTTCATCATGACCTTCGCCTGTGTGGCGGTGGGTATTATCGCCATGAAATTGGTATCGCCGGAAATGCTGGCCGCCGCCGTGCCGGAAAACTGGACCAGTATTGGGTTTGGTTGGAATCTGGATATGGACTGGTCGGGCATACTCGAGTCGGCCAATACCAAAATTGTGACCGATGGCTACGAGCCTTTCACCATCTTCTTTATGTTGATGTTGACCTCGGGCATTCTCAAAAGCTTGATGGGCCCGCCCCCCAACTATGATATGCAACGGGTGCTATCGGCACGCACACCCACCGAGGCGGCCAAAATGAGCGGTTTTGTGAATGTGGTGCTGCTGTTTCCGCGCTATATGCTCATTGCCGGTTTGACCGTGCTGGCGTTGGTCTACTTTATGGATGATCTGCGGGCCATGGGGCCGGATGTCGACTTTGAGCAGATTCTGCCCTTTGCCATGCGCGAGTTTGTCCCGCCCGGTTTGCTGGGGCTGCTTATCGCCGGGTTGCTGGCCGCGTTTATGTCCACCTTTGCAGCCACCACCAACGCCGCCCCGGCCTATGTGGTGAATGATATTTACAAGCGCTACTTTAAGCCCGGCGGCAGTGACAAAAACTATGTTGTGGCGAGCTATGTGGTCTCGGTACTGTTTGTGGTGCTGGGGGTGCTAATCGGTCTGTTCGTACCCTCCCTTAACTCGATCATCATGTGGATTGTCAGCGCCTTTTACGGTGCCTACACCGCCTCCAATGTGCTCAAGTGGTTCTGGTGGCGCTTTAACGGCGTGGGTTATTTCTGCGGCATGGCCGCCGGGGTGGTGATTCTGCTGGCGATTCAGCTTATCCAATGGATGATGGGCGTGGAGTTTATGCAGATTTACGCCTTTCCCTTTATCTTTTTGGGTTGTTTTATCGCCTGCGTAGTCGGCTCGTTAATGTCTGAACCCGACGATATGGAAGTGCTGAAAAACTTTTATATCAAAGTGCGTCCCTGGGGTTTCTGGGGGCCGGTTTACGAGGCGGCGAAACAAGACCACCCCGAGCTTGAACGCAACCGTGAATGCGGCCGCGACTGGGCCAATATTGCCGTGGGGATTGTCTGGCAAACATCCATGACAGCGTCGGCCATTTTTATGGTGATTCAACACTGGCAAGAGTTTGTGATCTCGCTGGTTGTAGTCGCCGCCAGTAGTTTTTATCTGTGGCAATTCTGGTGGCGCAAGCTCAAAGACTACCCGGCGGATACCCCGGAAAAATATTTGCCCCGCACGTAAAACCAAAGCGGGGCGCCCCCGAGATGGGGGCTTTTTAATATCGCAGGCTGTAACCGGTTTCTGATCTCCGGCTGCCGTCTGGCTACTGAACAATTGAACTTGCAGGAAAAGAATATGAGCAATTTTAAGGCACGCGCCCAGGCGCTTTTACAGCAACACGAGCAGCTGATCGCTCGCCCCAACCGCGAAGTGACGCCGGGCAATGGAATCTACTCGCGCTGGGAGAACCCGATTCTCACCGCCGAGCATGCCCCCATTACCTGGCGCTATGATCTGAACGAAAAAACCAACCCCTTTTTAATGGAGCGTCAGGGTGTAAACGCCGCGTTTAACTCGGGCGCACTTTACTGGAAGGGCAAATACATTCTTGCGGTGCGCGTCGAAGGCAATGATCGCAAAAGCTTTTTTGCGATTGCCGAAAGCCCCAACGGCGTGGATAACTTCCGCTTCTGGGATTACCCGATCACCTTGCCGGAAACCGATCGCCCGGACACCAATGTATACGATATGCGCTTAACCCAGCACGAAGACGGCTATATTTACGGCCTGTTCTGCACCGAGCGCAAAGACGACACTCAACCCAATGATCTGTCAGCCGCTGAAGCTCAGTGTGGTATTGCCCGCACCAAAGACTTGGTCAACTGGGAGCGTCTGCCCGATTTAATTACCTACTCGGGCCAGCAGCGCAATGTGGTACTGCACCCCGAGTTTGTGGATGGCAAGTACGCGCTCTACACCCGCCCGCAGGACGGCTTTATCAGTGTCGGTTCCGGCGGCGGCATTGGCTGGGGCTTGAGCGAGTCCATGGAAAATGCCGAAATTAAAGATGAAGTTATCGTCGACGGCAAGGAATACCACACCATTAAAGAAGTGAAAAACGGTCAGGGTCCCGCGCCTATCAAAACGGATAAAGGCTGGCTGCACCTGGCTCACGGTGTGCGCAACACCGCCGCCGGTCTGCGCTATGTGCTGTACGTATTTATGACCGACCTGGACAAACCCTGGGTGGTTACCCATCGCCCCGGCGGTCACTTTATCGCCCCGCAAGGCAGCGAACGTGTGGGTGATGTATCCAACGTGGCTTTTGCCAATGGCTGGATCGTGAATGAAAACAACGATGTGTTTGTTTACTACGCCTCGTCCGACACGCGCATGCATGTGGCTACCTCCACCGTCGATAAGCTGGTGGATTACTGCATCAACACTCCCGAGGACGGATTGCGTTCCGCCGCTTCGGTGCAAACGCGCAACGCGCTGATCAAAAGCAACCTGGATATTTTGGATTCGCTGAAATGAGTCAGGCGGCTATTCAACAAAACCTACTAAGCAAAACGCAAATGGCAGACGAGTGTCGCGCCGAATTGGCGCGCACGGGTCGCTGGTGGTTGGATTATTCGCTGGATCACGAAAACGGCGGTTTCTACGGCCAAATTTGCGACGACAACAAGCCCGATCCCGCTGCGGAAAAAGGCATTGTGTTAAACACGCGCATACTCTGGTTCTTTAGCGAAGCGGCGCGCTTTAGTAATAATGCCGATTATCGTCAGGCGGCCGAGCGCGCCTATCACTACCTGCGCGATTACTTTTTTGACACGGAGTTTGGCGGTTATTACTGGTCATTGAATGCAGACGGCTCGGTTGCCAATGACAAAAAGCAGGTTTACGCCCAGGCGTTTGGCGTTTATGCCCTGGTGGCCTACTACCAGTTAACCGGCGAACAACAAGTGCTGGATGATGCTTTGGCCTGCTTTGAGTTGATTGAGTGCCATTGTATTGATCGCGAGCAAGAGGGCTACTTTGAAGCCTATACCCGCGAGTGGGGCAAGATGGACGATGTGCGCCTGAGCGAAAAGGATCTTAACTTTCCCAAGACCATGAACACCCATTTGCATGTGCTGGAGGCCTACACCTCGTTGTACCAGGTATGCAAAGAAGAGCGCATTGAAAAAGCACTGGCGTACAACATCGATTTGTTTGACCGCTACATGATCGACCGCGGCAACTATCACCTGCGCATGTTTATGCAAGACGATTGGCAGGACTGCTCCACTGAGCTGACCTACGGCCATGACATCGAGTGTGCCTGGCTGCTGTATAAAGCCCTGCAGTCACTGGGTGATCAAACGCGTACCGATAAGCTGGTGCCGGATATTATTAAGCTTTCGCACACCTGTCGACGCGAGGCGCTGGGCGAGTTGGGCGAAGTGCTGGACAGTATGGAAAAGGCCACAGGCAAAGTGCACAGCCAGCGCGTTTGGTGGGTGCAGGCCGAAGCCTTGGTAGGCTTTTTGGTCGCCTGGAAACTCAGCGACGAGCCGGTTCTGTTTGAGACTGCCGCCAATGTTTGGAGTTTTATTAAAGAATACCAAATGGATACCGAACGCGGTGAGTGGCGCTGGCACTGTCGGTTGGATGAGCCCGATGGTGCGCGCGATTACAAAGCCGGTTTCTGGAAAGGCCCTTATCACAATGGCCGCGCCATGATTGAGGTGGCAAAGCTGTTGGCCGAATAAAGCTAAACGATTCAACTAAAAAAGTAGAGAACTCTCATGATAAAAATGCCCGCTTTTCTTTTCGCGTTGGTGTGCCTGTTGGCCGCCTGCGCCGGTCCGCAAACGAATGCCCCGGCGGATGATTTTGTCCGTGTTCAGGGCACCCAATTTATGTTAGACGACGAGCCCTATCGCTACGTTGGCACCAACATGTGGTATGGCGCCTACCTGGGTGCGCCCGGCGAGCTGGGTGACCGCGAGCGTCTGATTAAAGAGTTGGATTTGCTGCACGCCAAAGGCATTAACAACTTGCGTGTACTCGCCGCCTCGGAAGACAGCGAATTAATGCGCGCGGTGCGTCCGGCGATTGTAGAAAATAAAGAGGGTGAGTTAAATCAGGCTCTGTTGCAAGGCATGGACTTCCTGTTGGCGGAAATGGCCAAGCGCGATATGAAAGCCGTGTTGTACCTGAACAATTTCTGGCAGTGGTCCGGCGGTATGTCGCAGTATGTTGCCTGGTTTACCGGCGAGCCGGTGTTCGACCCAGATGTGACCGGTAAGTGGAACCCGTTTATGCAAAACTCGGCACGCTTTTACCGCATGCCCGAAGCCCAGGCACTGTATCGCGATGTGATTAAAACCGTGGTGACCCGCACCAACACCATTACCGGTGTTGCTTACAACCAGGACCCCACCATTATGTCCTGGCAGCTGGCCAACGAACCGCGTCCCGGCAGCGATGCCGATGGTCGCCCGTATTTTTCTCACTTTGAAAAGTGGATTGACGAAACCGCCGGTTACATCAAAGCGTTAGCACCTCAGCAACTGGTAAGCACCGGCAACGAAGGCGCCATGGGCACTTTGCAGGATGCCGAGCTTTTTGAGCAGTCCCACGCCAGTGACAATGTCGACTACCTGACTTTTCACATGTGGATTAAAAACTGGAGCTGGTTTGACGTAAAAGACGCCGAAGCTTCTTACCCCGGTGCCTGGGAAACCGCGCAAGAATACATGCAGCAACATATGGCGATTGCCGAGCGTTTAAACAAACCCATTGTACTGGAAGAGTTTGGTGTAGAGCGCGATAACGGCGTGTTTGCCCGCAATACCAGGACCAAGTACCGCGACCGTTTTTACGCTCAGGTGTTTAACTTTATTGAAAGCAACGCCCGCGCCGGTGGCCCCTTTGCCGGTTCCAACTTTTGGGCCTGGGGCGGCTTTGGTGAAACCGACCGCGAAGATTATATGTGGCAGCCAGGGGATGACTTCTTTGGCGATCCGCCGCAAGAGGCGCAGGGCTTAAATTCGGTTTTCTCCAACGACGAGTCGACTCTGCGCATTATTAAAGACCATGCCCAGGCACTACAAGCAATAGAATAAAGGACAAGATTATGCGAAAAACTCTCATTAAAACTGGCGTTTTGTGCAGCGCACTGCTGCTTAGCGTCAACGCCGCTGCCGAAAAAAAATTTGAAGGTTTAGCCGATACCCCGCCCATGGGTTGGAACAGCTGGAATACTTTCGACTGTGATGTCGATGAAAACATGATTCGCGAAATGGCCGACGCCATGGTGGAGTCGGGCATGCGTGACGCGGGTTACGAGTACATCAATATCGATGACTGCTGGCACGGCGAGCGCGATGAGAACGGCGAAATTCAGGTCAGTGAAGAGCACTTTCCCTCGGGTATGAAAGCGCTGGCCGATTATGTGCACAGCAAAGGCTTAAAACTGGGTATTTACTCTGATGCCGGTAACACCACCTGTGCCGGTCGCCCGGGCTCTCGCGGCCACGAATATCAAGATGCCCGCACCTATGCCGAGTGGGGTATCGATTACTTAAAATACGACTGGTGCGATACCGAAAACATTAACCCCATCGGTGCCTACACCACCATGCGCGATGCGCTGCACGAAGCGGGGCGGCCCATTTACTACAGCATTTGCGAGTGGGGCGACAATCAGCCCTGGGAGTGGGCGCAGGACATCGGCCACAGCTGGCGTGCCACTGGTGACATCTACCCCTGCTGGGACTGCTCCTACAACTGGGGTAGCTGGAGCAGCTTGGGGGTCTTAAAAATTCTGGATATCCGCAAAGACTTGCGCTTGCGCCAGTACGCCGGCCCCGGTCACTGGAACGACTACGACATGATGGAAGTGGGCAATGGTATGACCGAGGCGGAAGACCGTTCGCACTTCTCGCTGTGGGCCATGCTTAACTCGCCGCTGATTACCGGCAACGACCTGCGCAGCATGTCGGACACCACCCGCGAGATCTTAACCAATAAGGAAATTATCGCCCTTAACCAAGACCCTAAAGGCGTCGAAGCCATGCGCTACATTGATGCCGGCGACTTGAATGTGTTCCTCAAGCCGCTGGCCAACGATGAGCTGGCCCTGCTGTTTTTAAACCGCGGTGACGACGTACTCAAGTACTCTCACGATTGGCAGTTTAATATCATCAAAGATGATCAGACTGGGCTGGAGATTAACTTTAACAATGAGCGTTTCACCTGGAAGGACCTGTGGAAAGGCGGCAAGGGTAATACCGATAAGCCCCTGAACTTGGAAATCCCACCCCACGATGTGGTGGTATTGCGCTTAAAGCCTGCCAACTAAGCGGGCAGCGACAGACACAAAAAAGGCGGCAAAATTGCCGCCTTTTTTGTGTCTCAATTTTACCAAACTGAACTCTAGCCTAAACTGTTCTGCGTTCTGCGTTCTGCGTTCTGCGTTCTGCGTTCTGCGTTCTGCGTTCTGCGTTCTGCGTTCTGCGTTCTGCTGCCTACCCCTCCATATTAAAATCATAACTCATGGATTCGCTGGGCTCTTGCAGATAGTGGCCCTGAATATAGTGCACGCCCGCCTGCCATAAGGTGGATAGTACGCTGGCATTCTCGACATAAGGCACAATGGTGATTTTCTCGCCTTCGTGCAGCTCTTGCAGCAGTTGGGTTAAGGCCTCGGGGCTTTCGCTTTTGCTTTGAATATCCTGAGTGAAGGAACCGTCCACTTTCACGATGGGGGCATCCACGTGCTTGAGGGTATTGAATGGATTGAGTGAGCAGCCAAAACTGCTGATGGCGAATGCGGATCCCAGCTTTTTGAGTCCGTTGTTAAGCGCTTTAGCCGCGTTCAAGTGGTTGGTTACGTCTATTTCGGGCGCTTGGAAAACAATGGCGTCGGTGGGTAACTTGGCGGCTTTAAAGGCGACACCCAGCCAGGGTAGCAGACTGTCGTCGCAAATAGAGGCGCGGTTTAGGTTAACGATTAACTTAGTGTTGCTACCCTGGGCGCGGTGCTCGGCCAACATTTTGATGGACTCGAGAATCACCCAGCGGTCAACCTTGGTGCCCAGGCCAGCTTCGGCGGCGGATTCCAAAAAGCGCGTGGGCGACACTTCTTCGCCTTTTTCGTTGGCCAGACGCAGCAGAACTTCGTAGTACTCATCGTCCGAGCCACGCAGGCTGATAATGGGTTGGAACATCAGCCGGAAGAGATCATTGTCCAGGGCGTTTTGTACTTCACTCAGGATGTCTTTTTCTTCTTTTTCCTCGTCGCTCATGGGGGGTTCGTACAGCAGGGCCGAGGCCTCTTCACTGGCGCGGGCCTTTTCCATAGCGTCAATGGCCTGTTCGATCACGGTTTCGGCGCTCACGCTGTTTTCATTGATGATCGACACCCCGATGCTGGCCGTTAGCTGTAAGGTTTTACTGTTAACCTCGACGATATGCTCGGCTACTTTGTGGCATAGCTCGTCGGCGTGTTTGACCGCGTCTTTCGCCGTGGTTTGGGTGGTTAACAGGGTAAAGCTGGTATCGCCAAAGCGCGCCAGGGTTTCGCCTTCTTTTAACTGCGAATCGAATAGGCGCGATAGATCATCCAGGGCTGCGTCGGCGCCCGATACCCCCAGGCGGCTTTGTACAGTATCGGCAAAATCGTTGATGTCGATATAAAGCAGCGCGCGACTTTGTCCGTCGGCCAAGTTGTCGATGACCTTGTCGGTATGGCTGAGCATAAAACTGCGGTTGTACAGCCCGGTAACCACGTCTTTGGATTTCACCGCCTCTAGCTCTTGGGCGGAGACGCCATCGTTGCGTGTGGCGCGCGCTAAAAACTGGATGCAGGGCTCTTCATCATAAGTCGCGTGAGCAACATCAAGAGAGATCTCGGCGGTTTTGCCGTCTTGGCGCAGGCCCTGAAAGGTCAGCTGGGTGGACTCAGAATCCACCCCTTTCAGGGTAAAGTTTTTCAGAAATTCCTTGAGCTTTTTCTGATCGGAATCGGCCACCATGTCCATAATGGGCATGCAGTCGATATCGTCTTTGTCGTCGTAGCCAAACAGCTCGGCGAAGGACTCGTTGGCGTAGAGGTATAAACCATCTTGCACATAGGCAATGGCGTCGCGCGAGCTGTCCAGTAGCGACTGGGCGCGGCGCTCGGATTCGCGGAAACGGCGCTCGGCAATGCGTTTGTCCTGACGCTGCTGGCGGTTGATGATTTCGCGGTTAATCGCCATCAGCAAATGCTGGTCTTCATCCAGACGGATGACGTCGTGAGCGCCTAACTTCAGCCCCTCGACAATTGGCAGGCTGCCCTCTTCGTCGGTAAGCAGCAGCATAGGCACATCTTTGTTCAGGCGGCGGATGGTTTGGATGGCCTTGGCGGGGGAGAGATTTTCGGTATTGTCGTGGGCGATGGCCAAATCCCAGGCTTGTTCCTCCAGCAGTTTGATCAGTGAATCCTCAGCGGTCACATGTTGCGCCCGATTGGGACGCCCGGCGTTGTGCAACATGCTGATCAGACGCTCGGCCTCGGCCTGAGAGTCGTTGAGAATAAGCAAACGGATTGTATCGTTGGGATTCATAGAAGGTGACTGCACTCTAAATTCTTTTCGGTAATGGAGGGCCCGGGCGTAACCAGGCAGTCCGTTTGCACCACAAGCACCACCAGTTATCGGTGAAGGCTTGAAAATTCAGTGTTTTTCGCCAGGGCGAAGCCTATCTTACCGCAATCATAGACCATCACAAGGGGCGTGCAGTCATTGTTGAAGCAGGCGACACGGGTAAAATGATAAATGCGACAAAAGAGCTCGGGGCGGGTTAGTTGCGCCAGATAGAGTCGAAATCCTCTTTGGTGTCGCGATCTTGGGTGTCGGCACTGGCCAGGGTTTTATAGGCGAACTGACTGATCGAGCCGGTACTAAACAGACGCCGGGTCAATTGCATAGTGGTGAGCTTGCCGTTTAAGAACAGTTTGATTTTTTGCTGTTCGCGAAAGCTTAAAGCGTTGGTTAGCAGGCTGGCCGGGCGGTTGGCCAGGCGCTGAGCGGGCAGGGCGAGTACCCGCAGGTATTCGGCCTCGGCGCCCGTTTTTTGAATAATGGCGGCAGCGGCCGGTTGCGCCTGAGGGGCCAGCAGCTGTATGCCCAGCTGGCTGGCTGTGCGACTTTGCTGCACCCAGCGCACCGCGGCAATGGCCCATTTTTGGCGGCCCGGCTCGCGTACCCCCAGAATCTCACCGGCTTTTAGCTGCGGCGGGCTTTCGGCCTGCCATTCCAGGCAGTAGCCCCCGGCGCTGACATCAACCACGTCCACTGAGTAAATCGGGTGCTGGCCGCGATAGCGCAGGCGTGTACTGCGCTTAATGCTTTCCTCTACATTGGCGGTCGAGGTTTTGGAGTCGGTAAAGGCGGGCTTGGCAACGTCAAAGGCTTCGCCCCAGGGGTCTACTAAACCGGGGTCTAAGCGGTCTTTAAGCTTGACGCTGCGCTTTTGAAAAATACCGCTATTGTCACCTTCCACCCCTAAGTCGGCCGGGTTGCCTACAAACATATTAAAGGGCGTTTCGTCGGCCGCGTAAAAGTGCAGGTGGGTTAACCCGATGGTGACCTCCAGTTGGCCTTCACCGGCGTGGCGCTCGAAGGTGCGTTGGGCGGGTTTTTGCCAGGCACTTATTAAGTGGGAGTCCAGTGCGCTGTTCAGCCTTAGGGCGCGTAGTTGTTCGGGCGAGTGTTGGGCCCGGGCCAGCTCGTCACAGACGTCGGTGGTGTCCAGTTGGCGCACCACATCGCTGTTGTACAGCCCCAAACGCGAGCGGTACACCGGTGGGTTGGCGGTATCGAGCATAACGCTATACAGGTTGCTGGCCTGCTCGGCCGCTAGGGTTTGCAGCTGTGCCTTGGGCGCCAGGGTTTCCAGCGCCAGGTATACGTTGTACAAATCGGTTTGTCGCAGCTGGTTGGGGCGTGCAGCCGCCAGTAACAGGCTGCGGGCATAGGCCGCTTCAATGGTGCGAATGCCCTTGTGATGAGGCAGCGGGTCGCGCACCTCAACCTGGGTCAGGTTATACATTTCGGCCAGTTGATACAGGGTATTCAGCTCGCGCCACACCTGGCTAAGCGTGGGCGTGTACAGCTGATAGCTGCGCAACAGCAAATGCCCCAGCCCGGTCATGGCGCGGTGAATCGCTAGCGCACGGGCCTCGTCGCTGCCTTTACCATTTAATAGGTCGCGCACCGCGCAGGTGTAGGCATTACTTAAATGCTTTTGCAGCGCCTGGGCTACGGTGGCGCCCTTGCGCGCGGGTTCGGGCAGAATAATAGGCTGGTTTAAAAAGGTTTTGGTCAGCCCGGTAATGCAGCCCTGCACTGCGGGGCGGACTATTTCGAGCAGTTGCAGATGATTGTCGCCATCGGTTTTTAGGCGAGCCAGCTCGGGCAGAGCAGAATACAGTACCGCACTGACAAAGCTGGTTTGGGTCAGTGGCAGGCTGTCCACCCATTGGCTTACGCTTTTGGGGGTGGGGCTTTTGCAAAAGCTTAATTGCTTTAGCTCTGGCTCGGGTAGGCGCAGGCGCGCCAGTAATTCTTGCAGTGTGGTTGTGCTCATGAGCCTATCTTGCCTGTTTTGCGGTCAATCTGATACCAGATTTCAATTAAGAATATAGCGGATTTCGTTAATGCTTGTCTGCGGTGGTTACTTCGCTTGAGGCAGTACCGGGGTCTTGCAGGGTTCGCCCGCGATTTCGCGCACTAAGCGCGGCACCAGATAGCCCGGCAGGTGGTGTTGCAATTGTTGGTGCAGCGCCAGTGCCTGATTGTCTTCCACATCAAAGTGTGCCGCGCCCTGTACCTTATCCAGTAAGTGAAGGTAGTAGGGCAGTACTCCACAGGCAAAAAGCCTCTCGCTAAGTTCCTTTAGGTCGGCGAAAGTATTGTTAATGCCCTTGAGCAAGACCGTTTGATTTAACAGCGTTACGCCGGCGCGGCGCAATTGGATGCAAGCGTTTTCTACCTCGTGGTTTAACTCGCGGGCGTGGTTGGCGTGCAGTACCAGAGTCGTGTCTAGCCGGGTCGCGGTTAGCCACTGAGTCAATACGGGAGTAATCCGCTGAGGGATCACAATGGGCAGGCGGCTGTGTACTCGCAGACGTTTCACCTGGGGTATATCAGCCACTTGCCGGGTTAACCACGCCAAGGTCGTATCGGGCGCGCCCAGGGGGTCGCCGCCGCTGTAAATTACCTCGGTAATGCTGGTATCGCTTCTTATATAGTCCAGCACTTCTTGCCAGCGGCCTCGGTTGGGGCGGTTATCAGCGTAGGGGAAGTGGCGGCGAAAGCAGTAGCGGCAGTTAATGGCGCAGCTGCCGGTCACTACCAGCAGCACCCGGCCGTGGTATTTGTGAATTAACCCGGGCATAGGGTTAGCGTCTTCCTCGCCCAGCGGGTCCTGGGTGTAGCCGGGCTCGGCGACTAGCTCATCGCCGAGCGGCAGTATTTGCCGCAGCAGGGGGTCGTTGGGGTTGCCGCGCTCCATTCGCGCGACATAGCTGCGCGGCACGCGCAATTCAAATTCGCGGCTGGCCATGTGGGCGGCTTTTAGCAGGGCCGGGTCCAGATTTAGCTCGGCAAACAGCGCCTCGGGGGTGCGAATCAGGTTTTTCAGCGCCTCTTGCCAGGTTTCGGTCTGCCATGTGGCGGCGGTTCGATGTATCATTGGCGCCTTTCAAATTCTATAAACGACTAGAGAGGGGTTATGGCCACCTATTCTATCAATGATTTCCGTACCGGGTTGAAAGTAATGCTGGACGGCGATCCCTGTAACATTGTGGAAAACGAACTGGTTAAGCCGGGTAAGGGCCAGGCCTTTAACCGTGTGAAGCTGCGCAACCTGACCACCGGCCGCGTGTGGGAGCGTACTTTCCGTGGTAACGAATCGCTGGAAAGCGCCGACGTCATCGACCTGGATATGGAGTATCTGTACAACGACGGCGAGTTTTGGCACTTTATGGACCCCAACACCTTTGATCAGTTTGCCGCCGATGAAAAGGCCGTGGCCGACGCCGCCAAGTGGCTGCGCGAGCAGGACAAGTGTGTAGTCACCCTGTTTAACAACGCCCCGCTGGTGGTCACCCCGCCCAACCACGTCGAGCTGGAAGTGACTCAGACCGACCCGGGCCTGAAAGGCGACACCGCCCAGGGCGGTACCAAGCCCGCCACCCTGAGCACCGGCGCCGTGGTAAAAGTGCCGCTGTTTATGAACGAAGGCGATGTCGTCCGGGTAGACACCCGCACCGGCGAATACCTGGGCCGTGCCAACAGCTAAACGCTGTGTCTGACGCACCTTATTCTCCTTCCTGTTCCCCCGCGCTTATCCAGGCGCGGGCGGATCTTTACCGCAGTATTCGCGAATTCTTTTACCGGCGCGACGTCCTTGAAGTAGATATGCCGCTGTTGGGGTCACACTTTGTGACCGACCCCTTTATTCAGCCCATTGTGGCGGATAACGCCGGCACTCGCCGCTACCTGCAAAGCTCTCCCGAATACGCCATGAAGCGCTTGTTAGCTGCCCAGCCGCGTTGCATCTACGCTTTAGGCAAGGTGTTCCGCGCCGGTGAGCGCAGTCGCCGTCACAACCCCGAGTTCACCATGTTGGAGTGGTATCGTCTGGGGCTGGATGATCATCAGCTGATGAGTGAGGTGGCTGAGCTGGTCACCCAGCTATGCCCCGACACCCAGGTGCATTATTTAAGTTATCACCAGTGGTTTGCGGACAGCCTGGGGATAAACCCTCACACCTGTGACTTTGCCCAGCTGCGCGCGATTGGGAAGGGGCTGATTGAGATAGACGATACCGGTCTGACGCGCGACGACTGGCTGGATTTACTGGTTACCCACAAGCTAGAGCCCGAAATGCCCCCGGGGCTTACCTTTATTTACGATTATCCTGCCAGCCAGGCCGCTTTGGCTAAAATTACCCCCAATAAACAGGGTGTTTTAGTGGCGCGACGCTTTGAGGCCTTCTTAAATGGTATGGAGTTAGCTAATGGATATTGGGAGCTGACTGATCCCGTCGAGCAGCGCCAGCGTTTTCATAGTGATCGCGCCCGTCGCCAAGCTTTGGGGTTAGCGGATGTGGCTGCCGACGAACGCCTGCTGCAGGCGCTGGAGGCGGGCCTGCCCGAGTGTGCTGGCGTTGCCCTGGGGGTAGACCGCCTGTTGTTGCAAACGACCGGTTGCACGGATATCGGGCAGACCCTAGCCTTTGCTGACGAGCGCGCCTAAGTTATACACAGCGATCGCTCAATACTTGCGCAGCGGGCGTGTAAAACTCAGTGTAAAAGTGCCAAAGTCAAGCCTGAAAAGCCGTTAAAAATGGCTGCTTTTTGCACTGGTTGTCAATCACACAGTTTTGTTCAGCCCAGTGATGGCGGGGCCTGGGGGTGGTTACGCAAAGCCCGTGCACAAACTTATCCACAGTGAGTGTGGATAATGAAATGGGGGTGGATAAAAGGCGCTGACACGCTTTTTAAAAATCCCTTAAAATGTCTTTTTTTGGCAACGGAGAAAAGTTGATGCAACAGTTACCCGAAACCCTGCGGGAAAACGTCCGCTTATTAGGGGAGTTACTGGGCGAGACCATTCGCGACCACGAGGGCGAAGAGCGTTTCAGCAGGATCGAACAGATCCGCCAGTTGGGCAAAAGTATCAATCAGAGCGAAGAGGATGACCCCTCGGCCCTGGTGGATATGCTGGGCGAGCTGAACGATGAGGATATTCTGCCCATCGTACGCGCCTTTAATCAGTTTCTTAACCTGGCCAATATGGCCGACCAAGAGTATGGCGCCAGCGCCGAAGCCGAGCCCGAAGATGGGCTAAAGGCTATGTTGCTCAACTTTAAAGACACCTACGGGCAGGACAGACTGGCCGAAGAGATACGCAACCTGCGCATCGAGCTGGTGTTAACCGCCCACCCCACCGAGGTGACCCGCCGCACCTTAATCCGCAAGTACGATCAAATCGTAAACACCCTGTCGGATCAGCAGCGCGGCAATTTGCTCAGTTTTGAAAAAGACAAGGTTATCGGTCGCTTGCACCGCCTGGTGGAAGAAATGTGGTCCACCGACGAAATTCGCAGCGAGCGACCCACCGCCGTGGACGAAGCCAAGTGGGGCTTTGCAGTGATTGAAAACAGCCTGTGGCAGGCGGTGCCGGACTTTATCCGCCACTTGGACCGCCTGAGCAGTCGCCACCTGGATCTAAAACTGCCGCTGGATTTGCACCCCTTCCACTTTTTCTCGTGGATGGGCGGCGACCGCGACGGTAACCCCAATGTTACCCACGCCGTCACCCGCGAGGTGCTGCTGCTGGGCCGCTGGATGGCCGCCGAGCTGTACCTGCGCGATGTGGAGGGACTCTACGGCGACCTGAGCATGTATGAAGCAAGCGCCGAGCTGCGCGAACATGTGGGCGACTCCGACACCCCTTATCGCGATTATCTGGCCGGTTTCCGCAAGCGCATTCAGGCTACCCTGGACTGGGCCGAGGGCACCCTTAAGGGCGAAGAGCCTGCCAAGCCCGTCGGTTTAATCGAAAGCCGCGACGACTTGCTCGAGCCGTTAATGCTCTGCTACCGCTCGCTTAACGACGTAGGCCTGCCGCACATTGCCAACGGCCCGCTGCTGGATACCATCCGCCGGGTGCACAGCTTTGGCGTTAACCTGGTACCGCTGGATGTACGCCAGGACGGAGAGCGCCACGTGGCCGTTATGGACGAGCTGACCCAGTACCTGGAAATGGGCAGCTACCTGGAGTGGGACGAAGCCACCCGCCAAGAATTTTTGCTCAAACACCTGCAGGAAAAACGCCCGCTGTTACCCGCTGACTGGCCCGTGAGCGACGAAGGCGCCGAGGTGCTGAAAACCTGCCGCGTGATCGCGAGCGAACCGGCCGAGACGCTGTCCACTTATATTATTTCAATGGCGCAGCAGCCCTCGGATGTATTAGTCGTGGCACTGCTGTTAAAAGAGTGCGGCATGACTTGGAACATGCCCATCGTGCCGCTGTTTGAAACCCTGGATGATCTGGATCGCTCCGCCGAGGTGATGGACCTGCTGTGGCAACTGCCCTGGTATCGTGAATATGCCGATACCAAGCAGACCGTTATGATCGGCTACTCCGACTCGGCCAAAGACGCGGGTAAATTCGCCGCTACCTGGGCGCAATACAAATCCCAAGAACGCTTAGTGCAGCTGGCCGACAAACACGGCATTGATTTAATTCTGTTCCACGGTCGCGGCGGCACCGTAGGTCGCGGTGGCGGCCCGGTGGAAAAAGCCATGGCCTCGCAGCCACCCGGCTCGGTCAAAGGCAAAATCCGCGTAACCGAACAGGGCGAGATGATTCGCTACAAGTTCGGCCTGCCCAAAGTCGCTTTTAGCAGCTTCTCGACTTACACCGTGGCCACCCTGCGCGCAACCCTGGAGCCCCACGCCGCCCCGCAAGCCGAATGGCGCGACTTGATCGAGCGCATGGCGCAAGCCAGCCTTGAAGGCTACCGCCGCGTTGTTCAGGGGCACCCGCAGTTTGTGCCTTACTTCCGCTCACTCACCCCCGAGCAAGAGCTGGGCCTGCTGGCACTGGGTTCGCGCCCGGCCAAGCGTAAAGCCACCGGCGGGGTGGAAAGCCTGCGCGCCATTCCCTGGGTGTTCGCCTGGATGCAAGTGCGCTTAAACCTGCCCGCCTGGTTGGGTACCCGCCAAGCACTGGAATACGCGCTGGAAAACTCTCCCGGTACCTTGAACGACATGGTAGAAAACTGGCCATTCTTTTCGGCATTTTTAGACCTGCTGGAAATGGTGATCGGCAAGGCGGACACACCCATCGCCGCCTACTATGAAAAGCAATTGGTGCCCGAAGAGCTGCACCCGCTGGGTCAGGAACTGCGCGCCGATTTGTCTGCGCTTGAGGTGCTGATCAACCGCATCAAAAAGCAGGATGAACTTTTCGACGGCGACCCCATGCTGCGCCAGACTTTAAGCGTGCGCAAGCCTTACATTGACCCACTCAATCTGCTACAGGCGGAATTGCTTAAGCGCTATCGCAGCGGCAAACCCTTTAGCGACGAGCTGGAGCGTGCACTTAAAGTGACCATGGCCGGTATATCGGCGGGGATGCGCAATACGGGGTAATGGTTGGTTGACGGTTCACGGGTTTTGGTGAACGGATGATGGAAATGAGGGGAGGTGGCCTTTTGGCTGTCTCCCCTTTTTTGTGCTCGGCGGTGCGCGGAATGCTGAACGCTTTACGGTCTGATGTCGGACGTCTGAGGTCTGATGAACTGGAGTGACCCCAGAAAAGTAGACGCATCGCTGATTCTGTCTTTTACTGCGCTGCGTTTTGCAGGCCCAGGTGCTTTACGAAGGGTTGAAAATCTTTGTCTGAGAAGAGTAGGGGGAGGTTATGCTCAATACAATATGAGGCAATAATAACGTCAGCGGTCTTTCGTATGGTAATGCCCTTCTTGCGTAACTTACGGAAATTATCAGCGCTTTTTATCGCCATGTTTTTCCCTAAAAGCTCGTATATCGTAAGCTCTTCAAGCAAGCTTTTGGCTACTTTGTAGTCCTTTTCATGACGGAACCCCTGCAGCACTTCGGTGAGTATTAAGTCGCCTATCGCCACGGCGCGGTGGCCTAAAATACTGTCTAATAGATCGGCCTCGGCGCAGTCGTTACCGCTAAAAAAGTCGATCCAAACGCTGGAGTCCACCAGAATCAAGAGGCGCTCCGCATATCGTCCAGGTCGCCGGACCAATCCAGCTTGCCTCTGTACTGTTTAATCCCTTCTTGTTTTTTCAGCTGAATCAAAGCCTTAAGCCCTTGCTCTACAGCTTCTTTTTTGGTTTTAAGGCCGGTTGCCTTAAGTGCTTCGCTCATCAGCTTATCGTCAATGTCGATATTGGTGCGCATTGTTTTTACCTCACCTGATGTGTATATTTTAAGAATATATACACATTGTAGTTTGGTCAACTCAAAGGGGCTTACGAAGCGGACTGATGTCGGACGTCTAAGGTCTGATGTTGTGTTGACGCCTGTCACGTGACGAGTTACATTGACGGTATGATTAAGACTTTCGCCGATAAGCGCACGCAGGCGCTGTATTGCAAAGGCCAAGCTAAAAAGTTTCCCCCGGATGTGGCGCGACGGGCAGCGCGCAAACTTGAATATGTGCATTTGGCGAAAAATGTCGATGATTTGAAAGTGCCCCCTGGCAATCGCCTGCATATGCTTTCGGGTGACAGGCAGGGGCAGTACGCTATCGCAATCAATGACCAGTGGCGTATCTGTTTTCGCTTTGAGGAAGGTGATGCATACGATGTTGAAGTCTGTGACTACCATTAGAATGAGGTAACAATTATGGCTATCGCTAATACTAAAGCTATGCTGCGTCAGCCTACCCATCCGGGCGAGATGCTGCGGGAAGATTTTCTGCCGGACTATGATTTAAGCGTTGCAAAGCTCGCCGAATTACTGGGTGTCTCTCGCCAGTCAGTCAATGAGCTGCTGCGTGAACGCCGCTCGCTCAGCCCCGAAATGGCGCTGCGACTTGGGCGCTTATTTGGCAACTCACCTGAGTTTTGGCTGAATGCGCAAAGGGCCGTTGATTTATGGAATGCCGCTCAGGCAGTAAAAGATGACGTGGCTAAAATCAAACCCCTGGATGCGGCTTGATAATTCTATCGCTATGCTGAATGCGCTATTTGGAAAGGTTTTGGTAGGGTTAGAGGTGCTGCGAATATTGCAGTGGTCGGAGGTCTGAGGCGAATGGCACGTACTTAAGCCTCGTCATCCCCGCGAAAGCGGGGATCTAATGGCTTTAAGTTCTGGGATCTTTGGGGGCCTGCCTTCGCGCGCCATGGTCAAGAACACATTGCTAAAATTGCCATTTTCCTTTTAGTGTGCCCGTGTCGCCGGGCGTTGCGAGGTGCTTTTGGTCTTGGCCAAAAGTACCCAAAAGCCGCGCCCCAACATCTGGCCCTGCGGGTTCCCTCATTCCAATCG
Organism: Gilvimarinus xylanilyticus; assembly: GCF_024195295.1. Classification (GTDB taxonomy): domain Bacteria; phylum Pseudomonadota; class Gammaproteobacteria; order Pseudomonadales; family Cellvibrionaceae; genus Gilvimarinus; species Gilvimarinus xylanilyticus. The sequence continues at coordinate 132,140 of NZ_JAMFTH010000002.1, read as the reverse complement.
ATTTTAGCGGGCCGTATCGACAGGCCGTCCATGGCCTGGCGATACTTGCGCAAACGTCCTGTTTGCTTACCCCTAAAATCGATTTCCATTCGGCCTAGATGTAAACGGGGTAGAATCCTCGCTTCGTAGCTAGCTCGCGTTTTGACGGTTTTAAAAAGTCAGCCTTAGCCTCCTTCGGTGTTACGGGACGGAAATTCCTCGCAAGTAGTCTTCTTTGAAAGTTCGAGTTCTAGTTCGCGTTTGCGGTTTTCAAATTTTATAATAAGCTTTATAGTCAGGCACTTAACCAGTTTGGAAGGTTAGATAACAAGACCGCTCTTCGCGCGATAACACGCACGCTTTGTTCGCCCTTCCTGAAGCCGCGTAAGCGGCTTAAATGACTGATAATTCAAAGGCTTGCGCCTCTTTGTTGGGGTTTTTCAGCGAAGGATAATGCGCATGCGCGATATACAAATGTTATATTTCATAGGGAGTTTCAGTGAACATCGATAAGGCGATTGAGCTGGCGATCGAGAATGTTCGGAAAGAAGGGCTAACCGATATTTTTCGTGATCCCTTTGAGATTTCATTGTTGAAAAACGATAAATTCAGGGCATTTCTGTCAGATCAGGTTAAATCAAGAATCAATTCGGGCTCTTTGTCTGGTTTGAAGGTTTATCCAATCAGCCATGTTTTATTCCCTAAAAAGGACGCATACGACTTCAGGCGTGCGGCACTAATTCAACCAATTGACACCATAACTTACCTAGCGCTTGTTTTGATGTATGCGGATATCATCGAGAAGCATCGAATAGAAAAGCGTAGGAATGTTGTTTTCTCGTACCGGTTAAAGCCAAGATCGGGCTATCTTTTCGACTCAAAATATAACTTCACACACTTTCAGGCCCATGTCTCAGGTCGAATCAAAAGTCCGAGGATCAAGGTGTTGGTGAAGTGCGATATTTCAAATTTTTACTACAGACTAAATTTGCACCGCCTCGAATCAACACTGCTAAGTCTTCCAATAGAGAAGAAGCTTATAAAGCTTACTAATGAGTTGCTAACATTCTGGGCTAATAGAGATTCATATAGTTTGCCTATTGGCGGAAACGCTAGCCGAATCCTTGCTGAAGCTGCCTTGTTATCGGTCGACGATTATTTGCGATCTTTAGATGTTAAGTTTTGTAGATTTGTCGATGACTATCGTCTGTTCGCGCCAGATGCAAAGACCGCCCATTCATGGTTAACGCTTCTCGTAGATCGCCTATATTTGGAAGGGTTGATGGTTAACCCCTCAAAGACAGTAATCGAAGACGTTTCGAAAACCACAAAGACGTCTGCTGTTTCCGAGGAAGCTCGGCAAGTGGCAAACGAACTTCGTCAAGGACGAATTATTGTTGGATATACCGGTACAATTCCTACGAAATTCCGAGAACTATCTAATCGCGAAATAGAAGAGCTTAAAGAGGTAGCGACCGAAGAGCTTGAAGATAAAATAAAGAATAATCAGATACTTCAGCCAGATGATGTAAGGCGATTTATCAGAATTGTAGTCGCAAGCGAAGATTACAATAAGCTTAGTATATTCAACTCTCTTGTAGAGAAATTCCCTCAGTTTACCCCTCTGTTGGTGGATCTTTTTATAAAGAAAGAATCTGCCTTTCCTGAAATTCTCAAGAATTCTATCCGAGAGTATTTTTCTAAAATGTTATCCGAGGGCGAACGGTATCCCGAGTATCTTTTGATATCCGTAGTCAGATTGCTCGGCCAAGATGGCTTCGCCGATAAAATCGCGCTGATGGCATTCTTTAGAAATTTGAGACGGAACTCAGGAGCATATATTGGAAGAGCTGTTCTCGATGCCCTTTCCAAAGTCGCTAATAGAACAGATGTCATGGAAATCCGGCAATATTATCAGCGGGCAGACCGATGGGAAAAAAAGAGCTATCATTAGAATCGTTGACTCAGTTCTTTCTGAAGAGGAAAAGAGGCCTTGGCTCAAGAACGTAAAAGTTCACTCAGGAGACGACTTTTTTGCAGTTGAGACGTTCGATCCGAAAAAGAAAGGAAAATAATATATAACAATCAGTTGCAGCGGATCAATTTACGCTGCGCTCCAATTGCCCGCTGAACTGGGCGTTAACCTAAATTATGATCTTATTTACATTGTTAGTTATTGTCATGTCATTGGTGTTTGGTGTGTTAATTCACCTTGTATATAAATATTTGATCGGTAGGCGTAAATACAAAGGTGTAACATTTGTCGAATGTTCCGTAGTTCTTATAGGAAGTGTACCCGGTTTGGCTGGGTGTGCCGCTGGTTTTACTGGTTTTGGTTTTCCATTGCCGCTTCTAGTAGGATTGCCCTTAGAACTAGTTCTTAGTGGAGTTGAGGTGTGTGGATGGAGGCAGTCACTGATATTTCATGACCCATATCTTACCAAGAAGTTCGCAAGCTTTCCTATTGCATGGCTCGTTACAATAGTAGCTCTACTGATTTATTATAAAGTTACATTTGTACCAACTGCACATTGCCCTGCCTGTAAAAAGACGGTCAAATGGGGTTATCTTCGTTGTAAAGTCTGCAAGCATGAGTTTACGGAAGAAGAAATTGAAATACTTAAGAAAGAGATGCAGGTCAATAGGTGAAAAAGTTAGCACGGCTGTCAAATGGACGTCTTTTCCATTGGTTGGCTTTGTGCTTTAGCGTGCATGGTGTCGGGCCTTACAATTCACATCAACGTGTTTAAAGCAGGGCCCGCCTCAGTGCTTATGATGGTCTTTGAGCACCGAAAGCGACCCATCATTTACCTGGTCAACTTCCCCACTATTTTTCTTACCACTGGCGCGACAACGGCGACCGTAGGAAAGGCTATAGGCCATGTCGTTAAACAGCTTTTAAGCCACTGGCCTGCGAACCCCGGGTGAATGCCTTGTGATATTACCAGGACAAAGGCGGATACAATGCAGACCATAATGGCCGAGAGCAGGGCGCTGAATAGTATTGGGGAATAGCGAGCGGGAATATACATATCGTTCTTCTTTGTGTGGTTGGGTGAGCCGTGGTTACATGGAATAGCAAAGCTGTAGTAGCCATCCGGTTGCGAATAGGCCAAGGCCGAAAACCCCGTGATTGATCAGGCTGTGTACCCGCGCGACGTTTGGTTTTGGTGTTCGGCGCGCGGCAATGCCGGCGCCCATGCCTGGCTGCATTAGTAGAAAGGGGGCTGCCACGGTGGCGACGCCAACAGCGAGTGCGGGACCAAGGGTCGGGTGGTAAATCCAGGGCTCGCCAGCAAATGCCACCAGAACAGCGGCGAAGGCCATGCCTGTGGCGTAGTGGGCCGTCCAGCCAATAAAGTGCTCGCCTCGAATAGGTGCCGAGGTTGAAATCGCTGTATGGCGAAATCTTCCCTGGGGCATATAAGCCAGCCATCGCCCGACCATTGCGTAGTTCGGGGGTGTCATGCCAAACAGAAATTTTCTGACTAGGTTCCACAAATCCATGGTCGCGGTGGCTCCTATTCCAATTAAAGAGATAGCCAGTAGGTTGTTCATAAGCCTTTCCTCTGCTTGTTTCGGTTTTAAACGGGTGGTAGCGTACAACCTCAAGTTAACTTGAGGTCAACAGCCGTTTATGGATATCGCAGAAGTGGCCAAGCGTTCTGGGGTTCCCGCCTCTACATTGCGTTTCTATGAAGAGAAAGGGTTAATCAACTCTGTGGGCCGGCAAGGGCTGCGCCGGGTGTTTGGCGCCGATATTCTGGAGCGGCTTGCATTGATTGCGCTGGGACGCGCAGCGGGATTGTCGCTGGATGAAATCGCACCCATGGTAGGGGGCAATGGCAGCCCCAATATTGATAGAGAGCTGCTGACGAAAAAAGCCGATGAGCTGGATGGCACCATTAAGAAGCTGATAGCCATGCGCGATGGTCTTAGGCATGCAGCCGTGTGTTCTGCGCCGAGCCATATGGAGTGCCCTAAGTTTCGCCGCTTGCTCGGTCTAGCAGGCTGTTGAAAAACCCCTTACGTACTCAGACTTTCAGGCTGATTCGTAATCTAGGCGCCGCTTTGAAGGTGTGTGCCCACCCATCGAGAAGTGGCAACGACGAGTACGGAGCAGCCTGGAAGTCCCGCAGGGCGAGGCCTGAAGCGCACATCTGCCGCACTTTGCCTCTAGGAAAGGGAACCACCCTGTCCGTCGAGACAAGGGACGACATCTGCACGCTTCAGGCCACGCTGAGCATGCAAGGGGTTTTTCAACAGCCTGCTAGCGGCCTCTGGCGCGATTAAAGCTGAACATAGGACTAGACGGCCCAAAAGGCCACCTGTTAACTGATTGCTGGGTCGGGCAGGTAAGTGGGGTCTGATCAAATCTCTCATAGCTGTGATAATTGTCTTGTTTGAGGATAGAATCTGTGGAGAGCTCGCCTGAGGTCGAAAATTTAGAACAGGTTATGGATCGTATTCTTGACGCGGCGGAGGGGCACGATTGTGTGAATCTTGATATGATCCTCAATGCCGTTGGTCAGCGCTCTTATGGTCCGGTGCTGCTATTAATTGGGTTGATTGTGCTTGCGCCTTTAATCGGGGATATTCCCGGTGTGCCCACGCTCTGCGCCATTATCGTATTGCTTTTTTCGGTTCAGTTGATGTTGCACCGGGAGCATTTTTGGCTGCCCCAGTGGCTATTGAACCGCTCGATAAAGACCAGTAGCTTGAACAAAGCGATTGATCTGTCACGCAAACCGGCGCGTTTTGTGGATAGGCTGGTTAAGCCTAGATTAACGTTTTTAATTCGCGGCTATATACCGGCCCGCTGTGTGGCGCTTTGTAGTATTGCTATTGCTTTAATGATGCCTTTAATGGAGTTTATCCCCTTTAGTGCCAACCTTGCCGGTGGTGTGCTTACCTGTTTTGGTTTGGCGCTGATTGCTCGTGATGGTTTTCTGGCCTTGCTGGCATTTGCTCTGATGATTGCCAGTGTGACGTTGGTGTTTTATGGGGTTTGGGGTTAGTGCTTGAAAATAGGCGTTGTGTCAATGCTCCGTAATTTTATTAGCGATTGTTCAACAGAATTAAAAGAGAAGTCAAAATGAAGCAACAAGAAACCATGCCTGCCATTGCGGCTCCCCCGTCTAACGGCCAAAAACTATTTGTACGCTATACGCTTGCCATTTTAATTGATCTGGTGGTGCTGGGCTTGTTTAACCAGTTTTGGGATCGGGTGCATATCGAGGCCTTTTCGGTGGCGTTGATGGCGGCGGCGTTGATGCAGCTTTTGCTGCAGGCAACCTTTAAGGTGGAGCATTATGTTAGCGATTACTTTAAGGCCAAATCCGGTGCGGCGGCCAAGGGCGCTTATTTTGTTAGCGTTTGGTTTATCCTGTTTATCTCAAAATTTATTATGTTGGGCGCGATAGAGTTAGCTTTTAGCGGGCAGATTCATTTTGACGGTCGCTTTCATGGCGCCGTACCTTTTATTGCGGTGGTGGCGGTTATGATTACTGCGGAAGAGTTGGTGGTGCGTATTTACCGGCGCTTGGGGGATCAATAATCGAAGGGCCCGGCCGGCGGCGCTGTTTGCATTGAGTCGCTCGCCGGTCCGGGTGAGTTCTATCGGTTACACTTTTCCATACAGCGTCATCGCCTCAGAAAGCTGCTTAAAGGCGGCTATGTTCGCCCCCTTAATATAATTAACCTTGCCTTTGTGTTCTCCGTATTTCACACAGTTGTTGTGAATGTCCTTCATAATTTTTCGCAGCTCTTCATCCACTCGGTCGATGTCCCAGGGCATCATCGACCGGTTCTGGCTGATCTCCAGCCCGGAAACCGCTACTCCACCAGCGTTGGCCGCTTTGCCCGGCGCGACCACAATACTCTGTTTGGCAAACAGTTTTAAGGCGCCATCGGTATTGGGCATATTAGCCCCTTCAATCACATAGCGGCAGCCGTTGTCGATCAGGCGCTGCGCGTCGCGCTCTCCCAGCTCGTTTTGGGTGGCGCAGGCAAAGGCAAGGTCACACGCTTGTTGCCACGGCTTTTGTTCGTCGTGATACTCAATGTCGAGCTTTGCGCAAATCTCTTGCAGTGATTGCCGCTGGGCTTTACCGCGCTGTATTTTTGTGAGGGTCTTGTGGTTTAACCCTTTGGCAAACACGGCGGTGCCGCCGCGATCGGATAGAGTGAGTACCTGGGCCTCTAGCTCAATAAGCTTTTCGGCAGTGTGCAGGGCGACATTGCCCGCGCCGGATATGCAGCAGCGTTTGTCCTTAAGGCTGTCATTGTGGTGGGCCAATATCTCTTCGGTAAAGTAAACAGCGCCGTAGCCCGTGGCCTCCTGGCGACCGCAGCTGCCGCCAAAGGCGGGGCTTTTACCGGTCAGGGCCGATTCAAACCGACCGGTAATGCTTTTGTAGTGATCAAACATAAAAGCGATTTCGCGACTGCCGACACCGATATCGCCAGCGGGAATGTCAGTGGACGGGCCGATATGGCGTGCCAGTTCGGTAATAAACGCCTGGCAAAAACGGCGGATTTCCTCGTCGCTGCGACCGTGGGGGTTAAAATTTGCCCCGCCTTTGGCGCCGCCTAGGGGCAAACCCGTTAGCGCGTTTTTAAAACATTGCTCAAAGCCGAGAAAAAACAATACATCCAAATCGACCGAATCGCTAAAGCGCAGGCCGCCTTTATAGGGGCCGAGGGCGTTGTTGTACTGAACGCGAAAGCCGCGGTGAGTTTCTGTCTGGTTTTGGTCGTTGCGCCAATCCACTCTAAAGTCGATAACTCGGTCCGGTTGGGCTAGGTACTTAAGAATCTCTATACCGTCTTTGTCATCGTTTTCCAGGAGGTAGGGAATCACGTCTTCGGCTACATCACGGGTGGCCTGATGGAAGGCGGTATAATTGGGGTAGAGTGTTTTGACGTAATCTTCAAAAGATTCGAGGGCGGAATCCGCGGGCATTCGTGGCTCCTTAGTTGGGGGCTATGTTTTCAGGGCAGTGTCTTATTACCCCGACGCGGTCAACCGCCGGGGTAACAAACTTAAGCGAAATGGCTTCGTTTGGACATTTCGGCAATGTAGTCCGAGCCCAATTGATTTTTTAATTCGGGAGTCAGTGCCTTGCCCGCCAGTGGGAAAACTTCGGTTTCTTCTTCATCTAGGTGGTGTAGTAATCGCTCTTTGAGGTTCTTGGCTTTGACCATCCACGCCGAGGAGTCCATGTCGGTATCGGTTAGCGCTTCAAGCAGTTCCTCCAGCTCGTGGTGTTCGGCCACGCTATGACGGGAATGATCAATCGTTGTGTCAAAATCTATAAGGGGTTTGTAAAAATAGCGCTCTTCGGCGGCGGCGTGGCTTTCCATGGCTTCTTTGATCAGGCCTAGAAACTGTTCCCGCTCACGGCTTTTCCCCTCGGTACTGATCAAGTCATCCAACAGCTTACGCTGTACGTCATGGTCTTCGCGCAGGGCATCAAAAATACTCATGTTTTATCTCCGTTGCTTCTTGTTCTAGGTTTACGAGCTGTAAACCAGATTGGATTACATTAACCGTTTAAAGCAATATACCTGCCAGAAGCTAGCCAGCGCCCGATGCCATCCGCATTCCCATTTACCGTTCGCCGCTCCCCATTATCCGTCGTTGTACATAAAATCCCTGCAATCGCCGTTGCACTTTGCCGTCAGTACTTCTATTGTGGCTGGCAATTTTTATTAAGCTGGCAGTTATGATTGTCGGATTAATAGCGGCGCAGGATGCGCCTACGTCGCCGAAGGCGAGCGCGAGACCTGTAAAATCAAGGGATTTCGTAAATTCCGCCGATTTTGCAGGTCGACCATTAAGATGTTCAGGACGAGCATCTTAATGGCTTGGTTAAAAATAGGTGCCATACAAGAAAAAATGAAAGTCCCAAAACGTTTGCAGCCGTTGGTGGATGACGGCTTAATCAGCTCGGTTCAGTCCCGCTTAATGAGTGGTAAAGAGGCCGATATTTTTATTGTCCGCTGTGGCGATGCCATTCGCTGTGCCAAAGTGTACAAAGACGCGGCCAAGCGCAGCTTTAAAAAAGCCGCCGAGTATCAGGAAGGGCGCTCGGTGCGTGGCGGGCGTCGGGCCCGGGCCATGGCTAAGCGCTCGTCCTACGGGCGCCAGCAGCAGGAAGAGATTTGGCAAAGCACCGAAGTCACCGCCCTGGCCCGTCTGGCTCGCGCGGGGGTGCGGGTACCGGAAACCTACGGCTGTGTGGATGGCGTACTGCTGATGGAGCTGGTCACCGACGATGACGGCGATGTGGCGCCGCGCCTGGACGATGTAATCTTAACCCGCGAACAGGCGCTGGAAGATCACGCCGTGATGATGCACTACATTAAGCTGATGCTGTGCGAGGGGCTGGTACACGGGGATTTGTCGGAATTTAACGTGTTACTCGACCCCTATGGCCCAGTGATTATTGATTTGCCCCAGGCCGTGGACGCCGCCGCTAATAACAATGCACAAAAGATGTTTACCCGCGACGTGAATAAAATCACCCAGTACTACGCCGCTTTTGCCCCCGAGCTGGCCGATACCGACTACGCGGGGGAAATGTGGGCCCTGTTTGCGGAGGGTGAGCTAACGCCCGAAACCGACATTACCGGTGTCTATGCCGCCGATGAAGACGACGCAGATGTGGATTCGGTGTTGGCTGAGATTAAAGCGGTGATGGCCGAGCACGAAGAAGAGCAGGCGCGGATTCGCCGGGTTACGGGTGAAGGGGACGATGACTAACGGTCGTAGATCGTAATAGGCGAATAACCCAAATGAGCCTTGAAGAGCAGCTTGCAGCCTGGATAGAGGAAGATTCTCTGCGAATGGACGCTTTGTTTATAGCCGCCGAGTTGCAGTTGCCGCAATGGTGTATCGCAGCCGGCTTTGTAAGAAACCTGGCTTGGGATAAGCTGCATCAGCACTCGCCGTTAACGCCTTTAAACGACGTCGATTTGATATTCTTTGACCCGCAGGACACCCGTGAGGGTCGCGACATCGCTATCGAATCGCATTTAAGCGGCGTTTCGCGGCTGCCCTGGTCAGTGAAAAATCAAGCCAGAATGCACGCTCGCAATGGGGACAAACCCTATAACTCCACTGAGCATGCCATGAGCTTTTGGGTGGAAGTGGAAACTGCTGTGGGGGTCAGGTTACAGCCCGACCAATCCATTGAGCTTGTGGCGCCTTTTGGTGTCAGCTCGAATTTTGATTATACCGTTACTATTAATGCCAAAAGACCAAAGCCCGCTGAGTTTTTCGCTAGAATTAGAGATAAATAATGGTTAAAAAGATGGCCAAAGTTGGTGGTCAATGCAAACGTTAACGGTTAGTGCCAAAATGACGGTGTTCTAAACGGGGTTCTCATTGCTGAGTGCGGTCGCGCAACCAGCATGCTTTCGCATTGAGTTAGACGGTAGATAAGTGCTTACATGAAAGCTAAAAACTTAATGAGTTCTAAGCTGGTTACGGTTGATCTGGATGACTCACTCGCCCTGATCAAGGATATCTTTGATCACGTGAGCTTTCATCACCTTTTAGTGGTCGAGGGCCCCAAACTATTGGGCGTGATATCCGACCGCGATCTTCTAAAAGCCATTAGTCCCAATGTGGAAACTGTAGCGGCAACCAGTAAGGATTTGGCCACCTTAAATAAAAAAGCCCATCAGATAATGACCCGCAATCCGGTAACAATTAATGACTCGGCGTCGATCATTGAGGCCGTCGAACTTTTTAATAGTCATTCGATATCCTGCATCCCTGTGGTTAACGAACAGGGCAAGCCCGTGGGCATTATTACGTGGCGGGATATTATGCGCGAAATTGGCAACCGCAATAAGGGCAAAGGCGAATGAGCAAAGGCACTCTCACCTTTTTTTGCGGCAAGATGGGCGCGGGTAAGTCTACCCGTGCCAAGCAGATGGCGGCAGACAGCCATGCGGTGCTGCTTAGTGAGGACGAGTGGTTGGCGGCTCTGTACCCGGGACAAATTGCGTCTTTAGCCGATTATGTTCGAATGTCGGGGCGGTTAAAAGGGCAGGTCACAACCCTCGTTCAGTCAATGTTGCTGGCTGGTGTTGATGTGATATTAGACTTTCCCGCCAACACCCGAGCGCAAAGACAGTGGTTTCGTGATATTTTTACGGAGGTCGGAGCGGAGCATCGGTTGGTATATCTCGAGCAGACAGACGACATCTGCTTGCAGCGTATACGCAAGCGCCGACGGACAGAACCCGGTCGGGAGCAGACCGACACGCCCGACATGTTTGCCCAGGTAAGTCACTATTTTGAGCCGCCCGGCGCTGAAGAAGGCTTTAACATCGCCCGGTAAAAAATACGGAAGCGGTCATATTGGCGAGCTATTATTAGGAACCTCTGATTAAGTCCTATGCGGCTTCTGGCTAACAGAGCTTTCCGAGGTCAAGGCGGCGATCCGATAGCGGGCTGGCGGCCCGGTGAGGTGAGCCAACGAAGAGATCGGGAAGCTCTGTTAGCCCCGAAGGGCGCGGCCAAAACGTCCATCCGCTGTGTTGCCTACACGGATGTAGGTAAGGGCCGTGAGCAGGACGCGGAAGGCTTGCACTTCTTGCCAAGGGCTATGGCCATTGCCTACGAAGCGCGCCAAGGGCAATGGATTGCCCGAATGCCGGAAAGGCAGGAGCATTTTCCGGCGAAGGAGTGAACGTTTTGGACTCGCGCTGAGGCCACAGAGGACTTGATCAGAGGTTCCTTAGGTTTACCCTTTCAAGGAGAGAGCTATGCGCTGGCAAAATCGCAGACGCAGCAGCAATATTGAAGATCGCCGGGGGCAGCGGGTCTCTGGTAGTAGTGCGGGCGCGGCGCCTTTGCTGAGACTGTTACCCATGTTGCTGGGCCGCAAGGGCGGTAAGTGGGTGGTCGTAATTATTGGCGGCTTGCTGGTAGCTTCATATCTTGGAGTGGATATTCCGTTTTTATCGGCCAGTGGGCCGACGGGTCAGCAGAGCGCGGCTTACCAGCCCAGTGCAGCAGAGCAAGAGCTGGCCGAGTTTACCGCCGTGGTCCTGGCCGATACCGAAGAAACCTGGGGGCGAATCTTCTCTGAGGGCGGCGGCCAGTATCAAGAGCCGACCCTGGTGATGTTTAACGGCGCGGTTAACTCCGCCTGCGGCCGCGCTGACTCGGCCATGGGGCCGTTTTACTGCCCGGCGGATCGCAAGGTGTATATCGATTTAAGTTTTTACCAGGACTTAAAGAATCGCCACAACGCCCCCGGTGATTTTGCTCAGGCCTATGTCATTGCCCACGAGGTAGGCCACCATGTGCAAACGCTGCTCGGTATTTCCCCCAAGGTACGCGAGGAGCAGGCGCGGGTGAGCAAGTCCGAGGCAAACGAGCTATCGGTGCGCCAGGAGTTGCAGGCCGACTGCTTTGCCGGCGTATGGGGTTACAGTGCCAATAAATTTCGCGATCTGCTAGAGCCGGGCGATTTAGAAGAAGCGCTAGTAGCGGCCTCGGCCATTGGCGATGATCGCCTGCAGCAAGACGCGCGTGGATATATTACCCCCGAATCCTTCACCCACGGTACTTCACAGCAGCGGGTGAAATGGTTTAAGCGCGGGTTTAGCTCGGGCGATATGCGCCAGTGTGATACTTTTTCGGGCGCTATTTAGTCGGGTTTATGGCGAGCTCGCAGTAGCGCACATCGAGTAGCCTCGCCAGTTGCGCCGGGGCAATTTCGATTTCCAGTCCCCGTTTTCCTGCACTGATAAATACGCTGTTCAGGTGTTCGGCGCTGGTATCAATAAATGTGCGCAGGCGCTTTTTCTGGCCCAAAGGACTGACGCCGCCCAAGACATAACCGCTGCTGCGTTCAACTTTCTCTGCGGCTGCCATCTTGGCTTTTTTGGCACCTGCCGCTTTAGCGACCGCTTTTAATTGTAAGCTAGAGTCAACGCTTACCAAGGCTACCACCAGCTCGCCAGAGGCCAGTTCTACCACTAAGGTTTTAAAAATCCGCATGGCCGGCACACCCAAAGCCTGCGCCGCTTCTTCGCCGTAGGCAGTGCACGCCGGGTCATGGGCGTATTCGTGCAGCTGGTAGGGTGTTTTGCTTTTATTAAGCTGAATAATGGCGGGGGTCATAGGTGCTTTGCCGATGCTGCGTTGGGTTTAATGTGTAGCGAATATGGTTAATGGATTCGCCGTAGAGATCTTCCGCCGCCATTATTTTACGGCTTAGGTGAAAGCCCAGGCGCTCTGCGACCGCGCGGCTTTTTTGGTTGTGCTCGGCCGCGCACAACACAAGCGTGTGCAGTTTGAGGGTCGCAAAACCGTAATGGCACAGCGCGTTTACGCTGCGGGTCATAATGCCGCTGCCGCAGTAGTTTTCGGCCAGCCAGTAGCCGATGCGCGCCTGGCCTGGGCGGGTGTTGATGGCATTGAGCGAGCAAATGCCTACCACCTTATCGTCCAGGGTGATGGCCAGGGTAATGTCCGTGCCTAGGTCGGCGTCTTTGGTGACGCTGAGCAAAAAGCCCTGCATATCGTCGATGCTGGCGGTGGCGTCTACCCAGGGCAGCCACTGGCGCAGGTACAGACGATTGCTTTCCACTAACGCAAACAGTGTTGATGCATCATCGCGCGCGACCGGTCGTAGACTGAGCTGCGCGTCAATAGCGATAGGCTCCATGTTTATCTCCTCCTGCCATATTTAATCACAATTGATCAGCGCTTTGCCCCTTTCGGACGGCGTGCGGCCCGAATGCTTTGGTGTACTGAGGCCAACGTCATCAACGGAGCAAGGCAATGGTAAAGAAAATAGGACTCTGGCTACTGGTGTGTTTGTGTCCCGCCACCTGGGCCGACGAGCGCGAACACAGCGGGCAACTGATGTTGGAGGGGGCCGGGCAGGCGATGCACTTGTCCAGCCACTACCGGCTGCAGATTCAAGGGTTGGCGGCGCGGGTAGAGTTGACGCAAACCTTTAAAAACACCTCGCAGGAGTGGGTTAACGCCACATATGTGTTTCCGCTGCCGGAGGACAGCGCGGTAAGTCGCTTAACCATGACGGTGGGCAAGCGGGTGATTGAAGGCGAAATACAGGAAAAACAGCAAGCCCGCCAAACCTTTGAGGCGGCTAAACGCGCGGGTAAAAAAGCGACCTTGATTGAGCAGCAAAGGCCCAACCTGTTTCGTCAGCAGCTGGCCAATGTGGGCCCGGGCGAGACGGTGAAGATTATTCTGGGCTACAACCAGCAGGTGATTTACGACGCCGGGGAGTTTCGCCTGCGCCTGCCCACCACCTTAACGCCGCGCTATATTCCCGGCATCAGTCATGCCGAGTTCCAGCCCGAGGGCGAGGTGCAAACCGGCGCGTCTGGTTGGGCGTTGCCCACCGCCGAGGTGCCCGATGCGCCGCAGATCACCCCGCCTCAGTGGCACAGCCCAGCGGGCGAGATTCTCAACCCCATGACGTTGGATGTGCACCTGGATGCGGGCATGCCGTTGGCGCAGGTGGGCAGCGCGACTCACAAGCTTGCGGTGCAAACGCCGCAAGGCGCGCCGCTGCAACGCGAGATTAGCCTTGCGGCAGGTAAAGTGGAAATGGACCGAGATCTAGAATTGTCTTGGCGGGCCCAGCCCGGCAAGTCGCCGGTGGCGGCGCAGTTTGTCACCCAGTGGCAAGGGGATCGCTACGCGCAAATTCTGTTAATGCCGCCCCAGCAGTTAGACAGCGAGCAGGTATTGCCGCGCGAATTAATTCTGGTGGTGGATACCTCGGGCTCTATGGGAGGTACTTCTATTGAGCAGGCCCGCGCCAGTGCGCTCATGGCTCTGCAGCAGTTAGCGGAAGGGGATCGGTTTAACCTGCTATTTTTTGCCAGTGATACCCGTGCGGTCTTTCCCCAGGCTGTGGTGGCCAGCGCCGACAATAAAGCCATTGCCCGACAGGCGTTGCAAAAAATGCGCGCCGGGGGCGGTACCGAAATGCACGGCGCGCTGGCGCGAGCCTTTGCTCATAAGGCGCCCGAGTCGCACCTGCAGCAGGTGGTATTTGTCACCGATGGCAGTGTCGGCAATGAGTCGCAATTGCTAAACCTTATTCATCGCGAATTGGGTCAGGCGCGCTTGTTTACCGTCGCCATTGGCAGTGCCCCCAACCGCTTTTTTATGCGCCGCGCGGCCGAATTTGGGCGCGGCAGTTTTACCGAAATCGCCACCGCCGAACAGGTGCAAGCCCGTATGCAGCCGTTGCTAAGCAAGTTGCAAAAGCCGGTGGTAAGTAATGTGCGTATCGACTGGCCCCAGCCGGTGCAGGCGTTTCCGCGCCAAGTGCCGGATTTGTATTGGGGCGAGCCGGTGCAGGTCATTGCCAAGCTCCCGCCCTGGCCGTCGCGTTCGGACGCCCGGGTGGTGGTCAGCGGCGAGTCCGCAGGCCTTCGCTGGCGCCGCGAGCTGGTGCTGGGTATGCCGTCTGACGCGGAGCAGACGGGCGTGCCCGTGCTGGCGCAGCGCTTCGGTCGCGCCCAAATTGCCTTTCTGGAAGACGAGGCTTATCGTGCGGGCGATAGCGAAAGCTCCCGCGCCGAGATACTACCGGTGGCCCTTAACTACCAGTTGATGTCGCGCTATACCAGCTTGGTGGCGGTGGACAAAACCCCCACCCGACCCGAGTCGCAAGCCGCCCGCGATACCGCCGTGGCCAACGCCATGCCCGCCGGTTCGCAAATGCGCGCGGTGGGCTATCCGCAGACCGCGGCGGGAACCCTGTGGCACTGGTTATTGGGGGCGCTAGCGTTAATAGGCTTGTTGGCGGTGCAATATCGCGGAGGTCGTCATGCGGGTTAAAAAGACGCGCTTTGTACAGCGCAACCGCGGCCGTTTGCTGGTAAGTGCCTTGCTTTTACTGGTGCTGTGCTGGCAGTGGGGCACCGCCTTTGGTATTGAGCTAAAAGCGCAGCTGGCGCAGGTGTTGATTGAGCGCGCCTGGCAGCAAAAGCTGGTCGCACCCGAACTGTCTGCTGCCCCCTGGCCCTGGGCAGATACTCAGCCGGTGGCCCGCTTGCAGTGGCTGGATGCCGAGGGCCGGGTGCTCAAGGATTTGTATGTGCTTTCCGGGGGGCACGGTCAGGCTCTGGCGTTTGGGCCCGGCTTGCTGGATGGCTCGCAAATGCAGGGCGCGCGGGTGGTGGGCGGGCACCGCGACACCCACTTTGAGTTTTTGCGCAACACCGAGCGCGGCGACCGCCTGCGCTGGCAAGATACCAATGGCCGCTGGCGCACTTATCGCATCAGCCGTCAAAGCATTGCCGATGCCAGTCGCGAGAGCCTGTGGGTTGAGCCCGCGCAAGACAGTCTCTGGTTGGTCACCTGCTACCCCTTTGATGCGGTGGTGCCCCGAGGCAGCTTGCGCTATGTCGTGCGCGCGGATCGGGTTGAATTACCTTCGCCGTCTCGGGGACGCTATCAGGCCAGTATCTAATGCAGGGGTGTATACTGAACACCGCAGGCCGTTGTTTTCGGTGTGTTCGGTCTGCTGAGATTAGACATTCGCCTAAAGGAAGGATATGTCGGCGAGACGAAATTTGCAGAGTCTGAAAGTGGCCAGTGCCCTGCGCGAAAGCTGCTTTGAAGAGGGCTATAACCTAACCAAACTGCGTGGCGATTTGCTGGCGGGGATTACCGTGGGTATTTCGGCCATTCCGCTGTCCATGGCGCTGGCCATTGCTATTGGCGTGCCACCCGAGCACGGTTTGTACACCTCGCTGGTGGTGGGGTTGGTGATGGCCCTGCTGGGCGGTTCGCGGTTTTCGGTGTCCGGGCCGACCGCGGCGTTTGTGGTGCTGCTGCAACCGGTGGTGCAAGAGTTTGGTTTATCGGGGTTAATGCTGGCGACCTTAATGTCCGGCGTTTTTATGATTCTAATGGCGGTGGCGCGCTTTGGTAGGGTGGTCACTTACATCCCCAACACCGTGACTTTTGGTTTTACCTTGGGGATAGCACTGATTCTGGCCACCATCCAGCTGCCGGACTTACTGGGCTTGGTGCTGACCGAACCCATGCCGGATTTTTATTTTGCCAAGCTGTGGCTTATCGTGCGCCATCTGCCCACGCTGCATTGGCCCACCTTGTTGGTCACCCTGGTATCGTTTATCACCATGTTTGCCTGGCCCAGGTTGCGCCTGCCGGTGCCCGCGCATCTGATTACTATTGTGGTGGGCACAGGGGTAGCAATGCTTTTGCATTCGCAAGGTTACCCGGTGGCGACCATTGCCAGCTCGTTTGAGTATCAGGCCCCGGCGGGGCATACGGTGGCCGGTATTCCCAACTTTTTGCCCGAGATGGTGCTGCCCTGGCAGCAAAGTGAAGGCCAGCCCTGGTCGCTTACTATGCTCAGCGCGGTTTTACCCCAGGCGCTAACCCTGGCTCTGTTGGGGGCGATTGAGGCGCTTTTGTGTGCGGTGATGCTGGAGCGTATGACAGGCAAACGCTATCACGCCAATGCCGAGGTGTTTGGTCTGGGGGTGGGTAATTCCATGGCGGCGTTTTTTGGTGGCTTTAGTGCCGCGCCCGAGCTGGCCCGCTCTACCACCAATTTGCGCGCCGGGGCTTATACGCCTATCGCCTCTATCGTGCATGCGGCGGTTATTGCCGTCAGCTTGCTGTGGATCGCCCCCTACTTAAAACACCTGCCCATGGCTTGTATGGCCACATTGGTAATTATTGTCGCCTGGCGGATGTGCTACGGGCGGCAGATTATTAACACCATTCGCACGGCGCCTGCGGCGGATGTGTTGGTGTTTAGCGTGTGTTTGTTGCTAACCCTAATGGTGGATATGGTGGTGGCCATTGGCAGCGCCGTGGTGATAGCCGCCATTTTGTTTATGCGCGATATCGCCGCCATGACTAAAGTCAGCGATATTACCAATAGGCTCAAGCATGTACCCAAGCCGTTGCCCGAAGGCTGGCGGGTGGTAAAAATCTCGGGGCCATTGTTTTTTGCCGCCGCCGATAAAATTTTTGCCGAGCTGGACCGCCTAGCACGCGACCAAAAGGGCTTGGTGGTCCATATGGACGGGGTGCCTTTGCTTGATGCGGGTGGTTTAGACGGTTTTGCCAGTTTTCTTAAGCGCTGTCGCAAACGCAAATTGCAGCTGGTTTTATCGGATATTCAGTTTCAGCCTCTAAAGGCTATGGTGCGAGCCCAGATTAAACCGGAAAATGGTAACTTTGTGGTCTATCCCACCCTAGCCGAAGCGCTGGATGCGGTGATTGATCAATCGGTGGAAATGAAACCTGCGATCGTGGAATCCTGAGCCAAAAAACGATTTTGCTCGTAGACACTGAAACAACTAAGGACGATTATGAGTTTACGAGAGCAAAGCGTGTCACTGTTAGCGTTGGTTGCTTGGCTGGCGCTGTGTTTTGCCGCTGCGGGCGTAGGCGGCGTGGCCGCCGCCAGCGCGGAAGATTTTTACGCCCTGTTGCAGCAACCTGCCTGGGCGCCGCCCGGTTATTTGTTTGCCCCGGTATGGACGGTTCTTTACGCCATGATGGCGGTCTCTGCCTGGTTGGTATGGCGAATGCGCTCCAGGGCAGGGGCGAAGGTCAGCTTGGGGTTGTTCATCGTCCAGCTATTGTTTAATACCGCCTGGAGTTGGTTATTTTTTGCCTGGAAGCTGGGTGGCTGGGCCTTTTTAGATGTTCTGCTGCTGTGGGTGTTAATCGCCTTAACCATTTACCGCTTTGTCTTTATCAGTCGGTGGGCTGCATTATTGCTGCTGCCCTATTGGTTGTGGGTGACCTTTGCTGCGGTGCTGAATCTTGTGGTTTGGCAATTGAACCCGCAAACCTTGTAAGCTTGTCGCTATGCACTGGATATTTCTACGCGGTTTAGGGCGCGAAGCCGGTCACTGGGGCGACTTTATTTCCCGCTGTGAAGCCCGGTTGGGTTGCACGGGGGTGAGCCTGGATTTTCCCGGTGCCGGCGAGTTTTATCGCGAGCGCTCGCCCACCTCAGTGGCGGGTATTGTCTTGCATTTGCGTCAACAACTGCGCGAGCGAGTCGCACCCGGCGAGCCTCTGGTGCTGGTGGGGTTGTCGATGGGGGCAATGGCGGCGCTTGAGCTGGCCTTGGCCGAGAGCGAGAGAGTTAAAGCGCTGGTGCTCATTAACCCCAGCAGCCGCTTGAATCGTTTTTACCAGCGTTTGCGTTGGCGCAGTTTTATGCCCGTTGTGAAAAACCTGCTCGACTCCAACACGCTTCGCTGCGAACGACGGATTTTGCGCATGGTGAGCAACGACGAACAGGTGCGGCGCAAGCTGCTTGCGCCTTGGTGCGAGATTCAACAGGCGCGGCCCGTCGCCAAGAAAAACCTGATTGCCCAGCTGCGCGCAGCCAGCGGGTATCGGTTGAGCCAAGCTCCGGCAGCCCCGACACGTATTCTCTACTCGCGCCGCGATAGAATGGTCGACCGCCAATGCTCGCAAACGCTGGCGGCCTACTTATCTTGCGAGGCCCGGGCTCACGAGGATGCCGGGCATGATTTGCCCGCCGATGATGCCGAGTGGGTTATCGAGCAGCTAAAAGATGTGCCCTTGGCGCAGTGATCTTTAGCCCAAAGGGGAATTTTCAACCGTCTGCTAAACTGTCTATACTGTTCCCTAATCCCGATTTGGTTTACGTCGCTAGTGTATTTTGTAGCCAAACTGTATTTCTCTTTTAACCGTCGCAAAAGGATATTGGCAATGAAACTCTCGATTCGTTTTCGGGCTGTATGGTTAGTATCAGCACTGTGCATTCTCTGTGCCCCACAGGCCCTGGCGGATGCGCCCTTGCCCTCTTGGAAAGATACCGCTACTAAAAAGGCTATTGTCGAGTTTGTTGCGAGCGCGACTAACCCTGATTCGGACAGCTTTATACCGGTGCCCGAGCGTATTGTAACCACCGATAACGATGGCACCTTGTGGGCCGAACAGCCGGTTTACTTCCAGTTTATGTTTGCCCTGGACCGCATTAAGGCAATGGAGCAAGACCACCCCGAGTGGAAGGAGACTGAGCCTTTTAAAAGTGTTTTATCCGGTGATTTGAAAAAAGTCGCCGCCAGCGGCATGGAAGGTGTGGCAAAAATTGTGGCTGAAACCCACGCCAATATGACCCAAGAGGAGTTTGCCGCTATTGTCGGTGACTGGCTGGCTACCGCCAAACACCCGCACACAGGTAAGGCTTACACCGATATGGTCTATCAGCCGATGCTGGAGTTGCTGGATTATTTGCGTGAGCACGACTTTAAAGTGTTTATTGTCTCCGGCGGGGGCATTGATTTTATGCGCGTTTTTGCCGAGGAGGTCTACGGTGTGCCCCCCGAGCAGGTCGTGGGCTCGACGGGTGAGGCATCGTTTGCGATGCGCGACGGTGTGCCCGCCGTGATTAAAGAGCCCGAGCTTAATTTAGTGGATGACAAAGCCGGTAAGCCCGTGGGTATTTCCCGCCATATCGGGCGCCGCCCGGTGGTGGCAATAGGCAATTCCGATGGCGATTTACAGATGTTGCAGTATACCACTATCCCCCGCAGCGAAGCCGATACCACACCAAGGCTGGGTATTATTGTCCGCCATACCGATGCCGAGCGCGAATACGCATACGATCGCGAATCCCATATCGGCCAGTTAAAGGTAGCCCTGGATGAAGCGCCCAGGCGCGGATGGTTGGTGGTGGATATGAAAAATGACTGGACTCAAATTTATCCCTAGCTGTTTTAGCTAGCATGCAAGGGGTTTCCAACAGCCTGCTATGTTAGCAGCACCTCTGCCGGCATACGCTGGCAGGGTTCTTTAAGCGGCGCCCGTCAGATTGAGATTGGTTCCGTTTGTTCGTAGGCGAATATTGCCTCTGGGGTGAAAAGCCCAAGCTCAGCTGTTAGTCTAATGTAACGACCTTCAAAAATCCCAGGATGGACATATGACGGAAACAAAATCCAAAGCCGGATCCACGGTTCTGATCCCCGTATTTATTCCCGCTGTGGTGGTGATTTTCCTTTTAGTGGTGGGTACCATCAGCAACCCCGAACTTGCGGGCAACTTATTTGCAACGACCCTTTCGTATATTACCGAGACTTTTGGTTGGTTTTATATGTTGTCGGTTGCTTTCTTTTTGCTGTTTATTGTCGGCATTGCCATGACCAAATGGGGCAGTATTAAGCTGGGCCCCGACCACGCCGACGCCCAGTACAGTTTTCCCGAGTGGTTTGCCATGTTGTTCTCGGCCGGTTACGGGATTGCGCTGTTATTTTTTGGGGTCGCCGAGCCGGTGTTGCACTATGCGTCTCCTCCTGCGGGGGCCGCTGAAACCGTCGGCTCTGCCAAGCAGGCGATGCAAATTGCATTTTTTCACTGGGGGTTTCATATTTGGGCCATTTACGGCTTGGTGGGTTTGGTTTTGGCGTATTTTGCTTTTCGCCACGGTTTGCCTCTGTCCATTCGTTCGGCCCTCTACCCCTTGGTTGGTGATCGCATTTACGGGCCCGTTGGCCATGCGGTAGATGTGTTTGCGATCTTGGGCACCATGTTTGGTATCGCGACGACCCTGGGGTTGTCGGTTACGCAAATTAACACGGGTATTAATTATCTGTGGCCGCAGATACCGGTTAACACCACGGTACAACTGATTACCATTGCCTGTATCACCGGGCTGGCGATATTTTCGGTGGTCGCGGGTATGGACAAAGGGGTTAAGCGCCTGTCTATTCTTAATATGGTGTTGGCCGTTTCCCTAATGCTTTTTGTATTTGTCGTAGGGCCCACGGTTCATATTCTGGAAACCTTCTTACAGAACACGGGTAGTTACTTAAATTTTATAGTCGAGCGTACGTTTAATCTAGAAGCTTATTCGCGCAGTGATTGGATTGGTAACTGGACGCTGTTTATTTTCGGTTGGACTATTGCCTGGGCACCCTTTGTCGGGTTGTTTATCGCCAAGATCAGTCGCGGCCGCACCATTCGCGAGTTTGTGGTGGGGGTGATGTTAGTGCCCTCGCTGTTTACCTTTTTGTGGTTTTCGGTGTTCGGTGACACAGCGCTCAATTTAATTATGAACGAGGGTTACACGGCTTTGATTGGCGAAGTGCAGAACAATCAGGCCATCGCTCTGTTTAAGCTCTACGAAGCGCTACCCTGGACCTCGATAGTGTCGTTTATTACGGTACTTTTGATCATCACCTTTTTCGTGACCTCTTCGGACTCGGGCTCGCTGGTCATCGATTCATTGGCCTCGGGCGGCGCTTTGCATACTCCGGCCTGGCAGCGAGTTTTTTGGGCCTGCTCTGAAGGTATTGTCGCGGGTACCTTGCTGCTGGCTGGTGGCTTAAGTGCTTTGCAGACCATGACTATCGCCAGTGCCTTGCCCTTTAGCATCATTATGATTATCTCGGCCGTGGGTATGTGGCGTGCCCTGGTGATTGAAGGCCATCACCAGAGCAGCCTGAAAACCGATGTGCATCAGCGCGGTTCGGGCACCAGCGGCCCCGGTTTGTGGCGTCAGCGTTTGCACGGTTTGGTGACCTTTCCCACTCGCGATGAAGTGAAAAAATTTATGGACACCACCGTTAATAAGGCGATGCACCGGGTCGAACGCGAGCTGGTGAAAGAGGGCTGGCAGGCCAAGGTGGAGGACGATCCGGAAAACAACCGCAAGTATCTTGAAGTGATTAAAGAAGATCATGTGGATTTTATTTACGAAATTCGCATGCTCGATCACGTTCTGCCCGATTATGCGCGCACCGAAGAGTCAGTCTCTAGCGAAGACGAGCAGTACTACTACCGTGCCGAGGTATTCTTGCGCCGCGGGGGGCAGTCCTACGATGTGTTCGGTTTTGATCAGCAGGATATTATTACCGATATTCTGGATCAGTTTGAGAAGCATCTGCACTTCTTGCATATCTCAACCGCCAGCTTGCCCTGGCGCATGGAAGAGCACGATGACATGTTGTCCACGCCGCCCGAGCCACCGGAAGATGAGCCGGGGGTTAATAAAGGCGAATCGGACGAGAAACCCCATTCGCCACCAGCCAGCTAGTAAGCCGGCGCTAGCCCTTGAAATACCAGCAAGTCCGCGCACTTGCGCCAGTATTTCAAGGGCGACACTAAAATCGATCGGGATGATCTACTTTATTGCTAGGGCCTGTTCACACTAATTAGATGCAGCCTGTTGCGACTAAAAATTTGCCAATTAAGGCGCGAGGAGAGTGGTTTGGTTATTCCAAATGAACGACGAGCAACGCAGAGTGGCGGATTTTTAGCCGCAACCCGAATACTTACATGGACGTAAGGTATTAGAGCAATGCAGGAGCAATTGCCGAGGGCTGGAGCCAGTTTTGTCCCCAGCGTTGTTGCCGATCGCTTATTTGGAACAACCAAACTTCGCTCACGGCGCCTAGCTGGAGACAAAACTGGCTTCCAGCAGGCGCATTTAATTAGTGTGAACAGGCCCTAGGCTAAAAGGAGGCCAGCTGTGAATGTCATTCGTTATCTGGTTCTAACCTCGGCTTCGGTGGTGGCGTTGTCGGCCGCCGCCGACCAGACCGAGCAAGATCTGAAAGAACAGATCGAAATTCTGAAGCAGCGCGTCGAAGCGCTGGAGCGCCAGCAGTTGCAAATTTCTGAGCAGAATTTGGGTGCGGTCGAGCTGGCCGCCGAGCGCGAGGCCACCTCTGACGCCGAAGAGGCCGAGGAACCTGCCATTCATATTGGCGGGGCGCTGCGCTTCACCACCGGCTACCGCGAAGAAGTGGACGCTTCGGTCGGACGCAAAGGTGAAAGCGGCTTGGATGTCTTTCGCTTTAATGTCGATGGAAAAATCGACGACTTCCTTATTTCTGCCGAATATCGGTTCTACTCATACATGAATGTGATCCACCATGGCTGGGTGGGTTATGAATTTGAAGACGAAAGCCAAGTGCAGTTGGGCATAAGTCAGGTTCCTTTTGGCTTACTGCCTTATGCATCACACAACGCCTGGTACGGTGTGCCCTATTACGTAGGGCTGGCCG
The DNA here is from genome assembly GCF_024195295.1 of Gilvimarinus xylanilyticus. Classification (GTDB taxonomy): domain Bacteria; phylum Pseudomonadota; class Gammaproteobacteria; order Pseudomonadales; family Cellvibrionaceae; genus Gilvimarinus; species Gilvimarinus xylanilyticus. The sequence goes on along the minus strand of NZ_JAMFTH010000002.1, from coordinate 109,109 downwards.
ATGATTACGATATGGGCATCAAGTATGTACGCAGCGATGGCCCCTGGAGCACTGAGCTGGCGTTCTACAAAAACGAAGAGTTAAACGACGCTACCAACCTGGATCGCTACGCTTTCGATTTGGTACGCGAGGGTGAACAGCAGAACGAAGAAACCAATACCGTTAACGGTCGGGTGGCTTATACCTTCGGCAAAGAGTCGGCCTGCGAGACGGAAGTCGGCGCCTCAATCGAAATGGGGCAAATGTATAACGCCACCACTGACAGTAATGGTGATCGCTATGCCGGTGCCGCCCATATGGACAGCCGCTGCGGACGCTGGAACTTTCAGCTGCAGGGCACCACCTATGAGTATGATGCCAAAGATCCGGTAGGTGTTGACCCCTCGGTGGTGCGGGTAGGCGCCTTTGCCGGCAGCTATGATATCGACAGTGATGCCGACATTGTGGTGGCTAACGTCGCCTACAATCTTCCCTCGCCCTGGCGCCTCATTGATAGCCTTACCTGCTACAACGACTACTCGCGTCTAAACAAATCTATTGAAGGCGTGAATGATTCAGAGATCAACACGACCGGTTGTGCGATTGGCAGTGGACCGTTATTTACCTATGTCGATTATATTCTGGCGAAGAATATGCCTTACTTTGGTGACGGCTCTTTGGCTGGCGGTGGCGAAAACGACTGGCAGGGTCGGTTCAATATAAACATTGGATACTATTGGTAACGAGTTATGCGTATGCAAGCTTTTTGGGCGGGACTGATCCTGTCCGCGACTGGCGCGGTGGCCTCGGCAGATGCGTTAAATGTGGTGTCGTGGGACGGCGCTTATGTCAAAAGTCAGATTTTGGGTTATATCCGCGATTACGAACAAGCGAGTGGTAACCGGGTCAACGTGATTCAGTACACCGGCGGTATCGACGAAATCCGCAGTCAGTCGCGGGCCTGGAATGTGTCGTGGGAAGTGATTGATTTGGAGTTGTACGATGCCATTCGCGCCTGTAACGAGGGGCTTTTGGAGACTATCGATCTGGATGATATGCCCGCCGCCCCGGACGGCACTCCGGCACGTGATGATTTTATTAATCATCGCGCCACCCCCTGTGGGGTGGCCAACGTAGCCAGTGCTACGGTAATCAGTTTTGACCCCCAGCGCTTTGAGACGCCGCCCGATGCGTTGGAGGACTTCTTTGACTTGGACGTCTATCCGGGCAAGCGCGCTTTGCGCAAAACGCCTCAGGGAAATATGGAATGGGCGCTGATTGCCGATGGCGTGCCCCGCGATAAAGTGTACGATGTGCTTAGCACCGAGCAGGGGCTAAACCGCGCCTTTGCTGTGCTCAATCGTATAAAGCCACATGTGCAGTGGTGGGAAACCGGGCAGGAGGCGATTCGCTTACTTGAGACAGAGCAGGTAGTGATGTCGTCGGCCTACAATGGCCGCGTGGGTGCAGCCATTGACCGGGGCGAGTCTCTGGATATTCTGTGGGACAATCACGTGTGGTATTACGACGTTTGGGCGATTGTTAAAAACGGTCGCAACCCCGACTTGGCTTTGGATTTTATTCGCTTTGCCAGTAAAACAGAGAGCTTGGTGAAGCAGGTTAAGTACATATCCTACGGCCCTATGCGCCACTCTGCGGTGGCTATGCTGGATGAGAAAGTGCGGGATCGTTTGCCCACCTCGGAAGCACACTTAAAAACCGCGTTGGAGTTAGACGCTGTCTGGTGGTCGGAGAACCTGGATCGTATTCAGCCTCGGTTTGAGCGCTGGTTGGAGCGCTCAATAATGGTGCCCAAGGCTTTGCCCCGCTGAGGTTGCTGCGGAGCGCCTTGAGTGGGTGCTCCCCCTTCTCGCTCTTACAGTGAGGGGCGAAAGTTTAGGTTCAGGCTCACATAGGGACTGCTGCTCAGGCTTATGTGAGGCTCATCCCAGTCGCCGTTGTCCACGTCTACGCTCAAGCCTTTAAGGCCGCCCACGCCGCCCTCCAGGGCGAGCCAGACACTGCCCGCTAGCCGTTTTTCTACCGAGAGTCCCAAATCCCAGTTATCGATGGAATAGTTAAACTTATCCCCTCGGGTATCCAGCTGCCAGGCGTTGCCCGCTGGCGACACGCCTAAACGAAACATCAGATCTTTGCTGGGTGAATAGATCAACGCAGGCCAGGGCATAATCGCGCTCAGGGTCCAGCGGTCGTTAAATTGGTAAGAGGCGCCCAGATAGGGCAGCGCCAGATTGGATTGCTCGCTGACATCAAAATACAAACCGAAGGCCCACCACAGGCGATCGGTTTGGGTATAGCGAGCAAAGCCGCCGCCCATTAACTCCCAGCTCCAGTGTGAATTTTCACTGTTGGCTTTGTGCCCCAGGGGTAACAAAAAGCCACCCACTTGCCAGTTTGTGTCGCGCTGGCGAAACCAGCCCACGGGAATACCCACCGACATGACATCCAAGGTGTCGCGGTTGTCAGCCTCGGGAGTCATGCGCGACCAGCTGACCCATTCCCCGACCAATAGCGCGTCACGGTCGCTCATTAAAAACGGCAGAATCGCGCCCTGGGTAACGGTGTCTTGGGTAAAACTGAGAGAACGGCCATCACCCAGGTCGACGTCGCTTTCCTGATAGTGGTTATAACCGGCAAATGCTAGGGGAAGGAAGGGAGCGTTAGAGGTGGAGCGGCTAAACTCAATATCGCTCTGAGCGAAGGCGTCGGCCCATTCGGTCATCAAGTCTGCGTGGCTTGGCGGCGCTAACACCCAGCCTGCGGTTAAGCATAAAAAGAGGCGCATTAGTGTCTGCCTTGACATAACAATACCCGGGCGCAAAAAAAGAGTCGGACACTATTGTGCCCGACTCCAGAACGCGCTGCCAGCGGATGTATTCTAAGCCGCTGTTCTTAATCATTGGCGAGCAGACTAATCTTTGGTAAGAACAATACGGTAATGCGCCTTGCCGTCGCGCAGTGCTTGAATGGCATCGTTAATCTTACTCATGGGGTAAGTTTGCGTGGTGGGTTCAATCTCGTGGCGCGCAGCAAATGCCAGCATTTTTTCGATGGTGGCGGGGCTGCCCACGGGCGAACCTGACACCGAACGCTGTGCGGCGATCAGGCCAAACACGCCCAGCTCGATGGGCTCCAGGGTCGCGCCCACAAAGTGCAGTCGGCCTTTGGGAGTCAAGGTATTTAAGTAGGCGTTCCAGTCCAGTTTTACGTTAACCGTGGATAGGATCAGGTCGAAGGAGCCGGCGGCTTCTTCCAATGCCTCAGCGCTTTTGGAGTTAAGGGTTTTGTGTGCGCCCATTTCCAGCGCTTCGGCCTTTTTGTTCTCGCTGCTGGTAAAGGCGGTTACTTCACAACCCCAGGCGCTTAAAAATTTAACCGCCATATGCCCCAAACCGCCAATACCAATTACCCCCACTTTTGCGGTCGGTGGAATATCAAATTGCACCAGCGGGTTAAACACGGTAATACCGCCGCAAAACAGGGGGCCGGCCGTTTCTGGATTAACGCCTTCGGGCAGTGGCACCACTGCTTTAGCCTGGGCTCGCACTTTATCGGCAAAACCGCCGTGGCGTCCGGCAATAGTGGGCTGGGCACTGGCGCACAGGTTTTGGTCGCCGTCGTTGCAGGTGCTGCACTCGTTACAGTAGGCGCTGTGCCAGCCCAGTCCCACGGTCTGCCCGGGTTTTAAGTGGCTGACATTCTCGCCGGTGGCGGCCACTTTACCGATAACTTCGTGGCCCGGCACAAACGGGTACTGGGTAAAGCCCCACTCGTTGTCCAGCATGCTCAGGTCACTGTGGCACAGGCCGCAGGATTCCACGGCAATTTCGACTTCATCGGCGCCCAGCGGACCCGGGTCGTATTCGTAGGGGGTTAACTCTTGCCCGGCTTCTTGGGCGGCGTAGGCTTTAATCATCTGTTCCTCCTGGATAAAGGTTGGCAGCGATCCAATGGTTGGCGCTGCTATTAATTTGGTGGGTAAATAGATCGTCCTGATCTATTTACACTTCGCCCTAAAAATCAGGCGGCTTTGTGCGAAAACTCTGGATTTCTCGTGTCCTGTCCGAGAAGTTCGCATATTTTCAGCGTGCCCTACAAGGGCTCTGGCAAGGCGCGATTCGCAGCGAATGGCCGTAGTCCTTTGCAAGAAGCGCAACACAGCCAGAGCCCTTGTAGGGCGCGCCCTGCGGGAGCGCCGTTGTGGCACTAGTACTGTGTTGCGCACCTTGCCAATAGAACCACTATTGGCGGCGGCACGCGCCTTGTCCTAGCACCACAACGGCGCTCTGAAATTAAGCGAACTTCTCGAACAGGACACTAGGGCTCGCATGAACCTTCGGCTCATGGCGGTGCGTCCCTGCACCGCCTATTAACCCGGCATATACTGCCACCGGGTTAATAGAAGTGCGGTGGAAAGACTTTAGTATGGTATCTTGAGTTTATTGAAACAATGTGTCTTTCCGAAACCCACTGTTGTGAATTTAGAAACAATAGATTTTAAGGTGCTGCGTCTGTTCGTGGCCACGGCGCAGCAGCTTAGCTTTACCCGCGCCTCGGAAGAGCTGGGGGTGCCCAAGTCGGCGGTCAGTAAAGCGGTACAGCGGTTGGAGTCGGAATTGGGGGTGCGCTTGTTTGAGCGCTCTTCCCGGGTGGTGCGCCTGACCGAGCCGGGTGCCATATTGCTCGATCGGGCCCGCTCGCTGTTGGAGGAGACCTCGCTGATGCTGGCGGACGTACAGAGCAGCCACCGACGGGTGAGTGGTCAGCTGCGACTGGCGGCGCCGCCTGCGTTGGGGCGTTATATCTCCCGCGAGTTATTGCCCCTGTTTTTGCGCGACTGGCCCGAGGTGAACGTCTCCCTCAAACTTTCCTACGACTACGAAGATTTGTTTCGCGAGGGCTTGGACTTAGCGTTTCGTATGGGCGGCCCCCGTGATGATAACCTGATTGAGAAAAAGCTGGGATACGCGAATCGTGTGGTGGTGGCATCGCCCGCTTACCTTAAGCATTTTGGTGAGATAACGAGGCCGGAGCAGCTGCCGGCGCATCGCTGCCTGCAGGTGTTTGATCGTCCGTTTATTGACTGGACGCTGACAAAGGCAGGAATCAGTCATGTAGTGAGCGTGCCGCGGGTGTTCCAGTGCAGTGATATGGAGGCGCTTAAAAGCATGCTGTTGGCCGGTGCCGGCGTGGCGCAATTGCCTTGGCTGGTGGTGCGCGATGAGATAAAAAATGGCCGTTTGGCCGAAGTGCTACCGGGCTGGGTTAGCAATGGAATGAGCATATCGGCTGTCTATCGTTTTGGAACCAATAAGCCTGCCAAACTCGCCGAGTTTTTGACTTTGATTGATCGGCATCAGCACTTGTTTGATTTGCAGCGTCACTGCGCTTAGACCAGCGATGCTTGGAATCTACGACAATAATCTACATAGATTCGTTAAAAAGAATTACTAGGCTACCACCGCTGAGTTCGCTGTCGATATTGATTGATAGACCAATACCAATGTTATTGAGAAAGCTGACGTCATTGCTGGTATCAATAAGCCAGCCGGCGCCTAACTCGTAATAATGGTGGGTGCCCATGGCGGGAACAGCATCGGCGCCTAAATCGATACGGCGGGCCAGTAAACGTATTTGGCTGCGGCGATTCCACACATCGGGCGTATCAAAATGAATAGTGGCGCTGTTGCTCAGTCGGCCGGCCTCGACCGTGGTGTCTTGCAGGTGAGAGTCGGTATCGAACGAATGACCGATGGCGTAGCGGTAAGCGACTTGATACTCCCAGCGATAACCCATCAGCTCGCCTTGATAGCGGGCGCCGATGCTGGGATCCAGGGTCCAAACTTTATAGGACGTATTAAACAGAGCGTTATCAAAGTAGGGTGCGAAAAGTTTAAGAGTACTATCGCGGTAGGCGAGGTCATTATCGTAAACCAGAATTTCACCCCCGATCCCCGTCCGCAGGTGCCAAGCTTGGTTTAATTGGTAGCGCCAGGTGTGCTCGGCGTAAAGCAAAAAGGTGGTTTCTTCTAGTGGATTGCCCACCGTCTCGTCTTCAAAAATTAAATCTTGTTCGGTGGCAATGTAAGATAGGCGGAGTTGGGTTTGTGAGCTCGCCCGATTGCTCAGCGGGCGTGATGCAAAGTGCCAGGGTAGTGAGTAAGTGGTCAGTTGGCTGCGCTGCTCAAGTGAGGTTTCATTACCCACATCAATGTTTTCAAACTCAAAAAACTCATTGGGGTCGAAGTCCATAACGCCCAAGGTAATTAGATTGGCGTCGGAAAGTACAATCGAGCGGGCGCTGTTTTGAGCCACCGCTTCGCCGACTAGGTGCGCTACGCCTAAGTCTTCGAGTGATTGGGCCGAAAGGCAGCAACTGATTCCACTTGACAGCGCAACCAGTGCGGTTTTAAGAATACGGAGGGAGAGTGCCTGCATAGCGATCCTGGCTATTGTCGTCCTGAAGCTGACTATAACTTATACCAAAAAACCAGAAAAAATCTATGTGTCAGAAACAAAAAAGCCCCGCACATTGGCGGGGCTTTTTTGTTAAGCGAGTTGCTGCTTACTTCTTCTCAGCCGCTTCGCGCTCTTTGACCTTAGCGATCACTTCTTCGGTTACGTTCTGCGGGCATGGAGCATACTTAGAGAACTCCATAGAGAACTGACCGCGACCAGAAGTCATGGTACGCAGGTGGCCGATGTAGCCGAACATCTCTGACAGAGGAACTTCTGCCTTAATGCGAACGCCGGTGGCGTTTGGCTCTTGGCCGCTGATCATACCGCGACGACGGTTCAGATCCCCGATAACATCACCCACGTGATCTTCCGGGGTGAAGACGTCAACTTTCATCAGAGGCTCCAGCAGCTGAGGACCAGCTTTGGGCATAGACTGACGGAAAGCGCCTTTAGCGGCGATTTCGAAGGCTACCGCCGAGGAGTCAACCGCGTGGTAGGCACCGTCGAACAGCTCGATGTCTACATCCAGCACAGGGAAGCCAGCCAGCGGGCCTTTTTCCATCATGCTCTTAAAGCCTTTCTCAATGGCCGGGAAGAATTCCTTGGGTACGTTACCGCCCACAACGGTGGAGTGGAAGGTAAAGTCAGAGTTCGGCTCGCCGGGCTTAATGCGGTAGTCAATTTTACCAAACTGACCCGAACCACCAGACTGCTTCTTGTGGGTGTAAGAGTCTTCGATTTCCTGGGTAATGGTTTCGCGGTACGCCACCTGAGGCTGACCCACTTCCATTTCCACACCGTAGGTACGCTTCAGGATGTCGACTTTAATGTCCAGGTGCAGCTCACCCATACCTTTCAGAATGGTTTCGCCCGAGTCTTCGTCGGTTTCTACACGGAACGATGGATCTTCGGCCACCATTTTACCGATGGCGATACCCATTTTCTCGGTAGAGCCTTTGTCTTTCGGCGCAACGGCGATCGAGATAACCGGATCCGGGAACACCATGGCTTCCAGAGTACAAGGGTTCTTGGGATCACACAGGGTGTGACCGGTCTGTACGTTCTTCATGCCCACGATGGCGATAATGTCACCGGCCTGAGCGTGGCTCAGTTCGTTGCGCTCATCCGCCTGCATTTCCACCATGCGGCCTACTCGCTCGGTCTTGCCGGTGAACGAGTTGAGGATGGTGTCGCCTTTGTTCAGCTTACCGGAGTAAATGCGAACGAAGGTCAGGGCGCCAAAACGGTCGTCCATAATTTTAAATGCCAGGGCGCGGAAGGGCTCGTCGGCACTTACAATGGCTTTGTCGCCAGTGGGGTTACCTTCTTCGTCGGTCAGATCCTGCGGATCAACCTCGGTGGGCGCGGGCAAGTAGTCAACCACGGCGTCCAGAACCAGCTGCATACCTTTGTTTTTAAAGGCAGAACCACAGAAGGTGGGGAAGAAGGTCAGATCGCGGGTGCCCTGACGGATGCAACGTTTCAGGTCTTCCTCAGAGGGCATTTCGCCATCCATGTAGGCCATCAGCAGGTCGTCGTCGGCTTCCAGCGCGGTTTCGATCAGCTCTTCGCGGTAGGCTTCAACGTCGTCTTTCATATCTTCGGGGATATCTTCAACGCTATAGTTCTCGGGCTGGCCAGAATCGTCCCATACGTAAGCTTTCTGGGTCAGCAGATCAACCACACCTTTAAAGGTGTCTTCGCGGCCGATAGGCAGGGTCATAACCAGTGGCTTGGCGCCCAGAACGTTTTTGATCTGATCAACCACGTTCAGGAAGTCGGCACCGATACGGTCCAGTTTGTTAACGAAGATGATACGAGCCACTTCAGATTCGTTGGCGTAGCGCCAGTTGGTTTCTGACTGAGGCTCAACCCCGCCAGAACCACAGAAAACGCCGATACCGCCGTCCAGTACTTTCAGTGAACGGTATACCTCAACGGTGAAGTCAACGTGCCCAGGGGTGTCGATCACGTTAAAACGGTGACCTTTCCACTCACAGGTAACGGCGGCGGACTGAATGGTAATACCGCGCTCGGCTTCCTGCTCCATAAAGTCGGTGGTGGATTCACCCTCGTGCACTTCACCCAGTTTATGGATTTTACCGGTGAGCTTAAGGATACGTTCGGTGGTGGTGGTCTTACCCGCGTCAACGTGGGCAAAGATACCGATGTTTCTGTATAAACTAAGGTCTGTCATTTCGATACTCGTATAATCAAGGCCAAAAATTGGACGGCATTGTACAGCGAGGGAGGCATCAATTGCCAATACCAATTAGCCTTGAAAGTCCAGCTTTTTGCGATTTAGCGGAAAAAGCTGGGTAAAGCCCCTAGAGTAATAGTGTCTAAGCATTGGTCAGTTAGTTGTAATAGTCTTTGTTATGGCTTGCCCTGCGGTGGTGCGGTAAAAAACGGCTCTTAGAGCGGGGTGTCCGATTTGGTGCAGTGTGCAGGTTTGGGGTAGGGGTGGCCCGCTAAGGTGTGAGGATGTCAGTTGGTATGCTTCGTGCTGACACCGTTGTCAATCTTAATTCCTGAGCCGTAAGGTTAGACCGCCCTTTTGATGTCCGATATGAAGCCTGAAACTGCCTTACCCCCGACAAGCTCAGCCCGAGCTGCCGATCCCAGCACCTACTTTCCCTGTTTTCAGCCTATTGTCGAGCTGGAAAGCGGGCGAGTAGCCGGCAATGAGGCGCTCGCCCGATGCTTAAGCGCAAGCGGCGAAGTGGTTTCCGCCGCTTCACTTTTTGCGCACGACACCCAACCTGATGAGTGGGTGCGTGGGGTAGATCGCCATTTGCGCCACCAGGCATTGCAGGCTCAGCGTCAATGGGGGCAGGGTGGCTTTATAGCTTTAAACATATCGCCCGCCTGGGTCGATAAACTGGGTGATGCTCAGGTGATTCCCACCTTGCAAATGATTGAAGAGCTGGGGTTGGATCCGCGGCAGGTGGTGATAGAGGTGACCGAGCGCAGCGGCGATTTGGCAAATTTGCAGCGCTTAACTCGCCAGTATCAACGCTATGGTTTACGGGTGGCGGTGGATGATTACGGTTCCGGCGCCTCACAGGTAGATCGAATTATCGCTCTTGAGCCCGATCTGATTAAGCTGGATATGACGCTGTTTAAGGCCGCCTCCAGCGGCGGCGCGGCGGCGGATATCGCTCTCGCTACCACGGCCATGGCAATGCGTGCGGGCTGCCAGATTGTCTGCGAGGGCGTAGAGACCGCCGCCGAGTTTGATTTTGCCATCGAGTGTGGCGCCGACCTGGTTCAGGGGTGGTTATTCGATAAAGCCCTGCGTGAACCGGCCGACCCGGCGGTTTATCGGCAGCAGGTGCAGGCGCTCAAGGCGCAGTATTTGGAGCGTAAAAGTGCCAGTCACCATCGGGCCTTTCGGCATCAGTTGGCGGTTGAAGAGCAGGCTCGTCTGATAAAAGACGGCTGGAGTAACGCTGGCGGGGCGCTTGCGCCGCAATGGTCAATCTCGCCGCGCGTTTTGCATCAACTGGGCATGCTGCGATTTTACTGGTGCGATGAGCAGGGCACGCAAACCTCGCCCAACTACGAGTTGGTGCCAGAAGCAGTAGTGCCTGAGCATTGCTACGTGGGTAGCAACTGGAGCCATCGTCCCTATTTCCCTCGCCTTATGGGCATTCGCGATTTGCCTCTGGAGCAAATGGTCGTGTCCGAGGCCTATCGGGATATTCGCAGCGGCGACATGTGCAAAACCTATGCGCTGCGCCAATCCGACTCTGCCGTACTTTTGCTGGATGTGCTGGTCAGTGATCAGGTGCTATTCGCCCGCTAAAGCACTGGCAATATCAACCATTGGTGCCACCCATAGCTGGTGCTGCTGGGCGTGCAAATAATCCAGCAGTTGCGCGTGGGTATCGGCCTCCAGGTTTAGGGGATGTTCGCCACCGACGCCATGAAACAGAAATACCAGTAAGCCTTGTTGAGCAATCGCGTTATCCACCAAGGCTTTTAACTGCTCGATACTCTGGCCATTAATGACATGGGCGGCGAGGTTAAACCGCTCGGCGTTATCCGGCGAGGGAAACCCAGGCGCTACGCCCCTCGCTCCGGCAAACAGCGGTTTAATGGCCTCAAGGTAGGATTCTCCGCCCGCCAAGGTATCGCCGCAGGGGTAGGCGAACGTACGTTCGGTTTTGCCGTCCAGCGCCTGGAGGGTCGTGTTGGCCACTTCAATATTTCCCAGTATGCGCCCCAGCGTCCAAGTGGAAAGGTCTCGCTCGGCGGCCACCCACTCGCGTCCCGGTCCCTGGCCATTGCAGGGGTGAAACAGGGTGTGGTTGCCCAGCTCGTGGCCATCGGCGGCCGCCGCCCGCCATTCGGCCATTCGTTGGCTAAAACCGTCGGCGGCGATAGTGAGGTAAAAAGTGCCTTTTAGTTCGAGCTCATTCAATGCCGGTATAACGGTGTCTAAATGTACATTAAGGGAGTCATCATAGGTCAAGGCCACGGCGGCACGTTTGCCCTGCCAGGGGCCCTCCGCGGCGGCCAGGGGCATAGCCAAGGTAAAGCACAGCGAAAGTAGAGAGTTTTGTAAAAGGCGCATAACGGTATCCTGGGATTTATTGTTTGTTTTGCCCAAAGCATAAACGAGCTGCACCGGGGCGCCAAGTTAACGATTGATAAGGAGTGGCAATGAAGTCCATTGCAATCTTGAACACCGACACGATTCCCGCCGAACTGGCCCGAGTTCATGGCCAGTATCCGGACATGTTTATTCGCTGCCTGTCGGCGTTAAATAACGACATTGAATTTGTCCGGTTTGATGTTAATCGGGATGAGTATCCCAGTGACTGGCAGACTTTTTCTGGCGTGTTGATTACGGGTAGCCAGAGTGCGGCTTACGATCAGGACCCATGGATAAATCGCCTGCAGGCGTGTATTCGCGAGCTGTACCGCCAGCAAATACCGTTAGTAGGTATTTGTTTCGGGCATCAAGTTATTCACCAGGCGCTGGGCGGGCAGGTGCAAAAAGCGGCGCAAGGTTGGTGCGTCGGGATTCATCAAAACCGGCTGACATGCGACATCGAAGGGCTGGGTAATCAGGGGCAATTACTGAGCTTGTTGTCCAGTCATCAAGACCAGGTGGTAGCAATGGCGCCGGGGAGCAAGCTATTGGCGAGCACGCCTTATTGCCCCATTGCGGCAACGTACTGGAATGAGACGGTACTGACCTTTCAGGGGCATCCGGAATTTACCCGCGATTATGCTCAGGCGTTAATGGATAAACGCCGCACTGATATAGGCGAGTCCACGTATCGCGCTGCGGTCGAATCTATGAGCCAACCATTGGATGACGTTCCAGTATTGCGGCGGATGCTGCATGTGTTAACCCAAGGCTCTAGAGTTTTTTTGTGATAGGGCGCACGCGAATAAACAAATTTTTCTTCGTGTGCGGCACCAAACGCTCTCGTTGACGTCCCACATGCAGCGTTTTCGCTCGTGTGCGTGCCGCCCGTGCGCAATCTCGGGTAATTTTATTCGCTTGTTAGCCTGTGTTAGGGTGCCCAGCGAAAGCGTTTGCTCAAAAGTTTGTAAATTTTATGGATAAGCGGGGCAAAGCTTACAGAAACTGCATAAGGATGTAGCGAAAAGATTTTCTTTTGCAGTGAAATCAGCTACTTGGCAAATCGGCACAATTGCTGCGTAAAGGCTGAGGAACGTAATTGCAAGACCGAACTTACTTCTAGGAAACTGGAGATTATTATGAAATTGTTTAAAACCTCACTGCTGAGTTTAGTGGTTGCCACCGGCCTGACAGCAGGTTCTGTTTACGCCCAGGCGCAACAGGATCAATCGGCTCAGGCTCCGGCGATGCCGCAGCAAGCTGCGCCGCAAATTGATGTCAGCGAACAGCAAGTGAGTGATTTTGCCGACGCCTATGTGGCCGTTCAAACGCTTAGCCAGGAGTATCGTGTAAAACTGCAAAACGCCGCCGATGCTGAGCAGACTCAGGAGATTCAGCAGCAGGCTCAGGCGGACATGAAAGGCGCGATCACCGAGTCCGGTCTCGAGTTGGTAGAGTATCGTCAAATAGCGCAAGCCGCTAATCAAGACGAAGAGCTGCGCAACCGCATCTCCGCCGCCATTACCGCCATTACTGGCCAGGGCGAAGAGACTGAAGCGGAAAGCTAATTCGCTGCTCTACAACGGCTGCAGTTTAGGCTGCAGCCATTGTTTTATTTTTTATCTTTTCCGATCACGGTATAGTAGGGCGAAAATAATAAGCCGAGGCTATGCCACATGCGTATTCAATCCCTTCTTATTTGCTCAGCGTTGAGTGCAGCGCTCTGCACACAGGCATTTGCTCAGCAGCCTTCCTCACCGCGAGAAAAATCATCGCCGGTTGCGTCTGAGATGCCAGCGTCAAAGGTGGAGAACTTTGCATTGCGCGAAAACTCCAACTTTAGTCGTTTTTTTTACGATACCTCGGCAGACTTCTCCCGCTACGATAAAGCCATCTTTTTCCCCCTCACCTTCGATCGAATGGCGTTAACTGAGCATTCGGACCCCGAATTTCGCGAATCGTGGAATAAGTCCAGCTTTGAGGAAATGGATGAGATTTGCCAATTTTTTGATGATTACATAATTAAGAAATTTGATGACTCGGATGTACTTACCCTGACCCGGACCGGTGGTCCCAATGTACTGGCGGTGGAGTTTAGGCTGAAAGATTTTATGCCCACCTCCAAAAGGCGCGAAGACGCGCTGGATACCGTAGGTCAGTCCACCAACAGCCTGGGCGTGGGGGTGCTGACTTTTCAGGCGGTATTGGTGGAATCACAAAGTGGCAGGCTGGTGGCCGTGATTGAAGACGGCTTGGAGATTAAGGCTGGTTCCTATTCGGTGGATGACAGGGTAGGGCGAAACCTGGCCTGGAAGCGTTCATTTCAGCGGATTGTGACGGATCTGCACGATGATATCGAGCAAATGCAGCGCCAGGACTCGTGATAAACACGAGCCCCGCGAGTCGCTAATGGGCGGCAATGGCGGTTAGTGCTGGCGGAAACCAGTCGCCTTGCAAAACATTGTCTTTGGGAACATACATGCGCAGGGTTAAGTTAAAAGCCTGTTGCTTGGGCGATGGCAGCCAGTTGGACTTGGGCCACTCGGGGTTATATTCAGGCGCGACATACAGCGTAAGCGAACCGTCGTCGTTATAGCTAAACTCGGAATAATTATTAAAGTTGTAGCGGTTGAGCGCATTGTCGACGACTTTATACCCCGGAAAATCAACCAGAATAACCGACCAAAAGCTATTGACGTTTTTCTCTGGCAAATTGTCTTTGCTAAAGTGCAGTCGATAGGCTTTTCCTCCCACCAGGGCTTGACCTGCGGCATCTTTGGCGGCGATAAAGTAAATCACCTCGGCCGAGGTGTTGGCCCAAATGCCCACAAAGTTGGCTGAGGTGCGTGTCCAGTAGTCGCCGTTATAGTTACCCGCTGTTAGTGTCGCCAGCCAGCCATTGGCAAATTTACCGGCTTTGGTGGTGGCAAACTGCATAAACTGAGGTATCGCCTGCTCGCCAATCACACGGTCTACGCGCTCCGCATTTTCTTGGGACTGTGCGACATAGTCGCCAAGCTCGCGCGCAATGCTTTGCAGCTCGGTGGCATTTGGCATCATGCTATCCGGTGTGCGAATAAACGCTTCGGTATAGCTAAACAGGTTTGATTTAGGAAGAGCCTGGTTGGTGAAACCGGGAAAGTCCAGTGTCGGTTCTATATCCGGATTGCCCAGGGTGCGCAGGGTAAATTCCTGTTGCAAGTCTATGGCCCCTTGCAGGTCATCTTGCAGCTCTACCCGCGCCAGCATCTTTATTTTTTTATTGGGCACTTCAATAAGGTAAGCGCCTTCCGGTAAATCCACCTGGCAGGGCTTAAGGCAGAGTGCAAAGTCGCCGTAGGGGTGGTCGGGGTAGTTGCGCTCGTTAATATTGGTAATGACTTCGCCCCAGCCATCTAAAAACTGCGCGGTGTAGTAGCGGTTTTGTACCTCGGGAATACTTAAAATAACCGCCGAGTTTTCGTCAATGGCTATCCAGGATTCCATGTAGGCGACGTCCAGGTTCGGGTTGACGAAGTCGGCCTTGCCCGCCTCATTGTATTTAATGGTGTTGTATTCAAGGCCGGTATTATTAAAGTCAATTTGTTCCTGGCGCACCACCAGCGCGCGGCTGAGTAGATAAACATATGAGTTAATAATATCCTGGTCGCTAATACTGGCGGGGCTCGAGCTTGCGCTGGATGCCTGTGGCTGGTTTTGCGTCGCATCACCAGAGGGTTCGCAGGCAGACAGGAACACGGCGCCAAGCAGTGCAGTGGTAACACCTAATAAAGTTTTCATGGCGATCTCCTTCTCGCTATTGGCGGCTAATGGCGGGCAGGCGGTAGTCCCCATTCAGCGCTTCGGCCTTGGGGATATACATGCGTGCAATAATGTAAAAGGGACCATCCGGGGCTGGCAACCAGTTGCTCTGCAGGTCTTCGCCCGGTGAATCCTTTTGTAAGTACAGGGTTAGTGAGCCGTCTTCGTCGTATTGCAAACCCGGGGTGCGGTCGCCAATGGAGTAGCGCTGAATCGGATTTTTAACCATCAAGCGGGTATCGGAGTGGTACATGGTCATGGACCAGAAAGCTTTAACTGGCGGCAGCTCGTCGGCGGCAAACCGCAGCACATAGTTATGCTGGCTGCCGTCCAGCGGGCGGTTATTACCGTCGGCTTCGGCGATGGGGTAAATAGCCTCTTCCGGGCTGTTGGTATAAATAAATTTATAGGCCACCGCCGAGCGGAATAAGTAATTCTGACCATAATCGCCCATCGGCGGAATATACTCCCAGCCATCGATGCGCTGACCCAGGCTGTTGGCTTTAGCCACTATTTGCTCGTGACCGGCGCGAATGCCTTCTTTTATTGCGCTTTGTACTACGGGGCTGAAACTGTCCAGAGAGAATTCCTGGTAGGGGCCGATATGAATCTGGCTCAGGCGCTTCATTAATTCGGTTTCGTAAATGGAAGGAGTCTGCCAGGTTAAAAACTGATTTAAATAGGTAAACAAGGCCGGTTTGCCGTAGAGTTTATCGGCGTTATAAATCGAAAACTCCGGGTCGACGACGGGCTTGGGCTCGCCTTCGCCAAGGTATTGGCTCAGTGGAGCTAACTTCAGGCCATCCTGAATGGCGAATGCCTTTTCGTTACCCTCTGGAGTGCCGTCGGTAGCGGTGCGGGTGGCCAGTGCCACATAGCGGCTTTGTGAGGTAATCACCTGGTCAAACTTGTCGCTGGAGAAGGCGCCCTTGTTATCCGGCCCGGTTAATAAAAAGGTGCCACCTTCGGTGCCGGTGGTGCGGGTGCCGATATAGGCGAAGTTGTCGGTGACCATATCCACCAGCTGAACCACAAAATAGGTGTCGCCGGTCGGTGGCACCTCAATTACCAAAGGTTCGCGGCTTAAATCCGCCCAGGTGGTGGAATAAAAGGTGTCATTGTTGGGAGAGACAACCGTGGTGTAATCCGGATCATAGAGCTTGCGTCCGTGCAGGTAGTTATTAAACCCACTGTAGGCCGGCGATTGCTTGGCAATGCTCATGCCGAACAGCGCTTTGTAGTTTTCCACAATACCAAAGCCGTAAATGTAGGCTTCTTCGGCCAATTGCCGAGCTTCAGTGGGTGTGAGTTTGCTGGTGTCTGCGCAGGTGCCTGCACTGAAAAAAGTACACAAGATTAGGGTAAGGCTAAGGTTTCGCAGCCAGTGGAACATAGTGAAACTCCTTTATCACAGTCGAGCGGAAAACTAGTATAGCCTATAAAGCTGATGCTAAGTGGCGCGACACTCTACTAGTAGGGTGGTTATCTTGCTTTGATTTTTCGGCTTTTATCCGTAGTAAATTCTGAATTGAAAGGACGGGCCGATGCGGCTATAAATATTCGCGTCACTGGCAAACATAGACCGTATTGGTGGCCTGATTGTTTTGAAACGGATTGTAGAATTCCACCAAATGCGAATCTACCGTCGAAAATGCCGATGCCAGTAGCTTTTCAAAGGCGGGCTCTGGCGGGTTTTGCGACCACATGGCAAATACACCTTTAGGTTTTAGCTGTTGGGCCATCAGGGTTAAGTTTTCCGTGGTGTAAAAGCCCGCGTTGCCCTCGTGCAAAAACTCGGTGGGGGAGTGGTCAATGTCCAGCAATATGGCGTCAAAGCGGCGGGCTTTTTGGTCCGGGTCAAAGCCGGTTGCGGGGTCAACGGCCAAATCGAAGAAGCTGCCGTGAATATAGCGGTTGCGCGGGTCGGCATTTAGGGTTTTACCCAGCGGCACCAACTCATCTTTGTGCCACCCAATCACGGTTTCTAAAAAGTCCACCACCAAAAGTTCGTTGACCCGTTTATCCTTCAGGGCCTCTACCGCCGTATAGCCAAGCCCCAGTCCCCCCACGACTACGTCTAGCTTGTCGCCCTCTACGGCCGCCAACCCCATAGATGATAGCGCCTCTTCGGCGGCCACAAACATGCTGGACATTAAGAACTCGTCGCCCAGCTTAACCTCGTAAATATCCCGGTCGCCCAAAATGGGGATGCGACGGCGACGCAGTGAGATTTCACCGATGGGGGAGTCCTGGGTATCCAGCTCTTCGAACAGGGGCATGATGAATCCTTAAGGGTGTGTAGTCGCATCATACGCGTTGAGGCATTTAATGTCAGGCCACCTGGATGCTGAAAGTTTTTCTTGTTAAGGAACTGCAACAATCCGCTGTTAGGCTCTAGTTTCGCTTGTTCATCATGTTTATGGCCGATGTAACAATACACTCGCTACAAAGGCAAAGTAATGCTTGTGCGCCAAGACTGTCCGTCATGAAAATAGTCCGCGACTGGCTGGTTACGCTGATCTCGTTGGTTGGCCTGATGCTGGGCGTATTATTGTTAATGTCTCCCATTCCCGTCGGACTGGTGGTAATTACCGCCAGCCTGGCCGCGTTGCTGTGTGTTAATGCGCGTTCACGTCATATGCTTCAAGCGGCGCGTTCGCGCTGGCGCAAAATCAATCGCACCGTCCACAGAGTCGAGAAACTGCTGGAGCACCGATTCAAGAAACTTTGGACGGTGATATCCAGCACCCGGCCCCATAATGATGATCACTCGGGGTAGGCTCCGGTAATGTCGCTTGCGTTTAATTCGCTGTAATCATCATATGGCCGATTAAACCCAGCATAAAACCCGCAACGGCGCCCAGTGCGGGCAGGCCGCCGTGCTTGGCTTTGGATTCGGGCGCAACATCCTGAAAGACCAGGTAAAGAATACCGGCGCTGGCGAATAGCATCATCCCCGCTACAAACCCACTCGCTTGAGCCAGAAGGAGATAACCGGTCAGCGCGCATACCGGGCCCACTATCGCCAGTAAAAAGAAAGCTGCCAATAGCTTTGCGGGGCGATAAGAGGATGACTGAGCAAGTTCTTCGTAAGCGTTAAAGCCTTCCGGAAAGTTTTGCAAAATCATCAGCAATACTAAAATTAACCCTGTACCTTCCCCCACCGCAAATGCAGCGCCCAGGGCTATTGCCTCGGGGATAAAATCAGACAGCATCGCCACCAACTGGCCCGCCGAACTTTTTAGCTGGCTTAAATAGCGGTCCAGCAAGTAAAAGAAAACGCCCCCCGCTGCGAAGCATAAGCTTGCCGATACGGGGGATAACTTACTCGCACCGTCCGGGACCAGAACCAGCGCTACCGCCGAGACCAGCGCGCCGCCGCCAAACGCGACGATAAACTTGCGGATATTGGCGGTTAAAAGCTTTGGGTGCAGTAAATCAAACCGGGCGACCAGCGCGCCAACCGGCATGGCCGCTCCGGCCAATAGAGACAAAAGCGTAACGCTCAAAATTTCAGTCATAAAGAGTCGGTGTCGTTTTTCATTGTGTTTCGACCGGCATGATCTTAAAGATTGCCAGAATTATAACCTTTTTCGCAGCCAGTGAACGTGCGTGCTAAAGCCGCGAGCGGCGTAAAACGAGAGCGCCGATTCATTAAACCCCCACACCTCCGTCAATAAGTCGGTTGCGCCCAGGTTTCGGCAATGCTCTTCTATGGCCGCGTAAAGGGCTTTACCCACTCCAGTCCCTCTGTAGTGCTCTTCGACATAAATCTCTTCAATAGAGCCCATCGTTATCGTTTTAGAAATGGATGAGCTAAGCTCCCTGGTTTCCCCGACCGCAAACCCAATGGGTATGGACTCTTGCTTCGCAATAAAAGCGAAGGCATCGTTTTTATCTATGTAAGCGGCGAGGTTCTTGTGGTCAGAAATTTCAGCGGCAGGCTTAAAATAGTCCGGCTCTGCCTGATGGTGTAGCTCGTTCAAGCGAAACAGCGCTTCATGCATATACGCCAAGTCTTCCGGAGTAGCGTTTCTTATAATCGGCACGGAGTCTCCATTAATAGGCTAGGGGAGTGCGGGGGCGGCTTAGATTAACCCGGAGTGCGACTATGCTGAACTCCGGGCCCACGACGCTATCAGCTACCGAGTCGCTGTACGGTTACCGACAGCGAAGCGCCCTCCGACGTGACTGTAGCTTCTTTGCCAAACTCCACCAGAAACGAAGGCGAGAACGCTTCGCCATCGATTATCACCTTCGCACTGACTTTCGCGGTGTTGTCGTTAATATCGCTTAATGCAAGGTTTAACGTATAGTGATCTTGCGAAACCGAGGCCTCAGTTTCAGGCGCAACCGCCATCTCAGGAGAGCCTATTAAATTCCCTTCATCGTATACCTTCGAGGAGATCATAAACGCCTCTTCCGCACATGCAGATGAGGCGACGAATGCTAGGGCACAAAATCCAATTGTCTTTTTCATTTTCTTTTCCTTTTAAACAAACTATTTAAGTCATTATCAGATGCTTCGGATGTTAACTTTATTCTCGAAAAATTAAGACCATGAACGGTTTTCGTTGACTAGTTTAGAGTAATGCCTTTCAGTCCGGTGTGCGAATTCTTTTCGCGCGCTCAATCTAACATTACTAGTCAGTGGTAGACGAAGGTGAGCAACGTCGCCGTCTCTTTCTACCTCTACGAAGCCGAGTTTAAGGTAGAGTTTAAAAGCGGGATTTGTTGTGTACACATTGCAAGTCAGTTCGAAGTTATCACTGCACTTCCCGAGTTCCAAGTACCATCGAAATAGTCGGCTTCCCAGCATTCCATTTTGTCGCTCTGGCGCTACTTGGAGAGTATGGATATGAGCACCTTTAGCGGAAAGTTCATAGAACGTGAAAGCGGATACTTGACCTCGATCCTCAAGTACGACACTTTCCATGCTCAGGAAGTAACGCCGGATATTCTCTTCGTTCCATGTGTCACCTCTAGCTTTATGGTAAGGCGCCATATTTTGCTTCATGAAGGCGAATACGCTCTCAATGTCTTTCTCACAAAGAGTACGAATCATTGAACTCGCCATGAGGGCCGCCATAAGCGACGCAAGCTTGCGAGCGCCCAACAGCCAAAGGCTGCGGATATAGCATTTATGTTAGGCATTCGAGATTACCACAACTTGAAGCTCATCCGCATAGATTATACTTCCAGGGTCATCGGACAGCCTTACGTGTACCGCGATTCCATGCTTTCGAAGTAACTGAGCAACCAACAATGATCTTTCCAGATGCTCTGAAATGTTAAGTCTGAACCAGCTTTGAGCTCTAAACTTAACAGTTTTGCATATCGGTGGCTCAAAGCAGGTAGGGTTTATCAGGTTTTTATTAAACCAGTTCGCGATGTTGATGTACCAAATGTGTTCCTGAAGGCTCATCGAACCCTTACGTTTAGCGTCACCCATGGCAGCGAATATACCCTTAGCGCACGATAACTCTTTAAATTTCAAATCCGTTTCGAATCGAATGTACATATACTTAATGCCCGCGAGGTACGAGCGTCGCACTGGACGGGATTGCTAGGTGTCGTTTGACTCATCGGTTCGACTTCTTTTTTCTTCGAGTATCTTTTTATATAGCGGACGCGTTGATATATATCTATCCGTATACGCCCCTCTCGGAAGGTCGTTTTTTAGGCAACCCTTTTGAGGTGGTGTTCGGTCGTTTACGAAAAGGTACAGAAATGGACCGACAATCGGTATGAGCAAAACCACAGACAAAATCAGTTTCAGAATAATGTAATCGGGTTTCATCCAAGTGCGCACTATCAACACTAAAGCGACGATCTCAGATAAAACTATAGCTGCTACTAGAATCGGGTCCATATTCACTTAACGCCCGGCGCAGCGGGCAAATTGGAGTGAGGAACGAACGGAAATTTGGTCCTGCTGCCGCCACTTGTTAAGTGATTTCACCAACCTCCCCCTTTTGTTATTACAATTATCAATCCGACAACGCTCACCAGAAACGGCCATATCCATTTCCAGTGCTTTAAATAGAATTGCACAAAGGAATGGAGAGCACTTGAAGTCCAGTGTCGATCATAAGTTCCCATGAGCATTGGGCTACCAGGTGGCTCAGGCACATATTCTCCTTCCCACCATTTCTTAATCGATTCCTTAGCCTTCATCTTTCTCACTTAACAGCTAATTCAAAAGACACAGTAAAATCCCCCGCGGCAATATAACGTCGCTAGAGAGCGGTTAAGCAATTGGGCGGAAGTGTTTGAAAGTAAAGGAAAAAGTGCACTTTGGTACCGCTCCATGGCTGGGGAAAGAAAGACTCTGTCTTGTTTTTCCCCAATGTAAGGCTTTTTGCCTCTCGCGGCAAGGTTGCTGTAACTGATTGATAGTTATGGTGAATATTTGTGCTGGCGGGCTGGCATATGCTCTTGAGCAAAGGTTTTCTTCTGAAAAAGGATAAAACGGCCTAATGGCTTAGTGTTTTTGGTCTTTACTTATCCTTGGCGAAAAAGTCGGTTTGGTAGGCGTAAGGCAGAATAAGTCACGCTTTTTAGCTAGATTCCGTGCCGTGGCACGGAATGACAGGCAATAGAAAACTGCGTGTTAGCGCTGCATTATTCGAACGGGTCCCCTGCGAATGAGCCGACTGAAGGTCTATTTTTGTGGGTAAGTGAGCAGGACGCTCAGGAAAGTATCGCCGCGCCAGGGAAGGAACGTCGATACGGCCCTCAAAAATCGACCGTAGTGAGGGGTGAGGCCTAGCGTTTGCAAAGCGCTGCTTTGCGCGTAGCCGAACGATACCAAGCTGTGCTTGGTGGCCGGAATCCCTTTAGGGCCATTCGCCGGGGTGGGCTGTTGATGTGAAGGGATTCACGAATGCAGTGGGCGCAGGGATGCGCAGGAACTGCCTTTTCGTTAGGTTTCTGTTGCCCAAACAACAGAAAAGTAACTCGCCACGCCCGGCGACCCTGGCATATCAAGAGCCCGCCTTGGCGGCCCAAAAATCCCTCTTGGCATCAGACGTCAGACGCTCAAGCGTCCGACCTAAGTCCCTACCGCGTAGCAATAAAAACCAACAACCCAGCCGCTACGGCCCAACCCGCAAACGCCAAACCCTTCCAAACCTTCTCCGGGTGTCTTTCCATAATCGGCTTATGTCGATTCGTCAGCCAGTTGGGATTCGGGCGTTTTAAATCCTGCAGCCACTCGGATAACACCTCGTAACGCTGTCCGGGTTGAATGGATAAGGCTTTTTCCAAGGCGCGATCCATCCAAACCGGTACCAGAGGATTAAACTGCAGCGCCGAGCGGTATTTGATTTTTTGAAACTGCGGCAGCGACATGGCTTTGCCGTAGGCCTCGCCGAAGGGGTGTTTGCCGGTGAGCATTTCGTACATTAGTACCGCCAGGGAAAATTGATCCGAACGCTGACCGGTGGGTCCGCCGTAGCGGTATTCGGGGGCGGAGTAGTTGAGGGTGCCGAGTATTTTGTCGGCGGCAATGGGCGAGGCCATTTCTTCAATGCCTGCCACCCAACAGGAGCCAAAGTCCACCAGACAAATGCCTTGAGCGCCGACGACCACATTGTCGGGTTTTAAATCCTGGTGCAGCGTGTCTTTGCGGTGCAGGGCGCGAATGCCCATCACTAATTGCTCGGCCAGCTCCACGGCATCGGATACCGGTAGAGGCGCACGCTCATTGATGACCTGAGTAAGAGTGGGGCCGGCAATATACTCGGTTAAATAATATAGGCAGGTACGGGTTTGGGGTGGCTCAACCACCCGCACTACATGGCGGTTGGCCAGACGCGAACCAATCCAGGATTCGCGCACAAAGCGTTCGATGTATGCGGCGTCGTCTTCATAGTTGACCGAGGGGGTTTTCATCACCAGCGGTGTGCCGTCGACGGTTTTGACTAGGTAAACCTGACTGCGTTCGGATTCGTGTAGAATTTTTTCTACCGTGAGTCCGTCTAGTGTTTGCCCGGTTTTTAGCAGTGGAGCAAAAGGCAGGCGGGACAATACGGTAATGGCGTCACTCTCGCTGGGTGTGCCTATGTCGTCCACCCGCGCTATTTGTACACTGATATTATCCTGGCTCCCGTTCGCCAGTGCCAGTTGATGCAGTTGGTGAGTGAGCGCCTCTAGGTCGCTGCTGCTTTGCAGTTTTTCGGTGAGGGTGCGGTGGTCGATAAAATCGTGCAACCCGTCGGTACTTAGCAAATAAATATCGCCGCGCTCGGTTTCCAGCGACTCCATATCAATTTCTAGCGATAGGTCTGCACCCAGGGCACGGCTTAAATAAGTGGTATTTTTATCAATGCGTTGATTGTGGTCGCGGGTTAACTGTTCTAGCTGGCCCGCGCGCAGGCGGTAAATGCGACTGTCGCCCACGTGAAAGGTAAACAGCTTGTCGCCTTTTAATACCAGTAGCGACAGCGTGGTCAGGTAGCCTTCTTGGCGAACATTGTTTTGGCTTTGACTCCACAGGTAGCGGTTGATGGAGTGAATAACCCGACTGGCGGATTGCCCGGTGCGCCAAGTGTCCGGCGTGGCGTAGTAATCGGTCAGTATGGCCGTCACCGCTGTCTGGCTCGCCTGCCGAGCGGCGCTGGATGAGCTGACACCATCGGCAATTGCAATGGCGACACCCTTAGTCGCCAGCGCGGGGCCCTCGGGGAAGCGGGCGCCCACGGTATCTTGGTTTTCGTCTTTGCGACCGGCCTCGCTCAGCTGTGCAAAATCAATCGTAAGCGAGGGTTGTAAGTGTTCCATAGACGCGCGTTTAGGCTTGTTATTTTCGTCCATGGTAACTCGTTTAGCCCCGGACACCAAAGCGTCCGGGGTTTGCTCTGAGTGGGCGTTCATTAGGTCAGTTCAATTTGGGTAATGCTGCCGTCTTCGTTCACCTCGTGCATATGGCCTTTGGGCTCTTCAATCAGTTGTACCAAGCCAAACAGCACCAGTGCGCAGCCGCCAATCACCATAAAAAATGTACCGGCATCCACAAAGCTGTAAATGGTTAAAAAGGTCACCGCGCCCACATTGCCGTAGGCCCCCACCATGCCCGCGACCTGACCGGTTAAGCGGCGCTTAACCAACGGCACCATGGCGAACACAGCGCCTTCACCGGCTTGCACAAAGAATGAGCAGAACATAACGGAGATAACCGCCATCCACACGGGCCAGGCGCCGCTGACTTGCGACAGGGTAAAATAGCCGATGGTTAAGCCGATAATAAAAATGGACATAGAGCGGCGGCGACCAAATTTATCGCTGATGTAACCGCCACCGGGGCGGGCGACTAAGTTCATAAAGGCGAAGGCCGCACCCAGGGCACCAGCGGCGGCCAGACTCATGCCTTCAAAGGTTTCCAAAAAGAAGGCGGGCAGCATAGATACCACCGCCAGCTCCGAACCGAAGGTTACGAAGTAGGCCCAGTCTAGAATAGCTACCTGCTTAAATTTGTATTTGTCGTGCTCGGGCACCGGGGCGCCGTGCAACATGTCTTTGTTTACTTTATAAATCTGGCTGAACTGGTAAGCGCACAGCAGCAGCAAAATGCCGTACATCACGTAGGTGGTGCCCTGGCTTAGCAGGCTTACTCCGGCCGGCGACAGTTTCCACGCCAACACCGCCAGAATAATGTACATGGGCAGATTCATGGCGAGATAAAAGTAAAAGTCCCGCTTGCTGGTAACTTCCAGGCCGCCGGTTTTTTTAGGCTTAAAGTAGGTCGAGCCTTGGGGCGTGTTGCGCGCCCGCAGGTAGAAAAATACCGAGTAAATGATTGCCAGCATGCCGGTGGTCGCAATGGCGTAGCGCCAGCCGTCGTCACCGCCGTAAATCAGTGCCAGGGTGGGCAGGGTAAAGGCTGCGGCCGCCGAGCCAAAGTTACCCCAGCCGCCGTAAACACCCTCGGCCAGCCCCACGTGGCGGGCTGGAAACCACTCGCCCACCAGGCGAATACCAATGACAAAGCCGGCGCCCACAAAGCCCAGCAAAAACCGGAACAGCGCGAGCTGCTCATAGCTCTGTGCGCTGGCGAAGGCCAGACACATTAGCCCGCCTGCGGCCAACAGCAGAGAATAGACGATGCGCGGCCCGAACTTGTCCACTAACATGCCCACCACGATGCGCGCGGGGATAGTCAATGCCACGTTTAATATCAGCAGCGCCTTCCACTGGGCGTTGCTCATATTGAAGGCTTCCATAATCAGCGGTTTTAACGGGGCATGGGAAAACCACACCACAAAGGTTAAGAAGAAGGCAAACCAGGTAAGGTGCAACAGGCGGATATTTGCCTTGGTTGCATCCAATAGATTAAGTTTTTCTGAGCTCATAACAGCGCTTCCGTCTAAACTGGCGGTAGAGTCTCTGGTTCCGCCAAGGGTTAATGCTTGAGGATGTTAATCGCAAGGGCTAGAGCAACCGCTGTGCCAGAGTGTTAAAGCACGTTAATGGGGCGATTAAACGCTTAAAATAGGGGGTGTTTGGGTGGGTTTGTGAGTTTGTGGTGCGCACGCACTGTCTGTTGAGTTTTTTGTGGTGCATTTTCGCCACCCTGCTTTGCTTTGCGAGAGTGCGCTTTCGGAGCGTTTGCACATAATTAGGACAATATATGAGCACAGAAACATCGTCGGGCTCGGGTTTTGCGCGTCTGGCCAAGCTACTTAATGCCGCGCCCAGCAGCTCAACGGAGCTTTCCGCGCTTAAGGCGTTACCGACTGAGGTGCTGCACTCGGATGATCCCTGGCGGGGGTATCGCGCACAGCTGGGTGAAAACGCCAGCTTACCGGGCCTGTACGCCGCTTGGTTTGCTCAGGCGCTACGCGACAATATCGACTGTGACGAGTCGCTGCGGGAAACGGTCGAGCGGCTAAGTGACTGGCTTTTGCACACCATACTTGGCGATGAGTCGCTGCAGCTTCACGCCCTGCGAGCCAACCGCCGTCACTGGGATCAGGCGTTTTTCCACTTGCATACTTGGTGCGATGAATTGGGCCCTCAGGGTCGCAAGTTCACCCAGCGCATTGACGAGCTGGTTGAGCAGCTAGAGGCCTGTACAGGACCCGAAGGGCAAACGCCAAGACTTGAGGCGTTCAACCACGCCGGTAACCGCGAGTTAGAGCGTGCCGCCAAGCTGGCCGAGCGCATGCAGGCGTCCGAGGTGGGGCGCATGCGAGCGCTGCATGCCGAGCAGCAGGTTAATGCTTTGTACAACCAGGTGGTGGCGGGGCGCGACCTGCCCGAGTCGGTGTGGGTGTTTATTGATCAGCAGCTAATGCCCGCGCTGCAATTTGTGCTTATTAACGAATCCGATCAGGCGCCCGCTTGGAGTTTTTGGACCCGTATGCTGCGCCTATTAGTGTGGTCGCTTAACCCGGATAAATCGGCCGAGGACCGCCAGGCGTTTTTTAATAAAGGCCCGGCTTTGCTCACTCAGCTGGAACAAGCCGAGCCGCCCCCGAGTTGTGCGGCATCCAGCTATCAGGCATTTTTAAGTGATGTCTCGGAGTGTGTCATTACCCTGCTAAAGGGCCAGAGCTTTGAGGTGCAGACCGCTCCATCACGCGACACCCACCAGCAGGGCTCGCTAGAGCAGCTGCACACTGGCGGTGAGGCCCACCCGTTTAGCGGCGGCGATTGGATAGAGTTTTGTGGCGACCAAGTGCTGCGCTGCCAGTTTTTGCTACAGGCTCCGGGCACCGACCAGCTGCTGTTTGTCAATCGCAACGGACAGAAGGTGCTGCAAAAGTCTGTCGCCGATATGCGGGCCTGCTTTGATGCCGACATCGCCCGCGAGATTGCCAATGTTCCTGTGCTATCGGCCGCGATTACCGCGACTAATGCCCGTATGGCACAGCTGCAAACCCTGTACGAACAGCGCGCTGCGGCCGCGGCCGAGGCCCGCGAGCAGGAACAATTGCGCCGCCGCGCCCTGGCCGAGGCGCACGCCCGCGATCTGGCCGCGCGCAAAGAAGCCGAAGCCAAGGCCCGGCAAGAGGCCGAGCGCCTAGCCGCCCAGCGGCGCGAGCGCCTGGAGCGTGAAAAGCGCGAGCAAGCCGCCGCCGAAAGCGCCGCCCACGAAAAGCAGGTGCGCCAGACGCTGGATAATTTAACCCTGGGCACCTGGGCCGACCTGCCCCTGGACAATGGCCGAACAGCGCGCTGCAAACTAGCGGTCAGTATGCGCTCGACCGGTAAATACATTTTTGTCGACCGGGTGGGGAGCAAGGTGGCCGAGCTGCAGTACGAGCAGTTATTGACTATGGCATTGGCGGGCACCGCGGTGTTTTATCAGCCCGAACAGCACTTTGAAAATCGCCTGGAAAGCATTGTGCGCGGCCTGCGCCGCACCGATTAATGGGCTAAATCAAAAACCATAAGAGTAACGTTATGAACCCATCACTGAGTGAACAGCGCCAAGAATACCGCCTGAATGCCTCCGAGGCGGTGTATATTGAGCTTGAGGCCGAGTCTGACGAGCAGCCCGGCAGCATATTACTGAGCCGTTCGACCGATCTGTCGGCCAACGGCTTGCAGGTGGAAATGGACCGCGCCCTGCCTACCGGTCACATTTATGCCTTGTGCGTTCAGCTGCGCGAGCCCGATCAGCGTTTCGTGCTGTCGGGCGAGGTGAAGTGGTGTCGCGCCGAGCATGGTCGCTACAGTATTGGCATTGCCCTATACGAGTCGGATGATACCTCGATTGAGGCTTGGAAGCAGGCAATTGCTCATCGGTTACATGATAGTTAATTCGTTATCGTTAACGTGGTTTTAACGCTGTACTTTTGCGAGGTCGGCTCTTATGCTTGAGCGGCTCTTGCCCGAGCATCAATGCCCAAGGGCCGCCGCATCGACTCACATGCACGCTAAAAAGACGCACAGCGGTGCACGCGGCCCCTCATAATGACAAGACCTCGAGGTGACACGTGGCCACATCTTCTGCCAATAAACTCTCTATTTTAGAAAAATCCGGCTACGCCATGGGCGATGCCGCCGCCAACTTAGTCTGGCGCGGTGCCCTAGCGTATCTGGCTGTTTTTTATACCGACACCCTGGGTATTACCGCCGCCGCTGCCGCCGCTTTGTTGCTATTGGTGCGCGTCTCGGATGGTATTACCGATATTATTATGGGGATGATTGCCGACCGCACTCACACGAAGTACGGTAAGTTTCGGCCCTGGATTCTGTGGTCGGCCCCGGTGCTGGGGCTGTTTATGGTGTTGGCGTTTACCGCGCCGGATATTAGCCCCACCATGAAACTGGTGTGGGCCTACTTTACCTATATTGGTTTAACTTTGGCTTACACGGTCAATAATGTTCCCTACTCGGCGTTGATGGGGGTAATGACCTCCAGCCATGAAGAGCGCAGTGTGTTGTCGGGTTATCGCTTTGCCGGGGCTTTTTTAGGCGGTGCGCTGGTGATGGCGGGTACACCCTATCTGGTGGAATACTTTGGTCAGGGCGACGAGGCCAAGGGCTACCAGCAAACCATGTATGTCTTCGCGGCACTGTTGGTGACCCTGTGCGTGATCACCTTTATGTCCACCCGCGAGCGTATTGTCCCCACGGAAAATACCGGTTCGTTTAAAAAAGAATTTAAAGACCTGCTGATTAACTTGCCGTTTATCATCGTGCCGCTGCTGTCGATTTCGCTGTTCTTTTTTAGTCTGACTCAGGCCGAAGACGCCACCTACAAGCTAAACCCCTGGATTATGGGGCCCTTGTGCGTACTGGTACTGGTAGGCACGGGGTATTTGATTCGCTCGCTTATTGCGCGCCCCGAGACGGACACCACGCCATCGCAGCGCGATTTAATCAACCTGCTGACCAACAAGCCTTGGTTGATGATTTTGGGTCTGGGCTTTTTGACCATGCTGTTTAACGGTATTAAGTATGTGGTTATTGCCTACTACTTTAAGCACTACTTGCACGAACCCACCATGACCGGTATGTACTTTCTGGCGCTGTTGATTACCTCTATTTTCGCCGCGTTTGTATGCGGTTACTTTACTCGACTGGTGGGCAAAAAGACCTTGTTTATTGCCTCGCTGGTGATCAGCGGTGTGCTCACCGGCTGTATTTCTCTGCTGGATCAAAACGATGTGACCGGATTGTTTGTACTGGGTTGCGCCGCGGAATTTTTCGCCGCGTTTATGCCGGTGCTTACGTTCAGCATGTTGGGCGACGCCGCCGACTACTCCGAGTGGAAGCACGGCCGCCGCGCCACCGGCCTGTTTTACTCCGCCGGTAGCTTTATCCAAAAAACCGGTGGCGGCTTTGCCGGTGCCTTGGTGTTAATGGTGCTGGGCGCCTACGGCTATGTGGGCACCGACGAAAGCACCATCGCCCAGGCCACCGACGGCATGGTGATGCTGATGAGCTGGATTCCCGCCGTATTCGCTTTTGCCGCGGTATTCTTGCTGATCTTCTACCCGCTTAATAGTAAGCGGATGGAGGAAATTGAAGCGGAGTTAAATGTGCAGCGGGGGTAAGTAGGCTGCGGAACGCAGAGCGCAGAGCGCAGAACGCAGAATGCTGGACGCTGGAAGGGAAACGGGGGGCGTGGCTTGCGCTGGTGCTCGTTTACACGTTCCCGTAACCAGTATCTTCTTGACTGCTACCTAACTCGTTGAGCGGTGCGCTTGCTCAAATGTTGTGCCTGTATGGTCCGAGGGTTAAAGCCCTAGGGCCAAGTTTAAGCTGCTGCAACGTAATACATGCAAGCTAGACGATGGTTTTGGGGAAAAGACTAACAGCTTGAGTTGAATTGCCTGCCACGATAAAATCTTTTCTCATTATTTATACAGGGAAAGAGTGCAATGAAGTCATTTAACTTCGGGTTGGTGGTTGTTTTATCAGGGGTGTTGGGGGCTTGTGGCGGGTCCTCGGGGGACGATAATCAAACTACCAGTTCGGCCTCTTCGGTAACCAGTTCTAGTTCCAGTAGTAGTTCATCCATCAGCAGTTCATCCAGTAGCCTTGCGTCATCATCTTCTAGTGAGGTCTCCTCAAGCGAGAGTTCTTCGAGTTCTATTGTGTCCTCTTCCAGCTCTTCGTCAGAGCAAAGCTCTGAGGCTAGCTCTAGCTCCGAAGTGAGCCTGTTGACCGGTATATTTGTCGATAGCGCGGTGGCTAATTTAGATTATCAGACACCCTCTGTCTCGGGGCAAACCACTGCCATTGGCGAGTTTGAATATGTTGATGGTGAATTAGTCAGCTTTTCTATCGGCGACTTGCAATTGCCTGCTGTGAGCGGTGGATCGGTGATTACACCGCTGGATCTGGTTGGCACCGCGGATCCACGCGACGGTCAAGTCCTAAATATTGTGCGTTTGTTATTAACGTTGGATAAAGACGGCAACCCGGACAACGGTATTGAGCTTGCCGATGCGGCGAAAGCCGTGGCCACTCCCGTAGATTTCAGTTTGTCGGCTGAGGAATTTTCATCTTCAGCCGCTGTGGTGAATTTGATTACCAACGCCGGGCAAGATTCCACGGTGGATGCTCTGGTTACCAGTGAACAGGCCGAAGCTCATTTCGCACAAACTTTGGAAGATCAGGGGGCAGAAAGTTATCTACTGCAAGGTACGGAAACCATTATTGTTTTTGAAGAAGAGACAGAACCCAACCACTATAGTGTTTTGGGTACTCTCACCTTAGAGTCGGATGGCAGTTGCTATTTATCGGCGGGCGAAGGTTACCGCTCTGAGTGTACTTACGCTGAAGATGGCACCCTGGAGACTGGCTTCCCAACTGTTGTAGGTACTGTAGGTGAAAACAGTGTTACTATTATCGCCAAACCTAACACCTCGGGTAGTGAGTCTGTCTCGGCTTTATTTCACAGTGCTGAGTCTGCTTCGGGCAATGTAAGTGCAGGTGCATACACTATATCCGGCCAAGAGCTAATTGCGCAAAACAACGGTAACAAGAATGGCCCCAGCGTAACGGCTTTGGCGGGAAGCTTTACGGTCAATACTGATGGCAGCTGCTCAATCAATCACAATGAAGGCGATATTAGCTGTGAGCTGAAAGGCAGTGAAGTCCTCGGCACTGGAGATGCCGCAGGGTTTGTGATGGGCACCGTGAGTGAATCTGCTGTAACGATTGTTTATCACGCCCCGGGCGACGAGTTGGTATACGGATACCTAACGGGTACACGTTAAACGTTGAGAGTTTGACCCAAATTAAGGCCGGTAACCCCGGCCTTTTTTATATGCGAGTGTTTAATGTGTCCACTCTTGATCGAGTAGAGAGGCATTATCGCCGTCTAGTTTGATTTCGTGTTTGGTGGTTTTGCTATTGCCCACAAGGTAAAACTCGTAGATGACCACGCCATCCATCTGTTTGCTTTCGATAATCCGGTCTGGCTGCTGTCCCTCGAAAGTGTTTTTGTATAGGTTCTGCACGGCGGAGGGACACTCGTCAAGCGTCAGGTCTTTTTGAATTTCTACCGCTTCCCACAAACCCTGATCGTTCAACAGCATGTCAAACTCTATTTCTTCGCCGTCGGCTGTTTCACCCTCCAGGTCCAGATACTGGTTGCCGTGCTTGGATTCTTGTTCGGCCTCGCGCAAAACAAAGCCGGGTGCGAGTTTTTTTACCGCCTCAAGTGCTTGTGGCGGCACCTGCTCTACTTGAATATCTTGTTTCTGATATAAGTCTGTACCTACTTCTGATTGTGCGGCGCTAGCGGTGACGGATACGCCTAGTGATAAAAATACAAGCGTTGGGTGTATCAAGAGTTTCATAAAATGGCCCTATAGCTAAGTAATGAATAATATCTATGCACTGGCAGCTCAGGGGCTCTGCTGGTTTTTTAGTATTTGGTATCTTTTATTCTCTGTACTTAATGCAACGTCTGGCGATTTTTGGCCGTTACACCGAGATTTTAACCTATTTAATAGAACCGTGTGTGAAAGGTGTCAAAGCGCGAGCTCGGCTATTCGAGGCTGGCTTACCATAAGGTGAGGTGGTTTGAGGGGGGGGGCAATAAAGTCGCGCTGGACCTGCCTGTTTTTGCGCGGCGCAGCGAGTGGGCTAGTGGCTGGTCTCGGCGGTGGGACTAACTTGGCAAGTTCTAAGAGGGGGCTACCCTTGGCGACTGATAGATTCGATGAGTTACTAAAGCCCGCGTTCACGATATCAAGGCACCGCTTAATGCGGTGCCTTTCGTGCCCGGCCAGATTACTGATAACTAACGGTCCAGCGCTGTGGTGCGCCACCCCAGTATTCCCACTGACGGATGTCGCCACCGTCTGCGGTGCTGAACTCGAATACATCCAGTGCCTTACCGCTAGAGCGCGAGATAATACCGTAGGTGCCATTGCCTTCATCGACAATTTTCCACTGTTGGTTTTCCCCGCCCAGGTATTCCCACTGGCGAATTTCGCCACCGTTTTCAGTGCTAAAACCATACACGTCCAGCGATTTACCGCTGTGCGCCGCGCGGATGGAGTAGTAGCCGTTGTTTAGATTGACGATGTCCCACTGTTGATTAGCGCTGCCGTTGTCTTCCCACTGCACAACATTGGCACCATTGTCATGACTGCCCGAGGCGACCTCTAACAATTTTCCGCTATGTACCGAGGTAAAAGTAACGCGTCCGTTCGCTAAAGGGCCAGTGGGTTCATCGGCCAGGGAGTAATTGCGAGTAAAAGTCGGCCAGCCGTTGGCAAAATTTATTTCCATAATGTCCAAACGGGCGGGCCAGCCGTTGGCGGTGCGGCCGTCGTAGTAATGGAACGTTGCCAGATTTTGGCCGTAGTTATTCAGGTGACCGAAGTGTCCGGGACCAATGTAAATACCTTCGGTCGCCAGCACGGTGCTGCCGCCATAGTTCCACATATCAACGCCGCCCTGGTCGTGGAAAGGGCCGGTAGGGCTAGTAGAGCGACCCATTACCACATAGTAGTTGCTGGAGTTTCCCGCGCAGCAGTCACCTAGGTTGGCAAACATATAGTAGTAACCGTTCATGTATTGCACTTGAGCGGCTTCAAACTCGTGCCAGGCACCGTTGTTGCCCACAACTGGGTGGCGGTTATTGTCTAGCAAGTGGCCTGTGGCGGGGTTGATGGGGCGGATGTAAATACCGGCGTAGTGCGAACCATAGACCATCCACACATTATTGTTGGC
Source organism: Gilvimarinus xylanilyticus (assembly GCF_024195295.1). GTDB lineage: Bacteria > Pseudomonadota > Gammaproteobacteria > Pseudomonadales > Cellvibrionaceae > Gilvimarinus > Gilvimarinus xylanilyticus. Next base: position 76,099 of record NZ_JAMFTH010000002.1, on the reverse strand, counting down.
GTCGCGGAACAGTCCCGCGTCAATCGCGTTGACTGGCTGGCCGCCGGAGTATGGTTCATCGATGGTGGAAACCACCATCCCCAAATCTTGCCAGTTGGGGTTGTTGAGCGAGTCGGTCACCATAACGCCGATGGCTGATTTCATGCCGGTGGAATCCGAGAAGGCCGAGTAGTACAAATAGTAACGGCCGTTCATTTTAATAATGTCCGGAGCCCAAAAGTTGCCGTCAAAACCTGGCACCTTGTCGTTAATCCAGCTTGGATAGGTGTTGGGGGCAACTGGTGAAGGTCCGCGTGACCAGTTAACCAGGTCGGTGGAGTAGAGCGCGTTGATGGGGAAGTTAGATGATCCGGCGCCCGTACCAAAAGTCCAGTAGGTATCGCCGTCTTTAACAATGGTCGAAGGGTCGTGAATGTCGGTCGTGCCATTTAGGGTAATGGCGTGACCTTGTAAGCATAAAAGTAGGCCCGCCAAAAGGCCCATTACTCGAGTCATGGAGCGAGTTATTATCATAGTACTCTCCGGTAATTGATTATTTTTGGGAGCACGCACAGCAAAAGCGTGGTAAACGCCTATATATAATAGGTATTACAATAGTATTATATTTAAGTAGTTTAAAAAGCGATTATCGTCTCGTTAAGGACGAGTTTTGATATTGATTCGAAATAGATATTCCGGAATACTAATTTCAAAACGCTATATGAGCTGAGGCGAACGAAAGTTATTTGTATGCTAAGACGCGCAAAAAAGGAGGCGTGACAAGCTTATAGTCTCTTGCGCGCGACCGGTGGCGCTAGGGTAATTTCGCCAGTCGCCAGGCTCCTGCCAGTGTGATCAACAATCCGCCTAGCAAGGGTGCCGCTAGCATGGCCGTGCCTAGCGCAAAGCCGTTAATCTGCAAGGGCCAATACAGGCCCCAGTGGCTTTGTGCGATGACGCTAAAGCCGCGTTCCAGAAGAACGGTTAGGGCTGTACCGGCGATGATTCCGATGGCGATTAGGGCGCCACTTTCAAGTCCCAGCAGGGTATAGATAAAGCGCCGTCGCGCGCCCAGCAACTGCAGTAACTGGAACTCCGCAACACGCCTGTCCAGATGACTGAGCAAACTGCTGGCAACACCAATCGCAGCCATTAGGGCGGCCAGCAAACCCAACCCCATTAAGGCCATTTGCACCCAATCCATCACACCCCACAATCGAGTTATCGCGACGCCCGGCAATATCGCTTGGGTGGGTTCGGTATCGCTCTGATTAATAGCGCGCTGAATTTGAAAGGTGCGTACCTTATTGGCGAGCGTCAGGTAAAAAGCACTCACCCGGTCCGGCTGCAGCGCTGCCGTTTCACCCAGTGTCGGCTGTGAGGGCAGGGTGGCCAGTCGGGCCGGGGGCCAGTGAATGGCCTCTATTGCCTCGGTACTGACTTGCAGGGTTTTATCAATGGGGGTGCCGGTGGGGGCAAGAATACCGGTAACGGTAAAAGTGCGCGCCTCGTGCTGTTGGAAGCTGTGATTGCCCAAACCGTGACTAAGGATGAGTTCTTTGCCCAGTGGGTATCCCAGGGTGCGGGCAACCTCGTGTCCCAAGGTCACTTCGAATACATGCGCAAAGGCCTTACCTTGGGTAAACACCGCTGTGTCGTGGGTGGCGGCCAGGTGATCGAACATCGCCTGATTGGTGCCGATCACCCGAAAGCCCTGGTGGCTGTCGCCCAACATCAAGGGGACGGCGCGTGCGACTCCGGGGCTCTTTTCCCATTGCTGGAACGTCTGCCAGCTTAGTTCGCGGCTGGGGGCACCCACATGAAAGGCTGAAAACAACAGCAGATTGACCTCGCCCGTGGGAGCGCCCACGATCAAATCAATGCCCTGCACGCTGCGGCTAAAGGCTGATTGGGCGCCGCGATAGACGGTATCGACGCTCAGTAAAACCAGGGTACTTAACGCCACCATAGCGATACAGACCGCCGCACTGAAGCGCCGGCTAAGCAGGCTTTTCCAGGCCAGACGAAACATCATAGCGGCTGGCTGACTTCGCTTAATTGGATCTGCTGATCAAAGCGCTCTCCCAGGGAGCGATCGTGGCTGGCGAATACCAAGGTGCAGCCGCGTTCACGTACCAAATCAAACAGTAAGTTCATAAAGTCCCGGCTGTTGGTGTCATCCAGCGCCGAGGTGGGCTCGTCGGCCAAAATCAGCGGCGGATCATTGATCAGAGCGCGGGCAATCGCAACGCGTTGGCGTTGGCCCACACTCAGCTGGGAGGCTTGGGTGTGCAGTATGGAATCGGGTAAGTTGAGACGCTGCAGCAAATCGGCCGCTTTGGCCCCGGTATCTTGTTCGTGGCGGTGAGCAAAGTGAGCGGCCAGACGAATATTATCCAGACAGCTTAAATAGTCCAGCACATTTAAATTCTGAAAAATAATACCCAGCTGGCGAGCCCGCCAGGGCGCCGTCTGCGCGGCGTGGCGCTGGTGCAAAGGCTCGCCCAGCACCCTAAGCTCCCCTTTAGTCGGGGATAATAGACCGGCGAGTAGATTCAAGAGTGTTGATTTACCGGCGCCCGAGGGCGCTTCTAAAAACACCGTCTGCCCGGCAGCCAATTGCCACTTTGGCAGGCGCCAGCGCGGACCCTGGCGGTGTCCGTATTCCAGCTCGGCAATATTAATGGCGTATTCGCGGGGGTTCATGAATGCTGCGCTGTCGGTCGCTTGAAAATGGCCGGTTATGTTATAACGTATTTTTTACGCTAGGCAAGGGTGATAAATGAAAGCGGTGTTAGCTTATGTAATGGTGGCAATGTGCTGGCTTAGCCCGGTGAGCTGGGCAGACGATTACCAAACTGTGGAATGGCCCGATCTAATGCCCGCCGAGGACTTGGAGGCACTGCTGAATCGCCCCGAATGGATAGACGAGGTGCCCGAGGGCGGCGAGGCCGACCAAATGCCTCCGGCGGGAGATGGCATAGCCGGCTTGCCCGAGGATGACCCCTACAGTCGTGCCTTACGCTCGGCCACAACAGTGCCCGAGTTCGATCAAAAAAATATCCGCATTCCCGGCTTTGTGGTGCCTTTAGTTTTCGATGACCAGCAGCGCATTATCGAGTTTTTATTGGTGCCGTTCTTTGGCGCCTGCATTCACTTGCCCCCACCGCCACCCAACCAGGTGATATACGCTAAGTTCGAAGAAGGCATTATTTTGGACGCACTCTACGATCCTTTCTGGGTGTCCGGGCATTTAACCATTGAGCTGGTCGAGACTGATTTGTCCCAAGCGGCGTATCAGATGCGTGTGGATGAAATGGGGTTGTATGCGGAGTAATCTGAAGAACGCAGAACGCAGAACGCAGAACGCAGAACGCAGAACGCAGAACGCAGAACGCAAAACGGATGCGTTGGATGGCGGAGTCTGACGCCGAAGCTTGTTTAAAAGGCCTTTTACCGCTAATACATTAGACACTTATACCCTATGCGAAAAAGTGACAAGAAAAAAGAAAACGCCATTATCCGAGCGCTGACTCAGGCGTGCGAAATTGCCAAAGACCGGGGCGATGGGTTTGAGTGGTTAACGCACTTTGTTGATTATGAACGATTCCCCCAATCACTTCAGGTCGTGTGTGTTTACAGCACCAACGAACAACTGGCTCGGACGGATCGCGGTGAGATTTGCTCGCTGATACAAACGAGCTTGGCATCGATTAATATTCAGTTGGGTAACATCCGCAAGCATGTCAGTTTTGATACCGAGGAAAATTGCGAGCGCGATAATAACGGTGATTGGAATAAACGCTTATGATATTAGCCTGTTCGGCTTGTATGGTGAGGTGCGTGGATCTCCGGTTTCTCTATAATAGCCAAAAATATGAGCGGTAAGCTATGATGGTTTTAGCCTTGGCGCTGTGCCTGCTTGGCACAGGTGCCATGCAATATATTCGTATTGTGCGTCAGTCCAGCGGCAAACAAATAGGCCAAAATGAGCACATGCTCGGCGTATTTTGTATCGCAGGTTTTGGCGCTATGCTTGTAATAGGCGCCAAGCAGCATTTGTGGTTGGGCTGTCTGCTGGGGGGAGTGGCGGTAGTTGTGGCCGGATTTGTTCCCGCTTTGAAAAAGGCCCAGGTTAATCACCTGCATTTAAGTGCTGTTTGGGTGGTTGCGCCCGTGGCGCTTTTGGTCTAGCTGGCTCTATTTTAAAGGCAACGATGGACAAACATTGAGGGAAGAACAGTTGAATAATATCAATGACTATCAAAAGGATATGAACACCGCTTATTACTATGGTGTGCCCGGAATAATTGCGTCGGGTTCTGTTTGGTTGCTGGCCGGGTTGGTGGCATTGCTGCACAGTGCAAACGTGGGTATTGCGACGTTAATTGTAGGCGGAACGCTCATCTTTCCGTTATCGGTGTTGCTGTGTAAGGCCCTGGGGCGCAGTGGCAAGCACCAAAAAGGTAACCCCTTGGCACCGCTCGCGATTGAGGGCACATTATGGATGTTGTTCTCCATTCCCATCGCCATCGGTGCCGCATTTTATCGTCCCGAATGGTTCTTTCCTGCCATGATGTTCGTCATTGGTGGGCGCTATCTGACCTTTAACACCCTTTATGGTAATCGAATTTTCTGGTTGTTTGGTGGGGTGCTATTTGCGGCCGCCTGGTTGCTGCTCGCGTTGCAAGTGCCTGTGTATGCCGGTGGTCTTACTGGTGGGATGATCGAGCTAGTCTTTGCGTTTATAATCTTTATGCAAAGCAAGAAAAGTTCGGCAGATTAGAATGTCATTACTAAATAATAAGGAGCGACAAAAAATGGATAACAGTAATGAATCAGAACCGAATAAAACGCATGACTTAACAGCGGCTCGGGATAGAGCGTATCAGGCCCAAAGTCGGACTCTCTACTGGCTCAAGTACGCTTTTACTTTTGCTTTAACCGCCGCCGTTTTAGGTACGCTTTCCGGGGTTTTAACAGCCGCGCTCTACGCACCTGTCGAACCGTTTGTGGTGGGAGTCGCGGTAATGATCTTATTCCATTTGTTTCGTGTTCCCGAACGGGTTGAGCGGCTGCTGCTGCGTCAATATCTCTAGCTTGCACAATACTGGAGGCACCCTTGATGCTCCCTGCCCGCTAAGGGCGGGTTGCCCGGGCAGTTGTTTGCGCCGAATTATAGGTTTTACCCAGAGCCTCTGCTAAGCTGCGCCCATCTTTCAGTGCAAGGAGTCTTACATGTCTTTTGCAGATTTCTCCCGCGTCGGAGAATACAACGAATTTCGCCAGCACGAGCTGCGCAAACGTCGGCTGGTGATGGTCGACGGCAACTTAATGGTTAACGACAATTCCCACGCCTTGGGCGAGTCGGCCCGCGCCTACCAAAACGGCTACTGGGGTTTTGCCTCGGCCACGCAACCCACTGGCGCCGATAAGCTCGGCAATATCGCTCTGGCCAATGCCCAGGCGCTGCAGCTCTTTGGCGGCAGTAGCCGCCCTCTGCCGCAGCAGGCCCATCAGGGCGAGCACGGTGTTGCCTGCAGACCCAATTGGTCATCGGAGCAGTTAATTGAATGGCAGCAGTCGGTCAACGACTTAGCGCGCAGCCGTTACGATAAGCTGGCGTCAATGACGGTGCTGGCGTTGGATGAATACCACGATAAGTTCGTCCAGAACAGCCTGGGGGCGCGCACTTACAACAATATCTCTCGCGCTATGGTCTACCTGCTAATGACCGTGAAAGACAAAGACGATAAGCCCGTAGAGCTGATGCAGGTGATTGGCGGTAAGGGCAGCTTTGGCGACTTGGATATGTCTATGGCCTCGGTCGAGGCGCAGCTGGATGAGCTGTACGAACACTTAATGGCCAAGCGCGAAGCGGTGCACGCCCAGGGTGGTTTGCAGTCTGTGGTACTCGCCCCAAACCTGGCCGGAATGCTGGCCCACGAGGCCATGGGTCACCCCTGCGAGGCCGACCTGGTGTTGGGCGGTGCGGTCACCGGCGACATGCGCGGTGAGCGTATCGCCAGCGACTTAATCACCATGGTGGATCTTGCCCACAGCTACGAGGGCCAAGAATTGGCGGTACCCGTGTACGCCGATGATGAGGGCACCCCCGCCCAAGATGTGACCTTGATTAAAGACGGCATACTCACCGACTTTATGCACAACCGCGAGACGGCCACCGCCTTTGATAACCCCGCTACGGGCAACGCGCGCGCCTACGGACCCGATGACGAGCCGCTGATACGCATGCGTAACACCGCCATTTTGCCCGGGACCAGTAAGTTGGACGATATGATTGCCGACGTAGAAGACGGTTACTACCTGATGAAAACCGGCAACGGCCAGGCCGATACCACCACCGAATTTATGTTTGGTATTAACCTGGGTTATGAAATCAAAAATGGCCAGTTGGGCCGTGCGATTAAAGACACCACCCTGTCGGGGTCGGCGATTAAAATGCTGCAATCGGTGGATGCCGTGTCGGGCGATATGCACTGGGACAGCAGCGGTTACTGCGGTAAAAAGCAGCCCATGGTGGTGTCTATGGGCGGCCCGGCGATTCGCGCCAAAGCACAGTTGGGGGGTGAATAATGCACGAGCAAGCCAATAAGATTTTACAAGCGCTTACCGGCGCCGGATTTGACGATGCCCGCGTCAGTATTACCGAGGCCGACGTGAACGAGCTGAATATCGCCCACAACCATGTCAGCTTAATGCGTACCACCCAAAACCAATCACTGGCGGTAATGGCGATAAAAGACAAGCGCCGTGTAACCGCATCGGTTAGCAGTCTGGATGAGTCGGTAATCGAAAAAGTCATCGCCGATTTACAGCGCGATGTGGCCACTTCACCTCAGGACGAAGCCTATGCCGTGGCACCCGGACAGAGCGGTGATTTTACCAAGGGCCCGCAGTCGGTTGATCGCGATGCCATTGCCGCGGCGGCCAAATCTCTGCTGCAAAGTCGCAGCGAGGAGTTTCCCAGCTTTCAAATTGAAGAGTGCGCGATTAAGCACACCCTGGCCAAAAACACGTTAGTCACTACCGCCGATACCCAGTTGAGCTCGTCGGTCGGCAGCTACGAAGTCATGATTATGGGCTCCAGCAAAGACGAGCACGGCAGCAGCTCGTTTACCTACACCGGCGGTGAAATGGATGCGTTACCTGAGCGTCTGACCGAAGTGCTGGATATTGGCGAAATCATGGCCAACAGTGTGCAGGAAACCCAAACCAGCATGATCAAAGAAAAGTTTACCGGCGATGTGGTGCTTATGCCCATGGCGGTGATGGATTTGATCGGCTGGCTCACCAGCCAGCTGGGTGACGGCGCCTTGATTAGCCAGACGTCGGTGTATCAGAAGTCTGTGGGTGACATGATTGGCGCACCTTCGCTGACCATTCGCAATAACCCCGAGGGGGCAGGCGAGCGTGCCTACAATGGCGAAGGCTTTACCATTGGTCCGGTCACTTTGGTGGACGGCGGCAAGCTGACGCGCTTACTGCCCACCTATTATGGCAGCCGTAAGCTGGATATCCCCTACACGGCATCGGGCGGTAGCTGGAGTATTGACCCCGGCAGTATCAGTCGCGCCGATATGCAGGCAAGCGTCGAGCGCGGCGCTTTGGTGGGGCGTTTGTCCATGGGCAGCCCGGCACCCAATGGCGACTTTTCTGGGGTGATTAAAAACAGCTTTTTACTGGAAAACGGCGTGCGCACTCAGGCGCTAACCGAAACCATGATTACCGGCAATGTCGCGCAAATGCTGCAGGATATTCAGGCCATCAGCGCCGAGGTGTCCGACTTTGGCGGCAGCCGTTTGCCATGGTTAAAAATCAGCGGCTTGCGATTTTCTTAAGGCTATTAGCTCGGCAAGCGAGATTGTTAGATGATTAGGCGACGCATGGAAGCGCTGCTATAAATTGAGGGGCATGCACGCCCTTAAAACCCGAGGTTCACTGTGAATCCTGGTTTTTAAGGGCTGTTTCGAAGTGCGTTGGCCCAGGCCACCTATTTGGCTCGGGTAGTCGTTGTTTCTCTATGGAGTTAATGGCTTAAAGCTCGTTACTCGTCATATTTTGCGCGCCAGCCACAAAAGCCGCAGTCGACAATTATTGGCTACTTTCTTTATATCATCTCCCTCTCACGCTATCCTGTCGGCTTTTATCTGACTCCAAGCTCATATGCGACTGCTCTACACTCTTATTTATGTTCTATTAATTCCCTTGGTGCTTTTGCGCCAGTGTTGGCGTGCCCGTCGAGATCGACGACATATTGAGCGACTGGCGGAGCGCTTTGGGTGGGTAAGTGCGCCGGCTAAGCAGAAAAAGCGGCTTTGGCTCCATACCGTATCCGTCGGTGAGTTTCTGGGAGCGCTGCCGTTAATTCACCAGTTGCTGCAGCGCGATGATTTGGAGCTTTGTATTACTAGCACCACGATTACAGGTTCCGAGAGGGTGCGTAATACTTTGGGTGATAAGGTGCTGCACAGCTATATGCCCTATGATTTGCCCTTTGCCATTTCCCGGTTTGTCGATCGCCTCCAGCCGGATGCTTTGGTGATAATGGAAACTGAGCTCTGGCCCAATACCCTGGCCGTGGTTGGTCGCAAAAGATTGCCCAGTGTGTTGATAAATGCCCGACTTTCAGAGCGCTCGGCGCGTGGCTACGGCCGGTTTGCTAAGCTCAGCGCAGCAATGCTCAGCCATTTGTCGGCCGCCGCGATTCAGCAGCAGGCCGATGCCGACCGTTTTACCCAGCTGGGGTTGGTACCCGCCAAGGCCCTGGTGACCGGTAATATTAAATTTGATATCAGGCTCACTGATCAGCTGCGTGAGCAAAGCCAGCAGTTGGCGAATCAATGGAATCCAAGCGGTAGGCGTCAGGTGTGGTTGGTGGCGAGTACTCACAATAGTGAAGATGAAATTATTCTGGACTCGCTGAGTAAGCTTCGCGAGCAGGGCATTGGCGCCGATAAGCTGTTGCTGGTGCTTGTGCCTCGTCACCCGGAGCGATTTGATCGAGTCGGAGAGCTGATTCACAGCCGAGGCTTTAGCTGTGTGCGCCGCTCCGCGCAGCAAGCACCATGTGCTCAAACTGACGTGGTGTTAGGTGATACCATGGGGGAGCTGATGCTGCTGTACGGCGCTAGTGATATTGTGTTTATGGGCGGTACTTTGGCCGATGTGGGCGGCCATAACTTTATTGAGCCCGCCGTCTGGGCCAAGCCGCTACTGGGCGGGCCGGTGTTATACAATTTTGCCGAAGTATCAAGATTGTTAATCGAGGCCCAGGCGTTAAAAATCACGCCGGATGCCGAGGCTATAGCGGCGGAAGTGAAGCGGTTGTTTGCGGATGACAGCGCGCGGGTACATGCCGGGCAAGCGGCGCTTCAGGTCGCTGAGCAAAATCGAGGTGCGCTGGCCCGAACCGTCGCGGTTATTGAACGGTTTATTTGAAGAAACGGTATGCTTTGTTCGGCTTTTTTATAAGTTCACTGCCGGTGCATTAATGGTGACCGGCTCGGGACAGTTTTTGGGCTGTTTTCAATTGAAGTGAACTCATTTAAGCTTGTTATTGGCATTTCAACTCTGTGATATGCAGAAGCTCACCCGCTGGTCCCCACAGGTAAAACACCTGGCCCCAGTGTTCTTGTTGTATTTCGGTGATTTTTGTTTTGTATTCCGATTTTTTGCACAGGCTAAATGCGGCATCGATATCAGTAACGCATACTTGCAGCATAAAATTATCTGCTAATTTGGGTGTATAAAATCGTTGCAAAAAGAAAAAGCATTTGCCGCTTTGAAACAAAGTTAAGTCATCCGAGACGTGTTCCGCTCGGAAGCCAATGTCGGTATAAAACGACTTTGAAGCGTCGTAATCCTTACTTGGAATGAAGGGTTTTATATGAGTTATGTCCATGCTTGCTTCCTGCTAAATGGCAATCTTCTGAGGGCGGGCTATTTTTCAGTTGGTGAAAAAATCAAAAACATTGCCTGCCATTGATGATGGTTTTTTATAAAATTCCGTGTAACCACACCCTGCACATGAGATGGTTACGTATTTCTTGTTCTGAACATCAAATATTCGCGACCAAAACCCTCCTGATACGCGCATTTCGCCTTCTTCATATGTTTTTGTTTCGCATTTTATGCATGTCCAGGCTTTGCTCTCCATATTTAATTGCTTCCTTTCTTATGTGGTTCCAGTGAACAAAATCGTCCAGCTGTGAGTGTACAGTGCGTTTATTTAAACGCTTGGTTTCAATACGCCGCTTTATCTGTTTAGATAAGTCAAGCTTTGCAAGTTGGTAACTGTCGTCGATGTGTTCTAGAGTCTCATCCGTCGGGACTGTGCCAATGTTCTTTGCTTATAGAGGCGGCGGAAGATTGCCAGTCGTCGTGTGTTGTAACCCGATGATCTCTGGTCGACACGCCACTTTGCTATTTTAACTTCAGCCTCTCCCGGAATCCCGAGTTAACCATCATCCAAAGGGAAAATCACTTTTCTGTATTTTTATGCCTCAGCACAGAATGTTCTGGGAGCTCTTGCCAATGTAAGGGTTTTTACGCCGCTCGGCAAGGTTGCTATAACTGCCTGAAAGTAATTCCTGTTTAGAGAGGTTGCCTCTGTAGAATGGCAAGTAGGAAGAACAGTCTGGTTCTGAGGGGGATGAGATAACAGGGGGGGTAAGATTGCTTTGTGAGGTCAGTAACAAGTCGCGCTTTTTATCTGGGTTCCGTGTCGTGGCACGGAATCCAGATAAAAAAGTAGCGCTTTATTATTGGTCTAATCCCCTTGAGAGCGAGCCGAACGACAGCCAAGCTGTGCTTGGCGGCCCAAATCATTAAGCGTCGGCCTGCAAACCCTCGCGTTTCTCCAGCCGCCACGCCAACCCAAAAAACACCAACCCAATCACCGCCGTAATCGCCCCCACAAACCCGGTAGAGCTCCAACCAAATCCGGCGGAAATGGCAAAGCCACCCAGCAATGGGCCAATAGCATTGGCGGTGTTAAAGGCCGCGTGGTGCGAGGCGGCGGCCAAGGTGCGGGCGCCGGTGGCGACGTCCATTAGGTGAGTTTGCAGCGGCGGGGAAATAGCCGCGACCGTGCCCACGGTGAAAATAGCGACCAGCAAGCTCCAAAGGTGTCCGGTGGTAAAGGGGTAAACCAGCAGCACGATAATGCTCCATACCAGCAGCCAGCCCACCGCTTTAAATTGGTATTTATCGAACAGCCAGCCACCCAAAAAGTTGGCGCAAAAACCGCCAAAACCAAATACACCCATGGCAATGGGAATCCAGTTCTCGCCCACTCCGGTCACGTGCAAAATAGTGGGGGCCAAGTAACTAAACACACAGAACACCCCGGCGAAACCAGTGGCGCCAATCATCAGCGCCAGCCATACGCGCGGGTTGTTAAACGCTTTTAACTCCGTCAGTGGGTTGTTGCGCAGTTGCTGACGGTTAAAGGGCACAAAGGCAAAGATCAGCGCGACGGTGATTACCGATAAAATGCCCACCAAGGCGAAAGCGTAGCGCCAGCTCATGGTTTGCCCCAGCCAGGTGGCCAACGGGTTGCCGATGAGAATGGCGAGGGTCAGCCCCACCATCACCCGGCTGACGGCCTTTCCGCGTTGGTTGGGTGGCACCAGGCTTGCGACCACCAAGGCTGCTACGCCAAAGTAGGTGCCGTGGGGTAGGCCTGCAATAAAACGCATGGCCAGCAGTGATTCGTAATTGGGGGCAAAGGCGCTGGCAATATTCGCGACCGCGTAAAAGCCCATAAGCAGGATCAGTAAATGCCGGTGAAATAGTTTGGCCCCGAACACGGCCAGCACGGGCGCGCCTACTACCACGCCAAACGCATAGGCGCTGATGATATGCCCTACCTTGGGTTCGCTGACGCCCAGGTCGCTGGCGATGCCTGGCATCAGGCCCATGGCGGCGAACTCGCCGGTGCCGATGCCAAAGCCTCCTAAAGCCAGGGCTATTTCAATTAGCCACATGGCGCCTTTACTGATTTTGGGTTGTTCTGTCTGCATAATTCCTTCGCGTATTAACGAGCTTTACCCGGTACATGCAGGCATGTCCGGTTATCAATGATAGTCGGGGTTTTGATTGGAGTTATGGAAAGCGGGTTATTGTACGCTAAGCGTACAGGCTTGAGTGTAAGGGCGTGTTAATGGTTAGTGAATACGTATGCGGCCGACAGCTCGCTGCCAGCCGCACCGGTTTACTTGGCGTCGGGCAGGGTAATATTCAGCTCCAGCACCGAGCAGTCGTCTTCGTTGTCCACTTGTACCGACACCTGATCCTGTTCAATGTCCACATACTTGCGGATCACTTCCAGAATTTCCTGCTGCATCAGCGGCAGGTAGTCGGGTTGGCCGCGGTTACTGCGCTCGTGAGCGACAATAATCTGCAGTCGCTCTTTGGCGACCGACGCCGAAGAGGTCGGTTTGTTCTTTTTTAACAGATAGTCAAGAATGCCCATTACTTGCCTCCCAGCAGACGCTGTAAGAATCCTTTTTTCTGTTGTTCCAAAAAGCGATGTTCTACGTCTTCACCCAGCAGTCGTGCCACGGCATCGGAGTAGGCTTGTCCGGCTTCAGACTCTTCATCCAGAATAACCGGCGCGCCCTGGTTAGAGGCCTTTAGCACCGCTTCGGATTCAGGGATAACGCCCAGTAGGGGGATTGCCAGGATTTCTTCCACATCGGCCACACTCAGCATTTCGGCGCTGGCCACGCGCGAGGGGTTGTAGCGGGTTAACAGCAAGTGCTCTTTAACCGACTTGCCCTGTTCGGCCATACGCGATTTGCTTTGCAAGATGCCCAGAATACGGTCCGAATCGCGCACCGAGGACACCTCGGGGTTAGTGACCACAATCGCCTCTTCGGCAAAGTACAACGCCATTTGCGCGCCCTGCTCAATACCGGCGGGAGAGTCGCAAATAATATAATCAAAGTCTTGGGCCAACTCGTCCAGCACGGCCTCGACGCCTTCGTAGGTGAGGGCGTCTTTGTCGCGGGTTTGCGAGGCAGGCAGAATAAACAGGCCTTCGGTACGCTTGTCTTTGATCAGGGCCTGTTTGAGCGAGGCCTCTTTATTAATCACATTCACAAAGTCGTACACCACGCGGCGTTCGCAGCCCATAATTAAGTCCAGGTTGCGCAGGCCCACGTCAAAATCGATAACCACAGTTTTGTGGCCACGCAATGCCAGGCCAGTAGAAATGGCGGCGCTAGAGGTGGTTTTACCCACGCCGCCTTTACCCGAAGTCACAACAATAATTTTAGCCACGGTGTTTCCTCAATGTGTTGGGCACTGATTACAGTGCGGCAATTTCAATAGAATCGTCTTGTAAAAAAATCTGTGCCGGTTGCTTCCAGCAACTGTCCCGCAGGGTGTCGTTGAGCACAAAGTGCCCGGCAATGGAAACCAGTTCGGCCTCCAGATGCTGACAGAATATACGCGCATTGGGGTTATCGCGCACCCCCGCCAGGGCACGGCCGCGCAGGGGGCCATAGGCGTGAATGTTGCCATCGGCAATCACCTCGGCCCCTTCGCTCACCTGGGCAAGCAAAATTAAGTCGCTGCCCTCGGCGTAAACTTGCTGTCCCGAGCGCACCGGGCGCTCGATAATGCGGGTGGGGCGGCTGGCCGCGTCGGGCGTCGGGGTACTGGCGGTGGCCGGTTCGGGCTGAGCTGTGGGTTCGCTGTCGGCCTTTTCGGGGCGTGGGCGCGAGGCGGGTAAATGCACTAATCCCAGGTCTTTGGCCATTTTGGCCTGGGGCTCGCTGCCACCTTTACAGCCGAACAGCTGAAAACCCAGCGACTGACAGTGTTTGATAATCTCCTGCAGCTGCTCTTTTTGCAGCTCGCCGGTAAACGATGCCAGGTTAATAAACAGTGGCGAACCGGTAAAAAACAACGGTGCCGATTGCACTTTTTCGTGCAGGGTGCGGGCAAATTCTTCGCTTTGGTAGTGGTATAAGTCCAGCACCATGCTGGTGACGCTGGTGCCTTTTATTTGAAAGCAGGGGTCTGCCATCGAGTCATCCTGATATTTTTGCGCACGGCGGTATTAAGCCGTTTGATCAATGAGGGCAGGTTAGCGACGCGGCGCCGGACAGAAAAGCGCCTTGGCGCGGTTTTGCCAAGTGGGCCGCAATATAGCAAATATTGCGGCCTCACCATAAGGGGGAGGAGATATAAGGCGCTATTTTTTCAGCGCGGCGACGGCGTGGTAGGCGGGTTTGCGCTGATAATCGCGATCGAATAGCAGCGGATAGTTGGTGCGGCCGGTCACTGGGAAGTCGTTCTTCCAGGACTCGCTATCACCCGTGCCCCAGAAGGTCACGCGGGCGATTTTGTCGCGGTGCTTTAAAAACAGCTTAAACCACTCGGCGTAGCGCGCGGCCAGTTTTTCCTCCATGTCGGCGGGCAGACCATTGGGGTAGGGGTTCAGCTCGTCGGAGTATTCAAAACTGTCGGAAATCTCGGCGCCAATGTGGTCCCAGGCTACCGGCAGCATATCCAGGTCCAGCTCGGTAATATGCACGGCAACACCTTCGGCGGCAAAGGCTTCAATGCTTTTTTCAAACTCGGCGATGTCGGGGTACTCTAGGCCCACATGGCCCTGCATGCCGACGCCGTCAATGGATACGCCATTTTTCTTAAGGCGCTTAATCATATCGACCACAAACTCGCGTTTACCGGGGTTGTGCATGTTGTAGTCGTTGTACAGCAGGTGCGCCTCGGGGGCGGCCTCGCGGGCGTAGCGAAAAGCGTGGTCGACAAAGTCGGGGCCTATTTGATTAAACCAGGGGCTTTTACGCCAGCCTTTGTCTTCATCCACCGCTTCGTTGACGACATCCCAGGCGTGGACGCGGCCGCGGTAACGTCCGGCCAGGGTATCAATATGGCTTTTCATGCGCGCCAGCAGAGCCTCGCGCGACAGCGGTTGGCCCGCGTCATCGTTAAACACCCAGCGCGGGGTTTGCGAGTGCCACACCAGTACGTGGCCCACCATATACATGCCGTGCTGCTCGCCCAGGGCCATAAATTTGTCGGCGTGGTCCCAAACCCATTTTTCGGGTTCGGGGTGGACGCGCTCCCACTTCATGTCGTTTTCCATGGTCATGGCGTTAAATTCGCGGGCCACCAGGGCGTTAAAGCCCGCGGGCGGATTGTTCAGACGCGCGTTGCCTATGGCGGTGCCGATATAAAAGTCGTTTTTATACAGATCTTTTAAACCGGTCTGTTCAAGGGCTTTGGCAATGGCGTTTTGTTTGGTGGTGGCCAGTGCCGCCGCTAAAAGCGCCGAGCGCTTTAAGAGTGTCCTGCGATTTATTGTCATTATTCACCTGCTAAAAAGTTACTACCACATAAGGTCATCGGGAATTACATAGTCCTTGTAGGGATCGTCCTCGTCCTGAGCATCGCTGCTGACGGTATTGGCCACCAGTACATAGGCCGGGTCGCGCTCGGCAATTTTGTCGGCAATCATCTTGGGCACCAGTTCGTAGGTATCGCCCAGCTTTACAATGTTCAGTTGGCCACGAGTGATTCGGCCGTGGGCCTGCTCGCCCAACAGCAGCTTTTTAATTTTTTTGCCGTCGGTGAAGTTGTATTCCAGCTCGGACTCGCGCCCCTCGTGTTTGGGCTGGCGGTTGGTCTCGATCAGCTGTTTAATCTGCGCGGCAATGGCTTTTTTCTCGGCCTGGGCCTGACGCTCGCGGTTGAGTTCGCGGTCGCGCTCGGCTTTAGCGGCGCGCGCGGCCTCGGCGCTTTGGCGACTCTCGCTGACCAATGTCTGGCCGGACTTGGTCGCAACCTTCTGCTGCTTGTGTTTCTCTTTCTGTATTTTTTTGGCCTTTTTGGCGTCTATCAGGCCGGCGTTTTTAAGCTGATCTTGCAGCGATGCCATGGATTACCTCTTTTGGTCAATATTACTATAACTTGTGCCCAGCGCAAGAGGGCCGGGGTTTAATTAATGTAAACAGGTCTGTGTAAAGAACAGAAGAATAGCCACCTTCGCGCGTGGCAACAAGCACCAGCAGCCTGCTAGGGCGCAGGTTACAATAGCGCTATGAATTTACTCCTGCCGCCATCGCTTATTTTACTGGGGTTGAGTCTGGCCCTGTCGCTGCCCGCCTTGGGGTGGGCGCTATGGCGCGCGCCCTGGCGTCAGCTGGCGGTAAGTAATCAGCGCCAGCACGCGTTTTTTGCTGCGATTTTGGCGCTGGGCTTGTTCTGGCTGTTACAGGTTGAGGTGCGCGATAGCCTGGGGTTTCACCCCATGCTAATCACCGTGGTGACCATGATTTTTGGCTGGCATTTGGCGTTGGTGATTGGTGCTCTGGCTCTAGTCGCGTTGCAGCTATATCGCCTCGCGCTCTGGGGCAGTCTGGACGGCTGGGCTCAGGCATTACAGGCATTGGAGCCCGCTACCTTGCCGGTGGATTTTGTCTTAAGCGTTCTGGTGCCCGCCAGCTGGACGCTGGTTGTTTTATTCCTGGTGGATCGCTGGCGTTTTAAGAATCCGTTCACTTACTTTCTGGGTGTCGGTTTTTTTGGTGCCATGCTTAGCTGCCTGTGGTTGGGTGCCGCAGCGTTTGCGCTTTTTTATGCGAGCGGTAGCGAGGCCCCGCTGGCCGTGCTGCGCGAACACGGCCTGCTGTTTGTGCTGATGATGTTCCCGGAAGGTTTTTGTAACGGCGCTTTGGCGACGGTGTTTACCATTCTCTGGCCGGATATGGTGAAGACCTATCGGGATGAGTGGTATTTGGGGGATTGATCGTCGGACGTCTGAGGTCGGATGTCTGATGCTGTTGAACGCAGAACGCAGAACGCAGAACGCAGAACGCAGAACGAATGGGTCGGATGACGGACGTCTGATGTCTGACGCCAAAGCCTGTTTTATTGGCTTTGGCTGTCGCGGATACTGATCATCAGACATCAGACATCAGACATCAGACATCAGACCTCAGACCTCAGACCTCAGACCTCAGACCTCAGACATCAGACCTCAGACATCAGACCTCAGACAAGCGCTTAGCGCACAATCCCAGCCCAACCCCCACCGCTGGCCAGGTTGATCTCTATGGTGTCTCCGGCGCTGATGCTGCGTTGTTCGCGTTTGTAGTCTTCGGCGTAGTGTTCGGTGTTAAGACCGTCGCGCAATAGATCCAGCTGGTACTCGCCTTCGCCCAAAAAGCTAAAGTCGACTTTTAAGGTGCGGGCGGTGTCGTCGGTCATGGCGCCCAGGTACCAGGCGTCGCCACTGCGTCGGGCTACCAGAATATAGTTACCTACCGAAGCATCCAGTACCCGGGTTTCGTCCCAAACCGAGGGGAAGTGGGCGATAAATTCGGTCACTTCCGGCTCTTTTTGATAGGTTGAAGGCGACTCGCACAGCATCTGCAAGGCGCTTTCGTATACGGCGTACATAGCCACTTGGTGGGCGCGGGTGCCGATGCTCACCGGACGAAAGTGGCTAACGTGATGCTGCGGCAAGTGAGCGTTGCGCAGCGCGCCCGGGGTGAAATCCATGGGCCCGGCCACCATGCGGGTAAAGGGCAGGGTGACGTTGTGCTCGGGGGTAATGTCCTGGCTCCACTTGTTGTTTTCGTTGCCTTTAACCCCTTCATAGGTCATAACATTGGGGTAGGTGCGGCGCAGGCCGGCGGGTTTAAAGCCGCCGTGGTAGTCCACCAGTAACTGGTGTTTGGCGGCCTCTTTGGCGATTTTTTCGTAGTAATTCACCATGTACTGATCTGAGCGCTGCATAAAATCGATTTTAATACCCGCCGCGCCCCATTCGCCGTAGGTTTTAAGGATGTTTTGGTAGTCTTTATCCAGCGGCCCCCACAGCGCCCACAGAATAATCCCCACGCCTTTTTCTTTGCCGTAGCGAATCAGTTCGGGGATGTCCATGTCGGGGTTGGACTCGACGATGTTGGTGGTGGTTTTGGTCCAGCCTTCATCCAGAATGACGTATTCCAAGCCATAGTCGGCGGCGAAATCGATGTAGTATTTGTAGGTCTGGGTGTTTAAGCCTGCCTCAAAATCCACGCCGAATAAGTTGTTGGCGTTGTACCAGTCCCAGGCGATGCGGCCGGGCTTTACCCAGCTGGCGTCTGGCAATTGGTTTTCTTCGGCCAGCAGCCACACCAGCTCGCTTTGCACTAACTCGGCATCACTGTCGGTGATAACCGCCAGGCGCCAGGGAAAGGTGCGATTGCCATTAGTGTCGGCAATGTGTTTGGCCATGGTGATGTCTTGGTTGCGGTCTTCAGCGCCCGCCATGGGAGTGGCTTTGGTGACGACGCCCGGATGCTTGGCGGTTACGCCGTCGGTGCCTGTGCCTGCAACAAAAAGGCCGGGGTAATCGCGCAAATCGCTTTCGGTAAACAGTATATTGATGCCGTCGGCGTTAAAGTACACCGGCAGCGAGGCAAAGCGCGGCGCTTCAATCTCGGCCAGAATCTCCGGCACATACAGGCGCTCGTAGTGGGAAATTAAGGTCTCTTCTTCGGGGAATAACGTCTCGGTCAGCTCGGGGAAGTTGAGTGCCATTATCTCTTCTTGCACCACAATTTGCTGGTCGTTTTCGCCCACAAATCGATAGGCGGCGCCATCGTTATAGGCTCTAAAATCCACCCCATAGCCGTTGGCAAAGCGCAGCTTAAGCTCGCGGTAATGCTCTTTTATCTGAGCGTTTTTGTGCGCGACGGCGGGGGTTAACAGGTTCTCGACCTCGGTGGTGTCGGCTGAGGTTACTTTGATCTCGCTGGCAATATTGCCGTCGCCTTTGAGCACCAGCCCCAATTCACTGGGGGCAATAGCGGGTTTGCCGTCCAGGCTGGCCGACCATTGCAGAACCTCGTCGGTATTGATGTCTAGTGTCAGCTCGCCATTGGGAGAGGTCAGCTCAAAGCTGTCGGCTTGGCTTAGTGGTGCGAGAAAAGTGCCGAGTAACAGTGCGCCGGTGGCGGCTTGCCAGGTCAGTTTCATAGATACCCTTTTTATTTTGTAACCGGTTAGATGGCAATATCTTGCCTCGGCTGGGGGCCGCAGACAAGTAAAGAAGTTTAAGACTTGTGCAGAGTAAAAAGTAGCGGCAGACTCTGGCAAGCAAGTTGATGGTCCCGATCCACTTGATTGTCGCCCTTTAAAATACTGGCGGCCGTGCCAATTGCCGGGTGAATAATAACAAGGAATTTGTCGATGGAAGCACTCAACCGCCCCCAGGCGCAGGCCCGGGCCGACGATATTTACGCTTTTCGCCGCGAGCTGGCGCGAGTGGAGTCGGTTCTGTCGCTTAGCGACAGCCAGCGCGAGGCGATAACCGATTATCATCGCGAGCAGTTACAGCAACTGCAGCAATCGCACGATGTCGATTTAGTGGAGGGCGCCAAACGCCTCAGTCTGGGCATGCAGGTGGTCAGCTTTATCGGTGCCTGGGCCCTGGCGGCCAGTGTGTTTTTCTTTTTTCAGCAGTACTGGGGGCTGCTTGGCACTGTGTGGCAAGTGGCCGTGTTGGTGGCCGCCCCGCTTCTCACTTTGGCGCTTGTGGTCGCGATTGCAAAGCGCGATGGGCAGGCCCGTTACTTCGCCAAAATCGCCGCTATGATCAGCTTTGCCTGCTTTGTGATTAATATCGCTTTACTGGGGCAGATGTTTAATTTTAGTCCCTCGCCTGGGGCGCTGGCGGTTTACGCGGTATACGCGGCGCTGTTGGCCTATGCCCTGGGGGTGAAGCTGCTGTTGGCGGTAGCTATATTGGCGCTGTTTGCCTTTATTGGCGCGCAAAGCGCCACCTACAGCGGCACTTACTGGTTGTCGGTGGGTGAGCACCCTGAGCATTTTATCTTGCCTACCCTGGTGCTGTTTTTCCTGCCCTCGGTCATTTCTCAGGCGCGCTTTGAGGGCTTTGCCAGTATTTATCGCGTCTTGTCACTGACCGCCCTGTGTGTGGTGATTTTGGTGTTGGCCAACTGGGGCCGTGCCAGCTATTTGCCATGGGAGCACAACACCATCGAAGGCGTTTATCAGCTGTTGGGTTTTGCCGTCAGCGCCGGCGCCATTGGGCTTGGGGTTAAGCGGGGTTGGGCACCGGTGGTGGCTACCGGCAATGTGTTTTTCTTTTTGTTTCTCTACACCAAGTTTTTTGATTGGTGGTGGAATTGGTTGCCCAAGTCACTGTTCTTTTTGCTGTTGGGGCTTACGGCTTTGTTGGCGCTGGTGGTGTTTTCGCGGCTGCGCAAGCTGGCGGGGGCAGGGGTATGAAGCTGTTCTGTTATGCGGCCATTGTGGTGGTCGGCGTTAACGTTTGGATGTTGGCCCAAGTGGGAATCAACCGGCACTGGGGGGAGGTAAAGCGTCTCGATCTGACCGAGCGCGAGCTGGCGCTGGCGTCGACCCGCGCCCACGATGCCACCCGCACTTTATCATTGCGTTGGCAGGGCAATTCGCCTTTATCCCGCTATGGTTTTTACCCCAGCCACAGTATGGCGCTTAGTGAAACGGCCTTTAATGCATTGGATTTGGGCGGCGAGAATTGCCATGGGCGCCGCGACTCTCGCGATGGATTTGTGTTGTTGGTGTATGGCGGGGCGCCCTACCAGCGCTTGCTGGCACAGTATCAGCAAAACCTGGCCGACGCTGAAACCCTGGCGCTCAGCGGCCGCGAAGATGACATCGAGGCGCTGGAGCGGGCGCAGCGGCAGTTCACCAGCCAGCGACAGGGAGCATCGCGCCTGATTGCCGTCGCGGTCGCCGTTACCGAATCTGCTCTGGTTGAGACAGCGGCGGAGTATTCCGAGCCAGTTCTGCTTTTGCCCGCGCGCATTGCACCCTATGCAGAGTGCGAAACCCGTAAGGTAAACGTGCGCCTTAGGGGCGTGGGACAATTTCATGTAAGTCGGTCTCAGGCGCAACAGCTAGGGGTGAGTGCCACTACGGTCAGTTATCAGCAACCGCTGGCTAAACCTAAACCTCGCTACCGGGCCACTCTGGCGCTGGGGGCATTGGGAATGCCGTGGATTGACAGTGTGGAGCCTTGTGAGGGTGATTGTGGGAAATAAAAAGGGCGCCGATGGGCGCCCTGAGGGGAATACTTAGAAGCTGACGCGAAACACCGTAGAGGGTTCGGGCTCGGCCATATTGCCGCGCACCTGCACGCGGTTATCGGTGTTGCGGATTTCCTCCAGCACCGGGTCGTAGCCAAATTGCATGCGGCTTTGCATTTTTTCGCGAGTCTCGTCAGAGATTTCCCAGCGCGGGGTGGTATCGGGTATTTCCAGCTCGGGTGCCTCTTTGCGCCAGCCACGAGCCTGTACCACGACTTCCTCCACCACACGTTCATCGTAGGCGGCGGCCCCGCCGCCGTCTTGTGCGGTTGCGGTGAACGCGACACTGCCAGCGACCAGGCTGAGCATTAAAGTATCTTTAAGCGCCATGTTATTGCGCCTCCCGCCACTCCAGGCTATCAAACCAGTAATCTTGAGTGGCTGGTAACCAGCGATCAGCTGTGCGTGCCATCACCCAAGCATTTAAAAAGTTTAGCAGTGCCTGGTCGCCTTTGCGCACGCCAAAGGACACTTTGTAGCTAAGCAGCGGCTCGGGCAGGGGGACGTCGATGGTGTCGCTGTTGTCCATGGCGAAAAAGCGCACTACCGCCTGGCTGGCGACATAGCCGTGGGCCTTGCCTTCCAGAATGGCTTTTTCGGCCTTATCGGCTGTATCGAAGGTTTGGATATTCGCCTGGGTAAACACCGAGGGGGCCAAGCTCGCGCCAATGCTGTCGTTTACCACGGCAATGGTGATGTCTTTGTGGTTGAGCTCGGTCAGCGAGCGGATGTGTTTGGTTTTGTCGGTGTGGGTGGCCAAACCTACGCCCGATTCGGAGTATGGCTGTGAGAATTCCAGGCGCAGGGCGCGCTTGGGGGTAACCGCAAGGCCCGCAGCAATCACGTCAATTTCGCCCTTGTTAAGCGCGGGCATAATATCGTCCCACTCGTAAACTTTGATTTCGGGCTTTACCCCCATATCGGCGGCCAGTTTACGGGCAATATCGGCGTCAAAGCCGCTCAGCTCGCCTTTTTCATTTTTAATGGTCCAGGGGGTGAACAGGGCCACGCCCACGCGCAGGGTTTCTTTGTCCAGCACCTTGTCCAGGGTGTCGGCTTGCGCTTGCAGGGTGAAAAGACTGGCTACCAGCAGGCACAGGCCGGTAAATATTTTTGCCACAGATGTCATGGGTTACTCCGTTATGGGTTCAATCAAATCCGGGGTTGATACTATTACACGAATGGGGGGAATACCACCTTGGGGGTGGCTGGGTGTGTTTTGTGTTTATTTTGATTGGGGTGAATATTGCCTAGCGACCCGTTTTTAAATTGAGCTGTAACCGTGGAACCGATAGGGGTTTTCGCCCAATTACGACTGAGCCGAGTGGAGGCCGATTTTAGGGGTTGAGCGCTCTTGGACGAGCGCGAAAGGTCTAAGCGCACATGGACGTGCGGTTTAGACCGACCGCTAAAATTGGTTGGAGCGAGGGGACCCCGTAGGGGCCAGTTGTTGGGCGAGGTTTTTGGTTACTTTTTGCCGAAAAAAGTAACTCGCAACGCCCGGCGACGCGGGCTTATTAAAAGGGATTAGGATCTTTCACATTCTTCTGCAAGGTAGTGGGCTGACTCGGGGCCAAAGCTTTCTACACATTGATACACGCGTATTCCCACGGCATCCGGTTTAGATGTAATCGGGGCAAATGAGGATGACCACGAGTAGCCTATTAGTCGCTACTCCCTTAAATGGATATATCAATCAAACGGTCGTCGGTAGCGCTCGTCGCGGGGTGGGATAATATCGCCGTCTTCGTCCATGTCGGGGTAGGGCAGGTTGTGCTTGCGGCAGTATTTCACCATTTTGGGGTGCATCCATTCGAACAGGGTGGTCCAGTAGTGGTCATCTTCTTCCAAGGGGCGCTCGTATAACCCTGCACGAACGCGTTGTTCCATAGCGGTTTGCAGGATAATCGCGGCGGCGACGCTGACGTTGTAGCTTTCGACCAGTCCCATATTGGGAATGGTCAGGTGGGCGTCGGCCTCGGCGGCGGCATAGTCCGATAAGCCGCGTTTTTCGGCGCCCATAATGAGTGCGAAGGGGCGGGTAAAATCGGCTTCGCGGTAGTCGATGGCGCGCTCGGACCAGTGGGCGGCATACAGGGTAAAGCCCTGTTGGCGCAGGGCGCTGCAGCCCTCTTCAATGGTGTCGTGCACCGTCTGGCTGGTAAAGCGGCCTATGCCGCCCGCGGTATTGTGATACACCAGGTGGCCGCGCTCGGGGCGTACCATATGAATGTGGCCAATGCCGGCGGCTTCGGCGGTGCGTAAAATGGCAGAAATGTTCTGAGCTTTGTGGACTTTGTCGGTCAGCACGGTCATGTCGGGCTGACGCTGACGCAAAGCTTTTTTAAAGGTTTCGAAACGCTCGCGGCTCATGGTGTTATCCGGGCAAAAAAGGCGTCATTATAGCGGGGCCGCTGGGCAAATCGCAGGAGGTTGTATGAAAGCGTCCGAGTTTTTGAAAAAGTACGAGAAAGAGCAGCAGGAAAAAGAGGCCGAAGATCACTCGCTGGAGCACAATGCCCGCGAGCGCGCGGCGCACTTGGAGCAGGGCCTAAATGTGGGTTCACCCTACGATTGGGAGGACCTGGAAAAGTACAAAGCCGAGCTTGCGCGTATGGAGCGCGAAGGGCCGGGCAAAGCCAAAGGCGATAAAGAAAAGGATTAACCATGGAGTGGTGGTTGTTGGCCTACCTCGCTCTGGGCGGGATAACGGGATTTTTCGCCGGGCTGTTAGGGATTGGCGGGGGCGGCATTATGGTGCCTATTCTTGCCATGCTGTTTGCGCATCAGGGGGTGGCGCCTGAGCATGTTGTGCATTTTGCCCTGGGCACGTCTATGGCGGCCATTGTGCCCACGGCGGTTATTTCCGCGCGCGCCCACCACAGGCGAGGCTCGGTTAACTGGGTGGCGGTTAAGCAGCTAACGCCCGGTGTGCTGCTGGGGACCTTTGCCACCACGTTTATTGCTTCGCACTTGCCCACGGAGTTTCTCGCCACTTTTTTTGCCGCGTTTATGGCGTTTATTTCCTGGTATATGGTGTTTGGCCGCGCCCCCAGTGCCGACCGGCAGTTGCCCTCGGCGCCCGCCATGTTCGGCGTGGGCGGCGGTATTGGCGGAGTCTCGGCCCTGGTGGCAATTGGCGGCGGCTCGATTACCGTGCCTTTTTTGATTTGGTGCAACCAACACCCGGCCAAGGCCATTGGCACCTCGGCGGCGGTGGGCTTGCCGATTGCCTTGGCCGGTAGCATTGGCTATGTGATTAACGGCTGGGGTGCCACCGATAGCCCCCTGGCGCTCGGGTATGTGATCTGGCCTGCGGTGGTTGCCATGGCGTGTATGAGCTTGGTAACCGCTCCCTTGGGGGTGAAGGTGGCGCACCGTATTCCGGTGGCGCGCCTTAAGCAGGTGTTTGCGGTCATGATGGTGTCCCTGGCCATCAAGGTACTGTTTGATGTCTGGGGCGGTTAACCTATTTACAGCCCCGCCTTATCCAGGGTGTCCATCAGCGCATCAATATGGTCGTCGCGGTCGTTGAGCGCGGGAATATAGTGGTAGGTCTCACCGCCTGCCTCGGTAAACGCTTCGCGGTTTTCCACTTCAAGCTCTTCTAACGTCTCTAAGCAGTCGGCGCTAAACGCCGGGCTTAAAATGGCAATATGTTTTATGCCTTGCGCCGGAAGTGATTCCAGCGTTTTGTCGGTGTAAGGCTTAAGCCATTCCGCCTTACCGAAGCGCGATTGAAAGGTGGTTAAACAGTCATCCGGATTTAATCCCGCTTTTTCGGCTGCCAGACGGGTGGTCTTCATACAAAAGCAGTAATAGGGGTCGCCTTTTTCCAGGCAAAATTTGGGGGTGCCGTGATACGAGAACACCCATTTTTGCGGGGCGCCGTGCTGGGCCAAGTGCTCTTTTAAGCTATTGGCCAGGGCGTCAGTGTAGCGTTCGTTTTCACAATAGCCGCTGATAAAACGCAGCTCGGGCACCCAGCGCCAGTGTTGCAGCTCGCGACTGACCGCATCGAAGGTTGAGCCCACGGTAGAGGCGGCATATTGCGGGTACATGGGCAGAACTACAATTTTCTTGACTCCCGCTGCCTGCAGTTCGCGCAGCGCGCTGGCAATAGAGGGGTTTCCATAGCGCATACCCAATGCCACCACGGCTTTTCCCTCCATCCGCGCGGCCACTTTGTCTCGCTGTTTTTGGCTTATGACCAGCAGGGGCGATCCTTCGTCTGTCCAGACGCTTTGGTAGAGTTTGGCCGATTGCCTGGGACGGGTTCGCAGAACGATACCGTGCAGTATGACCTTCCAGATAACACGCGGAATCTCCACAATGCGCGGGTCAGATAAAAACTCCGCCAAGTATCTTCGCAGTGCCGGTGCATCGGGGGCATCAGGGGTGCCCAGGTTGGTCAGCAATACGCCGACTTGAGGGGCTTTTTTTACGGTGTCGTGGGCCTTGTCGGTGAGGGCGCTAAATCTCGCTGGCATAGATGCTGTCCAATCGCTTTACGGGTCAGGTTTAATTCTAACAGCTTGCAACTGCTGAATTGATCTTCGCGTTTTTATACGTCGTATAGAAAATATAAATCACTCATGCTGTAAAACAGGGTCGTCTATGAAAGCCTTTCTGTATTACGACGGATACTGTCATTGGTGTCGCCGCGAGATGCGCTGGTTAAGCCGAATTAAATCGGCGGAGTTGACGCTGGTGGACGTGCACGAAGCGTCGGTGTCTGACTATCAACGTCAGCAAATGCTGCGTCAGCTACACTTGCAATACGACGACCAAAGTTGGGCGATTGGGTTAGAGGCCAATGTGGCTGCCTGGGGTTACACGCCCCTTGGTTTTTTATGGCGCCCGTTGCTGTGGCCGGGAATTCGCACGTTTGCCAATTGGGCATACCAGCGCTGGGCCAGCCGACGGGTAGATCGCTGCGATTGGATTGAGGCGAGGGTAAACGATGAACACTGAGCCAAGGGCACTGATACTGTCATTAACCGATTGCTCGCATTACTTGGCCCCGTGGGGACTTAATAAGACGATTCTATACCCCCGCCCAGTGTCACTGAGCGGGGGTACGGGGCTCAATAGGCTGTTAATCAGCCGGGGCGATTCGAATAATTTTGCCGTCCGAGGCGTCGGTTAGCAGATACAAATACCCTTTGGGGCCCTGCACCACATGACGCAAGCGCTCGCCCAGCTCGTCGGCCAATAAGCGCTCTTCATGTAACACCCGCTCGCCTTCTATATCCAGCCGCGACAGGGTTTCAGCGCGCAGGCTGGCGACAAAAATATCCCCTTTCCATTTGGGGAAGACATCGCCGGTGTAAAAGGTCAGGCCCGCCGTGGCCAGCGATGGCAGCCAGTAGTAGATCGGGGTTTCCATACCCTCTTTTTTAAACCCCTCGCCAATTTTGCCACCGCCGTAATCTTCGCCATAGGTGACCACTGGCCAGCCGTAGTTAAGGCCCGCGCGGTCGATGTTCAGCTCGTCACCGCCCTGGGCGCCGTGCTCGCCGCTCCACAGCTCACCGGTTTGGGGGTGAACAGTGGCGCCTTGCATGTTGCGGTGGCCGTAGGACCAGATTTCGGGCAGCGCGCCCTCGGTGTCAACGAAGGGGTTGTCGGCAGGTACGCTGCCGTCGGTGTTAATGCGAATGACCTTGCCGTGGTGATTATCCAGGGTTTGGGCATCGTCCATGCGGCTGTAGCGATCGCCCAAGGTTAAAAATAAGGTGCCGTCGCCTTTAAACACAATGCGCGAGCCAAAGTGGTTGTTGCTGCTGACTTTGGGTTGCTGGCTAAAAATCAGCTCAAGTTCGACCAGAGCCTTGCCGTCCAGCTTGGCGCGGGCCAGAGCGGTGCTGTTGCCACCGTCACCGGGTTCGGAGTAGCTGAAGTAAATCCAGCCGTTGTCCGCGTAGTTGGGGTCGACCGCGACATCCAGCAGGCCACCCTGACCGCGTACAAATATTTCGGGCAAACCTGTCAGAGGTTCGCTGACTTCGCCATCGGCGCCGACTTTGCGCATGGTGCCGGTACGCTCGGTCACCAGCATTGAGCCGTCGGGTAAAAAGGCCAGGCCCCAGGGGTTTTCCAGCCCTTGGGCTACTGTTTGCAACTCGATATCGGCGCGTTCGGTTTCAATGGTTTGCGCATTGAGGGCGGGCGCAAAGCTCATTGAGGCCAGGGCGCAGGCGCAGACTAGGTGACGTAACTTCATAACAGCTCCTTTAATCGGTTATTCAGCGCTTGAGAATTGGCGTGCGGCGCGCTAATATGGTCTGACTGACTATTTGAAATGTCAACAAATACAACTGTAAAAGCATAATAACGAAGGTCCGCTATGAAAACGAATCTACACCACATAACTTTACTTGGCGTGGTTGCCGCTCTGACCGCTTGTGGCGGTGGCTCGGGTGGTGGTGATACGCCGCCTCCGGCAAGCTCGTCCAGCTCATCGTCGGTTGTGTCTTCATCCTCTAGCTCATCCAGCAGCTCGGTTGAGAGCAGCTCCTCCAGCTCGTCCGTCAGCTCGGAAGGGCCCATTGCGATAGAGCCCGATTTTGACCTTTATGCGACAACGCCTACGGATTTTCCGGTCGGGGTGGCGGTATCGGCCGCTAATGAGAATTACAGTATTTTCAATCACAGCGACGCCAGTGCGCGTCAGGATGTGATTACCCGGCACTTTAGCCAGTTAACCGCTGGCAATATTATGAAAATGAGCTACCTGCATCCGCAGGAAGACACCTTCACCTTCGGCGATGCCGATCAGCTGGTGGGCTTTGCCGAAACCAACGGTATGACCGTCCACGGCCACGCTCTGGTATGGCATTCAAGCTACCAAGTGCCGGGCTTTATGAATAATTATGACGGTGATTTTGCCGCCATGTTAACCGACCATGTGACAAACGTGGTGCAACACTTTGAAACTGAGTACCCGGGTGTGGTCACCAGCTGGGACGTGGTGAACGAGGCCGTCGATCAGGGCGCCGGTGACGGTTTCCGCCGGTCGGTGTTCTACAATGAGCTGCCTCCAGCGACCGACGGCGATATTCCCGAATACCTCAAGGTGGCCTTCCAGGCAGCGCGCGATGCCGCTCCGGATGTAGATTTGTACTACAACGATTATGACAACACCGCCAACGAGACGCGCTTGAACAAAACCCTGCAAATTGCCGAGGCCTTGAACGAAGAGGGCACCATCGATGGTGTGGGTTTCCAGATGCACATTTACATGGGTTACCCCTCGCTTAGCCACTTTGAAAATGCTTTCCAGCAGGTGGTGGATATGGGGCTTAAGGTTAAGCTGACCGAGATTGATGTGTCGGTAGTGAACCCCTATGGTAGCAACCCACCGGCCCAGCCCGAGTACGACGAGCAGCTGGCCAATGACCAAAAACAGCGTTTTTGTCAGGTGGCGGAAGTTTACTTGGATACCGTACCGGCCGAGCAGCGCGGCGGCTTTACTGTATGGGGTCTGACCGATGACGAAAGCTGGCTGATGAACCAGTTTGCAAATTCCACCGGCGCCGACTATGACGATGTCTGGCCGCTGCTGTTTAATGCCGATTTGTCCGCTAAACCTGCTCTGCAGGGGGTGGCCGACGCCTTTACCGGACAGGGTTGTAACTGAGTTTATTGATCGCTTTATCCCCGGTGCAAGGCACCGGGGTCTCCCTCCCAACGGCTTTGTGTGCTAAGTTGCAGGCTGATAATTAATCGCTGTCTTTCACCGTCCCAGGGCCGTCTTCCATGTTGATGTTCTATCCCGAAATTAAGCCGTTTGCGCGGCATCAAATACCCGTCGAGCCGCCTCATGAATTGTATGTAGATGAGTCTGGTAACCCCGACGGTATTCCTGTGCTGTTCGTTCACGGTGGCCCGGGTGCAGGTTGTGGCAAGTATGATCGGCGCTTTTTCGACCCCGAGCGCTACCGGATTATCCTGTTTGATCAGCGCGGTTGCGGACGTTCTACGCCCCACGCGTCTTTAGAAGGTAATAACACCCAGGCCCTGGTGGAAGACATCGAGCGTATTCGAACCAGCTTAGGCATCGAACAGTGGGCGCTGTTTGGCGGTTCCTGGGGTTCCACTCTTAGCCTGGTGTACGCCGAAACCTACCCCGAGCGGGTGCTAGGGTTGATTCTGCGCGGTATCTTCCTGTGCCGCGAGCGGGATTTACAGTGGTTTTACCAAGACGGCGCCAGCGCGATCTTCCCCGACTATTGGGATGATTTTCTCGCGCCTATTCCCGCTGACGAGCGCCACGATTTGATGCGCGCCTATTACAAAAGACTCACCGGAGATAACGAGTTACAGAAAATGTCGGCCGCCAAGGCCTGGTCTTTGTGGGAGGGCCGCTGCGCCACCCTGCGCCCTAACCAAGACGTGGTCGATGCCTTCTCCAACCCCTTTAAGGCTCAGGCCCTAGCCCGCATTGAAGCCCATTACTTTATTAACGGCGCTTTTTTGGATGACAACCAGATTATCGACAATGCTCATAAGCTGGCTGGCATCCCCGGTACGATTGTCCACGGTCGTTACGATATGGTATGCCCTCTGGATAACGCCTTCGCCTTGCAAAAAGCCTGGCCCGAGGCCGAGCTGCAAATCATCCGCGACGCCGGTCACGCCTCGCGCGAGGCGGGCATTGTAGACGCGCTGATTCGCGCCACCGATGATCTGGCGCGCAAGCTTAGCCACGACACCGATCACTTGGCCTAATCTTTTCGACACAGTAGTTAACAGTAGATGATAGGTTTAATTCAGCGCGTCAGCCGTGCCTCAGTAAGTGTCGCGGGCGAATGTATCGGCGAAATTGATCGGGGGCTGTTATTGCTGCTGGGCATCGAGCGCGACGATACCCAGGCCTCGGCCGATAAACTGCTTAAAAAAATGCTTGCCTATCGCGTGTTCTCCGACGTCGATGGCAAAATGAACTTAAACGTCGCACAAGTGGGTGGGGGGGTACTGGCGGTATCGCAGTTTACTTTGGCCGCCGATACCAGTAAGGGGTTAAGGCCTGGCTTTTCCAGTGCTGCCACCCCCGACAAAGCTCGCGAGCTTTACGATTATTTTGTCGAGCGGCTGCGTGCGGCCCACCCCAAGGTCGCAACCGGTGAGTTTGCGGCGGATATGCAGGTGTCGTTAATCAATGATGGCCCGGTTACCTTTACACTCAAATCATAACCTAAAAACCAATAGGAACTCTTATGCAAAGGACTCTTCGTTTTTTCTTTTTAACTTTATTGTTTGTTGCCGGCCAATCCTACGCCGATGCCTTGGTGTGGGAGGCGACTAAAGGCGAGCATAAAGTCATTGTGGCGGGCACGATCCATTTACTAAAACCCGCCGACTACCCGTTATCTGAGGAATACCCCCAGGCCTTTGCCGATGCGGATACCTTAGTGTTTGAAACGGATATGGCGGCGGTACAAGCCCCTGCCTTTGCGACGAAAATGACGCAAATGATGATGCTACCCGCCGGTGAAAGCCTGCAGACCCGATTAAGTCCCGAGGTATATGAAAGGCTGAGCCAGTTTGCGCAGCAGCGCAGCTTTCCCTTGGCGCAGCTGCAGACCTTTGAGCCGGCCTTTGTGGCCCTGACTTTATCGATAATGGAAATGCAAAAATTGGGCTTCGCCGAGGGCGTGGATGCACGCTATACCCGCATGGCAAACGAGCAGGGTAAACAGTTGGCTTGGCTGGAGACCCCCGACGAGCAGTTACAGTTTTTGCGGGCGATGACCGAGCTGAACGCCGATAATTTTATGCGTTACACCCTGGATGATTTGGCGGATTTGCCTCAACTAATGGACGATATGGTCAAAGCCTTTAAAACCGGGGATCATCAAGCATTGTTTGAGCTGGGTGGCGAGCCTATGCAGGAGTATTCGCAAGACTTGTACAACACCATTTTGCGCGATCGCAACCGCGCCTGGATTAGTCAGGTAAATGAGTTTGTGAAAACCCCCGAGACGGAAATGATTATGGTGGGGGCGCTTCACTTGGCCGGTCCCGACAGCGTTATTGAAATGCTGCGTCAAGAGGGGTATCAAGTAAAACGTTACTAGCCGTTTTGCGCTAACAATTTTATTCATACCGAAAAGGAAAGCTTATGGATACTGCACAATTACCTTTAGCCCAAGCCATGGCGCAAAGCTGGTGGGTACTTTTGCTGCGCGGTTTATTCGCCATTATTTTTGGTTTATGCGCCTGGTTTTTGCCCGGTGTGTCTCTGGCGGTGTTAGTTATTATGTTTGGCGCCTTCTCGCTGGCTGACGGTGTGCTGGGTATATGGATGGCCATATCCGGGCGCCAGCAGAATAACCACTGGTGGATGTTGTTTCTGTGGGCCGTAAGCAGCTTGGTGGTGGGTTTGTGCGCGCTGTTTGCGCCCGGAGTGACCGCCGTGGTTTTACTGTTGTTAATCGCCGGCTGGTCGATCATTGTGGGCGCGTTGCAAATAGCCGCCGCGATGCGCCTGCGCCAAGAACTGCAGGGCGAGTGGCGCCTGGTGCTCAGCGGAGCACTGGGAGTGCTTTTCGGTATCGCCCTGTTCGCCTGGCCCGCCGCGGGTATTTTAACCCTGCTGTGGTTAATCGGCGCTTTCGCCATACTGATCGGTGTGCTACTGATTGTGTTGGCGCTCAAGGTGCGAAGCTTTAAATTTTTGCAGTAAAAAGCAGCTGGTTACTCGCTTAAGGAGGAGGGCGGTAAACGCTCTCCCGATGTTTTTACAGCCACAGATTAATTGGCTATTAGGAAATAAAATACTATAAAAATACGCTTGAAAAGCACAAGGAAGTCATGAAAAGAGTTTTTGTATCGCTCCTTATTCCATTTACATTTCTGTTTGTTTGGTTTTACCTGAATTCGATGGATGGTCAGGGACTTCGTGGCACAGCTTCTAGTGTTGTGTCCAATCATGATTCGCGTACGCATTCATCACCTCTTGATGTGACTTCCGAGATTAAAAGTTCGAGCTCGGAGTCTAAAGGGCGTGTGGTCAGCTACCAAGAAATACAAATTGTGGACGATTGGTTTGAGGCTTCGGGCCTAAATGTGGAGCAGGTCGAAAACTATAAAAATCAGTATACCGATAACCAGTTGCTGACTATGGGGCGCAACGGTGACATTGTTGCTTATCAAGCCTTAATCAGTCGGCGCATTCATAACGCCTGGACGGTGGGGGATTTTGATTACAGTCGATTGAGTGCTGAAAAGCTGGTCGAAGATCGCGAGGCTTTTGACCGCGCCTACCAGGAAATGCTAGAGGCTGCCGCTGTTTCAGAAGCTTATCGGAAAGAAACCCAAGGTTATATGGATGAAGCGATAGCGGCGGGCTCGGTATATGAAATTTCAGCTCGGGCCAGATCGGCGCTAAAGGAGCCATCACCCGAAGATAGCCTGGAGCAAAGGACTGAAACCTTACAAAGCCTGCGAGAGGCGTTTGCGTACTTTGAGCTTTATTCGCTCAGAGGCGCTGACGGAGTATACACGGTGGATTCTGCTAAGCAGAGAGAGTTGCAGCAGTTTCGCGATGCTTACGATCTGGATGAACCCTTAACGGCTCAGGACTATGCCTGGATTCAAAATCGGGCACAAACGCTGTATCGAGAGTACCAGCGAATGCGCCGCAATATGGGGTTTGGTGAATTTGACAACACCATGCCACCCGAGGTGAATGAATTTTTGAACGGCCCGTTCGATCGCTAACTCGCAGGGCCGTTTAACACAATATTTTGCGTTCTGCGTTTAACCCTCAACCCCCAAATACCGTTTCTTTTTATTCGCTTTCATCAAGGTCAAGTCGCCCATAAACAAGCCGTCTAAACAGTTGCCAAAGTCCGAGTCCACACTAAAGGCGAGTAGGCTGTAGCCGCCGGGCTCGTAAAGGGAGGCGTATTGCTTGTAAAGGGTAGGCAGCTTGTGTCCTGCTTGGCTAAAACATTGTTGCAGATGGCGAAAGCCGTCTTGCTGATCCATGGCGGAAAATTCGCTGTTGATACGGGCGAAGCTCTGCGGCTCGATTAAGTGCGGGTGGTTGGCCAGCGCCAGGGGTTTGTGGGTGCGGTAGTAGCGCTCGTAATAGTAAACGGTCAGATCCCGCAGATCGCGGGGGTACTCGTCGCTCATGCTGACGGGGCCCAGTACATAGCGTATTTGCGGGTTGTGCTGCAGATAGGCGCCCAAGCCCTGCCACAAATATTCAAGGCTCGCTTTGCCCCAGTATTTCGGGCTAACAAAACTGCGGCCGAGCTCTACCCCTTGCTCTAAATAGGTGTATACCTCGGGTGTGTATTGAAACAACTCGGCGGTGTACAACCCCTCTAAACCATGCTCTTGCATAACCCGGCCGCAATCGGCTATGCGGTAGGCGCCGGCAATGGTCAGGTTGGCGTCATCCCACAGCACCAGGTGACGATAGTGGTGGTCGTACTTATCTAAGTCGCGGCGTGCGCCTGTGCCTTCGCCCACCAGGCGGAAGGTTTGTTCACGCAGCCGTCCAATTTCGCGCAGTATCGTGGGGTGGCGGTCGTAGTCGCACAAAAATATTTTGTTATTGTCCGAGGTGGCGCCGATCAGCTGTGCGCTTTGCAGCTCGGTTTTAAGGGTGCTGCGCTCTTCGGGGTGGGCGATGGTGCGTTCGGTAATAAATTGGGTGCTGCGTTTTTTTCGCAGTTTGTATATGTGTTTTTTCAGGCGTTTTATCAGCGCCTTGTCCGCCAGCTTGTCGGTATTTAGCTCCGAGCTGGGGATCATTTCGCCCACGCGCAGGCGAATCTCTGCCGATTGCTTTTTGAACATTTCCCGCGC
This sequence comes from Gilvimarinus xylanilyticus, assembly GCF_024195295.1. Classification (GTDB taxonomy): domain Bacteria; phylum Pseudomonadota; class Gammaproteobacteria; order Pseudomonadales; family Cellvibrionaceae; genus Gilvimarinus; species Gilvimarinus xylanilyticus. Next base: position 42,149 of record NZ_JAMFTH010000002.1, on the reverse strand, counting down.
CAGCAGCGCCGTACCAAAGGGTTTGTATAGCATTGAGGCGGAGTAAAACAGCAGCGAGTTTTTGGCCTCGATATAGATGGGCAAAATGGGCGCGCCGGTTTTGCGTGCAAAGTGCAAAAAGCCCGAGTGCCAGGCGCCATCGCGAATGCCCTTGGGGCTGGCCCGGGACACTTCTCCGGCGGGGAAAATAATCACCGCCTGATCATCTTTTAAAGCATCCATAATCGCGCGGTAACTTTTGCGGTAGGCGCCCTGGGTCATGTTGTCCAGGGGCAAGAACACGTTGTGCAGTGGCTTGAAGGCCATCAGCATGTCGTTGGCGACAATGCGAACATCGGGCCGCACCTCGCTGACAAAGCGCAACAGCGCCAAACCGTCCAGCGAACCGATGGGGTGGTTGGCAATAATCACTACCTTGCCGCTGGCGGGAATGTTCTGTCGGTCGCGCGAGCCGGCGCTGTAGGTAAAATTAAAATAGTCGAATATCTGGTCGATAAAATCGATGCCGCGTAGGCCTTCGTTGCGAGTCAGAAACTGATTAATTTTTTGCTCGTGGGTGAGCTTGCGCAGCAGCGTAAGGGTGGGGCGACGGATAAACGGTTTGGTTTTGGCAAATGCCGGAAATTTATCCGTAACGGATTGTTCGATGTTGAGCATAGCGTTTTACCTGATGTTGCCAGCCCCCGTGCGGGGGTATGTTGTGGCTAACGCTAGTGCTAAATGGTGACAAAAAGGTGATGCTTTTATGACCGCCGCGTGACAGGTAGGGCCAAAAGCTGAGTTTGCTGGCGTTCCAGTAACGCCTTGTAGGGCGGCTTTATTTCTTCCACCAAATTCTCGTCGCTCAGGTTAATGTAGCCCGACAGCGCACTGTCTTGCAGCTCGGGCGTTAACCAAATTGCGTAGGCGGAAAGCTCGGGCGCCGCGTCACCGTCGTGAGTGTCGATGCAGGCGGCCACTTTTAAACGCGGGCTCTCGCCGCTTTGGCACAGGCTGACCGCCAGCTCGCTGATACACACCGCGTAAAAAATCGCATTAGAGCGGGTGTCGGCGGTTGCACTCAGACGCAAGCTTTGCTCGTCGAACGATTGCTGATGGCCAGTATACAGCGCCAGAATACCCTGCAATTGCTGCTTAAAGCGGTTTAGGCGCAGCTCGTATTCGCCCTTACTCAGCTGTTGCTCCAGCGCGCGCAGATTCAAAAAGCGCAGCTCTACGCTTACCTCGGCGCTGGTATCGGGCTCGTCGTGGGCCTCGTCGTCCTCACCATCGGGCAGGGCATCGTCGCCATCGGCGGCAAAGACCTCTTCGTGGGTGGACGCTTCTGGTTCGGCCCGGGGTTTGGGGCGACGGGCTTTGGCGGGTTTACGCGGACGCTCGCGGTAATAGTCCGCGCCCCACAGTCCGGCGATGCAAGCCAGCACCGCCAAGGCCCAAAGCCAAAAATAAGAGGTGTAGGTGCGCTGCACCGGCGGTAGGCTCAGGTTTACCGTTAAGTGGCCCGCGATGTGAGTATCCAGAGTGATGGGCGCGGCAAAACTGGCGCTGTTCATATCGGCGGGAGCCTGAGCGGCGCCCGCCTGCACCAACAGGTTGTTTTCCACATCGTGCACCGTGGCACTGCTAACGCCCGGCTGGCGTGCCAGGGACTGTAAAATCACCTGCAGGCTGATCATATCCTGGGCGATGGACGGCTCTACGGCCTGAGAAGAGGCGCGGTCGGCCAGGGCCTGGCCATAGCGGGTCGCCGCGGCGTCTTGTTGCTCGGCGGCGAAGTGTATGGTCAGCCACGCGCCCAGCAAGCCCAGGCACAAAAGTGCGAGCGTACAAATACAAAGCAGGGGGCGGCGGGTGCAGTACTGGTAAACAGTCATTCCATTTATCGGCCAATCAGATTTTTGCGCATTCTAACGCAAATGATACACGCTGCGCGTTATAATGCCCCTTTTTCGGACAACAGCCCCTTAATTGTGAAACAAATACTTTTGATCAACGCCGCCGGGGCCGACCAGCCCGGCGTTACCTCAGCCATCGCGCAGGTGCTCAGTCGCTATCAGGCCGCCATTTTAGACATTGGCCAGGCCGTCATTCACGACAACCTCACCCTGGGTATGATGGTCGGGGTCGACACCGCCGACATCAAAGAATCCGAATTGCTGGCCGAGCTGCAAAGCGCCACGGTCGACTTAGGGATAGACATTCGCTTTACCCCGGTCAGCCACGCCAGCTACCAGCAGTGGGTTGAGCATCAGGGCAAGGCCCGCTACATCGTCACCCTGCTGGCGCGCGAGGTAACCGCCGGGCAAATCGCCGATTTGACTCAGATAACGGTTAAGCACGGGCTTAATATCGACAATATCAGCCGGCTGTCCGGCCGGGTACCGCTGGACGGCCTGGCCACCAAAAGCAACGCCTGCGTGGAGTTCTCGGTGCGCGGCGAACCCGCCGACCGCGAAGCCCTGCGGCGCGATTTTATGGAGCTGTCCACCCGCCACGAGGCCGACGTCGCCTTTCAGCGCGATACCGTCTACCGCCGCAACCGTCGTCTGGTCTGTTTTGATATGGACTCGACCCTGATCGAGGCCGAGGTGATTGACGAGCTGGCCAAAGCCGCCGGGGTAGGCGAGCAGGTGGCCGAAATTACCGAGCAGGCCATGTCCGGCGAGCTGGACTTTAACCAGAGTTTCGCCGCCCGCATGGCGTTGCTAAAAGGCCTGGACGAAAGCGTACTGGCCGAGATTGCCGAGAATCTTCCCGTTACCGAAGGCGCGGCGAAACTGATCAGCAGTTTGAAAAAACTGGGCTACAAAACCGCCATTCTCTCGGGCGGCTTTCAGTACTTTGGCGAGTACCTGCAAAAGAAACTGGGCATTGATTACGTCTACGCCAACACCCTGGACATTGTTGACGGTAAAGTCACCGGCGAAGTTAAAGGCGAAGTGGTTAACGGCGAGCGCAAAGCCGCCCTGCTGAAAATGCTGGCCGAGCGCGAAGGCATTACCGCCGAACAAACCATCGCCGTGGGCGACGGCGCCAATGACCTGCCCATGCTCGCCGCCGCGGGACTGGGCATCGCCTTCCGTGCCAAGCCACTAGTCAAAGCCAGCGCCGAGCAGGCTATTTCCACCTTGGGTTTGGATGCGATTTTGTATTTGTTGGGGTTTCGGGAGAGGGATCAGATTTTATAATTACGCAGAACGCATGAAGAATGGGTCGGATGACAGAGGTCTGATGTTTGACGCTGGAGATTGCGCCTTGCGCTCGTTTACGGCTGCCTATCAAACACTTTGACGCCCTCTGGTATCTGATACCAGTCTTGCTTTTGGCTTACCCAGATATGAATGCTGGGGTTAAGGATGCTCGTATCATCGAGGTTACTTGGCTTTAGCTTTAATTGCTCCGGTTGATCTGGGTCATAGTGGTACATCCTATTTCCGCACTCCGGGCAAAACTTGGCGGCGCTCACCTTTCCGCTATCCGCAATTCGGCTCCAGTCCTTCATGTTGCCCGCAAAGCGGACGCTATCGGCTTTTACCATAGCGGTAATGCTAAAGGCACTGGTGGAAAGCTTCTGACATTCTTTACAGTGGCAAGCCGCTATAAAAAGCGGTGGCTCTAATAATTGGTAGGTGACATTCCCGCATTGGCAGGAGCCTTTAATCGGGTATTGGGTGATGCTCATTTGAATTCCTTGTGCCGTGGTTACCCGTCGATCAAGCCGACTATAAAAACCTTTTGTAATACCTTCGCGCTCGCATTGCAACTATTTAACAACCTCAATGGAAACGGGAATAATACCCACGTCAGGATTGGCAACAACGCTAAAAGCCGAGCGGCTAAGGTCTATAATACGCCCTTTTATGAAAGGCCCTCTGTCGTTGATTTTAACGATCACGCTTTTATCATTACTGAGGTTAGTCACTTTTACCCGCGTTCCGAATGGCAGGCTCCTATGGGCGGCTGTTTTCGCCATCTGATTAAAGCGCTCACCACTCGCGGTTTTACGCAGCTGAAATTTCATGGCATAGAACGACGCTTTGCCGGACTGGGTGTGCCCAATCAGCTCAACCGGGCTTTGCGCTGGCACGCTGGAGCAGCCCATAATAATCGTCGTCATTACGCCTAAAGCAAAAAGTTTCACCAGCCTCTCCGAAGTGATTTAACTTAATCAAAACGCAGGAAAGATAGTGAATTCAGAGGTGCTTGCAAAGCAGCACCGGCTGCCTTTGCCGACTGACTCTATTTTCTGGCAGGGGGCGGAGTGTTTTTGTGAACGGTTACCTTTCTAAGCGCAATCAAACCTTCAAGGACGGGGGCTGGAAACAGCGATGTTTCTTTCTTTTACGCCGTTTTCGAGTAGGAGCTTTTTTACTCTCTTGGCGTCTGAGTCGTCGCTTGCTGCTGATTGGATAACGTAGCCGTAGCTATTTTCATCATTCTCGAGTTCTGAAACCGCCTTAGCAAAATCATCAAAGCTCAGTGTGGAGTCGTGGTTTGACATAAAGACTTCCCCTCTGTCATTCACGGCAATCATAATCATTTCAGGTTTTTTACTTGAGGTATAAGTAATAGCGTCATCCCCACATCCGGCCAATGTTAGCGCTAAGGCAATTATTAATGCGATCTTCATCCAACACTCCTTTAGTGTCTTTTGCCGGCAACGTGTTATAAAAGGTTAAGTCAATATTTGACCCCATTGGCTTTTCAGGCTCATGTGTTTTCCGTATAGCGCCCAAAGCAACGGCCGAGCGAAGCGAGGTCCAGCCCCTCCGGGCGATGTTGCCTTTGCTTGTTATGTGAGACCACTTCGGGGATACCTAGCATACTTGAAATAATACAAGGGAGCAGCGACTACATTAAACATAATCAAAGCCCCCACCCAACCGGACTTGTCGTTCATTTTTCGTAGATGAAGATCGCGAAAAAGTAGGATCTCGGAAAATAGGCTAGAAGCCAGAACTGTATATACGACAATATCCATGAAGCGGTGAGAGATGCTTACAATTTCTGGCGTTCCATTTAATATTGGCCAAAACCACATTTGATAAATGACAAGGAAAACTACGCAAAACGCAAAGTAAGCATTCATGTAAAATTTTTCCCAATTACTCATAGCACATAACAGCTAATCCAAAAGACAAAGTAAAATTCCCCGCGGCAATATAACGTCGCTAGAAAGCGGCTGATCAATTGGGCGGAAGTGGTTGAAAATAAAGGATAAAAGCGCACTTTGGTACCGCTCCATGGCCGGCGAAAGAAAGACTCTGTCTTGTTTTTAACCAATGTAAGGCTTTTTGCCTTTGGTGACAAGGTTGCTGTAACTAATTGATAGTTATGATAAATGTTGATGCTGGCGGGCGGTATATGCTCTTAACCAAAGGCTTTCTGCTGAAAAGGATAAATCGGCCTAATGGCTTAGTGTTGTTGGTCTTTCTTAGCCTTGGCAAAAAAGTCAGTTTGGTAGGCGTAAGGCCGTGACAAGTCAGGCTTTTCAGTTGGATTCCGTGTCGTGGCACGGAATGACGAACAATAAAAGTTGAGCGTTAGCGCTGCATTATTCCGCCGTCCCCTGAGAGCGAGCCGAACGGAGGCCTATTTTTGTGGGTAAGCAAACAGGACGTTTGCGCAAGTATCGCCAGGACAGGGAAGTCCTGTCGATACGGCCCTCAAAAATCGGCCGGAGAGAGGGCACCCGAAGGGCCGCGAACCGGGGTGGGCTTCTCTTTTCGTTAGGTTTCTGTTGCCCAAACAACAGAAAAGTAACTCGCCCGCCCGGCGACTCGGGCATACAAAAAGCCGCCGCGCAGCGGCACCCCTACCATGGATACCAAACCCAGTTTGGTGTGACGAACAAAGGGGCTGCACTCAACTACTCGGCAGCCGCCGAACCCTCCCCAACGGGTAACCTCCTCGCCCGCTCCTGCTTGCGAACCCGCAACACCAACGACCGTCCCCAACGCCGCAACCGCTCAAATACCCACAGACAAAAACACAAAGCCAAAATAGCCAGCGCAATACCCATAAAACCTAAAGCTTGGCGCTCGGCAAAACAGGTCCAGATAAACTGGCCTACACACAGTGCGGCAACGATTAATAAAATCGGTTTACGGCCAATACGCTCGACAATAAACACACCTAAAGGTGCGCCCAGGGCAACTACCGGGGCGGCGGCCAGCCAGTTTTCGTAAACGCCGGGTTGCCAGCTGTGGGTGATGGATTTAATGAGCACACCGTAGACCGAAGCGGCGGCCATAATCACCACCGAAGTGGGAATGGCGATTTTTAAATCCGCGCGGCAGAGTAAAACCAGCGCCGCGTACAGCACCATATCAATCCCCACACCTGTGACCGAGACGGCCAATAAGCTGGCCCCCAGGCCCAACACAAAACCGGTTTTGTGATCCCAGTGTTCGTCGAACTCGGTCATGCCCACATTGCCGGATATTTCGTTAATGCGGTACAAGTGCAGTACCCCAAAGCTGCCCCAGAGCACGGCAAAAATAACCTTAATCCACAGCTCGGGCACCAGCGGGGCGAAAAAGATAATACCGATGGGCGTGCCGATTAGCCCGCCTGCGAGCGCGCCTTTTAGCATGGCCCAGGCCAGTGGCTGGCGACGGGCCATAATAAAGATGGCGGCGCTGACCATGCCGATGGATTGCACCGCAAAGCTAAAGTCCCGCCCCAGGGTGGCGGGCATATCAAACAGTAATACCAACACTGGGAAACCTACGGTGCCGCCGCCCATAGGGGTAGAGCCTGCCGCGTAGCTGCCCACCGCCATGGCAAGCGCCATAGGCCAGTGCGCTATGGCGGCCTGCAGGGCGCCGTCGGCGGTGATTAAAAAAGCCCATACGCCGTAAAAGGCGATAAGCCAAAGCCCCCAAACCCATAAAAATCGTTTGCGGGGTGTTTGCAATGTCATAGGAAATCTCGTTGTTCTTTTCTTAAAGGCGCGGCTAGTTTACCTGTTTAAGCGGCAATAGGCGCGTCCACCTGGGTAACGGTGATAGAAGTACGCTTGCCCGCGCCTATGGTCCAGTCGATTTGCTGGCCCTGGCGCAAGCCGATTAAGGCGCTGCCCACGGGGCTGAGTACTGATAAGTCGACGCTGGGGTCGCTTATCTGGCGGGGCAGACGCAATACGTAAGTAAAGGTTTTGCCCGTGGCGGCCACGGTAAAGCTTACTTGCGAGCCAATGGTGACGGCATCGGCGGGCAGGCGTTTGTCGGTGACAATGCGGGCGCGGTCCAGTTCGGCGCTGAGCGCTTGGGTAATGGCGTCTTCGGCGCGCTCGTCAATTAAGTTGGCGATGGCGTCATAAACGGATTCGGCGATTACGATGGGTGGTTGTTTGCTCATAATAAAAATCCCCTAAACGGTAAAACAGCGCCGGGCGTTTGCCGGGCGCTAAACGTAAATAGCAGGTGTACGGGGGCGCGAGTGCCGAAAGGGCACTCGTTAGGAGGGGAAGGTGGGGCAAAGCCTCCACATGTAAAAATGGGCCGAAAGCATAGAATAGACATTACCCGATGGCCGGGTAATGTCAATACGGGGTTAGCCGAGCATGGATTTTAAAAAGTGCCCGGTGTAAGAGGCTTTGTTTTGCGCGACCTCTTCCGGGGTGCCGGTGGCAATAATTTGGCCCCCGCCGCTGCCGCCCTCGGGGCCCAGGTCGACGATATAGTCGGCGGTTTTTATCACGTCCAGGTTGTGTTCAATGACTACAATGGTATTGCCCTGGTCGCGCAGCCGGTGCAGTACATCCAGCAGCAGTTGAATATCGCCAAAGTGCAGGCCGGTGGTGGGCTCGTCCAGAATATACAGGGTTTTGCCGGTGTCGCGTTTGGATAATTCTTTTGCCAGTTTAACCCGCTGGGCCTCGCCGCCGGACAAAGTTGTGGCGGCTTGCCCCAAGCGAATATAAGACAGCCCCACATCCATCAGGGTTTGCAGCTTGTTGGCCACCGAGGGAATTGCGTCAAAGAACTCGCGCCCCTCTTCGACGGTAAGTTCCAGCACCTCGTGAATGTTTTTGCCTTTGTATTTTACCTCTAAGGTTTCGCGGTTGTAGCGCTTACCTTTACAGATGTCGCAGGGCACATACACGTCTGCCAAAAAGTGCATTTCCACTTTGGTGACGCCGTCGCCTTGACAGGCTTCGCAGCGTCCGCCTTTTACATTAAAGCTAAAGCGCCCGGCCTTGTAACCGCGCGAACGGGCCTCGGGGGTGCCGGCAAACAGCTCGCGCACCGGGGTAAAAATACCCGTGTAGGTGGCGGGGTTGGAGCGCGGCGTGCGGCCAATGGGGCTCTGGTCTATGTCGACGCACTTGTCCAAGTGCTCCATGCCGGTAATCGAATCGTAGGGCGCGGCTTTTAAGGTGGTGGCGCCGTTTAATTCAGTGGCGGCAATGGGGTGCAGGGTGGCGTTAATTAAGGTGGATTTACCCGAGCCGGATACCCCGGTTACGCAGGTCATAATGCCTAAGGGCAGGGTCAGGTTAACCTTTTGCAGATTGTTGCCGCGCGCGCCTTTAATGGTTAACAGTTTGTCTTGCTTAACCGGGGTGCGCTTGGCGGGCACGGGGATGGTTTTGCGGCCCGATAAATACTGCCCGGTGAGTGAATCCGGGTGGGCCATAATATCGTCTACGGTGCCCTCGGCTATCACCTGACCGCCGTGCACCCCAGCGCCCGGGCCTATGTCGATAACGTGGTTGGCGAGCCGAATCGCGTCTTCGTCGTGCTCCACCACAATCACGGTGTTGCCCAAGTCGCGCAGGTGGGTGAGGGTGCTGAGCAGGCGTTCGTTGTCGCGCTGGTGCAGACCAATGGAGGGCTCATCCAGAATATACATAACCCCCACCAGCCCAGCGCCGATTTGGCTGGCAAGGCGAATGCGCTGGGCCTCGCCGCCGGACAGGGTGTCGGCGCTGCGATTCAGGGTTAAATAGTTAAGCCCCACGTCCACCAAAAAGCGGAAGCGGTCGCGCAGCTCTTTGAGAATTTTTTCGGCAATACCGGCGCGGGCGCCTTCAAATTCCAGTGCCTCGAAGTAGCTGTGGGCCTCACCCACGGGCATTTCTACCATGTGGGGCAACGTCTTTTCGTCCACAAACACATGGCGCGCCTCGCGGCGCAGGCGGGTGCCATTGCACGAGGGGCAGCTTTGGGTGGATAAAAAGCGCGCTAAATCCTCGCGCACACTGGCCGATTCGGTATCGCGGTAGCGGCGCTCCAGGTTGGGGATCACCCCCTCAAATGTGTGATTGCGCTGAATCACATCGCCGCGCTCGTTGACGTATTTAAAGGCGATGGAGTCGTTACCCGAGCCGTATAAAATCACCTCTTGCTGGGTGGGGGCCAGGTCTTGCCAGGCGGTGTCGACATCAAAGTCGTAGTGCTGCGCCAGCGAGGTCAGCATATGAAAGTAGTAGATGTTGCGCTTGTCCCAACCGCGGATGGCGCCCTGGGCGAGGGACGCGTCGGGGTAGAGCACTACCTTGCTGGTATCAAAAAACTGCTTAACTCCCAGGCCATCACAGGTGGGGCAGGCGCCCGCCGGGTTGTTAAACGAAAACAGGCGCGGCTCCAGCTCGCTTAAGCTGTAGTCGCACACCGGGCAGGCGTGCTTGGACGAGAACACCCGGTCCTCGGCCTCGCCGTCCATATAACTGATGGCGGCAATACCGTCGGTTAGGTTCAGCGCGGTTTCAAAGGATTCCGCCAGGCGCACCTGTAAATCGTCGCGCACCTTAAAGCGGTCTACCACCACATCAATGCTGTGCTTTTTCTTTTTATCCAGTTTGGGGGCATCGTCCAGATCGACCAGTAGGCCATCAATGCGGGCGCGGATAAAGCCCTCGCGCTTTAGGCTTTCCAGTGTGTGTAAGTGCTCACCTTTGCGGTCGCGAACCACTGGCGCCAGCAGCATCAGCTTGGTGCCTTCGGGCTGGGCCAGCACGGTATCGACCATTTCGCTGACCGTCTGGGCCGCCAGGGGAATATCGTGGTCCGGGCAGCGCGGCTCGCCCACCCGGGCGAACAGCAGGCGCAGGTAGTCGTAAATCTCGGTAATGGTGCCCACGGTCGAGCGCGGGTTGTGGGAGGTGGATTTTTGCTCGATGGAAATGGCGGGGCTTAGCCCCTCAACATGGTCGACGTCGGGCTTTTCCATCATCGACAGAAACTGACGCGCGTAGGTAGACAGAGATTCTACATAGCGGCGCTGGCCCTCGGCGTAGAGGGTGTCAAAGGCCAGGGACGACTTACCCGAACCCGACAAGCCGGTAATCACCACCAGCTTATCCCGGGGGATATCCAGGTCGATGTTCTTTAGGTTGTGGGTGCGGGCCCCGCGAACGTAGATGGTATCCAAAAGCTCACCTGTGATTCGTTCAAAAACCGTTCATTATACGGTAATTGCACGGTCGGGGGCGGGTTCGGCGCGTTTGAATTTCTGTTAGAATCTCGCTCTTTTATACCCCTACTCGGTTAAGGTTTAACTGTGACCCCCAGTCTGTCGACATTTGAACGCCGCTCGGTCTCTGCGCTTTCGTCGCTGTACGCGTTTCGGATGCTGGGGCTGTTTATGGTGTTGCCGGTGTTAAGTGTGTACGGGCCCAGCTATTCCGGTGCCAGCGCGGCGCTGCTGGGTTTGGCGCTGGGGGCGTACGGGGCCTCGCAGGCGCTGCTGCAAATACCCTTTGGGGTTTTATCCGATAAGTTAGGACGCAAGCCCGTGATTATCGCGGGGCTGCTGATATTTATGCTGGGTTCGGTCATCGCCGCGCTGGCGGACAGTATCTGGGGGCTGATTATCGGCCGTTTGCTGCAAGGCGGCGGCGCCATCGCCAGCGCGGTTATGGCGCTGGTGACAGATTTAACCTCGGACGAAAACCGCACCAAGGCTATGGCCAGTATCGGTGCCTCTATCGGGGTGTCATTTGCTTTGGCCTTGGTGCTGGGGCCGGCGCTGGCAGGCTTGGGAGGCTTGAGCTTAATCTTTTGGTTGACTGCGCTGCTGGGCCTGGTGGGTATTGCCATTGTGCTGTGGGTGGTACCCAGCGTGGCCACGAGCAATACTCGGCGGCGCGAGTCGGGGGCGGTGCCGCAGCTGTTGTGGCAAACCCTGAAGAACAAAGAATTGTTGCGGCTGGATGCGGGCATTTTTGCGCTGCATTTTGTGCTTATGGCGAGCTTTGTGGTGGTGCCTTTAATGCTGGGTGGGCCGCTGGGGGTGGCGCCGGGTTATCACTGGCTCATTTATCTGCCGATATTGGGTGGTTCGTTTATCGCCATGCTTCCCTTTATTATCATCGCCGAAAAGCGCCGCAAAATGAAACCGGTGTTTTTGCTCGCCATTGGCCTGCTGGGGCTGTCGCTGGTGTGGCTGGCGCTGGTGCCTAAGGCGTTGGGCTGGTGGCTGGTGGGCTTGTTCGGCTTTTTTATGGCCTTTAACCTGTTAGAGGCCACCTTGCCGTCGCTGGTAAGCAAGCTGGCGCCGGCGGGGTCTAAGGGGACCGCTACGGGTATTTATTCTACGGCGCAGTTTCTGGGCGCCTTTTGCGGCGGGGCAGTGGGCGGTATCTTGTATCAGTCGGGCGGAGTTTCGCAGGTTTTGGGCGTCTGCGCGCTGGTTACCGGGTTGTGGTGGCTGGCGGCGCGCGCCATGGCGCCACCGCGTTATTTGGCCAGTATTTTAATTCCCCTGGCCGGGCGCAGCCCCGAGTGGGTCGAGCAAAAGCTGGCGGCCCAGAAAGGGGTGGCCGAGGTGCTGATTGTACCCGGCGAAGATATGATTTACTTGAAGGTGGATTCGCGCCGGGTAGACCGGGCCGAGATCACCCGTTTATTAGCTGACACTTAGCGCATTTAACTCGGCAGGCTGATTGCCGGATCAATATCAGAGCCTGTGTGTTAAAGTGTGCGATTAAAGACAAGATTCTCAGGAGACAAGTATGGCATCGCGTGGCGTCAATAAAGTGATTCTGGTGGGGAATCTGGGCCAGGACCCGGATACCAAATACATGCCCTCAGGCGGCGCCGTAACCAATATCAGTGTGGCGACCTCAGACCAGTGGAAAGACAAGAACACTGGCCAGCCCCAGGAGCGCACCGAGTGGCACCGAGTGGTGTTCTTTAACCGCTTGGCGGAAATTGCCGGCGAGTATTTGCGCAAAGGTTCGAAGGTTTATATTGAAGGCTCACTGCGTACCCGTAAGTGGCAGGGCCAGGACGGACAAGACCGTTACACCACCGAAATTGTCGCGGGTGAAATGCAAATGTTGGATTCGCGCGGCGGCGGTGATGGCGGCTACGGTGGTGGTCAGGGTGGCTATGGCGCTCAGGGTAGCCAGCAAAACTACGGCGCTCCGGCCGCTGCAGCGGCCGCGGCGGGCGGTTTTAACCAGCCCCAAGGGCAACCTCAGCAGCCACAACAGCCGCCGCAACAACCCCAGCAGCCTCAGCCTCCGGCCGGTGGGTTTGATAGCTTTGACGATGATATTCCTTTTTAACGTTTAGAACGTTGTTCGTCTGCAAAAGGCTGCACATGAGTGCGGCCTTTTTTGTGGGAGTGAACGTGAAATTAGCCGCCAACTAGGGTTAAAATGCGCAGGGTGAATAGCACAGTGGATGAGCCATGGGAATTCTGGACGAGTTAAAACAACAGGCTGAAACCTTACGCACCGCCGAGGCCCAGGAGGCCGAACGCCGGGCGGCCGAGCTGGAATACTACGAACAAAACCTGCGCCCGGTAATGCTACAGGTGCTTGAGTATTTAGATGAGTTGATCAAGCAAATCAATTATGTTCAACCCGAACGAACCATTGCCTATCCGTTAACGCCCGATCGCACCACGCCGATTGAATTAAACCAAAGCGCCTATAAATTGGTCATCGACAGTTCGGCCAATCCGCGCCAGCTGGATGTCAGAGTTGCCGCGCAGTTAATTGACCCCGCCGAGTACGAGCTGAGTGATCGCGCCGCCATTGATGCCTATGTTAATTATCTGCAAAGCTATGGTTTTAAGTATCACCGCCGCGATCAGCTGAATCACAATCACCGCTTACAAAGCGCGCGTTTTACTTTGGAAGGGCCGCTGCAACTGGCTATGCGCATTCAGGTGGAGCCGGAAAATAAAGCCATTGCGGTGCTGCTTAAAAATTTTGCTCGTCCGGGGGTGCAAAGCTACAGTTACCGTGCCTCGCAAATCAACGACGATGTTTTGGATCGTATGGGGCGGTTAATTCTGCACGAAGTCGACAGCCTAAACCCGCCCGTGGAAGTGCCCGAGGAAACCCGTGAAAAGCTGCGCCGCCAATTGGCAAAAGCGCAGACCGTAGACAGGGACTTAGAAGAAAACGCACCCCAGGGGCAAAAGCTCTGGGAGCGGTCGGCGCAGCGTTTACGTCGTTTGAGTCGCAAAAAAAGTTAGCATCGTTGGGGTGACTTTCGTTTTGGTTTTGTCACCATGTTGGATGCGCACTTAGTCCACTTGCAAGTGCTTAAACCGCCTTACGGAGCCTTGCCGAACTTATATACCCCGTGCATATAGCGAGCCTTAGAAGGCTCTATGATCTGGCTCACCGAAAACACAAACCGCGATGCGGTCTGTGTGCTAAGCCCCGATTTTGTGCCCGTTAATTTCCCCCCGGCAATATCGATATGACTGTCGCTGACGACCAGCGCTTGCTGTGCCTCGACATGTAAATTGGTGGCCTGGAGGTTTGAGCTTTCTATCTGCAAGCCTGTACCCGGTGCGGTAATGGAAACGTTCAGCATGCTGACATTGGCGTCGCGAATATAAATCGATTGGGCCTTAAGGTTTTCGAGCTTTATGTTGTTGCAGTCTTCTATACGAATGTTTCGGTAGTGTCCTGTCAGGGTAAGATCGTTTTGATTGTGGCAGTGGTAATCGCCATGGTTTTTGCCTGTTATCGCGCGTGCCCGACCGGTCAATTCTCCGTGCAAAAAATTTTGCAGGGGTGGGTACACTTGATCGGGATGGTTAAGGGGCATATGCCCCATACCGGTAAAGGTGATTAATTGTGAGTCGGGGATTTGGCCGTCCAACAGTTGGCCGGTGCGCAGCGGAGTAACCGGGTCGTCTTCGCCCCAGAGAATTAAACTGGGAACTTGCAGGTCGGTTAAGTCGCGGCTGTAGTCCTCCTGTACCAGTGCCAAGGCGGCGTTTAAGTTGGGGCGGCCCTGCAGGGCGGTCGCCCAGGTGGCGTCGCTGGCGTTCAGCAGTTGGTCGGGATTGGGCAGCGCATCCCAGCGTAAAAGTCCTCCGCCCAGGGTGCGCACCATTTCGCTCATGCCCTCGCGCAGACTCGGTGGCAGCTGTTGCAGGCTGGGAAACATATCGGTTTCCAGCGGTAGGGCGGCGGAGTGTTGGGCGAAGGTACTGCGCTCGAGAATACCGGCGGCGCTGATCAGCACCAGGCGCTGTACTTTTTGCGGGTATCGGGTGGCGTAGCGCAGCGCAACATTGCCACCCATGGAATGGCCGATAAGCCGAAAACTGCCGATGCCCGCATCCGTTACCAGCGCGTCTAACACTCGAGCGTAGTTTTCGGGTGAGTATTTGGCCGCAGGTTTATCCGAGCGCCCAAAGCCAGGCAAGTCGATTGCCAGCACGCGATACTCTTCGGCTAGCGGTGGGATCAATTGGCGCCAATCACGCCAGCCCTTTTGCCCCAGGCCGTGAATCAAAATAACGGTTTCTTTGTGCTGTTTACCCGCCTCTACCCAAAAGACTCGGCTGTTGTAAACCGTTTCGGTAGCGTAGCCCGAATGCCAACCATCGGGTAGGTCAGGCGCTTGGGCGCGGGCGCTGTTCACCGCAAGAAGACTTAATAAGATAAAGGTGCGTACGAGGGAACAAGCTGGCATATCGGTGGCAAATTTGACGGCGCTGGGCACGGTGTTGGGTCGCTTTTTGATTTGGAAGCACTATGTTACCGCAACCGTGTAAAGCTGTGGGTGCACAACCGCGCAATAACGGCAAAGGCTTGGCTGGTGGGTGCGGGGATGTGTGATAATGGGGTAAATAGCAACCGTGAGAACTAAATTTTGAAACTCTTGTTAACCGACTCTCAGCAGGCTTTGGGGGTTGCGCTGGAGCACGAGCTGGAGCGCGAACCTTTTAACTTGTTGCAGCCTCGCGCGCAGCAGCTTGATTGGCAAAACGCCGAGGTGGTGGATGAGTACATCAGCGCCCAGCGCCCCGCCATGGTGATTAATAATTTAGGGTGGGGCGATAGCCCCGCCTCGATCGACGCCGAGTTGTTGGTAGCGGCGGCGCAGAATATCAGCCGCGTATGTGCGCGCTTGAATGTCCCGCTAATACAGTTATCCAGCTACCGGGTGTTTGGCGATGACAACAAAAGCAAGCACTCGGAAAAAGATACGCCCGAACCCAATAGCGACGTAGGCCGTGCCTTTTTAACCGCTGAAAGCGCGGTGACAGAGGCGCAGGCTCGGTCGTTAATTCTGCGCACCAGCTGGGTTATCGGCAGTTACGGCGATAACCTGCTCACCCGCTTGATGGAGGCATTGCAACAAAAGCAACCCTGGCAGCTCAATGCCCGGTTGCGCGGCGCGCCTACGGCGCTGTCGGATCTGGCGCGGATTATTGTGGCACTGGTTAAGCAGATTAACAGTGGCGCCGATTGCTGGGGCATCTACCACTACAGCTCTGGCGATGCGTGTACCGAGGTGGAGTTTGCCGAACACTTGTGGGAGGCGCTCAAGCAGCAAGATTACCAAGGCCCCGAGCCCCAATGGCACCTAGAGGATCGCGCCCCCGAGGGCACACCGGTCAGTGCGCTATTAAGCGGTTTGCGGGTACGTAACGATTTCGGGGTGCAGACACGTACCTGGAGGACTTATTTGCTGCCCATCGTAAAGCAGTGGTTACATCGTGAGGGTGGGGGTAACAGCTGAGGTGACCGTCCCTGGTCGCCTTGGGATATCAGTCGCTATAGCGCTGGAACACCAGGCAGGCGTTGGTGCCGCCGAAACCAAAGCTATTGGACAGAATGCGGTTTAGTTCTACCCCATCCTGACGCTCGCGGACGATGTTCATGCCGTCTGCTTCGGGGTCCAGTTCGCTAATATTGGCCGAGCCGCAGATAAATTTGTGCTCCATCATCAGCAGCGAGTAAATCGCCTCTTGCACGCCGGTGGCGCCTAGCGAGTGGCCGGTTAGCGACTTGGTGGAGCTGATGGCCGGCACCTTGTCGAAGGTGCTGCGGATGGCTTTAAGTTCGGCCAGATCGCCCACCGGGGTGCTGGTGCCGTGGGAGTTAATATAATCGATGTCGCCCTCAACGGTGGCCATGGCCTGGCGCATGCAGCGCTCGGCGCCCTCGCCCGAGGGGGCGACCATATCGTAGCCGTCTGAGGTCGCGCCATAGCCGACCACTTCACCGTATATGGTGGCGCCGCGCGCCTTGGCGTGTTCCAGCTCTTCCAGTACCAGGCAGCCACCGCCACCGGCGATGACAAAGCCGTCGCGGTTGGCGTCGTAAGCGCGCGAGGCCTGATCGGGGGTGTCGTTGTATTTGGTCGACAGGGCGCCCATGGCGTCGAACAGGCAGGTCAGTGACCAGTGCTCTTCTTCGCCGCCGCCGGCAAAGACCACATCTTGCTTACCCAGTTGAATCAGCTCCATGGCGTTGCCAATACAGTGGGCGCTGGTGGCGCAGGCTGAGGAAATGGAGTAGTTAACGCCTTTGATTTTGAAAGGCGTGGCCAGACAGGCCGAGGTGGTGCTGCCCATGGTTTGGGTCACGCGGTAGGGGCCCACGCGCTTTAGGCCGCGCTCGCGCAGTACATCGGCCGCCTCTACCAGATTTTGCGACGACGCGCCGCCCGAACCCATAATAATACCGGTGCGCTCGTTAGAGACCTGTTCTTCGCTCAGTCCCGCATCGCGAATCGCCTGCTCCATGGAAATATAGGCGAAAGCGGCGGCATCGCCCATAAAGCGCAGGGCTTTGCGGTCGATGTGCTCTTTCAGGTCAATGTCCACCGAGCCCGCTACGGTGGAACGAAAGCCCATCTCTTCGTAAGCCGGCTGGTGCTTAATACCGGATTTGCCCTCGCGCAGGGCGTCGAGAACAGTGGCTTTATCATTACCCAGGCACGAGACAATACCCATACCGGTAACTACAACGCGTTTCATAGGCTACCTCTTCATATTACTTAACCCGTACAGCTCCATTGCCCTTGGGCATTATGGCACAGCCTGTGACGTGACAGGGCAGTGGCCTTGGACCTGGTGGGGTAAGTTTAGTGCCGCAATAAGGCGAAGTTGCTGTTATTAGAAAGAATCGGTGTTGGAGAACAAGCCTACCCGCAAATCCTTGGCAAAGTAGATATCTTTTCCGTCGACGCTGACCCGGCCATCGGCGATGCCCATAATCAGCTTGCGCTCAATCACTCGCTTGAGGTTGATGTGATAGCTCACCTTTTTGGCGGTGGGTAGAATCTGCCCGGTGAATTTTACGTCACCACAGCCGAGGGCGCGGCCGCGACCCGGGTTGCCTTTCCAGGCGAGGAAAAAGCCTACCAGCTGCCACATGGCATCCAGACCCAGGCAGCCAGGCATGACCGGGTCGCCGGGAAAGTGGCAGTCAAAAAACCACAGGTCGGGGCTGATATCCAATTCGGCGACAATTTCGCCCTTGTTAAACTCGCCGCCCGTTTCGCTGATATGCGCAATGCGGTCCAGCATCAGCATATTGGGGATAGGTAATTGGGCGTTGCCCGGGCCAAACATGCGCCCGTGGCCGCATTCGAGCAGCTCTTCGGTGTTATATGAGCTTTTCTGGACGAATGAAGTCATAGTATCAACTCTGGGTTATAAAGTCCGTTGGCGGTCTCGCCGCAAAGGGGCACATTCTACCGTTTGCCCGCCACTTGTCCAGTGGCGATAGGCCCTGCGTGGCTTGGTGGGTAAAATCAGTGATTGCGGCCCAGAGAGAAATGAGCAATATCGGCCATGGCGGCACAGTAGCGAGACTCGGGCACCGATTTAAGGGCTTGCAGCGCTTGCGTCACCGCCCGCTCGGCCGCTTTGAGGGTGTAGTCCATGGCGCCTGTGGCCTCAACGATCGCGACGACTTGTTGCAGCTTGCTGGCATCGCCCGCGCTGATGGCCTCGCGGATAATCTGGCGGTCGGCCTCGGGGGCCTGGCGCATGGCGTAAATTAACGGCAGGGTGGGTTTGCCCTCGGCCAGGTCGTCGCCCACGTTTTTGCCCAAGGTTTCGGCGTCGCCTTTGTAGTCCAGCGCATCGTCGACCAGCTGAAAGGCGATGCCCACTTGTAAGCCATACTCTTTCAGGGCCAGGCGGGTTTTTTGATCGGCGCCTGCGATCACCGCGCCCACCTCGCACGCGGCGGCAAACAGCACCGCGGTCTTTTTGTGGATGACCTCGATATAGCCTTCTTCGGTCAAGTCGGGATCTTTGGCGTTAATCAGCTGCTGCACTTCGCCTTCGGCGATCACATTGGTGGTGTCAGAGAGAATTGACATCACATCCATATTGCCAATGGCCACCATCATTTGGAACGAGCGCGAATAGAGAAAGTCGCCCACCAGAACACTGGGGGCATTGCCCCATTCGGCGTTGGCGGTAGGGCGGCCGCGGCGCAGGCTGGAGGTGTCTACCACATCGTCGTGAAGCAAGGTGGCCGAATGAATAAATTCGATAATGGCGGCCAAGTCCAGATGCTCTTTGCCCCGATAGTCCAGCGCCCGAGCCGCCAGCAAAACCATGAGCGGACGCAGACGTTTGCCACCGGCTTCAATGAGGTAGTGGCCAATGTTCTCTACCAGTCCGACATCGGAATGCAATTGACGGATAATCAGTTCATTGACTTGGCTAAAGTCATCGGCAACAACGTCGTGAAAGGGCAGCATGAAGACTTCCTGTAATTGGGGCAGAGCGCATCCTAGGCAGGGGGCCGCACGCTGTCAAGCGCAGCGGCCCTTGAGGGGTGTGGCCTCTTAGTGCAGCTTTAACTTGGGTTTAAGCCAGCGGTTAATACTGCCTGATAACATCAGCAAACCGGTTTTGATGTAGCCGTGTACTGCTAACTGGTGCATGCGATAGAGCGAGATGTACATAATCCGCGCCAGGCGACCTTCAATAAACAAGGTGCCGCGGCTTAAATTGCCCATCAAACTGCCCACGGTAGAGTAGTTAGATAGTGATACCAGCGAGCCGTGGTCTTTGTATTGAAAGACCTTTTGTTTGCCACCATCCAATTGCGCGCGAATATTGTGGTAGCAGACATCGGCCATTTGGTGTGCCGATTGCGCACGGGGTGGCACTCGGTTGCCATCGGTTTGAATAAATTCGGCGCAGTCGCCAATGGCAAAGATCGACGACTCACCTTTTACCTGCAGGTAGGCGTTTACCGGTAGCTGGTTGATGCGGTTGGTGGTAATGCCACCAATATTTTTAAGCGCGTCGGGCACCTTGACCCCGGCAGCCCAGACCATCAGGTCGGCCTCGATTTTTTCGCCATCGCTGGTTTCCAGGCCGTCTGGCTGGGCGGCGGTGATGCGAGTGTTCAGCTTGATCTTGACCCCTAATTTGGCCAGCTCGCGGCTGGCCGAGGTAGAAATACGTTCGGGCAGGGCGGGCAGAATACGTCCGCCCGCTTCCACCAAGGTGACGTTTAAGTGCTCGCTGTCTACGGCGTCAAAGCCGTAGGCGTGAAACTTGGTGACCGCATGATGCAGTTCGGCCGATAACTCAACCCCGGTAGCCCCGGCCCCCACAATGGCAATGTTGACCGAATCGCGCACTCCACTGACCCGCTGAATGCGCAAAAACTTACCCAGCAGCTTATTGCGAAAGCGGTGAGCTTGCCCCGGGCCATCCAAAAAGATGCAGTGATCTTTAACCCCGGGGGTGTTGAAATCGTTAGAGGATGAGCCAATGGCCAGCACTAAAATGTCGTAGTCAATGCGGGTTTCGGGCAAAAGCTCTTCACCGTCTTCATCCGCCATGGGTGCCAGCACCACTTGTTGCTGGTCACGGTCGATATCGGTCATGGTGCCGATACGGAAGTGGAAATGGTTGGCAAAGGCATGGGCCCGATAGCTGACTGCGTCCACCCCTTCGTCCATGGTTCCCACCGCAATCTCGTGCAGCAGTGGCTTCCAGACGTGGGTGGTGTTTTTATCAATTAAGGTGATATGCGCTTTTTCCTTGCGGCCTAACTTTTTACCCAGCTTGGTGGCCAACTCCAGGCCACCGGCGCCGCCGCCGACTACAACAATCTTTTTCACGTGTGACTCTCTCTTTTACGGCGGGGGATTGCCCCGCGTTGATTAAAAGGGCTTTTGGCCCGTTGCAATAGCTTTGCGTGTGAACGCTAGATTTCTATAATTTTCTGCGTTCTGCGTTCTGCGTTCTGCGTTCTGCGTTCTGCGTTCTGCGTTCTGCGTTAGACGTCCACCCACTGCCCCGCTTTAGCGCTGGCAATAATACGATCAATCACCTTCATATTATTCACCCCGTCTTGCAGTGGTGTGGGCACTGGTTTGTTGTGCAGTATGGCATCGCAAAAGTGATCGCCCATGGCCCGGTATTGGTTGGCCGGTGCCAGGGTGATGGTTTCAGTCTGATCGTTGTGCTGCACCGTAATCTGGGCTTCGCTGTCGGCGGTGGGGTTGAACGGCCGGGGAATGCTGATAAAGCCCGCCTCGCCGCAGATTTTGGCCCACTGGCCCGGCTCGGTTTTGGTGGAGCAGCTAAAACTACCTGTACCCTCGCTAAACGCCATAATGGCTGAGGTAATCGCGTCTACCTCGTAGTTCATAAAGTTCATGTGGCCGCACACCCGGGTGGGTTCGCTCTGGTAAATAAAGCGCGACAGGGAGACGCCGTAACAGCCAATATCCATCAGCGCACCGCCGCCCATATCGGCATTGTTGCGAATATTGCTAGCGTCGCGATTATTGTAGGAAAACTCGCACTGAATATTGCGCACCGGGCCAATCACCTTGTCGCACAGCTCGCGTATTTGCTGCCACTGGGGGTGAAAGCGGTACATAAACGCTTCCATGACTTTAATGTCCGGGTAGTCTGCGCAGGCCTGTAAGAGTTTTTGCGCGTCGCTGGCGTCCAGTCCCAGAGGCTTTTCCACCAGCACATGCTTGCCCGCTTGCATGGTTTTGATTGACCAGGGCACATGCAGGTGGTTGGGCAGCGGGTTGTAGATGGCGTCTACCTCGGGGTCGGCCAGCAGCGCTTCGTAGCTGTCATGAGCGCGGGCAATGCCCAAGGCGGCCGCTGTCTGTTGTGCCTGCTCGGGGCGGCGCGACGCAATGGCGACCACTTCACCTAACGATGAGCTTTGCAGGGCGGGAATAACGTGTTCACGGGCAATTTTAGCGGTGCTGAGTACACCCCAACGAATTTTGGCCATAGTCTCCTCGGGCGCTGCGGGGTAATTTAGGGAACCTCTGATTAAGTCCTCAGCGGTCTCTGCGCGAGTCCAAAACGTTCACTCCGCAAGGCGCGCTTCGCAGGCAATGGCCATAGCCCTTGGCAAGAAGCGCAACACCGCGGATGGACGTTTTGGCCGCGCCCTTCGGGGCTTACAGAGCTTTCCGATCTCTGCGTTGGCTCACCTCGCCGGGCCGTCAGCACGCCATCGGCTCGCCGCCTTGACCTCGAAAAGCTCTGTAAGCCAGAGACTGCTGAGGACTTGATCAGAGGTTCCTTGCGGCATTATACGCTCTTAGGCGAGCCCGCACTATGTGGATAACTTCAAGCTGTTTCTAAAGAATAGTCAATTTTAACGCGCGCTTAAAGGTGGTTTTATCGGCGGGCTGTGTGTAATTGGGCGGGCGGGTGCGCCGTTACCGGTTAAACCGAAGCGCTGAGCGCACTGGGCAATACACCGGTCCAGCGTTTGAAGGCGCGGCGCAGGTTGCGGCTATCGTGAAAGTGCAGGCGGGCGGCAATGTCTTCTACGCTTAGCTCCTGGCGGGTTAACCACTCAATGGCCAGCTCTTTGCGCACGTTATCGTAGCGCTGTTGAAAGTGGGTGTGATGTTTTTTCAGTTTGCGCTTTAGGGTGGCGGGGCTGACCTCCAGCGCCTGGGCCAGTGATTCCAAACTGACATGGCCGGGTATGCTGCGGCGAATGCGCTGATCGATATGGCTGATAAACCCTTCACTAGGCTTGTCCTTAAACAATACTTCACACTGGCGTTTGGCAATAGTGGCCGCGCTGGTAGTGGCCATAGGGGTATTCTGGGTGGCCAGTTCGCGGGGCAAGCGCATGGCGGTGATGTGACGTTTTGAGTAAACGCGCGGGCCCCAGTTCACCGAGTATTGTTCCGGGTGAGTGAGCTCGC
Organism: Gilvimarinus xylanilyticus; assembly: GCF_024195295.1. GTDB lineage: Bacteria > Pseudomonadota > Gammaproteobacteria > Pseudomonadales > Cellvibrionaceae > Gilvimarinus > Gilvimarinus xylanilyticus. The sequence goes on along the minus strand of NZ_JAMFTH010000002.1, from coordinate 19,752 downwards.
CGGGCAGAAAGTACTCCCAGGGGAGCGATTGCTGGTAAAGCTGACGCGACAGGGAGGTTATGGCAGTCATCAGCATATCTCGCAAAAACGCCCCTTGGTCGCTGGCTTCGCAGCTCTCCTGCCAGTAGAGGTAAACAAAGTCACTGTCCAGTGACAGGCGCGGCTGCAGCAGCGGGCTTAACAGGGCGCTGTAGTTTTCCAGTGTTTGCAGTGCGTCCAGCAAGTGAGACGCCTGAGTGAGCGCGGTGCTGGCCGGACCAAAGTTTCCCGGAAACAATCGGTGCCCGGCGAGAAAAGCGGTGTCGCTGGCGGGCATAAGCCGCTGAATATTGCGCAGCAGGGCGTAGCATTGAACGGGTTTAATAATCAGGCTGGCGGAGAGAAAGTCCGCCATAAAAATTCCGGTGCCGCGCAACAGTCTGTCGGGCTCTAGGTCGCGGCTGCAGGCCAAGTCAATCAGGGCGGCGGGAAACTCGTGGGCGGCAATACACGGGGTGTCGTTTTCGTACCACAGGGTCATTTAGGCCACCCTCGGGGTGCGCGAATCCTTCGCCTGCAGCAGGCGTTGGGTGGCAAGCGTTAGCAATGCGTCGGCCGGGGTTCCGGTGTCGGTGGCAATCCCGGTGCTGGCGCTGTGGTAAATAGTCTCACCCCGGGTGGTTTTGTAGGCAAAGTGGGCCACTGCGTCTTGTAGCTGTGCCCCTAGCTGCTGTGCCAATTGCTCTCCGGCCCCGGGTAGCAGCACCGCAAACCGATCCCCCGCGTAGCGGCACACCAGGTCGCAGCGACGCACATTAAGCAGCAAGACTTCGGTCAGCTCTTGCAGCAAACGGTCGCCCTCGCGGTGGCCGTAGCGTCGGTTGATGGTGTCAAAGTCGTCTAAATCCAGCAGTACAATGGCCAGGGGGGTGTGTTGTTGCTGACAGCGCAGTTGCAGCTGGCTGAGCTGCTGCATTAAAAAACGCGCATCACCCAGTCCGGTAAGCCGGTCTTGCAAACGGTAATCGCGATAATCTTGTTCTTGGCGCTGGCGCTGCTGGCTAAGCAGTAGCTGCTCTTTGTGCCAGTGGTATAAACCCAGCGTTAAAATAATCAGACCAACAGGCATGAGTACCGACTCGATGCTGCCGCGCCAGGGGCTGGCATCGGGAATCGCGATTACTTCGTCCATTAAATCTTGAAACGAGCCGATAAAAATACAGCCCAGGCCCAGCGCCAGCAAGGTGGTTACCGAACCCTTGGGACGGCTGTTTAAGGTAAACACCAGCCAGAGTCCGGCCAGCAGACAAACCCCCGATTCGGCCACAATATCCAGCCAGTCGATCTCGCGCCAGAACTTAATCTCACCCACCGCCAGCGTTAATAAAATGGTGAGATTGGTCAGCACAGCGATGAATAGCAGTTTCCACTTGTGTAAACGAATCATGAGAGTCCGGCGCGTTATCTAAAAGAGCCTTCTAACTATCAAGCTTATGTAACAGTTGTGTGACAGCCGGGAGGGGCATATTAGCTCAGGGTGTTTTTGGATCCGGGTATGTTTTTGCAGAAATTACGGCGAGCAAACCCCTGTGTGCCTTATTCTTCGGGGGCTTATTGGCTCAAAGTGTCGCTGATAGCACCGCGTTTCGCAGGTCTGCCTTAAGCCTGTCACAGAAATGTCATGCTGGCTTTTTATTGTCTGCCCCACATTTCAAATGCCGGCCAATTGCTGGCACTGTTTTAGATCATTGGGGGATTTTCCATGAACTCTATTGCCACCAAATGTGCACCACAGGTACGTCGCCAATTACTGGCTTCAGCCATTGCTGTACTCACATCGGCCAGTGTTCTGGCCGATGGCCAGATCTCGGGTCAGCTAACTACCGAAATCAGCGGCGTACCCTTGCAGGGCAGCCGGGTAAAAATTGAAGAGTTAAATGTCAGCACCGTGACCGGCCGCGACGGCCGCTATAACCTGACGGGTATCGAGCCCGGCCGCTATACTCTGAGCGTGAGCTACCTGGGCGTGCAAACCATGCAGCGCACCGTTGAGGTGGTAGACAATAAAACCCTGGTCAGCGATTTTAAAATTCAGCCCTCACGCCCCGAGCAAGAGTATGTGATTGTGATGGGCCAAGCGGGCAGCTTGAACAAAGCGCTTAACGTGCAGCGTTCAGCGGACAATTTAGTAAGCGCGGTGGCCGCCGACGCCATTGGTCAATTTCCGGATACCAATGTCTCCGAAGCGTTGCAGCGTTTGCCCGGTTTGTCCATTGAGCGAGATCAGGGTGAAGGTCGCTATGTGCGTGTGCGTGGTTTGGGTCCCGACTACAATGCGGTAACAGTGAATGGCGTTAACCTGCCTTCCCCCGACTCGGGCCGCCGCGCGGTTGCTTTGGACGTGATTCCCTCAGACTTGTTGGAAGGCCTGGTGGTGAGCAAAACCTTGACCGCCGATATGGATGCCAACTCCCTGGGCGGCAGTATTGATATCCAAAGTTTGTCGGCGTTTGATCGCGACGATATGTTTTACTCTTTCACTGCCGAGGCCAGCTACAACGAGCTGACCGAAAGCACCAGCCCCAAGTTGGCACTCACCGCATCGGATCAGTTTAGCATTGGCAGCGGCACCGATAACCTAGGCATTGCCGGCGGTATCAGCTGGTATGACCGCGAGTTCGGTTCCGATAATGTCGAGACCGGTGGCGGCTGGGATTTTGACGATGACGGGGCACTGTTAGAAGAAGTGGAACAGCGTGATTACTTAATCACCCGCGAGCGCTCAGGTGCGACATTGAACTTTGATTACAAACTGAGTGAAAACACCGAGCTATACTGGCGTAACCTGTACAGCAAGTACACTGACGCGGAAGTCCGCCAAGCCAATATCTTTGAATTTGAAGACGGTGTGATGGCAGGCGAAGCGGGCGTGGCCGAGGTAGGGCGCGAGCTCAAAGACCGCGAAGAAACACAAGAAATTTTGTCTACCGCCCTCGGTGGTACCACGCGACTGGACAGTTGGACAATCGATTACCGTGCGGCCCTGTCAGAATCCAGTGAAGATGAGCCTCGCCACGTGAGCGGCGCCGTTTTTGCTGGCAGCGATGCGTTTGCAAATGTGTCCTTTAGCGATACCCGCGAGCCTTACCTGAGCACTCCCGACGCCTTCTTTTCCGGCGATAGCTATGAAATGGACGAAGTCGAGAAAGCTAAATCCGGCACTGACGATAGTGAAGAGTCGTTTCAGTTGGATATTACCCGCGACTTTTTTGTGGCCCAGCATTCGGCCCAGTTAAAGTTTGGGGGTAAATACCGCAACCGTGAAAAAGATAACGATGTCGAAATCTGGATTTATGAAGATCTGGATGAGCACGGCTTTAGTGATGAGCAACTGTTGCTGAGCGGCTATGCCCAGGGCGCACCGGATTATTCTCTGGGCAACTTTGGCCCGGGCATTAACACCGATGCTGTAGCCGCCTCGTTGGCGGGTTTAGATGACAGTGAGTTTTACTCCGAAGAAGATTCCACCATTGAAGACTTTGATGTCGAGGAAACCGTATCGGCTGCCTATCTGATGGGGCGCATTGATCTGAACGATTTGCGGTTAATTGCCGGTGTGCGCTACGAAGATACCGAGTTTTCCTCAAAGGGCACCCGTTTTGACGGCGATGAGTTTTCCCCGGTTGAAGTAGACAACCAGTACGATAACTTTTTCCCATCGGTACACGCGCGCTACGCGATCGGCGAAAATACTCAGTTGCGCGGTTCCTGGACCAACTCATTGATACGTCCGAACTTTGAACAGCTGGCTCCTAACTTTGTTATCGATGATGAAGAGGCCGAATTCGGCAACCCGCTGCTTGATCCTATGGAAGCGGAAAACCTGGACTTTGGTTTTGAACACTACATGGGGGTCGCAGGCGTCGTTTCGGCCTACATTTACTACAAAGAAATTGATAACTTTATCTATCAAACCGATCTGGCAGGCGCCGATCAGTACAGTGATTATGATGAAGCCATTACCTTTGCCAATGGCGACTCGGCCGAGGTGTCCGGTATTGAGTTGGCGTTTTCCAAGCAAATGGACTTTTTGCCCGGTGCGTTAAGTGGCTTGCTGCTGTCGGCCAATGCGACCTTCTCGGATTCGGAAGCCTCTCTTAGCTATTACGATGCCGATGAAGGCGGCTGGCTGAGTCGCGACAGCAAGTTGCCCAGCCAGTCGGATACCACCGGTAATTTAAGTATTGGTTACGAGGCGTCCAGCTTTAATATGCGCCTGGCCGCCAACTATAAATCGGAGTACTTGCTGGAAGTTCAGGATGTGACCGATGCGGCGGAAGATGTTTATGTGGATGAGCAAACCCAGCTGGATTTCTCGGCGCGCTATTATTTGACCGAGGGAATGCAAGTGTATTTTGAGGCGCTTAATTTGACCGACGAGCCTTACTATGCCTATGTGAACGACAACCAGTACAACGCTCAGTACGAAAGCTATGGGCTTACCTTTAAGCTGGGTCTGACCTTGACTAACTTTTAATAAATAATGCAGCAGCGGTGCGTGGCGCCGCTTATGGGGTTGAGTAAAATGACAGTTAAATATTTAGCGGCATCGGTTGCGCTTTGTGTAAGCTTAAGTGCTTGCGCTGCGCCTAACAAAGAATCGGCCGACACCAGCACCCTATCCGTACCCGCCCTGCAGCAGGGAAACCCTGCTTTTTGGTTAGAGCTTGATGCGCAGAGCAACCTATCGGTTAGCGACGGTGATGTCTTCGCCCGCGCGGTGCAGGTGGTTGATGTTGCGCAGGTAAATAACGGCTTTTTAGTCGCGGCCATTGAGGGCGTGGAATCAACGCCCGTGCTCTATCGGTTGAACGCCAAGGGTAAGCAGGCAGAGCGCTTGGCTTCACTGCAGGCGCCCGAATTTTTAGTAGAGGGTTTGTGCCTGGCATCCGAAGCTGACGGCAGTGTTTCTTTGTTTATGCTGGATGAGCGCGGCAGTGCTGAACAGTGGGTGGTGTACAGCGAGCAGCAAACACTAAAGCCTGCCAAGCTTCGCACCTTACCCATTGCCCCCAACGCCACCGCTTGCGCGGCCGACGGTAAAGGCGGCTTGTTTATCGCCGAGGAAGAAATGGGACTGTGGCGGTATTCGTCCAATGCCGAAAAACCCGTTAGTCGTCAGGTGGTGGATTTAGTCGCACCTTATGGAAATCTGGGTGAAGGCAGCGAAGCGGTCGCCTACTTGGGCGGAAACGTGATTTCGGTCACTGTCGATTCGGGGTTGGTGCAAATGTATCAACCGGGCGAGGACAACACCTGGGCGCGTGTTGAGTTGGGTACCTGGAAAGGTGTTGAGGAGCCCGAACAGTTACAGGCCTGGTATCAGGCCGAAAGCGAAACACTGCATTTGCAAGTGCGCGACGATGCCTCGGGCGACTATGCGCGCAACCGCTTTACTGTGGCTGCAGCGGAGTTTGATTTTTCTCGGGCGCTAGAGTCAGAGGTTAAAACCGTTAAACCGCGCATCCAAACTGAGCCCGTGGCCCGCTTTGGCGATGCGGCGGATGACCCGGCGATTTGGGTTCACCCTACTAGTCCCGAGCAAAGTCTGATTTACGGCACCGACAAAAAGTATGGTCTGGGGGTTTATCGCCTGGATGGCTCGCAATCGCAGATGCTTCCGACGGGGCGCCTGAATAATGTTGATATCCGCTATGGCTTTGATTTTGGCGATGGCGTTGATGATATTGCGGTCGCCACCCAGCGCGATGACAATTCTTTGTCCATTTACAGAGTCGATGCCGAAAACGGTGCAGCGACGCATTTGGCTGAGCTGCCCACCGGGCTCGAAGAGATTTACGGCTTTTGTATGTATCAGGATGGCGCTAAAACCTACGCCATTGCCAACGGCAAAAGTGGTACCTTCGAGCAGTATCTGCTGAGTGCGAACGCAGGTAAGGTCACCGCACGCCTGGCGCGCACCTTTGCCGTGGAAACTCAGCCCGAAGGTTGTGTCGCTGACGATGCCACGGGAAGACTGTTTGTGGGCGAAGAGGCCGTGGGTGTTTATACCCTGTCGGCTAAACCCGACAGCGACGAGCCTTTATCGTTAATTGCAGCGACCGACGATGTTTTGGTGGCCGATGTAGAAGGCATGGCGCTTTACCCGGCGGTCGATAGTCGCTATCTGATTGTGTCCAGTCAGGGCGATGACAGCTATGTGGTGTTTGAGTCCAGCGCGCCTTACAAGCGTGTAGGTAAATTCCGGGTGGGCGCAAATTATGGCGCCGGTGTGGATGCCATTTCCGAAACCGACGGTTTGGAAGTGACCCATCGTTCGCTGGGTAAGGGCTATGAGCGAGGGGCCTTTATTGCGCAGGACGGTCACAATATTATGCCCGAGAGGCCGCAAAACTTTAAACTGGTATCTTGGTCGGATATCGCCCAGGAGTTGGAATTGAATGACTGAGAAACAAATAACGGGGCGCGATATCGATATTGACGATATCGCGGTTAACCCCACCCAAAGAACTTCCCTTGGGGAGCTCGCCTGTTCACGACGTCGCTTCGTAACAGGTTCCATGGCTGCTTGCCTGGCGCCCGGCGCCGGGCCTTTTTTATTGTCGGGGTGTACTACCCAGAGTTCACCGTCCATTTTTAACGATGCGCTGCGACCAACCATTGGCTTTACCCCTGTGCCAGTGGCGCTCGGCGATCAGGTAGACGTTGTGACTGTGCCCTATGGCTACACGGCGCGGCCGTTTTTTTCCTGGGGTGATAAGGTGGTTAAAGGGGCGGCAGATTGGCGTTCTGATGCCAGTAACACCGCCGCCGAGCAAGAGCTGCAAGCCGGGCAGAACAATGACGGCATGCACTTTTTTCCATTCCCCGACGCGCCCAATGAGCACGGGTTGTTGGTGGTAAACCACGAATACATCAATGACACCTTGCACCCCAATGGCCCCACGGTTACCGAAAATTCGCAAGGGCAAAAGCAGCGCCCCATGCAAGAGGTGCTTAAAGAGCAGGCCGCTCACGGTGTTAGTGTCATTGAAATTAAAAAGGACGCTGACGGGCAGTGGCAAAAAGTGTATCCCTCGCACTATAACCGTCGTTTAACGGCCAACACGGTAATGGATATCAGCGGGCCGGCGGCGGGCAGTGCGGCGATGAAAACCCTGCAGGACGAAACCGGGCGTCGCGTTCTGGGGACGTTAAATAATTGCTCGATGGGTGTTACGCCCTGGGGGACTTATTTAATTTGCGAAGAAAACTGGAAAAACTATTTTGTTAACCGCGACGAGCAGGACTGGCAAAATCGTCCGGCTCACAAACGCTATGGCATATCCGCAGAGGCTAACAGTTACTACAACTATTGGGAGTCGGCGGACGAGCGCTTTGATGCTACACCCAAGGCGGAGCAAAAGCGCGGCGGTTATGTCAACGAACCCAACCGCTTCGGGTGGGTGGTGGAGTTTGATCCGTTCGACCCCGAATCCCGTCCGGTTAAACGCACGGCCCTTGGACGTTTGGTGCGCGAGGGCTGTACCTGCGTGATGGCTGACGATGGCACTATGGCGTTTTATTCCGGCGACGATACACGCGGCGAGTATGTGTATAAATTTGTCCCCGAGGGTAAATTCCGCGCCGATGCGCCCGCTGCCAATCGCGATTTACTGGATAAAGGCACCGCTTATGTGGCGGTTTATCACGCGGACGGCACCGGCGAATGGCGCGCTCTGGTGCAAGGCGAAAATGGTCTGACCCCCGAGAATGGCTTTGCCACCCAGGCCGATGTATTGATTAATCTGCGCGGCGCTGCCGATGTGGTGGGGGCAACCCCTATGGACCGCCCCGAGTGGGTCGCGGTGCATCCGCAAACCACCGACGGCTATGTCTCGCTGACCAACAACTACAAGCGTGGGGTTGACCCCGATCAGCCGTTGAACGCCGCTAATCCGCGCGCGGATAACGACCACGGGCAAATTTTGCGCTGGCGCGAGTTCGATCAAAACCCGGCCGCCGAGAAGTTTCACTGGGAGTTGTTTCTACTCGCGGGCCCCGTGTTGCAAACCCAGCCGAAACCCGGCGAGTTTGCCGCACTGGAAGGCGACCGCTTTTCCTGCCCCGATGGCCTTTGGTTTGACGGCGACGGCCGGTTGTGGATTGCCACGGACTACGACGAGCTGGAACCGGAGTACGCCGGGCAGGGCACCAATCAGCTGCTGTGCGCCGACCCGGTGACCCGCGAGGTAAAACGCTTTATGACCGGACCGGTGGGGGCAGAAATTACCGGCTTAACCGGCACGCCCGATGGCAAAACCCTGTGGTTTAACGTGCAGCATCCAGGATTAAGTTATCCGGCCAGCGATGGTGTAACCCGGCCGCGCTCCACCACGGTGGTGGTGACAAAAGACGATGGCGGTGTGATTGGTAGTTAACCAAGCGCCTTATCGCCGTTTTTATAAGCGGCGATAAGGCGCGCTAAAATGTGTGCTAATTGTTTCGTGGTTAATTGTCTCGTGGCTAATAGGCTTTGCGCCCCAAAGGTGAAGAACCGCTGCGCGCCATATTAAACGCCGTATAAACCCCGAGGCCCAAAAATAAAAAGTCCAGCCAGCCAAACGACGCTTTAAATATTTCTGAGGTGGCAATATGGCCGTATTGCTCAGAGAACTCTTCGATAGTGTTTGCCGAACCCACCTCGCGCGCTTCATTTAAATCTTCCTGCAATTGGGTGCGAAACTCGGCAACGGTGGCTTCGGGAATTTCCGAGGGGCTAACGCCCACCACATAATTATTGTCAATAATGTGTTCGCGCAAAGCGCGGTCACTGGCAAGCGCTGCCTGCAAAGGTGCAATTTGGTCCCGCGCGACCGAGATAAAGTCATCGAACTCTTCCTGCGTAATGTGGTTGTTCATCTCTGCGAGGTAAGTCTCGGTAAAGGATGACGCCACCCAGTATTTGCCTCCGAGTATGGCCACCAGCGCCAGCGCGCCGCACAGATAACCGGCGTTGTCACCTTCGGCGCCAAAGTAAACGGCCGCTGCGCCAATCATGCCACCAATCGCCCAGGCCAGAAGTCCCAGTTCCAGTTCAAAGGTTATGGCGACAAACTTCCACAACAGTGCGCCAAGCAGCGCGGCAGTGCCAGCGGCGAGTAAAATTTTAACCGTAGAGGGCGAAATCTCCTCGGTGCTGTCGTCTGCGGCGTTGGTTTTGTTGTAGCGTATTGCGCCGCTTGCCAATTGTGTTTCGGGTGTGAACGCCTGGGTATGCGCCTCGGGTTCTTGCTGTGCTGTGTCCGTAGCGGTGTCGCTGGCTTGCTGTTCGCGTGACATCTCTGTCGGCTCCATGGGCGCCAGGGTTAAGCCGGCACTACCACTGATCGGCTGAGTATTAGAATCAGGGGCTTGAGGCGCTATAGTTTCGCCCTGCGGTTTAATGGCCATCAGCAATCCCAGCTTTTCCATTTGTTGCCGCAGCGACTCTGCCCGTTCCAAGCTCACCGACTTTTTAATCGCGCGGTTGTTTTTCACCAGTTGCGCGGCCTTGGTCGTTTCTATTTTCGCGAGCTTGGCAAAAGCTGCAATAGCGGCCTTGGGGGAGTGGCCGGTTTTTACCTTGCCGGTGAAGTGCACATCGAAAAGAGCGTCCTCTGTCATCGCCTGTCCTTTGTCTTATAAATACGATAGTTATCTTGAATTGATTTTATTGTCTTGAAAGAGATAGGCAATAATAAAGGTGTGATGGGGACGAGGCAAATAGATTAAAAACGGGCATCCTTGCCCGTGGCTTTAGCGGGGAGCGAAGCGTTTTAAAAGTACAGGCAATAATGTTAAGTCAGCCACCAGCGCGATGGTCATCGCCAAGCCCGAGAGTAAGCCGAACTGTACGCTGGGGACAAAGTCGGAAAACAACAGCATGGCAAAGCCCAGGACAATAATTAACGTGGTGTAGAGCAGAGCGTAACCCACACTGTGATGCGTGCGCTGCATGGCGTCGCTGTGGCCGCCTTCTTCGCGGTAGCGGTGCATATAGTGAATGGTGTCATCCACGGCAATGCCCATGGCAATCGAGGCGATGGTCATGGTCATTAAATCCAAAGGAATACCCAGCCAGCCCATAGTCCCCAATACGGTAACGGTCGTTACTATGTTGGGAGCAATGCCCACGAGGGCAAAACGCAGCGAGCGGAAAATAACCCAGAATGCCAGGGTTAGGGCGATGTAGACCAAGCCTAAAGACAATATTTGCGAGCGAAACAGTTTTTGCAAAATGTTTTGGTAGAGCATAAATAGGCCAGTCATCTGGTAATCCTCTGCGGGGATTTCCAGCGCCTGCATGTCAGCTTTGATTTGCTCAATATAGTCAGCGCGGTTGAGCCCCTCGGTGGTGTCTTGCACCCGAGTACTTACCCGAAACTGATGATGCTCGTTGTTGTAGTAAGAGCCCAGCAGGCTATCGCGAAGCTCTTTGTCTATTGTCCAGTAAACCGCGTTAATTTCGTATTCGGTCAGGGGTTTACCGCCGTTAATCTGTTTAGCCAGCTCGGTAAAGTTCACCACCGACAAGGTATCACCACTGGCCTCATAGTCTGTCAGTGCCGATTGAATTAACTGTAAGCGTTGCAGCTGCAGCGCGTTAAAGTCTAGGTCAGGATTGTCGGGACTTTGCGGTGAATAGGTGATGTCCAGTGCGGTGGTGCCGCCGAACTCCCGGTCGATAAAACTCAGCTCGTTATACACCTGAGTCGATTCAGCAAAATAGTTAATAAAACTGTTCTCGACGCTCAGCCGCAGTAGCCCCAGGGCACTGACAATCACAATCGCAATGCTTGCCAGAACGACCAGTACGCCGTGTTTATCGGACAAGGTTAAAAAGACATTCAAAACACGTTTTGCCAGCCCGTGGGGGTTGCCCTGGGCTTCGCGAGAAAAGAAGGCGAGCAGCGCGGGAAACAGCAACAGGCTGGTAGCAATGGAAAAACCCATGGCGATGATCATCATCCAGCCAAAGGCAATAACCGGTTGAATATCGGTCAGCAGTAAAGAGGCAAAGCCCACAGAAGTGGTAAGCCCCGCGTACAGGCAGGGCTTAAATTTTTGCTTGAGGGTATCACTCAAAAGCTGCGCTTGGTTCCAGTCCTCGTGGCGGTCGCAGCTCTCGCGGTACTGGACAATTAAATGCACCACAATGGCAAGGGTAAGAATCAGCTGCAAGGCGACAAAATTGGCGGAAATAACCGTCGCTTTGAATCCCAGGGCGCCGAATAGCCCCAGGGTCATAACCACGCTGCAGGCGCAACAAGCGGCGGTTAAAAGAACCCAGCGCGGTTTGCGAAATAGTATGATCAGCAGCAGAAAAATCATGCCCGCAATCGCGCTGCCGAAAATCAGTAAATCGCTCTTGATGATGTTGATTAACTGATAGCCTACAGCGTGCGCGCCACCAATGTATAAATTAGCCGATGATTCATAGGGTTTAATAATATCGCGAATGCGATCAATTTCGCGGTTGCGGGTGGTAGTTAAACGCTTTTCAATCGGTTCGGCTTTTTCTTGTAAGCGTTCAAGTTGCTTTGTTTCGGATTCTGTGAGTTCGCTCTGCAGCATTTTTTCTTGCAGGGCGGTAATTTCAGCGTTAATGCTTTCCAGTTCGGGGTGAGATTTAAACAGTATTTGAATGCCGGTTGCGGTTTGCTCGCGGTTAATCACCAAGTCTTCAAAAATCGGGTGGTCTTTAAAGGTTTGTGCGAGCTCTTGAGGGGCGAAATCTTTGTTTGCGATGGTCCACTGATCAGCCGCGCTGCCACTCAAGCCGCCTTTGGCGAGGCTCAGCAAAGGTATATTAAGAATGGATCGGACTGAGTCGACTCGCTCTAGTTGAGAAAATTCGTCGCTCAGCGATTCAATCTCGGTAAAGCTTTTTTCTGAAAGCACCGGGTGATCTTGGGGCTCGTAGGCCACCAGCAAGAACTCTTGCGGTGCAAAACGCGCGTCGGTGACCCGGGTTTTTAAATACAGCTGGTTGTCTTTGGTGAGTAGCGTATCGGCCGAGGCGTCAATGGTGAATTTGGTGGCCTGCCAGCCCAAGAACACCGTAAGAGCAATAAAACAGGCGAGAATGATTTTGTGGTAGCGCACCGCCGCCGCGATTTTATGGCTCATCGCTTACCTCGGCGTTCTCTACGTTTTGGTAGTCGGCATCGCGCATAATGCTCTGCAGGTAAAGGTTGCGGAATAAAATATACGGGTCGTCACTTTTTTCTCGCAGGGCATTATAGCGCTCGGCATCGCTGGAATAGTCTTGCAGATAATCAAACGCCTTTACACCGAACTTTTCCGGGTTGTCCATCAGGTAGGTGACGGGGTTGAGGAAGTAGTCGGTAATGGCCGAGGTGCCGTCGCGCAAGTCAGAAGGACCAAAGAAAGGCAGTACCAAATACACGCCATAGCCTGCCCCGTATTTCATTAGGGTATCGTCAAAGTGGGCTTCGGCGCGCTCCAGGCCAAACCAATCGGCGGCCGGATCGAAAAGCCCCGCAAGCCCCAGCGTGGAGTTGATAACAAAGCGTGCCAGGTTGCGGCAGGCGAGCGCGCCCTCAAGCTGTAGAGCATTATTCACAAAATAAATGGGTGTTTTTAAATTATAAAAGAAATTGGTTACGCTGTTGCGCACGGGCAGCGGGACAACTTGAACGTAGCCGCTGGCGAGAGGGATCAGTGCATAGCGATAGGCGACGTCGTTAAAGGTAAACATCGCCCGATTAAAGCCTTCCAGCGGGTCGTTATAATCGGTGTAGGAAACCACCGTGGGTTCGACGTCGGGAATGCCTTCAGGTGCATCAATCACCTTTACCCCTTGGTCTACCTCGCTTGCCGGCGTTTCTACCGGCACATAAGTGCGCCCGACATTTTCCTGGGGTTGGTTTAGGCTTGCACAGCCGCTGCCCAATGCGATTAGGCTAAGAATAAAAATCCAGCGCGAAATAGGGTGATACCAAGGCAGGCCGCCATTCATAATCATGTCCTGTTATAGGCTATTGTGATTGTGAAGGTAAGCGTAGCAAGTGGTGTGCCATGCCACAAAACGACCTCAGGCTGCGCAGCTAAAGAAATAAACGGCGCAGGCGAGCTGAACTTTTGTAATTTCTACCAAAAAGGGGCGACATAGGTCGCCCAAGTGGGGGTGAGCTAGAAAGCATTTTGTGGGGGTTAGTGCGCCTGCACCAGAGATTGGGATTGCTTCTGGTTAAGAATCTGAATATCCACGCGGCGCTCCAGGGCATAGGTTTCGGCGTCCTTACTGACCGTGACTGGTGCAGCGCCGTGGGCGGTAATGTTGATGCGCTCGGCGTTTACTCCAGCGGCCACCAGCGCCTCTTTGACCGAGTGAGCACGATATTGCGAGAGTACGTTGTTGTATTCATCGGTACCGCGCGGGTCGGCGTAGCCGTCCAGCTGGATGCTTAGCTCGGCGTTGTCCACCAAAAACTTGGCCAGAGTGTTTAGCGCCTGTCGATTTTGTGGGGTTAATTGGTCATCGCCAGTTTTAAACATCACCTGCAGCTCCAGCTGATCCAGGGTAATGCTTTCAAAGTCATTAATGGTAGTGTGGGCGGCGTGCAGCTGCTGGGTTACGTCGCGCAGCTGGCTTTGCGATGCTTGATACTGCTTTTCCAGTTGTCTGGCCTCCTCGTTGTTTTCCATTTGCTCGGCGACGTAAATACTGCCCACAAATGCCGCCAGCATACCCACTGGGCCACCGACTAAGGCGCCGGTTATCACCCCGGCGGTGGCGACGCCCGCCTGCTTGGTCTCCAGGCTGGCGGCCTGGGTGCTGGGTACTTGAGCGGTGCTGGCGGCGATAATAGCGCTGGCGAGTAGTGCTTTTTTCATGGTCTTGCTCCTGTGAATCAGTGAGAAGTTGTCTGTGTCTACAGGTGCTATTTAGCGCTAAGAAAAGGGCAGAGCCGTGGCGCAATTAAGGCAAGTTGCGGAGCAATTGTGGGGAAATATGATGTTTCGTCAGACGTCAGACGTCAGACGTCAGACGTCAGACGTCAGAGGTAAAAAAACCGCCGCATCGTTGAGGCGAATGCAGCGGTGAAGAAGCGACGGCGCGTTGTGGAAGCGGTGCGACGCCGCGTGCGCCGTTGTGGTGATGAGTGGTGGTCATCCGGCGCGTGGTGAAGGGTGTGGTTTTACTGGTTGGCGGCCAGCGGCGTTATGCTGGAGTCTTCATCTACCTCTAATAAAGCCTCGGGCTTGCCTTTACAGGCCTTGGCCAGCTTGTCGCTATTGCGCGCCAGCAACAGGCCAATGGCTTCGCTGTGTTCTTCGCTGATTCCTTTAACGGAATTTTCAATCAGGTCGGTAATATTGGCTGCCAGCTCCAACATTTTGTCGTGAGCTTCGGCGGCTTTTTTGTCATCAAACATCTTTCCATCCCGGTCACATTTCCAGACGGCGACTACTGCCATGGTTAACCTCCATTGCGATACTGTTTGGATATACAGTATCGGGCGGTGGTTAAGCTGTCAAGCAAAAAAGAAGGGAAGGGTGAGCCCGAGGCTCGCCAGCACCAGGGCCAGCTGCAGCCAGCGGCTGTGGCCAATCAGCCGCCAGGCGGCGCGGGGGTTGGGGCCTTTGCGGCGACTGCCCATGCGCAATGCGCACAGCCAGACGCCACTGCCTGACAGAATGGTCATGGCCAGGCCCCAGATAAACCAGATGATTTTGCTGGAATAACCGGCAAAGGTGCCAAAGTGGAGTGGGTCGACGGCTTCGGCGATGCGCTGGTGAGCGCTCAATTGCTCGCCTTTAACCTGGCCGATAAGGGTTTGGGTATTGGCATCAACCGCGATGGTGTTGGCGCGATCGCGCACCAATATCGCCGTGTCTTCGCCCTGTAGCAGCAGGGGGTTGTCTTTTAGTACCAGAATGCGCTTGAGCTTAAAGCCCGGGTTCTGCGCCAGGGCTTGCTCAATGGCTGGAATTAGTTTGGCGGCGTCTTGTGGTTGCGCTTGAGCCTGAGCGGCTGCCTCGGGCAAAAGGCTGGTTGCGGCGGGCGCCGAGCCGCCCCAGCGCTCCACCAGATACCACAGGCCGGTTAGGGCGATAAGACCGATAAACGGCAGGCTCCAAATACCCAGCCAGCGGTGCAGGTCGCCCCACCAGCGTCTGGGGGTATCGCCACTGGTAGGCGTTTTGGCAAAGCCGCGCCACCATTTTTTGTAAATAAAAAACGCCGAAACAAAAGACAACAGCAAGGGGATGCTGAGCAGTCCGACAATGGTTAGGCCCCATTTGAGCGGCAGCATTAAATGCCGGTGAGTCTGGCGAAGAAATCGGTGCGCGTTAAACCACGGTGCGGTGCCGGTCACCTCGGCGGTGTAGGGGTTGATGTAAATTCGCTGCAGCTCGCCGGATTTGTCTTGGGCAATGGCTTCGGCCGCCATAAAGCGCGGCAGGCCCAGATTAAGAGAGCTGACCGTCCAGTCGGGGTTGGCGGTGTGGGCGGCGGCCAGCAGTTCAGCGGCCGGACGCTCCTTGCCATCCGCTGGTGCTTCTACCCGTAGTTCGGGCGTGAGCAGCCAGTCGATTTCATAGGCAAACACCGCCAGAGTGCCGGTGAGCGAGATAAAAAACAGCAACAGACTGAATTTTATGCCCGCCCAGCTGTGCAGACTAAACCACTGTTTGCGGTTCATCCGCCGCGCCACTGAGTGTTAAAACTCGCGGCTGATGGTGGCAACCACACGGCGCGGTTCACCGGGGAAGTGACCGGTGCGGGTAATAAAGCCACTTTCGGCATACTCTTCATCGAACAAGTTGCTGACATTCAGTTGCAGTTTCCACTGGTCAAAAGTGCTTTGCCAGCTGGCGTCGAACACGGTGTAGGGTTTCACATAATCGCCCTGAATGCCGATTTGCTCGTCTTTGTAGTCCACCCCAAAGGCGAATGCCGAGTTAATGGAGGGAAAGTCGTAGCGTGTCCACAGCCCCAGCAGGTTGCGCGGCGTATTGGCGAACCGATCGCCGGTGGCGTTAGTGATGCCGCTGGTGGCTTCCAGCACTTTGGTATCGTTGTAGGCGTAATTCAACGTCATGGTCCAGTGGCGCAGTAAGTCAGCGCTCAAGTCCATTTCTACCCCGCGGCTGCGCACCTTGCCCACGGCAATTAAGTCGTCCACGCCGTCGCCGCCGACATCGCCCGCCGGGTCGGCTTGCACGACATTGGTTTTTTCAATTTCGTAGGCGGCGACGTTTAACTGCGCGCGGCCCGACCACAGAGTGAGCTTGCTTCCAATTTCAAAGCTTTGGCTTTCTTCCGGGGCAAAGGGGCCGCCTTTTTCTTCGTCCTGGCTCGAAACACTTTGCGGCTCAAAGCCCTCGCTGTAGCTGGCGTAAAAGTTAAGGTTGTCGGTTAAGTGGTAAACCGTGCCCAGGCGGTAGGTGAGGGCGGTGTCGCTGTCTTCGGCGGTGCCGCTGATGCTTTCAAAGTCGTTAAAGCGCAGACTAACCAGCACATCCCAGGCATCGGATAATCCGATTAAGTCTTGCACATAAAGTCCGGATTGGGTCAGCCCCGATTGCGACTCGCTTTCCCAGTCGCGATCATCCAGGCCGTACTGGGCGCGAGAGGTCTGGCCGTAAACCGGATCGTACAGACTTAATGGTGGCACCACGCCGCCGGATTCGATTGGGCTGCCGCGCTTGGCTTTAAAGTCGCTGTCCAGGTCATAAATATCAAAACCTGTCAGCAGCTGATGGCTGATGCCGCCGGTGTTAAATTCGTAAATTAAGTTGGCGTAAGCGCTGGTGCCTTCACTGTTGCGCACCTGGTCGCGAAACTGGCGGGCCATCATGTCGTTCACGCCATCGTCATTGGAGTCGTAAAGTCCGCGCGGCTCGTGATAGTTTTGCAGCTCTTGGTTTTCATAGTAGCGAACCGCCGCATCCAGTTTGACGCTGTCGTTAAACGCGTGTTGCAGGCGCGAGTAAAACACATCGGCGCTCAGGCTTAAAAAGTCGGTGGGTTCGTTGTGGTTCCAGCTGGGGTCCACCAAAAACTCGCCGTCTTCATCCACCGGCACGCCGCGCAAACGGTTGGCGCCCAGGGTTTGATCCACAAACGAATATTTGACTTGCACGCTGGTGTCGACGCCCGGCTGCCAAATAAAACCTAAGTCGCCCTGGTCGTTGTCGTTGGTGCTGTTGTTGCGAAACGGCTCTTCGGTCTCTTTAAGCATGGCTACCCGGTAGCCAAAGTCGCTGTCGCCAAAGCCGCCGGTGGCCTGTACGTTCACCCCGGTTAAGTCGTAATCGCCCACCACAATCTGGGCGCGGCCGTATTGCTCCAGGCTCGCCTGGCTGGTGGCGTAGTTAATTAACCCGCCCGGCGCGCCGGCACCGTAGATGGCGCCACTGGGGCCTTTGAGTATTTCCAGGCGGTCAACGCCAAAGGTGCGCGGTACGGTAAAGCCCGCGTAGGGGTCGCCGCGCAGGCCGTCGTACAATGCATCATCCTGACGAAAGCCGCGAAAGGTAATGCCCGAATAACTGAATACGCTCACGCCGCTGATATCGCGATACAAATCCCGCGCATCTCGCGCGCCCTGGTCTTCAATTAGGTCGGCGTTAATAATTTGCACCGAGGCAGGCACCCGCGACAGGTCGGCATCAATACGGGTCGATACCGAGGAGTTGTTGGCCCGATACAGCGACTGAGCCCGGCCGGTGACGACCATGGTTTCCAGTTTCTCGGCGCTGGGTTCAGAGTCGGCCGCCTGAGTCAGGGGCGAGGCGAGGGCTACGGCGAGAAAGAGAGGCGATCGTTTAAGCATGAAGTTATCCGTTCTGCGAAATTTGTGCGGATGGTAAAGATTATCATGTATATTTGCAATTGGTGTGCTGTTCAACCGCGTGGTTGATATGGATAATGGCGCTCTTGTAACCGCCCACAGGATGCCGCGTGAGTCAGTTAGAAACCCCACAGCCGTCGGGCAACAAGCCGCCCGCAAAACCCGGTTTGCTGCGCTCTAGCAGTAAAGTGGGCGCCATGACCATGAGCTCGCGGGTGTTGGGGTTGGTGCGCGATGTAGTGTTTGCCCACACCATTGGCGCCGGCGGCGGGGCCGATGCTTTCTTCGTAGCGTTCAAGATTCCCAACTTTATGCGCCGCTTATTTGCCGAGGGCGCCTTTGCCCAGGCGTTTGTGCCGGTGTTGTCGGAGTATCGGCAAAATGGCTCTCACGCGGCGGTCAAGGCGCTGGTGGATCGGGTAGCCGGGGGCCTGGGATTGGTGTTGCTGCTGGTGACCGCGCTGGCGGTGTTGGGGGCGCCTTTGGTGGCGACGGTTTTTGCGCCCGGCTTTCGCGGTGACCCCGAGCAGTTTGCCCTGGCCACCGAGATGATTCGCATCACCTTTCCCTATTTGATGTTGATTTCGCTAACCGGCTTGGTGGGCGCCATTCTCAACAGCTACGACCGCTTTGCGATACCGGCGTTTACTCCGGTGTTGTTGAATGTGGCGCTTATCGTCGCCGCCTTGGTCGTCGCCCCCATGTTTGACCCTCCGGCGCTGGGGCTGGCCTGGGGTGTGTTGGCCGCCGGGGTGTTGCAGCTGCTGTTTCAGTTGCCGTTTTTAAAGCCCATTGCTTTGGTGCCCTCGCCCAAGGTGGATTGGCGCGACCCCGGGGTCAAACGCATTTTGACCTTGATGGTGCCGGCGTTGTTTGGGGTGTCCGTCAGTCAAATCAACCTGCTGCTGGATACAGTGATTGCCTCGCTGCTGCCCGATGGTAGTATCTCCTGGCTTTACTATTCTGAGCGCTTGGCCGATTTGCCCCTGGGGGTGTTTGCGGTGGCCATCGCCACGGTTATCTTGCCCAACTTGTCGCGCCAGCACGCCGGTAAAGACCCCGCCAGCTTTGCCAGTACTCTGGACTGGGCGATTCGCCTGGTGTTTTTAATCGCCTTGCCCGCCGTGGTGGCGCTGCTGATTCTGGCCCAGCCGATTCTGGTTACCCTGTTTCAATACGGCGCCACCACGGCGGCGGATACGGATATGGCGGCCCTAAGTATGCGTGCCTACGCCCTGGGTTTGTTGGCGTTTATGTTGATTAAAGTGCTGGCCCCTGGCTTTTACGCCCGCCAGGATATGAAAACCCCGGTGCGCATTGGCATTATCGCTATGGTCGCCAATATGGTGTTGAACCTGATTTTTGTAGTGCCGCTGCACTTTTACTACGGCATTGGCCATGTGGGCCTGGCCCTCGCGACGGCGGCATCGGCCTACATAAACAGTGGTATACTCTACTGGGGCCTGCGCCGCCGACAGATATTCTGGCGTCAGCCGGGCTGGGGGCGTTTCTTGCTGCAACTAGTTCTGGCCAATGTCGCCATGGGCGCTCTGCTCTACGCCGCCACAATACTCTGGCCCAATTGGGTGCAGTGGGGAGCGCTCGATCGCATCTGGCGTCTGGCCGCCCTTTGCACCTTGGGCGCCGCCACCTACGGCGCAGTACTGCTTATCACCGGACTGCGCCCGCGTCACCTAAAACATCGCAGTTTCTGAGTGTGTTGGCTAACTAAGTTCTGTATTAAGAGGTCTTTTACTCTGACTTACGCCTGGCGCCGCGTTTTTGCAGGGGCTGGGTTGACAGGGAAGGACAGGCGGACATAATTTGTCCAGCGTCCAGCGTCCAGCGTCCAGCGTCCAGCGTCCAGCGTCCAGCGTCCAGCGTCCAGCGTCCAGCGTCCAGC
>NZ_JAMFTH010000011.1 GCF_024195295.1 Gilvimarinus xylanilyticus | reverse complement strand
TCCAGCCCTGTGCTTAGGCTTTCGCTCACCGCAATCACCTGCGGGGCAACCTGATCTATCACATCGATATCGCTAACCGATAAGGTGCCAGTGGCGGTAAGCTCTTCCGCCGGAACTTCCGTTGACTCGGTCAGTGAAGCGCTGTCGCTATCGTTAAGTGCAAGAGAGATAACGGGGGTATCATTGGTGCCGTTAATGGTGATGGTTATTTGATGTGCTGTGCCGTCAAAAGCATAAACCGTAAACAATTCATCTCGGGTTTCACCTTCGGCTAAATATTGAAGTCTATTGTTGTCTACCGTGTAACTCCAGCTACCATCGCTGGCAATTCTCAGACTACCCAGTACATCGCCCACCGGTTGCGGAGCACGGCTCGCATCAATGCTGGACTCGCCGTTATCCGGGTCAACCACTTCTAACTTGCCGCTAGAGCGGGTGGGTAAACTGTCTTCAGTCACCTGCCCGGTATCATCCCCAATGAATTCAGGTGTATCGTTTACGCCGACCACCTCAATGGTAACGGTGGCCGGCTCGCTGTACACGGGGCTGCCGCTGGCATCGGTTTCGGAGTCTTGCAAAAAGTAAGCAAAGGTCACACTGGTGGTGTCACCTTCGGCCAGATAGTCAAAATCATCAAGGGTATCAAAGCTGTAGCTGCCATCGG
>NZ_JAMFTH010000010.1 GCF_024195295.1 Gilvimarinus xylanilyticus | reverse complement strand
GTTAGCGATATCGATGTGATAGATCAGGTTGCCCCGCAGGTGATTGCGGTGAGCGAAAGCCTAAGCACAGGGCTGGATAACAGCACACTTCTTAGTATGCTTAGCGTTGATGCCGGTGCGGTGATTGGCTCGGGCGATACCCAAGGGGTTATCAACTGGGCGTTTGCCAGCGGCAGTGAAGCCTTCGACTTTTTGCCCGAAGGCGAATCATTGGATCTGACCTACACGGTGCAGGTGACAGACAGCGCCGGAGCCACCGATACCCACGAGGTGGTGATCTCCCTGACGGGCACTGACGATACCCCGATCTTTAGGGGTGACGACACCGGTGAAGTAACCGAAGATGTCGACGTCGACAGCGCGGGCGAATTGATTGCCACAGGCGCTTTGGTTGTCGACGATCCGGATGCGGGCGAATCGGTCTTTGATACCGGCGTGGTGAATGGCACAGACAATGAAACCACCACCGGGGCTTTAACCATAGCCACAGACGGTAGCTGGCGCTACAGCGTCGAGAACGCTGAAGTGCAATACCTGGCCGTGGGAGAAACGCTAACCGATACCTTTACCGTGTCCAGCGATGATGGCAGTGAACACACCATTACCGTCACGGTAAACGGAACCAACGACGCGCCGGTCATCAGCGTCGAAGACGGCGACAGTGACACAGCGAGCTTTGTAGAAACCGACTCCGGGTTATCCACCACGGGGACGTTAACGGTAGGGGATGTCGACTTATCCGATGTGGACACCGCCACGGTCACCGCCGTGGATGTCAACCTGGACGGTGAATACAACGAGCAAACCCTGCTTAACATGCTGAGCGTCAATGCCGCACCGGTGATCGAGGCAGGGGCCACTACCGGCGTTATCAACTGGAGCTTTGACAGCGGCAACCAAGCCTTTGATATCTTACCCGATGGCGTAGTCTTGGATTTAACCTACACAGTTCAGGTCATCGATAGCGCAGGCGCCATAGATACCCACGAGATTGTGATCAGTATCACCGGCACCGACGATGGCGCCATCATCACCGGTGGCGATACCGGCGAAGTGACCGAAGA